>NZ_SMRS01000010.1 GCF_008368715.1 Nitrincola tapanii
CCGCGATTGCGCTTAACACTTCCGAAGCAACTTATTCTTGTTTGAAAACAATGAACTAAACTGCTTCTATCGCTGAGAGAATCTCTTTCTCCAACCGAGGCCGGAAGGCTTCGTCTCAAGCGAGGCGAGAATATTACAGAGACCCTTTAGGTCGGTCAAGCCGTTACGATAAAAAAATCTTAACTCTTATCTCAACACACTCTTTTCTGGACAGCTTGTTTCTGCACAGCGCCTTCCCTGTATTAGATGAAAGCGCTCCTTTTTTTCTTCTCTTAGAAATAGAACAGATGATGTTTCTTTTTGCCCAGCTTAACTAAGAAATAGGTTCCAAAACGTGCATTCTGCTGAGTAAAGAGATCAGCGCACTGCATGTTGTGTTCCATACCGCACACCTGATCATTTACCCATACCGACTCACGCTGCAACGCATCTTTCACTTGTTTACCATTTGCCGCCACTTCAGCATCTACTAGGAGACTTGTCAGCGACACTTCCTCCAAACTCTTGGGCAATTGTGTAGCCGGCAGACCATCTTGCTGTAATTGCTGATAATCAGCTTGGCTTAGCTGTGATAGATCACCGGAAAAAAGTGCTTGCGTGATTCTTTGCGCAGCGGCAAGCAGCTCTTCGCCATGCACTAAGCGCGTGACCTCTTCAGCAAGCACGCGCTGGGCCTGTGGTCGACCTTCAGTAGTTCGATCCTGCTCTTCCAAGGCATCTATCGCATCAACACTCAAGAAGGTAAAGAATTTCAGAAAACGATAAACATCCGCATCAGGCGTCTGCAGCCAGAATTGATAAAAAGCATAGGGTGATGTTTTTTGTGGGCTTAACCAAACAGCACCCCCCTCTGTTTTACCAAACTTAGTACCATCAGACTTAGTAATCAGCGGCAGAGTTAAGCCGTGAACATGTTTGGCATTCATCCGCCGTGTCAGATCGATACCACCGGTGATGTTACCCCATTGATCTGAACCACCAATCTGCAAGGTACAGTTATAGCGCTCATTTAAAACCTGGTAATCATAAGACTGTAGAATTTGATAGGTAAACTCTGTGAAAGAGATACCAGAATCCTCACGCTCGATACGCTGACGAACCGATTCTTTTGCAATCATCTTATTGACTGTGAAGTGTTTACCGATATCTCGTAAAAATGTCAGCATATCTACATTGGCAGTCCAGTCATAATTGTTTGCCAGAATGGCGCCCTTCTCATCATCAAAATAGATGAACTGACTGATCTGCTGCTTAAGGCATTCACTCCAAGCCGCAACAACTTCGGTCGAGTTTAATTGACGCTCCTGAGCCTTAAAGCTTGGATCGCCAATCATTCCCGTGGCACCCCCCACCAAGGCAATCGGACGATGCCCATACTCCTGGAAACGACGCAGCATCAAGAGGGGCACCAGATGGCCGAGGTGCAAACTGTCCGCTGTGGGATCAAAGCCACAATAAAGTGTCACAGCACTTTCAGCGAGGTGAGACGCCAAAGCCTCCTCATCTGTCATCTGTGCAATTAATCCTCGAGCTTTCAGATCCTCTAGCAATGTAAGCTTGGTCATTTTCATGTTAATCCAGTACCGGTTATCGTGTGCGCAGCATTCTACCGTTTGGCTGAATAACTTGACAAACTTAGCTTGAAACAGATATCCACCTCTAATCTACTTTGAACATAGAGCGTCATAGGTTTTTCCCGTGTTGAGATTTTTGCCTACAAATTTTCTGACCCCGACTCGCGTATTCGCGGCGGCTGGGCTTTTGCTACTCTTCACCGGCGCTCTTCACCTATCTTCAACACCCTCTACGGAAAAAATTGAACACCCCCCTCTATACTCTGATCTCAGTTTCCAGCTGATTCCTCCCAGTACAGATCGCCCATCAGAGTTGGTGCATCAGATTAGTTATGTATTTCTCTATAACGAAAGACTGGATGACGTATTGCTGCGTTCAGGTTTACATGCAGCGGATCGGCAAGTCATTTTTCAAACACTACAAACTCATCAAGCCTTGATGATTCGACCCGGTACAGAATTACGCCTGCACCGTGCTGCCGACAAAACTCTTGCCTTTGCCTTAATATTTGAAGATGAGCATCTGTTTTTTTTGCGCCAAACGGATGGCCGTTTTATGCCGGACCAGCAGCTGACTGCCACCCCTGAACGCCATCTCGCACAAATTGATCTTAGGATTCGTCATGATTTATTTCGCGAATTGGAACAGCACTCACTCCCTGAACGTTTAATTCAGCAACTGACAGAAGCTCTAGAGTGGCGACTCGATCTTTTGCAAGGCTTGCAAAGAGGAGACCGTATTCAGCTGCTTTATGAAATGGAAACCCTTGATCGCATTCACACAGGCCGTGGCCAGCTTTTAGCCCTACGCGTACATAGCCAAGAAGAGTGGATTGAGCGGTTTTACTTTACGGATGCACAAGGGCAGTCTGCATTTTATGATCCCCAAGGGTTAAGCGAGAAAGTACAATTTTTACGCAGTCCTGTCGCCTATCGTTACATCAGCTCTGGCTTTAAAACAGAACGCTGGCACCCTATTCTGGGCCAAAAGCGTCCTCATCGCGGAGTTGATTTTGCTGCCGCAATGGGCACTCCTGTCCGTGCCACAGCCACAGGGCGTGTGATAGAAAAGGGTTCGCTCGGGGGTTATGGAAATACCATTATCCTTGAGCATCCAGGTGAAATCACTACGCTCTACGCGCATCTAAATGATTACGCTTCAGGATTAAAGCTAGGGCAGACTGTAGAACAAGGTACGATTATTGGTTACGTTGGCATGACGGGTTTAGCTACAGGCCCACATCTTCATTATGAGTATCGTATTCGTGGCCAGCACCAAGACCCTATGCAAGTGGTTTCCCGCGCCAGCCAAAGCTTATCCCTTCAGGATCAACAACGCTTTCGCCAACAAGTACTGCAACAACGCCAACAAATGCTAGAGCCGCAAAACTTAGCGCATCATTCAAAGGAAGCATCTAGCCATTTAAATAATGACTTTTCTTTATAGGATAGATATGTCGTCAAATAGGTATATCGGCCTGATGTCAGGCACTAGCTTGGATAGTATCGATGCCGTACTGGTTGAGTTTGAACCCAAGTTTCAACTTCTCTGTACTCATAACCATCCACTACCTGAAAACCTACGCCAAGAAATTCTGGCTCTCACTCAGCCCGGTGACAATGAAATCGAGCGCTGGGCTGCACTCGACCTGAGTCTAGCCGATCTCTTTGCCGAAGCCAGTCTAGCGTTATTAGCCAAAGCCTCCGTACCGACACACAAAATTACCGCGATAGGCAGCCATGGCCAGACCTTAAGACACCTTCCTCAACTTGGTACCTCTTTACAGGCAGGTGATCCGAATCGATTAGCAGAGCAAACCGGCATCGCGGTGGTCGCCGACTTTCGTCGCCGTGATCTGGCCGCACAAGGACAAGGTGCCCCCTTAGTGCCTGCTTTTCATCAAGCCTTATTTCACGCCCTAAACGAAGATCGTGTCGTGATCAACATTGGTGGCATGGCCAACCTGACTTGGCTTCCCAAGGATTTAACTCACACAGTCATAGGTTTTGACACGGGCCCCGGGAATGTTTTACTCGATGCCTGGATTCAGCATCAGCGCCAGCTTAAATTCGATGCTAACGGTGCCTGGGCGGCTAGCGGACAAGTGCAGAGTAGGCTCTTACAACAGCTTCTCAGCCATCCTTACTTTCAACGCCAAGGGCCACGCAGCACTGGCCGCGAAGTTTTCCATCTACAAGCTTTACTGGATGAACTTGAAGCTTTCTCAGCCCCTATACGAGCTGAAGATGTACAAGCCACCCTCACAGAGTTCACCGCCTTGAGTATTCACCAAGCTCTACAACCGCTCGCTAGCCAAGCGTATGGCGTATATCTTTGCGGCGGCGGCAGTCACAACACTTACCTCAAACAGCGTCTTAATTTTTGGCTGCAACAACCGATTCAAACCACAGCCGCTTTAGGACTCGATCCAGACTGGGTTGAGGCCTGTGCTTTTGCTTGGCTCGCAGAAAGACGTATCCAGCATTTAAGTGGGAATCTACCCAGCGTCACCGGGGCCAAGGGGCCTCGTTGCTTAGGCGGAATTTACTCGGCCTAAATCGCTACGCCTACAGGCTAGGATTAGGCTTGGAGTAAGATGTATAGAAGAGAAATCCTGATAAAAAGCGAGGACAGAAGTCACTCCTCGCTTTTTTATTGAGCGCTGCCGCTTAGATGGAGAAGGAAGAACCACAACCACAGGTGGTGGCCGCATTCGGATTTTTGATCATGAATTGCGACCCATGCAGTCCTTCCTGATAATCCACCTGAGCCCCCACAAGATACTGGAAACTCATAGGATCGACTAAGAGGGTGACACCATCAGTTGTGATGGCCGTATCATCCTCAGCCACGTCTTCATCAAAAGTAAACCCATAAGAAAAACCCGCACAACCGCCACCGGTGATAAACACTCGCAGCTTCAGATTGTCGTTTTCTTCCTCTTCGATCAAGCTTCGGACTTTTGCCGCAGCGGCTTGAGTAAAGTGAAGGGTCATTTCGTCTGCTTGTTCAGTCATGGTCCATATCACCTCTGTATGAGAACGGCATTCTGACTAAACCTACCAAAACAGTCAAGTATTGACCCTTCCTATCCTGATTAGGGCATCAACGCCACTTGCTGCAAACCCTCATTTTCTGGACGCTCAAACATCAGGTTCATAATCTGAACCGCTTGACCTGAAGCGCCTTTGACCAAATTATCAATCACCGACAAGACAACAACCGTATCGTCATTCTGTGGGCGATGCACACTAATACGGCACACATTAGAGCCTTTCACGCTGCGTGTTTCAGGATGGCTTCCCGCAGGCATGACATCCACAAAGGGCTCATGGGCATAACGCTCAGCAAACAAGGTCTGCAAGCCTTGATCCACAGGGTCCTTCAGCGTGGCGTAAAGCGTGGCATGAATCCCTCGGATCATCGGGGTCAGATGCGGCACAAAGGTCAACCCAACCGGCTTACCGGCCGCTAAACTTAAACCCTGACGAATTTCGGGCAGGTGACGATGTCCGGCAACACCGTACGCCTTAAAACTTTCGCTGCTTTCACATAAAAGAGAGCCGACACTCGCGCCACGACCGGCGCCACTCACCCCCGATTTACAATCGGCGATCAAGCGACGATGATCCACCAATCCCGCCTCTAGAAGAGGCAAAAAGCCTAACTGGGTAGCGGTCGGATAACAGCCCGCGCACGCGATCAACTGCGCTGAGGCAATCGCTTCACGATTCACTTCAGGCAAACCATACACCGCTTGAGCCACAAGATCGGGGCAGGTATGCGACATTTTGTACCAGTCCTCCCAGACCGCCACATCCTTGATACGGAAATCTGCGCCCAAATCAATCACCTTTACGCCACGCGCAATCAACTCAGGTGCCAAACTCATGGCTACACCATGCGGGGTCGCAAAGAATACCACATCACACTGCGCTAAGCGCTCAACATCCGGTACCGTAAAAGCCAGATCGAAATGCCCACGCAAATTCGGGAACATATCAGCAACCGCGATACCTTCTTCCGAGCGTGACGTAATCACCTCAACTTTGACCTGTGGGTGATTAGCCAGAATACGTAACAGCTCAACCCCTGTATAACCCGTTCCACCGACAATACCAACTTTAATCACACCCACCTCTCTAAGAATCACTGAACGTCACTGAGCGGCCTGAATGGTCGCACTGATTTACAGTCTATGATACAAATCCTTCGCTTTAATGACCATGAGTGATCCTGAGCATGTCCGCTTCTCTTAAAGGTTTGTACGCGATTACTGACGCCACGCTTTTACCCACACAAGAACAACTGCTCTTTGCCTGTGAGCAGGCTCTATTAGGCGGCGCGCAATTGCTGCAATATCGCGAAAAATCACAAAACAAACGCAAACGTCTAGCCGAAGGTCGCGCCCTAGCCAATCTATGTGCCGCCTATCAACGTACTCTAATTATTAACGATGATTTGGAGCTTGCGGCTGAATTAGGGGTGGGACTGCATCTGGGGCAAAAGGACGGCTCTGTTGAACAGGCCCGACGCTTACTCGGCGATCAAGCCATCATTGGCGCAACGTGTCACCAAGACTTAGCGCTGGCGAAACGCGCCGCAGAAGAGGGCGCCAGCTATGTCGCCTTTGGGGCTTGCTTCCCTTCGCAAACCAAACCACTTGCATCACGCGCACCTATTGAGCTCTTTCAGAACGCCGCTGAACAGATCCACTTACCCAAGGTGGCGATTGGGGGGTTGAATCTGGATAATAGTGCGCAAGTGATCGCAGCCGGTGCTGAGATGATTGCGGTGGTACATGCGCTCTTTTCCAGCACCGATATACGTCAGCAGGCGCAAGCCTTCAGTGCCCTTTTTTCCAATCCAGTGTGAAGGAACCCTTTTCCATGTCTCGATCTGAACTCTTGTTCCAAGCCGCGCAAAAGCATATCCCCGGTGGCGTAAACTCGCCTGTGCGTGCCTTCAAAGGCGTCGGCGGCACGCCAATTTTCTTTAAGCGCGGTGCCGGCGCTTACATTTATGATGAAGACGATCAGCGTTATATCGATTACATCGGCTCCTGGGGCCCTATGATTTTGGGACACGCCTATCCACCTGTGATTGCAGCGGTGCGTGAAGCGCTTGATCGTGGACTTGGTTTTGGTGCCCCAACCGCCATCGAAACCACCATGGCAGATAAGGTCTGCGAACTCGTTCCTTCTATGGAAATGGTACGTATGGTCAGCTCGGGGACGGAAGCGACCATGAGCGCCATTCGTTTAGCGCGAGGCTTCACCGGTCGTGACAAGATTGTCAAATTTGAAGGCTGCTACCATGGCCACTCAGACTCGTTATTAGTTAAAGCCGGTTCAGGCGCTCTAACACTCGGAGAACCCAATTCACCGGGCGTTCCAGCCGCGCTGGCAGAGCACACACTCACCCTGACCTTTAATGATCTGGAATCCGTTGAGAAGGTGTTTGCGGAAATCGGTCAGGAGATCGCCTGCATCATTGTGGAGCCTGTTGCTGGCAACATGAACTGTATCCCTCCTGTTCCAGGTTTCCTGGAAGGGCTCCGCCGTATCTGCACCCAGTATGGCACGGTATTAATTTTTGATGAGGTGATGACCGGCTTCCGCGTCGCACTAGGGGGTGCGCAAGCTTACTATGGGGTCACACCGGATTTAACCACCCTGGGAAAAGTTATCGGTGGCGGCTTACCCGTAGGCGCTTTTGGTGGACGTGCCGATATTATGTCGCACATCGCTCCGCTTGGACCGGTTTATCAAGCGGGAACACTCTCAGGCAACCCTCTGGCGATGGCCGCAGGCTTAACCATGCTGAATGCCCTCTGTGAAGACGGTGTATATGAAGCCTTAAGTGCCAAGGCCGAGTACCTGACCGAAGGTCTGAAAGCGATGGCGGATAAGCATCAGATTCCTTTTACTACTACCTGCGTAGGGGGCATGTTTGGTCTCTTCTTCACCTCACAAACTCAGATCACGGGCTTTGCGGATGCGACCGCCTGCGACACGGCGGCTTTCAGTCGCTTCTTCCACGGCATGCTGAAAGAAGGCATCTATCTCGCGCCTTCGGCTTATGAAGCAGGTTTTATCTCTAACGCACACAGCGAAGCCGATCTGGATGCGACCTTAGCCGCCGCTGATCGTGTTTTTGCGCAGTTAAGTTAAAGGAGATAAAAGATGCTGATGATCGCCGGACAGCTCCTTCTCTTGATCAGCGCGTGCGGGGTAAGCCTAGTGCTACTGCAACAGCATAAACAGGATCAGGAGCAAGCCTGGCATGGCCTGGTAAAAGTGTTTGCCGTCAGCAGCTTATTTATTGCAGCGGCGGCTTTAGCTGGGCTCACGCTCAGATCAGACGGCATGGATCAACAAGCCCTACTCCGGATGACCGAAAATCTGGCCTATTATGTCGCCCTGCCTTTTCTGGCCAGTGTGCTGCTCGCTCGAGGCCGTTTGTGGTTTTGGTCCATGGCGGCTTGGGGGCGCTGGTTACTAGGGCTGATCGCCTTTTTTGAACTGGCGCGACGCACGGAGTACGGAGTGGCTTACACTCAGTTTTTGGCCATCGGCGTCCCCCTAACGCTGGCCGCTGCCAGTTTATTTCTCTCTAACCTGCAAGCCCGCGGGTTAGGCTTAGTTGGCAGTGTTACTCTTGCGATCAGCTTGGTGTTTTTTGGTCCAGAACCCCTGCTTGGATCAGGCACCCGCGACGGGTTTGCCTTCGGCTTGAGCCTAAGCCTCCCCCCCTTAGCGCTAGCACTGCATTTGAGTTTGCGAACGCTCGTAAAAGAGGGTCAAGCATAAGAAAACGAGGCGTCTTAAACGCCTCGACTTTCGATCTTACCGGGCACTTAGGCTTTAATTAAAATGCTGCCGCTGCATTACGTGCATCTTCAGCGCCGGCCAAATCTCCGGCTTCACTGCGAATCTGACTGATCAGAATCCATAAACGCCGTAATTCCTGACGCTGACCTTCAGCCACACCCACTCCACGTAGAGCCACCTGCTCAGCATCTAGAAACTGCCCTAGCTGGCGTTTTACATCCGCTAACTGGTAATAAACTTCGGCCTCACGTGGTGCGATGCGCAAAGCACGCTCTAAGCGCGTCTGCGCTGCACGTAGATCCCCCTGTTCTGAATCAAGACGCGCTCCTTCCAAAAGCGCGACCACAGCGGTGTTATCGGAGGGGATCGCAGCAGGCATCGACAAGGGTTGTGGTGCCGGCTGCATCGGCGCCCCAGACTGAGGCGCTGGCGATTGAATCTGAGGAGAAACAGGCTGCCACATCTCATCGGCAGGCGGCAGATCCCTTTGACTGCGCACCACTGAAGTGACTTCAATCGGCTGCACACTAACTCCCATTCCGGGATCAACTGGTGTCACAATTACCCCAGGCACCTCCGTGGGTAGGGGCGCAGGTGCTGCCGCAGGACGACCTCCACGATCCTCAATCGGTACATTGCTAAATGGATTGGAGGTCGCACAACCCGTTAAAAACACGGCCCCCGCCAACAAGGGAATCCATTTCTGACTCATCTACTCTTCCTCATCGAAACCAATTTCTAAACCAACCTGCGTCTGGATCCGCGCCCGAACCACTTGGTGCCTCAGTGGGCAGGTTAAACTGACCACAATCTACACTACGCAGGGGTGCGCTCCCTTCTAAGAAGGGCAGCTGACGTGAACCTTCACAGCGAGGGTCCGAGCGCAAACCCGTCTCCTCATCGATCCAAGCATACTCTATACCTTGTGGGCGACTTGCTTGTAAGGGCGTTGGTTTTTCCGCCTTCATCAGCGCCGTCCAGACCGGCAAAGCCCCTCCTGTCGAAGTAAAAGGTAAGCGCGAATTATCATCACGACCGACCCAAACCACAGCCAAGCGATTGCCAGTATAACCGGCAAACCAACTATCACGCTGATCATTGCTGGTTCCTGTTTTCCCGGCCACATTCAAATTTGAAGGTAACTGTTGATAAATACTCCGTGCTGTCCCTTCACGCACGACCTCTTGCAAAGCATATTGAATCAGATGCACATGCTTAGCTTCGACCTGCTGACGCAACTGGAAAGGATAACGTGACAGCTCTTCGCCCTCCGCAGTTGTGACCATACGGATCGACCGTAAAGGCATGCGAAAACCATTGGCGGCAAAGGTTTGATACATTTCAGCCACCTCTAAGGGCGACATACCCTGTGCGCCCAAGAGCAGTGAAGGGAAGGCATCCAGATGACGCTCCACGCCCAAACGCCGCATCATATCAATGACACGCGGCAATCCGATCTCCATACCTAGATGCACTGTTGATAAATTATATGAGCGCGCTAAAGCTCGATGTAAGAGCACCGTTCCATGCGTTTGACGATCAAAATTTTGTGGTGTCCAAACATCACCATTAGGCAGACGCAAGTTGATCGGCTCATCCTGCAGCGGGCTGACAAGAGTATACCCTCGTTCCAAAGCCGCTAGATAAACGGCGGGCTTCACCAGAGACCCTATCGGACGGATCGCATCCAGGCTCCGGTTAAACCCCTCAAAGCGCGTATCGCGCCCGCCCACCATCGCCAAGACTTCCCCGGTCTGCGGATCTGTCACCACGACCGCTCCCTGAAGGTCTTTACCCGCCGCACCATGACGCTGTTCCAGTGTGTTCAAAGTGGAAACCAGTGCTTGGTCAGCTCTGGACTGCACTATCGGATCCAGCGATGTAAATACCTGCAAGCCTTCCGAGCCGAGATCTTCATCACGATAATCCTTACGCAGCTGGCGTTTGACCAAATCGAGATAGGCTGGGTAAGCCCCCTTCTGCAAACTGCGACTCTGCACCACATCCAAAGGTTTCTCTAAGCTTTGGCGTAACGCCTCTGCTGTGATCACACCCTCCTCATGCAGCAGATTTAACACGAGATTGCGCCGGGTTAAAGCCCGCTCGGGATTACGTCTCGGATCGTAAAAAGAGGGTCCCTTGACCAGGGCGACCAATAAAGCGACTTGATGCAGATCCAATTCCGGCAAAGGACGCGAGAAATAAAACTGGCTGGCTAAACCAAAACCATGAATCGCACGCGAACCTGACTGTCCGAGATACACCTCATTCAGATAGGCTTCCAAAATCTCATCTTTGGAATAACGCATATCCATGACCAAAGCCATCGGCAGCTCTAATAACTTACGCGACAGGGTACGTTCGGACGTGAGGTAGAAGTTTTTGATGAGCTGCTGGGTAAGAGTACTGCCTCCTTGGACAAAACGTCCGGCCCGAAAGTTTACCCAAGCGGCACGACTCATCCCTTTCAAGGAGATCCCGAAGTGACTGTAGTAGCTTCGATCTTCAACAACAATCAAAGCATCGACCAAATAATCCGGCGCATCCTGCAAACGAATCAGATCACGATCTTCATTCGTGTGCGGATAGATGCCACCAATCAACACCGGCTCCATCCGCACTAACGGCAAATCGCGACCCGCAACCTCATCACGAATACGCTGTAATCGCTCTCCCTGGAAATCAAGTACTAAGCGGCGTGGTAGCTCCGGCTCATCCGGGAAAGCAAAGCCCCGAGTGTGAATTCGCGCTCTCTGATTACCCAATTCGGCACTTCCTGGACGATTCACCGCCGGCACCAGCTGATAACCCAAACTTTGTAACTCTAAGCGCAGATCCGCCAAGGTTAGAGGCTGACCAGGATAAAGTTCTAGTGGGCGTGCATAGACCTTAGCCGGTAAAGCCCAACGCTTACCTTCAAACTTCTCACGCACTTGAGCATCGGTATACACAAGAATCACCGCCAAAAATACTGCGCCCAACAAGCTTAACTTCAGCGCTAATCCGATCAGAAAAGACCAGATAGAACGCTTTTTTGCTGAAGAGCGACGTGGACGGGATGAGGTTTTTGCTCTCTTTTTTGCCATTAGATCAGTATAATCTCTGCTCAATAGTGGTGAAATTTGGACAACTATGTTTTATGAATTGATCGAGACACTGCGTCGAGGTGAAGATTTTCCGCACCCCTGCCACCAGATCGAAGTGATCGAAACTCATATATCTTGGTTGATTTTAACCGGCGATCTCGCCTACAAAATCAAGAAGCCCGTTAATTTTGGCTTTCTCGATTTTACCTCATTAGAGCAGCGTCGTACCTGCTGCGAAGAGGAATTACGCCTTAACCAGCGCTTAGCGCCAGATCTGTACCAAGCCGTGATCCCTATCAGCGGCAGCACTTTAGCACCACGTCTGGGAGATGCCAGCGCACCTTTTGAATACGCCGTGCGCATGCGCCAATTTGATCCCGAGCAACGCCTAGATCGCATGCTGGCGAGACAGCTCTTTCAAGCACGCTGGATCGATCTCCTGGCAGAGCAAATTGCCGACTTTCATCAACGCATTCCGATGGTCGCGACCGACAGCCCCTGGGGTGAGCCGGAGACTCTCTGGAACCTAGTCAACGACAATTTCCAAGTCAGCCTAGCACTCCTTAAAGAGCGCGCTTTACAACCGCGCCTACGTGGATTATCGGAACAGGTCGCTGCTGAGTTTAACCGCCTAGAAGGCGCATTACGCGAACGAAAACGTCAAGGACATGTGCGCGAGTGCCATGGCGATCTACATCTGGCAAATATTACCCTGTTTCAAGATGAGTTGCGCCTCTTTGACTGCATTGAGTTCAATCTGCAATTCCGCTGGATAGACACCCTTTCTGACCTTGCGTTCCTGCTAATGGATCTCGAAGCAAATCAGCAACCCCGCTGGGCCAATCGCTGCTTAAATCGCTATCTAGAGCTAACGGGAGATTACTGCGGAGCACCGCTTCTGCACTTTTATAAAGCCTATCGCGCCATGGTTCGAGCCAAGGTCGCCTTGCTGGGTGAGCATCCTGACCCCCAAAGCTTTCAACACTACCTCGGCCTGACCGAAACCTACCTTAACCCCCAACCTGCTCGTTTATTTTTAATGAATGGGGTATCCGGCAGTGGCAAAAGCTATTTGAGTGGACAACTGGTGGAAGAGATCGGGGCGATTCGTCTCCGCGCCGATGTTGAGCGCAAACGTTTGCACCATGAACTCTCACGCCAAGGAGAAAAACTTGAGCTTTATGGGGCGGAAATGAATCTGCGCACCTTTAATCGCATGTATGAATTGGCTCGCGGACTGCTGCAAGCCGGTCAAACCGTTGTGATCGATGCCACGAATATTCGCCGCGGTACGCGTCAGAAATACCTACGCTTAGCCGAAAGTCTGCAAGTGCCGGTTCGCATTATCAGCTGCCATTGCAAACAACATCTGATTGAGGCACGCCTCATGCGTCGCCAAGCGGAAGGCCGTGATGTTTCCGATGCAACCTTAGAAGTCATGCAAAAACAGCTAGACACCGCACACCCTTTAAGTAGTGAAGAAAAGCTTATGAGTCTTTCCGTTGATACCGAGGACGATGAAGCGATTGATCAACTTCTTGCTCAACTGCGCGCTCAGAACCTTTTATAACCCTCCTTTAACGCACAGGCCAGGCATGCAAAAAATTTGCTTACTACAGGACTTACCCGACCAACAGGTGCGGGGGTTTGATTTGGAACAGGCCGCCATACTGGTTTATCGCCAGGGCGAAACGCTCAGAGCCTTTCACAACCTTTGCCCACATCGGGGGATTCGTCTGGAGTGGCAACCCCAGGTTTTCATGGATGTCGAACAGCAATTTATTCAGTGCGCCACGCACGGCGCTCTATTCCAACCCCTGAGCGGCGAATGCATTGCAGGCCCCTGCCCGGGTGAATTCCTGCAGCGCTTACCTATCCACCTTCAGGGGCAGGAAGTTTGGATCGAGTTCAACGCTGCGCCAAAAAAACCTGCAAGCGCTGTAACGCCTCTTCGATAATTTCAATCTCTTGGGTATATGCAAAACGCAGATAACGTCCTGCCTGGTGCAGGCCAAAATCGGCACCCGGTGTAATGGCTACCTGACAGGTTTCTAAGAGCTCCCAAGCGAAAGCAAAGCTATCATCGGTCAGAGCCGAAGCATCAGCATAGATATAAAACGCGCCTTCCGGCACCGCAGGCACCTGAAAACCTAAACGCTTCAATCCCGCCAACAGATAATCACGCCGCGCAGCAAACGCATGACGACGCTGTTCAAAGCAAGCTAACGCCGTTTCTGAAAAAGCCGCTAAGGCCGCATACTGAGCCACTGTGGGCGGCGAGATAAATAAATTCTGCGCCAGTTTTTCCATCTCCAACACAATAGATTGAGGGGCAATTAGCCAGCCTAGACGCCAACCTGTCATGCCAAAATACTTAGAAAAGCTGTTAATCACTATCGCCTCTGGCACTTCGCTCAGCACCGTGTGTGCTTCCACTCCATAGGTCAAGCCCTGGTAGATTTCATCCACCAATAACTGCCCACCCCGTGCGGCCACCTCTGCGGCAATCTGCTGCATCTCCTCGCTCGAAACCAAAGTGCCGGTAGGATTCGAAGGCGAAGCCAGAAGCACCCCTACTGTCTTCTCATGCCAGGCCTCTTTAATCATCTTAGCCGTGAGTTGAAAAGCCGTTTCAGGCCCCGTCGCCAGGGTTTGAGCCTTCGCACCGAGCACACGTAAGAATTGACGATTACAAGGATAACCGGGGTCGGCCATGAGCACCTCATCACCAACATCCGTTAGCCATGAGAAAGCCAGTAACAAAGCACCCGATGCACCGGGCGTCACCAGCACCTGTTCAGGCGCAATCTGGACGCGGTAGTGTTGCGCATAGAACTCGGCAATGGCTTGGCGTAATTGTGGTAAACCCGCCGCAGGGGTATAACCGGTGCAATCGGCCCGTAAAGCCTCTTGGGCTGCGCTGATCACTTCCGGCACCGTAGGAAAGTCCGGCTCCCCGACTTCTAAATGGAGAACCTTAAAGCCTTGAGCCTCTAACTCGCCTGCCCGCTTAAGCAGATCCATCACTTTAAAAGATTCAACTTCAGCACATCGCTGACTGGCTTTTAAACGCATTTTGCACCTATGCTTATTCAATTCAGGGTGAGAGTATACCTTGCGCCTAAAGAAAGGTGCCAAGCTTGATCCTTGAATAGGAATT
Source organism: Nitrincola tapanii (assembly GCF_008368715.1). Lineage (GTDB taxonomy): Bacteria > Pseudomonadota > Gammaproteobacteria > Pseudomonadales > Balneatricaceae > Nitrincola > Nitrincola tapanii. The sequence goes on from NZ_SMRS01000010.1 coordinate 14,655, forward strand.
CGTGGCAAGGGTCTGGTTTAATGCACTGGCATCTGGTAATTTCACCGCCTTTTAAGGCGCTTGCTAACCCCATAGCAAGGCGTGAATCGACAGGTGCCACTCTAACCAGAGTTAGAAACTGGGCCTTCATTTTGGTTTTTTACGAGAGGCTGTGCCATGCCAACTAACCTCGATGCTCAATTGTCACATCCCGCTCCTTACCAGGTTAAAGAGGGTGAGGAGTACATGAACACTGCCCAAAAACAGCATTTCCGTGAAATTTTGCTGGCTTGGAAACAGGAGTTGATGGAAGAGGTCGACAGCACCATTACTCATTTAAAAGAAGAAGCCACCAACTTCGCCGATCCAACAGATCGCGCCAGCCAAGAAGAAGAGTTCAGCTTGGAACTGCGTACTCGCGATCGTGAGCGCAAACTCATTCGCAAGATTGATGAAGCTTTAGAGCGCCTCGAAGATGACGACTATGGCTACTGCGAAGCTTGCGGTGTTGAAATCGGCATTCGTCGTTTAGAAGCACGCCCAACCGCAACCCTGTGTATTGACTGCAAAACCCTCGCAGAAATTAAAGAAAAGCAGCTCGGCGGTTAAGTCCTGCACTCATCCTAGTATTTCGGGATGATGAGTGATTATGGCAGAAGCTGTTTATTGTGGCCGTTTTGCACCCTCGCCTAGCGGCCCTTTGCATTTTGGTTCGCTGCTTGCTGCTCTGGCGAGTTTCTTAGATGCGCGACATCATCAAGGCTATTGGTTGCTGCGCATCGAAGATGTTGATCTACAACGCACACGCCCAGGAGCTGCCGATACAATTCAGCGCCAGCTTGAGCACTTAGGATTGCTCTGGGATGGTACAACACGCTTTCAAAGCCAACATTTTCCTGACTACCAAGCCGTGTTGGATGATTTATTGGCGCGACAGCTGGCCTACCCCTGCCAGTGCACGCGCAGCCAGTTGCAATCCCGACAAGCATTGGAGCGTTACGATCGCTATTGTTTAAACCAGCTTCCCCTGTCCGAATCGGCCACGGGCGCTCCAGCTTATCGGGTTAAACTTGAAGGCAGCAATCTCTCTTTCAGCGATCCGATTCAGGGCCCACTGCCTGAAGCTACCTACCCTTTAACCGATCCGATCATACGTCGTCGCGATGGTTTTTATGCCTATCAACTGGCAGTCGTTGTCGATGATCAAGCTCAAGGCATCACACATGTTGTACGTGGTGCCGATCTCTGGTCACAAACCCCACAACAACATGCCTTGCAGCAATTGTTAAATTATACCCAACCAAACTATGCACACATTCCGTTAGTGCTTGACCACCAAGGCCGTAAATTGAGTAAACAATACCTCTCTCCTGCTTTGGAAGCCGCGCAAGCACGCCAGAATCTACTCTTAGGCTTAAGGCTCTTAGGTCAACATCCAGAGGCACAATTAGAGACTGCCTCAGTTCAGGAGATTCTAGAATGGGGTATTCAACATTGGGATTTGGACAAGATTCCTAAGTGCTTCTCCTTGCCCTATCCACAGGAGTCGCTCTAGATGTACCCACATCGCTTGCTCTTGATGTTTCTTTTTGTCGCTTTTTTATTACTGCCCGCCGTGATGGATCTCTGGTTATTTTCAGCGTCCAGCTGGCCGATACCCTATATTATTTGGTTTGCGCTGATTCTTTTCACCGCACTTATGAGTCACCGTCACCATGATCTCTGACCTGCGTTTACCTCTTTTACTTCTGATTGGCGTAGCCTATCTACTGCTGCTACTCGCCTGTGCTTATGCGGCTGAACGCGGCTGGATCGCACAACGCTGGGTTCGCCACCCCTTAGTACACACCCTATCTTTGGGCATTTACGCCAGTGCCTGGACTTTTTACGGGGCCTTCAGCATTGCACGTGACTCTGGTTTTACCTATCTCATCTCTTATCTCGGTGCCAGCGCCGCTTTTATGCTCTCGCCACTGATTCTTTTACCGATTTTGCGCTTAACGCGCACTTATCAGCTCAGCTCACTAGCCGATCTCTTTGCTTTTCGTTTTCACAGCGCCGCGATAGGTAGCTTAACCACCGCCCTCGTAATGCTTGCCAGTTTGCCCCTGATCGTGATTCAAATTCAGGGCATCGTATCTTCTATACGCCTGTTTAATGACACACTTTCCGAAGCACAACTGGCCCTCGCCTTTTGCTTGCTACTGACTCTTTTTTCGATACTGTTTGGCGCACGTCACCCATCGCTACGCAGTCGCCATGATGGCCTGAGTTTAGCGATTGCCATCAAGTCCTTAGTCAAGGTGGTTGTACTCTTAACCCTAGCAAGCTATGTCTTTTTGCAAGTTTTCAATGGCCAAAAAGGCCTTAATCTCTGGCTGACCGAACACCCTGCCGCACTGGAAACTCTTTTAAGCTCGCCCGATAACTCCAGTTGGCGCACTCTATTTATCGCTTTCTTTGGTGCGGCGTTTTTAACCCCCCATATGTTTCATATTTTGTTCAGCGAAAACGCCTCAGAATCTAGCCTACGCTTGGCCAGCTGGTTAATGCCATTATTTCTACTGCTGATGGCTCTAGCGATCCCCCCCCTTTTATGGACAGGATTCAAACTTGAGCTGTTAGGTAATCCTGACTACCTGCTGCTTGCGCTAGGCCAGGCACTATCGCTGGATTGGTTTATTATTTTGGCATTCATTGGTGTCCTCTCAGCAGCCAGCGGTGTCATTCTAGTGGCCAACATCGCGCTAGCATCTATGCTCCAAAACCATCTCCTCTTACCCGTCATCCGTTTACCCGACAGCTCAAGTTTCTATCGCTGGCTTTTATGGCTCAGACGCTCACTCATCTTAGTGGTCATGAGTGTTAGCTATGCCATCTATTTATTATTGGATCAACGCTTTAGCTTGGCACAACTCGGCCTGATTACCTTTATGGCGTTTTTGCAGTTCTTACCGGGACTGTTTGCCACGTTATACTGGCAAGGCGCCAGCAGAGTTGGTTTTTTAGCCGGACTCAGTGGCGGATTAAGTATTTGGCTGATGACCGTAATACAAATCTATTTAAGCCTAGAGCAGCCCTCTCACTCACTTGATCTCTGGTATGAATACACTCTACTGTCTCTGCTTCTCAATACACTGCTCCTTATCGGTGGTTCTCTACTTTTTCCTGCCGATGCACGCGAAGCGGAACATGCCACGGCCTGTATCCTGAACGCACTTCCACGTCAAACCCGCCTACTGGGCCATGATAAGGATTCTTTGGAAAACCTGGAACAACGCTTAAGCCAACGTTTAGGACAACACTCCGCGCGCCGTGAAATTGAGCAAGCTCGTCAGATACTAGACCTACCCAACACCAACAAACTCGGCCCACTCGATCTGCTCAAGTTGCGCAACACGCTGGAAAACAACCTATCCGGGCTGCTCGGCCCCGTGGAAGCAACTGCATTACTGCGACCCGAAAGCTTACAGCAAGCGCGCTTTCGTGGGCGTGAGATCCACCTGCTAGAAGAGCAGCTTGAACATTATGATGAGCGCCTGTCTGGTTTAGCGGCGGAGCTAGATAAGATTCGACGCTTCCACCGCTTTACCCTACAACGCTTACCCATTGGAGTTCTCACGCTGGATGATCACAGCCAAATTCTGTTTTGGAATCGTCAGCTACAAGAATACACCGGCATAGATGCTAATGAAGCGATTGGCTCAGACCTTCCCTCCTTGCCATCGCCATGGGCGGAGTTCTTTGGTCACTTCACACAAAGTCCAGAGAAACTGCATGAAACCTGTCCACTTGAACATCAACATCAGACACGCTGGTTTAGCTTGCACAAAACCTTGGTGAATGAGGGTAATACGCAGGGAATGATCGTACTTATAGAGGATGAAACCGAACATCGCCAAATTGCTAATCGCCTCGCGCATAGCGAACGTCTTACCTCGATCGGTCGTTTTGCTGCAGGGGTCGCACATGAAATTGGCAATCCCGTCACAGGGATTGCCTGCTTGGCTCAGAACCTCAAACTGGAAACAGACGATCCCATCATTCTGGAAACCGGTTCACACATTCTCACCCAAACACAGCGCATCAGTCGCATCGTGCAGTCACTGGTGCGCTTTGCTCATACCGGACAAGCCGATCAACTCAGCAAGCTTGAAGCCGTCAATCTCTATGCGTGTGCACAAGAGGCAGTTGAACTCTTGCGTTTTGACGAGCGTGGTCGCAATATGTTGATTATGAATCAAATTCCGCCGGAATACCGCTGTAGCGGAGACCCTCAGCTCTTGTTACAGGTCTTTGTGAATCTACTCAACAATGCCTGTGACGCCTCGCCTGAGCACAGCCGTATTGTCATTGATGCCAGTCAAATGCAAAATGCTCTGCGTGTGCGTATTACCGATCCAGGTAGTGGTATTGAACCTGAGCACCAGCAGCGTTTGTTCGAGCCTTTTTTCACCACAAAAGAGCCGGGCAAGGGCACAGGCTTAGGCCTTGCCTTGGTCTACAATATCATTACCGAACATTGTGGTAATATTGAGTTTATTAGTCCTGCCGACAAAAAACAGAACAAAGGCACTCAGGTAATCATTCAGCTTCCTCTCTGGGTTGACTCCGCTTTGAGCACTCAGACAGAGAAGACGTAACAGGTCCCGATGTATGAGCCGAATTCTGATTGTTGAGGATGAGTCAATCATCCGTGCAGCCTTGCAACGTTTATTAGCAAAACACGATTATGCTGTCGACACAGCAGACTCCGTGGATAGTGCCCGCTCTCTGTTGTCGCATCATGCCTATGATCTCATCATTAGCGACTTACGCTTGCCTGGCGCACCTGGAACAGACCTAATCGCCATCGCACCCAACACCCCTGTGCTGATCATGACCAGTTACGCCAGCATGCGTTCAGCGATTGATGCTATGAAGCTGGGTGCGGTGGATTACATCGCCAAGCCATTTGATCACGATGAAATGCTTGCAAGCGTGAGTAAAATCATCCAGCAATTCAGGCCTTCTTCGGAACGCTCTAGCGCAGCCGTAGCAGACCAGGACACCGACTCCTGTTCGCTGATCGCGGGATCTTCACCTTCTGTGCAGGAGCTGCTGCGCAAAATTGATAAGGTTTCACAAACCTCAGCGACGGTTCTGATTCTTGGAGAATCGGGAACAGGCAAAGAGCTGGCCGCTCGCACGATCCATCAAAAAAGCAGCCGCGCTCAAGCACCGATGATTAGCGTCAACTGCGCAGCGATTCCTGACACCCTGATTGAATCCGAACTCTTTGGTCATGAAAAAGGCGCTTTTACTGGTGCCGATACACAACGCAGTGGCTTAATCGAGGCTGCTGACCAAGGCACGCTTTTTCTCGATGAAATCGGTGAGCTGCCTTTAGAAGCCCAGGCACGTTTACTGCGCTTTTTACAAGAAGGTGAGATTCGCCGTGTTGGCGCCGTGCATGCGCGCAAGGTCGATGTACGCTTGATTGCCGCGACTCATCGAGATTTAAAAACTCTCGCCAGAGAAGGGCGCTTTCGTGAAGATCTCTACTACCGCCTCTATGTCATGGAGTTGCGCATGCCGCCACTACGTGAACGAGGCGAAGATATTATCGAACTGGCACAACTGTTTCTACGCAACCACTGCGCCCGTCATCAGACGCAAGTTGCCTTTAGCCCATCGGCGCTTGAGCGATTGCGCCAACACACTTGGCCGGGCAATGTTCGCGAACTGCAAAATGCCATCGAACGCGCCGTGATTCTCGCTGAAGGCCATCAAATCACGCCCGATCTCTTCGGGCTAGAGCACACTGAGCTGGCATCCACCACAGCTCCCACCCTATCCAAAACCGAAGAGATCACACCTCCCTCTGCTTTGGATAAGCAAGATCTCTCCCTAGATGATTATTTTCAACGTTATGTTCTCGACCATCAAGAACAGATGAATGAAACCGAATTAGCACGCACTCTAGGTATTAGTCGCAAATGTCTCTGGGAACGCCGGCAGAAGTTAGGCATCCCCCGACGCGCCAAACGAGCGACAGCGGGGTAACACTTCGGTAACACTTAGTAAAAGTGTTACTTTATGGGTAGATGGGTAACACTTATCGCAGGACACAGGTAACACTCAGTACTAACCGCCTACTACCAACAGACTACTTTCTTTAATTTTGTTTTTAAAACAATGATCTACAAAACCTGGCACGCTATCTGCTTTCTATTAGAGCAAGAATAATAACAAATCACTCTACGACAGCAGCAATAAAAATAATAACGCCGTCAACTGAAACACCTGCTTCAAATAAAAATAACAATGAAGCTTCGCTGAAAGCAAAGTAGCAACTCCACACACTCCCCACAGTGCTCGAACAATAACAAAATCTGTGATGCTACTTTGTTTTCAGCCACCCTACCTTGTTCATTCTCATCTTCTCTTTCTCATCCAGATTCAATCACAACCATCACTTAAGCCTCCTCTGTGATCAACGACTAACACTGCCGTGGACTTACTGGTATCATGCGCCTCTCTTAGCGCATGACATGACAGCCAGGAAGAATTTTTTCGCATGCACGATCTGTTTTTATTAGCTACTCTCATCCTATTGGTTCTGATCAGTGGCCTTTGGCTACTACGAGCGCCTAAGCTAAAAGCCGCCGCCCAACCGGAAGAACCAAGAAGCCTGGACATTTTATCGCTCGGTGAGCGTCGCATCATTCCCGAGTCCGAACATCAAATCCCTCGACGTCTACTTGATGACAATGCGATGAAAGTCGTTTATCGACTTCAAGATGCCGGATATGAAAGCTACCTCGTCGGCGGCTGTATTCGCGATCTTTTGCTCGGACAAGCACCCAAGGACTTTGATGTCGCGACCTCAGCCCATCCCGAGCAGGCCGTTGAGCTGTTTCACCGTGGCCGCTTAATTGGCCGTCGCTTTAAACTCCTGCATGTGCGTTTTGGTCGAGAACTCATTGAAGTCGCGACCTTTCGCGCCAGCCATGACTCAGATGACAACGAAGATGGCGAACATGGAAGACAAGCTGAATCAGGCCTGATACTGCGTGACAATGTGTATGGCAGCATCGAAGAAGATGCCCTGCGCCGTGACTTTACAGTGAATGCCCTCTATTACTGTGTACGTGATTACAGTATTCACGATTTTGCCAACGGTTACCCTGATCTTAAAAATCGCCAACTGCGCATGATTGGTGATCCAGAGCAACGCTATCGTGAAGACCCCGTGCGTATGCTGCGCGCCGCACGCTTTGCAGCCAAGCTCAGTTTTGAAATTGAAGAAAAAACGGCGGAGCCTATTCATCGCCTTGCCCCGCTCTTAGCACGCATCGCACCCGCACGCTTGTTTGATGAAGCGCTTAAGCTATTACAAACCGGACATGGCGCCGCTTCATTCCGCCAGATGCAACGCTTTGGTCTGTTCGTTTATCTTTTCCCGCTGACCCAACAACTACTCAACGACGAACACCCGCAAACGGAAGCCCTGATTCAACAGGTACTACGCAATACCGATCGTCGCTTAGAACAAGGCAAGAGTGTTACCCCTGCCTTTATGTTTGCCGCCTTACTCTGGTACCCGTTGGTTGAACGCTACCATCGTATTCTCGATGAAGAAGATCTTCCTCCACTGCAAGCGCTGCATGAAGCTGCCAACCAGATTCTCAGCAAACAAGTAAAAAGCACAGCAATTCCTAAGCGTTTCTCTGCCCCCATGCGCGAAATCTGGGAGCTGCAATTACGCTTGCCGCGCTATCGTGGACGACGTGCCGATCAACTGCTTGAGCATCCACGCTTCCGAGCTGCTTACGACCTGGTACTGCTACGCGAGTCCGCAGGCGAGGATCTCGACGGTCTTGGGCAATGGTGGACCGAATATCAACAGGCGAACCCTGTGCAGCGCTCGGAGTTACAACATGCGCCGAGCCCCAGCTATCCAACTGAAACGCGTGGCGATAAACCTAAACGCCGACGTCGGCGCAAGCCTAATCGTCGCCCTGCTGCCACTGAATAACGGACGCAAAGACGATTATCATGCGTTGTTTTATTGGACTTGGTAGTAATCTCGACAACCCGATTGAGCAGGTCAAACGAGCACTAGACGAGCTCGCTCAATTGCCTGACACGCAGCTGATTCAACACTCTGCGCTCTATCGTTCAGAGCCTGTTGGGCCAGCGGGGCAGCCGGATTATATCAATGCCGTAGCCGAGCTGAACACAGAATTGGATGCTGAGTGCTTACTGGATCACCTACAAGCACTGGAGCAGGCGCATCAGCGTGTGCGCTTGGAGCACTGGGGACCGCGCACCCTCGACCTGGACCTTTTACTCTATGGTCAAGAAACGATTGCAACAGCACGCCTCAGCGTGCCGCACCCCTGGATGACGCAACGCAGTTTTGTGCTCTACCCTCTGGCCGAAATTGCACCCGATCTTCAGCTACCGGATGGTAGCCTTCTCTCTTTTCACCTAGCGGATTGTCCAATGGGCAGCCCGGATCGCTTAGCGCTATAATGAGCGGCTAAACCTGCAGATAACCCTTGCTTGGAATGTCTATGAGTAACATCACACTGCATACCCTGACAGGTCTCAAACAGGCCGGAAAAAAATTCACGGTTCTGACGGCATATGACTCAACCTTTGCACATCTGATCAGTTCAGTGGGCATTGAAATGATTCTGGTCGGAGACTCCTTGGGTATGGTGCTCCAGGGTCAGCAAAGCACCCTGCCCGTGACACTGGAAGAGATGGTGTACCACACAACCAGTGTCGCTCGTGGCAACCAGGGCGCGATGATCATGGCCGACCTGCCCTTTATGTCTTATGCCACGCCCGAACAATGTATGGCGTCCTCTGCGCGTCTGATGCAGGCCGGCGCTCACCTAGTCAAACTAGAAGGCGGGAGCTGGTTAGCGGAAAGTATTCAGCTTTTAGCGGATCGCGGTGTTCCCGTGTGTGCACACCTGGGACTGACCCCACAAGCGGTGAACAAACTAGGCGGCTATCGTGTCCAGGGTAAAGACAAGGCATCTGCGTTGCAGATGATAGAAGATGCTCGCCAACTGGAAGAAGCAGGCGCTTCGATGCTGCTACTAGAATGCGTTCCCAGCCTACTCGGCGAAGAGATTACCCGCAATGTCAGCATACCTGTCATAGGGATCGGAGCGGGGCCGCATACCGATGCGCAGGTGTTGGTGCTACACGACATGCTGGGCATCACCCCAGGTCGTCGTCCTCGCTTCAGTCGTGACTTTATGCAGCAAGCCGTAAGTATTGAAGATGCGATTCGCCAATATGATGCTGCGGTTAAAGCGGTAACCTTCCCTAGCCCAGAAGAGAGTTTCTGAAATGCTGCAGACTCTGCACCAGATCCAAGCGCTGCGTGAACACTTAAAAGCTCACCGTCATGCCGGTGAAAAGATTGCTCTAGTCCCAACCATGGGCAACCTGCATTCTGGCCATATCACTCTGGTGAAAGAAGCGCTCAAGCACGCGGATATTGTGGTCACTAGTATCTTTGTGAACCCATTACAATTTGGGGTCAATGAGGATCTGGATAGTTATCCACGCACCCTCGCAGAGGATCAAGCCAAACTACTGGATGCGGGCTGCCACTATCTTTTTGCACCCTCTGATGCCGAAATGTACCCTCATGGGCGTGAGCTGCAAACGCGTGTTGAAGTACCAGGCTTATCGGATCTTTACTGTGGTCAAACCCGACCTGGGCATTTCAGCGGTGTTGCAACCGTTGTGTGCAAACTACTCAACATCGTACAACCGGATCTTGCACTATTTGGGGAAAAGGATTACCAGCAACTGCGGATTATCCGTACGCTGGTTCGTGATCTGAGTCTAGGCGTTGAAATTCAGGGGGTTCCCATCGTACGCGCAGAATCAGGTTTAGCCCTGAGTTCACGCAATGGTTATCTCTCTAATCAAGAGTTGGAACAGGCCCCTGCTCTTTATCAGACGCTGCTGAACTGTGCGGATCAACTATATCAAGGCGTAAAAGACTTTGCACACTTGCAAACTCAAGCCAAAGCACAACTCAGCGCCGCCGGATTTAAACCCGATTATTTTCATATTTTGCGCCAGCAGGATATGCAACCCGCCCACGCCGAAGATCAGCAACTGGTACTCATTGCCGCTGCGTATCTAGGTCCAGCACGTCTGATCGACAATCTCGAAGTTAATCTCTAACCGCCGTGAGCACGACATTAGTTTAAGGCTCTCCCGCTTGACAGCTGCCTCGAAATTCGCGCAGACTCAGGTCACTGCTCCTCATCTTTCACAGGACAGTGACCAAAAATAACAGTTAAGCACGCCCTATTTTTCCGTAGCTTCAGTGTCATTTTCTAACGGTAAAGTGATGGACGGCTTCTTATTCAGTTCAGTATGAGGAATACACATGCGCGAAGTTGTAATTGTAGCTGCTGGCAGAACTGCCGTAGGCGCATTTAATGGATCTTTGGCATCTCTGTCTGCCGCCACACTCGGCGCCACCGTTATTAAAGGCTTAATCGAAAAACACGCGATCAATCCTGCCGATGTAGACGAAGTGATTCTCGGCCAGGTACTCACCGCAGGCTGTGGTCAGAACCCTGCGCGCCAGGCTGTGATCAATGCGGGTTTACCGATTGAAGTACCGGCTATTACGATTAACAAGGTCTGTGGTTCAGGCCTGAAAGCCATCCAGATGGCTGTCCAAGCGATTCGTTGTGGTGATGCCGACATGATTATTGCTGGCGGTCAGGAAAGCATGTCCCAGTCTCCGCACATCCTGCCGAATTCACGTAATGGCGCGCGCATGGGTGACTGGAAAATGGTCGACTCGATGATCAATGATGGTCTCTGGGATGCGTTCAACAACTATCACATGGGCATCACCACTGAGAATATTGTTGAGAAATACGGCTTTACCCGTGAAGAACAAGATGCGTTCGCAAGCGCTTCACAGAATAAAGCTGAAGCCGCTGTGACCTCTGGTCGTTTTAAAGATGAAATCATTCCGGTTGTCATCCCACAGCGCAAAGGTGATCCTGTTGTCTTTGATACAGATGAGCAGCCTCGTTTTGGCTGTACTGAAGACGCTCTGGCCAAACTGCGCCCAGCTTTTAAGAAGGACGGTACCGTTACCGCTGGCAACAGCTCCACGATCAATGATGGTGCTGCCGCTGTAATCGTCTGCTCAGCTGAAAAAGCGGCGGCACTGGGATTAAAGCCTTTGGTACGCATTAAAGCCTACGCCTCAGCAGGGGTCGATCCAGCCATCATGGGTACTGGTCCTATCTGCGCCACACAAAATGCTTTGAAGAAAGCGGGCTGGACGGTTGATGATCTAGACCTGGTTGAAGCCAACGAAGCCTTTGCCGCTCAGGCCATGTCGGTCAACAAAGACTTGGGTTGGGATACCAGCAAGGTGAACGTCAATGGCGGCGCGATTGCGCTGGGTCATCCGATTGGTGCATCAGGATGCCGTATTTTTGTCTCTCTGGTACACGAAATGATCAAGCGTGATGCGAAAAAAGGCCTGGCAACCCTGTGTATCGGGGGCGGCATGGGAACCGCTTTAGCCGTAGAGCGTGACTAAGTACAAGACTTAGAATCTCTAGGCTTAACCGCCTAAACACGAAAAAGGTCGCGATCAAGCGACCTTTTTCATATCCTGCTGTGAGTCTTGGGCTCTAAACAAGCCTCCGACTTTGTGCCTCTTTACCCAAAAGCTTGCGCCCTAAAGACTAAGACGCTGTCTGCGTGATTGCGCCCTTACCTACCCCTTCATAAGCACGTACTTGCACCTGACTCTCTGGATACTCTAATTGGATCTGTTCCAGGAGGTGCTGCGCTATCTGCTCAACCGTAGACTCTGTCTCAATCACATAACAGTAACGCGCAGGCAAACTCAATTCGAACTCACCCTGTGGGGCGGTATAAGCATAATGATGCCAACTTTCATTTGAATCCGCTTGTAGGTGAGCACGGGTTCCGATGTAGATATCTGCAAAGGTTTGCGCCCAATACTGTTCTAGATCCTGACGACGTTTACCATCGACCCGGATCTGGACACGTGAGCGATGCCCATGGGCAATACGCTGACAATTTCCACCATGCTTTTGCAAGCCATGGCTATAGTGATAAAAAGCCCCTTCTATCTCTTCTGCCACAAAAGTGAGCTGCAAAGATTCCACTTGTTCGGGGAATAAAGCTAGAAGCTGAGCTTCACACCAAGCCGCCACGCCTTTTTGACTGATCTCCATCAGAGGCAAAACCGCAATCGCTTGTTGTGGTGCGCGACAAAACAAACGCTCACCACTCGGATAATGCCATTGCAGCTGAATCTCTCCATCCTGACGCGCAAGCTCGAGCGAATCCATCAAAGCAGGGACAACCAACATATGATCGAGATGGCTGTCCAACCATGCCTTAATGCGCTTTTTGACCACGCCAAAATCACAAATCATACCCTGATCATCCAGCTTGCCTTGGAGAATCAGCTGAGCCTCCCAAGACTCACCGACCAGACCTCGCTCTGGGTGTAGATAGGAAAAATCAACATGGGTCAAATTATCGACAAAGAGTTTCACAACAGCCTCATTCACTAATTAGTCCAAGCATTTTACCTGAAACTCTAACGAGTGACTGCCATTTCAAATGAAGATACCTCGCCCTCTAGCACTAGGCTATAATCGGGCATCTTTGCATTATCTTCTGGACTCTCATGCGTTTAGACAAGTATCTCGCCCAAGCCACCGGCCTCTCCCGTAAGGAAGTGAAGAAAAAAATTCATCAATTCTCCGTGAGTATTAACGGCACACCCGAAAGAGACGCGGGTTACCAGGTGAAAGATCAGGATCAAGTCAAACTGGAAGGTGATCTGGTCGCCTCTCCTGAAACACGCTATCTGATGTTTTATAAACCCCTAGACTGTGTCTGTGCCAATGATGATCCCACTCACCCTACCGTCTTCAGTTGGATCGATCTGCCGCGCGCCAATGAACTCCACATTGCCGGACGTCTGGATTTAGACGCAACGGGCCTGGTGTTATTAACCGATGATGGACAATGGGCACATAGAGTGACCTCACCGAAACACAAAACACACAAGGTCTACCATGTGTGTTTGGCAGAACACCTTGCTGCTGAAGCCGAAGAGCGCTTTACTCAAGGCTTCTTACTCGAAGGTGAAGTGAAAAGGACTAAACCGGCACGACTGCAACGTATTACTGAGCAGGAATGCCGTGTCACGATTTACGAAGGGCGTTATCACCAGGTAAAGCGCATGTTCGCGGCCTTAGGCAATCGGGTCACCGCCTTGCATCGAGAAAGTGTTGGCCAGATAAAGCTGGATGCAGAGCTCGAACCCGGCGAATATCGCTCTTTAACCCCACAGGAGATAGCTTCGGTTTTATCAGGAGCACAGCATGAACCAAGCTGATCTATGCAGCCCCCTACTAGACGCTTTAAAAGCCGATGTCGGGCGCTGTCTTTGGCTTTTAGATGAAAACAGCCCGAAGTTGGAAGCCCTACCTCCTGCAAGTCAACTTAGCTTAATCACCAATCGTTTTGATCTGTTTCAGCACTATCAAGCCTTAGGTGCACAAGTGCAGTTTACAGATTTTGATTTCACACCCTGGCAAACCGCCTCCTTGGATCGTATCGTCGCGATTGTTTCCAAAGAAAAAGCGCTTACGCACTATTGGATCAATCAAGCTGCCGAGTATCTTAAACCCGGCGGGGAGCTCATTTTATTTGGCGAAAAATCGGGCGGAATTAAAACCTACGCGCGCAAAGCCGCCACTTTACTCGGCTGCCCGGTGGAGCAAACAAAGTTGTTTGCAGAGACTTGGCGCCTAAATTTATACAAACAAGCATTGAGCAACAGCCTACTGGATGACCAAAACTATGCGCAGCTACGCTGGCTGGAACACCCAGAGCTGAATTATTTTGCCAAACCGGGCGTCTATGGCTGGCAAAAAATTGATGCCGGCAGCGCCTTTCTCATGCAGACACTCGCCGACCAACTCCCGCTGAAAGGGCGTGTGTTAGATCTCGGCTGTGGCTTTGGTTATTTATCTTTAAAAGCCGCGGGGCCTGACACTCTTTTATGCTGCACCGATAATAATGCGGCTGCATTAAGTGCCTGTCAGGCGAATATCGATCACTACCAGTTACAGGGCGAAGTGATTGCTACCAATGCCGGTGCAGGGATCACACCCGGTTTTGACTACTTACTCTGCAACCCTCCCTTCCATACCGGTTTTGCGACACGCAGCGATCTCACGGAACGCTTTGTTCGAGCGGCTGCACAGCTTTTAGACGCACAAGGCGATGCTTTTTTTGTTGTGAACCTGCATATCGGTTTAGAAACACGCGCAAAAAACTATTTCCAAAAAGTTGATGTGTTGGCCAATAACGGTCATTTCAAACTGATCCACCTTCGCCAGCCGAAAAACCCATAGGATGATTTTCATGACCCAGGAATATCTACGCCAAGCTTTTTTCTTTTTCCGTAGCCATTTCAAAACGCTTGCAGCCATTCAACTGCCCTTTCTGATCACTCTGGCGCTCTTAAGTGCGGCGCTGCAAAGCTCTATCGATCCCGACACCTCGAATAGCGGTGCATTGATCTATATCGGCTTACTGGAGCTTGCCTGTTTGCCGCTGTATTGGGGTGCCACTATTTTCTATATGCAATCCGTTCTCGATGGCAAACCCCTAAGCCCGATCACCGCACTGAGTCTAGCCCTGTCGAGCTGGGGAAGACTCTTATTCACCTATATTCTGAATGCACTGGCTGTCGCACTTGGGCTGCTACTATTAATCGTGCCTGGAGTTTATGCGGGAGTACGTTTAGCCTTTGCAGACTATATCTGTGTTTTGGAAGGCAAACGCCCGATGGAGGCCTTAAAAAGCAGCTGGAAAGAGAGTGATCTCTATTTCTGGCTGTTGCTAAAAGGGTTTTTAGTGATTTTTGCCGGTCTGTTTTTGGCGCAGATGCTGATTAGTCAGTTAGTGAGTGCGATGCCTGTGCAGATGCTACTGACCCTTGTGGTTGAGTTTGTCAGTGTCTTAATCACCATCTACGGCTTTAGAATTTTTTGCTTGATGCGTGATGAACGCTAAGCTCGAAGCCTAGATAGATATAAAAAAACCTGCCGAAGCAGGTTTTTTTATGGGTAGGCCTTCTAGAAGAAGGCCCTGCTGTAACTTAACCTACAGATTCATCTTCCTGCAGATCTTTCATCGACAGCTTGATACGACCACGAACATCGACGTCGAGCACTTTAACCTTCACCACATCCCCCATGTTGATATGATCGGTCACGGCTTTAACGCGCTCGTTGGCAATTTGTGAAATATGTACCAGGCCATCTTTGCCTGGCAGGATATTCACGAATGCACCGAACTCTTCGAGACGTACCACCTTGCCTTCATAGATCTTACCGACTTCCGCTTCAGCCGTAATCGCTAACACACGCTCGATCGCTTTTTGAGCAGCAGGCTTACTGTCCGCATAAATACGCACTGTGCCATCATCTTCAATATCGATCGCAGCACCGGTTTCTTCCGTTAAAGCACGGATGGTTGCGCCACCTTTACCAATCAGATCACGGATTTTCTCTGGATTTACCTTCAACTGAGTCATCGCAGGCGCATTGTCTGGCAGCTCAGGACGGCTGTAACCGATCACCTTAGCCATTTCACGCAAGATGTGACGACGTGCGTCCAGCGCCTGCTCTAAGGCTTTCTCCATGATCTCTTCGGTAATACCGGTGATCTTGATATCCATCTGCAGTGCCGTTACACCTTTCTCTGTTCCGGCCACTTTGAAATCCATATCACCAAGGTGATCTTCATCACCCAGGATGTCGGTTAGAACGGCAAAACGCTCACCTTCCTTCACCAAGCCCATCGCAATACCCGCTACCGGTGCTTTTAGAGGGACACCGGCATCCATCAACGCCAGTGAAGCACCGCAGACGGAAGCCATAGAGCTGGAACCGTTTGATTCCGTAATTTCTGAAACCACACGAATGGTATAAGGAAACTCATCGGCTGTTGGCAGAACTGCCTGAACACCACGACGCGCCAGACGGCCATGACCGATTTCACGACGCCCAGGGCCTGCCATACGACCGGCTTCACCAACAGAATAAGAAGGGAAGTTGTACTGCAGCATAAAGGCATCTTTACGCTCACCTTCCAAAGCATCAATGATCTGCATGTCACGTGTCGTACCCAGGGTACAGGTCACAATCGACTGAGTTTCACCACGCGTGAACAATGACGAACCATGTACACTTTTCAGTACATCAATTTCCACGCTGATCGGACGTACTGTTTTGGTATCACGACCATCAATACGCGGCTGACCATCTAGAATACGACCACGTACCGTTTCTTTTTCCAAAGAACCAAAAACTTTCTTCACTTCCTCAGCAGTCGCTGCCGACTCAGCGCCATTAACCAGGACTTGCACGACTTCATCGCGTAAAGCACGCACCTGATCCTGACGCTGAACCTTATCCGCAACCTGGTAAGCCTGGGCTAAACGCTGCCCCAAAACTTCACTGACCTGCGCAGTCAACGCTTCATTTTTTGCAACCGGTGCCCAATCCCAAGTGGGCTTGCCCGCTTCCGCAGCGAACGCCTTAATCGCTTCAATGACAACCTGCATCTCTTGGTGTGCAAAGAGCACGGCGCCGAGCATCTCATCTTCGGTCAGCTCTTTCGCTTCAGATTCCACCATGAGCACGGCGTCCTGAGTACCCGCAACCACCATGTCCAATTCGGATTTAGCCAGCGCAGCATAATTCGGGTTAAGTAGATAACCCTGATCTTCATTGAAACCTACACGCGCAGCACCAATCGGCCCCATAAACGGAATACCGGATACCGCCAGCGCTGCTGATGTACCGATCATGGCCGCAATATCGGGATCGGTCGTTTTATCCGACGACATCACCTGACACACGACCTGGACTTCGTTCATGAAACCCTTCGGGAAGAGTGGACGAATCGGACGATCGATCAAACGTGATGTCAGCGTTTCTTTTTCAGTGGGACGCGCTTCACGCTTGAAGAAACCACCGGGGATACGACCCACGGCATAGTATTTTTCCTGGTAATGAACAGAAAGCGGGAAGAAGTCCTGACCTTCTTTGGCTTCTTTCACGCCGACAACAGTACACAAAACCTGGGTTTTTTCACCCATAGTGACCAAAACAGCACCGGTTGCTTGACGTGCTACCTTGCCGGTTTCTAGCGTAACCGTCTGCTGGCCATATTGAAAAGTTTTCGTAAATGCTTGCACAAATCACTCCTTGTTTAACAAAGAATCAGTCCTGCTGCTTCACGTCATGCCTGTCTTGTTGCCAGTACTCAAGTGCAGACTTCAACAATCCACATTTGAGTACGGGCCGGATGATCGTTTACAGCTCGGTACTGAAAAAGAAAAAGGGCCATACAGAGTATGGCCCCGATAACACTGAATTAGCGACGCAGACCCAAACGGCCGATCAGCGCAAGGTAACGATCAGCATCTTTACCCTTCAGGTAATCCAGCAGCTTACGACGCTGGTTAACCATACGGATCAAACCACGACGTGAGTGGTGGTCCTGCTTGTTTGCCTTGAAATGTCCTTGCAGACCTTCGATGTTTGCAGTCAAAAGTGCCACCTGAACTTCTGGAGAACCGGTATCACCTTCAGCACGCGCAAAGTCTGCAACAATTTTCGCTTTCTGTTCAGCACTTAAAGCCATTTTTAACTCCTTTAGAATATGCTCACAACCTAAGGGTTGTTGTTAAGAGACGCGCACAACCGAGCATATTTCCAGTTGTGCGTCGGTTCAGGGAGACTCCCCTGATTTGGACTCAGGCAGAACGGATTAAACGCTTGCCTTTGAGAATTCCAGCCTCGTTGGTTTCACCCAAACCGAGAAAAGCACCTGTTGCTTGTGCAAAAAGACGCCACTCTTGAGAAGGCGCGACACCCTCGTCTAAGCGTAAACGCCGACCTTGTAAAATGAACGCTGCCGCCTCTTCTTCAAGGCGTAGTTCCGGCAGCTCAGCAATAGCACTCCAGGGCGGTAATAATAACTGATCAAGGTGATTTTGTATGCACTGGGGATCATCTGGAAGCGCTTGCAGCTCCGCTTCCAAAGCCTCTAAAGAGCGCATCTGCGCCGCATGATATTGCCCCGTACGAATACGATGCAAGCGCTGAACGTGCGCACCACACCCTAGCAACATGCCTAAATCTTCGACAATGCTGCGGATATAAGTTCCTTTTGAACAGAACACGCGCAAGTCGATTTCGTCAGCACGCAGAGCAAGCAACTCAATCTCATAGATCTGCACACGCCGTGGTTTCACTTCAACTTCGATACCCTTGCGTGCCAACTTATAGAGCGGCTGCCCTTGGTGTTTTAAAGCTGAATACATAGACGGCACCTGCTCGATTTCACCGAGAAAGTGGCGGCGTAACAGATCTTCAATCTGTGCCGAGGTCAAATCCATGGGGACAGGCTTCTCTTCCACTACCTCACCATCTGCATCACTCGTGCGCGTGCGTATACCGAGTTTAGCGGTCGTAAAATATTCCTTATCGGCATCTAAAAGATACTGGGAAAACTTTGTCGCTTCACCAAAGCAGATCGGCAGAAGGCCGGTCGCGAGTGGATCTAAAGCTCCGGTATGACCCGCTTTTTCAGCCATATACAAACGCTTAAGCTGTTGTAAGGCTTTATTCGACGAGACACCAGGGGCTTTATCCAAGAGAAAAACGCCGTCCAGTGGACGGCCTTTTGTTTTCAGCGACAAGATCTTACTCCTGCTCGTCTGCACTGCCTTCCGCACGAGTTTCCTCTTGCTGATAGGCCTTTTCAATCAAGCTATGCAGATGACGCCCACGCTCAATGCTGGCATCAAAATGAAAGCGTAGTTGTGGCATCACACGCAGCTTAATGCCGCGTGCTAGCTCATGACGCAAAAAACCAGCGGCATTGTTCAACACAGAGAGGGACGATTTCACCGCCTCCTCCTGTGTTTGCTCTCCAATCGGCATCACCGTGAGGTAGATATCCGCATAGCCCAGATCTTTGCTAATTTTGACGTAACTCAAGGTCACCATACCGAGACGGGGATCCTTGATTTCACGCTGAATGAGGACCGCCAGATCACGCTGGAACTGGTCGGCCACTCGATCGGTTCGTTTAAACTCGCGAGCCATACTTCTCCGTTACAGGGTACGCTGGACTTCAATTGTGTCGAAGACTTCGATCTGGTCTCCAACGCGAACATCGTTGTAGTTCTTCACGCCAATACCGCACTCCATGCCATGACGCACTTCCGCAACAGCATCTTTAAAGCGACGCAGAGACTCCAACTCACCTTCATAAATCACGACGTTATCACGCAGAACGCGAATGCGTTTATTGCGGTAAACCGTGCCCTCGGTCACCATACAGCCGGCGATTTGACCAAGTTTTGGTGAACGGAAGACATCACGCACTTCGGCGATACCTACGATCTCTTCTTTATATTCTGGTGCCAACAGACCGCTCATAGCCTGTTTAACGTCATTGATAATGTCATAGATGACACTGTAATAACGCAACTCTAGCTCTTCGCGCTCGACAATAGCCTTCGCTTGATTGTCGGCACGAACGTTAAAGCCAATCAGAATCGCGGAAGAAGCCAATGCCAGGTTTGCATCGGTTTCACCAAAACCACCAATACCGCTGGAAACAATATTCACCTTCACTTCATCGGTCGACAGCTCTTCCAGAGACTGGGTCAGCGCTTCCAGTGAACCACGTACGTCTGCTTTCAGCACGATATTCAGAGACTTAACATCTCCGGCCTGCATATTGGCGAACAGGTTCTCAAGCTTAGCTTTCTGCTGACGCGCCAACTTCACTTCACGGAACTTGCCTTGACGGAAGAGTGCCACTTCACGCGCCTTCTTCTCAGTCGAGACCACGGTGAACTCATCACCGGCATCCGGAGTGCCATCCAGACCCAAAATTTCAACTGGAATCGCTGGCCCCGCCTCTTCTACCGGCTGACCATTTTCATCCAACATGGCGCGGACACGACCATAGTTCAGACCCGCCAGAACAATATCACCTTTACGCAGGGTACCGTTCTGAACCAAGAGAGTAGAAACCGAACCACGACCTTTATCCAGGCGAGACTCCACTACCACGCCGGTAGCCGGCATATCCGGTACAGCGGTTAGCTCCAGGACTTCGGCCTGCAGAAGCACGGCATCCAACAGAGCATCAATGCCTTCACCTGTCTTCGCTGAGACATGGACAAACTGGACATCACCGCCCCATTCTTCCGAAATCACATCACGCTGTGCCAGCTCACTGCGCACGCGCTCAGGATCGGCTTCATGTTTATCAATTTTATTGACCGCAACCACCAGCGGAACATTTGCAGCCTTAGCATGCTGAACCGCTTCTTCGGTCTGTGGCATCACACCATCGTCTGCGGCAACCACCAGAATGACGATGTCCGTCAATTTAGCACCACGGGCACGCATCGCGGTGAACGCGGCATGGCCCGGAGTATCCAAAAAGGTCACCATGCCATTTTCAGTTTCTACATGGTAAGCACCGATGTGCTGGGTAATCCCGCCCGACTCACCCGCAGCCACCTTGGTTTCACGAATATAATCAAGCAATGAGGTTTTACCATGGTCGACGTGACCCATGACTGTCACAACCGGAGCACGTGTACGCGCTTCACCCTTATGGGCCTGCAAGCTTTCGAGCAGGGCATCTTCAACTGCATTTTCTTGCAGAGCGACTGCCTTATGGCCCATCTCTTCCACAACAAGAATCGCCGTATCCTGATCCAGGACCTGGTTGATCGTGGCCATGGCACCCATTTTAAACATCACCTTGATGACTTCAGCTGCTTTCACTGACATTTTCTTGGCCAGATCTGCCACGGTGATGCTTTCCGGGATGCTCACGTCGTGAATCACCGGCGCTGTAGGCTTCTCAAACGCATGCTGATTCACCGCACGACCTTTACCTGCCGCACGTTTAGGGCTCTTGCCAGGACGACGGGTACCACGTGGCCCCTCTTCTTCCAGAGTGACTTTACGACCTGCTACCACCGGCTTGCCACCACGACGCGGAGCTTCTTCTTCATCACGACCACGCGGTGCACGATGCTCTTTAGCACGTGGCGCGGGTTTTTTATCTTTACGTGCCTGAGTGTCTTCACTTACCGGTACAGCAACCTCTGGCACAAGCACGTCTACTGCGGGCTCAGCAGCTACTGCCGTCTCTTGTACCTGAGCAGCCTTCTCCTGGACTATTTCTGACACGTCAGGTGTCACAACCTCAGCCGTGACCACCACGTCAGCCACAGGTGCCACAGACACCTCTTCGGTAACTTCTTCAATGACGGGTGTCAGGGTTTCCAGCTCTTCGCGCTTCACGTAGGTGCGTTTTTTACGCACTTCGACATTCACGGTCTTACGCTTTCCGGATGCTCCGGCCACCTTAAGCTGGGAGGTGGTTTTACGTTTTAAGGTGATACGTTTAGGCTCTGTAACAGCACCTTCTTCACCATGCGCTTTTTTCAAATGCGCAAGAAGGTTCTGACGTTCGGTATCGGTAACATTTGATGTTTCGGTTTTGCCTGAAATTCCGGCATCCTGCATCTGCTTGAGCAAACGCTCAACGGATACACCAACCACATCGGCAAGTTGTTTAACGGTGACTTCTGCCATAAATGGGTTCCTCTTCTCCGTTGATATTACTGATTTTCTGCAAACCAGGGTGCGCGGGCAGTCATAATTAACTCAGCAGCGCGGGTTTCATCTAGACCTTCAATACCAACCAAATCATCAATTGACTGCTCAGCAAGATCTTCCATAGTCACTATGCCTTTGGCGGCTAGATGGAATGCCAAAGAACGCTCCATACCTTCCATCGACAACAAATCTTCAGCCGGCTCGACCTCGTCTAACTGCTCTTCGTTGGCGATCGCCAAATTCAACAAGGCGTCTTTTGCACGAGTACGCAGAGTTTCAACGATCTCTTCGTCAAACCCCTCGATTTCGAGCATCTCATCTTCAGGTACATAAGCCACTTCTTCCAGTGAAGTGAAACCTTCATCCACCAGAACTTGTGCCAGCTCTTCATCGATATCCAGGTGCGTAATAAAGGCTTGCATCACGCGACCGACTTCTGACTGATGCTTCGCCTGAGCTTCAGACTCACTCATCACGTTCAACTTCCAGCCTGTCATTTCACCGGCTAGACGTACGTTTTGGCCATTACGACCAATTGCTTGTGCTAGGGCATCTTCAGCAACCGCAACATCCATCGAGTGGCTATCTTCATCAATAATGATCGAAGCGACTTCAGCCGGTGCCATCGCATTGATGACTAACTGAGCCGGATTGTCGTCCCAGAGAACGATATCCACACGCTCGCCACCCAGCTCATTGGAGACTGCCTGAACGCGAGAACCGCGCATGCCGACACAGGCACCTACTGGATCAATACGACCATCATTGGTTTTCACGGCGATTTTGGCACGCGACCCTGGGTCACGTGCCGCAGCACGAATCTCAATCACTTCTTCAGCAATTTCAGGGACCTCTAAGCGAAAGAGTTCGATCAACATCGCCGGACTGGTCCGGCTCAAAATCAACTGAGGCCCACGCCCTTCAGCGCGGACTTCATCCAACACAGCTCGCACACGATCGCCCATACGGAAGTTTTCGCGTGGCAACAGGTGTTCACGTGGCAATAAGGCTTCGGCGTTATTACCCAGATCGATAATGACATTATCGCGTGTCACTTTTTTCACTGTACCGGCAATCAGCTCACCCTGACGATCACGATACTGATCAACGACTTTGGCACGCTCAGCTTCGCGTACCTTTTGTACGATGACCTGTTTTGCCGTTTGTGCCGCAATACGACCAAAAGCAACAGACTCAATCTGCTCTTCGTGGATGTCGCCTGGCTGCAGGGATGGGTTAATCTCATGCGCTTCTTCTAGGGTCAACTCTGTACCCAAGAGTGGCACGGCATCATTATCAACCACAGCCCAACGCCGGTAAGTTTCATAATCTCCCGTTTGACGATCAATCACCACATAGACATCGGCTTCTTCGTCAAAACGCTTCTTTGTTGCTGTCGCCAGCGCCACCTCAATGGCTTCAAAAATGACGCCCTTAGGTACGTCTTTTTCGTTCGAAACTGCCTCAGCAACCAGCAATATTTCTTTATTCATTTTGTGTTTCACCTAAAAACTGATCATTCGATTAAAACTGGGGCACCACATTGGCCTTGTCGATATAGTCCAATGGCAACAAGTATTCCTGATCATCCACAACTAGAAGGACATCTTCGCCTTCCACTCCATTGAGAATGCCTTTAAAACGGCGGCGACCTTCATAAGGAACACGCAACCGCAGTTGGATGGTGTGGCCTGCATAGGCCGCAAACTGTTCAAGAGTATAGAGAGGTCGATCCATGCCTGGAGAGGACACCTCCAACATATAGTGTTCTTTAATGGGGTCCTCGACATCCAATACCCCACTGACCTGATGACTCACACGTGCGCAATCATCCACACTGATGCCTGCTTCGGAATCAATAAATACACGCAAGGTGCTATTTTTACCTGCGGCCTGGAACTCAACGCCCCACAGCTCAAAGCCAAGCGCCTGCACAATCGGTGTGATCAGGGATTCCAATTCTTTTAACTTTGCCGACACTCTAACCTCTCATTTCTAGGCCATCCAAACAAAAAATGGGTCTCTCTAGGACCCATTTCTGACAGGCATAACCTGTAAAAACCACCTACGAAAAAGCCCCTAAATGAGGGGCTTTAACATGAACACCTAGTGTATTCGACTAGATGCCTTAAAACGGTCCGACAACTTAAGACTGATGAACTACTAATATGATAGCAGTTGCCAAAGCTTCTAAGCAAGCAACCTCATCGATCAGACTAAGTTCAGACTTTAGGAAATATAGATCTAGCCAGGCTTGATCCATATCAAAAGTGGTAGCGGGGGCTGGATTTGAACCAACGACCTTCGGGTTATGAGCCCGACGAGCTACCAAGCTGCTCCACCCCGCATCAAACTTGAACTACAAACACTTGTAGATATTGGTGCCGACGGCCGGACTCGAACCGGCACGAGCATAGCTCACCACCCCCTCAAGATGGCGTGTCTACCAATTTCACCACGTCGGCTAAAACGCTTTACACTAACAGCAGCTTACTCAGCAGCTGGCAAATCTGTGTCTTCAGCAATACCACCTGAAACAGGCGCACCTAAGACCGGCAACTCAACACGCTCAGCAGCCGATTCAATGATGGCAGCAGAGGGAATACCTGCTTCACCCACATTCACGGCTTTCTCTTTAGCAAAATAAGCCAGCGCAAAGCTCGTTGCAAACAAAACTGCAGCAATTAGCGCGGTTACTTTAACCAGAAAGCCACCTGAACCACTTGCACCAAATACAGTTTGCGAAGCACCACCACCAAAAGATGCACCGGCTTCGGCACCCTTTCCTTGCTGTATTAAAACTAAGCCAATAATGGCTGCAGCCAAGAGGACGTGTACAATTAAAACTAAGGTTTCCATATTTTAACTAACCTGTTCTCTTTTTTTCGCTGCGTTACAAATACCTAGAAAATCACTTGCAGAAAGTGACGCTCCACCAATCAGGCCACCATCTATATCCTTCTGCGCAAAAAGCTCAACCGCATTATTTGCTTTAACGCTGCCGCCATACAGAATATGGAGCTTATCCGCTGCTACCTGACCCATAACAGTAGCCAGCAAGGAACGAATAAAAGCATGAACTTCTTGAGCTTGTTCTGGGGTAGCTGTTAGGCCTGTACCGATTGCCCAAACAGGCTCATACGCCCAAACCACTTTACTTAACGCTTCTTCGTCTAAACTCTTAGCGACTGTCAAAACCTGTCGACTTAACACGGCTTGCAACAAGCCCTGCTCACGCTCATCTAAAGTTTCACCCACACAGACTAATGGGACTAAACCTGATACAAGACAAGCTTTTGTTTTCTCTGCGACCAACTCATCGCTTTCTGCACAAAAGGCTCTACGCTCTGAATGCCCCACTAAGACATGTGACACATTCAAATCGACCATCATCTGCGCATTCATTTCGCCGGTAAATGCACCGTCTTGTAGCCAACTACAAATATTCTGCGCACCCAGTTTAACTTGCGTGCCGACAAGCTCCTGACTTACCTGACTTAAGTAGCAAGCAGGCGGGATAATCAAAACATCGACTTCGTGATTTAATTCAAGCAAACCGTTGTTTTTTAGACTCTGCAGCAACGCCCGATTTTGTTCCAATCGTCCGTTCATTTTCCAGTTGGCTGCAACTAGAAGCTTCCGCATGAGCATCCCCTTTCAAAAGAGGCGCAAATCTTAACTGAGGCGCCTCTAAGAAACAACCCCAGCTAATGAATTTTGCACAATTTCAGCCAGTTGGGTGCATTCTTTCTGCACCTGTATCGGATCTTGCCCTTCCACCATAACTCGTACCAAAGGCTCAGTCCCCGATGGACGCAAGAGCACACGCCCCGTCTGGGCCAAGCGCGCCTGAGTTGCACGAATCGCCTGCTGTATCTCTGGCAACTCAACAGAATTCACGCCACGTGGCACAACCACATTAATCATTACCTGCGGAAGCTTAGTCATGCCTTGGCGCAGTTCAGCAAGCGTAAGAGATGAATCCACCATCGCTTTGAGCACCTGCAATGCTGCAACGATACCATCCCCTGTTGTGCTCAAATGACGGCAGACCAAATGCCCAGAGCTCTCCCCGCCTAACAACCAGTCATTGGCCAACATCGCTTCCAGCACATAGCGATCGCCCACCTTGGCACGTACGAATGGGATATCTAAGCGTGCAAATGCCTGCTCCAGGCCAAAATTAGACATCAGGGTACCCACAACGCCTCCCTGCAAAAGACCTTGGGCACGCATGGATTGAGCCATAATAAAAAGCAACTCATCCCCATCAACAACCCCTCCCTGAGCATCAACCATAATTAAACGGTCACCATCACCATCCAGAGCAACACCTAGATCGGCCTGCTGAGTCACGACCTCGGCCTGAAGACGTTTGACATCCGTTGCACCACACAACTCATTTATATTCAAACCATCTGGAGAGGTGCCGATTTCGATTACCTGCGCACCCAGCTCCGAAAAAACAGCCGGTGCTATATGGTAAGTCGCACCATGAGCGCAATCCACAACCAACTTCATTCCACGCAGGCTAAGACTACCGTTAATCGTGCCTTTGCAGTATTCGATATAACGTCCGGCTGCATCCGTGATACGCCGAGCTTTACCTAAGCTGGCAGAGTCGACCGTTTGCATCGCCTGATCCATCTGCTCCTCAATAGCCAACTCAATTTCATCTGGGAGCTTGGTACCCTGTGCTGAGAAAAATTTGATGCCATTATCTTGGAAGGGATTATGTGACGCGCTGATCACGATACCCGCTTCGGCACGGAAGGTTCGGGTCAAATAGGCAATGGCAGGAGTCGGCATCGGCCCTGTTAACAAAACATCCACACCGGCTGCCGACAAACCTGCCTCTAAAGCTGACTCAAACATATACCCTGAGATGCGAGTA
The DNA here is from genome assembly GCF_008368715.1 of Nitrincola tapanii. Lineage (GTDB taxonomy): Bacteria > Pseudomonadota > Gammaproteobacteria > Pseudomonadales > Balneatricaceae > Nitrincola > Nitrincola tapanii. Next base: position 41,313 of record NZ_SMRS01000010.1, read on the forward strand.
TCTTTCCCGATCACAATACGGCTACGCCCCTCACGCGCAAACACCTTGCCCGCTGCCCATCCAAGCTTCAACATAAATTCTGGTGTGATTGGGAACTGCCCCACTTCGCCGCGAATACCATCAGTACCGAAATATTTACGCATCTACCTCAATCTCCCATTCTTCCTGCTGAACAGCTTTGAGTAATTTTAGAGCATCGACAGTCTCAGCAACATCATGCACTCGTAGTAGATGCGCCCCCTTTTGCGCTGCCAAGATCGCTGTGGCCAGACTCCCTGCTAAACGCTTACTGGCGTCACGACCTGTGACCGCACCGATCATAGACTTACGCGAGGTCCCACTTAATACGGGGTAGCCGAGCGCGACCAATTCATCCAGTCGATTTAGCAGCGTCAAATTATGTGCTAACGATTTGCCGAATCCGAACCCTGGATCAAGAAGGATATTCTCTTTCTGAATACCGGCTTGTTGATAGCGTACAATCTGTTCCTGCATAAAGGCTAACACTTCATCCTGAACCTGCTGATATTCAGGAGCTTGCTGCATCGTGGCAGGACTGCCCTTCATATGCATCACACACACTGGCAAGCCGGAGCGACTGGCCACCTCCAGTGCATCACCCAGCGCTAACGAACGCACATCGTTAATTAAACCAATACCTAAAGCCAAAGCCGCTTCCATGACACGAGGCTGACTGCTATCTAAAGAAATAATGACATCCAATTCTTGATTCAAACGCTCGATGACCGGCAAGACACGATCCATCTCTTCCTGGACACTCACTTCCGCTGCGCCGGGGCGAGTCGATTCACCTCCCACATCGATGATGGCGGCGCCCGATTGCAGCATCTGCGCAGCCTCTACCAAAGCTGCATCGACTCTTAATTTATCTTGCGCAAAAAATCGACCGCCATCTGAGAAAGAATCTGGCGTTACATTGAGAATTCCCATCACATGTGGCTCAGAGAGATCCAGCCATCGCCGACCGCACTTTAATTGCACTTTTTTAACCCCCAAAAAAACAAGGCTGACATAAGTCAGCCTTAATTTTAATGCTCAGCTCTTTAATCTCGAACCGGCACTCAATAGTCACAACATTCAAGATTTCGGTGATTGCGGCTCTTCGTCCGAACGATCCTCTTCCTGATCATCGAAGCTATCATTTGTCTCTTCAACGTCAGACGGCTCTTCGTTCAACTCATCTGTCTTAACTTCAGCAGATTGCGGCTTATCCTCTTGGGTATCATCCCAACCATCAGGCGGTGTCACCTCTTCACGCGCCATCAGCTGATCTAATTGCTTGGTGCCAATCGTTTCGTATTTAATCAAGGCTTGCGCCATACTTTCCATAATGTCACGATTTTCCGTTAAGATCTGATAGGCTTTGGCATAACAGTCATCAATAATCTGCTTCACTTCCGCATCGATACGACGCTGAGTTTCTTCAGACTTGGCTTTAGAGCCACCGCCCATACCTCGACCAAAAGGATCATCATCCTCTTCCGCATAGAGAAGCGGACCCAGAGCCTCGCTCAGCCCCCACTTAGTCACCATATTACGCGCCAAGGTTGTGGCACGCTGAATATCGTTAGAAGCACCTGTGGTCACACCCTGCTTGCCTAAAGTCATTTCTTCAGCAATACGACCACCATAAAGTGAGCAAATCTGCGAAATAATCGCCTGGCGACTAAAGCTATAACGATCTTCTGCTGGCAGGAACATGGTCACGCCCAACGCACGACCACGCGGAATAATGGAAACCTTATAAACAGGATCATGCTCAGGCATGAGACGACCGATAATGGCATGACCTGATTCATGATAAGCCGTGTTTAAGCGTTCTTTGTAAGACATCACCATCGACTTACGCTCAGCGCCCATCATGATTTTGTCTTTTGCTTTTTCAAACTGCTCCATACTCACGACACGCTTACCTTCACGTGCCGCAAACAGCGCTGCTTCATTAACTAAGTTCGCCAAGTCCGCACCCGAGAAACCTGGAGTGCCGCGTGCAATCAGATCTGATTTCACATCATCACCCAGTGGAACCTTGCGCATATGCACCTTGAGAATCTGATCACGTCCACGGATATCCGGCAGGCCAACCACCACTTGACGATCAAAACGTCCTGGACGCAAGAGTGCAGGGTCAAGTACATCTGGACGGTTAGTCGCCGCGATCACGATGATGCCTTCGGTGCCTTCAAAACCATCCATCTCGACCAGCAACTGATTCAACGTCTGCTCACGCTCATCATTGCCCCCGCCCAAACCGACACCACGACTACGTCCTACCGCATCAATTTCATCGATAAAGATGATACAAGGCGCATGTTTTTTTGCCTGATCAAACATATCACGTACACGGGAAGCCCCTACACCGACAAACATTTCCACAAAGTCAGAGCCGGAAATACTAAAAAAAGGAACCTTAGCTTCACCTGCAATCGCTTTCGCCAGTAAGGTTTTACCGGTACCCGGTGAACCTGACATCAAGACACCACGTGGAATATGTCCACCCAAGCGCTGGAATTTTCCAGGATCACGCAAATAATCCACCAGCTCTTTCACTTCTTCCTTAGCTTCTTCTACGCCCGCAACATCATCAAAAGTCGTTTTGATCTGATCTTCGCTCATCATGCGTGCTTTAGACTTTCCAAATGACATAGGTCCGCCTTTACCACCGGCTCCACCCTGCATTTGGCGCATAAAGAACATAAAGATGGCGATAATGATAAGAATCGGGAAGGCCGCAACCAACAACTGCGACCAAATGCTCTGACCTTCAGGCTGCTTGCCTTCAATCACAACATTATTAGATAAGAGATCATCTATCAGCTTAGGATCTTGAACCGCTGGACGGATGGTGACAAAACTTTCACCTGTCGGGCGCTGTCCGGTAATTGTAAAACCATCAATCAAGACCTTAGAGACACGTCCTGCTTGAACCTCCTCTACAAATTCGGAATAACTGAGCTTACGACCCTCAGTTTCAGAACTGAAGTTGTTAAAGACCGTCAGCAGAACTGCCGCAATCACCAACCACAGTACTAAATTTTTTGCCATATCGTTCAAAGGATCACCCTCAACTCAAACTTTCTTTATGACTCATAACAGCCATAATAACACAGGTCACTGGAGCGACCTGACTCTTTATCAATAGTATTCTTTATACACTTGATAGCTTATGTGCTGTATCCAACACTCTTTACATCGGTCTACTAGCATTTTTGATACGCAACCCGTCACAGCAAAGATCAAGGCTCCACTACTCAACTCAACCCAGATCAGCTTCTTGTCGATTGGGGCAAATCCTAGAATTACAAGCTCAAAGTTAGATACTGGAATGAAAAGATTGTTCCACCCAACACAGCCTATACTGAACAATCCGATGCCGATCTCAACTCTTAAGAACTAGCTGACTACTCAGAAAGGAGCGGCTCAGGTAAACTAGAGATTGTTCACATGCACTTTCTGCATCCCTTAAATTATGAGGCACATATTCTAGTATGAGCTTAACCCCCGAGCAAAAAAAACGTTTCCGTACCTTAGGTCATCAACTGAATCCTATTGTCATGGTGGCTGGTAACGGTCTGACGGAAAATATTCAACTGGAGACAGATCGCGCCTTAGAAGATCATGAGCTGATCAAGGTACGCTTTTCTGTGGGTGATCGAGTGCTTAAGCGTCAACTGATTGCCGAACTCTGCGAAATCGTAGAAGCCGAACTGGTACAAGAAATTGGCAATATTGCGTTGATCTATCGCAAATCCAAAAAACCTGATCCCACGCTATCGAATTTGCTACGCTGGAAAGCTTAAGCTGCTTCTGACTCGTGCCGCCACGAACATAAAAAAACCGCTTCAAATGGAAGCGGTTTTTTTATTAGGCCAGGTGCAGGACTTGAGCAACCTCATACTCCACCATACCCGAAGGTGTCGTCACTGTCGCAACATCCCCCTCCTCTTTACCAATCAAGGCACGAGCAATCGGTGAATTCACGGAGATTTTACCCGCTTTAATATCCGCCTCATCATCACCCACGATCTGATAGCGCACACTCTCATCTGTATCCAGATTCAAGAGTTCGATGGTCACACCAAAAATCACCTTACCACTGGGCGCTATTTTCGATACATCAATGACCTGTGCCATAGAGAGTTTATATTCCAGCTCGCGAATACGGCCTTCAATAAACCCCTGCTGTTCACGCGCAGCATGGTACTCAGCATTTTCTTTTAGATCACCATGAGCGCGCGCCTCAGCAATTGCGGCAATCACTTTCGGACGCTCAATTGTTTTTAATTGCTCAAGCTCCTGGCGAAGCTGAGCTTCGCCAGAAACGGTCATAGGAACACGGCTCACGCAATTTCTCCTGCATGCAACTCTTGAAGACGACGCACTACCTTTTCTTCACCGAACTTTAAGGCTTCAGTAATCGCGGCGGCACCGGCTAGAGTTGTGGTGTAAGGAACCTTATGCTGAATAGCCGCACGACGAATGGCTGCTGAATCAGCAATGGCTTTACGCCCTTCAGTGGTGTTGATGACATAAGCAATTTCGCCATTTTTCATCGCATCCACAATGTTTGGACGACCTTCCATCACCTTGTTAATGCGCTCAACCTGCAATCCTGCTGCTTCCAATAAGTTCGCTGTACCGCCCGTGGCTACCAACTTAAAGCCGAGCTGTGCTAGGTCTTGGGCAACCGCTACAGCAGCTTGCTTATCAACGTCACGAACCGAAATAAAGGCCTTACCTTTGGCGGGCATCTTCTCACCCGCTCCTAGCTGTGCCTTCATGAAAGCCTCACCAAAGCTACGCCCCACACCCATGACTTCGCCCGTCGACTTCATTTCTGGGCCTAGAATCGGATCGACGCCTGGGAATTTATTAAATGGGAAGACAGCTTCCTTGACACTGAAAAACTTCGGAATAATTTCTTCAGTAAAGCCGAGCTCTTGTAGTGACTTTCCAGTCATCACCAAAGCGGCAATCTTCGCTAAGGAAACGCCGATACACTTAGAGACAAAGGGTACGGTACGCGAAGCACGCGGGTTCACTTCGATGACATAGATTTCGCCATCTTGATACGCCAACTGCACGTTCATGAGACCCACCACACCCAACTCCAGAGCCATCTTGCGCACCATATCACGCATCTGATCCTGAACATCCGCCGCCAAACTATAAGGAGGCAAAGAGCAAGCCGAATCACCCGAGTGAACCCCCGCCTGCTCGATGTGCTGCATGATCGCCCCTATGACAACTGTTTTGCCATCACAGACCGCATCGATATCCACCTCAACCGCCGCATTCAGGAAGTGATCCAGCAACACCGGCGCATCATTGGAAACCTGAACCGCTGTCTGCATATATTGACGCAGCTCCGCTTCTTTATAGACGATCTCCATCGCTCGACCACCCAGGACGTAGGAAGGACGAACCACTAGGGGGTAACCAATTTTTTCTGCTTCGATGATCGCTTGATCTAAACTGCGCACCGTAGCATTTTCGGGCTGTTTTAAGCCTAAACGCTTAAGCATCTGCTGGAACTGTTCACGATCTTCCGCACGGTCTATCGCTTCAGGTGACGTGCCAATAATCGGGACACCTGCCTGCTCAAGCGCAACCGCCAATTTCAGCGGCGTTTGCCCACCATACTGAACGATCACACCCTTAGGTTTCTCGACCTGCACGATTTCTAATACGTCTTCTAAAGTGATCGGCTCAAAATAGAGACGATCAGAGGTATCGTAATCCGTTGAAACAGTTTCAGGGTTACAATTCACCATAATCGTTTCATAACCGTCCGCACGTGCGGCTAGCGCAGCGTGTACACAGCAATAGTCAAATTCTATACCTTGACCTATGCGGTTAGGCCCGCCACCGATAACCATAATTTTTTCACGATCAGAGGGATTAGCTTCGCACTCTTCTTCATAGGTCGAGTACATATACGCCGTATCGGTCGCAAACTCAGCCGCACAAGTATCAACACGCTTAAACACCGGACGAATGTTCAAAGCATGACGATGCTTACGCAACTGCTTTTCACTGACGCCCAAAAGACTGGCCAAACGCGCATCTGAGAAGCCCTTACGCTTAAGACGCCACAGCAAATCATAATTCAAATCTGACAAGCTTTTTTCAGACACTAAAGCCTCTTCCTTGATCAGATCTTCGATCTGCACCAAGAACCAGGGATCAACGCCTGACAGCTGATAGATCTCATTAACACTCATTCCCAAACGGAACGCATCACCGATATACCAAATACGCTCACTGCCTGGCTGCTGCAATTCACGCACTATGTCACTGCGCGCATCCTCAGCACTAAGGTCAACAATAGGATCAAAGCCCGTTGCACCGACTTCTAATCCGCGTAGCGCTTTTTGTAAAGACTCCTGTTGAGTACGGCCAATCGCCATCACTTCACCCACAGACTTCATCTGAGTAGTGAGACGATCATTCGCTTGTGGGAATTTTTCAAAGGTAAAGCGCGGGATCTTGGTCACAACATAATCGATAGAAGGCTCGAATGAAGCCGGTGTACGCCCACCGGTGATTTCATTCTGCAACTCATCCAAGGTGTAACCGACAGCCAACTTAGCAGCAACTTTTGCAATCGGGAAACCGGTTGCTTTAGAAGCAAGCGCCGATGAACGTGATACACGTGGGTTCATCTCAATCACGACCATACGGCCGGTTTCGGGATCTATACCAAACTGAACGTTTGATCCCCCAGTTTCAACGCCAATTTCGCGCAACACTGCAATCGATGCATTACGCATCAATTGATACTCTTTATCTGTCAAAGTTTGTGCAGGCGCTACCGTGATACTATCACCGGTGTGCACACCCATCGCATCAAAGTTTTCAATCGAGCAGATGATGATGCAGTTATCGTTACGATCCCGCACCACTTCCATCTCATACTCTTTCCAACCGATCAAAGACTCATCGATCAATAGCTCACTGGTCGGAGAAAGATCCAGACCACGCTCACAGATCTCAATAAACTCTTCACGATTGTAGGCGATCCCCCCACCTGATCCACCCATGGTAAATGAGGGACGAATGATCGCGGGGAAACCAATTGAGTCTAAAACCTGCAGCGCCTCTTCCATACTATGCGCAATCGCAGAGCGTGGGCACTCTAAACCGATATTACGCATCGCCAAATCAAAACGCTCTCGGTCTTCCGCCTTATCGATCGCATCTTGAGTTGCACCAATCATCTCAACACCAAACTCAGCCAAAACCCCTTCACGATCGAGATCTAGAGCACAGTTTAATGCTGTCTGCCCACCCATGGTTGGCAAAAGCGCATCGGGACGCTCTTTCTCGATGATTTTGGCAACCGTTTTCCAATTGATCGGTTCTATATAGGTCGCATCCGCCATCGCCGGATCGGTCATAATGGTGGCTGGATTGGAGTTCACCAAAATAACGCGGTAACCTTCCTCACGCAGCGCCTTACATGCCTGAGCTCCGGAATAATCAAATTCACACGCCTGGCCTATAACGATAGGGCCTGCACCGAGGATGAGAATACTTTTGATATCTGTACGTTTAGGCATCTTTTAAACCAATCTCTATAAATTCAAATCAGGCCGTTTGTTTCGCGTTATTCATCAACTCAATGAAGTGATCAAAGAGTGGCGCTACATCATGTGGGCCTGGGCTGGCTTCTGGGTGCCCCTGAAAACTAAAGGCTGGACAATCTGTGCGCTCTATACCCTGCAGAGAGCCATCAAATAAAGACTTATGCGTTGCGATCAAAGTCGTTGGCAAAGTGGTTTCAGAGACAGCAAAGCCATGGTTCTGGCTGGTAATCATGACACGTCCCGTTTTTAAATCTTGCACGGGATGATTTGCACCATGATGACCAAACTTCATCTTCTCTGTTTTAGCACCTGAAGCCAGCGCCAATAACTGATGACCTAGGCAAATACCAAATACAGGTGTTTTAGTTTCAAGTATCTGCGCAATGGCCTGAATGGCATAGGTACATGGCTCTGGGTCACCTGGGCCATTGGAGAGGAACACACCATCTGGGTTGAGTGCCAAGACGTCAGTGGCAGGTGTTTGAGCTGGAACAACTGTCAAACGACAGCCTCGGCTCACCAGCATACGTAAAATATTGTGCTTAACACCAAAATCATAGGCCACAACATGCAGCGGCTGCTCCTGAGAAGCAATTGAGTGATAACCCTCGCCCAATAACCACTCCGCCTGATCCCAAGCAAACCCCTCTGGAGACGTCACTTCTTGAGCGAGATCCATACCTTTTAAGCCAGGAAAAGCTTTCGCCATTTCAAAGGCTTTAGCTTCATCTATCTCACCAGCCATAATACAGCCATTCAACGCACCCTTCTCACGCAGAAGGCGCGTTAAACGACGTGTATCAATATCTGCAATCCCAACAATGTTATTGGCTTTTAGATATTCATCCAGACGCTGTTCACTGCGAAAATTACTGGCCGTTAAAGGCAGGTCTCGTATCACTAAACCAGCGGCCCAGATCTGATTAGACTCAGTATCTTCGCTATTGGCGCCGGTATTACCAATATGTGGATAAGTCAGAGTGACGATCTGACGGCAATAAGAAGGATCGGTGAGAATCTCTTGATATCCAGTCATGGAGGTGTTGAACACCACCTCACCGATGGACGCTCCATCCGCGCCAATCGCAATCCCCTTGAAAAGGCTACCATCCTCAAGGGCCAGAATCGCTGGTCGCGTCAATTGAACCTCCCCGCACGTGTGCTGCTGCATGATAAATAACTTAAAAGATGTGATATACAGTTGTAAAAAAGCGAGACAAGACTTCAACAGCCCGCCTCGCTTTCAAGAATTCTGTGTGTTGCTGTAATGCTTACGGCAAACCGACCATATTCTAGTGTAGTTTAGCCACAGAGTCCAATGAGATTAACTCTAATTCACTGGCATAAAAAAACCCCCACCACGAAGTGGTGAGGGTTTCTCGTATTAGGTGCCTGGCGATGACCTACTCTCACATGGGGAGACCCCACACTACCATCGGCGATGACGCGTTTCACGACTGAGTTCG
>NZ_SMRS01000011.1 GCF_008368715.1 Nitrincola tapanii
ATCATAGCGATCATAGCGATCATAGCGATCATAGCGATCATAGCGATCATAGCGATCATAGCGATCATAGCGATCATAGCGATCATAGCGATCATAGCGATCATAGCGATCATAGCGATCATAGCGACCACGACCACGACCACGACCACGACCACGACCACGACCACGACCACGACCACGACCACGACCATGATGCGCATATTTGGCTGGATCCCGTAAATGCGTTAGAGATTGCACGTGTGATGGCGCAGAGTCTAACGGAGATCTATCCACAACATCAGGCTCGTGTACAGGAAAATCTACAAGCCTTCGAAACGCAGATACAGGCTTTGGATCAAAAGATTGCCGAGCAGCTCGCACCGGTGCAGACAAAAGGCTTCTTTGTTTTTCATGACGCTTATGGCCACTTTGTCAGCCATTATGGCTTGAATCAGTTGGGTTACTTTACGCTCGACCCGGCTCGTCAACCGGGTGCGCGTCATCTGGCGGCTATCCGTAAACAGTTGGAAGACGCTCAGGCGGTGTGTGTGTTTTCGGAGCCTCAGTTCACACCGGCTGTGGTTGAATCAGTCAGTCGCGGCACCACGGTGCGTAAAGGCGAGTTAGATCCTCTGGCGCGTGATATCCCCACGCAGCCGGGTGCTTATGCTCTCTTTTTACAGGATCTGTCCCAGCGCTTTTTAGACTGTTTGCAGGATGAAATCTAAACATCGCACGTGACCGAGGCTACCTGCCCTGACATGTCTGGGGCAGATAAAAAATAAAAATAGTCAGCTGCCATACTTCACAAGCGTACAAGGGGTGGATATAATGCGCCCCACTTTTGACGCAGATGTGGTGGAATTGGTAGACACGCTAGCTTCAGGTGCTAGTGCCTTCACGGGCGTGGGAGTTCGAGTCTCCCCATCTGCACCATTCAAACACTACCAGGTTGAATGGTGCCGGAACAAGCCGTTAAAAGTCGTTATGCAGATGTGGTGGAATTGGTAGACACGCTAGCTTCAGGTGCTAGTGCCTTCACGGGCGTGGGAGTTCGAGTCTCCCCATCTGCACCATCTACTTAGATGGTCGCATTTCAGATTACCCTCCTTGCTACTCTCTTTATTCAGACTGTTCTTAGTTCTCAGTCTTTTTCAGAATTATTTCCTATTTCCTTTGCGTCTGTTCTTAGGCTTGAATTTCAGGCAAAAAAATTCCGAAGTCCGTTTAAATGAACTTCGGAGGCTGCAAACTCTTTGCTTTTGGGGACAGCTAATTGGGAGGGTGATAGGAGCAAATCAAGATCAGGAAGCTAAGACGGCCACCTGAACCACAAGCGGTAGAATGGCCACTACAAAACTCACCACAATCAAAAGAGTTGAAGGTAGAACACCGAGGTTTTCATAATCCTGTGCATGGCTCATCTGAGTATCCTCATCTTGGATGATTCGGTTGCTGAAATCGGGTATCAATCCCGATTCAGTCAATAGGCAGACTTTCCTGACTACTCAGATATAGCAAGCACAATGCCAAGATCTATAATTCATCATAACTAACTGATAAATATTGGATTTTTGGCTTCAAAGAGAAATAGGTGGGGGTTGAGGGGAGTTAAGATTGACAAAAATGACAAATCCGTCTGTCATAAATGTCTAGTTACTGTCCGCCTGCAAAACCCAGTTGTCGCCAAGCTTCATAGACGACTATAGCAACAGTGTTAGACAGATTCAGGCTGCGGCTTTTGGCCTGCATCGGCAGTCTAAGCTTGTATTGCGCTTCCAGGCTCTCCAGTAGCGAGCTGGGTAAACCACGAGTTTCCGGGCCGAATAAACAATAATCCCCTGTTTGAAATTCGATCTCTGTGTAGGGCTTCTGAGCCTTAGTGGTTAACGCAAACAGGCGCTGAGGCTGGGCTTCTTGCAGAAAGGTCGCAAAGTCAGGCCAGACTTTCACTGCGGCAAACTCATGATAATCCAGTCCGGCTCGACGTAAGGCTTTTTCCTCCATCTTAAAACCTAGAGGCTCGATCAGATGCAGTTGGCAGCCTGTGTTGGCACATAAGCGGATGATATTACCGGTATTGGGTGGGATTTCAGGCTCAAACAGAACAACATTAAGCATGGGTATCTTCGTCCTCGTCACTCTCTTCCCAGAGAATAGAAAGGTTGCGTCCGGCATGTTTGGCTCGGTATAGAGCTTGATCGGCACGGCCAATCAGTTCTTCCGGGGTTGTTTCATTTGATTGGGTGCTGGCGACTCCAATGCTGACCGTGACCCAGATGGAGTCTTTGTGCAATGTGTAGGGATGGTCACTAGAGCTTTTGCGTAAGCGTTCAGCGATCTCCATGGCATCCTGAGCATCGGTGGCGGGTAACAAAATCAGAAACTCTTCACCGCCATATCGACCTAAACAGTCACTCTGGCGCAGGCTCTGCTGCATACGGGCAACAAATTGCATCAGAATGCTATCCCCTGCTTCATGGCCGTAACGGTCATTGATCTTTTTGAAGTGGTCGATATCGAGCATGAGCAAGGCAAATTGTGATTCGCCCTCGGCACTGAGTTGTTTCAGTTGTTGCAGAATCCAGCGACGGTTTTTAGTGCGCGTTAACTCATCGTGATGGGCTAAATAATGCAGCTTGTCTTGAGATTTCTTGCGTCGATCGATTTCTTGATGCAGATCGGCTGTGCGCTCCTCAATAATCGTCTCACGCTCAATTCTCTCCTGCTGTAGGCTGCGAATCAGGCGCTGCAGACCGATCAGAGAAAGCATGCCGGTTAGGCTCAAGGCGATATAAACAATAAAATGAGTGAAAAAACTCTGTCGGTACAGATGTGTTGTAATCTCATCAATCTGATCCACCGGGAAGCTGACGCTTAACCCGCCTCGGAAATCGCCAATCTCATAGCTGGTATGGCACTTTTGACATCCGGGTTCGATAAACAAGGGGGCCATGTAACGAAAGCGTTCGCCGACCACCTGGACAAACTCTGCTTTGCCTTCATCACGTAATTGACGAATCGCCTCCTCTTCCCACGCATCGGGGCGATTTTTCGGATTCATGAGACGATCACTGGTTAGATGGATTTCCAGCTTGCCACCACGCAATAACTCCGCCAGTTGGCGCGTCATATAGGCGGGGTTCAGCATGGTCATGGCGCGTCCACTAGGCGTGATAAAGTCCTTTTCCTCCACCTGTAGATAGGGGTTAGAAGGCGTTTCTGGGGTTTCAGCGGCATAGACCCCGCCATGGCGAGTATTCCAGTAGCGCATGGTTTGCACCAGGTGAAAAACCACTTCACCACGCTGGCGCGCCATTTCATAACTGGCTTCTTGCAGGGTTTTTGTATTGGCGAAATACACCAAGCCAATCACCAGTGCCCAAAATGGAAAGGGCAACCAGGGAGTCCAGGGCGATGCCAGGCATTTAAGAAGGGCTTGGTGCACAGTCAGAGTGCCTCACATGTAAAATATAGCCAGTTCGATGATTCTACCTTAAGGAGTACAGGAATCGAGCTTTTTCATCAGCCAGTGTCCGATGGCTTTCACCTGTGCTAAACACAGGCTGTGCTCCATCGCATAGGTTTGATACTCGGGGGTCAATCCCTGGGCTTGCAGGACGCTGAGCGCCTTTTGTCCGAGCTGCTCGGGTACCACATCATCCTGTAAACCGTGTTGAATCAGAATGTTGAGTGCTTGATTCGCGGGGTGAAAGGCTTGTTGTTCTGCGCTGGCAAAATAGGTTGAGAGGGCTAACAGACCGCCCAGAGGGTGTGGATAACTCAGTGCCGCTTGATAGGCTACGGCCCCCCCTTGTGAAAAACCGGCCAAAAAAATATGTTCGCTGTGGATACCCTGCTGAATCTGATCATCGATTAAGCGTTGCACATAATCTGCAGATTCCTGTAGCTCGGCCAGATCGATTTTGCGTTCAAGATTCATCTCTAAGATGTCATACCAGGCCGGCATCGCATATCCCGCATTGATGGTCACCGGGCGAATCGGCGCATGTGGAAAAATACAGCGCAGGGGCAAGTCGACTGGTAGGCCGAGTTCTGGAATGACCGGCTCAAAATCATAACCATCCGCGCCCAGACCATGTAACCAGATCAGGCAAGCTTTTGCGGGGGTTTTGGGTTCTAAGATCAAAGGATCGGCAAACATGGCGTGCCTCATGCTCAGGAAGGAAAAAGGCTACCAATATACGGTCTTCAGTCAACGAGCGCCATGCATAACCCTCGCAGCATCAGCGGATCAGCTGAAAGCTGGAATTAAGTGTGGAAGGCTGCTTTGGCAGTTGTTACGCCCTTTTGATTTCGCTTCATAGAGCGCCCGATCAGCTTCTTTCAGTAGGTGCTCTATATCGTCTTCTGGCATCATCAGGTGACTGAGGCCGATACTCGTGGTGATGTGTTCACGGCTCATCGGAATCATCACCTCTTCAATCGATAAGCGCAGACGTTCGGCCACAATCATCGCCTGTTCGGGTGTGGCATCGTCTAATAATAAGACGAACTCTTCGCCGCCCAAGCGCCCTTGAATATCGGTTTGACGACAGACTTTGCGGCAGCACTCCGCCACTTTCATTAAGACTTGATCTCCAGCATGGTGACCAAAGGTATCGTTGATGCGCTTAAAATGATCAAGATCGATCATTAACAGTGCTAAATCACGTTGCTGGCGTTTACAGCGTTCCAACAACTCCTTGGCTTGCTGAAAGAAAGCACGACGGTTGAGCATCTGTGTTAAAGGATCGTGTGCCGCATCGAATAACGCCAGCTTACGCTCCTCTAACGAGGCGCCCAGGAGCATTGCCATCGCCAGTGTGACGGTGAACAGGGTTTGCAACTCCAGCGCTGGGTAGCTGCTCAGTTCCATCAGGATATAGGTACCGACTGCAGAAAAATTCACACTGATGGCGGCTAAAAGCGCAAAACGCATACCATAAAAACCAGCGGCCCAGGCAACCGGCAGCAGGATCAGGTAACCAAAACGGCTGACATCATCTTCCAAGCCGGTTAAGACAAAAAACACAGAGGTAACAAACACTAATAGACAGAGAAGCAATATTGGGCGAGCGAAGCCGTTATCAAAAACATCGTCATCATAGCTTTTCTTTTCATCGTAAAAATCGACAAAGAGGCTGGCGGCGGCCATAAACATGAGTACTCCGGCCAGATCCCCTATCCAGAAGGACAGAAAGGTTTCTTGCATGACAGCGGTGGGAAGATTGGCGAAGTGTCGTAATAAAAACAGGGCGATTGCAGCGGAAATCAGGGTGGCGATAAGCGTGCTGAGCAGCAAAATACCAACATCACGCAGCCGCAAAATGGGCAGATTGAAGTTGGACACTCGTCTCAAGAACAGGCCACATAGGCTGTAAATCGCTAACTGCCTGAGTGACATGCTGATTTGTGTGGCTTCCCAGTACCAAAATGTATCGATGGGCAGGGAGCCAAGTAGGATGGCTAAGGCTGCCGCAGGAATATAAGCCGCACCATAACGATAGATAAAAAAGAGGATGACACCCGCTGCCGGATAAAAGGCACTGACAAGCGGTGTCAAAGCAAAGAGGCTGGCGAAGTGCCAAAAAACAAAGTAAAGCAGAATCAGAACTAGGGAGCGCGAGAAGTATTCCATACAAAAGCCCTAGCTAACTGCAATTGAATGCGGTATGACCCTTCGACACGGCATAAAATGCGTAACGATTTTTGCCCGACGTTTTGGCAGTATACATGGCTAGATCGACTTGTCTAAGGAGTTCATGATCCGTGGCATGAGAGGTCGGCATATTAAAGCTGATGCTGATACTGGCAGAAGCCTGTACCTGGATGCCATTCAAGCGATAGGGCGATGCAGCAACCGCTAGGAGGCGTTGAATAATCGAACAAAGGCATTGTTTAGTCTCGATCTCTTCTAGCAGCACCACAAATTCATCACCGCCAATACGGGCCAGGGTATCGTGCTCACGCAGTTCGGATTTCATCTGAGTGCCAAAGCATAACCTGAGGTCAGGAAAAAGAGCGTCGCACACAGCTGTTTCGTGAACCTCTGAAATCCTTGCGTTGTGCCTTCCGTTCCATCGAGTCGGGGCATAGTCAGCGATCTATTTATAGCGATCTATTTATAATAATACTTTGAATCTAATACGTCGGTGTGAAAAAAACAATCAATCCACCAAGGCGCGATCAACGCGCCTTGTGTGTCAGATTTGAGTTTCCCAGGCGATTGGGCCTATAACTGGACATGGGCAGAAAGAAAGGATCTAGGATGGTGTTCCGATACGGTGGTCAAAAGGTATCGCGTGTCTTACCACGTTGGTGGTTATGGGTCGTGTTTGCGCATGCTTTGGGTCTCATGTCTTCCTTCGATGCCATGATGTCGACTCGGACGGCTCCCGGTGCGGTGGCTTGGATCGTCTCTCTGAATGCGGTGCCCTATGCCGCTGTCCCTGCTTACTGGGTGTTTGGGCGCACTCGCTTCCAAGGCTATGTGCTGTCACGACGTGATGATGACACGATGCTTGCGGAAAAGCTCTCCAGCAAGTTGGCCGAGTTGCATTCACGGCGTTACAGCCGAGATCCCAGTGATCGTCATCTATCAGGCATTGAGAAGTTGGCGAAATTACCCATTCTGGCCGGTAATCATGTGCAGCTGTTGGTGGATGGTGAAGAGGCCTTTGGCAGTATCTTTGCCGGTATCGACGCCGCAAAACGTTACGTTTTAGTACAGAGTTATATCATCGTATCCGACATGATAGGTCTGAAATTACAAGAAGCATTAACGCGTAAGGTGGCAGAAGGGGTCGAGGTCTATCTTCTGTATGACGAGATCGGTAGCTATGAACTGAGTGCCCAGTATTTGGATCACTTGCGTGCTGCCGGTGTCAAAGTGCACCACTTCCATTCTAACCGAGGCCCGGGAAATCGCTTCCAATTGAACTTTCGCAATCATCGTAAAATAGTGGTAGTCGATGGCCAATATGGCTGGGTGGGTGGCTTTAATATGGGTGAAGAATATCTGAATGGACATCCCAGTTTAGGCCATTGGCGTGATACCCATATGGCCTTAGAGGGCCCTGCGGCGTTAGCGCTTCAATTAGTATTTGCGGAGGATTGGCATTGGGCTACTGAAGAGGTGCTGGATCTACCCTGGTATCCGAGTGCCCACAGTGGACATGCGGCACCGGTCTTGATTCTACCTTCTGGGCCTGCGGATCGTTTTGAGACGGCCAGCCTGATGATACAGCAGGCCATTCATTCCGCACATCAGCGGATCTGGATCTCCAGTCCCTACTTTGTGCCTGATGAAGGGGTGCAAACCATGCTGAAGTTGGCCGCGCTCAATGGAGTGGATGTCAGAGTGCTGATTCCAGAGCGGCCAGATAATGTTCTGACTTACTGGGCCGCCTATGCCTTTTTAGGTACCTTGCTGGAAGCGGGGGTTAAGGTCTATCGCTATCAGGACGGTTTTCTACATGGGAAAACCTTTTTGGTGGATAACAGCATGGCGGCTGTTGGCACCGTCAACTTGGATAATCGTTCTTTCCGTTTAAATTTTGAAGTCACAGCCTTAGTCTTGGATGAGGCCTTTGCAAACGCTGTTGAAGCGATGTTTGAAGAAGATTTTACGCGCTCCAGAGCCATGCACTTGGATGAACTTAATCAACTTTCTTTCTGGCATAAGGCGCGATCACGGGCGGCCTATTTATTTGCGCCGGTATTATGATGCAGGTTAGCCAATTCAAATAAGAGATTAGAGTTGTTCAGAAAATCAATGGATTAAGATATGAAGTTGCACTGGCACTAAGTAGTGCTTGAACGAAGGATTTTGGAATTTTTTGCGAGGTGTGTAGGTTAGCGCCATCACTTGTGAATCTTGGTCAAGAGATGGTGCCCGGAGGCGGAATCGAACCACCGACACGAGGATTTTCAATCCTCTGCTCTACCGACTGAGCTATCCGGGCTAACCGAGGCGCGTATTAAATAAAATCTGAGCCTTGTCGTCAACACCTTTTTTCAAAAAAATCTATTTTTTTATCAAGCGGTTATTTTTTGATCGGTTGTTGTTGGGTGATGCAGTGAATGTTGCCCCCTCCTAGAAGAATTTCACGTCCAGGGACCTGGATGACTTCACGATCAGGACAGAGTTGGCGCAAGTGTTCGACGGCAACGGCATCCATCGGATCATCAAAGCTGGGCAAGATCAAAGCGCCATTACAGAACACAAAGTTGATATAGCTGGCAGCGAGGCGTTGTCCCGCTTGGCGCGGCTGAGTGCCAGGCAGTGCCACAACACCTGCCGCCTCCTCTTCACGAATATACTGAGGTTGTGGCAAGGGCAGTTTATGAATCTTGAGTTGACGACCCTGTGCATCGGTCGCGGTGGATAAGTAGGTATAAGCCGCTTGTGAATAGGCATATTGGGGGTCCTGGGGATTGTCTGTCCAGGCGAGCAACACTTCACCCGGACGGATAAAACAGGCCATATTGTCGATGTGCTCATCCGTTTCATCTTCATAGATGCCATTGGGCAACCACAGCACCTTCTGGATGCCTAAATACTGTCGCAAGTTCTCTTCAATTTCGGCCCGTGTCAGATGAGGGTTGCGATTTGGATTCAGTAAACAGGCTTCTGTGGTTAACAAGGTACCTTCGCCATCGACATGAATCGCACCACCTTCCAGAACAAAATCTGCAACATAGCGACTCACACCTTCAATTTGTAATACTTTTCGAGCGACTTGATTGTCGAGATCCCAGGGAGAATATAAGCCTCCCTGCTCACCGCCCCAGGCGTTAAAGATCCAGTCGATGCCGCGCACCTCACCGGCGGCATTGCGGACAAAGGTCGGGCCGGTGTCGCGCATCCAGGCATCGTTGTTGGCGATTTCGACCAGGCGTACGCCATAACCGGGGGTGTCTGCTAAGCGGGCGTAAGCCTCTAGATAGGCATCTGCGGATACTCCCACCGTCACCGGTTGAAAACGTGCGATAGCCTGAATCACCGCACAAAACGCGGTGTGCGCGGGCTGGGCATTTAACCGCCAGTTATCCGGCCTTTCGGGCCAAATCATCCACATCTGTTGTTGCGGCTCCCACTCGGCCGGCATATAAAAACCGTCAGCCAGGGGGGTGCTGGAAAGGGTTAAGCTGGCCATTAACGCGTGGCTCCATCTTTAGTCAGTAAGGGGGAATAGAGATCAGGACGACGGTCACGGAATATCCCCCAGTTGCGCCTTTGTTGTGCCAGAGCATCGAGATCAAAGGTGTGGGTGCAAACGCCTTCGTTTTGACGATCCAATTCAGCGACCTTGGCACCCGTAGCATCGGTGATAAACGAGGAGCCATAAAATAGGATGCTGGAGTGGTCCTGAATTTCCCGGCCAATCCGGTTACTGGCAATGACGGGGATCAGGTTAGCGGCAGCATGCCCTGCCTGGGCTCTTTGCCAATGGTCTTTCGAGTCTAACTGCTCATCTTGAGGCTCGCTGCCAATTGCGGTGGGATAAAACAGAAGTTCCGCGCCCATCAGCGCCATCGCCCGAGCGGTTTCCGGGAACCACTGATCCCAACAAATGCCTACACCGATGCGGCCATAAGCCGTATCCCAGACTTTAAAACCTGTATCGCCAGGGCTGAAATAAAACTTCTCGGCATAACCCGGTCCATCGGGGATGTGGCTTTTACGATAGAGGCCTAGACAGTGGCCATCCGCATCCAGCAGGGCGACAGAGTTATAAGTGACTTGATGGCAGCGCTCATAAAAGCTAATGGGTAAAACCACCTTGAGTTCAGCGGCTAGAGTACGGAAATGCTGAATAGCCGGATTTTCTAACCAGGAAGTGGCACGATTCAGGTGGGCATAATCTTGGGTTTGGCAAAAATAAGGGGTTTCAAATAACTCTTGCAGAAGAATAATCTGAGCACCTTGAGCATGGGCTTGGCGTACTAACTTTTCCGCCCTGATCAAGTTTTCGCTGACGCAGTGACCTGAGGCCATTTGTGTGGCGGCAACTGTTACCCAACGCATCTTTGTTTCCTCCTAGATCCCGAGTTGATCACGTAGGTTGTAATACCAAGCCCCCAGTGCGCTGAAAGGCACTTGCAACAGACGTCCACCAGGGAAGGGGTAATGCGGCAGACTAGCAAAGGCATCAAAACGTTCAGCCTGACCCTGAATGGCCAAAGCGAGGGCTTTGCCCGCAACATGAGTGAAGGTCACACCGTGCCCTGAACATCCTTGGGAGTAGAGAATGGTCCCTGAGAGGCGGCCCACCTGGGGCAGGCGTGAAAGGGTCAGGAGGAAATTGCCGGTCCAGGTGTAATCGATCTTAATCTGGGCCAGTTCGGGAAAGGTTTTCAGCATTTTGGGACGAATCAGGCGTTCGATATTCTCAGGATCACGCGCTCCATAGACCACACCGCCACCATAGATCAGGCGCTTGTCGGCAGACAGGCGATAATAATCCAACAGGTAATTACAGTCCTCGACACACTGGTCTCCTGGTAACAGACGGGCAGCCAGTGCTTCGGAGAGGGGTTCAGTGGCCAGCACCTGTGTACCGCAAGGCATAGATTTCGAACTGAGCTCAGGCACGAGATTGCCTAGATAAGCATTGCCTGCCACCACCACATACTGTGCTTTGACCTCTCCCCGAGCGGTTTGTACCCGGTTAGGTGTGCCGGGGAGCAGGTGTGTGACGGCAGAGTGTTCAAAAATCTGACCGCCCAAAGACTCGAACGCGGCCGCTTCACCTAAAGCCAAATTTAAGGGGTGGATATGCCCCCCGGTATGATCCAAGGCACCGCCTAGATAACGTTCTGATCCGACATAACGGCGGATGCCGTCGTGATCCAAGAGCTCCAGCTGTTCATATCCATGAGCGCGCCACAATGCCTGTTGTGCCTCTAGGTGATGCAGATGCTTGCGGGTGATTGCGGCAAAAATGCCACCTTCTTTGAGATCGCAGGGAATTTGATACTGAGCAACACGCTGGCGAATAATCTGCGCACCTTCAAACGCCATGCGTGACAATAAAGCGAGATGGGGTGCTGAGGTTTGTTTGGCAATGCTGTCGAGATCGCGGCTAAAGCTGTTTACGATCTGGCCGCCGTTACGTCCCGAGGCCCCCCAGCCGACACTGGCGGCTTCCAGAACCGCGACTCGATAGCCCGCCTCGGCCAAAAACAAAGCCGTCGATAGCCCGGTATACCCTGCACCAATGACACAAACATCCACTTCCAAATCCTGTTCAAGGCTGGGGCGAGTCGGGCAAGGTGTGGCAGAGGCAGCATAATAAGATGGCACAGGTGCAAATTGGCTCATGGCGATCCTCACTTGGCGCATTAGTCCTTCAGTCTAAGTCAGCCCTGTCAGGGATGAAAGAGCTGGGCGCAGGAATCCCTGCTTGATTCCCTGGCGAGGCTCGGTAAGTATTAGAAGCAGATGAATTCTTGCCTGTCAAAGGAGGCCCTATGTCGATACCCTCAAGTCGTGAAGCCTGGGAGGCGCTGGCCGCTGATTTGGTTTTGGAAGGCCGTGCTTATATAAATGGCCAGTACCAAGCGGCGCAGTCGGGCAATACTTTTGCCAACATCAGTCCGATCGATGGACGTGTGCTTAACCAGGTGGCCAGTTGTGATGCGGCGGATGCCGATTTAGCCGTGGCCGCGGCACAACGTAGCTTTCAACAGGGTGTCTGGCGTGATTTGGCCCCTGTGGCACGTAAAGCAGTGTTGCTCAAGTTTGCACAGCTGATCGAAGCCCATCAGCAGGAGTTGGCGCTGTTGGAAACCCTGGATATGGGTAAACCTATCAAGCTTTCCCTGAAAGGCGATCTCCCGGCGACGGTACGCGCTATCCAATGGACAGCGGAAGCGATCGATAAGGTCTATGACGAAGTGGCGCCCACACCGGCTCATGAACTGGGCTTGGTCACGCGTGAGCCCATCGGTGTGGTCGCAGCCATTGTGCCCTGGAATTTCCCTTTGATTATGGCGGCTTGGAAATTGGCACCGGCCTTGGCCACGGGCAACTCGGTGATTTTAAAGCCATCGGAGAAATCGCCTCTGACGGCGATACGTTTAGCCGCTTTGGCGACTGCAGCGGGCATTCCTCCTGGCGTGTTTAATGTGTTACCGGGTTATGGGCATCGCGTAGGTCAGGCTTTAGCGCTGCATCCAGGTGTCGAGTGCTTAGTGTTTACCGGCTCAACCGGTGTGGCCAAGCAGCTGATGATCTATGCTGGGCAGTCCAATATGAAACGGGTTTGGCTGGAGGCAGGCGGAAAAAGTCCGAATATCGTCTTTGCGGATGCCCCCGATTTGCAGCAGGCGGCGGTTGAGGCGGCTTCAGCCATTGCCTATAACCAAGGCGAAGTATGTACCGCCGGAACACGCTTGCTGCTTGAGGAGTCGATAGCGGAAACTTTTGTGGCGGCTGTGGTGCAAGAGTTGGCGAAATGGCAGCCGGGCCACCCCCTTGATCCGAAAACACGTTTTGGCGCGATGGTGGATCAAGTCCAGATGGAACGCGTGTTGGGTTATATCGAATCCGGCCAAGCTGAGGGTGCCAAGCTGGTCTGCGGTGGCGCACGCTGCTTAGAGGAGACCGGAGGTTTTTATCTAGAGCCCACGGTGTTTACTCAGGTGCAAAATCGTATGTGTATTGCCCAAGAGGAGATCTTTGGTCCAGTCCTGTCGGTGCTGACCTTCCGTAGCGAAGAGGAAGCGCTGGCGCTGGCGAATGATAGTGAGTTTGGCTTAGCGGCCGCCGTTTGGACTGCCAATCTTGGGCGGGCGCATCGTATGGCAAAGGGTTTGCGTGCTGGAAGTGTGTGGATCAATCAGTATGATGGTGGAGATATGACGGCACCTTTTGGCGGCTTTAAACAGTCAGGCAATGGGCGTGATAAATCATTGCATGCCTTTGATAAATACACTGAGTTAAAGGCCACCTGGATACGCCTGAGCTAGATAAAAGTGTTGAGATTGCGCTTTGATCACCTACAGGCTGCGTAAGCGATCGATCAGCTGATACCAGAGCATGCCCCCGGCGAGTAAGGGGGCACGCAGATAACGCCCACCGGGAAAGCGCAGATGCTCGATTTTTGCAAAGAGAGCAAAATCCGTTTCATCACCTCGGATGGCTTGAGCCAGGGTGCGAGCGGCCAGATGGGTGGCGTTTAGACCATGTCCTGCATAGGCCTGTGCGTAATAGATATTCGGGGCATCGGGTAAACGGCCAATTTGTGGTAAGCGATTGGCACCGATACCCAACATGCCGCCCCATTGATACTCAATGGTTAAATCTTGCAGTTGTGGAAACACTTGACGAATATGCGGGCGCAGAGCCGCCGCGATATCCTTCGGATCACGGCCAGAATAAGTACAGAGACCGCCAAAGATCAGGCGATGATCGGCACTGATGCGATAATAGTCTAAGGCGGTACGCATATCCGCAACGGCTTTACGCCCTGGCATTAACTGCTGGCAAAGGGCTTCAGGTAGGGGGGAGCTGGCAATCAGATAGCTGCCCGCTGGCAGAATTCGGCTCCCTAACCAGGGTTCTAACTCCGCATCCAGATAGCCATTGGCGGCGATGACGAGCAGGTCACATTCCAGTTGCCCCTGAGCGGTAAACAGTTTGGGCTTGTCGCCCTTTTCGATGCGCAAGACTTGGGATTGCTCGAAGAGTGTGACACCGAGTTGTTCGGCCAGATCGGCCTCGCCCAGTAGCAAGTTTAAGGGATGCAGATGGCCGCTGCCCTCATCGATTAATGCCGCGGGATAAAAGGCGGAATCGACCACCTGCTCGCGCACTTCAGCCCCGCGAACTAGGCGCATGGCGTGTGGATAACCCAGATCCGCCATCTCCTGTTGCTCGGTCTCTAAATCTTCGATATGGCGGCTGCAGGTCGCCAGATCGGCATAGCCCAGATGCAGATCACAGGGGATTTGATGCGCTTGAATGCGTTTTTTGACCAGATCCACGGCTTCCAGTCCCAGCTGCTTCAGGCGCTTTACCCCTTCATCACCTAGACTGGGCTGAAACTGATCGAGGTGATGCCCGATTCCGCGAATCAGCTCCCCTCCATTGCGTCCCGAAGCCCCCCAGCCGAGACGATGAGCCTCCAGTAAGGTAACTTGATAGCCCTCTTGTGCCAGTTCGATGGCGGTATTGATGCCAGTAAAGCCCCCCCCAATAATCGCGATCTGACATTGGATTTGACCCTCTAGGCGAGGCCAGGTGCGCTGATGCACACGGGTCGCCGCATACCAAGAGGGGGTATGTTCTTGCGCGGGGGTGGGGGCCGCAGCTCGTGTCATGCTTGATTACACCGTATGCAGATACCAGAGGTATTCTAAGTCAGAAATCGTATGCTCAAACTCGTTGAGTTCATGCTCCTTACAGGCCACAAAGATATTCAGGAAGCGATTACCGAGGTATTCCCGCATCACCGGCGAATCTTCAAGCTCGCGCAAGGCATCACGTAAGTTGTTTACTAAAGAGGTTTCATGCTGTTCGTGCGCATTCCCTGTGGTCATCGCTGGGGGTTCGATCTGATGGGTAATGCCAAAATGGATACCGGCCAGAATTGCGGCCATCAACAGATAAGGATTGGCATCGGCGCCAGCGATGCGGTGTTCGATACGCAGGGCATCGGGATCACCACCGGGCAAACGCACGGCGGTGGTACGATTATCCACGCCCCAGGTGGGAGCGCTGGCAACATAGTATTCCGGGCTGAAGCGACGATAGGAGTTAATGTTGGGGCAAAAGAGTGCCATCGCATCATTCAACGTGGTGAGTAGGCCACCGACAGCCCAGCGCAGCAACTCTCCCGGCGCTTCCGGATCACCGCCAAACACATTCACACCGTCCTTGTTGACTAGGCTGACATGCAGATGCATGCCACTGCCGGATTGATCATGATAGGGCTTGGCCATGAAGGTGGTGTCCATTTCATGGTCATAGGCCATATTTTTGATCAAGCGTTTCAGCAAAGTGGCGTGATCACAGGCTTTAACCGGATCATCTACATGATGGAGATTGACCTCAAACTGCCCGGGAGCCGATTCAGCGACGAGCGCATCAGCAGGAATGCCCTGCTCGTGTGCGGCATCCAGAATATCGGCTAGAAAATCGGCGTATTCATCCAGATCATCAATCGAGTAGACCTGTACGCTGGCGGGGCGCTTGCCGGAGATGGGAGATTTCGGTGGCTGAGGACGACCGGAAATATTTTCCTGATCGATCAGGTAGAACTCCAGCTCAAAGGCGGTGACGGGGGTCAGCTCCAATTCTTTAAAGCGTTCTACAACCCGTTGCAGCACCACGCGCGGATCGGCAAAGAAAGGAGTTTGGCGATCCAATTCATACATGCTCATCAGCATCTGAGCGGTGGGGCGCTTTTGCCAAGGCTCCATGCTCAGGGTGTCGGCAATCGGTAAGCAGATGCGATCTGCTTCACCTATATCCAAGCCTAAACCCGTTTCCTCCACGGTAGTGCCTTGAATATTCAGGGCAAAAATAGAGGCTGGCAGGGCGATGCCCTTATCAAACACCTTATGCAGGGCGCTGGGATCAACACGCTTACCGCGCACAATACCATTGATATCTGCAATCAGCAGATCGACAAATTGAAGTTCGGGGTGTGCCTCCAGAAAGGCATCCGCCGTATCGATGAGGGTACTCATGAGGAAACCTTAGGTCGCAGAAAAAGGGCTGAATCCGTGTGGAGTTCAGGTATAAGCCCAGAATCGAGTTAATTCCATAAAATCTTTTCTGTCAACCGCAGGCTTAAACAACGGTTTTTCTTAGCGAAATAAACGCTCTTGTGCGCTACAGCCGATTTGTCATAAAAACTCAGCAGGAAGACACGATAATGCTTGATTCACCCGAGCAGGGCAGCTAAAAGTGACAAGAGCAGCTTTTAACCCACCTAAGATGTATGCCTGAGGTTTGAGACAAGAATGTCAGTCACGACGCCAATTCCAGATACCCTACCCCTTGTGGGCGTGAACGCTTGCAGCCAGCAGTTACCCGGGCGCCACCCTTTTTTTATTGCGGGTGAAAAGTATGTACGTGCGGTGGCCGAGGGTGCCGGTGCCTTGCCCTTGGTGATTCCTGCTTTGGGCGAGCATCTGCCGATGGCGCAGATGCTGCCCTTGCTGGACGGTATTTTGCTGACAGGTTCACCGTCGAATATTGAGCCGCATCACTATCAAGGTGACCCGAGTGATCCAGACTCGGAGCATGATCCTAAGCGTGATGCCACCACCCTGCCCCTTGTCCGTGCAGCGGTGGCAGCGGGTGTCCCGATTTTGGGCATCTGCCGTGGCTTTCAGGAGATGAATGTGGCTTTAGGGGGGCGGTTGTATCAAAAGGTGCATGAAGTGGGACACTTTCTTGATCATCGTGAGGATAAGAATGCCAGTATCGATGTTCAGTACAACACCCTCGCGCACAGGATTCAGATTCAGGCGGGAGGGTGTTTAGCCCAGCTTTGGCCGCAAGATCAGGAGGTGATGGTCAATTCTTTGCATGGGCAAGGTATAGAGACCCTAGCTCCCGGCTTGCGTATTGAAGCGGTTGCGGAAGATGGTTTGATCGAGGCTTTTTCTGTCATGGGAGCCAAAAGCTTTGCCCTGGCTGTTCAGTGGCACCCAGAATGGCAGTGGCATCCCAGCGATCAAGTCGGCGACTTCCCTTTTTATCGCGCTATATTTAAAGCCTTCGGTGATGCTTGCCGTGCGCGTCATGCACAGCGTTTAGCAAGCCTTCATCCTTAATTGACGCAAATAGCCCCATGGGTAATGTATGAAAGATCTCGAAAGCTGGTTAACCGAACATAATATTACCGAAATTGAGTGTGTGGTCAGTGATATCAATGGTATCGCGCGTGGCAAGATTGCCCCAGTATCGAAGTTTATAGCAGAAAAAGGCATGCGTTTGCCGGAAAGTATTCTACTGCAAACGGTGACCGGTGATTATGTCGATGATGACGTGTATTACTCGCTGCTCGACCCCGCCGATATCGATATGATCTGCCACCCCGATCCCGATGCCATTTTCTTGATTCCCTGGGCGCAGGAACCGACCGCGCAGGTGATCCACGATTGTTATGATCGAGTGGGCAACCCGATCGATTTATCGCCACGCAATTTATTGAAAAAAGTGCTGCGCTTGTATGAAGAGCAGGGCTGGCAACCTATTGTTTCGCCGGAAATGGAGTTTTATCTCACGCGCCGTTGTGAAGATCCGGATCTGCCCTTGCAACCGCCGGTGGGGCGTTCGGGCCGCCAAGAGACGGGCCGTCAATCCTTCTCGATTGATGCCGCAAACGAGTTTGATCCTTTGTTTGAGGATATGTATGACTGGTGCGAAGCTCAGGGATTAGACATTGACACCCTGATCCATGAGGAAGGCACGGCGCAGATGGAGATTAACTTCCGGCACGGTGATCCTCTGCATCTGGCCGATCAAGTGTTTCTCTTTAAACGTACCATGCGTGAGGCAGCGCTCAAGCACAATGTAGCAGCGACGTTTATGGCAAAACCTATCACCAATGAACCGGGTAGTGCCATGCATCTGCATCAGAGTGTGGTGGATCGTGTGACTGGCAAGTCGGTGTTTTCCAACCCAGATGGCAGCATGAGCCAACTCTTCCTGCACCATATCGGTGGATTACAAAAGTATATTCCAGAAGTCTTGCCGCTGTTTGCGCCGAATGTGAACTCCTTCCGCCGTTTCTTGCCTGACACCTCAGCGCCGGTAAACGTTGAGTGGGGGTTGGAAAATCGCACCTGTGGTTTACGCGTGCCGGATTCGGATGCACAGAACCGCCGTATTGAAAACCGCCTGCCCGGTGCAGATGCCAATGCCTATCTAGCGATTGCAGCCAGCCTGCTCTGCGGTTATCTCGGAATGATGCGCAAAATTAATCCCTCGGCACCGGTGCAAGGGCGCGCCTATGAACGCCGTAATCTGCGTTTGCCTTTGACATTGGAAGCGGCTCTGGAGCGTATGGAAAGCTGCAAGATCGTTGAAGAGTATCTGGGCAGTTATTTTGTCCAGGGTTATGTGGCCGTTAAGCGTGTGGAGCATGAAAACTTCAAGCAGGTCATTAGCTCCTGGGAACGCGAGTTTTTGTTATTAACTGTTTAAAAATGAAGCGCTCTTTGTGGTTAAAAAATTAACCAATTTTTTAACGCAAACTATTTAAAAACCGCTAAAAAGCGATGAAAATGCGTCGCCTTTTTGGCCTCGATATCACGAATGAGGGGTACTGCATGAAACAGATGTTTAAACCTGCACTTTTGGCAAGTGGTGTTGCCCTGGCGTTAGGTGCGGCTTCGGTTCAGGCGAAGGAAGTTCGCGTTTATAACTGGTCGGACTATATCGCTGAAGATACCATTGCCAAGTTCGAGGCCGAGACCGGAATTAAAGTCATTTATGACGTGTACGACAGCAATGAAGTCTTGGAAAGTAAGCTCCTGTCAGGCCGCTCCGGTTACGACTTGGCGATGCCCTCCAATCATTATGTGACCAAGTATATTAAGGCCGAAGCGATCCAGAAGCTTGATCACGCGCAATTGCCGAACCGTGAGCTGCTCAATCCTGAGTTGATGGAGCAGTTGGAAGCGGTCGATCCTGGTAGCCAGTACTCCATGCCTTATCTCTGGGGTACGAATGGTTATGGCTATAACGTGGATCGTGTGAACGCCATTCTGGGTGAAGACGCGCCGACCGACTCTTGGGCGTTGCTGTTTGATCCTGAGATCACTGCTAAGCTGGCGGCAGGAGGCTGTGGTATTTCACTCATGGATTCCGGTGAAGAGATGTTGCCCGCAGCCTTGTCTTACTTGGGCATAGATCCGAAGAGCAATGATTCGGCGGATATCGCTAAAGCGGCGGAGGTCATCACGGCCGTGCAGCCGCACATCACCTATTTCCATTCATCGCGTTATATCTCCGATCTGGCGAATGGAGAGATTTGTGTTGCGGCGGGGTATTCCGGTGACATTCTGCAGGCCGCTGACCGTGCGGTGGAAGCAGATAATGGTATTGAAATCGCTTATGTGATTCCCAAAGAAGGTGCTGCACTTTGGTTTGATATGATGGTCATCCCCAAGGGTGCGCCTAACTATGACAACGCTCACACTCTAATGAACTTCCTGATGAAGCCGGAAATCATCGCTGATATCACGAACTACGTTTGGTACCCGAATGCAGTGGATGCGGCTGATGAGTTTGTTGATCCTGAAATCCTGGAAGATGAATCCATCTATCCGACAGATGAGATGATGGAGAAGCTGTTTGTTGCTAAAGAGCGTCCTCTGGATGTTCAGCGTGTGATTACGCGTACTTGGAACCGTGTAAAATCCGGTCGTTAAACGCCGCATTTTAGATGGATGAGTGACCGGGCAAAGTGATTTGCCCGGTCTGTTTTCGACCTGGATTTGGGAGAGCGTCTATGTCCGGCCCTGTGGGTGCATACAAAAAAGTAATGACAGGTGCGGATCAGGCGGAAGTGCTGCTGTCGATACAAGGTGTGAGCAAGTATTTTGATGATGTGCTTGCGGTGGATAACGTCAGCGTAGAGATACGCAAAGGCGAAATCTTTGCTCTACTCGGTGGCTCAGGCTCCGGTAAATCAACGCTTCTGCGTATGCTCGCGGGTTTCGAGAAACCAACCGAGGGTCGAATTATTCTGGATGGTAAGGATATTACCGATCTCCCTCCCTATGAGCGTCCTATCAATATGATGTTTCAGTCCTATGCGCTGTTTCCGCATATGACAGTGGAGCAAAATATAGCCTTTGGTTTGAAGCAAGATCGCATCCCGAAAGCGGAAATCCAACAGCGAGTCGCCGAGATGTTGCGGCTGGTAAAAATGGAAAAGTACGCCAAGCGCAAACCTGCTCAGTTGTCGGGTGGACAGCGCCAGCGTGTTGCACTCGCACGCTCTTTGGCCAAGCGTCCTAAGCTGCTGTTGCTGGATGAACCTATGGGGGCTTTGGATAAAAAACTGCGGACCGAAATGCAGTTGGAAGTCGTTGATATTCTTGAGAAAGTGGGTGTAACCTGTGTGTTGGTCACTCATGATCAGGAAGAAGCCATGACGATGGCTAGCCGCATAGCCATCATGTCAGAGGGCTGGATTGCCCAGGTGGGCTCTCCTGTGGATATCTATGAAAGCCCAAACAGTCGCATGATCGCTGAGTTCATCGGCTCGGTGAATATTTTTGAAGCGGCCATCGTTGAAGATGAAGCCGATAGCCTGACACTCGCGTGTGCCGATTTTGATACCCCGGTATTCATCGACCGCGGTGTGACCACACAAGCGGAAAGTATGCAGGCCCTAGTGGCGCTGCGTCCGGAAAAAACCTTGGTGGATTGGGAAAAGCCCGAGCAAACCCATAACTGGGCGGCGGGCACAGTGCATGACATCGCCTATCTGGGGGGAATGTCGGTGTACTATGTCAAACTGCCGAGCGGCAAGATTGTACAGGCGAGCATGACCAACACTGAGCGTCGTGGCGAAAGACCAACTTGGGATGATGCCGTCTACGTGCATTGGGATGCCTCCAGTCCAGTGGTGCTCTGGAACTAAACGCGAGGAGGTGGATATGTCGACTTGGATAAAGCTTCTGCGCGATAAACTGCCGCAGGGTCGCACGCTGGTATTTGGTATCCCTTTTTTCTGGTTGTTACTATTTTTTTTACTGCCGTTTGCCTTGGTCTTGAAGATCAGCTTCTCGGCCGCGATCATTGCCGTCCCCCCTTATCAGCCGGTATTCAGCTATGTAAATGATACCTTCAACATCATACTGAATTTTGGTAACTATCTGTTTTTATTCAGTGATAGCCTCTATGTGGCGGCGTATTGGGGCTCCATCAAAATCGCTTTTATCTCCACCCTAGTCTGTTTATTGATTGGATATCCTATGGCGTACGCCATGGCCAAAGCGCCGTTGCAACTACAGCTCGTGCTGTTATTGCTGATCATGCTGCCTTCTTGGACCTCTTTTTTGATCCGTGTGTATGCTTGGATGGGCATTCTCAGTAACCAAGGCTTACTCAATCAGTTTTTGCTCTGGCTGGGTGTGATTAAAGAGCCTTTGCGCTTGATGAACACCAATTTTGCGGTGGTATTGGGGATTGTTTATGCCTATCTGCCGTTTATGATCCTGCCCTTGTATGCCAATTTGGTAAAGCTGGATCGCACGCTGTTGGAAGCGGCTTCGGATCTGGGTTCGCGCCAGATCAATACCTTCTGGACGGTGACCTTGCCACTGTCGAAAGGCGGCATTATTGCGGGCTCTATGTTGGTGTTTATTCCGGCCGTGGGTGAGTTTGTGATCCCTGAGTTGCTCGGTGGGCCTGATACACTGATGATCGGTAAGGTGCTTTGGGAGGAGTTCTTTAATAACCGTGATTGGCCGGTCGCTTCGGCCCTCGCCATCATCATGCTGGCGCTGTTGATTATTCCGATTACGCTATTCCACCGTTATCAAGCAAAGGAGCTGGAAAAAAATGGCTAGGTTTAAGGTCAGCTTTTCAACTCTGATGCTGATACTGGGGTTGTTGTTTCTCTATATCCCCATGGCGATCCTGATTTTTTACTCCTTTAACGCTTCGCGCCTAGTCACCGTTTGGGCAGGATTCTCGACCCATTGGTATGTTGAACTTTTCCGTGATCAGCAGCTGTTATCCGCGGTGTGGATGAGTCTACGTATCGCTTTTTATTCGGCAACGATGGCGGTGTGTATCGGTACTTTGGCAGCCTTTGTGATGACACGCTTCCGACGTTTCCGGGGGCGTACGGTACTGTCCAGTATGATCACCGCGCCTTTGGTGATGCCTGAGGTGATCACCGGTTTGTCGCTCTTGCTGCTGTTTGTTCACATGGCGCAGATTATTGGCTGGCCAGCGGATCGTGGCATGATGACCATCTGGATTGCCCATACCACCTTCTGTAGCGCGTATGTTGCAGTGGTGGTGTCAACCCGCTTACGCGAAGTGGATCTGTCGATTGAAGAGGCGGCGATGGATTTGGGAGCAACCCCGTTTAAAACCTTCTTTTTGATCACGATTCCAGTGATCACTCCTGCGCTGATTTCTGGCTGGTTGTTGGCCTTTACCCTATCTTTGGATGATTTGGTGATTGCCAGCTTTGTGTCGGGGCCGGGCGCAACGACCCTGCCGATGGTGGTGTTTTCATCTGTGCGGTTGGGCGTTTCACCAAAGATAAACGCCCTCGCCACTTTGATTATTTTAGCGGTTTCACTGATCGCGTTTATAGCTTGGTATCTGATGCGCCGCGCGGAGGAGAAGCGGCGCCAGATGATCCAAGAATAATAAGCTTAGTCTGAGGTGCCGACTGCGGCAGAGGGTGGGACATAACCCTCTGCTTTGTCATACTCTTCACCGGCAAAAAACTTTTCCATTTCCTGCTGTAAATAACGCCGATTTTCCGCATCCATCATGTTGAGATGTTTTTCGTTGATCAACATGGTTTGGTGGGCTGTCCACTCTTCCCAAGCTTTTTTCGAGATGCTGTCAAAAATCTTCTGCCCCATCGGGCCGGGATAGGGTGGGCGTGCTAAGCCTTCGAGCTCCTGTTGATATTTGCGACAGAATACGTTGCGTGTCATGCCATGACTCCGTTAACTGACTGAAGGTGAATGAGCAGTTTTTTGACTGGTGCGGGCAGACCTATGTCTGGCGCTTGTGAGTGCACGTTATACCAGAGGCTGGGACGCTCTTCCATGATCCTTGTGTCAGGGTCTGCTGGATGAGGGATGAGCCAGGGTGTCATCTCGAGATGATAGTGGCTAAAACTGTGGGCAATGGGTGCCAAGGCTTGGGCTTTAAGTCGAGTGGGAGGCGCCATCTCCTCTTCGGGTAGACTCCAAAGCCCGCCCCAGATACCGCTGGGTGGGCGCTGTTGTAAGAGTATTTCACCGGCTGAGTTTTGCCAGAGCCAAAGATGGAGATGGCGTGTCGGACGCTCCTTCTTGGGACGTGGCACGGGCAAATGCTGAGCCAGTCCTTGCTTGAAGGCCGCACAGCCCGCTTGTAAAGGACAGAGTAAGCACGCCGGACGGCTCCGCTTACAGAGTGTGGCGCCCAAATCCATAATGGCTTGTGTGTAATCCCCAACGCGCGTGTGGGGTGTCAGGCGTTCGGCTTTTGTCCACAGAGCCTGTTCTGTTTGGCGCTCACCTGTCCAACTTTGGATGGCGTAAAAGCGTGCTAATACACGCTTGACGTTACCATCAAGAATGGGAGCACGTTGGCCACAGGCGATGGAAAGGATAGCCCCTGCTGTGGAGCGGCCAATTCCTGGCAGCGCTTGCATCGCGTCCAGTGTTTGTGGAAATTGTCCCTGATAATCGTGATGAATCATCTGCGCGGTTTTATGCAGATTACGTGCACGGGCGTAGTAACCTAGGCCGGTCCAGAGATGTAAGACTTCATCAAGATCGGCTGCAGCTAAAACCTGTATATTAGGAAAACGTTCGACAAAACGCTGGAAATAAGGAATCACGCTGCTGACTTGTGTTTGCTGCAGCATGATCTCAGAGATCCAGGTGAAATAAGGAGATTTATCTGCCTGCCAGGGTAGATCATGGCGCCCGTGCTGATCAAACCATTGCAGCAAACGGGCGCTGAACTCTTGTTCTGAAAACACTTAACGAATTAAACCTCTGATTAGATTGCGTGTACCTTCATCACTACGGATACGCTCCTGTAGTTGCTCTTCGATCTTACCGCCGAGTTTTTCCTCTACCTTACGTTGAACTTCCTGACGGAGCAGGCGAGAAAATACGCTGGTATCCGGTCGGCACATCTGTGCAGGTGGGGTATCAAAGTGTCCTTGGCACAGAATGGGTAGCTCTAAACCTTCCAAGCGGTTGTTGACTGAGCAAGACTGCTTGAATAGGTTTTCAACGA
Organism: Nitrincola tapanii; assembly: GCF_008368715.1. Classification (GTDB taxonomy): domain Bacteria; phylum Pseudomonadota; class Gammaproteobacteria; order Pseudomonadales; family Balneatricaceae; genus Nitrincola; species Nitrincola tapanii. The sequence goes on from NZ_SMRS01000011.1 coordinate 23,948, forward strand.
TGGTAAAACCTAAACGCAGATCGATTTGAGTTTGTGGTAGATCGATCTGCCCTCTGCCTGTAAGGCTCATAGCATCCAGATCCGCTTGCAGATCTTCCGTACGGATGACGCCTTGGCGAATGATAAAGCTTCCCCCCATCGCCGCAAATGGAGTCGAGCGATCCACCTGGGTAGGATTGATACCTAGGGCTAGAGTGGTTTGTATACCCTGGCAAAGCGTCTGCGCCATATCTATGCCTTTCAGAACACCATCGGTGATTCGGACTTGGGCGCGACCATTTAAGCTGTGAATCAAAGCATGCACCGAGTTGCCTTGGGCTTGAATCTGGGTGTCTAAAGTCAAATTGCCGGTGAAGAGATCACTCTCGGCAAAACGTGTCAGAACGGGGCCTAAGGCAAGATTGCGTACCTGACCCTGGATATTCCATTGCGGTTGGGCAGAACGCAGATCCAGTTTTAACGTTTTTTGTAGCTGACCTGAGTAGGCCTGAGCTTGCAAACGTGAAACCTCAATTAAGCCCTCGGCGGCCTGTACACTCAGGCCGAATTTCTCTAAGTTTTCCCCTTGCAGTTGTAACTGCTCGAGATCGAGTTGCAGTTGCAAGTTAAGGCCTTGCAAGCTCTCGATCGGGAAGAGCTCCTGCTTCGACCAGCGTACCTCGGCAGGGATGGGGCCGGTCGCGCCGCCGGCTGCACTTTGCGCCGGTGCCGGTGAGGCATCTGGTGGGGGGAGATAAGCATCGGCATTAAGGCGATCACCGGCCAGTTGCAGATGGAGTCCCCCCTGTTTGAGGCCGAACGCACCTTGAAAACGAGTGTCATCGAGCAATAGAGTCAGTGCTTGCAGTTCAGGATTTTGCAGATCACCTGCCAGAGTGCCTTGCCAAGATACGGCGCTGAGGGCTTGCGCCGAGGCAGTGGTCGGACTTTCTTGCCCAACTTGGCTTAAAAGCGTTTTAAGATTAAAGGGTTCAGCGCGCAGCTCGCCTTGCAGTTTCTGCTGCGTCCATGAATCGAGTGCCAACTGACCCGACAGAGCAAGGTTGGCTAAATTCAGTTTCAGATTGTCCAGTTGCAACTGGGGTGTCTGGGGTTGCAGCTTAAGATCTGCCGCTAGGCGCAGGGGGATCGGACTCGGCCCAGTCTCGGGTGTGACTAGGTCTAGGTTTAATTTGTTTTGTGTCAGCGTCAGAAGCAGAGGGCTCAGACTGATTTTGACCTCGGTTGTCCAATCCATTGCCAGGCTGAGCAGAGGTTGTTCCTGCTCAAACAGATCTAGGGCCGTTTGTAGCTGTAAACGGAAGCTGTCTTCAGGACGAATACGGCCTGTCTCTAGGTTAAACCCGGTTAAGCGCGCGCTTTGTCCACTGAGTGCATCTTGGTAGAGGATCTGCGCATTACGGATCATGACCGCTTCGATATCCAGTTCATTTAACACGCCCCCCAAAGCTTCACTCAAATTACGTGCCTGTCCTGAGTCTGATCTGTCGGAGGTGCGAGTGGTTTCGCTCGCTGCTGTCTGGCTCCAGTTATTTTGGCCGGTTTTCGTTTGTTGCAGTGTAAGGGTGAGATCCTGTAGTACTAGGCTGCGCATCTCGAGTTGTTTACGCAGCAGGGCGGGAAGTTTTACGGAGACTTCTGCAGCCCCTATTTGCACAAGACTGGGTTGATCAGGATAGGCCAATGCGATGTCTGCAACCGAGACACCAAGCCAGGGGAAAAACGACCAGCCCAGCTCGCCTTGGATCTTGAGTTCCAGCCCTGCTTTCTCCAAAGCCAGTTTTTCGATCTGGGGTTTGTAGTCGTTGGGATCTATGACGCGGGTGATATAAAAACCCACGGCGAGAAGCAGTAGCAAAAGGCCTGAAAAAAAGATCGCAAAGAGCTTGAGCAGGTTTTTCATGGTAAATGTCCTTGTCTAGAGCCAAAGTCCAGCTAAAGTCTCTGATCAGTATAGCCTTGCGAGAGACACAGCAATCAACAGATTCAATCAGACTCAACTGAGTCTGAACTGCCGTTACGTCGGAGATCACTGTATAATAGCACCTCGATAAAATTGATTGTGGAGAAAACTATGGCGCAGCGTCAGGCCCAGGTGACACGAAACACACTGGAAACTCAGATTACGGTGGCCGTGAATCTGGATGGCACAGGTCAGCTGGAAAGTGATACAGGTGTTCCCTTCTTAGATCACATGCTGGATCAGATAGCGCGTCATGGATTGATCGATCTGGAAGTCCATGCCGTCGGTGATCTACATATCGATGATCATCACACGGTTGAAGATATCGGCATTACGCTTGGTCAGGCCTTTAAACAGGCGGTGGGTGATAAAAAGGGTATCCGCCGTTACGGTCATGCCTATGTGCCGCTCGATGAGGCCTTGTCACGGGTCGTGATCGACTTTTCAGGTCGTCCAGGTCTGGATATGCAGGTCGAGTTCACGCGTGGACGCATTGGCAGTTTTGATGTGGATCTGTTTAGTGAGTTCTTCCACGGTTTTGTCAATCACGCTCAGGTCACGCTGCATATCGACAACCTGAAAGGCAAAAATAGCCACCATCAGGCCGAAACGATTTTTAAAGCCTTTGGACGTGCATTGCGTATGGCGCTGGAACTGGACCCACGTGCTGAAGGCATTATGCCCTCCACCAAAGGATGCCTGTAAGCATGGCCAGTGTAGCGGTTATCGATTATGGCATGGGTAACCTGCATTCGGTTGCCAAAGCCCTGGAACATGTCAGCCCAGAAACTGAAGTCTGGGTCACGGCCGATCCTGAACAAGTGCGTGCCGCTGACCGTGTGCTTTTACCCGGTGTCGGTGCCATCCGTGATTGTATGGCTGAAATCCGCCGCTTAGGAGTCGATGCCGAAGTGGCGGAAGCCATCGCGTCAGGTAAACCCTTCCTCGGTATCTGTGTCGGTTTTCAGGCATTAATGGATTTCTCGGAAGAGAACGGAGGCGTGGATTGCTTAGGGGCTTTCCCGGGACGTGTGTGTTTCTTTGGCGATGATTTGCGTGATCCGCACACCCAGCAAACGCTCAAGGTTCCCCATATGGGTTGGAACTGTGTTCAGCAGACGCTGGATCATCCGCTGTGGCAAGGGATTGAACAGAATAGCCGCTTCTATTTTGTGCACAGCTACTATGTACAGTTACAGAATGCGAACCAGGTCGCGGCACGTTGTGAGTACGGTGTCGGTTTTGATGTCGCGCTGGCGCAGGATAATGTCTTTGCTGTGCAGTTCCATCCCGAGAAGAGCCAGAAAGCCGGCTTACAACTTTTACAGAATTTCTTGCACTGGGATGGTCGTCCCTGACCTGCAAACAGTCATCACGAATTGGAAAACACCATGCTGATTATTCCCGCAATAGATTTAAAAGATGGTCAATGTGTACGCTTGCGCCAAGGGCGGATGGATGATTCCACGATCTTTTCTGATCATCCCGTTGAAATGGCGGCTAAATGGGTGGAAGCCGGTTGCCGCCGTTTGCATCTGGTTGACTTGAACGGCGCTTTTGCGGGCACTCCCGTGAATGGTGAAATTGTCAAAGCCATAGCCGAAGCCTTCCCCAAATTGCCGATTCAGATAGGGGGGGGGATCCGCACGGCACAGACGATCGAAGCCTATCTTAAAGCCGGTGTTGAGTATGTGATTATTGGTACTAAAGCGGTGAAAGAGCCTGCATTTGTGACGGAGATGTGTCGTGCCTTCCCCGGCCATATTATTGTCGGCCTCGATGCTCAGGACGGTTTTGTGGCGACGGATGGTTGGGCAGAAGTATCGGAAGTCAAAGCGACTGAGTTGGCTAAGCGTTTCCGCGATGATGGTGTCTCCTCCATTGTTTATACCGACATCAGCCGTGATGGCATGATGCAGGGTGTCAATGTTGAAGCGACGGTGGCGCTAGCACAGGATTCGGGTTTGCCCGTGATCGCGTCCGGTGGTGTGACCGATATCGAAGATATCCGTCGTCTTGCGGCCGTAGCGGATCAGGGCATTCTGGGTGCGATTACCGGTCGTGCGATTTATGAAGGCACCCTAAATGTGGCTGAGGCTCAGGCACTTAGCGATCAGCTGTGTCAGGCGTAAGGTTGGATTATGGGCTTAGCTAAACGCATTATCCCTTGTTTGGATGTCGAAAACGGCCGTGTCGTTAAGGGCGTGAAGTTTCTGGATATCCGTGATGCCGGTGATCCGGTTGAAATTGCACGCCGCTACGAGCAGCAGGGTGCGGATGAAATCACCTTTTTGGATATTACGGCCAGCCACGAAGGACGTGAAACGACAGTCCACACCGTCGAGCGTATGGCATCTGAGGTTTTTATCCCGCTTACGGTGGGCGGGGGGATTCGTGCCTGTGAAGATATCCGTCGGATGTTGAATGCGGGCGCGGATAAGGTGTCGATTAACACAGCGGCCGTCTTCAACCCTGATTTTGTTAAAGAAGCGGCAGAGCGTTTTGGTTCTCAGTGCATTGTTGTTGCAATAGATGCAAAAAAAGTCTCTGGCCCTGATGAACCCGAGCGTTGGGAAATCTTTACCCATGGCGGTCGTAAACCGACGGGTTTGGATGCCGTGGACTGGGCGCGGAAGATGGTCAGCTACGGTGCTGGTGAGATACTGCTCACGTCTATGGATCAAGATGGGATGAAATCAGGTTTTGATCTTGGGGTAACACGCGCGATTAGTGAAGCCGTGCACGTCCCTGTCATCGCATCTGGGGGGGTTGGAACCCTGGATCATCTGGTTGAGGGAGTGTTATTGGGTAAAGCGGATGCTGTCTTAGCTGCCTCCATCTTCCATTTTAATGAGTACACCATTCCTGAAGCCAAAGCTTATATGGCAGCACGTGGTATAGAGATGCGTCTCTAAACCCTTAGGCTTCATCAAGGAGGAGAGCAGATGATAAAAATAATATTAAGTCTGTTGCTTGGGCTGAGTGTGTCGTGGAATGTGGCCCTCGCACAGCCTTTGCGTATTGCGACGGAAGGTGCTTACCCTCCTTTTAGTTACTGGAATGATCAAGGTCAGCTCGCCGGATTTGATATCGAGATCGCTCAGGTCTTATGCCAGGCGATGCAGCGTGAATGTCAGATTCAAGCGGTGGAGTGGTCGCATATCATCGAAGGGCTGGAGCAGGACCAGTATGATCTGGTGATTGCCAGCATGGCCAAAACACCCGAGCGAGAGCGTCGGGTCGATTTCACTGACTACTACTATCGCTCTCATTCCATCTTTGTAGGTGATCCTTCACGCTTTCAGGAGGTCAGCGCCGAAGCCTTGCAGGGCGTGCGGATTGCGACCGGACGTGACACGATTATGTCGGATTATCTGCAAGCGACCTATCCACTCAGTGAGCTGCATCTCACGGAGGATTTCGAAAAGGCACTGGATCTGTTGGTTAAAGGTGAGGTGGATCTGGTTTTATCCGATACGATCAATATACTGGACTTCTTACAAAGCGATGCCGGTGCCCGCTTTGATTATTTAGGTGATCCATTAATTTCGGATCTTTTGCATGCTAAAGCGCATATTGCGGTGCGCAAAGGACAAGATCAATTACGGGATGCGGTGAATGCTGCGATACTGCAGATTCGCTTAGACGGCACCTATGATCTGATCAATCGGCATTATTTCCCTTTTAGTATTTATTAGATTTTCATATCGATGAGTCGGTGGCTGATTCGCAGGAGATAAAGTTGTCGTCCAAGAGTAGACGCTTTCAGGTTCACCTCGCGACCAGCTTATTTGGTGTTCTGGCTCTGGTCGTTTTTCTTTTTATTATCGCGTTGCTGGTTTCTGTCCCGCTCTTGCAGGGCATTTCCGACAAATCGGAAGTGACCCGTAAACAGCTGCTACCGGAGCTGGTCAGCGCGCAACGTAATGCTTTAAAGACAGAAAAAATCTACGCCTATTTACAGGCGATCTATCGTGCACAAAACGCCTTAGATGAGCGTAATCTGCGTTTAGAAGCGCAGGTCCTGACGCAGAGTTTTGCGTTTGAATCGGATCAAGTCCTGTTAGAAGAAACCACCGCGCTTTTGGCTTCGATGCGTGAAATGATCCGCCTACGCCAAGAGCAGCGTCAGCTTAAACACTTAAGTGAAAACCTGTTTCCTGAGCCTCTAAGCCGCGCTGAGTTGGCCACCCAGTTGCTCTTTAGTCAGTTGCAGGCCTATCCCATCAGTGAGGTGCGTTCTGAGCGCCTACATCAGTTATTTAGCACCGAGCTGCGTCAATCGAGTCCTCTATGGCCAGAGATTTCAGACTATGTGCAGCAAATCGCCGCCTTGAACGATCAAGTGGATCAGATTTATCGCGAGGCGTTACAGCGCCAGGAACAGTTAGCCAGTTATCTGAGCTCAGATGCGGCACTGAAAACGCAAGAGTTAGCCCTAGAGATACGCAATGACGTCGAGCGCCTGGGTCGTTATATCGTGTATTTCATTCTGATTGCTGCCTGTGTTGCGGGTGTCCTCTTGCTGGTATTTCGTCATGCGGTGCAGTTTCCCATTGAGACGCTGGTGCGCGGTTTAAAAGCCATTCGACCAGACAGTCCAGTGGGTGTTGAACTACAACCCGTTTTCTTTAAAGAGTTGGACACCATTCGCCATGCCATTGAAGATTATTCTCAGATGACACGCGATCTACACCAACTCAATGCACAACTGCATGCGTTATCACAACAGGATGGTTTGACGGGGTTGGCCAATCGCCGTTGTTTTGATACCACCCTGGCTGAGGAGTTTCATCGTGCTTTGCGCCATGGGCAGACCTTGTCACTCTTGCTCATTGATATAGATCACTTCAAACAACTGAATGATACCTATGGACATCTGATCGGTGATCTCTGCTTGAAACGTTTAGCCGAGGTCTTACAGCACTATACACAGCGCGCCGGTGAGTTAGCCGCCCGTTTCGGAGGCGAGGAATTTACTCTCATCTTGCCACAGATGGGTTTGCAGCAGGTGTTAGAGATGGCAGAGCGTATTCGACTCGAGGTGAGTGAGTTGAACTTTGATGAGGTGAATCGTGCCTATCCGGATTTGCCGCCTTTAGAGATGCAGGTCAGCATAGGTGTGGCTCACTATCTACCTGGTGATCATCTGGATCAAGAAAGCTTTTTTATTCAGGCCGATAAGGCTCTATACCGCGCGAAAGCCGAAGGGCGTAACCGGGTGTGTGAAGGGGTTTGAACTCGAGTGCTTAAAGTCGCTGGGAGAGGCGTATAGCCGCGACTCCCAGCGAGATTGCGCTAAGGCTTAGGCCTTGTGGTAGATTTCAGCACCGGTGGCGCGGAACTCTTCCGATTTTTCCTGCATACCCTGCTGCATTGCTTCGATTTGATCAGCATCCAGTGCACGAACTTCCTGAGAAATCTTCATCGAGCAGAATTTAGGACCACACATAGAGCAGAAATGAGCGACCTTAGCCGATTCTTTCGGTAGGGTTTCATCATGGAAAGCGCGTGCGGTATCGGGATCTAAACCGATATTAAATTGATCTTCCCAGCGGAACTCAAAGCGCGCTTTAGACATGGCGTTATCGCGGATCTGTGCACCGGGATGACCTTTGGCCAGATCAGCCGCATGCGCGGCAATCTTGTAGGTAATAATACCCGTTTTCACATCATCTCTGTTCGGCAGGCCTAAATGCTCTTTAGGGGTGACATAACACAGCATGGCACAGCCATACCAGCCGATCATCGCCGCACCAATTCCGGAGGTGATGTGATCATAACCGGGTGCAATATCTGTAGTCAGTGGGCCGAGTGTATAGAAAGGCGCTTCATCACAGTATTCAAGCTGTTTATCCATATTCTCTTTAATCATGTGCATAGGCACATGGCCAGGACCTTCAATCATCACCTGAACATCGTGCTTCCAGGCAATTTTAGTCAGTTCACCCAGGGTTTCTAATTCAGCAAACTGAGCTTCATCGTTGGCGTCATAGACAGAGCCTGGACGCAGACCATCACCGAGGGAGAAGGAAACGTCATAGGCTTTACAGATCTCACAGATCTCTTCGAAATGGGTATAGAGGAAGTTCTCTTGGTGGTGTGCTAAGCACCACTTCGCCATAATCGAACCGCCACGCGAAACGATACCGGTCATACGCTTTGCCGTCATCGGCACATAACGCAGCAACACACCGGCATGAATGGTGAAATAATCGACGCCCTGCTCTGCTTGTTCGATCAAGGTGTCACGGAAAACCTCCCAGTTGAGATCTTCTGCGACGCCGTTTACCTTCTCTAGTGCCTGATAAATCGGCACGGTGCCGATGGGTACGGGTGAGTTGCGCAGAATCCACTCGCGTGTTTCATGGATGTTTTTGCCGGTAGATAGATCCATGATGGTGTCGGCACCCCAACGAGTGCCCCAGGTCATCTTCTCAACTTCTTCTTCAATCGAAGAGGTTAGCGCCGAGTTACCGATATTGCCGTTAATTTTCACCAGGAAATTACGGCCAATAATCATTGGCTCGAGTTCAGGATGGTTGATGTTGCAAGGAATGATGGCGCGACCGGCCGCGACTTCGCTGCGTACAAATTCAGGTGTGATCTCTTCGGGTAAACGTGCACCAAAGCTATGGCCTGGGTGCTGTTGGTTAATCACATTGCCCTGAGCTTGCTCTTTAGCCATGCGCATGTTTTCACGGATCGCGATGAACTCCATTTCCGGAGTGATAATGCCTTGGCGTGCATAGTACAACTGTGTGACATTCTTGCCGGCCTTGGCGCGACGCGGTTTACGTTGCAGCTGGAATCTTAATTCGTCTAGACGTAAATCGGCTTCACGCAAACGGCCATATTCTGAGCTGAGTTGATCCAGGACTTCGGTATCGCCACGTGCATCGATCCAGCTCTGGCGTAATGCAGGTAAGCCTTTACGTATATCAATATTCACTTCGGGGTCGGTATAAGGGCCTGAGGTGTCATACACATAAAGTGGCGCATTTTTCTCACTGCCAAAGGCCGTGGGAGTGTCGGCCAGTGTAATCTCACGCATCGGCACACGAATATCCGGCTGTGAGCCTTGGATATAGACCTTGCGCGAGTTTGGAAAGGGTTGAACGGAATCCTGCTCAAGGCGAGCACGTTCACTAAGTGCTGAGTGTTTAGAGTTCATGGATGAAGATCCTGTTTAACAGAGAGTGGCGGAGTTTGGGGAGTTTGGGTCAATTTTGGCCAACTGGCATAAAAGTGATGCACGGGACCATGGCCTTGACCGATAGACAGTTGATCTGCTGCTGCAATAGCTTGGCTGATGTAGTCTTTAGCGGCAGCAACAGCATCGGGCAGTGCCCAGCCTTTGGCTAAGCCGGCGGCGATGGCGGAAGCGAGAGTGCATCCTGTGCCATGAGTATTGCCGGTGGTGAAACGAGGTGAAGTCAGTTCGTAGGTTTGGCCTTGCCAGCGTAGAAGGTCATAACAGATGTCGGATGAATCGAGATGGCCACCTTTTAATAACACCCCTTCGGCACCCAATTGGCTGAGGCTGTCTAAAAGACGGTACATATCACTTAAGGATTCAGGATGCGGCTGCTGGCAGAGTCTAGCGGCTTCCGGCAAGTTAGGTGTAATCAGGGTGGCGCGAGGGATGAGCGCTTCACGCAGCGCGGTGATCGCATCGGCTTGTAACAGGCTATCGCCACTCTTGGCGATCATGACGGGGTCCACGACCCAAGGAATCGTGTTGGCTTGCGGACTCAGCGCATCGACGACGGTATAAATGAGTTCAGCCGTGCCGAGCATACCCGTTTTAATCGCGGTCACCGCTAAATCATCCAGCACTGTGGCGATTTGTATCTTTAGAAAATCCAGAGGTGGATAGTGGATCGCACGTACTTCACGGGTGTTCTGTGCGGTCAGTGCGGTGATGACGGACGCGCCATACACACCTAAGGCAGAAAAGGTTTTTAGATCGGCTTGAATGCCCGCTCCACCACCTGAGTCAGAACCTGCCAGGGTTAAAGCGATGGGCGTTGCAGGTTTAGCGGCTGACATTAAAAGACTCTCCTGATAAAGACACACCGGGTAAAAAGTGACTGGCGGGTGCCTCGATACAGAGAGGTATGTAAGTGTGCATACACATCTATCTCGATTTCCTACGCCGGTATCAACCGGATCAGGTTCAGCGGGTATTATCTCAGCCCAACAGGGCACCCCGACCAAGATCAATCTCTCTAGTCTACGCTGAGAGTTGTCTAGGGATCAACCAACTGCGTTGGCTTTGGCGGCGCAATTCGCAATAATGCATGGATTATTTTGATGGCTCATTATTTCTGGAGAGGTTATGCAGTATCGCATCATCCCGGTTACCCCTTTTCAGCAGAACTGCACCCTTTTCTGGTGCGAAAGAACCCGCCAGGCCTTAGTCATCGATCCCGGTGGTGATGCCGATAAGATCGCTGCGGTACTTGAGGCGGAAGGCCTCACACCGGCCTATATTCTGCTGACACATGGCCATTTAGATCACGTCGGTGCTGCGGGCGTGTTGGCGAGCCGTTGGCAGGTACCGATTTGGGGGCCGCATAAAGACGATGCTTTTTGGATCGATGGACTCAGCGAGCAAAGTCGTATGTTTGGTTTTCCTCAGGTTCAGGCATTCCAGCCGGATCGTTGGTTGGAGGAAGGTGAGCAAATTCAGTGTGGTGATCTGGTGTTAGAGATACTGCATTGCCCTGGACATACGCCCGGTCATCTTGTTTTCTATCATGCCGACTCTAAGTTAGCGCAGGTGGGAGATGTGTTGTTTAATGGTTCGATTGGCCGGACCGATTTTCCACGCGGGGATCATGCCGCCCTGATTCACTCTATTCGAAAAAAACTCTTCCCTTTAGGTGATGAAGTCTCCTTCATTCCTGGCCATGGGCCGATGTCGACCTTTGGCCAGGAAAAGCGTAGTAATCCCTTTGTCTCCGACCGCCGTGGTTGATTGAGCGCGGTTGAGAAAAGGGTGTCAGCGGTGGAGCTGTAGGGCGATCCTGAGTAGCTCAGGGTCTAAACCCTTGCGATAGCGTAAAAGGTTGTCGAGAGGAATATCAGTGACTTCGCCCTGCTGCACACCCACTAAGATATCGCTGTAACCGGCTAACAAATACTCCACAGAAACGGCGCCTAAGCAGGATGCCAGGACACGGTCATGACCACTGGGAATACCCCCGCGCTGAATATGCCCAAGGATACAGACATGAGGGGATTGGCCGTGTTGTTTGAGTTGTTCCGCCAAGCGATAGGTCAGCCCCGCTTCGTTGCCTTCAGCGACCACAATAATGCCACTTGAGCCTTGCCCTGAATTGCGATTCAGTGCTAACTGCTCGGAGAGTGCGGCGATATCCACAGGATGCTCGGGTACGATAATCATTTCGGCACCTGCGGCAATACCCACATGGGTCGCCAGAAAGCCTGAGTTACGCCCCATGACTTCAACTAAAAAATGACGCTCATGTGAATCGGCAGTGTCACGGATTTTATCGATAGCATCTAAGGCAGTGTTGACGGCGGTATCAAAACCTATGGTGTCATCCGTTCCAAAAATGTCATTGTCGATAGTACCGGGTAGGCCTATGACGGGAATTCCAGTTTCAGCTTCAAATAGATGTGCTCCGCTTAAGGAGCCATCCCCTCCGATGACGAATAAGGCTTCAATGCCACGTTCTGCCAATTGTTCAGCGGCTTTCTGGCGAAACTCTGCCTGACGAAACTCCAGACTGCGAGCACTTTTTAACAGTGTCCCACCTCGTTGGACTATATTAGAAACGGAGGCGGAGGTGAGCAGCTCAAGATCATTCTGAATTAACCCGGCAAACCCTCGTTGTACCCCATAGACCTGAATACCACGATTGAGGGCACTGCGCACGATGCCACGAATGGCGGGGTTCATGCCGGGCGAATCACCACCGCTGGTCAGTACGGCAATGGCACGGATATCGCGAATCGGTTCTAGTTTCGGCAGGCTGTACATGTAAGTCTCCTGAGACAGACGAACTTGCTGATAAGCGTATGTTGTCACTATAGCAAGCCTCTATGAATAGGGTATAACAATAATAAAAACAGGAGGATGGACTGTGCATCTACGACATCCCGCAGAGCGTGCCAGCCGTCTCATCTATCAAGCTTTCGGTGCTTATCGTGCTGATTTTCGGCATTTAACGCTCAGTGCGGCGGATCTTTTTGAGACGGCGGATTGGCGCGAGTTACAAAAACTCAGTGCCCAGCGCATTGATCTCTATGATGCTTATATTCATCAGGCGAATCAGTCTTTGCAGCAGAGACTGACCGAAGAGGTTTTGAGTCAAACACAATTTTGGCAGCTGACGGCTGAGCGTTATCAGGTGCGCATTGAGTCACGGATGGATCGTGAGTTGGCGGCGACTTTTTTTAATTCTGTTCTTTGGCGGCAAAAAGATCGGTTATCGGGCTCGGTCAATGCATCGGCACTGGATCTTTCATTCAGTTCAGGCCGCCTGGTTGCGCCTCAGGCATATTGTCGAACCTATACAACAGAAGAGGGATTGGTGAAATTACTCCAGCGCCTATTCCGCGACTTCAGTTTTGCTATTCCTTGGGAAAATGCGCGGCGTGATCTGCGCAATATCATTCGTTATCTGCGCACACACCTGCCGGAGGATGGTCAATTAGCTCAGGTTGATGTCATCAGATCTGTGTTTTATCGTAATAAAGCGGCGTATTTGGTCGGACGTATTTCCAGTCGGTATTGGCACAAGCCTTTTGTGTTGGCCGTACTGAATAATGATGCGGGAGCGGTTTATGTTGATACCTTGGTCACAGACGAAGATGATGTTTCGGTGATTTTTAGTTTCACCCGCTCTTATTTCCTTGTTGATGTCCCCGTTCCTTCTGCTTTTATCGACTTCCTGCACAGCTTAATCCCGATGAAATCTACGGCAGAACTTTATACCTCTCTTGGCTTTTATAAGCAGGGGAAAGCCGAGTTTTATCGTGACTTTAGCGCCCATTTAATGGCTGCAGAGGATTTGCTGCAGCAGGCACCGGGTGTGCCGGGTATGGTGATGATGGTGTTCACCCTGCCCTCTTTTCCTGTGGTGTTTAAGGTGATCAAGGATCGTTTTTCGTCCTCGAAAAAAATTACGGCCGCGCGAGTCAATCAATGTTATCAGCTGGTGAAGCGCCATGACCGTGTCGGGCGTATGGCTGATACCTTTGAGTTTCGTGAGCTGTCTCTGCCGCAAGAGAAATTTGAACCGGAGTTTTTGCAGCAACTTCTGGCCTTGGCATCACGCACAGTGACCTTGCAGGGTGACAAGGTGCTCTTCTCCCAGGTCTGGGCTGAAAGGCGCATGACTCCCTTGAACCTCTATCTTGAACAGGCGATGGCGCGCAATGATGAGGGCGCGATTTTTCATGCCATCAATGAATATGGTAAAGCGATACGTCAGTTAGCGGTGGCTAATATTTTTGCAGGAGATATGTTGTTTAAGAATTTTGGGATCACCCGGCACGGGCGCGTGGTGTTTTATGATTATGATGAGATTCAATATCTTACGGACTGCAACTTTCGTGAAATTCCCGAACCCCTCTACCCGGAGCAGGAGTTGGCCGGTGAGCCTTGGTATGACATAGGCCCGAACGATGTTTTTCCCGAAGAGTTCACCTTGCTAACCGCATGTGATACACGGATTCGACGCATCTTTAATCAACAACATGGGGATTTATTAGAGGCTCACACCTGGCGGGAAATGCAGGAGCAAGTGCGCCGAGGCGAGGTCGTTGATGTCTTTCCTTACCGGCAGCATCAGCGTTTTTTACGCTAAGTCGGCGGTAAAGTTTTGGTGGCTGGGATAAAAAGGTCTAGTCTTAAGAACAAGCCAGTTAGGCCAACTCGCATTTGGCGCTAACGAGGATCTTCGCGATTCTAGACAGGTTAATCAACCTTAAGAGGGTTTTAGGATGCAAATGAAAAAGGTGTTGTTATCCGCCGTGACGGCGGCAGGATTAGGGCTCAGTACACTGCTCACACCGGCCGTGGCCAGTGCTGAAACCTTCATCAAAATCGGCACGGGGGGGGTAACCGGTGTTTATTATCCAACAGGCGGTGCCATCTGTCGCTTAGTGAATCGTGACCGTGCTCGCCATGGTATTCGCTGCTCAGTCGAAGCCACGGGTGGTTCGGTTTACAACCTCAATACACTGCGTGCCGGTGAGTTAGACATGGCTGTTGCTCAGTCTGACTGGCAGTATCACGCTTATCATGGCACGTCTGCTGAGTTTGAAAATCAAGGACCGAATCCTGATCTGCGAGCGGTCTTCTCATTACATCCAGAACCGTTTACCGTTTTGGCGCGAGCGGACGCCAATATCCGCAATTTTGATGATCTAAAAGGTAAACGGGTGAATGTGGGCAATCCTGGCTCCGGGCAGAGGGGCACGATTGAAGTCTTGATGAATGCGAAAGGCTGGACGATGCGTGACTTCTCCCTCGCTTCAGAGCTTGGCGCCGTTGAACAGGCCAGTGCCCTGTGTGATAACCGTATCGATGCGATGGTTTATGTCGTAGGGCATCCCAGTGGAGCGATACAGGAAGCAACCACCACCTGTGATAGCCGTTTAGTGAACGTTAATGATGACACGGTGAAAGCCTTGGTGGAGGAGTATAGCTATTACCGTATGGTTGACCTACCAGGTGGAATGTATCGTGGAAATGATCAGGGTGCTGAAACCTTTGGTGTTGCGGCGACCTTTGTATCTTCCACGGCGGTTCCAGAAGAGGTGATCTACGAGCTGGTGAAAGCGGTGTTTGATAACTTTGAAACTTTCCAGCGTTTACATCCAGCTTTCCAGGCCTTGACAAAAGAGTCTATGGTCAAAGAAGCCTTGAGTGCGCCTTTGCATCCAGGTGCTGAACGTTATTACCGCGAAACGGGTTTGTTGTAACAATAAGAGGCCTGGGTCTAAAAGAGGCCTGAGTCTAATGCCCAGGCCGCAACGATTGATCTTGCAGGTGTTGAGTAACCCCTGCATCTGCGGCGCGAGTAAAGGAGCGAAGGTGAATCAAAACCCATCCAACCGATCCTCCGCTGAAGAGGAGATTCAAGCGCTGCTAGCACAGTCCGACAGTGGGTCCCGCAATCCAGCGGGGTTAACTGGACGCTTTTTGTGGTTAGTTGCTCTGAGTTGGGCTTTGTTTCAGCTTTGGTATGCTTCGCCCCTGCCCTTCGTTTTTAATTTTGGGGTATTTAATGATACCCAGGCGCGTGCGATTCATTTATCTTTTGCGCTGTTTTTAGCCTTTACCGCCTACCCGGCTTTTCGGCGCTCTCCCCGACTTTATATTCCTTGGCATGATTGGATTTTTGCCCTGCTTGGTGCCCTGAGTGCCGCTTATCTGTTAATTTTTGAATCTGAACTGGCACGTCGTTCCGGTGCACCCACGCAGATGGATTTGATCGCCGCCGTTACCGGCATGCTCTTACTCTTGGAAGCGACGCGTCGAGCGCTCGGTCCTCCTCTGATGATTGTTGCTCTGGTTTTCCTTGTGTATACCTTTGGCGGCCCTTATATGCCGGATGTGATCGCGCATGCAGGGGCCAGCCTGAATAAAACCATGTCACATCAATGGCTAACCAGTGGTGGTGTCTTTGGGATTGCCTTAGGTGTATCCACCAGTTTTGTTTTTCTCTTTGTGCTCTTTGGTGCGCTTTTGGAAAAGGCGGGAGCTGGCAACTATTTCACCAAGGTTTCTTTTTCCCTTTTAGGCCACATGCGCGGTGGACCGGCGAAAGCCGCAGTGGTCTCATCAGGATTGAGTGGCCTGATTTCCGGTTCATCCATCGCCAATGTTGTCACCACAGGCACGTTTACCATTCCGTTAATGAAGCGTGTGGGTTTCCCTGCGCATAAAGCCGGTGCGGTCGAGGTGGCGTCCTCAACGAATGGTCAGCTGACACCGCCGATCATGGGTGCAGCAGCATTTTTGATGGTGGAATATGTCGGCATTCCTTATATAGAAGTGATACAGCATGCCATCTTACCGGCCCTTATCTCTTATATAGCGCTCATTTATATCGTACATCTAGAGGCGCTCAAGGCGGGAATGCAGGGCCTGCCACGCCGACATACACCTACGCTTGCCCAGGCTTTGCTTTCATGGGCAAGTATCTTGATTGGCTTTAGCCTTTTCTCATTAGCGGTCTACTATCTATTCGGCTGGACTAAAGAGGTGCTTGGTCAGGGTTCATACTGGTTGATGAGTCTATTGGTGGCCTTGGGTTATCTGCTCCTCGTGCGCCATGCTGCCACTTACCCTGATTTGAAAATGGATGATCCCAACTCACCTGTTGTTGAGTTGCCCGAAGTAGCCCCTACGGTGAAGTCAGGACTCTACTATCTGCTGCCTGTATTCGTATTGGTCTGGTGTCTAACTGTCGAACGCTTTAGTCCAGGACTATCCGCCTTTTGGGCTTCGGCGTTCATGATTGGCATTGTTTTAACGCATAAGCCTTTAAAGGCTTTTTTTCGTCAATCAGCAACGCTCACGAGCGCCTCGCGCGAAGGTGTCACCGATCTTTTCGAAGGATTAGTGACGGGTGCACGCAATATGATTGGAATAGGGGTGGCGACCGCAGCAGCAGGGATTGTCGTTGGGACTGTGACCTTGACAGGTGTCGGGCTGGTGATGACAGAGTTCGTGGAATTTCTGTCCGGTGGCAATATCATGTTGATGCTGATTTTTACCGCGGCTATCAGCTTAATTCTGGGTATGGGCTTGCCCACCACCGCTAATTATATTGTGGTATCAACACTCATGGCGCCTGTCATTGTGACGATCGGCGCACAAAACGGCTTGATCGTGCCTTTGGTCGCCGTTCATCTCTTTGTCTTTTACTTTGGTATTTTGGCGGATGATACGCCACCGGTGGGGCTTGCCGCGTTTGCCGCCGCGGCTATTGCGCGCTCGGATCCGATACGTACCGGTGTGCAGGGTTTTGCCTATGATATACGTACAGCGGTGCTGCCCTTTATGTTTATCTTCAATACAGAGCTTCTATTGATCGGCATCGAAAGTTGGATGCATCTGTTCATCACGGTTGTATCGGCTACCCTCGCGATCTTGATTTTTGCAGCCGCAACACAAGGCTATTGGTTGGTGAAGTTGCGTGGATACGAGATAGGCGTTTTGTTAGTGATTGCTTTTTCCTTGTTCCGCCCTGGGTTTTGGTGGGATCAAATCTATCCACCGGATGAGCATCTGCCGTCAAATCAGATTGAGCGGCTGGCTGCAACAGAAACGGATGCGCTGCGCTTATGGGTAGAGGGCGAAACTCTAGATGGAACTCAGGTGCGTAAATTGGTTGTCTTGCCTTTGGCACCAGGACATGATGGCGCGCAGCGTTTAGCCGATGCGGGTTTGATGCTGAGCGAATTAGATGATCGTATGCGTGTGGATATGGTGGGTTTTGGTAGTGCTGCACAAAGGGCGGGTTTGGACTTTGATTGGGAAATAACGGAGATTCTGGTTGAGCTGGATAGGCCAGCTAAACACTGGGTATTTATTCCAGCGTTATTATTACTTCTGATGATGTATCTGCTGCAAAGATCACGTGCACGAGTCTTAAGCAAAGCGTGATAAGGAATTGACATGTTTAAAAAAATACTTTTACCCATCGATATGCAAGATAAAGAAACGGCTGTGAAAGCGCTCAATTTCGCCGCAGAGTATCTAACGCAACCGGACGCTGAATTACACCTACTGACGGTTTTACCAGGATACAGCATGCCGGTTGTTGCCAGTTATTTTCCAAAAAACGCGATCGACAGTGCGTTGCAAGTACTCAAAGAGGAGCTTACCCTGGTTGTAAATGAAACTTTGCCGAACCTTGTGAGCTATCAAGTTCATGTTGCAGAGGGTGCCGCACACAAAGAAATTATCAAAGCCGCTAAAAAATATGAAGTGGATCTCATTATGATGCCAAGTCATAACTACTCGCGTATGGAAAATATCTTGATTGGATCCGTTACCTCACGAGTAGTTGAGCGCGCTAAATGCTCCGTATTGGTTATTCGTTAACCAGTTGAAAACAAAAACCTATTATTATTAATTTTTTCAAAAAAAGCTGTTGACAGGGCGCCGTCCTGATGTAGAATACGCACCTCGCTTGAGACGACACCTCGCTGAGGAAGTTGGCCGAGCCGCTCTTTAACAATCGATCAGGTAATGCGTGTGGGCGCTTGTTGAGATTGAGCATACAGCTTAATCAGGACAAGC
>NZ_SMRS01000012.1 GCF_008368715.1 Nitrincola tapanii
CAAGACCACCTACAGGTGCTAAGGCTCCGGTCGGAGAGGTCAAGCCATCGACTAGACCTGTAACAGGTGCCAATACGCCGGCTTGAGGGTCGACTAAGCCACTCACTAAGCCGCCGACTGGATCTAGAGCGGTATTGTTGAGCAGAGTGCCTACAGCGCCCTGTACATCCGTGATCGTACCTTCACCAACGGTTCCACCGAGCAGCTCTCCTCCCAGCACACCGCCCAGTAAATCTCCACCGAGAACTCCACCGAGTAGATCACCGCCTAACAGGTCACCACCTAATAGATCGCCACCGGTTACATTACCAAGTAAGTCGCCGCCGAGCAGATCACCACCAAGAAGATCACCACCCAGTACACCACCAAGAAGATCACCACCTAATAGGTCGCCCCCTGTCAATCCTGTAAGCAAACCATTCACAGTGCCCAGAACAGGAGTGAGAGCCCCTTCATCACCGATGAGTCCATTAACAAGACCACCTACAGGTGCTAAGGCTCCGGTCGGAGAGGTCAAGCCATCGACTAGACCTGTAACAGGTGCCAATACGCCGGCTTGAGGGTCGACTAAGCCACTCACTAAGCCGCCGACTGGATCTAGGGCGGTATTGTTGAGCAGAGTGCCTACAGCGCCTTGTACATCCGTGATCGTGCCTTCACCAACGGTTCCACCCAGCAGATCTCCACCGAGAACGCCGCCGAGTAGATCCCCGCCTAACAGATCTCCGCCGAGTACACCACCGAGTAGATCACCGCCTAACAGGTCCCCACCGAGCACGCCACCGAGTAGATCCCCGCCCAACAGATCTCCACCGAGCACGCCACCGAGTAGATCACCCCCTAAAAGGTCCCCTCCCAGCAGGCTTCCTAAAAGATCGCCACCTAAAAGACCCCCTAGTAAATCCCCGCCTAATAGATCGCCACCTAACAAATCGCCTGACAAAAGATTCAAATCAGATAGAGGTAATCCGACGAGGATGCCGTTCACTGTTTCAACGACAGGGGTAAGCAAGCCTTCTTCCCCAAGAAGTGTACCTACAACTGCACCAACAGGTTCCAGCGTACCGCCAATGCCTGTCAGTCCCTCAATCGTTGTAGATAACGGCACTAGAACCCCTGTTTCTGGGTTCAGCAAATTATTTGTCAGAGTACCAACAGGTGCTAAAGCCGTGTCTGTAACTAAGGTGTTCACGGTGCTTTGAACATCAGTAAGGGAGCCTGTTCCGATTTCGCCTGCCGCCAGGGTGCTAGTAATACCATCCACAGTTGTATTCAGACTCTGAACAGTGCCACCTAGGGTGTCTAAAACAGGGCTTAATAATGGAGTTAAGCCTGTATCATCCAAAAGAGTGTTCACAGCGCCTAGTGTTGGTGCTAACAGGCCTTCGTTGCCTAAAAGTGCTCCGGTCAAATCTCCTACAGGTTGCAGGGCTCCTCCTGTACCGGTCAGGGCATCCAAGGTTCCAGTTATAGGCGAGAGTAGGCCATCAACTGGATCTACCAGTGAGCCGACGAGATCGCTGACAGGAGCTAAACCACCTTCAGTTCCAGTAACGAGATAAAGAGTTTCACCAACTTGATTAATGGAACCAGTTCCGGCTTCACCTTCAGTTAAAACCGAATTAACCAACTGGATCGCAGGACGAAGTAATCCATCATCACCCAGAACTCCATTTAATAAATCTCCTACAGGCTCCAGAGCCCCGCCCTCTGCTGTCAAGTCATTGACTAAACCTGTGACTGGAGACAATAGGCCTTCATTAGGATCAAGTAAGTTGTGTGTGAGCTCGGAAACAGGGTCAAGCAGCGAGTCATCAACCAATGCGTCAATTGTGCCCTGTAGGTTTAAGATAGTACCGCTGGTGTCTGTGACATCATCATTACCATTGCTGCCGTCATTGCCGTTAGCACCGTCATTACCGTTAGCGCCGTCATTGCCGTTGGCACCGTCATTGCCGTTGGCACCGTCATTGCCGTTAGCACCGTCATTACCGTTGGCACCGTCATTACCGTTGGCACCGTCATTACCGTTGGCACCGTCATTACCGTTGGCACCGTCATTGCCGTTAGCGCCGTCATTGCCGTTAGCGCCGTCATTGCCGTTGGCACCGTCATTGCCACCGGGAACGACAACTTCCTCACCAGAATCATCAATAATGAATTTCTGAGTAGAGCCGCTACATCCGCTTAGTGCGATCAGTGAAGAAATAGCAAAGGCTAATGCCATGCTTTTTTTAGGTGAAAAACGTTTCTTAGCCATTTATTTAAAGCCCCAGTCAGTAAGATCAAGTTTTCATTGATTAACTGGCAGGCATCCATGTTATAAATCGGATCATCCCTGCTTCAGTTTGATATAAGATGCTATAGATACTAGGGGCTAATAAAAATCTTTCTTTTATGATTAGTTATATGTGTTTAATTATAAGTATCTGAGTGTTTTATTTAGAAATGCTCAGATACTTATGTTTATTTAGAATAAAAAAACTTGCAGCACCAATTGGTGCTGCAAGTTATCGGAGGCTGCCAAAGTTATATTTGGGCAGTTTCGATTAGGGGAGGTATATTAGAGTATCTTAATTAGTTGAGGATCCATTGGAGCCCAAAAGTGAGCTACCACCCAGTAAGCCTCCGGTGACGCCGCCCAATAAACCGTTAACAGTGCCCAGAACAGGAGTGAGAGCTCCTTCATCACCGATGAGTCCATTAACAAGACCACCTACAGGTGCTAAGGCTCCGGTCGGAGAGGTCAGGCCATCGACTAGACCTGTAACAGGTGCCAATACGCCAGCTTGAGGGTCGACTAAGCCACTCACTAAGCCGCCGACTGGATCTAGAGCGGTATTGTTGAGCAGAGTGCCTACAGCGCCCTGTACATCCGTGATCGTGCCTTCACCAACGGTTCCACCCAGCAGATCCCCGCCTAACAGATCTCCGCCGAGTACACCACCGAGTAGATCACCGCCTAACAGGTCCCCACCGAGCACGCCACCGAGTAGATCCCCGCCTAACAGATCTCCACCGAGCACGCCACCGAGTAGATCACCGCCTAACAAGTCCCCACCGAGCACGCCACCGAGTAGATCACCCCCTAACAGGTCTCCGCCGAGTAGATCACCTCCGAGAAGGCCACCAAGTAAGTCTCCACCGAGAAGGCTTCCAAGTAAATCGCCACCCAGTACGCCGCTAAGTAGATCACCGCCAAGTAAATCTTCACCAAGAAGATCACCGGAGAGCAGATTTAAATCGGACAGTGGTAAATTCACCAATAAACCATTAACTGTTTCCAGAACAGGTGTCAAAAGACCTTCCTGTCCGACCAAGGTGCCAATCAGGCTGCCAACAGGTTCGAGCCCGCCTCCGAGACCGGTTAGGCCTTCGATAGTAGTAGAAAGAGGAATCAAGGCCCCGGTTTCTGGATTAAGCAAATTATTAGTTAGATCGCCAACAGGAGCTAAGGCAGTATTGACTAGAAGTGTGTCGACGGTTGTTTGAACATCAGTCAGTGTTCCTGTACCCATTTCGCCTTCGGTAAGAGATCCAGTAACACTATCAAGCGAGGTATTTAAGCTTTGAACAGTGCCGCCTAAGGTATCTAATACTGGGCTAAGTAATGGTGTTAAGCCTGTATCGTCTAAAATAGCACTAGTGGCGGAAAGTGTTGGGGCCAGTAAGCCATCGTTACCGAGGAGTGCTCCAGTTAGATCGCCGACAGGCTGTAGAGCGCCGTTCGTACCGGTTAAAGCATCTAATGTTCCTGTTACAGGAGAGAGTAGGCCATCTAAAGGATCAACTAGAGAAGTGATGAGGTCACTGACCGGTGCTAAACCATCTTCGGTACCGGTAATCAGGTAAAGTGTCTCACCGACTTGATTAACGGTGCCCGTACCTGCTTCACCATCAGTTAGCGTAGAATTTAACAGCTCAACAGTGGGACGTAAAATGCCCTCATCACCTAAAACAGAATGCAAAACTCCACCTACGGGTTCAAGCAATCCACCTTCAGAAGTTAGGTCATCTACTAAGCCAGTAACCGGAGAAAGTAATCCAGTCTCTGGGTTCAGCAAGTTATCGGTTAAGTCACTGACGGGATCAAGTAAAGAGCCTTCGACTAGCACCTCAATGGTATCTTGCAGATCTTGAATGGTCCCACCACTAAGGTCGATGGGATCGGATGGATTGTTTGGATCATTAGGGTTGTTCGGGTCGTTAGGATCTGTTGGAATAACAACATCACCGCCGTTGTCGTCAATAACGAATTTTTGTGAAGAGCCGCTGCACCCACTCAGTGTGACAAGTGAAGCCATAGTAATGGCGAGTGCAATCCTTTTCTTTGAGATTAAGGGTGAGGTTTTCATGATAGTGTCCAGATAATTAAGTTGTGGCTAATGCATAAGTGTTATTTACTTGTTATTAACTACTTGATGCGTGCTACTTCGTTTATAAATACTAGATGCACTATTCGAAAATTTGTATTGTTATCTTGTGATTAGTTACATGGATATAATAGGTGGGTTTGGTTTTTTATTATGGGGGTTTATAAAGATAGAATAGAGAGTGTCTTCATTTGTTTTTGAGTTTGGGATTGTTAAAAAATCTTGAATGATGGTAGGTCGGGGTAAAAGTGGTATTAAGGAATAATATCTTGAGGAGGAGGTTATAGATTGCGCAGCTTTTTAGGCGTAATACCAAATATTTTGCTTAATGTTCTCGTTAAGTGCGCCTGGTCAGAGAATCCGCATAGATAAGCGATTTCTTTAATGGCGAAGTCTCCCTCGCAAATTAATTTTTTTGCTTTATCTGCTCGGGTTCTAGTAAGGAAAACATGTGGGGAGCAATGAAAAGACTGCTTAAATCGTTTGGAGAAATTCCAAACACCCATGCCAACTTGGTTGGATAGATCTTCAATTTTAATGTTTTTGTGTAAATTTGTGTTAATGTATTCTCGTATGATTTTCTCTTGAGATTTTGATAGTTTTAAAACAGTAGATTCTTTGAATTGTAAATTAGCGTAGTTGCGTAAAAGATGAACGGCTAATTGAATTCCAAGTGCTTCGGCATACACGGAACCACCTAGGCCACTCGATCTCACTTCATTATTTAGACACTCCACTATCGAACTTATTAATGGATCTCTCAGCTGAAGAATGTCATGTAATATGATGTTTTCAATGGGTTTCTCGGTTATTTCTGTTGCAATTCTGGACATAAATTGATTCGAAAGATAGATGTGTGAAACGATAATATCTTCCGTCCAATCCCAATAAGAGTTTTGTGAGTTGCTAAGTAAAGAGATGTCGCTAGGGGAGCAGGTGGTTTTGATGCCTGTTGACTCTTCTATGCGTCGATACATAGGGGTCAATCCTTTATGATAAGAGACAATCATAAAGTGGTCGAGTGCGGGAATCGGTACTTCTTGTCCTTTATAATAGTATGATCTTTGAGAAATGTCTTTCCAGCCAAGCTCTTTGCTCGAACTTAACATATCTCCGGGTACCCATAAGGGTAGCTCATCAGGTGTTATAATTTTATTCATACATTACAAACTCGAATGATTATTATTTTAAAGAGTTTATCTGTAATATCTAATCAACATTATAGCATGTTTTGCCTAGGGAAATAAGGGGCTAAAACGTATAGCCCCTGTTGCTTTAGAATACATGTAGAAGACGAAGATTGAATCTATGGTCTTCCTTTAGGCCGTTGTCGATTTTTGTGTCGCGACTAATATTAGCTAAAATCTGAGTTCTGTCTGATATAAACTTAGATCCGCCGATCATTATTTTTTGCTGATTGCTTTGGTCGTTTTGTTTTATATTGTTGACGGTGGTTTCGCCTGACCATAGCTTTGAATAGCCTATGTGGATTTCAGAGCTTGCAGAAGGTTTGTATCGCAAGTAGCTTTGTGCTTGATATAAATTATCTTGCTTTAGGTTGAGCCTATCCGGTGAGAATTTACTATTTTTTCCGAAAATAGTCACATCGCCTGTTAGATCAAAAAGAATTTTTTCAGATATTTTGCCAATATAACCAGCTTGTAGAGTATACTTCCATCTATTCTCACCTATATTTAAAGCTCTGTCGGGTGAGTATTTGCCGATTGGGACAAATAAGTACTGGGTTATGCCGTATAGATTTGCGTCAGTAGGGTTTTTGTTAAACCACAGCGCTGAAGCAAGAATTGGATCACCCATGCCTTTAGAATTACCAAGCGCTGATAAGTCCTTTCGAGTTTTAAGACTGGCGAAAGGAAGGAGGATTTGAATATTAGCCATCTTCCCACCAAACTCAGTATAATGTACACCCCTTAGGATGGAAACATTTGCCTTGAGATTCGCATTCGTGCTAATGACTTCCTTGTTACTGTATAGTTTTGTTCTTTCTGAGTTTTGTAGATATAGAACACCTAGGTTAACCCCTGAAGGCAAGGGCGTGTAGTCTCCGGGATCAATATCAAGTGAGAGTGCATTGTTTGATAGAAGCATGATGCTTGTTGCAGCTATACCTGCTTTTAATTTATTTTTTATTTTCATTTTGGTCTCTTTCATGTTTTTGTTTTTATGAGATTTTTATTTCTTTCACTAAATTTCGAGTAAAAGATCTTTCAGATAGAGGTCTAGCTGTTCCATCATTTTGGAGTCAGTTCCGAAGAGTCCCAGATGACCGTCAATTGAATCTAGGACTTTTAGCTGGCTGTTTTTAATGGATTTTTGTTCGGCCAAGCAGTCCTGGCAAGTAAAGAACATGTCATGTGAAATTGGCATGACATATGTTTTTGCTTTAATCTTTCTAAGAGCTGATAATAAATCTCCTTCGGTGTTTAAGCTAACATCCGCTCTTTGCCATTTATAAGCCATGGTGAGTAGATTGTTTGGATCCATTTCAGAAAAATAAGGAATCATAAAGTTGGCAATAAAATCATGGATGTCTTTAAAGCCGAGAGATTGGTGTCTAGCCGCTCTAAAAAATTCGGTGCTCCAACCCATGACAGTCCAGAGTTTGGCGTGGCGTTCTAATCCAATAGAGACTTGTTTTGAATTCTCATAGTCGCCCGATTGATAAGCTGGATCTGAGGTAATGGCCTCAATCAGAGTGTCAGTAAATACAAAATCATGTTCGCTATTCTTAGCGGTGCCTGCAATTGGAGCCGCACGCTTAACAAAATCAGGATATCTTACCGACCATTCAAATGTTTGTTGGGCGCCCATGGATCCACCCACAACTAACTCTAATTGATTTATTTTAAAGTGTTCTTTAAGTAGCTTATGCTGAGCATCTACATCATCACAGATTCTTATTTTAGGGAATTTTTTACCATGTATTTTTTCTGGAGCATTGCTTGGAGAGATAGATAACCCATTTCCGATCTGATTGACGATAATGATAAAATATTTATCTGGATCTAAGGCTCTACCCTCACCAATATAAGCATCCAGCATGATTTTACTTGTGCCAGAATACCAAGTAGGTATTAATATAGCGTTGCTCTTTTCTGAGTTTAATTTTCCAAATGTTGAAATAGCTAGAAAGCACTCCTCAATTACACCACCTTCATAGAGGTTCAAGTTGCCGATATTGATGAGCTGGTAGGGGCCATGTATTTCTTGAGAGTAATAATTAGACATTTTGATCACCTGATTAGGTGCTGCCACGATCCCTGGGGAGAAATCGTGGCAGCTAACTCTTTTATGTTATGACATCAAAAAACCTGGATAGCCGTTTTTTGCTAACTCATCACACTTCTTATGATAGTTTCCTACGCCACCTATATATGAAAGGAGTCGTCTTGGTTTGCCATCAACATTAGATCCCATGTACCAAGAGTCTGTCTTGACCACTAATGTTTTATTAGCAACCTCATCATGATGGCGAACCCAATCGTCTTCAAACTCTTGGCTGGCTTCAATTACTTGCTTGCCATGCTTAATGGCATAATCGATACAGCCTGAGATCCAGTCAACCTGGTGTTGTAGGCAGGTTGTCATATTACAAAGTGCAGCGGATGGTGCTAATGGAGCGCCTGTTGTAAAGAGATTTGGATAGCCATGTACTTGTAAACCCATGGCTGTTTTGATTTCATTTTGCCATTGTTCTTTCAGTGATTGCCCTTTTCTGCCACGAATATCTATTCTGCTCAATGCGCCTGAGCCCGCATCGAAACCTACGGCTAAAATAATTACATCAACTTCATGGATTTTACCATCCGTGGTTTTTATTCCATCGGGAACGATTTCCTCAATGCCTGCTTCCCGGCAGTTAACGGCTTCAACATTATCTTGCAGATAGACTTCAAGGTATTTGTTTTCCAGTGGCACGCGATGTGTACCAAATCCATAATCTTTAGGTATGAGTAGGTCACAAAGCTTGGGATCATTATTCAATCGTGCACGCATTTTTTTACGTACAAATTCTGAGACTTCCTGGCTTGCATCCTCTTCAAAGAAAATCTCAGGGAAGGTTGCAAGCCAGAGTGACAGAGAGCCATCATTCCAATGTTTTTCGAGAATCTCTGTACGTTCTTCCTTGTTCAGATCATTCCAAGGTGGGGCTTCAAAATCGTAGTCAAATCCCGCGAACGTTTCTTTGACTCGCTTTTTAAGATCATGGAATTTATCTCCCCATTCTGCCCAAATTTCTTTCGTGTATTTTGGGTTTTTCATAGGGATAACATATTCTGGGGTTCGAACGAAAATTTTCATAGAACCCACATCAGGCGCAATAGTTTGAATAACTTGAATGCCTGTTGCTCCAGTGCCAATGACCGCAACTTTTTTACCCTTTAAATCAACACCTTCTTTCGGCCAGAGACCTGTATGGTGTATTTCACCTTTGAAGCTGCTTTGCCCAGGGAATCTATTTACTAAGGGAGCCGATAGCATGCCGCAGCAAGCAATTAAAAATTGCGTATCAATTTTTTCGCCATCATCTGTTGTCACTAACCAGCGATCGGTGTTCTCATTATAATGAGCAGATTTAATTCGGGTATTAAATTGTATGTCTTTTTTAAGGTCTAAATTATCGGCAACATAATTCATCCACTTTTCAGTTTCAGGCTGTGCGGGGAAACGTTCACTGGGTTGCCAGGACTTGTAAAGTTCTTCTGAAAACCAGTATTGATAAATTTCTGCTTGTGAATCGAAGCGGCAACCAGGATAACGATTCCAATACCATGTGCCGCCAACACCAGAACCTGCTTCATATGCGCGTACAGACATTCCCATTTCACGCATTCGGTGTAATTGGTATAATCCGGCTACACCTGCACCGATAACCATAACATCAAGTTTGGTTGTATCCGATGTATGATTTGTATGTGTATTTTGTGTCATATCAAGTTCTCTCATTATTATGCTTATTTGGTACTGTGATTTTTAGATTCACGTTTTATCAACAAGCCTTGTGGCTGGATTTAATACTAGGTACCTTGCTGGCATTCTTCTTGAAAGATCTTGTGTTTTTTTGAATGATTCGGTGTGTGCTTGTTGTGCTTAGGTTCTAGTTCATAAGTACAATTTTCCTGCCAATCTGTATTGGATCAGCAGAAATAAAGTGCTTAATTGATGTTTAATAAGAGATTATGATCCAGGGTCTAAGTTTTATCTTTGCTCTGGTAACAACCCTGAGCCTAAGTTGAACAGTATTTGAATTCTAGAATTGATTTTAAATCAAGATGCCTTTAAAACCCTGTTGCAGGGATTGGGCCTCTCTTTGAGCTTTGATTTGATAGTGTTGTCAGTAGGAGTTTCTATTTGGAAGAGGAGAATAGCGTTAAAGAGTTAATGAGAGCTGATTTTTTTCAGAATTTATTTGATTAAATGATCATGACTTTTATTGGTTTGTCTGTCTGCTTGCTTCGTTTGCGTGGAAGCAAGCATTTATCTTCTATTGGGCATAACGTCCAGGTTGACGGCTGACCTTGTCTAATTGCCAGGGAGCAGGAAGCACTTGCGTTTCTACACGATCTTGCAGATCTTGTGGTAAGCGATGTAAAAAATTTAATCCGGTTTTGTCTTCAATTTCGCGCACACTCACTAAAAACTGACCCAGAGGCTCATTCCCTCGCACGTTTTGTGGTACGAGGAATGCAAGTACTTTTAAAGGGCGCTCTGCTGTGGCGGGAGCAATAAAGATCTTATAAAAAGCATCTGGAATCTCGACCCAACTGCTGCTCAAACGCTCGACTTCAGAACCGAATAAAAATCCGGAAAATACAGGGCCAGTAATTACCCATAGCTCACCTTTAATCGGCACAAAGTGATCCATGGCAGCCGCTTCAATACGCTGCCAGACTTGTCGATTGAGCTCGGGAGTTTGTGGGCTAATGTTGGTCATTAAAAAACTTTTGAGTTGTGCCTCACGCCCATGTACACGTGCCATGGCATAGTTGGGCGCGAGATGGCCACGATCATAACCACTGCCGGTATAGTCGTGATGATCAATCCGAATCAGTGTGCGCCAGTCAGCCGAAAACGTAGGTGGACGGCGACCAATAGGCCCAGGTGTGCCGGCATCTAAGCGGTAAGTCACCCATAAGGGGTTCATACGTAAATCGGAGTAACCCACCATAAAACCGGGATTACGTAACACACGATGCCAGGTTTCGGCTTGCCAAGCCTGGTGTGCTTGGGGCAATCCGGCATAGGCATGCGTTTCTCGAATCTGTCGCTCTACCAGATAGGCTGCACTAGCTAGGACAAGCATCAGCACAAGGATCCAAGCCGGTTGCTTACGACCGGATTTTAGCCAAACCTGGGTAAGTGTTTTTTTGTGTTTGCGGGTGACTTTACGTCTAGAGCGTGAGGTGGGGCGCGGTGAGTTAAACATGAAAATTGCCAAACGTTGCAACAGATGAAGATTAAACAGTTCTGCATCATACGCCTGTATATTTATACAGACAAGGCGGCGTTAGTCGAGCGCTATTTGGACTTGATTACGACCGGCTTCTTTCGCACGATAGAGTGCGCGATCCGCCGCATTCAGTAGATCCTTAGGGTCTAGGGTTGTGTTGGGCCACACAGCAATGCCGACTGAAATACTGATTTTGCCCAGATCCTGTCCGGCAAACTTAAGACTTTCTTCCGCAACGCGTTCACGTAACGTTTCCGCTCTTTGTCGCGCTGCTTCGAGATCGGCTTTGGGCATGATGATCACAAACTCTTCGCCGCCGTAACGGCAGGGCAGGTCGGTTTCACGGAAGTGCTCCTGAAGAATTTTTGCTACCTTTTGCAGGGCAATATCGCCCGCTTCATGGCCAAACACATCATTAAATCGCTTAAAGTGATCAATATCACACATTAGCATCGCGAGTGGATGTTCATAACGCACCGCTAAACGACTTTCGCGCGCGAGTGCTTCATCAAAGAAACGACGATTTCTTAAACCCGTTAAAAAGTCCTCATACGACATACGCTCTAAGGCCTCTTGCATCGCACGGCTACTGAGGGCAAAGCTGAGGCGCTCTGCAAGACGTTGCATAAAATCTTCCAGCAGGCGTTTGGATGTGTGGGCGGGAAGTTGATCTGGATCTAAAGTCAGAATCAGGCAAGGACGAGAGTTCTGGTTGATATTTTGAATAAAAATCACTTGTGCACCGGATTCAAGTTCAGTGCCTAACAGGCTCTCTTCTGTATGATCGGGATCAAAAGGTTGGATGCTAATCGGTAGGGGAGATAAGAGCTGGGGTAACTCGACACCGATTAAGGCGATCGCGGCTTGTGTCGAGTTCGAGCTTTGCAAGTGATGAATCAAAGTTTCGACGCGACGATCCAGCAGCTGCACATGGGTGAGCTGTTCGGCACGCTGTTTCTCTTTGTCTACATAACCTTCCAATGCGGCCGTGCGTGCTTTCACTTGGGTTTCCAGAGAGCGGTTTAAGGTTCGAACCCATTTTTGCATCTGGCTGTAATCATGTAAAAAGATCACCACCAACGTCATCGCAAACGCCAGCGCACCGAGTGAGAGAGGAACCCTTACCCAGGGTAAGAAACCGTGAGCCACAGCCATATCGATTAACAACAGCAGTGCAAAGATACTAAAGGCTGCAATCACCCAGCGTTGATTAGCTTCCATCTGTTGAAATTGATTGCGTAGCGTCCACAGAAGAATCAGCAGACTCAAAGAGAAGAGCAGGTCAAAAATGGGATAGGTGATCGACAGATGAATCCAATTGAGGGCCGCAGCTCCCAAAGCCGCCAGCAAATAGGCTAGGTGAGCATAAGCGATCCATGCCATACGCCGAGCTTGAGGACCGGCTAACCATTCACGCAAAAGCAAAGCGATCCAAATAGGCATCGAGTAATAGGCGACAGCCGTCATATAGGTGCGGAAAAAAGGGGCATCCAAGACCAGCTGTACTGCTTGCGTTTCCCCTAACAGCTTGCCTGCAGACGCCAGCGCAAACAGAGAGAGATAAATAAATTGACGTTGGTCACCCTGTACCCACGCAAAGGCTAATGCCAGGGCGGCAATAAACAAACAGAAGGCGGCGATGCCCAGGTTGGCATAGGATTTTTCCAGGATAAAGACCAGTAAATCCGAGCGTTCCATGATTTTGACTTCACCCCATAAGCCTATGTCGGTGTAGTCAGAGAAAATACGGAAATGCAGCTTTTGCCCGGCATAACCTTCCGGCAGATCAATTTTGTGCCAGGGCCAGCCAATGAACTGGCCGCGACCCTGCTCATCAAACTCCCCGAATCGATAAATCAACTCGGAGCCAAGATAGGCTTCAGCAATCAAATCAATGCTGTAGATATAAAGTACCGGATCCGTAAATTGTCCTTCCGGTAGCAGGGTGCGATACCAGACATTCTGCTGTCCCTGTCGATCCGGTGGATTAGAAGGAAAGTCGATGGCGTGCCAGGACTCAGGCGCTGCCTCCTGAGTCCAATCGGGAATGCCTTGTGTGAAGGGGGAATCCCCCCAGCGATATTGCCAATCTTGCTCTAAGGGTTGAGCAGGCGCCGCCCCAAGATGAAAACTCATCAATAAAAAGAAGAGGCTAATCAGGAGTCGGTGCATAAGCGCTGACAAGACAGGCTCCTAAAGTTAAAGGCTGTTCTTAAGCTTAAGTGAAAAGAGCGCTCATAGCATCTCTCTTCTACAGAAACCTGTTTAAAAATCAGGATAAAAAGAAATGTATCACTAATGTATCAAAGGATTCGCTTTTCAGTGATGACAGTGGTTTGCTAGAGTCACTAGGACATAGTCTGATGAGATGGAAGTGAGGTACTTTGTTTGAATAGTCTAAATCCACACAAGCTCCCCTCATCCTTAGCGCGGCCTATTCGTGTGTGCTTGGTCGAAGATGATCCCGATCAAGCGGTTTTGGTCGAACAAGTGCTCAAGCAAGCCGGTTATGCCGTCATCAGTTTCCAGGGAGCGGAGGCGTTTGCCGACTATCTTCAGCATACCTCTGAGTTACCCGATGCCGTGTTAATGGATTTAGTCCTTCCGGAAGGCCCTTTGGCGGGCTTGAACTGCTTGTCAGAGTTGACTCAACCGTTGGGGCACAGCTTGCCGTTGATTGTGATGTCGGCGCGGGATGATCTGGCGGCGCGTTTAGCGGCGAGTCGAGCAGGGGCCTTAGCCTATTTGAGTAAACCCCTTGAGCTTAACTTACTCGCTGAGCAAATAGGGGATCTTCTCTGGCAGGAACCACCGATGAAGTTGCTGATTCTGGCCGATGAATCGGTCGAATATCTGAGTGCTCTGCCGCAGGAAAATCTGCAGATACACTGCTTACAGGATGCCAAAGAGATCATGTTGGCTCTGCAGGTGCTGGCACCTGACGTGATCCTCATCGATACTGCCGTCAGCGACATCCCCTGTTTGGAGTTGGTCTCAGTTTTGTCTGAGTTGCCCATGCCACGCAAACGCCCGGTGATTCTGGTGGATCGTCAGGCGTGCGTGACCTCAGTGCAGGCCTTAGCCGCCGGGGCTCAGGATTGGCTGAGTTGGCCGAGTGCCGCGAGTGAATTGTGGCCACGTCTACAGCTACACGCGCGACACTTCTACCGTCAACAGCAGTTGCATCAACAGATGCAGCATCTTATTGCCGAGCGTGAACTACAGAGTTCGCAAGCGAGCCTGGAGCAATTACTTTGGGAAAAGGGCGAGCGGATTAAAGAGTCCAACTGTTTAAACCGTATCACCGATTACTTAGTGGATGAAAACTTAAGCGATCAGGCCATCATACAAATGATTGTGGATGAGATGCCGTATGGCTGGGCCTATCCCGATTATACCCATGTCGGAATTTTTTATGCCGGTGAGTGGTTCACCTCCAATGACTATCAAAGCTCAGAAGTCATGCTGAAAAAGAGCTTAAATCTGCCTGGCTTTGCCGCAGCAGATCAGGCTTGGATGGAGGTGCATTTAGAAAGTACCTCCTCTATGCCTCGATCTTTCTTGGCGGAGGAGCTACAGCTTCTGGAGGAGATCTCCAACCGTATTGAAACCTATTTTAATCAGCGCAGGATGACGCAAGATCTGATCAAAGCGAAAGAGGAAGCGCAAAAAGCCAATCAAGCTAAATCCAATTTCCTATCGAGTATGAGCCATGAATTAAGAACCCCCTTGAATGCCGTTTTGGGGTTTGCTCAACTTTTGCAGTGTGATGAGGGGCTGTCACCGGATCAGTTAGACAGTGTGGATGAAATCCTTAAATCCGGTGAGCATTTATTGGATTTGATCAATGAAATTTTGGACTTGGCTAGGATGGAATCGAGTAAGTAGTTTTAATCTAGTGCTAAATCACGAGGTAGGGTGATGGACGTTTTAAATCCTTTTTATGCTTCACGCATTCTCATGGTGGATGATGCGCCCGTCAATCTTAAGCTGTTGCGCAAGATGCTGGAAAAAGAGGGATACATAGGTCTTGAGGAGATTCTGGACCCGCGTCAGGTAGTAGAGCGGTATCAGGCTCATCGCCCGGATCTAATTCTACTGGATCTAAATATGCCGCACTTAAATGGTTATCAGGTGATGGAGCAGCTCTTCGCATTAAAAGATCCGTTATTACCACCGATTATTATTTTGACGGCACAGAACTCACGCGAGTACCTGATCCAAGCCTTGGAAATGGGAGCGCGTGATTACATCACCAAGCCCTTTGATCGTACAGAGTTATTGATTCGTGTCCGTAATTCTCTAGAGGCCTATTACTCTTTTCGTATCACCTATGATCAAAAATCCTTGTTGGAAGAGAAGGTGGCTGAAAGAACAAAAGAGTTGCATGATACCCGACTCGAGGTGATACGCCGGTTAGGGCGTGCGGCCGAGTTTCGTGACAATGAAACCGGCATGCACGTCATACGCATGAGTCAGTTTTCAGCACTAATTGCCCAAAGTATGGGCTGGGATCAGGAGGCAGCCGATCTGCTGTTAAATGCCAGTCCGATGCATGATATCGGTAAAATCGGTATCCCCGATCATATCCTGCTGAAGCCTGGTCGCTTCACTGATGATGAAATGAAAATCATGCAAACACACGCACAAATTGGTGCCGATTTGTTAGCCGGTGATGATTCCCCTTTATTCAAGATGGCACGAGAAATTGCGCTCACCCACCATGAAAAATGGAACGGAACGGGCTATCCACACGGACTCAAGGGCGAAGAGATTCCGATGACGGGGCGTATTGTTGCGGTTGCTGATGTGTTTGACGCGCTCACTTCGGAAAGGCCCTATAAAAAAGCCTGGACACTCGAGGCGGCCGTTGCACTCATCCGGCAGGAAGCAGGTGCACACTTTGATCCTGAAGTGGTGAAGCACTTTGAATTATGCCTTCCCCAAATTCTGGCAGCACGTGATGAGCATCGGGATCAATACATGACTCAAACTGAGTCTTAAGCTTTAGCCGCGCTCAAATAGATAACCCTGGCCATAACGACTGATGATCTGGCCTGGGGGCGGGTTAAGACCACGCAGTTTTTTGCGTAGTCGACTGATGAGCAGATCAAGTGCACGGCCATCTAGTGCTTTTTCTTCATCACCCCAGAGACTGTCCGCGAGTTCTTCACGACTGAGCAGGCTGTTGCTGGTTTGTAAAAACAGATGCAGCAGTCGATATTCGGTCGCGGTTAGCTTAAGGGATTGATGGTGAAAGGTCAGAGTGAGTTCTTTATCCGAGAGCACCAGTGTCTCGGATGGATCTACATCTAAAAACTGGCGTCCATAGCGCCGTAAAACCGCTTTGATGCGAGCGATCAACACGGTTTTGCTCAAGGGTTTATGAATGAAGTCATCGGCACCTAAATGTAAAGCCGTGACCAGATCGATCTCTTTATCCTTGACGGTGGTAAAAATAATAGGCGGCAGATTTGGGTGTGCAGACAAGGCTTGCAAGAGTTCGATACCACTTTGTCCGGGCAGAATCCAGTCCAGCAAGAGGAGATCAAACTCCTGACCCTGATGCAGCGAGTGCAGGAAGAGTTCGGCTGAGATAAACAGGGTGGCATCAAATCCATAGGGTTTAAGCCAGTAAGCCAGGAGTTTGGCTTGATCCATGTCGTCTTCAATAATCGCAAGATGAGGCATAATCCGGTCTTACAGCAGGCCGTTAAGATTCCCCTTATGTTTAAAGGGCTATTGGTGGCAAATGTAGCATAATTGTATCCGTAGATCAGCTTGTTTACAGCGTGCACCTAGCGATCCCCCTCGGCCTCTGTATACACTGACACTCTCCGGATTAGAGGTGGATGCAGATGAGTTTCGCAGCATTACGAGCAAGTTTTCTATCGCGTGTCCCGGTTCGGCTGGAAAAGTTACAGAGCCTGCTGGCTCAGATCCAGCAGGCCAGCGTGAGCGAGCAAACACAGCTAGTAAGGGATTTACACCGTGAGGCGCATAACCTCACGGGGGCTTCCGGCAGTTATCAGTGCCAAGCCCTTAGTCAATCTTCCCGTCAGTTAGAGCGTCTGGTTTCTGCCTGGTTAAATCAGCTTGAAGCGGAGGCTTTTCTGCTGCCTGAGGATTTAGAGCAAAACCTCCACCATCTGTTACAGCAGATTGAACAGGACTGGAGCCTAACCCTGCAGGAGTCGGAAAGTTGAGCGTGCGCGCGACCTATTTTACGAACTTAAATCCGGCGCGTTGGAGTCTGCTGCGACGCATCATGGTCTTGTTGGTCTTGGGGTTAGGACTCACCGTTGGCATCTCCTTCTGGATTATCAGCAGCTCACTGAATACCGAGTTAAGGCGTGAGTATTTTGCGCAC
Organism: Nitrincola tapanii; assembly: GCF_008368715.1. Taxonomy (GTDB): domain Bacteria; phylum Pseudomonadota; class Gammaproteobacteria; order Pseudomonadales; family Balneatricaceae; genus Nitrincola; species Nitrincola tapanii. Next base: position 17,216 of record NZ_SMRS01000012.1, read on the forward strand.
GAACGCCAAAGCCTTGAAAACACCGCGCATCGTATAGAACAGCGCTTTAAGCAGCGAGCACAATTTCTTCAACAGCTCGCACCCTTAATCACCAATGGCCAAACGCTGTTACCCGCAGATGAGTTGGAAAGAGTGCTGCGGGTGGCTTATGAGTCAAATTTATTTTCAGATTTCATTCTGATGGATACCGAGGCGAGAGGCATATTTGATTATCCTTTCCTACCGGAGCGTAGAGGTAAGGACTTTTCGCACCGTCCATTTATTAACGAGCTGATGCAGAATTGGCAAAGCGTGATCAGTCCACCGCTTATGGGTAGTGTCTCAGGTTTGCCCTCTGTGTTTATGGCTGAGCCGGTATTTAATCAAGCCGGGCAACCGATCGCGATTCTAGTCGGTCGTAACGGTTTAGAAAGTGAGATGCTGTTCCAGCGCATTCGTAATGAATTGCAATCCTACTCAGGGCAGTTGCTGATTATTGATCCCACCTATGATCTATACATTACGGCCACAGATGAAGAAAAAGTCCTACAGCCCTTATCAAAGGAGGATAGGATTTATTTAAGTTCAGATGAGCTTCAGGATACTTGGCAGGGTTTTTATCAAGATAAAGATCGTAAAAACTGGTTATACGTGGCGCATAAGCTGGGCTTTATGGACTGGATTGTCATCAAGAAGGCACCGGAAGTGATCGTTTTGGCCTCGATTCAGCAGGCGCTGACCTATTATATGCTGATGATTGCAAGCCTGCTGATCCCCCTGGCCTTCATCATGGTGGTTCTGATTTATCGTTGGTTAGCACCCTTACGCAGTTCGATTGTGCAGTTAAACAAAGCCGTCGAGGAAGAGTCCGATATATCGAAGTTTAATATTGAGCGTGAGGATGAAATCGGTCAGCTGCTACTGGCTTTTAATGCCTTTCAATCGATTCGTGATCGACAACAGCAACTGAAAGATGAGCTTCTATCGGTTGTCAGCCATGAGTTGCGCACCCCTTTGACGTCCATTCGTGGCGCATTAAACATTTTGCAATTAGACCAGGTACAGCAGGACCCCGAGCACAGAAAAAAGCTGTTTAATCTGGCCAGTCGCAATCTGAATCGTTTGACCTTCTTAGTGAATGATTTGCTCGATGTTGTGAGTCTGTCGAAAGGAATGCTGCGCTTGAATTTAAGTGATTGCTCTGCCCAAGAGGCTATTTTAGAGGTGTTGGAAGATTTTCGTGCCTTATTAGAGGAAAAGTCCCTCCAGGTTGAGTTCACTGCGACCGAAGAGATGAAGGTTCATGTTGACCAGTTGCGTCTTCAGCAGGTTTTGTCGAATTTGATCTCCAATGCCATCAAATTTTCGAATGCAGGCAGCCGGATTCAAATTGCGCTGACGCAGCAAGGAGAGTTTGTTCGCATCAGTGTATTGGATGAAGGTGAGGGTATCCCGATGGCGTTTCAGCCACATGTATTTGAGCGCTTTACGCAAGCGGATCTTTCTGATCGTCGCAAACAAAGTGGAACCGGTTTAGGGATGGCCATCGCATTTGAGCTGGTCGAGGCGATGGGAGGGCACCTTAGTTTTGATTCCGTTCCTGGCCAGGGAGCCTGTTTTTATGTGGATCTTCCCTCCGTTAAAGTCATGCCAGATGATACTAATAAGGCATTAAAATGAATAGGTTATCTCTGATTTGTGTTGAAGATGATGAAGATATAGGCATGATTCTGCACTATGCTCTAGTGCAGTTGGCCGGCTTTCAGGTGGAGTTGTTCACCTCGGCTGAAGCGGCTCTTCTACATCTTGAGCGCTATCCCCCGGATCTGTTTTTGCTTGATGTGATGTTGCCGGGTATGTCTGGAGTTGAGTTTTTGACAGAGCTTAGAAAACAACCCAGATTTGCCCACACGCCTGCGATTTTTTTAACGGCTAAAACCCATTTTTTATCGAAGGAAGCGGCACAGGCTTTGTTGTTATCGGGGGTGATCACCAAGCCCTTTAATCCTTTGACTCTAGGTGATGAGATTCTGAGTCTGATGCAGTCAACGAGTGCTGATGCTGGTGATGTCAGTGAGTAGGGAGTTGTGATGCCGAATTTTGAGACCGCCTACCATATTCTGCTGGTTGAAGATGAGCGAACCACCAACACACTCTTAAGCCGTTTTTTTCGAGATAGAGGTATTTCCTGTACCAGTGTCTTTAGTCTGCAGGAAGCGGAACAGGTGCTCAAAACACCTCAAGACTTCTCTTTGGTGATCTTAGATAACCAACTTAGTGATGGGGTGGGTTTTGATCTGTTGCCGGTGCTGAGTTTTCACGCACCACGTGTGCCGGTAATGATATTGACCGCCAGTGATGATCAAATCCTGATGCGTGATTACTTTCATGCCGGGGTCACGGATTATCTGATTAAACCGGCCAATCTGGATCTATTGCTGATTAAATGTCGCCGTCTGATGGATGCTTATTTACATCAGCAGCGGATGTTAAAACCACAAGTTTCAGCGGATGCTTCGAACTCTCCCTGTGTGTTATTAGTAGAGGATGACCTAGACGCTGCTGAGTTGGTGCGTTTCCAGCTGTTAGAGGAAGATTCCCGGGCCTATGAGGTCGTTTTGGCGCACTCGTTGGCGGATGTTAAGCATTTGCTCCAGGCCGTCTATCTTGTTCCCGAAATTATTTTGTGTGACCTAAATTTGCCCGACTCCAGCGGTGTCGCCACTGTCCTCAAAATACGTCAACTCTTGCCTGAAATCCCCTTAGTTGTCCTCACTGGGCTAGAAGATAAAAGTATCGGGGTCCAGGCGATTAATGCCGGTGCCGATGATTATCTGACTAAGGGGGTGGATTCGGATGTTCTGAATCGAACCCTGCAATACAGTTTATTACGCGGAGCACGTGCGGCAGGTCAGAGATTTGCGCGTGCTGTGTTTGCTCATGCCCATGAGGGGATTTTAGTGACTAATCTGGAAGGGGTTATTTTGGATGCGAATCCAGCCTTTAGTCTGATTACGGGGTATGAGCGCAGTGAGGTGCTCGGTAAAACCCCACGCGTCCTAAGTTCCGGTTTACAGCCTGAGAATTTTTACAAAGAGATGTGGCAAACCTTATCGGTTAAAGGCTTCTGGCAGGGGGAAGTGCTCAATAAGCATAAAAGTGGCCGCATCTATTCGGAAAGCCTGACCATCGTTTCGATCAAAAATGATCAGGGACAAAAGGTGAACTATGTGGCTTTTCTCACGGATATTTCCGAGTTGAAAAAGCAAAAAACGCTGCTCGCTGAAAAAAATCAGATGCTGGAAACACTGCTGGATGAGCGTGATCAAGAGGAGCAGATTGCACGCAATGTCTATGAACACATCGCCATCTCCTGGCAGAAGCATTTGCCCTATTTAACCTGCTTATATCAGCCTGCCGGGAGCTTTTCGGGTGACTTAGTTCTTTGGCACGAGGCAGAAGATGGTAGCTTCTATCTGGCCTCTTTGGACGCTACCGGGCATGGTCTGGCCGCGGCGATCACGCTGATGCCGATCACCGAAGTGTTTAGTGTGATGGTGAAGAAAAGCTGTAGCCTGAAAGAGTTGGTGGCAGAGTTGAATCGCAAGGTCGGCAAGCTTTTGCCCATGGACCGTTTTGTCACCGGGGTTTTATTAAAGATCGATGCTAAAAATCATCTTTTTGAAGTCTGGAACGGTGGCCATCCTGAAGTCTTATTACTCGATGCCCTGGGGCGTAGTGTTAACAGTTTGCGTTCACGTAATATGGCGCTGGGCATTTTAGACGATGATCAGTTAGCGCCTGAGATCCTGGTGGGTTCCATCGAGGGTGTACACAGCTTACTCTTAATGAGTGATGGTATTTTGGATCAAACCAACTCTGCAGGTAAAAGTTTTGGGCAGTCGGAGGTGAGAAAAGCGATCCGATTGGCGGAAGATCCCGACTTTTTCGCGCAAAGCATTATGAATGCCTATCACCAGTTCTCTGCACAGATGCCTAGACAGGATGATGCCACCCTGTGCCAAATCAATTTAGCGCTCTGGCGCAAACAGCTGATCTTTCCGACGATGCATTCAAAAGGTATTGGAATATGAGATTTGAACCTGTGCAAGAGGCTTTGATCTCTACTTCTGATGAGAGCACTCAATCGAAGCCAGCCGTTGTCGAACACTACTTAAAAACCGAGCTGTATCAATCTATTAGCTCTAATTTTGAGTTGATCGATTTTTTGCAGGAAGCGGCACTCGATGGTGTCTGGTATTGGGATATTGAACATCCTGAGCAGGAGTGGATGAGCCCACGTTTTTGGCAAACTCTGGGCTATGATCCAGAAGAAAAACAGCATTGCTCATCGGAGTGGCAGTCGCTGATACACCCGGATGATCTGATTTCTTCCAACGAAAATTTACGCAAGCATTTTGCAGATCCCAATCATCCCTATGATCAAATTGTCCGTTATCGCCACAAGCAGGGTGGGACGGTTTGGGTACGTTGTCGTGGTAAAGCGATCCGCTGTCCAGAAGGACGCCCTATCAGGATGTTGGGCGCTCATACAGATGTCACCGAGTTAAAGGAAGCAGAGCAAGCGTTACAGCGTTCTCATGCCGACCTTGAGCATTTTGCTTATGTGATCTCACATGACTTTCGCCAGCCCTTGCGTATGATCAGTCGTTATTTGCAATTACTTGAACGTCAATTACCGACGGATTTAACGGGTGATGCTGCCACCTTCCTGAAGAATGCAAAAGAAGGTACTCAGCGGATGGATCAAATGCTTGAGTCTTGGCTTCAGTATGCTCGGCTGACAGAATCTCAAACGGATGTTTCCTGTTGCGACAGTGATCAGGCCGTGCAAGATGCCCTAGAGTGCCTTGCTGCCAAGATCGAGCAGACACAGGCTCAAATAACGTTTCATTCAACCACCTGGCCTAAGGTTCGGATTCGGCACGAAGAGTTAGTAACGGTCTTTCAGAATCTGATTGAAAATGCGTTGAAATACAGCTGGCTTGATCAACCTCCTCAGATTGAGCTGGACGTTGAGCATCGCGGCATGGATTGGAGGTTTTCGGTTCGTGACTATGGTATTGGTATCGAATCTGAGCAAAAAGAACGAGTCTTTAAACTCTTCCAGCGCCTACATGACCGCAAACAATATCAGGGACATGGAGTTGGCCTGTCGATCTGCCAAAAAATCATTCATAACCGCGGAGGAAATATTGGGTTTGAGTCAAATGAGAATGCGGCAGGAACCTGTTTCTTTTTTACCTTGGCAGCGGTTGGACCCGATCTTTAAGTAAAAATTTTACGCTGCTCTATACTGCAAACACCGATTGCTTAAGCATAAGGATAGCTGTCTGATGGATTCAGTACCGAGTGATTTGCTGTTGTATCAGCGCTTCGAACAGGAGCGCCTGATCAGTCGCATCTCTTCTGCGATTGTGCGTTGTAACTATGAGCAGTTGGATGAACAGATCGAGATGTGTTTGCACTGGTTGGCGGAGTTCGTCGACAGTGATCGCAGCTATCTGTTTATGATTCGCGACGAGATGATTGCAGATAACACCCATGAGTGGTGTGCAGCCGGGGTGAGTCCGCAGAAGATGTATCTGCAAAATCTGCATCTCGGAGCCGAGTTCCCCTTTGCCCATCAAATCCGCCATCACCAAGTCGTTAACTATCCTAATATCGCCGCCTTGCCCGAATGCTGTGCGGGTGAACGTACCCTGCTGACCCAGCAGGGTATACAGTCTCTGATCGCGGTTCCGATGGTGTCGAATAAGCGTTTGCTGGGATTTATTGGCATCGATGCCGTGCTCAAGCCGAGGCAATGGAATGAGAATGTCTGTCATCTTTTACGCCTAGTCGGCGAGATGTTCACCCAGGCTTTAGAGCATAAGCGTACCGAAACGCTGCTCAAAGCCAGTGAAGCACGATTGCGCTATGTGTTTGAAACTATTCCGACGATTGCGGTGCAGGGCTATGATGCCGAGCGTCGAGTCTTCCTCTGGAATCAGGCCAGTGAGGTTTTATACGGCTATACCCGCGAGGAAGCGCTTGGGCGTCCCCTAGAAGATTTAATTGTGCCGGAGCAGGATAGAGAGTATGTGGTCGAGGCGATCACCGCCTGGATCGAGCAGGGTGCAGAGATTCCGGCGGCTGAACTCACGCTTCAACACAAGGATGGTCGCTTGCTGAATGTCTTTTCCAGCCATGTGATGCACACCAGCCTAGTCGGTGAAAAAGAACTCTACTGCGTGGATGTGGATTTAACGCCCCTGAAACAAGCGCAAAAAGAGCTGGAAAAAAGAGCACATTTTGATGCCCTGACCGGGCTGCCTAATCGCATCCTTCTCTCTGATCGACTCAATCAGATGATCAGCAGTAGCCGCCGTTTAGAGCAGTTAGTGGCGGTGGCTTATCTGGATCTCGATGGTTTTAAGCAGATCAACGATTTGTACGGCCATACTCTCGGAGATCGTTTTTTATGTGAGCTGGCAAAACTGATGAAGCATGTGTTGCGCGAAGAGGACACGCTGGCGCGCATAGGCGGCGATGAGTTTGTCGCGATTTTGGGCGGTTTAAATAGTTTGATCGATTGTGAACCTGTCTTAAAAAGACTTTTAGTTGCGGCTTCGACCCCTATCCAACTGGAAGGGTTGAATCTGCGGGTATCGGCCAGTATTGGTGTCACCCTTTATCCATTGGACGATGTGGACCCCGACCAACTTCTGCGTCATGCCGACCAGGCCATGTATCAAGCGAAACAAGCGGGTAAGGATCGTTATCAGCTGTTTGATATTCAATTGGAAGCTGAAATTCGGCAGAAACAACAATCCTTGCGTGAGATTACCCAGGGTTTGGATGCGAGTGAGTTTGTGCTCTTTTATCAGCCCAAAATTAATATGCAGACCTGTGCCTTTGAAGGGGCTGAAGCCTTGATTCGTTGGCAGCATCCAGAGCGTGGCTTGTTATCCCCGGCGGCCTTTTTGCCGGTGACCGAAGGGCATCAATTAGAGTTGCGTTTGGGCGCTTGGGTGTTGCGACAGGCTTTGGCACAGATGCAGGCTTGGCATGATATGGGGTTTGACTGCCCCCTGAGTATTAATATCTCAGCGCAACAGATTCAGCATCCTGAGTTTGCGCAAGCGCTAAAAACCCTGCTGGATACCTATCCCGAGGTTCCTAAGCAGATGTTACAGTTAGAAATTCTGGAAACCAGCGCGCTGGCGGATATTGAATCGGTCACGCCGATTTTGCAGCAGTGTCGTGCCTTAGGGGTGAGCCTGGCGCTGGATGATTTTGGGACAGGCTACTCTTCCTTGGCGTATTTAAAGCGTTTGCCCATTGATTGTTTAAAAATCGATCAAAGCTTTGTGCGTGATATGCTGCAGGACTCGGATGATCTCTCGATTATTCAGGGGATCTTGAGCTTGGCGCGTGCGTTTCATCTACATGTCATTGCGGAAGGGGTCGAAACGGCCGCACACGGTCGCCAGCTGCTGCAGCTGGGCTGTCATTTAGGGCAGGGGTATGGGATCGCGCGCCCTATGCCAGCCGATCAACTTTCTGCTTGGGTGCATAACGACTTGCCTAATCTGTGCTTAACTTAAGACAGAACAACAAAGAGGAGGCAAGAGATGGCCATGATGATGAAAGCGGCGGTGTTTGTTGAACCGGGCCGCATCGAAATGACCGATAAACCCATCCCCGATATAGGCCCCAATGATGCGTTAATTCGTATCACCACCACCACGATTTGTGGCACCGATGTCCATATTCTCAAAGGCGAATATCCGGTTGCACCGGGTTTGACTGTGGGACATGAGCCGGTCGGTATCATCGAAAAGCTTGGCAGTAATGTTGAAGGTTATTATGAAGGGCAGCGGGTGATAGCCGGGGCCATCTGCCCAAGCTTCACCTCTTATGCCTGTCAGGACGGTTGTAGTGCCCAGGATGGCGGCAGTCACTCTCATGGCTACAAGCCTCTCGGCGGTTGGCGTTTTGGTAATACGATTGATGGCTCCCAAGCAGAATATTTACGTGTGCCGGATGCCCAAGCCAACTTAACCCCGGTTCCCGATGGCCTCACCGATGAGCAGGTGCTCATGTGTCCTGATATTATGTCCACGGGTTTTGCCGGTGCAGAATCGGCCAATATTCGGATTGGCGATATCGTAGCGGTGTTTGCACAAGGGCCGATCGGGCTTTGTGCGACGGCGGGCGCTAAATTGCGTGGAGCCGGATTAATCATTGCCGTGGATAGCGTGGATAAGCGTTTGCAGATGTCACGGCAGTTGGGCGCAGACATCACCCTTAATTTTAAAGAGGTGGATGTCGTTGATGAAATTATGAAGATTACCGGTGGCCGTGGTGTGGATGCCTCGATTGAGGCTTTGGGTTTGCAGTCCACTTTTGAAGCGGCGCTGCGTGTGCTCAAGCCCGGCGGCACCCTGTCTAGCCTAGGGGTCTACTCCAGTGATCTGACCTTGCCATTGGGTGCTTTTTGCGCCGGTTTAGGTGATCATAAAATCGTCACCTCACTCTGCCCAGGCGGGAAAGAGCGGATGCGCCGCTTGATGCAAATCATCTCCAGCGGCCGTATCGATCTTGGGCCGATGGTCACACATCAGTTTGCGCTGGATAAGATCGTAGATGCATATGATCTCTTCTCGCATCAACGTGATGGGGTATTAAAGGTGGCGATCAAACCCTAAGTAGGCGAGGTAATGGGTTTAACTTGTATAAAAAGGGGCACAATGCCCCTTTTCTTCTATTCGGCTTCAGGCTAAGGTCATCCGCTCCTATATTTCAACCGAACACCAGAGTGAGTTGAGTCACCTCTTCGATGATCGATCAATCAAGTTTTATTCGACAGCAAGGACAAACCCTGTGTTTGTGTGGAGATTGGAGTACGGCGCAGCTCGGAGCGCTAGAAGATTTTGTCCGCCAGTCGTCTGCACTCAAGCCCGAAATCGCAGATCTTCAGCGTTTAGACAGTAACGGTGCCTTAGTGCTGTATCGCTGGTTAGGCGCGTCGGCATTAGATTTGTCGGGTTTGACCGCCTCGCAAGTTCAACTTTTACAGCTGGTCGTCGAAACCGCTCAAGGGGAGCCGCCTCAGCCCACCCCACCTTTGGGTTTTTTGGCTGCGATCGGCAAGCATAGTCTGGTCAATCTGGTCCATGGTCAACAGCTGCTGACTTTTTTGGGGCGTATCAGCTTACTGCTGCTCAGTCTGTGTGCCTCACCTAGGCAGCTCAAGCTGCGCTTATGTTTAGATGTGGTGCAAAAAGATGGTGTTCAGGCGGTTCCGATCATTAGCTTGTTGGCATTTTTACTCGGTGCCGTGATCGCGTTCCAGGCAGGCTTACAGCTGGCGACCTATGGGGCCAACGTTTTTATCGTTGAGTTGGTCTCTTTGACTATGTTGCGCGAACTCTCGCCCTTAATCTGTGCCATCATTGTTGCCGGGCGTTCGGGGTCGGCTTACGCCGCGCAACTGGCCACCATGCAGATGAATCAAGAGATCCAAGCCTTACGCAGCCTCGGGCAAGACCCCTATGTTTGGCTGATTCTTCCCAAACTTTTGGGCTTATTGTGTGTTTTACCCTTGCTCACAGTCTTGTCCATGTTGACAGGGCTGGGGGGCGGTATGCTGGTGGCTTCCGTTCAACTGGAGCTGTCACCCTATGAGTTTTTGCAGCGCTTGGGCCAGGAAGTCGATGTGATTCACGTCTGGGTGGGGTTGATCAAAGCGCCGGTCTTTGCCTTTATCATTGTTATGGTGGGCTGTATGCAAGGGCTCCTCGCTAAGGGTGGTGCTGAAGAGGTGGGGCGGCGCACAACACGCAGTGTCGTTCAAGCCATTTTTCTGGTGATTATTTTGGATGCGCTTTTTTCCATCCTGTTTTCACATTTAGGCTGGTGAGTGATGGCGGCAACGATTATTCAGTTACAAGGGATCGCCACACGCTTTGGCTCGCATCAAGTACATGAGCAGTTGTGTCTTGAAGTGAAAGCCGGTGAGCGTTTAGCCCTGGTCGGTGGCAGTGGATGTGGCAAGTCTGTTTTATTAAGTGAAATTGCTTTATTGCGCGAGCCTGATGCCGGTGAAATACAGCTCTTTGGCCAAGCGGTGTCGCAGCTAGACACACAAGGCTTGAAACAGGTGCGGAAGAAAATCGGCATGATGTTTCAGCAGGGCGCTTTGTTCAGCAGTTTAACCGTGCTTGAAAATATTATGCTGCCTTTAGCGGAGCATCAGCGGTTGTCCAAAGGTTTGTTAGAAGAATTGGCCATGCTCAAATTACGTATGACCGGTTTGCCCGATCATGCGGCTTGGAAGTACCCACAAGAGTTAAGTGGCGGCATGCTTAAGCGTGCGGCGGTCGCCAGAGCCTTGGCGCTGGACCCTGCCTTGTTGCTGCTAGATGAACCGACAGCGGGCTTAGATCCCGCCGGCGCCAGTGCATTTGATGAGCTTTTACTCACTCTGCATGCCACCTTGGATCTGACCCTCATTCTGGTGACGCATGATCTGGATTCACTTTGGCGTGTGACCGATCAGGTGGCGTATCTAGGAGAAAAGCGTGTGCTGGCAAAATTGCCAATGGGGGCACTCGCTCAACATGAGCATGCGGAGATTGCCCATTACTTTGCTAACACGCGCGCGCAACGTGCGGCGATTAAACTGGAGGCTTGATGAATCCACGTATTAACTACAGCCTGGTGGGTGCCTTTGTGCTGTTGCTTTTGGCACTCGCGCTGGCGCTGGTGGTTTGGCTCAGTCGTGATCAGCGCGACCTGCAGCGTATCAGTTATGTCACCTATTTTAGTGAATCGGTTGCCGGTTTAAATGAACGTGCGAATGTGCGCTTCTTAGGGGTGCCCGTTGGAATTGTGGAGCGTATCCAGCTTGATCCTGAGCAAGAGGGGCGTGTGCGCTTGGATCTGCGTATCGACGCCCAAGTCCCGATCCGTGAAAGCTCAGTGGCAACCCTGCAAACTCAGGGGATTACCGGACTGTTGTTTGTTGAGATTAGCAGCGGTGATCCTGACTCACCGCGTATCCAGACTGATTCAGGATCGGCACAAGGCACGCCTGCCGTGATTCGAAGTCAGCCTTCGCGGCTGCTGCGTGTGACGGAAGCTTTAAATGAAACACTAAATCGCTTCAATCACTTAGCAGATAATCTTAATCTTTTAACTGAGCAGTTGAGTCGTTTCACGGATGCACAGATGCGTGATGAAGTGGCCGAAATATTGTTCAGCTTGCGCCAACTCTTAAACACCAGTGAGGCGACTTTAACCGCCTTAGATCCAGCGGTCTATCGTGAGTTAGCTCTGTCTCTCAGCCGTTTGAGTCAGTCTTGGGCAGAGCAAAGCGAGCAGTTAGGTGACGAAATGACTCAGCTCAGCCAGACCCTGATTCAGCAGGTCGAAAGTTTAGGAGAGGCGGTACAGAATATGGCACGCGATACACAATCCGGTGCCCGACAACTCACCCCCGTACTATCAGAACTCAATGGTGTGCTTGAATTGTTACGCCGTGACAGCTCAAGCTGGGTGCGCGGTAGCGGTCAATTACCACCTGGGCCAGGAGAAGAGTAATGCTCAAACATCTTTTAATAGGGCTCATCATCGGTTATCTGACAGGCTGTAGCCTTCTGCCTGAACAAGGCCCAGCCCCCAAACAATTACAGTTGCAGCCTTTATCAAGTTCGACCCAGACTCAGCCTGCTTCCTCCAATCAAAGCGTGAATATGATTCTGGAGCGTCCTTTAGCGCCTGCGGCCTTGATGAGCCGTTCGCTCTGGTATCAAGCACAGGCATATGAGTTGATGCCTTTTCGTGATCATCTCTGGACACAACCTCTACCCGATCAACTGCAGCAGCGTTTAGAAGCCTATCTCGTCGACCAACAAAGTGGCTGGAGTATTCAGCGTGATCAACCCGGCAATGCATCAGGCTTCCGATTGCGCATACATTTGTATGACTGGTATCTGGATGTTGAGCGCCAGAGCCTCTATGTGAACCTCCAAGTCTTCCTGCTGGATAACCAGGGTCAGGTAAGAAGGCAGTGGCGTTGGCAAGAAGAGGAGCCCTTGTTAGACAATTCAGCGCCTGAGTTGGTCAATGCAGGCCAAAAATGGTTACAGCGTTGGGCGCAGGCCTTGGCTGAAAATTTGGAGATATTTTTTCGACAAGAGGCAGATCCAAACTAGATGAGCAGGACTCATTCAAAAATCGGAAAAAGTACAAAAATTAAGCATTGAAAGCCGATTTTGTTTCACTATAATGAACCCATTAAAAATAATTACAAAAACGGGTGTCAAGATGTTGAATGAAGTGCTGGCTCAGTCAGTGGTGTTCCACGCGACCTTTCCATCCGAAGTCTCGGACTACGTCAATCGTCATCTCGGGCAACATCGCCTCGAAATGCTGGATAAAGAAACCTCGCGAGCCAGTTTGCACTATCGTGAGTTTGCCGATATCGGCTTGTCCAAAATTAGCTATGGCAACCAAGCGCGAGTGATCTGCCCCGATCTAGTCGATATCTACCACTTTCAACTCGTCACTCAGGGCCAGTGTTATTGGCGTATGCGCGATCAAGAGTTGCTGCTGAAGCAGGGCCAAGCCCTGATGCTGAATCCGCAGCAATCACAAGAGCTGATCTACTCCCCGGATTGTGAAAAGCTCATCGTTAAGGTTCCGCGTGAAATTTTGAATGCTGCTTGCCTGGATTACGCGGGCAATCTGCCGCGCTCAGGGGTGCAGTTTGCATCTCGCGTGGTGGACCTCAATCAATCTTTAGCCTTTATGCGTTTATTTGAGGCCGTCTTGCACGAAGCGGATCAGGACGAGATTGATCTGTCGCGTATTGATACCTCCTATCGTAATTTGCTGCTGCAGAAAATGATTGCGTCCTTCCCAAGCAATATTTGCCAAGATAGTGAAGAAAGCAGTCGTGATAAAATTCTGAGTCGTGCCCTGAGTTTTATTCGTGAGCATATTAAGGAAGAGATCGCGGTCGATGAACTGGCGGATCTGTGTAATGTCAGCACCCGCACGCTATACAATCTTTTTGCCAAGCATCTAGATAGCACCCCTAAGCAGTACATAAAGAACGCACGTCTTAAAGATCTACAAAATGAGATTCTGCACAATCGTAAAATCCGTAATGTCACGGAAGTGGCGCTGGATTATGGTTTTACCCATCTAGGGCGCTTCTCATCCGACTATCGGCGTTTATTTGGTGAGTTACCTTCTGAAACCTTCCGGCGTTCACGTGGCTGATCACGCTAGGTGATCAGCTCTCTTTGCCACACAAGCGTCGAGTCACCGATTCGGCGCTGCCTAAAGTTAATTGTTGGTAGGGGCTGCCTGGTTCGACCTGAGTGTCACCGGCCATACCCATCAAGCTAATCACCGCTGGGATTTTGCCATTCAGATCAAACACCGCGCTGCTGACCACATTAATGTCCGGTAAAAAATCCCCGTAAAAACTGCAGCTATTCAGCGCACGTATCTGGCTTAGGTGTTCACAAAAGCCGGTCTGATCCAGCGTTTTACCCTGATGGCGTGGCAGCGCAATCGGACTGGCAAAGAAGGTCTGGATCAGCGCGTCTTGGCGGCCTTGTGGAAGATGCGCCAAGAAAACACGCCCAGATGCCGAGAAAAAGGGGGAAAGTTGGCTGCCTAAGCGTACATTTACCGAGACCGGATGACTGGAGTCTAACCAACAGATGACCAGAGGATACTGACCATTCCAGATGGTAACCGAAGTGGTTTTGTCGGTTTGTTGATGCAGCTGTTCCGCTGCTTCAATTGCGGATTGGATCGGATCGATACGTCGTATGGCTGAAATGCCAAGTGTCAGACTCTGTGTCCCGAGGGTGTAACGTGAACCGTGAATCTGATTAATAAAATCCAGGCGTAACAAACTCACCAGATACTTGTGCAGGCGGCTAGGTGACATCTGCAGGATGTCGGAGAGCATTTTCAGCGTCGGAGGTGTAGGGGATTCGCTGATGGCGGTCAAAATATGCAGACCAATTTCCAGTGAGCCGATACCCTGGCGGCTTTGTTCTTTATTCAGAGAGTGAATAATTTCCATAGAAGGCGTGCCTGCTAAATGCTTTAAAGTTCTAAAACACAGCTAAAAGTAACACTATTTTGTATAGTCTAACGGAGAGGCAACCTCAGCGTGAAGGGGAGGACGCTGAGGTTACCCAGAGACTTAGAACTGTAAGCGATAGGTCAGGTAAGCCGTATCATTGCCACGGTTCAGCGGCCAAAGTGCACGATCGCCAGCTGTCTGAGTACCGATGGCAGCGGAGTTGTAATCCACATAACCCAGCGCGACCACGCCATTACCCATACGGTGATGAACTTCGATCTGTGTGGCTTTTTCACGTGAGGCATTATCTGCCTTGACACTACTAAAGCCTAGGCTGGCGCCATAACCGTTGACTTCATAGGTGCCCTGCAGGCCATAGCCCTTTTCTTTGCTATTATCGATTTTATCTTTGGACTGCTCGTATTTAGCGGCCAGACGGAAATTCTGGATGTTATAACGCGCAGAGGCGCCCCAGAGGTTGGAGTCGACTTCATAACCACTTACCACGTCTTTACGCGCTTTAACGGCACCGTAGGCGGCGGCGAGGGTCAGACCTTCGACGGTGTATTTACCCCCGAGGTTATAACCGTCCAGAGTACGGTCTTTTTCTGGGTTGATCGTTGCGGTATCACCAAACACGCTGCCATCCGCCTCACCGGCAAACACACCGGCCACCATAAATTCAGCCCCACCTAAATTCGGTGAGGTGTAGGCCAGTGTATTGGAAACACGGCGATCAGCCCGGAATCCACGCGCAGGATTACTACCATTGGCCACGTAACCCACATCGATATGGACGGGCAGAGCCGACATGGCAAATTCATTGACCTGACCGACATAGGTATAGGTCGGATGATCCAGTTTACCGCCGCGCAGCGTCCCCCACGGGCCGGTAGCGCCAATTGAGGCATATCGTCCACCGCCCAGCGCACCGCTGTTCAAGCTTAAGCCCTGCTCGTAATGAAAAATCCCTTGGGTTTGCTCTAAACCGAGATCCACCGTTCCTCTTAGGCCGATACGGCTGGCATAGTCGGCTAATTCAGCGGAACTTTGATCGGTTTTGAACATCCCCAAACGAAAAGATCCGTAGAGGGTTGCATCGGCGCTGGCGATGGCGGGTAGGGCTAAACTCGCAGCCACGGCACTGGCGAGCAAAGATTGGCGCAAGAAGTTTTGATTCATAGCTGTTTCCATTGTTGTTTTTAGTGGAATGGACCGGCTTGTGGATTCAAGCCGGACTTGAGTTACACCGCGAGATAACTCTCAACAGTTTCAAGTTCATTGATTAAGCGTTCGCTGCTGCCATCAAACACCACCTTGCCTTTGACTAAGACGATATGCTGATCACACAGGTCTTTGAGGACCTGAATGTTTTTATCCACGATCAGCGTGGAGATACCGCTGTCTTTGATGGTGCGAATCACTTCCCAGATCTCTTTGCGGATTAAGGGTGCGAGGCCTTCAGTCGCTTCATCTAGAATTAAGAGCTCAGGGTTGGTGACGAGGGCGCGTCCAATCGCCAGCATCTGTTGCTCACCCCCGGAAAGCTGGGTGCCCAGGTTATTTAAACGTTCCTGTAAGCGCGGAAAGGTTTTGAGCACCCGCTCATAGTCCCAGTGCTTTTCACCCTTGCGGTTTGCGCGTGCGGCGATCTGCAGATGTTCTTTCACGGTGAGGTTATGGAACATGCCACGGCCTTCTGGCACATAAGCGATGTCCAGCTGCATGCGCCGCCAGGTTTCTTTTTGCGTGATCTCTTCACCCTGAAACGTCACCGTGCCGCTACGCGGCGTGACGAGGCCGAGAATTGATTTTAATGTGGTGGTTTTCCCCATTCCGTTGCGCCCCATCAGACTCACGGCCTGGCCAGGCTGAATCGAGAAAGAGACACCATGCAGAATATGGCTGCTGCCATATAGGGTATGTAAGCTTTTAACGTCTAATAAGGTACTCATCTCAATACACCTCGTCGCCCTGACCCAAATAGGCTTCTTTTACTCGCGGATCTTCACGCACGGCATCCACCGTGCCGGTCACAAGATGCTGGCCATTCACCATCACGGTAATCAGATCCGAGAGTTCAAATACGGCATCCATATCGTGCTCCACCAGGACGATGCAGTACTCCTTCTTTAACTGCTTGAGCAATTCAATAATCAGTGCGGATTCTTCATGTCCCATCCCTGCCATCGGCTCATCCAGCAGCAAGACGCAAGGCGAGGTCGCCAACACCATGGCGATCTCTAGTTGGCGCTGTTCGCCGTAGCTCACGGCTGCCGCCACGGTATCCTTGCGGTGGCCTAAACCGACTTTATGCAAAGCTTCTTCGGCGATATGCAGTAAAACCGGTTCTTTATTTCGAGGTTTAAGGAAGTTAAAGCTACCACCCATGTAGCGCTGCGCGGCGATCGCACAGTTCTCTAGGCAGGTCGCACTGGGGTAGATATTGGTTTTTTGGAAACTCCGGCCAATCCCCCGGCGTGCAAATGCATAGGGTTTGATGGAGTCGATCGGTTCATTCTTGTGCAAAATGCGGCCACTGGTCGGCTTATAGGTCCCACACAGGAGGTTTAACAGCGTGCTTTTCCCCGCACCATTCGGGCCAACGATGCTATGTAACTCTTTATCGGCAAAGGTCAGAGAAATATCATCGAGCGCCTTAAGACCGCCCCAGTGTTTGCACAGACCTTCGGTTTCGATCATCACCTGACTCATGAACGTTTCTCCAACAGCTTTTCAATATATCCCGCGATCCCTTTTTTCAGCAGAATCACCATGAGAATGATGGCGCTGCCCATAAACAGCATCCAATGTTCAGTCAGGTGTTCGAAGAAGTAATGCAGGCCTTCATATGCAAAGGTACCCAGAATGGCACCGTAAATGCTGCCCATACCGCCCAGAATCAACATCACCAAGGCCGTTCCCGAGGTTTGCCAAGAGAGCATCGAGGGATTCACAAAACCGTACTGCATAGAGAAGAGATAACCGGCATAAGCACCCAAAGCTGAAGCGATGACATAGCTGGCTAAGCGGAAAACAAAGACGTTGTAACCCAAGGCCGTGGTACGTTCTGGGTTTTCCCGAGTTGCGTCCACAACACGACCAAACTTAGAAGCCATGATCACTTTAAAGAAAACCAGGGTGTTGAATAGAGAGAAAAGGCACAGATAGTAAAAATGTGTGGGATTATCCAGGTCAAACATCTTAATCCCGAGGAAAGAGGTCTCCGGTTTCAGATATAAGAACACACCGTCAATGCCGCCAAACTCCATCGAGTCTGAGAAGTAATAAAAGAACATTTGGGCAATCGCCAGGGTAATCATAATCATATAGATACCGCTGGTGCGCAGGACTAAAAAGCCAACAATCAGTGCAATAGCGGCAGAGATTACGCAGATGTAAAAGGTATAAACCCAGAAGTTCACGGCTTCATTTTGAGGCGCGATAATATAGAAAATATAGCCGCCTAAACCGTAAAACATCGCATGGCCTAAAGTGATCAAACCACAACGTCCTACAAGATAATCCAGCGACATCACAAACAGCGCAAAAATAAGAATGCTGCTGAGTTTATTGATGTAGAAAATGTTGCCATCTAAGAACAGCGGCATCATTAACATCAGTGGGAAGAATATCCAAATAAATAAACGTTCGGAGCGTTTCTGAAAAAGCATGATTGGACTCCAGCCTTAATTCGAAAACAAACCTTTTGGTTTCACCAAAAGAATCAGAGCCATCAGGATATACACCACCATACTGGCGATGCTGGGCAATAGAACCGCGGCAAAGGTATCCACGATGCCGACCAGCAGTGCCGCGACAAAGGCCCCTTTAATCGAACCCATGCCCCCGATCACGACCACAACAAAGCACGCGATCAGCACGTGTTCACCCATGCCCGGTACGATGGACACCATTGGTGCTGAAAGCACACCGGCAATCGCGGCGAGCATGACACCTATGGCAAATACGATGGTGTAAAGGCGGCTGATATTAATACCTAGGCACTCCACCATCTCTCGGTTGGATTCGCCGGCACGAATCAACATGCCCAAGCGAGTTTTATTAATGGTGTAATAGAGCGCTGCGGCCAGCAAAATGCAGATCACCGCAACAAAAATTCGATAGACAGGGTAAGAGAGGGTATCGGTGAGCGGAATACTGCCCGATAACAGATCAGGCACCTTGATCCCCTGCGGATCATTCCCCCAGAGCAAACTTTGCAGGGCGTTAAACACAAAAATCATACCGATGGTTAATAACACCTGATCGAGATGGTTGCGGTGATACAGCTGCCGGATAAGTGTTCGCTCCACCAAGATCCCGATACTCAAGGCGATCACCGCAGAAATGATGGCGCTGAGTAAAAAACTGTCGGTATGGGTAAAGAAATACCAAGCTAAATAAGCACCCACCATATACATGGAGCCGTGTGCCAGATTTAGAATTCCCATCACCCCAAACACGAGAGTGAGGCCAGAGGCGATCAGAAAGAGCAGCAGTCCATACTGCAGACCATTGATCAACTGAATAAAAAAGAGTGAAGTCGTCATAATGGATGCCTGAGCTTGAAGCGGACAGGGAAAACCATCACCCCAGACCTGCTGGGATGATGGCCGTTAAAGCCTGAACGGATCAGATTACATATTGCAGCCGCGAGCCGGATCTTCGAGAGCAGGCATCGCGACATCGATTACACGGTTAACACCGTCTTTTACTTCGCGCAGGTACACATTCTGGATAGGGTTGTGCGCCTTGGAGAAGGTGAAATCACCACGTGGGCTCGGAACGGTCATGTTACGCATCACCTCAATCACCGCCTGGCGATCTTTGACCTTGCCTTGCAGCTGATCAATCGCTTCAACAATCATCAAACCGGCATCGTAGCCCTGAACGGCGTAGAGATCGGCATCACGGTTGTACTCGGATTTATACAGCTCGCGGAATTTGACGTTGTTCGGATTGTCCAGCTCATCTGCATAATGCAGCGTGGTGACCAGACCCTCTGCGGCTTTGCCCTGAGCCCCTAGCGTGCCTTCGGTGAGGAAGCCGGAACCGATCAGCGGAATCCGCTCACGCAGGCCAAGCGCGTCATAATCCAGCGCAAACTGCACAGCCCCGCTGCCTGCGAAGAAGACAAACACCGCATCCGGTTGTAAGGATGCAATTTCAGAGATGTAGGATTGGAAATCGGTACGTGGGAAAGGTACGAGCATTTTCCGAATGATTTCACCACCTGCTGCCGTAAAGGATTCTTCAAATGCATCCACACTTTCACGACCCATGCCGTAGTTCCAAGTAATGGTCACGACACGTTTATAACCCTTGTCGGCCGCGACCTGTCCCATCGGGTAGGAGGTCTGCCAGGAGGAGAAAGAGGTACGGAAGACGTTCGGTGCACACAAGGCGCCGGTCACTTCAGCACTGCCCGCATTCGGAACAATCATAATGGTGTCACGGTTGCGCAGAGTGCGCAGCATACCGTTTGCCACCCCGGAATGGACTGGACCGACAATAAAATCCGCTTTATGGCGGTTTAATAAAGCCGAAGAGATTTCCGGTGCACGTTCAGGACGCGCTTCCGTGTCCATCTCGATAAATTCAATATTACTTCCATGTAAACGTTCACGATGTTCTTTGAGTGCCAGGCGTAAACCATTGCGGCCATCTGAACCCAGTGCTGCGTACGCACCGCTGAAGGGGAGCATCACTCCGATTTTGATGGTTTCATTGGCGTAAGCCTGGGGAGTGAGCAGAAGAGCACTGCCTGCCAAGCCAAACATCAGGTGACGCAAGTTATTCTTGTTCGCCATTTTCGATCTCCGATTGCGTTTGTTGTAGTTATTTGCAATGGATTAGAAAGGCAAAAGCGGTCTAGAAATAGCCACTCAGTGCATAAGCCTGTCCAGTTTAAGCACGCCCATCTAAGCTGCAGAAAATGGATAGCAGAACCCGCCTCAAGGATAGAGATCTCCTGGCTGATCAGTCATTTATACCCCGTCTGCGCAAACAAAAAAACTCGCCATCGGGCGCTTGCACGAATCGGATAATGCTTTGCAGCGTCCGGATTTCTGCTGCGGCTGAGGTCGGTAACTTAATAAGAAGAGGGGTAAGCGTTGGTTATGGCGAAATTTTCCCTAAGTTTACAGGGGCTTGGGCAATCCTTGCCGCTTGTTTCTGACAGAAGTCTTCTGGATGCACTGGAAGCCACGGGCTGTGAAGCGGTTAAAGTCGGCTGTCGTCGCGGAGGGTGTGGTTTATGCAAAGTGCATATCCTCACGGGCCAGTATCGCAGTCGTAAAATGAGTCGCGCCCATATCAGTTCAGAAGAGGAAGCGCAGGGCTATGTACTGGCCTGCCGTGTTTATCCCGAAAGTGATTTGTGCATTCAGGCAGATCTGAAAAGCGAAGAGTTTACGCCAGCTTAGTCATAAAAAGCTGAACAATAAAAAACTGAGGTGATCTATGAAAAAAGGTGTGATGCGTCCCGGTCATGTACAGATTCGGGTGCTGGATCTGGATGAAGCGGTAAAACACTATACGGAGCTGCTGGGGCTGATCGAGATGGATCGTGATGACCAGGGCCGTGTGTATCTGAAGGCCTGGACCGAGGTGGATAAGTTCTCCGTGGTGCTGCAGGAAGCGGATCAACCGGGTATGGACTTTATGGCCTTTAAGTGTGTGGATGAAGCCACGCTGGACCGACTGGCGGCGGAGATTCGCGCCTTTGGTCTGGAGGTCACCGAGTTGCCCGCTGGCGACTTAAAAGACTGCGGACGGCGGATGCAGTTTGTGGCACCGACCGGCCATACCTTTGAGCTCTTTGCCACCAAGGTGCAGACCGGCAAGTGGGGCCTGAGTAATGTTAACCCTGAAGCCTGGCCGCGTAATCTTAAGGGCATGAAAGCTACGCGCTTTGATCACTGCCTGCTCTACGGCGATGATCTGGAGAACACCTTCACCCTCTTCACCGAGGTGCTCGGCTTTGATCTGGCCGAGCAGGTGCTTGATCCCGAAGGCAACCGTGTGGCGCAGTTCCTGACCGTGTCGATGAAAGCCCATGACATCGCCTTTATCAAACATCCAGAGAAGAACAAGTTCCACCACGCATCCTTCTACCTGGACACTTGGGAAG
>NZ_SMRS01000013.1 GCF_008368715.1 Nitrincola tapanii
CTTCCCAAGTGTCCAGGTAGAAGGATGCGTGGTGGAACTTGTTCTTCTCTGGATGTTTGATAAAGGCGATGTCATGGGCTTTCATCGACACGGTCAGGAACTGCGCCACACGGTTGCCTTCGGGATCGAGCACCTGCTCGGCCAGATCAAAGCCCAGCACCTCGGTGAAGAGGGTGAAGGTGTTCTCCAGATCATCGCCGTAGAGCAGGCAGTGATCAAAGCGCGTGGCTTTCATGCCCTTAAGATTACGCGGCCAGGCTTCAGGGTTGACATTACTCAGCCCCCACTTGCCGGTCTGCACCTTGGTGGCAAACAGCTCAAAGGTATGGCCGGTCGGTGCGACAAACTGCATCCGCCGTCCGCAGTCTTTTAAGTCGCCAGCGGGCAACTCGGTGACCTCCAGACCAAAGGCGCGAAGCTCCGCCGCCAGTCGGTCCAGCGTGGCTTCATCCACACACTTAAAGCCCATAAAGTCCATACCCGGCTGATCCGCTTCCTGCAGCACCACGGAGAACTTATCCACCTCGGTCCAGGCCTTCAGATACACACGGCCCTGGTCATCACGATCCATCTCGATCAGCCCCAGCAGCTCCGTATAGTGTTTTAACGCTTCATCCAGATCCAGCACCCGAATCTGTACATGGCCGGGACGCATCACACCTTTTTTCATGGGAAGTACCTCATCTGTTTTGTCATTATTTTTGTTCAGGCTTCTTTTTTCTCGACCGAGGCTTGATACCAATCGGCTTCTAACACCAGTTCAGAAGTTGGAAGAATGCGACAGGCCAAAACGATACCAGCGGCCTCTTCCTCGGGAGTAATATGAGCGCGACTCATACGCTTACTCTGATACTCCCCTTCTAACACTCGGATCTTACACAAACCGCAACCGCCACCACGACAACCGACCGCGATCGCCTGGCAACCGGTTTTTTCCATCGCCGGTAACAAGACTTGCCCAGCGGGGATCTGAAAGCGCAGGTCTCGATTCACCACATGAATAGAAATCCTTTCCATACCCCCTCCGTCTTAAATGCGTTTAAACAACGCTGAACGGCTACCCGATTCAGCCCCATCGGCGGCGGTCAGGAATTTCTCCATATGAATATCCGCTTCAAAAACTCGCCCTTGCATCAAGGCGCTGATGGCCGCGTCAATCATCATCGGCGGGCCGCAGAGGTAAGCTTTATGGCCGGCAAAACGACCATCGAAATAGGCCTGAGCCGCTTCATGCACAAAACCGCTAAACCCTTGCCAAGCATCCTCTGCTAGAGGTTCATTCAGTGCCGGAATGTAATGGAAGTTATCGTGGTCTTGAGCCAACTGCTCAAACAGATCGCGGTGATACAACTCAGCGAGATTGCGCGCGCCCTGGAAGAGATAAATCTGACGACTATCCCCAGCTTCCAACAGATCCAGGATCATCGATTGCGGACTGGACAAACCTGAGCCACCGGCGATAAAGATCACATCCTTAGTATCCGAGCGACGTACAAAGAACTGACCATAAGGACCCGACAGCGCCAACTGACCACCCAGTTTGAGCTCATCATGTAACCAACCTGTACCTACGCCACCTGGGACACGGCGGACATGTAGCTCGATCTGTCCCGGTTCACTGGGTGAGTTGGCAATGGAAAAGGCACGTGTGCCTTCCACGCCTGGAATCGCTAAGTTGATGTACTGACCAGCCTGAAACTCCATCGCCCGATCCAGCTTGAGGAAAATGCCCTTAATGGTGGGTGAAAGATCTTGAATATCGACCACTTCCGCCTGGTAGTCCTGCACGGGGTAACCTAGGAAATCGGGATCAACATCGATATCCGCTTCAATCACCATATCCGATTCAGGCATAGCACAGCAGGCTAATACCTTACCCTCACTACGCTCAACATCCATCAAAGCAAAGGGAGAAGCCGCACCCAAATCGGCGTCACCTTCCAGAACCTGAACTTTGCAGGTGGCACAGGTGCCATGACCGCAGGCAAAGGGTAACCAAACGCCTTGGCGCAAAGCTGCGGCCAGAATGGTTTGCCCCTCTTCGACCTCGATCACATCACCGGTCGGTTCGACTCTTACTTCATAGGACATAACTCACCCCGCTTAAACGCCTGCGCCTTGATAACCTTTCAGATCAGGTGTCTGGAAACGCAAAACGGATTTATGATCAATCCCCTGCTCGGCCAAACCCTTCTCTAGATCCGGTGTGAAGGCCTGGCCATTCAACAACCAAGTGGTTTTATTCCAATCAATAGCGGCATATTCAGGATGCAGAGAAAAGGCTTCTGGCATCACCTCATCCCGCAGAGTTTTGAAAGGCATGGTCGGCAGCAAGGCATAGGCAAAAGGCGCACAGAACATCAAATGGTGGTCCCAACCAACATAAACGATCTGGTTACCATGAAAATTGGCAAGGGTATCCCGTACCTGACCACGATAGTCAGGCGTAATAGCTTTAACTGGCATGATAAAATTCCTGTTATGTAGGGCCATGGAGCATGGCCCTTTATCGTTATTTTTCAGGAGACGGTTTAGGCAACGCCCTTCCACTCTTTCCAACGCTGTTCATCGGGTGAGCCCTTGATGTCCAGGTTGTCTGCACCCAGATTCATCTGGTAATAATCACGCAACACCTCTTCAACGCTGGCACCACCACAGTTACCCTGATAGATCTGGTGAACAGGCAACCAGGACTGCACATACTTCTCAGGCTCATCTTCGAAAATATGCTGGCAGCCATCCGAGCAGAAGTGATAACGCTCACCGTTATAAACGCTATCGCGGTATGCAATCTGAGTGGGGTCATCCATCTCAGTGAAGCCCATGGGAATCTGACAGGTGGTGCACAGCTGCGGTAAGGCCTGGGTGTAGAAGCGTTTCCCTTCAGCTTCCAGCTTTTTCGCTAACTCCCAACGTGGGCGATAGTATTTATCGAAGGTTTCTGGGTACTTCTCACTTAACCAATCCAACTCTTGATCGCTCGGAATCCAGGTATGGAAACCGGCCGCATGACCATGGTTGTAGAAGATCCACCAAGCCTGATGAGAAACATGCTCTTTTTCTTTCTCCGTGATCTCAACAAACTTTGGCATACGGATGCCGTAGCGCGCCAAATCCTTAAAGAGTGCACCACCGGCCTCTTCGAAATAGACCTCCCAAGCCTCTTTCCAGGACATCACTTTATTCGGCAGCATATAGTCCATCATCATGGCCACAACGCTGAGCATCCGAGTGCCACGCCAGAACCACTTGTCGATCCACTTCTGCACGATGGGTACGTTATCTTCATGCTGTTCCAGCAGGAATTTGATGATTTCCAAGCCCAAGGTCATATGTCGTGCCTCATCCGATTGCGCGGAGAAGCCAAAGGTCACAGTGGCCATATCACCGTTATGTGCAGCCCCAGACATAAAGGGCACAAACAAGAGGTTGGTCAGGACATATTCAAAACTGAAGCTAATGGCGATCAAGAACTCAAAAGGACCGGCTGAACGCGCATCGTCAAAGAAAGATTTAGGCACCGACAGATACCAAACACGGTCGTGCATATGTGACCAGTCTTGGAAGCCATCAAAGTACTTGTTGTAGTGACTCATCGCATGAATCTGAGTCTGAACGTGGCGCAATTCATCAATTGACTGCATCTGGCACGCGACACGCGCACCGGCACCACCAAATTGACGTCCTACATGGGCATAACCCTGGAAGGCCTGATACTCCAGCGGCGAAACAGCGGTTAAAAAGAGTTTAATCGCATTCACATAACGTGGATCAGTGACATTCAGATGGCCATTATTCTGTGCGAAGGCATCAAAGATTGCGTAGAGCTTCTTCTCTTTTTCAGCCTGATATTTCCAATAGGCATCCATCGTCAAACGGAAAGGATCTTCCCATTTTGACCAGTCTGTGATTTTAATACCCTCGAACTCTTCATAAGGAAACGCTTTTTTACGATCGGAATAGGAATATTCCCAGTCCAGATCACGGGTGAGTAAACGATATTTATCTTTCAGATTGAGCTTTTTAGCAGACATGGTAATAACCTTTTATTTTTATGAATTCCAACTCAGGCTCAGTTGCTCATCATCTTCGTCAACATTGCCCCCTAGGGTAATTAGATTCAGATGCAGCTCTTGTACATCCCAATCACGCCCCATTTTTTCTTCGACGGTTGAACGTTTCACCACAAGATAATCTTCATTTTCAATGCGAATCATCGCTGGCATATGATTAATGGTTGCCGTTGGATTATCTTCTTCGATCGCCTCTAGGATATAACGTGAGGTATCGTTGTCTTGCAAAGCGATATAGACCTTGGACATGAGCGTTCCTTAAAGTGTCAAACCCGCTTTGCGCGAGCGGTTATCAAGAAGAGTTAAAGCCTGTTGCAGAGAGGTCTCATCAAACAAGGCATGGATCACCGGTGCGAAAGCTTCAGCCGCTTTAGCACGCCAGTGTTTGACCCAGATAGACATCTGTTCAGCATTAGCGGCCGATTCACTGGCAACGGTTTTGATTACTGAATCAAACCAACGTGTGGTTTCTTTGTTCCATTGCTGCATAAACTCCAGCAACATGGCGATATCACGTGCACCTTCGGCATTTAATGCTTGATCCAACTGATCAATAAACAGCTCATAGACCAGGCTATCCATCACCAGATTCTGTGCCAACATCACCTCAAACCAGTCTTCTACGGTGGTCAACTCTTCACACAGTGCGCGGACACCCTGCCAAATCGGGTCCTGCATCCAATGCTCTTTCGCCTGAATTAAAGAATCACCACTATTCCCATCAATCAATAATCCGATACGGGATAGATACTGCGCAATTCCCAAACGATCCATCGCGTTATACACCAGCGCCTGAGTTAAGGCCGTGCCATAACCAAACGAACAGGCATACATATTATTGAGGTTCGCCGTGTGTTCGATATGACGTACTGGAATTAAAAATCGAATAATTTTTTCTTTACTGCTCTCTGATAAATACGCTTGCAGATCGCGCTTTTCAAAAAACGCGTAATTATTTTCAGCCTGCTCCTGCATCTTGGCACGCTGCTGAACATAAGCACCGTAATAAAACTGGCGCGGATCTTTTAATGCATACCAATCTTCCATCACAATTTTGGTACGCGTTTTATCGTTCAGCTCTTTATCCGGCTGCCATAAGGGGCGGTAATGAAAGTTAGTTTCCGCTTGGAGATCGTAGGTGGCCTCTTGATAACGTGTTGCAGGCTTATCCCCAAAACGTCGTTCAATATTGGCATAAGTGTTACGAATCGGCTCAAGCGTTGAAGTTTTAATTTCAATGGTCATACATCAATTCCCATTTCAGATGAATTATTGTTATTCGGGGGAGCGGTCGTGGTTATGCGCCATCAGGGTGTCTTCGCCATAACGCCATTTTTCCAACTCAGCATCGACCTGACGCATCTGTTCATCGGTCATTTCGATCACATGGTTGTTTTGACAGAAGGCCTCAAAGGCAGCAGGTGGCATTACCAACTCAACAAACAGAGTCGGGTCACCTATGGCAAAATCGAATTCGACGAAGCGCGCACCGGGCTGGCTACGCACTCGAATGTACTTGGTCAAGGTTTCAAAGCGCGGGGCTCGACCTTCAACTGACCTTAAGACAGGTGTCTGGACTGGAGACATGGATAACCTCTGACATGTTTATTGTTATGAGTCTTGGTTGCTTATCTCTAAAGCAATGGCCATGCCAGCCCAAAAAAAAACGCTAAAATTTTATCTAAGCCTATGATTTAAAATAATAAAAATATTTCAGATCTTTTGAGCATCGCGCTTGAACCAGCGGATTCACCACCTAGCTCAATTGATAAGATGATCAAATCATCACCCAAAAATGATGATTTGATGATTTGATTGAGCGACCAAAGTCGCAGATGGCCGCTTAAGGCTTCACTTCATGCTAAGTTTCGTTTCACAATAGTCCACGCTTTTTGATCCCCTAATCTGCCGGTATAAATAAAATAATGGCTAGTGATACCTCCCTTAGGCTTCCACAAACGGAAGACCTGCTTGCACAAATCCGTTTTGAATCCTCCCAAGGCAAAATTTGGCTGAATGAACAGCGCATGCTGCTGATTCATTCCGCGGTCATGGGGCTTCTACGTAAAGAACTCATCGAATCCTTAGGCTTAGAAAGAGCCAAGGGGTTTTTATTGCGCTTTGGTTACCACTCCGGCTGGAAAGATGCCGAGTTGGCGCAAAAACTGCGGCCCGATATTTCCAAGCAGGATGCGTTTTTGGCCGGTCCACAGCTCCATGCCATTAAGGGAATGGTCAGGGTTGAGCCGCGCCACTTGGAGTTTGATCTTAACCAAGGCCACTTTCACGGCGAATTCGATTGGTTTGACTCTTATGAAGCCGATGCGCATCTACAGGAGTTTGGTCCGGCCTCTGAACCTGTGTGCTGGACACTGCTCGGTTATGCCAGTGGTTACACCACGTTTTACATGGGCCGCAAAATTATCTTTAAAGAAACCGAGTGTCGTGCCTGCGGCCAAGCGCACTGCCATATCATCGGCAAACCCGCGGACGAATGGGAGGATCATGCGGATATAGAGCGATTACTCTTACCCGATCCCATCGCTGATGAACTCTTTGCGCTACGCCATGAGCTCGCAGAACTCAGGGAAACCTATCGTGGTCCAGAAAAAGAAACTGACTTATTGCTGTTTAATTCTGTCGGTCGTTCCGGTGCCTTTCGTAATGTCTGCCAGCTGATCCGCAAAGCGGCAGATAGTAAGGTCACCGTTCTACTGCAAGGTGAAACAGGTGTCGGTAAAGAGATCGTTGCCCGCGGTTTACATCAAAGTAGTCCGAGAGCAGAGCAACCCTTTGTGGCGGTTAACTGCGCCTGTATTCCTCCGGAACTGATCGAGTCCGAACTCTTTGGGGTGGAAAAAGGGGCGTACACTGGAGCCACCCAATCACGTGAAGGCCGTTTCGAGCGTGCCCAAGGTGGCACGATTTTTCTCGATGAGGTGGTCGAGCTGTCACCACGTGCACAGGCGGCTTTGTTAAGGGTTTTACAGGAAAACGAATTGGAACGTGTCGGAGATCATCGTACACGACGCATCGATGTCCGTGTTGTGGCCGCAGCCAACGAAGACTTAGAGGAAGCGGTGCAACAAGGCCGCTTTCGTGCGGATCTGTTCTACCGCTTAAACGTCTACCCTGTTTATATACCGCCGTTACGCGAACGTATCGAAGATATTCCCTTATTGATTGCGCATTTTCTCGACAAATATCATTTGCTGTATAACAAACGGACGCTCGGTGTTTCGGACAAAGCGATGGATGCGTTGTGTAAGTATCGTTGGCCAGGCAATATACGAGAATTAGAGAACATGATTGAGCGCGGAGTGATTCTGACCGATAACAATCACACTATCGATCTGGAATCCTTTTTCCCTTCGCTCTCAGAACCCTCACATCCTCTGAATGTCATCTCTGCACAGGGCCAACTCACCGCTCAAGCCGCCAAAGAAAACCACGCAACGGATTACGCACAACTGATTCAGCAGGGCTTAAATCTGAATGAGCTGGAAGCAGGTTTAATTCGTCAAGCTATGAATGAAGCCAAGGGTAACATCGCCGCTGCCGCACGTTTACTCGGCTTGACACGCCCGCAACTGGCGTATCGACTGAAAAAGTTAGATGAGGATGAACTCTGAACGCCTCAGGCGGGAGTCACACTGTTCAGGATGCTGATCGCTAGTGATCGGTATCCTGAATTTTCAAGGTCTGCAATAAAGGCTCTAATGCCTCCAAACTCATCGGGCGCGCGAGATAATAACCTTGGAATTGCTCACACCCCATCTTGAGCAAAGTTTGGTACTGCACCTCGGTTTCCACCCCTTCCGCGATCACCTCAAGACTCAGGTTATCGCCCAAATCTAAAATAGTCTGAACCACCGCTGCCGCTTTTGTATCCTGGCCTAGAGGTGCGACAAAGCTCTGATCGATTTTGAGTTGATCCAAGGGCAGATGCACTAGCTGATGCAGGGAGGAAAATCCGGTTCCAAAATCATCTAAGGAAATACGAATACCCAACTCACGTAACTGCTGCATTTTGCTACGACTCACCGGCAAATCTTGCAGTAACAGACTCTCAGTCAACTCTAACTCCAGCTGCTGCGCAGGGGCTGAACTGGCGAGCAAAATATGTCGAACCTGATCCACAAATTGTGCATCTTGTAGCTGCCGGGCACTGATATTCACGGCGATACGCAAAGCAGCCGTTGCAGGTTGCTGCGCCCAACTCGCCAGCTGCTGGCAGGCCTGAGTCAGAATCCAATAGCCTAGGGGCACAATCAATCCGCTACTTTCTGCGATCGGAATAAACTCAGCCGGTGACACCAACTCTTCTCCGCGCTGCCAACGGATCAAAGCTTCGACACCGAGAAGTTGGCCCTGCTGATCAAACTGGGGTTGATAGACTAAACGAAACGCCTGCTGCTCAAGCGCCAAACGTATGCCCTCTTCCAGCTCGGCACGTTTATGCGCTTGCTCCTGTAAACGGTGATTGTAATAACAGACTTGATGGCGGCCCGCTTGCTTGGCTTCATACACGGCCAATTCGGCACATTTGAGCAACTCCAAAGGGTTGCCCGGGGCATCCTTAAAAAACGCCACACCACAACTTGCCGTGGCTCGATAGGGCCCCGAAGATAGTTGGAAGGCTTGCTGAAACTGAACCAACTTATGCGCCAAAACACGATCCACCTGATGCAGCTGTTGCGCTTCATCGCCTTCCAACAGCTCAATTAACAGCACAAACTCATCCCCACCAAAACGTGACAGGGTATCGGTGGCACGTAATTTAGATTCTAAGCGTCGAGAAATCTGTACCAGCAGCTCATCCCCTAAATCATGCCCGAGGGTATCATTGAGGCTATGAAAATTATCGATATCGATGAGGATGAGCACCCCATTACTCTGAGTGCGTGTCGCCATCAACATACTGTGCTGCAAGCGTTCCAGCAATAAGCGCCGATTCGGTAGTTGCGTCAAGGAATCATAAAACACCAAGCGTGTGCGTTCTTGATCGGATGCCAGCAAAGCTTGCTGACTACGCTGCACTTTAAAACGTAAGTGTTTGATTAAAAAAAGTGCCAGAATCACGATCAGCAGTAAAAACAAGACACCCAACCAAAAGCTGGTGGGCACAGCGGGATGGAGATGCAATTGCTGCCATTTTTTCAGCGTTTGATAGTAGTAGGAGTTCTGATCTTTGCGCCAGGTCTCTAACCAATGGTCGATTCGGGTCAGGGGTAAGGGATCGGCGGTTAAAGGCGCGACAAAATAGAGCCGACTCGGTAAAAAGACGATGGAGGTGGGGTACAGATCATAGACCTGAGCATAATAACCGCCAAAAAAATGGTTGCTGGCCAGTGCATCCGCTTCTCCCTTGGCGACTGCGGCGGCGGCCTCTTCCAGGCGCATAAAGGGTAAAAACTCGACGTCCAAATTAAAATCATTGGAAAGACCGCGTAACACCTCCCACTGCACCGAAGATTGTAGCACCGCAATTCGCCGCCCCTGCAAATCCAGTAGCGAGTCCAAATCCAGATGCTGATGACGAAATACCTGTGACCAGCTCAAGAGTGCCGATTGCTGACCAAAGCGCATCTGATTTTGCCGTGAAGGCGTGGACGCCACATCGGGGAGTAGATCCAACTCTCCCGCTATCAGCGCTTGCAAACAGTCATCCCACTCACAAGCAATGGGCTCAATACGCCAATGCTCCTCGACAGCAATCTGCTGCAGCAAATCACCGAGAATGCCGGAAAGTGCACCCGACTCATCTTGAAAGATTTTAGGCGGATTAGGATAGACACCGACGCGCAGCGTCAGGTGACTGGCCTGTGCCTGTGGCATCCAGGCCAAGATGAGGAAACAGAGCGCTACAAGCGTGGAATCAAAAACCTTACTTGCCATGCGCGCTCCTCTGTTAAGTTAAAGAGGCTAGATCTGGAAACGACTGACCACTTGCCGCAGATTCTCGGACAAACGTGCGATCTCTTGACTGGTAATCGCCACCTGATCTGCCGCACTGGAAGTTTCATCGGCGGCCATGTTAATGCGTGTCAGGTTCTGATTCATCTCATCCGCCACCGAACTCTGTTCCTCAGCGGCACTGGCAATCTGAGTATTCATATCGTTCATGCGTGTGATCAGTTCCATAATCAGAGACAGTGCTTCACCCGCACAGGCCGATTTACTAACACCATCACGGGCTCGTTCCTGACCTTCACGCATCACTTCGGCCGCACGCGCAGCGGCATCCTGCAGATGGCTAATCATCGATTGAATCTCCGAAGTAGAGATCTGGGTTCGACTGGCCAGAGAGCGCACTTCATCCGCGACCACCGAGAAACCCCGTCCATGCTCACCGGCACGTGCCGCTTCAATAGCGGCATTCAACGCCAGTAAGTTGGTTTGTTCGGCAATTTCACGGATCACATCCACCACGCTGCCAATTTTTTTAGCATCTTCGGCCAACTCATGAATCACACTCGCCGCCGCTTCTACCTCACTGGCCAACTGGTTCATACCACTCACACTTTCAGTCACCACCCGCTGACCTTCACGCGCCTGCTCATCCGCAATATGAGCACTCTCCGCCGCATTGGCCGCACTCCGCGCCACTTCATGCACCGTCGCGTTCATCTCATACATCGCCGTCGCCACCAGATCGGTTTCGCTTTTTTGCTTCTGAATTCCACCGCGTGATTGCTGGGCAACAACCGCCCCCTGTTCCGCCAACTCACTCAGAGATAAACCCGCATCACGAATGCTTTTGGCCATCTGGCGCAGCTGTTCACGGGTAAAAATAAAGCGGCGCAGCAAATAACCAAACTCATCCTGGTTTTCAGCTCCCGCAATTTTGACATCACGGAAGTCTCCCTGTGCCAACTCATCTGCCAGCGTATTCAAACCCAGGATGCCGCGATTGATGCGGCTAAGTACATAGACTGCAAAAAAGATTGCCAAGGCCAAACCTACTAAGCCCACCGTCCAAAGCTGGAAGCGCAGTTGTGCCGAGACACGATCCATTTCAGCTTTGGCTTCCTGTGCCCCGCGCATTTTACGATCACTCAGCGCTTCACGTGCCTTGTCTGTCACCTGATAGAGTGGATTCACGCGTACCAAGATATGCTGGTTTGCTTGCAAATAACGCCCTTGTTGTAAAAGTTCGAGTACGGGATCGACACCCTGTTGGAAAAACTCGCGGAAGGATTTTTCAAACTCACCGGCCAAGCGTTCAGCTTCCGGACCATGATAAACAGAACGAAATGCCTGCCATAAAGCTTCCACCTCGGCTCGAGTCGCCGCCACACGTTGAGTATGCAAGCTGGTCGGATGATCATGCAGACCGATAAATGGGCTCGAAGGATCGTGTTGGATGGTCAGCAGCAACTGCGCACGTGTCTCTTCTAACAAGCCCCCAATACGCTCCACTTGATAAAGCGGCACCATACGACGCTCATAGTTATCCTCGAACTGGAAAGATTCATATTTCAAACCATAGAGGGCAAAGGCGATCAGTGCTGCGACCACCACGACAAACACCGCGACCAACAGACGCAATTGATTTTTGACGGATTGGAAAAAACCACTGTTTATTGAGGTTTGACTCATAGGGTTAGGCTCTTATTAGAAACGGCAAAATCGACCTGCTTACTTTAGCAGTGCTCATCCTAAACAGGTATCGGCCAGATGGATGAAAACTGATGTAAATCACAGAATTAAATTTTTTGATGCGCTTTAAGCAAAGCATAGATCAAAGCCGTGATCGGTGTGTGTACCCCCAAGCGCTGAGCGCGCTGCAAGACACTGCCGCTAATCGCTTCCAACTCTAGAGGGCGCCCTTTCTCTTGATCCACCAGCATCGAGGTTTTGATCGGATCAAATTCGCAGATCAGTTTAAACATCTCCTCAACATCCTGGGTCTGCAGGACGACCCCTTCCGCCGGTGCCACCTGAGCCACTTCTTGCATCGCCTGATAGACCGCCTGTCGATAATACGGGTCTCGAGTCAAGGCCCCCGTATCCAAACGAGTCAGCGCAGACAAGGGGTTCACGCCGTTATTGATAATCAACTTGCGCCACAACTCATAACGAATATCAGCCGCCAGCTGTGTGGGAATTTGGGCTTGATTAAACACTTCAACCAAGTGCTTCAGAAAGCCTTCCTGTTCGGAGGATTCGGCGTGATTCGGCCAGCTGCCCAAGACGATTTGTGCCGGGCCTCGAGCTTCAATACGCCCTGGTTCGATGATATGTCCACCAATACGTACCGCTAATCCACCCAGGACACGCGGCACGCCCAAGGCCGCCGCCAGTAGAGGCTCATTATCCACACCGTTTTGCAAAGATAGAATCGGCGTGGTCCCCTGCTTTAGCCAGTCTTGGTGTGTCTCCAACCAAGCTTGGGTATCGTAGGATTTAAAGCAGAGCAGAATCAGATCAAAATCAGCACAAGCATAGTTCTGCCGCAGAGTCTCCTCGGAACAGGCATCGACCTTCCCTTGGAAAGAGAGGCTTTCATGTTCCACCTGTAATCCATTTTGTTGCATGGCCTGTAAATGGGCACCGCGCGCTACCAACACTAGTGTATGGCCGGCGTGTAAGAGTCGTGCTGCGTAATAAGCCCCTATACCGCCTGCGCCTACGATTAAAAAACGCATCTTTATCCCAATCCTCTGATCAAAACTGGGCTTGACCTTAGTTTAGAGGCTTTTAATTGGCAAGCCCAAGTAGACAAACCATTGAAAAAGAGCTGGATGAGACGGTTAACGGAGTGGAAACAAACGTGTCAGTAAAACCGGTAAGGCGGTTTCCACTCGTAGAATACGGCTTCCTAAGCTCACGCTCTCCACCCCGGCTTCTTGCAACTTGGCAATTTCATAAGGAATAAAGCCCCCCTCAGGTCCAAGCACCAACACACTGGGTTGCCAAGCCGGTGCAGGACAGTCCTGAGCTTGATAAGGATGAGCGACCAATGCACGTCGACCGGCCACTAACGCCGGCAGCTCATCTTCCACAAAAGGCTTAAAGCGCTTACGCAAATGCACCTGAGGCAATAGCGTGTCACCCGCCTGCTCTAGCCCCAAACAGAGATGCTCATGAACAGAATCTGGACTTAAGACCGGCGTGGACCAATAACTTTTATCCACACGATAAGAATGAATCAACCACAAGGACTTTACGCCCAGGGTCGCGGCTGTTTGCAGCACACGCTTGAGCATTTTGGGCCTGGGTAAGGCCATGACCAACTCAAGCGGCAGCGCATCCGGTGAAGGTTTGGCCGCGGCAAGATGCCAACGTAACTGCACCTCAGATGCCGATAGGGCCAGCACTTCCACCTCACCGATCGGCCCATTGATCAAACCGGCACGTAAACGATCTCCGATCTGCGGCTGATGTATCTGGGCAATATGTTGAAAGCGTCGATCCTTTAAGGACAAGATCTGACCGGAGGCTTGCACCTCCTCTGGATAGAGCAAAATTAAATTCATAACCCGCGCTTGGCTAAATAGTGCTGATGATACTCTTCAGCTCGCCAAAATTCGCTCGCTGCGGTCATTTCCGTGACGATTGGACGCGCAAAACATCCTAAGGCTTCACACTCGGCACGGCTTTGTTCGGCCAGGTTTTTTTGTTCATCATTATGGTAAAAAATGGCGGAGCGATACTGAGTCCCGATATCCGGCCCTTGGCGATTTAAGGTTGTCGGATCATGGCTCTGCCAAAAGCACTGCAACAGTGCTTCATAACTGATACGCGCAGGATCAAACTCGACCTGCACCACCTCCGCATGACCGGTGCGACCGGTGCACACCTCGGGATAACTCGGTTCAGGCAATGTGCCACCCATATACCCTACAGCAGTTTCTATCACGCCTTCTAACGCGGCAAAACGTGCCTGTACTCCCCAAAAGCAGCCTGCTGCAAATGTTGCTAAAGCCATATTCGACCCCTTAGATAGTCTGATTCGATGCCGGAGAAATCCATAAGAAACCCTTGATGCATTAGAGTTTTCCAATACTTCTGCGTTATCATTAATGATTATAAGGCAGGAAGACTATGGCAACCTACGCAATTGGCGATGTTCAAGGCTGTTACGATGAGCTGTTACGCTTGCTGGATCAGGTTGGATTCAGCGACAGTGACCGTCTCTGGTTTGCCGGAGACCTCGTGAATCGTGGCCATCAATCGCTGCAGGTTCTGCGCTTTGTCAAACAGCTCGGCACCCAAGCCGAAAGCGTGCTGGGTAATCATGACCTGCATCTCCTCGCCCTGCATTTTGGCGCCACACGTGATAAACGCAATACAACACTGCAGCCCATTTTACACGCCCCTGATCGTGATGAGTTGATGAACTGGCTGCGCCAGCGCCCTATGTTGATCGATGATGAAGCCCTCGGCTATGTGCTCACCCATGCAGGCATTCCGCCTATCTGGTCATTAGATAAGGCGAAAAAGCGTGCTCAAGAGCTCGAACAGGTTTTACGTGGCCGCCAAGCGGCAGAGTTCTTTCGTCACATGTATGGCAACAAGCCAGATCAATGGCATAAAAATCTTGAAGGCTGGGCACGCTTACGCGTGATTACCAACTACTTCACCCGCATGCGTTTTATAACCGCCACCGGGCGTTTAGAGTTTGCTGGCAATGGTGGCCCCGAAGAAGCTCCTGAGGGGTTTAAACCCTGGTATGCGATTAAACGCTCTACGCCTATGCCACGTACACAGCTATTCGGACATTGGGCTGCTCTCATGGGACAAGCCGATCTGCCCGGATGTATCGCACTGGATACGGGCTGCGTTTGGGGTAATCGCTTAACCGCCCTGCGCTTAGAAGATCAAACACTTTTCGACTGTGGCTGTGAAGCTTACCGTCAAGAACTTACTGAGGTTTAGATGAGCTTTCAAAATATCTCTGCAAATGATGCACGTGAACTGATCGAGCAGGGTGCACAAATCGTGGATATCCGCGATCCACATAGCTTTGCTGCTGGACGCTTGCCACAAGCCTGCAATCTGAATAATGAGAATCTGCCCGAGTTTCTGGCGCAAGCCAATTTTGATCAGGCACTCATCGTCTGTTGTTATCACGGCGTCAGCAGCCAGCAAGCCGCTGAATATCTTTCCCAGCAAGGATTTAACCAAGTGTTCAGCCTAGATGGCGGTTTTGAACTCTGGAAGCAGCTCTATCCTGAGCTGTGTGAAGCCTAAGCGCCCCACTCACATACACACTCATGCTTAGGCACAAACCTCGCGAAAAGGCGCTTCCTGCATGGAAATTTGTTTAGTCGGCGGCGCGGTGCGTGATCAACTCTTAGGCCTGGCGGTCAAGGATCGAGATTGGGTCGTGGTCGGTGCCACCCCTGAAGAGCTGATCGCCCAGGGATATCGCCCCGTAGGCCGAGACTTCCCGGTCTTTCTGCACCCCCAGAACGCCGAAGAATATGCACTGGCACGGACTGAACGTAAGTCCGGCAAGGGTTATCTTGGCTTTGAATGTTATGCCGCACCCGATGTCACCTTGGAAGAGGATCTCGCACGCCGAGATCTGACGATCAATGCCATGGCGCAGCGTGCCAACGGTGAGTTGGTCGATCCCTATGGCGGACAGGCGGATCTGGCCGCACGCTGTTTGCGCCATGTTTCCCCAGCCTTTGCCGAAGACCCCTTAAGAGTTTTGCGTGTCGCACGTTTTGCCAGTCGTTTTGCGCCCTTAGGCTTTCAGGTGGCCGAGGAAACCCTAGCGCTGATGCAAGAGATCAGTCTAAGTGGTGAGCTGCGTCACCTGACGCCAGAAAGAGTCTGGCAAGAGTGGGAACGCAGCCTAGCCAGCCGCCACTGCTGGGTGTTTCTTCAGGTATTAGAAGCCGCTTTGGCACTAGAGGATCTCCTCCCCGAACTTCTCCCCTTGCCTTTGACGCAAATCCAAACCGGCTTACAACATCTAGGGGACACGGCAAGTGCCGAACAGCGCTTTACACTGATTCTATTTTTTGCGCTCAGCAAATCCGAGAAGCTAGAACGCTTAGATGCTTTATGCCAACGTTTGCGTATCCCCAATCGCTTTCGTGACCAGGCTTCAGCCTTCTGTAGCCAAGCCCGCTCGCTCTACCAGTTTTCACAGCTAGATGCCTGCGCACGCTTGCACACGCTCAAACAATTAAAACTGCTGAAACACCCCAAATACCTCAGCAATTGGATGTCATTGCTGCACGCCTGCTTTCAGGATGTTGCACCCCATTTAGCGGATCGCTTGGACGCTCTATTACAGGCTTTGTCACGTATTGATCCACAAACCTTTATTCAGAAAGGCATCCAAGGCCAAGCACTTGGACAGGCGCTCGAAGCGGAGCAATTACGCTTATGCGCCCACTTTTAACTCCCCCCCTTGTTGATTGATAGGCGATAGACAATGACTGCTGTGAATCCCCCTCGTGCTCTGATCACTGGAGCTGCTCAGCGTATCGGTGCGGCAATTGCTCAGCATCTTCATGCTCAGGGTTATGATCTCCTACTCCACTACCGCCAATCTCTAGACGCCGCTCAGGCACTGGCCACTCAACTTAATCACACACGTGCGCAAAGTTGTCGCTTGGTGCAAGCCGATCTCAGCCAACATGCTGAGGTGTTACAACTGGTGAAAGAGGTCAAAGCGCAGGGTGATCTCAATCTTTTGGTCAACAACGCGGCAAGCTTTTACCCCACACCCTTAGCTGAAGCGAATGAAAACGCCTGGCAAGAGCTGTTTGACACGAATCTAAAGAGTGCATTTTTTCTTTGTCAGGGCTTAAGAGAGAGTTTGTCTACACGAGAAGGGGCGATCATCAACATCATTGATATTCACGCTCAACGCGGCTTACTGCATTATCCAATCTACTCTATGACTAAAGCCGCGATGCAGATGTTGACGCTGAGCCTGGCTAAGGAGCTCGCTCCACAAGTACGGGTCAATGGTGTATCACCCGGCGCGATTCTCTGGCCCGAAGCAGATGCCAGCCTGAGCGCTGAAGCCAAGCAGGCGATTTTGGATAAGGTTTTACTTGGACGTTGTGGCCGGCCTGAAGACATTGCCGAAGCTGTCGGATTTTTAGCCAAGGCGGGGTATATTACCGGACAAATCTTAGCCGTGGATGGTGGGCGTTCTCTGTACAGCTAATCCCCTTAGATTTTGATCCGTGCGGGTAAAAGCGTCTCACGCCACTCGAATTTAACCGGCCAAAGCTTTTGCTGCCCTGCATAAGCCTGCCATAGCTCGGCATAGGTTGCGCCCACGACGGGATGCACCTCTGCCCCGGCGATCTCTGCCAAAGGCTGGAGTACAAAAGCGTTCTTTAAAATTTCGGCACGCGGCAGCCGCACAGAATCTATCTCTCCTGCCGCTTGATCGTAGGTCAGAATATCAATATCCAGGGTACGGCCACAAAAGCGGGGTGCACTGCGATCCCGTCCATTGGCATCCTCGATACCTTTTAACAAAGCGGAAAGCTGCGCGACAGACAGAGATGTATCGAGACCCACGACTAGATTATAAAAAGCATCCCCACTAAAGCCCACGGCTTCGCTTTCATACACAGAGGAAAGGTTTAAACACGCAAA
Source organism: Nitrincola tapanii (assembly GCF_008368715.1). GTDB lineage: Bacteria > Pseudomonadota > Gammaproteobacteria > Pseudomonadales > Balneatricaceae > Nitrincola > Nitrincola tapanii. Next base: position 17,658 of record NZ_SMRS01000013.1, read on the forward strand.
GGCCTGAATCAACGCGTCCAACCCCTGACGAATATAATGGTCGCGGTTTTGATTACTGCCTAAGCTGAGATAAACACGCGCCATCAACCTTTAACTCCACGCTCAATCAATACCCCAACATCCTTAGCTCCGCGCACTGCTCCCGGTTTACTCAAACGCAAACGTAACCAAGGCACATTAAACTCCTCCATTACGATCTGAGCGATCTCTTCGGCCATCGTCTCCACCAGCAAAAACTCACTCTCTGCAATAAAAGCGATCAGGCGCTTGGAGACACTTTTATAATTTAAGGTGTTTTCTATATTTTCTGTTGCCGCGGCCGCACGGATATCGGTACCCATTTCCAGATCCAGGCTCACGGTTTGGCGAATTTCTCGCTCCCAGTCATAGATACCGATGACCGTTTCCACCTGTAACTCACGAATGTACACTATATCCATCTACTACCTCAGATCATCGGATTGCCGGCCATGTTGAATAACAGTTTGACTGAACCTGCCCTCATTGGCTTGGCGTATCTGCTGGGTTCTATCCCAACCGCTTTATGGGTCTGCCACTCTATGGGCATCCCCGACCCTCGTCAACAGGGCTCAAAAAATCCAGGTGCCAGTAATGTCTTGCGTATAGGCAATCGTCGTGCTGCCCTTTTTACGCTCTTAGGAGACATCAGCAAGGGGGCTTTGGCGGTCAGCCTCGTGCTCTGGACACAACCTTCAGCAACACTGGTCACACTCAGTGTACTGGCCGCCTTTCTCGGCCATCTCTATCCTTTGTTCGGCGCCTATCGTGGCGGTAAGGGCGTAGCCATTTTTCTCGGCTGCACCCTGTGCTTAAGCCCCGCTTTGCTGCTGGTACAGCTGCTCATCTGGGCCAGCGTCTTTGCTCTAACGCGTATTGCCTCCTTGGCATCCGTCGCCTTGGCGCTGAGCACGCCTTTGGCGGCTTGGTATTTAGCGCCCGAGTGGCTCAGCCTCGTCTCTTTAATCGGCTTATTATTGATTGCCCGCCATCGCGACAACCTCGTTAGCTTGTGGCGTGGTCAAGAACATCGTTTCTAAGCCACGCAGCCAAAGCGCCGGTTTAACCTAGATCGATGAAGTCGATGGAATCGCTGGCAAACTCGCCATCGGCCATCTCGGCTTGGCCAGAATCGTCAGATCATCCATCTGCCCCGCCATCAAACGCTGACAACCTGCATACGCGATCATCGCTCCGTTATCGGTACAGAACTTCGGACGTGCATAAAAAAGCTGCCCCTTTTCTTTCTGTACTGCCTCCTCCAAACGCTCACGCAAACGCAGGTTTGCACTCACCCCACCGGCAATAATCAAACGCTTTAAGCCTGTTTGCTGCAGCGCACGACGGCATTTGATCGCCAAGGTATCCACCACTGCATCCTCAAACGCCGCCGCAATATCGGCCATGGTCTGGGCTTCAATTTGGCCCTGAGCATCACGATGTTGATTGGCAGTATTGAGCGTAAAGGTTTTTAAACCGGAAAAACTGAAGTCTAAACCAGGCCGATCCGTCATCGGACGCGGAAAGCGAAAACGGGTACGATCTCCAGTTTGTGCCAAACGTGCGATTAAGGGGCCACCCGGATAATCCAACCCGAGCATTTTGGCAGCTTTATCAAAAGCCTCACCCGCCGCATCATCTAAAGACTCACCTAGAAGCTGATACTGACCGATACCCTGCACCTCCACCAACTGGGTATGCCCGCCCGAGACTAAGAGCGCAACAAACGGAAACGCCGGCGGGTTTTCTTCCAGCATGGGTGCCAAGAGATGGCCCTCCATGTGATGCACGCCCAACGCAGGTATCCCTAAACCCAGCGCTAAAGCACGTCCCGTCGATGCCCCTACCATCAAAGCACCAATCAACCCCGGGCCCGCAGTATAAGCAATCGCATCTAAGCTTTGCAGATCAGTGTTTGCCTGTGCCAGGACTTCACGAATCAAGGGCAAGAGCTTGCGGATATGGTCACGCGAAGCCAATTCGGGAACCACTCCACCGTATTCAGCGTGCATCTTGACCTGACTGTAAAGTGCATCGCCTAATAAGCCCTGCTCACTGTCGTAGAGCGCCACACCTGTCTCATCACAAGAGGTTTCGATTCCCAGAACTCGCATCTCGCACCTATTTTGCATTTAAGTGGCTAGATTATACGTAATTCCGCACGCTGAAATCAGCTTTTCAGCAGCCATCATCCTTAGCTTTCTGCGCTTAGCTTGCTTTACTTACGTGCGGGCTAGAGATAAAATTTCGCACCTTGATCTTTGGCCTCATGTTTGGCATGGGCGAAACTTCAAGATTTTTCATCTCAATCAACCTTAAGGAGCAGACATGCCTGCTGTAAAAGTTAAAGATAACGAGCCATTTGACGTAGCTCTGCGTCGTTTCAAGCGTTCTTGCGAAAAAGCGGGTGTTTTGGCTGAAGTACGTCGCCGTGAGTGCTACGAAAAGCCAACCACTATCCGTAAGCGTAAAGCAGCGGCTGCGGTTAAGCGTCACGCGAAGAAAGTTTCTCGCGAAACAGCACGTCGTGTACGTCTCTACTAATTCTTATACTCGTATACGAATTCAGTAGAACCCATTTGAAAACGCAAAAAAGACTTGTAGTCGATTACGCCTAAGCCCTGAGGCCAAGCTTCAAGATTGGAAATGTTATGTCCGAACTGAAACGACAGATCAGTGAACAGATGAAAGATGCCATGCGCGCCAAAGACAAAGTTCGTCTTGGAGCGATACGTCTTATCCTGGCTGAACTGAATCGTATCGAAGTGGATGAACGTATCGATCTGGACGATATGCGCGTACTCGCCACGCTGGATAAAATGATGAAACAGCGTCGCGATTCGATTGCCCAGTTTCAGGCGGCTGAGCGCCCTGATCTGGCAGACAAGGAGCAGCAGGAGCTGGAGGTGATTAAAACTTTCCTGCCGCAGCCTCTCAGTGATGATGAAATTCAAGACCTGTTAAATCAGGCACTCGCCGCAACAGGCGCAACATCCATGCAACACATGGGTCAGGTGATGGCCTGGTTAAAACCACACCTGCAGGGGCGTGCCGATGTCGGCAAGGTATCCGCCCTGGTAAAAGCTCGATTCTAACGTCAGCAAGCTCGCTGGCATCGACAGCGGAGATTGCATGGCAGGCCGAATTCCCCAACAGTTTATTGATGACTTACTCGCACGCATCAATATTACGGATATAGTCGAAAGCCGCGTTAAGCTTAAACGTAGCGGCAAAAACTATTCGGGGCTCTGCCCTTTCCACAAAGAAAACTCACCCTCCTTCAGCGTTAGCCCGGATAAGCAATTCTATTACTGCTTTGGTTGTGGTGCGGGCGGCAATGCGCTGGGTTTTTTGATGGAATATGAACGCCTATCCTTTCCCGAAGCTGTGGAAGAACTGGCTAAAATTGCCGGTGTCGAAGTTCCAAAAGAAACCCAACATCCTTTACAGCCACAGCGTGAACAGCAACTCAAACGTCAATTCGACCTCTTAGAGTTAGCTGCCCAACACTTTCGCCAACAGCTCGTGACGGCGGCTCAAAATCATCCGGTGAAAACCTATTTACAGCAGCGTGGTATTTCACCGCAAACCGCTGATGCCTTTGCACTGGGTTACGCACCCGCAGGCTGGGACCACCTCTTAAAACAGTTCAGCCAGGCCTACCAAGCCAAACCCGAAACTTTAGAAAGTATCGGACTGGTAGTACACAACCCTGAAAAACAGCGCTTTTATGATCGTTTTCGTGATCGACTTATGTTCCCGATTCGCGATATGCGTGGGCGAGTGATTGCTTTCGGCGGACGCGTCTTAAATGATGAAAAACCCAAATATCTAAACTCCTCAGAAACCGATACATTTAACAAGAGCCGCGAGCTTTATGGTCTGTATGAAGCACGTCAACATAACAGCAGCCTGCAACGTCTGTTAATTGTTGAAGGTTATATGGATGTAGTCGGTCTGGCCGAACACGGCATTCACTGGGCCGTCGCAACCCTGGGCACCGCAACCAATGCCCAGCACCTCACACGGTTATTTAAGCTCGTCCCTGAGGTAATCTTTTGTTTTGATGGCGATAGTGCCGGACGCAAGGCCGCTGAAAGAGCTCTCGAAATCAGCTTACCGATTATTCAAGATGGCTACTCGATCCGTTTTTTATTCTTACCCGAGGGTGAAGATCCAGACAGCCTTGTCAAACTGGAAGGCAAAGAGGCTTTTGAAGCACGCACACGCGAAGCCCTCCCGCTGAGTGAGTTTTTCTTCCGCCACTACAGCGCCGAAGCCGACCTAAACAGTCTAGATGGCCGCGCACGCTTTGCCAGCCGCGCCCTACCGGCGATTCAAACGATACCGGCGCTCTTGCTGAAAGAGATGATGCGTGATCGTATCTGTGAGATCACCGGCTTAGGCGCCGAGCAGCTGCAAAGCTTTGTACAACTCCAGCAAGCCCAAGAGCCTATCATCACAAAGGCCGCGACCGTCTCCACTCCACGCGCAGAGCTCAATCCGCAATCACACAGCTTGTTGCGTCCAGCTTTTTCACCCGTGCTGAGCTCTCATAAACAACCAGATTTAGTACAACGCGTGATCTCGCTTTTGCTGCACCGCCCCGACCTTGCACAGGGTTTACCCGAAGCCGAAAGTCTAGGCAGCCTGCAAGAAGCCCACATTGATCTCTTAATTGAGCTGATCAATTATTTTCGTGCCAACCCAGAAAACTCACTAGGCACACTCCTAGTCGACTGGCAATATAGCCCTTCCCTGAGTCAGCATCTGCTGTTACTTAACCAGATCGCCCACCTTGCCCCGATCCCTGCCGAAGCAAATGCCGACGCCGAAATTCAAGATGCATTTAAACGCCTGCTCAGTCGTCAACAAGAAAACCGCCTCGATCTTTTATTAAAAAAAGCACGTCATACCCCCTTAAGCAGCGAGGAGAAAGCCTTGCTGAATCAGTTGCTTCAACAAAAAAACTCTGGGGTTTGAGCTGGCAAAAACTGCCCGGATACTCTACTTTATATAAGCACTCTCGACAGAAACCATCGGTTAAGATCTGTTCACCAGACCGTCAAACTTGTATAATGTCGCGCTTCGTTTTTTACTCATCACTGATACATCAACACGCATTGCAGGGGTTCTATGTCTGATACATCCCAACAGCAGTCTCGTCTTAAAGAACTGATTGCCCGCGGAAAAGAGCAGGGTTACTTGACCTATGCTGAGGTTAACGACCATCTGCCTGAAGACATAGCCGATCCGGATCAAGTCGAAGATATTATTCGCATGATCAACGACATGGGCATCAGTGTCTCGGAAGAAGCCCCCGACGCTGAAACCCTACTGATGACCGAAGGTGATTCTGCTGAAGAGGCCGATGAAGAAGCGGTCGCTGCACTCGCCGCCGTAGAATCGGATGCCGGTCGCACCACAGACCCTGTACGCATGTACATGCGCGAAATGGGTACTGTCGAATTGCTGACACGCGAAGGTGAGATTGAAATCGCTAAACGTATTGAAGAAGGGATACGTGAAGTGATGATGGCGCTGGCGGAATTCCCTGGCAGCGTGGACGAAATCCTGAGTGCTTACAACGGCACCCTTCAGGAAGAAGGTCGCCTAAGCGACATTTTTAGTGGTTACATCGATGCCGATGCCATTATCCCCGAAGACGAAGTCGACGTTGAAGAACTCGATGACGAAGAAGATGTCGAGGTGGAAGACGATGATGAAGATGAAGACGGCGAAAGTGGCGACAGCTCCGACGACGAAAAAGATCGTGGCCCCGATCCAGAAGAAGCGCGTCAACGTTTTGGCTTAATTCAGGAAGCTCTGGATCAATGGAAGCTCGCTGTCGAAGCCGAAGGTCAGGACAGCCCTGCCGCTGAAGCCGCGATGGAGCAACTGGCCGCTGTCTTTGCACCCATCAAGCTTTCACCACGTTTCTATGACCTGCTCGTCGGCCGTGTACGTGAGTATATTGAAAAGATTCGTTACCAAGAACGTACTATCATGCGTATCTGTACCCAACGTGCAGGCATGCCACGTAAAGATTTTATTCAGAGTTTCCCAGGCAAGGAAACCAATCCTGATTGGTTTGATCAACTGGCCAACGGCAAAACCGCCTATGCCGGTGCGATCGCTAGCAGCCTGAGTGACCTGAAACGCGCCCAGCGCAAACTGATCCAGATTGAACAAGAAGTGGGGATCTCTTTATCTGAGATCAAAGAGGTCAATCGTCGCCTCTCCATCGGTGAAGCACGTGCTCGCCGTGCCAAAAAAGAGATGGTTGAAGCCAACTTGCGTCTGGTAATTTCGATCGCCAAAAAATACACCAACCGCGGTTTGCAGTTCCTCGATTTGATCCAGGAAGGCAACATCGGCTTGATGAAAGCAGTGGATAAGTTTGAATACCGCCGTGGTTACAAATTCTCCACCTATGCAACCTGGTGGATTCGTCAGGCTATCACGCGCTCTATTGCAGACCAAGCACGTACCATTCGTATCCCGGTACACATGATTGAGACTATCAACAAACTCAATCGCATTTCGCGCCAGATGTTACAGGAAATGGGTCGTGAGCCCACCCCGGAAGAGCTGGCCGAAAAGATGGAGATGCCTGAAGACAAAATCCGTAAGGTATTAAAAATCGCCAAAGAGCCTATCTCCATGGAAACACCGATTGGTGATGATGAAGATTCCAGCTTGGGTGATTTTATTGAAGACGTGACCATGTCTTCCCCGGTAGACACCGCAACAGGTGAAGGCCTACGTGAAGCCACTCGCAGTGTTCTATCCGGCCTCACCGCACGCGAAGCCAAGGTGCTGCGCATGCGTTTTGGTATTGATATGAACACGGATCATACCCTGGAAGAAGTGGGTAAACAGTTTGATGTGACCCGTGAACGCATCCGTCAGATTGAAGCTAAAGCGCTGCGCAAGCTGCGCCACCCTAGCCGCTCCGATCATCTGCGCAGCTTCCTCGACGAATAACTCCCAGCTTTTCAGCTAGTTGCGCCAATTAGATCAAATCGGTATGATTGGCGCTCATTTTTAGGGCCTATAGCTCAGTTGGTCAGAGCAGCGGACTCATAATCCGTTGGTCCCAGGTTCAAGTCCTGGTGGGCCCACCAACTTCCCTTCCAAGCAATTCCCAACCCCTCTCAAACCCCAGTAAAATCAACACTTCCGGGCTATTAGCGTCCAAGCTGTACCCACAAAATCCGCTAGAATCCGCCCTATTTTGTGGGTATGGTTGTGGGTATACCCACTTCCCAACGGTCCCGATACCCACAACAGGAGCCGAAACCATGACCAGAGCGGTTAACAAGCTGACGGATGCAGCCGTAAAGAACGCCACCCCGGAAGGCAAGGCACAGCGCAAACTGGCAGACGGGGGCGGCCTAACGCTGGTCATTAAGCCCGGTTCAAAAGTCTGGTGGTTCCGGTATCGCTATGGCGGCAAGGAGAAAACCCTTAGCCTTGGGGCCTACCCTTCCATATCCCTGAAGGATGCAAGGCAGGGCCGGGATGATGCCAAACGCCTGCTGTCACAGGGTATTGACCCGGTTAACCACCGTCACGCCGTCAAGGCTGACCGTGTGGAGGCCACCGCTAACACCTTCCGGGCCATTGCTGTTGAATGGCTGGAGCATGTCCACAAAAAGACCGTAGGCCCCACCACCTACCCGAAAAACGCCCGCCGCCTTGAGATGTACGCCTATCCGAAGCTGGGCCGCCGCCCACTGTCCGAGATCGAACCACCGGACGTGCTCGAAGTGCTGCGCGGCATTGAAGCGAAAGGCCACATAGACAACGCCCACCGCCTGAAAACCCTGATAGGGCAGGTGTTCCGCTATGGCGTGAGCACAGGCCGTGCCTCGCGGGACGTTACGGCAGACCTTCGCGGCCTGCTGCCAGCGCCTGAGGTCAAGCATCATGCCGCCGTGGTCACACCTGAGGAGATCGGCCAGCTGTTGCGCACCATTGAAACCTATTGGGGCTCACCAACCGTCTGCGCTGCGCTGAAAATCGCGCCTTATGTTTTCCTGAGGCCGGGAAACCTGCGCCGTATGCGCTGGGATGAAATCGACTGGGAACAGGAAACTTGGACCACTCAGACCACCAAAAATGGGGAGCCCCTTGTGGTGCCACTGGCACGGCAAGTGCTGGCCTTGCTGCGTGAGCTGGAACAGATCAACGGCAGGCAAGAATGGGTGTTTCCCAACGGTCACGGCAAGGGCCGCCCCTTGAGTGAGAACGGCATTACCGGAGCCATAAACCGCCTTGGCCTGAAGGGCGTCACTACTGGGCACGGCTTCCGGGCAATGGCAAAAACCGTGCTCACAGAACGCCTTGGCTACCGTACCGAAATCATAGAGATGCAAATGGCGCACCGGGTCCGAGATGTTCACGGCAGGGCCTACAACCGTACAACGTGGCTACCTGAACGCCGCGAGATGATGCAATGCTGGGCCGATTACTTGGACAACCTCAGAGACAACGGAAACGTAGTGGCCGGGAATTTTGGGAGGGTTTCGGCATGAAACACCCTGAATCGACCAGCCTTCTGTAGACCGCTCATTAGTTGTAATTGCCAAGCTTCTCATACTCCAGTGGAGGCATGTCATCAGCATGGCTGTGTTTACGTTTAGAGTTATAAAACATCTCGATGTAAT
>NZ_SMRS01000014.1 GCF_008368715.1 Nitrincola tapanii
CGATTACATCGAGATGTTTTATAACTCTAAACGTAAACACAGCCATGCTGATGACATGCCTCCACTGGAGTATGAGAAGCTTGGCAATTACAACTAATGAGCGGTCTACAGAAGGCTGGTCGATTCAAAGAGCCGCTCGGCATAACCCGTAAGCGGCTGTTTTTGTTTAGAAATTTGGTAGGACTAACTGGACTCGAACCAGCGACCCCCACCATGTCAAGGCGTAAAAGGGCCAAACCAGCACTAACCCACCAACACAACAAAAGCCATAAAAACGCCTATATATCAGTCACTTGCAAGCATATTAGACGTTTATGCTTGTTAGTCACAGTATGCTAGAATTAGTTAAATTTGCTGACTATGTGCTGACTCGCTGCTGACTCGAATCAAACAGGTGCAACCTTATGGCTTCCAAGAACACCACCAAGCTCACCGCATCTTCATTGAAACTGTTTTCCAAGAACGCAGATGTAAATGCAAAGATGTGGGACACCGAGCTAAAGGGCTTCCATGTAAAGCGAACGGCAACCGGTGTTTCATATTGCCTGTTCTATCGAAACGCGGAAGGCAAACAGAAGACGCCCACTATTGGACGCTACCCTGCACTGACTGCTGACCAAGCGCGTGATCTTGCACAGCAAATGCTTGGCAAGGTTGCAGCCGGTGCGGATGTGCTGGCGCAAAAGCAGGCAACCCGACAAGCCGCTGAACAGAAAAAGCAGCAAACCCTTGGCGCATATCTGTCAGAAGTCTACGAGGCGCACCAACGCCGCCGAAAGTCTGGCGATCAGACCATTCAAATGCTGCAAAGGCATTTCAGCGACTGGCTAGACAAACCAATGGACGGCATCACGCCAAAGGACGTTGCTCGATGGCAGGCTGAGAAGGAAACGGACGGGCTTGCTTTTGAAACAAGCAAACGCACCTTTGGCGCACTGAAAACCTGCTTCAACCATGCCGTGAAGACCGGCACCATTGATGGGCACCAGCTAGCAAAATGTCAGCTCGAAAAGCCCCACCTAACAGATGACGAGCTTGCTGAGGCAGGCACTGCACGCCGATACCTTACTGAGCATGAGACACAGGCTCTATTCAGGGGTATCGATGCCTACCAGGAGGAGAAGCGACAAGGCCGCCGTAACAGTCGAGCACACGGCAAGAGCCACCTTCCCGATCTGGATGCACTCGAATACGTTGACCACGTAAAGCCTTGGCTTCTTACCATGTTCTACACGGGGTTTCGCCCCGGCGATATCTTCGGGCTGCGTTGGGAGCACGTGAACCTGACCTTTGGAGTGATCCGCAAGGTAATCGAGAAGACTGCACACCATCAACATGAGCCGCGCACCTTCCCGATCTCTAAGCCATTGGTGAAGACGCTCACAGCATGGCACGAGCAGAACGGCCAACCCGCAACCGGGTACGTATTCCCCAGCGCCAGCAGCAAGAGCGGACGACTGGATAAGCACTCGATGCAAAAGCCCTGGCGCAAGGTGCGAGAGCTGGCCGGATTGCCTGACGACCTTCAGCTTTACACCCTGCGGCACAACTTCGCGTCACAGTTGATTCTAGCCGGTGCCGACCTTCTGACCGTTAGCAAGCTGATGGCGCACACCGATATCCAGACCACGATAAGGTTTTACGGCCACCTGCAACCTAATGTGGCACGTGACGTTATTGAGCATTTCGCGCAGGTGCAGACGCCCGACCAGGCTACCACCACAACACCAGTGAACGGGGGTGTGCATGAGAGACTTGGTTGAGCGCATCCAGAAATCTAGCAATAGCCCACGCGATGAAAGCACGTTGTTTTTTGAGAAGTCCACCGAACCGAACATTTCGCGTGAAGAGCATGAGCGGCAATCACAACCTGCACTTATTGGGCTGAAGCTGTTGCGAAACCTGCACGGCTGGACGAAAAAGGCCGCTGAGCACCTTCCTGATAGTTATCCCGGCAAGAGGGACGCAAGCAAGGTTGATGGCCTATCACCCGCCACTGAGAAGGATATCCAGCGAGAGATCGAATCCGGCGCACAGCACGCACCCTACAACGCTGAATTCCGAATCCTGACAGAGATCGTTCGCTTAGGTCAGAGCCTGCAACCAGTCCACTACACCGGACCGGCGGGGCAATCGCTGCTTGTGACTGATGACGAGCGGTTTGCCGCTGAAGTGCTGGCGCGGATCGCTGAATCCACCAGGGCCGTGATCCCCATGATGAGCGTCATGCGCCCTGACGGACTAACACCCGGACAAATCATCCTGCTGTTAAATTCAAGCCTGAGCCTTGGCCTGAGCATCTGCAAAGCGCACGTTGAGCCAATGCAGTTGCTGGCGCAACCAGTCTACGATCGATCAAAGAAAGGCCCCCAGACCCCGTTCGATGTTGCTGAAGGTTTGAGGGAAAAGGATATTGCAAAGCGAATAGCAGCCGATTATTGGCGAGAGCACCCCGGTGCCAGTGTTAGCAAGGTAGCCATACATATTATTGAGACACGCGACTATCCATACACGCGGACTCATGTTCATGGATGGATCAAAGATTTAAAGCCGAAAAAGTAAGTTGTAACAACTGAGTTACAAAACCAAAACCCGCAATCTACCACCCGTAACCCATAAATACACAGGTGGTAGATGATGAACGACCAATCCGCACACAACCGGGCACTTCTGGACACCCACAAAGCAGCCGCCTATACCGGCTTCGCCGCCAACACCCTGAAACTTGCACGACACACCGGCACCCTGGCCGGAGTACCTGCGCCCCAATTCCTGAAAATCGGAAGAACCGTCCGCTACGAACAGCGCGTGCTGGATGACTGGCTGAGTCAGTTTGAAAGCAAGACCAATACGGCCTGCTGAGGAGGGGAAGCGATGAAGAAAGCAGCGACCCGTCCGCCACAGGCCGCCACCATGCTGATTATAGCACTGTCCGGCTGGCTACCCGAAACCGCGACCGTCCTTCTCGTGGCCGGTGTTCACTGGGGGTTGATCCGATGACCGCGCCGCGCAAACAACCACACCAGCGCCACCCGCTGACCGCCGCCGATCTGCTGGGACGACTCGACAAGGTAAAGCCCACCGGCAGAGATCGTTACATGGCCTGTTGCCCTGCACACCAGGACAAAAGCCCGAGTTTGTCCGTCCGCTTCGATACTTCTGATGGCCGCGTGCTGATCCACTGCTTCGCAGGTTGCGATATCAGCGACATTTGCGCGGCCATTGGCCTTGAGGTGGCCGATCTCTTCCCGAGCACCGACCGTCCGCACTATGCAGGGTTGCCCGACTGGAAGCGCCGCCGTCTTGAGGATGCAATGTCCCACCTGAAGCTGCTGATCCTGATGACGGAGAGCGCTCAAAAGGCCGGACAAGCACTGTCCGAGAAGGATCAAGACGACTATCAGCGGGCGGTTGCACGAGTAGCCAAAATCAAGGAGGTGCTGCGCCATGGATAATTATCTCGATGAAACCCTGGCAGAGATCGATGCCATGCCGGAGCAGCAGAAACCTGACGATGACCGCCGTTCTCAAGCTGACCGACTTGTTGAGTATGCCAAGGCAAGGGTTGTGTTATTCCACGACTGCAACCGCGACTGCTACGCGCTGGATCAGGACACAAAAGAAACCCGCCGCCTTGATTCCCGCGCCTTCAAGGACTGGCTGGCCGCTGGCTTTTACCGGGAAGAACAGAAGTCCGTTAAGTCTCAGTCCCTGGCTGAAGCACTGGGCACCTTGGCTGCACTGGCACGGTTTGAAGGTGAGGAGCGCACCGTTAACCTTAGAGTTGCCAAACAGGATGGCCGCTACTACCTGGACCTATGCGAACCAGGCAAAAGTCGGGCGATTGAGTGGAGCAGCACCGGCTGGCGCGTAGTTGAGAATCATGGCGTCCTGTTTGTGCGTGGTGAGGCAATGCAGCCGCTGCCAGTCCCTGCTGCAAACGGCTCGCTCGACCCGTTATGGCGTATCTGCAATATCCCTGCTGCCGACCGGCCACTGGTGATTGCTTGGCTGATCGATGCACTGCGACCGGATACCCCCTTCCCCGGACTGGAGCTTATCGGTGAGCAAGGATCAGGCAAAAGCACTGCGTCCGAGTCACTGCGCCGCCTGATCGATCCGAACGGCTGCAATTTGCGAGGCGCACCCAAGGCCACCGAAGATGTGTTTGTTTGTGCAGGCGTCAACCACCTTGTTGCATACGAAAACCTGAGCCACCTGACCGGGCCGATGCAGGATGCCATGTGCGTTCTGTCTACCGGGGGCGGGTTCGCCAAGCGCAAGCTGTACTCGGATGCAGATGAGAGTGTTATCAGCGTTCAACGCCCCTGGCTGGTGAATGGGATCAGCGCATTGGTTACGGCACAGGATTTGCTCGACCGGACGGTTTGCATTGAGTGTCCAGTGATTAAGAGCCGCACAGCTTCGGCTGACCAGTGGGCCGATTTCGAGCGCGACCTTCCGGCCATACTGGGTGGACTGTTTGACCTGGCAAGTGCTGCGCTGGCGCTGTTGCCGACCATCTCGATTGATGTAGCCGACCGGCCACGGATGATCGAGTATTGCACCCTTGGGATGGCAATCACCCGGATCAGTCACCAGGACGAAAGGTTATTTCTCGACCTGTTCAAAGGCAACCGCCGTGAAAGCATATCCCGCACCATAGACAGCAGTCCCGTCTGCACCGCGATTATCGAGGCACTGGAACACCGCAAAGAGATCAACGCCCCGGTGAAGGAGATTATGCGCATCCTGGAGCAGTACCGGCCTGAGCGTTGCGATTCCTGGCCGAAGTCTGCAAAGGGGTTGGGTGATGCGCTACGCCGATCAGCGCCAGCACTGCGTCAACTCGATATCGAGTGTGATTCACTGGGCAAGATAGGCGGGGCTGTCCGCTGGTGTATCAAGGTAAAGTTACCGGATCAAAGTCCTGTAAGTCCTAAGTCCTGGCATGAGGAGGTAAAACAGCAGGACATAGGACATTCAGGACTTCAATCAGCAAAGTATACCCTGTGAGGTCTGGCCGATGAGCATGATTGACACCCTGGCTCAACGCGGGCTGATCCTGCAAGCCGATGGCGATAACTTGCAGGTACAGGCACCGGAGCCGTTATCATCGGATCAACTCGACTGGCTATCTCGACACAAGCAGCAATTGCTGGATGAGCTGCGCGGTATCCCTGCTGTCAACGACACAGGCATGATGCTGTACTGCGCGGCTGATCTTGATCTACCCCTGCTATGGGACGATCAGGTTTGGATCGATGGACTGATTCAGTACCGATCAGAGCACGAAAGGCAGGCGTTGCTGACAGAGTACCGGGCGCACTGGCTGGCCGCTGCTGGCGCACCTGAGTTGAAATCGTACCAGCGTGACAATGCAGGACGGTTTGCTGCTAACACCTGGCTGCGGACGAGGCTGCACTAACCCAACAATCTATGAGGTGAGTATCTGACCCGATGAGCGCACAAAGCAAAACGATCACGCTGACCGTCAATCAGCTTGAGGGCATCAAGCATGGGCTGGATATGATCCGGGATGATCTGATCGACCTGCTGGAGAACCGGGCCATGCCTGAGAGCGCACGTGACACAGTGAGTGATGCCTTCAAGGATGCCGATGATCTGCTGAAGCGGCTCGACTGGATGAGCTGATCGACTTCACGGAGCAAGTGCCAAGGACGGCACCCACCTATTCACACAGAGTTCCGCAAAACTGGAGCTTCCCCCACTTCCTCCCTGATGATTCTGCTACCGACTCCCGTCAATGCAGGACGCCACCACAACGCCGTTCTGTTGCGGCTATGCTGGCGCATGGATCAGCAGCGAACGCGGCGTAGAGTGCAGAACGGAAAGCCTGTTGCACTGTTGAGAGCATGGGGCCCCCAGCGCACCCTGACCACCGCGGGACGGGAGCAGCCACGCGGTCGAAGGCAGTTTTTCGAGGCTCTAGGACCGTCAGCAGCACCGCACTCTAACCCGCATGGTTACAGGCTTTTGTGGTGGCGAAGGTGCCCGGCAGGATTGATAGAAAAATATCATGGGCACGGCTTTTGCTAAGCACCGGATTGTTGCAGGTGAAAGCTGCCGGATGGCGCAGTGTACAGAGGAGGTCAAAAAACATGCCGGAAATCAGGTTGCAGGAATCGTCATTGTGATCTGCTATCAACCTGCAATGCGCTTGCGCTGGTATCACCCTGCTGGCGCAGGTTTGAGGGCCGGGGCTGTTGCCCGTCCAGTAATGGCTGCCGGTAGCGGAATCCCGCTATCGATCCGTTGAGAGTCGAGTGGGCCAAGCTGACCGCCTGATATTCCACCGGAAAGCCGGTAGTTTCCTGTTGGGCTGATCTACCTGTTGGCCGCCTTCATTACCGGAGCAAAGCACCAGCGATGCGAATGCAGGTGCAGCAGATCGTTGCATTTGCTGACTATGTGCTGACTCGCTCAAGCGGACAAAAAAACAGCCACTCGGCATAATCCGTAAGTGGCTGATTTTCTTGGTAATTTTGGTAGGACTAGGCGGACTCGAACCGCCGACCCCCACCATGTCAAGGTGGTGCTCTAACCAACTGAGCTATAGTCCTGTTTTGTGTGGCGCATTATATAAGAGTGAGCGCGCCTTGCAACTGTTTTTTAAAGTTTTTTCTGAGCGGTGGGCTGATCTAGGGGAGCTTCAGCATCTTCTTCTACTCCTGAAAGCATGTCAGAATGCTAAAAATTTTCCTTAAAGATCGCGGGGTTGTTGCGAGTGAATAGACACACTCTTCATCCCAGTCATGCCGCTGAAATCAAGCCAGCTTTCAGTTGGGTGCTGTGGATGGCGGTTCTAGTGATCGCTTCTCAGTTTCTGCCGATACCTGAAGCCAGCCGTGGTTTGGCGAACTATCTGCCTTTGCATATCACGCTCGAAGTCCTGTCGATTGCTGTGGCCCTCATGATCTTTGCAATTGGCTGGAGCACCCATCGACATGCTCGAAGCTCCGGTGTGATCTGGTTGTCCTGTCTGTTTTTAGGGGTCGCGCTGCTGGATCTTAGCCACATGCTTTCTTACCAAGGGATGCCGGATTTTGTGACACCGGGACATCCTGAAAAAGCGATTAATTTCTGGTTGGCCGCGCGTAGCTTAGCAGCGGTAGCCTTGATCGGAGCTGCGTTTTTACTGCCCCAATCAACGCAGAAAATGTCATCGCGACGCATTCTGTTGCCGGTACTTCTACTGGTCGCCGTGGCGCATCTGATTTTTCTCTATTTCCCCGAACGCTTGCCGCGTACGTTTGTGCCGGGGGAGGGACTGACACCTTTTAAGATCGGCTTTGAGTACCTATTAATCGTTCTTTACTTATTGGCAGCAGGCGTGTTTCTGCTGCACCTGCGCAAGCCACGCACTTTTAATGCGACGGGTTTATTTGCTGCCGCCGCGTTGATGGCGATGAGTGAGTTTTTCTTCACCCTCTATGCCAGCGTTACAGATGTTTTTAATCTCCTCGGGCACCTCTATAAAATTGTGGCGTATGGTTTTCTCTACCGTGCTTTATTTGTGGAAACAGTGGAGCAGCCTTGGCAGCAACTCAAAGCTTCGGAGCAACAGTTAAGTGCCACGATAGATGCCTTACCCGATCTGTTATTTGAGTTAGATGAGCAGGGCAATTACCTGCAAGTTCATGCTGCTGAATGCAATAAACTGGCCGCCCCAGCACAAGAGTTAATCGGCAAGAATCTGACTGAAGTCATGCCGCAAGAAGCGGCAGATATCTGCTTGCAAGCGATCGCCGAAGCACAGCGAGATGGGGTATCACATGGTCGGCGTATTCAGCTACAAGTACCGGAGGGGGTGCGTTATTTTGAACTATCGGTTTCTTGTTGCCTGCGTGAAGACAACACATCCCCCATTTTTCTATTTTTATCGCGTGATGAAACAGAGGTTATCGAGCAGCAACAGGCTTTAGCGCATGAAGCAAGCTTGAATCAAAGCCTGTTAGATTTGACTCAAGAAGCCGTGCAGCGTAATGAGGCGCAGCTGATTCAATACGGAGCGGAATCAGCGGCATCGCTCTTCCAGAGTCCACGTGCTTGTATTTACCTGGTGCAGTCGCCGACTCGAAACATTGAGCGGCTCGGCTGTTGTGCGCCGGAGGCCCTCCCGCTGCCTGAGTTTTTTCTGTACCAGCAGATTCAAGACGCACGCCCTTTGATGCTGAATCAAGCGGATGCGGTGCAGGCCCTTTTAGGACAAACCGATCTGCAACGTCTGTTATGCCTGCCGGTATTGGAAGCGGGCCAGGTGTGTTTATGGGTGGCCTTAGGCAATAAACCTTCAGATTACACAGCGCGTGATCTGCAAAGCGTGCAGCTTCTTGCTCAGTCTCTTTGGCAGCTTGTACGCCGTCAGCGCCAGGATCGTAGTATTGAAACCCTCTCTTCGGCTCTTGCACAAAGCCCTAACTCGGTCATCATTACCGACTTAAATGCCAATATTGAGTATGTGAATCCTGCGTTTGAGCGTACCAGCGGTTATCAACTGCAAGAGGTGTTTGGGAAAAATCCGAAGATTCTCGCTTCAGGCAAAACACCGGATACGGTCTATGAGGAGATGTGGGAGAGGTTGCGTCAGGGGCTGACTTGGCAGGGTGAGCTGCTGAATTGTCGTAAAGATGGGAGCGAGTTTTATGAGCAGGTCTTGATTTATCCTTTGCGTGATCGTCAGGGACAGATCATTAACTACATCTCGCATAAAGAGGATATCAGCGCACAAAAAACAGATAAGGCGATCATTCAACAGCTCTCTTTTTACGATCAGGTCACAGATCTACCCAATCGGACTTTGTTGCAAGAGCAGTTTGAGCGTGCTTTGGACAGAGTGAGTGCGCAAAAAGAACCTTTAACACTGATTTGGCTCGATCTGGATAACTTTAAGGCAATCAATGACGTGCTCGGTCATGCCGCAGGCGATTTACTCTTACGCCAGGTGGCGGACCGGATTCGCGCTCAACTGCGTGAGCAGGATATCCTATCACGCTTATCCGGTGATGGTTTTGTGCTGGTGATTCCAGGGATGGGACAAGATGCGGCAGCGGTTAAAGCCTCTGAGCTGTTGCAAGCCTTGGAACCGCCGATGCTGTTGCGTGATCAAGAGATCAGTATCAGTGCGTCCTTGGGCATTGCGCTCTATCCCAACGATGCCTCCTCTCTCGAAGGGATGTTGAGTTGTGCTGAAGCGGCGATGTATCAAGTGAAACAACAAGGCCGCAACAACTTCCGCTTCTTCGCCCCTGAGATGCAAGCCAACAGCAGCCGCTCCTTGGCGCTGAGCCATGCGCTTAAGCTGGCCTTGGCGCGCAATGAATTAAGTCTGGTTTATCAGCCCCAATTTAGTTTTGAGCGGCAGCGTATGCATGCTGCTGAGGTGTTATTACGTTGGCAAAGTCCTGAATGGGGGCCAATCTCTCCTGTTGAGTTTATTGCGATGGCCGAACACAGTGGCTTGATTATTTCGATTGGTGAGTGGGTGATGCGTGAAGCCGCAAAACAGCTGGCGCTTTGGCAAAAACAGGGAATGCACAATCTGGTATTAGCGATTAACTTGTCAGGCGTGCAGTTTAATCAACCTGATTTAGTGACCAACCTAGCCAGAATTGTGCGTGAAGAGGGGGTTGAACCGGCGTGTATCGAATTGGAGCTGACGGAAGCGGTAGCGCTCCAAAACCCTGAGGCGGCAGGGTTAGTGATGCACGCGTTACAGCAAGCAGGCTTCCATCTTTCGATTGATGATTTTGGAACCGGTTACTCGTCTATGAGCTATTTAAAACGTTTTGCCGTAGATAAGCTGAAAATTGATCAATCCTTTGTGCGTGAGCTGGAATCGAGCGCAGACGATAAGGCAATTGTGACCGCGATTATTCAGATGGCACAGAGTCTGGAGATGAAATCTCTTGCAGAGGGGGTGGAAACCCAGGCGCAAGCAGATCTGTTACGTGAGCTAGGTTGCCATGAAATTCAGGGTTATCTCTATAGCCGTCCTTTATTGGCGCAGGATTTTGCCTCCTTCTATTGGGCTCAAATGATATCAAAATCGGGCTTTTGAGCCGCACTTGGCACTCAAGCGATCAAGATGCTGCGGTGCAATTGCAAGTCGATATCATATAAGATAATACGCATAAATCACTTTCGAATCAGGATAATAGCCATGCGTTTCAAGTGGATACTGCTCACTGCCTTGCTGATTTTATCGGGTTGCCGAGAGGCATCAGAACAGGATTCAGCCGCATCCACAGATTTGCCTTGGGTGAAAACCTTTGAAGTCGACGTGGCTGGCCCCATGCCATTGAGACTATCGGGTACCTTGCGCGGGCGTTATGAAATTCCCCAAGCCTTTCAGGTCGCCGGGCGTCTCCAGCAACGTTATGTGGACGCCGGTCAACGTGTGGCGGAAGGGGATCTGCTGTTTAAACTAGATAAGCGTGATCTTCTTGCGGCGGCGGCCGTGGCGGCCGCGGGTGTGAAAAGTGCGGAGGCTGCGCTGGCAATCGCGAAGAGTGAGCTTGAACGTCAGCAGCAGCTGGTAGAGCGCAAGTTTGTCAGTCAACAAACTCTACAGCGTTTTGAGTTGGCGGTGCGTGAGGCACTTAGCCAAAAAGAAACAGCGGCGGCACTCAATCAGCAAGCACAAAATGCGCTGAGTTATGCTGAACTCAGAGCCACTAAAGCGGGTGTGATGACTGAGGTGAAGGTTGAGCCGGGCCAGGTGGTCGCGATCGGACAAGTTCTGGCGATCCTCGTCGAAGATGCTTTGCTCGATGTTGAAGTGTTTTTACCGGAAGGTGAAGCACCTGCGCAGACGGGTGAGCTGCTACTCAGTTCAGGTGAAAAACTGGAGTTGAGTCTGCGCGAGATCGCGGGGGCGGCAGATTCCAGTAGCCGCAGTTGGCGAGCACGTTACAGCCTGCAGGCACCTTATCCCTCATCCTTAACGCTAGGATCGGTGGTGAGTGTACGTTTAGCTTCACCTCAGGCCGTGTCGAGTCTGCGAGTGCCTTTAGGGGCTTTAGATGAGCGTGGCCAAACACCGCAAATATGGGTGTTTGCTCAAGGGCAGGTGCAACCGCTTGCGGTTGAAGTGCTGGCGCTCGAAGCTGAGCATGCACGCATACAGGCCGAGCTTCCTGTTGGTACACGCATTGTTGCGTTGGGCACGCATTTGCTCACGCCGGGTATGCAGGTGCGGGAGTTAGCACCATGAGTTTTCCCAATCTCTCAGCACTGGCAGTGCGTGAGCGCTCGGTCACTTTATTTTTTATTCTGTTGTCGGTGTTTGCCGGTATTTATGCCTTCTTTTCACTGGGGCGTGCCGAAGATCCCGCCTTTACCGTGCGAGTGATGGTAGTGTCCGTGGCTTGGCCGGGTGCCACGCCTGAGGTTTTACAAAATCAGGTGGTGGATCGTTTAGAAAAACGTATTCAAGAAGTGGAGTATCTGAATAAGATTGAAACCACCATCCGCCCGGGGCAAGCGGTTCTGCAGGTTGAGTTTGAAGATTTTGCGCCAGGTGAGAAGGTGCCGGATCTTTTTTACCAAGTGCGTAAGCGCATGTTAGATGAGATGCCTAAACTGCCCGCCGGCGTCATCGGCCCTGTTGTGAATGATGATTTCTCTGATGTGTATTTTTCCCTCTTAGCCTTAACGGCACCGGGCATGCCGATGCGCGAGTTGACGCGGGAAGCCGAAGCAATTCGTGATCGTTTACAGCGCTTGCCGGGATTGCAAAAAGCCAAGGTTTTAGCTGAACGTCCGGAAAGGGTGTATCTCGAATTTGACCAGGATCGACTCAACAATTTAGGTTTATCAGTCGAAGAGGTCTTGGGGGCGATCGAGGCGAATAATCGTCTCTTGCCCCTAGGGTTTGTCGATCTTCAGGGGCCGCGCGTGTATGTGCGCAGTAATGCCGATCTCTCCGATCTTGAGAGCCTCGCCTCAATCCCTCTGCGCTTAGGTGAGCAGCTTATAAAAGTATCGGATCTCGCTCAGGTGCGCTCAGGTTATGAAGATCCTTTAAGTTATATCGTCCGCGCGAACGGTGAGGATGCGATTCTCTTAGGCGTGGTGATGCAGGCCGGTGAAAACGGCTTGAAATTCGGTGCGGGTTTGCAAGCGTTTGTCAGCGCAGAGCAGGCGCGTTTACCTCTGGGCATGTCATTACAAGTGCTCACCAATCAAACCGACGCGATCAGCCAAGCAGTTAATCTTTTTCAAATTAAGTTTTTGGTTGCCGTTTTGGTGGTGATGGGGGTGAGTATCCTGGCAATCGGATTACGTGCCGGTTTAGTGGTGGGTATCGCGATTCCCGTGACCCTGGGGCTGACTTTTCTTCTGATGAAAATCGCCGGCATCAACCTTGATCGTATTACCCTGGGCGCTTTGATTATTGCTCTGGGGTTATTGGTTGATGATGCGATCATCGCGATTGAGATGATGATCGTCAAAATGGAAGAGGGCTGGGATCGTGTGCGAGCCGCGAGCCATGCCTGGAGTGTCACGGCCGCTCCGATGCTGTTTGGTACGCTGGTGACCGTTGCGGGATTTGTGCCGATCGGTTTTGCCCAATCCGGTGTCGGCGAGTATGCCGGGAATATCTTCTGGGTGTTGGCCTTCTCACTCCTGATTTCTTGGGGGGTGGCTGTCACCTTTACGCCCTATCTGGGGGTCAAGCTGCTGCCGAACTACAGCAAACATGCCACGCAAACTTTATATCAGAGTAGGTTTTACCAAGGCTTGCGCGCTTTAATTACGGCCTGCGTGCGTTACCGTAAAAGTGTGGTGGCGATGACCTTGGGATTACTGCTGTTGAGTGGCGTAGGGATGGCTACCCAGGTGCAAAAGCAGTTTTTCCCCAGCTCCGATCGCCCTGAGGTACTGATCAGTGTATATGCACCGCAAGGTAGCGCAATTCAAACCACGGATGCCAGTGTAAGGCGTTTAGAATCTTTGCTGGTAGACATGCCAGAGGTGAAAAGCCTGTCGGCTTATATCGGTGCCGGAGCGCCGCGCTTCTTTATCTCGGCGAATCCTGAACAGCCGGATCCCGCTTTTGCTAAGTTGATTGCGATAGGTGAGGACGCGGCCGCGCGTGATCGAATCATCTCTGCGCTGCAGGCTGAGATTGCGGCCGGCGCATTTCCAGAGGCGCGTGTGCGTGTCACGCGTCTGTTGTTTGGTCCGCCGGTGGTTTGGCCGGTGAGCTTTCGTGTGTTGGGCCCCGAGACGGATCAGTTGAGAAGGATCGCTCATCAGATTCGAGAGCAGATGGCGGCACATCCTAATCTGGTGATGCCGCATCTTGAGTGGGATGAGCGAGTGGCGAGCTATTATCTTGAGATGGATCTGGACACCCTGGGGTGGATCGGTCTAACACCTGCCGAAGTCGCACAGCAGCTGCAATTCCAACTCCAAGGTTTGGCGGTCACAGAGTTGCGTCAGGATATTCGCAGCGTACAGTTGATCGCACGCAATGCTCGGGATGAGGTGCGTTTACCTGAGCAGCTGGAAATCAAAACGCGTGATGGACGCAAGCTTTCGGTGCAGCAGCTGGGCGAATGGCAGGTACGTTATGAGGACCCCGTGATTAAACGTTATAACCGTGAACCTGTACTGGCGGTGCAAGCCGATGTGCAAGGTGCTCAACCACCCGATGTCACTCAGGCGCTCTGGAGTGATTTGGCTCATCTGCGTGCAAATTTGCCGCCGGGTTATCGCATCGAAATTGGCGGTACGGTCGAACAATCCTCTAAAGCCGATGGTTCGATTCAGAAGTTACAACCGGTGATGTTGGCCTTAATGCTGATCTTTATCATGCTGCAGATGCGCTCCTTTACCGGCACCTTTACCGTTTTGGCGACGGCACCACTCGGATTAGTCGGGGCCGTGCTTGCTTTGTTACTTTTCAATCAACCTTTTGGTTTTACGGCTTTGCTCGGCTTGATCGGACTGAGTGGTATTCTCATGCGTAATACCATGATTCTGACACAGCAGGTGCAGGACAACTTTGACACCGGAATGGCGGCTCAAGAAGCCGTTGTCGAAGCCGCTGTGCAGCGTGCCCGACCCGTGGTACTTACTGCGTTAGCGGCTGTGTTGGCCTTTATCCCACTGACGTTTGATCTCTTCTGGGGACCTTTAGCTTACGTTTTGATTGGGGGTGTCGCCATCGGCACACTGATCACCTTACTCTTTGTTCCTGCACTCTATGCGCTTTGGTTTCGGGTGAAATTTGAGCATTAATCCTTAAAATAGGGGAGGCGGCTTGACGGCGGCGATACTGCCCAAGCCGGTTCCCCATGGCCAAGAGAAGCCCCATAGGATTTCCCCCCACGACTTGGGCAGGCCGGTTCCACAAGTAAAATAGCAAATCCTGACATACCTCTTTAGCAAAGCGATGCGAACCAAACAGCCCACAGAGATAGGCGTGGAGTTCTTCATAGTGCTGGGTCAAATAGTCTGATAGATCAATAGAGTCGACTTCGCGCATTGAAATGGCCTCCTAAAACCAGATGTTTTCAATAGATGCTAATACTAATGATAATTACTATCAAATGATTAGTGCATCAAATTCATTGAATGTTTTTATCTGTTTTGTTCTTTTGATAAATTCAAATGATATTAATCTAATGAAAGTCACATTAAGTGATACAAAGTAAAGAAGTGTTAAGATAAATGTTGCTAATCATTATCATTTAATTTAACCTCCGGTCCAAAATTCATAGCTCCTGGAGGGTAAGATGCTCTTGAATGTAATAGCGGTTCCTAAAGCCCCTTTTGCGCAAAAACTGGGTTTGAGTCGATGGGTTCAGTTGTCAATATTCGGCTCATGCTTAGCCATATCTAACCTGGCTTTTGCACAGGATGTGCAACTTTTAGATTCTGTAGTCATCAGTGCATCCGGCTTTGAGCAGGATGTTGCTCAGGCGCCTGCCAGCATTACAGTGATCACCCGCGAAGAACTTCAGCGTGAAAACATCAGCAATTTAGCGGAAGCTTTGAGCCGTATAGAAGGGGTGAATACACGCCCCCTCGATGCGCGTGATGGCAAAACCGGGAATCAAACGATTAGTTTGCGTGGCCTTCCTAGCCGCTACACGCTGGTGTTGATTGACGGTGTGCGCCAGAACCCATCGGCAACGGTTGCGCCCAACTCGTTTGGCGACTCCCAGTCTGTATTCTTCCCACCGATTGAAGCGATTGAACGCATCGAAGTGATTCGCGGTCCCATGTCGACGCTGTATGGATCGGATGCGATTGGGGGGGTGGTGAACATCATTACCCGTCGCGCCGGAACGGAATGGGAGCGCTCTGTCACGGTTTCCACCCAGCAATATGAAAGTTCCAAATTTGGTGCTACCAGCCTAGTGGAAGGCTATGTCAGTGGAGCTGTCAGCGATCAGATTGGCTTGCAACTTTATGGACGCATGCTGGATCGTTCAGCCTCAAAAATTGATGTGCCGGGTGTAGCGCCCAGCTTGATTGATAATCGAACCATGGGGCAGAACCCAACGCAGTCAGATGTCTACACGGTGGGAGGTCGATTGGTGATCACCCCGAATGCGGAACATGAGTTTACCCTTGGCTTTGACTCCTCGCGCCAGAGTTTGGACAACAGTATGGGTCAAGTGGGTGCGCTGGATGCTGATCTGTCTAATCCATTTAGACGGGGTTACTCACGCGAATTGAACTTTGAGCGTGATCAGTTCCGTATTGGACACGCCGGTGATGTGGGTATCGGGTATCTGGAAAGCACCTTAACGCATGACAAGCTGGTAACAAAAGGGCGTACTTTGCCACAGGCATCCCCGAACTCAGGATCGCCTCGCAAGCTTGAGCTGACCAATACTTTGTTTGATACCCGACTGATCAATGAATTCGATCACCACACGCTTACCCTGGGTGGGCAGTATGCGGCGCCTAAGCTGGTCGATGGTTTATTGCCTGAGGCAATCAAGCGAGATCAGTACAGTCTATTTGTAGAAGATGCCTGGCAGGCGACGGATGATCTGATTCTGACGGGCGGGGTACGTTATGATAAGTATCAAGGTATCAGTGGTGAGCTGACACCACGCTTGTATGCCGTTTACAGCCTGAGTGATGACTGGACAGTGAAAGGGGGTGTAGGCCGAGGTTTCCGTACTCCTTTTATGGAAGAAACGGTGAGTGGCGTACGTAACTACGGCAATAATGGTGATCCTAACAGCCCTATTTTCGGCAATCCTGATCTTGCGCCTGAAAAGAGCACCAATGTCGAATTTGGGCTTGGGTATGACAACGGGCAAGGCCTGAGTGCACAGGCGATGGTGTTCCGCAATGAGATCAAGAATTTGATCGAGAGTGGCACCGGAGCCAACAGCGGGAAGGATATCAATGCGGGTAAAGCAGTTATTCAAGGCTTGGAACTGAGTACCGCGTACCGCTTCCTGCCTGATTGGACATTAAAAGCCAATTACACCTATACCGACAGTGAGCTGAAAAACACCCAGCCACGCACCAGCCTTGCACAGGGCGTATCCAGTTTGGCCGGTGATCCCTTCGTGAGTGTGCCGGATCATATGCTCAATGCAGGCATCTACTGGCAGACTACGCCGCAGCTGGAAACTTTCCTGACGGCCGAGTATCGCTCCAGCGCCTTCAGACCGCGTAACTATCATGAGCCGCGTGCCGGAGGAAATGCCCAAGGTCAGGTGGAAAGTGGTCACCGCGATAGCAATATTGTTATGGGTGACTTTAAAGGCTTTACTCTATTGAATCTGGGTGCGCGTTATCAGGTGAATCGCGATGTCAGCCTTAATGGAGCACTGACCAATCTGTTGAATAAGGATTTCATTGATTACAGCGATTACACTGTGTGCGGCAATGGTGGATGTACCACTTCAGCCGTTCAGCCCAGCAATGCCTACAACACGATCCTTCCCGGTCGTGGACTGTTTGTTTCACTTAACGTGAAGTTCTGATCTAGAACCCGCCTGGAGACTTGTCTCCAGGCTGACTTTAAGCCTCTTTAACATCCCATCCCGCTGAACTCACAGAAGGCTCTAAGCTGACACGGCCAATCACACGTTCCACAGCGTTATCATTGCGCTGGTTTGCCATGAGTTGTGCCGAAACACGAACTCGCGAGTGACGTGCATGGATATCATCTTCACTATCAAGTTTCTGCAGTTGTAGGCCACATCCACCCTCAATCAGCACTCTTATTAGAATGCGCGGGCATCCTAATTGTAGTGGGAATATATGCCAACCTTGGAAGAGAATGTTGTTTGAAGTTTTTGTTTATTTAATGGGGAGGCTTAAATGGAGAGGCTTAAAAAGAAGATTGCAGTGCTGTTTAGCACTGCAATCTATTGAACACTATCGAATTCATGGCTGAATAGGTTCAATCAAGGGGAGTGTGTCTATTTTAGTTACCGTTGGCTGAAGACCCGTTAGAACCCAAGAGTCCGCTACCACCTAGTAAACCTCCGGTGACGCCGCCCAATAAACCGTTAACAGTGCCCAGAACAGGAGTGAGAGCTCCTTCATCACCGATGAGTCCATTAACAAGACCACCTACAGGTGCTAAGGCTCCGGTCGGAGAGGTCAAGCCATCGACTAGACCTGTAACAGGTGCCAATACGCCGGCTTGAGGGTCGACTAAGCCAC
>NZ_SMRS01000015.1 GCF_008368715.1 Nitrincola tapanii
TAACCTTGCTCTGTGATCTGCTTAACGGCTTGGATCTTAAATTCTTCGGTAAATCGCTGATTCATTGTTCCCCCTAGGACGCTCAATTGTAAATCAATTAAGTGTCTAGAGAAGGCTGGTCGATTCACTTTTTGTTTGTGGAGAAATTCTGGAGATTTACAGTACATTTCTCCTCTTCAACTCAACGGCTAACAAAGAAGCCTCGGGGTGGCCTCCCATAGGTACACCTTTCAGCTGCGCCGATATAAGCTGCGTAATTGTGCGGCTCAAGCCTAGAAACAATTATAATGAATAGAATTCATCAATAAATGAAATAACATCGTTTTTATTCATCATCATTTAACCGTATAAAGTCCTCACGCCTTCAAGCACAGGCACCTTGATGTCTTCTACGACACAAGAACAACGGCGGAAATGACAGATCAGCCCGCGATTCGCGAACCCAACAAGGGCGCACAACTCTTGTAGGGTTGATCTCAGCCAATGAGTAAAAGGGATACCAGACAGAGATGAATCAAGATTTCACTTTCAGTATTAAGCGTATTCGCTTCGATGAGCACTACCAGCCATCGGACAGTACCCGTATCACCACCAACTTTGCCAACCTGGCAAGAGGCGAGTGCCGTCAGCAGAATTTGCGTAATGCGCTGAAGATGATAGACAACCGTTTCAATGCGCTCGCACATTGGGATAACCCGCAGAGCGACCGTTACTCAGTCGAGCTGGAAATCATTTCCGTGGATATGACAATCGAAGGCCAGGGCGACAGCTTTCCCACGATTGAAGTGCTGAAAACCAACATTGTGGATCATGCCACCAACGAGCGTATCGAAGGCATAGTGGGCAACAACTTCTCCTCCTATGTGCGGGACTATGATTTCAGCGTATTACTGCTTGATCATAACAAACAGCAAGACCAGTTCAGCATCCCGGAGAATTTTGGTGATCTGCATGGCAAGCTGTTCAAGTACTTCGTCAATTCGAAAGCCTATCAGCAGCACTTCAAAAAGCCACCGGTCATCTGTTTAAGCGTGTCCGATAACAAGATCTACTACCGCACAGAGAATCAGCATCCGGTCTTGGGCGTGGAATACCTGCCAAACGAATCATCGCTGACCGAGCTGTATTTCAAAAAGATGGGGCTGGACGTGCGCTACTTTATGCCGCCCAACAGTGTTGCGCCGCTGGCCTTCTACTTCTTCGGTGATCTGCTGAACGACTACACCAACCTGGAGCTGATCAGTACCATCAGCACCATGGAAACCTTTCAAAAGATTTACCGGCCCGAAATTTATAATGCCAACGCTGTCGCCGGAAAATGCTATCGACCGAATTTGAAAAACCCGGATCACTCTATCACGCAGATTGTGTATGACCGAGAAGAGCGCAGCCAACTAGCCATCGCTCAGGGGAAGTTTGCTGAAGAGCACTTTATCAAACCCTATCGGGCCATTCTGGATCAATGGTCAGCTAACTACGCCTAATCAATCACTCAGATAAAAGTATTTATAATGAAAACACTCTTACCGACATCCACAGCAGGCAGCTTACCGAAACCCTCCTGGCTGGCACAACCTGAAACACTCTGGTCACCCTGGAAACTGCAGGGCGAGGAACTTATTGTTGGCAAACAGGATGCGCTACGCCTGTCACTGCAGGAACAGCAACAGGCAGGCATCGATATTGTCAGTGACGGCGAACAAACCCGCCAACACTTTGTGACCACCTTTATTGAACACCTGAGCGGCGTTGATTTTGAAAACCGTCAAACGGTCCGAATCCGCAACCGCTATGATGCCAGCGTACCCACCATCGTGGGCCCGGTTTCGCGACAAAAGCCCGTGTTTGTGGAAGATGCCAAATTTTCACGTCAGCAGACCACGCAACCCATCAAATGGGCATTGCCTGGCCCCATGACCATGATCGACACCCTGTATGACGACCACTACAAAAGCCGTGAAAAGCTCGCCTGGGAGTTTGCCAAAATACTCAATCAGGAAGCGAA
Source organism: Nitrincola tapanii (assembly GCF_008368715.1). Classification (GTDB taxonomy): domain Bacteria; phylum Pseudomonadota; class Gammaproteobacteria; order Pseudomonadales; family Balneatricaceae; genus Nitrincola; species Nitrincola tapanii. Next base: position 2,006 of record NZ_SMRS01000015.1, read on the forward strand.
AGAGCTCGAGGCAGCGGGTGTCGATATCATCCAGTTTGATGAACCTGCTTTTAATGTGTTCTTTGATGATGTGAATGACTGGGGCATTGCCTGTCTGGAGAGAGCCATCGAAGGACTGAAATGCGAAACGGCTGTCCATATCTGCTACGGCTATGGCATCAAAGCCAATACAGACTGGAAAAAAACCCTGGGGTCGGAGTGGCGGCAATACGAAGAAATCTTTCCGAAACTGCAACAATCCAATATCGATATCATCTCGCTTGAGTGTCACAACTCACGTGTGCCCATTGAGCTACTGGAACTGATCCGGGGTAAAAAAGTGATGGTCGGCGCTATCGACGTGGCCACCAACACCATCGAAACCCCTGAAGAAGTGGCAGAAACACTGAGAAAGGCCCTGCAGTTTGTTGACGCCGACAAGCTGTATCCTTGTACTAACTGTGGCATGGCACCCCTATCCCGCCAGGTGGCCAACGGCAAACTTCGCGCCCTAGCGGCTGGGGCACAAATTGTGCGTGATGAACTGCTCGCTATTGGTGGTCACTAGGATCGTCCATCTTGTTGATTGGCTCGGCACAGGCACGAACTGCTACGACTTGTTATGCAGCAGTAAGCGGAACCTTTTGCATCTTATCTAAACTTAACTTTTTACCTGCATGCCACAAATCATAAGCATCCTGCATAGCCAACCAACTTTCTGGGCTTCTACCCAAAGCTTTAGATAGACGAAGGGCCATTTCTAGGCTTATGCCACTTTGACACCTCAAGATTCGATTGAGTGATTGCTTGAGATTGTTGGGACAGCTGCAGTATAATCGTACGGCATTACCGTACATATATTGGTGGATAGGATGGAAACAATCAGTGTTAACAAGTTTCGGGATAACCTGAAACAGGTTGTAGAACAAAGCATTAGCCGACACGAACCGATCAGAGTTTCCCGCCGGTCTGGCCAAGACTTTATCGTGCTTAGCGCCGAAGATTGGGAACGCGAGCAGGAAACACTCTACGTGCTGCAAAATAACAGCCTGATGAAGCAACTGGCAGAGTCAGTCAAAACCCACGCAGAGCGTCAAGGATACACGCCAACTAACGAGCAAATGGATGAGATCACTGGTATTTGAAGGCAGGACCTGGGAGGCGTATGAAACCATGCGCCAAAAGGACAAAAAGCTGCACGAAGCTGCACGTAAAATCATCAAAGAGCTCCTGCGCGGCGATGACCCTGCTGTTGGGACGGGCAAACCTGAGCCGCTGAAGCATAACCTTTCAGGTTTTTGGTCAAGACGCATTAGCCAGAAAGATAGGATTGTATATAGGTTCGATGAATCATCAATCTACATCTTTGCTCTGGGTGGGCATTATGATGAGCCCTAACGAGCCTGTCAGATTAGACATTTTGAAATCAAAATTCCCAGCACCGACAGCGCCTGCTTCATTCTGTTAATTGCGACCTGCTCAAATCAGCAAACCGTTTTACTCATTCAAACAGCTGATATTCATTATCTAAGGCCGTCATGGCCACCATTCAGAGGTTTTTGGCTCTGTTAATGCCTGGCTGCTTGCTCGGCGGGGCTGTTGGAGACGCCTTGGGCGCTCCTATTGAGTTCATGTCGCGCAGCGACATTCTTCATCAACTTGGTTCAGATGGCATCACTCAGTACGCACCCGCGTATGGTGGCCTGGGCACCATCACTGATGACACTCAAATGACCTTGTTTACGGCCGAAGGTTTGATGCGGGGCTGGATCCAAGAGTACATGAAAGGCCATGGCGAATACTCCAAAAACACAGCGCTGGCTTACCTGCGCTGGCTTGTCACTCAAGGCATACGGCCTGAGTGCATCATGGAGACACCAGACACGGGGGGCTTGATCCAGTGCATAGCACTGCACCATCGACGCGCTCCGGGAAATACCTGTCTTTCAGCACTCCAAACCATGAGTTTTCCAGGCGAATATGCCATCGATAACAGCAAGGGGTGTGGCGGCGTCATGCGATTTGCGCCTGTTGGACTGTTCACCTGGGGTCGAAGGCAACACATGTCTCTGCAATCGGCCTTTCAACTGGGAGCTGACCTTGCTGCCCTCACCCACGGGTACCCTACGGGCTTTCTAACTGAAGGGGTGTTGGCGGTGATGATTCACCAGCTCGTTGAGGGAACAACTATGGTAAACGCTGTGAACGCTGAAGAAACGCTGGCGATTTCTGTATACTGCGCCCTGGTTGCAAGGGACTTTCGAGAGAGTGTGATTCTTGCGGTCAACCACGACGGGGATTCTGACTCCACCGGGGCGATCGCCGGTAACTTGCTGGGAACCCTGCATGGGGTAGCATCCATTCCCAACGCGTGGCTTGAGCCACTGGAGCTACGAGATGTGATCACCGCTATGGCCGATGACCTTCACTCAAGCCCAAACTGGCACGTGAGTGATGGCTGAACAACCTTATTTTGACCATCCTCACGTACTATTTTTACCTTCACCACCGAACTCTTTGTTTTTTCACCCAGGTGATGTGAGACTCCAGATCTGGATCCAGTTGCAGTGCCTGCAAGGTATTAAATCGCAGAGCCAGCTCCATCTCATCATGGCGCTTGTGTATGGCACGATGGCAGGCGTAACACATCCAAATACCCTGTTGCAGCGCTTCTGCTGAGTATTGTTTCTTGAAGCGTGAAAGTCGATGGATCTTGCGTGATATCAAATAATGAAATGTCAGTGGCGCATCGCGTTAACACAATCAACAGTGACAGTTTTCAGGTTTCTTTCGCACGTGATCTCCTTTACACATCTGTCTGCCGTAAGGCCTGACCCAGACGGTCGAAATACGCTCGAAAGGCAAAATTGATTTGCTCACGCTGCTCGCCCTGAGGAAACAAGCCCCGTTCAGCCTCAGGTGAGGATTTGGTGCCTTTAACCAGAAAGTGGTTACAGATTGAATGGTCCTGCACGAACGCCTCGAAAGCACGTGCGCATACTTCTTCCGGCAAACTGTAATACTGCGAGCCAAGTTGTTGATCCATGTCCAGGGAGCGCTGCATCAACTGGCTGGGTTGCTGTCCCGAGGCATCCAACATAATTGCTGCAAAGCAGGCCTGAAGGTTGTCATTGAGGGCGTGTGCTACGGGCGTTGCATCCATCAGCCATGCTCTTGATGCGAACATCCCAGGAAGAGCATCCATAAACACTTTATCAGCCAAATAATGATCCAGTGCATGAAACCACTCGTGAGCGATGCTGCCGGGCCCGGCATTTTTGGCCAATGAAAAACAACGCGTCGCTGGGTTGTAATGAGCCGCCATACCCGGTCTTCCACCGATGGCATACTGAAATGCCAAGGTTCCACGCTGTGAAATCAGCACTTCCGGCCCATTGAGAATGCACATCAAATCACATAGCGCATCATAAAAATATGCTGCAGCTAGCTCCCGTTCGTCGGCTTTGACCCAACGGCCAATCTCTATACTACGGAAGTCAAAACGGCGCCTCAGCTCCACAAAATCAACCCGACGCTCGCCTCGGTGATCTGGCCCCCTGCGGTAATAAGCCTTACGCATCGTATATACGTGCCTGTGATCAGAGCATCGGTAGCTCCGCAGCTTGGTCTCTCAGTTCGGGCTTCCAGAAATATTGAATTCTATTCATGATTAAAACTCCCTATGCGCTATTCCAACAAAGCTACAAGTTATCTATCTGAGGCAAAGCAAACTGATCGATCCCAAGATGACTTCCTCTGGAACAGTGTCCGCAAGAGTCCCCTTGTCAGTAATATAAGTATCCCAATTAACCGCACTACGCCAAAAATATCTGCCATTTTCACAGTTAATACTAATATTTCCGATAAAACCTACTGTCTTACCCTCACCTACAATCGTCATCTTTAACTGATAAGGTGTTGGAAGGTTACTTCTATCTGTCAATGGATAGGCTATCCAATCATTCCAGAATATTTCTACATCCTCTCGATACAAAAAAACTCCACCATCTACCCTATCACCCAGCTTTGGTGTATTTGCCGATATAGAACTCACTGTAAAGGTTAGCACTACCACTAACATCATCGAAACGGACTTCATATACACTCCTTTTAGCTACCTGAGCCCTATTATGCTATGGAAGCTGCGAATAAGTCAGACCAAATGCTCTGAGATGTTTTTTTCACTGCATCAGGCCCAGAGTTCAGCATTTTTCATGCTTTTTACCCGCTTGCACCACCCTTTTTGGGCGGCGCAGACAGATTAACCCTGTGTTCTAAGCATCTGATCCACGCGCACGACATTGGCCAGAGCAAACAACATCGTCAGCTTGCCATCGTTTTTCTTCAGGCCACGGTAGCGCGCTTTTACAAAACCAAACTGACACTTGATAATCCGAAACGGATGCTCAACTTTTGCAGGGATACTCGCTTTCAGGTATTCGGTATGTATTCTGACCTTGTTGATCCGAGGATGCTTCTTCAATGCTCTGAGTTTCCCGAATTGCTCAGCGATGTGCCAGTTAACTTGATGGTGCTTCAGTTCATTTCGTTTCTCAGCGCCACGGTATCCCGCATCCGCGAAGATGAATGCCTCTTCACCATGAAGAAGCTAGTCAGCCTGATTGAGGTCGTGTTCATTCGCCGCAGTTGTTGTGAAACTGTGCGTGATGCCGGTGCGGGCATCAACCCCGATGTGAGCCTTCATCCCGAAGTGCCATTGATTCCCTTTTTTGGTCTGATGCATCTCAGGATCGCGCTCACCTATTTTGTTCTTGGTTGAACTGGGAGCTTCAATGATAGCGGCATCGATCAGAGGACCTTCTTTCAGTAAAACACCGGCCTCCGATAGCCACTGGCTCACCTCTTCAAAAACCTGTCGAGCCAAGCAATGACGCTCCAAAAGATGGCGGAAGTTCAGGATGGTGGTGTGATCGGGAATAGCCTTGTCCAGTGACAAGCGGGCGAACATGCGCATGGAAGCAATCTCATACAGCACATCTTCCATCGCGGGGTCACTGAGGTTGTACCACTGCTGCATACAGTGAATTCGCAGCATAGTGGACAATGTGGGTACGGTCGACGACCGTTCCCAGCTTTGAGATAGTGGGGCTCTATGACAGCTTCGAGTCGCGCCCACGGGATCAGCTTGCCCATTCGGCCCAGGAGCTTTTCCTTACGGGTCTGGCGGCGCTTGTTGCTGAACTCGCTGTCCGCGAATGTAAGTTGCTGATCCATCTGTGCGTCTTCAATCATGTGCGACGGTCATTATCCCATGAGGTGGACTTATTCGCAGCTTCCCTAAACCTGCACTCATCTCACACCGAGATAGAGCACTACATTTTGCGTCTCTGTTGGCTTCGTCAAAGGCATGATGCCGATGACGACAACACCCTCTTCATCTGCCAAAGACTCAACCGCAAAGGCATAACGGCTGAAGTCCTCTTGGGTTGGCTGATATTCCCGGTAGATACATTGCAAAGAAGAGATCTTTCCTGAGCCTAACAGCGGCGCAACCTCGCTAGGCCAGCACGTCACGTAATCCGGCAGCATTTTTACGTTGTCGACGTTGCCAATCAGACCATGCTCGGAGGCCTCAAGTACGGCGATAACGTCATTTAGATCAAGGCCGATAATGCCCTGCTCGGCCCAGCAGTTGACGAGGAGGTCCAGCAGTTGCTGCATCTGCTCATCATCGGTTTGGGCATTCAGGAAAGAAACGACGCGACTGACTCGATCCGTGATGGTCACATTGACCTGGCCGTTGGGAAGAAAGGCCAGCGTCATATCGGGAGCTCGTGATAAAACGGTGGAACCGGGTACCGACCAACGGAGTAAGTTGTGATGCGGATCAGAGCGGACTTCGAGCCGAGCCAACCAACCTGCCAACATCTCATCTGTTGCGTACTGCGGATGCTGTATCTGAATCAATATGTACTCTGTCATGCCGTTTCCTTTGCCGCTATTTCGCATAGTCATCCGCATTTTTTCATCAGCTGCTGTCTATCAATCCGAAAGCGTATAAGTAGTAGACCGTGCTTCAGACTCGATCAACTTGAAAGTGCCTTTACCTGCAATATGGTTCATGACACGTACATCAGATGCTGTAGAGGTATGGTCAGTCAATGCACGGTGGTAAAAAGCAGAAAAGGCAACCAGGCCTTCACCCCAAGTAATTTTACGGGTTGGGCCTACAATCGCGTTGCAGAAGGTTTTGTGATACTTGAAGACTTCAGCGGCACCTTGAGCCACGTCACAGCTTGAAAAGCAGATACAGCAGTTTTTGAGATAGGGCCATGCTATTTCATCGAACGTTTTCCAGTCGATAAAAGTACCATCTGTCAGTTCAAAGCCATCTGCGTTGCCATGGGCGCTGATATGCACATAATGGATATATTTTTTATCCGCATAGCTCAAGGCTTTGATGAAATGATCAATATCAAGCGTATTGAACACCCTTGACTTGATATTTTCTATCTCCAGAATTCTATGCAAGGAATCGGCTTCACTTCTTCCCTCATAAAAGTCAGCAGGTGATGCCGATTCTATAATTAAAACTCTTTTTTTTGATGACATATACAATCCTTAGAATACAAGTCTATTCAATATAAAACCGCAATCACCATAACGAAAGGATACGGCGCAGATTTACTCTTCCGTACGAGTCGTACGCGAAGAAGCTGGCTTGCAGGTACTGTAAATTACTAGCATGCATAGCTAAACCATATCCTTGCTAATATATGTACCAACCTCAGTAGTATCTAACAATTTATCAAAATGTTGTTTGATCAGTGGATCAGGCCATATCAAACCATCATCTCCATCCAGTTCAATTTGGCTAAGACCGTATGCGACTGACAATCGATCAAAATCTTTGTTTCGAACCCCCTCAGCGTGAAAGTTATCTGGACGAGGCAATAGCTTCTCATTAGCACGTAGCCATGTTGAGTTCGCTGATGGCTTTTCGACCTCTTGGATTAAATTACTTTTATAATACTGCATACCAGACCCACCACCACAAGCATAGAATGACAAATTCTTTACATCTTCCCTAGATAGCATCCTTAAAGAAGTAACAGCCTTGCATAGAGTTTCAATTTTCACTTGCTTTAAGGCCTTTTTTCCAAAAATCCAATCAGGATTATGCTTTTCGTGATTAAAAAAAACAGAGATTCCATGAAAATAATCTTCGAAAAACTGAGGAATTAATTTTAAATCATTGATTGAGCTAATGGAGCGTGAGATCTTTTTTAAAAGACTTTTTGGTGCTTTATGCTCTCGAAGGCAGCGATCCCAGAATTCAAGACGATAGCGATGAAGATTTAGCACACCTAAGGGCTGAACAGCAGCATTGAAATAACTAAATACCCACCGGTTTCCTCGACCCCTTTTTACGTGAAATATTGCTGAATCGAGACTACCTCCACCAACATCAAACATCATATAAATATTTTTTGCCTTATCATCAAAGCTATTAGATACCACGAAGCCATATATTTGTGCAGCCAACTCTGGGACAACCCTTATATCTGGTTCATCATCATTAACATTAGAAGCAGCAAGCCTTGATATTAATTTTTTTACTCCCTCCCTATTAATACTTCTGTTCTTCCCAGCTACGCGCCATGCACATCTCATTAGATCTTCATACATCCTAACGGATTTTTGATCATCTTTATCAACAATCGGTATACCAATAGATATTGTCCAAAATATTTCCTTATCCCAGTATAGATCAGCATGATTGGCAAAAATCCAAGCTCTAACATGTCGTAAAATAAGCGCCCAATAGGCTACAACCATAATGCGATAATTATGATTCCCTGGATTAGAAAAGAGAATTAATTTTAGATCGTCGCACGTCTCATTCCCAGAGACTAATGAATACTCACCCTGAGAAACATAAATAGTTGACGGAATCAAAAACTTATCTAAGCCATCACAATCTCTAAATGGAACAGCATATGACTTATTCAACTGTCTATCACCAATCGCAACCTTTGTATATGAAGTGCCAAAGTCAATTCCGATCACTAAATCACAATCACTATTTTTACTTACAGTTAGATCACATTGCTCCGGGATGCCTTGATGTTCAGGCATCAACGCAAAACTTATTGAATCAACAGCCTTTTCGTCATCTAAAAAGCAAGTCGCTTCTTCTGATATACTTACTCTCAAATCACTTAAGCCAGAAAAATCCTTATCAAATCCGTTTAAATAACCCATAGCCACTCCTTAAAATATCTGACAGCCTACTGAGATTAAGCAACTAAATCATGCAATTCTGATCACACCCGATGATACTAGATTTTCTTGCCATGATACTTTGGATTTTGTTTTAAGCTCTTCAATCCGCACTCTTATCCTACCTTCTTCTTTATGAAATCTACCTTTTTCTAACGGGATCATCTTCAGCTTTTTTGGATCACCCGAAAATTTATATTTTTCAATTCGTTCGTCTACATTTTTTCTCTTTTCATCAAGCCTGTGTGAAAGAAGATTAGTCATAAGCTGTATTCGGTCAGAATTTTCCCGCTTATTAACCTCAGCAAACCTATTAAATTCATTATGCAGATGCTCAAGACAATTCTCATAAAGATCTGCAATGACATCCAGTGTTAAGGCACCTCCAGCTCCATCCCAGTCAGAACCGTAGAGAGCTGCAGCATTTACCACTGTTTCGGCCTCATCACCCTCTATAAGAATTCCATCCGATATTCTTTGTAATAAATAGACAAGCCTTTCGATAACTCGGACGCCAGAAACAGACCAACGAAATACGGTATAAATATAGTCTCCTGGTAAAACAGAGTCAGCAACAGCGGATCTCTTCCAATAAAGAGCTGACACTGGCTGAAAAGCATTAATCACACCTGATATTCTATACTTTTCAGTTACAAATCTGACTAATGGATGATCCTGTGCGATCCGCTCTTCGCCCTTAATTCTTGCTGAGTATTGATTTTCAAAAAACAATTTAGGTGGGCGATCGTTTAGGATATTAGTCTGATTCCTTAAGTGATTTTTTTCTAAATATTCAGAAAAATCGAGTCGCCCCTGAATAGAGAGTTCAACTCTAACTTTAAGTGGATTGATGTCGTCTGAAATAAGTCTTGTACCAGGATAATTACGCTTAAGATAATCAGAAACAAAAGCGTACAGATCTTCACCGCGAATATATCGCCCAAGCTCACGTGCTGCTCTCACCTTATTTTGTATAAAATCACCATGTGCAATCAGGCTTGCAGCATCTTGCTCTAACTTCTCCTGTTGCATTGCATTATTAGCGATAGCAATCTGAACCCCCTCTATTTGCTTTGCCTCTTGCTCTGGAGTGAGATCGTGTGATAAGAGCTCATAACCAAGCTTTCTAATTTGTCGACCAAGTACCTCGCCCATGCTACCTAAAGCCTGACTAAATGTTTCGAGGCGCTGTAATAATCTCTCATAAACACGATCATCTATCGTATTTTCATAAACAAAGTTCCAAATGAGAATTTTCTTTTCTTGTTGCCCAATTCTGTCAATTCGACCAATGCGCTGTTCAATCTTAGCTGGATTCCAGGGTAGATCATAATTTATTATCAAGCTTGAGAATTGTAGATCAACACCCTCTGCTGCCACCTCAGATGATAGTAATATTTGAGGTCCATCTGGGTCTGAAAACTCAGCTATCGCCGCATGCTTGTCCATTCCACCATGCACAACTACAGAGTTTATACCATCTTTTGAAAGCCTCTCTGACAAATAGTGGAGGGTGTTCCGATAAAATGAAAATAGCACAACTTTTTTGTCTGGGTAATCACGCCAATACTTTTTTAAATTTACCAATAGTTCATTATATTTCGAGTCACCTTCATACAGTGCTCTTTCATTGGAAATAGTACGTGTGATAGAAACCAACTCATGAAGCAATGTACCCATCTTACCTTGCGCATCATCTGCTATAATTTCATTACTTTCATCTAGCTCATAGCTAATTTCTTCTAACTCTTCACTACTAAATCGATTGAGCCATCCACGACATGCAGCCACCATGCAGCTTGATATTTGTCTCTGTGGTATTGTAAGCATAAACCCTTCAGAAACACTTAGCTCATGACAAAAACGTCTTACTTTATCGGTAACAGCATTATAAAAACTTAACTCTGCTTCGGTCATGCGTGCTTTTATGACTTTAGCGAGTCGCTCTACTCTATTTTCGTGCACATCCTGCTTTCGGGTTCGCGTAACAATATTACCTAACGGATTAATCCGATCTAATTGATCTGCAATCTCAGCTCTTCCCGCAGGAGTGTTTAAGTATTCTTCGCGCGGTGGATTTTCTTGAAAATATGCTAGCTGCTCGTTACCAGAAAATATCTGATTATTTCGAATTCGTTTTATTTCATTAATAAATGCATTAAGTCCAACCCCTTTCCTTAGCAGCATATCTCTTAATTTTACTAATGGCTGATTTTCCCTTATAAGCCGATCAAATGATTGCTCATATGGAAAAGCATCACTATCTAATAAATTGATCAGATTGAATAGCTCTCGGTTGTGAAGCTGGATTGGCGTTGCTGAAAGCATCACCATACTATGTGTAATTTGTCTCAGCAACTTGGCAATTTCGTAGCTAGCTGTTGCTTGATTTTTAAGAATGTGAGCCTCATCAATTATTACCATGTCTAATAGTGCTTCTTCAAGCTGAGCATCTTCAATAAAAGATGCTAACCGAGCGCTAGCTGATTTTTTATCTTTATCACTCCAGTTTTTTGGCGGCCTTACACCCTGGATTCCTGCAATCAATGCAAATGAATCATGTGGCTTTTCTTTAGCATGTTGTAAGTACTTTAGCAGCTCTGCGGCATCCACGATTTGGGCGTTGACACCAAATCGGTCAGCTAATTCAGATTGCCACTTCTCTTTCAACATCGCAGGACATATCACAAGTAAGCGCCTAGCATCCTGTCGTGCCTTCAGCTCAGTCCAAATCAGACCTGCTTCAACAGTTTTACCTAAGCCCACTTCATCTGCAATAAGGATTCCCCCACTAGGTGAATCCAGAAACTTTAGCACTGGCTTAAATTGGTAAGCCAAAAACTGGGTATTGGTGGTATTTAGACTATAAATTAGGTTAGCGAGCCTACCGCTTAACCGATAGTAAGTAACTGCACACCTCAAATGGCGTGCACCTCCAAAGCGGCCATTCAGCAGCATTTCATACGGGCTTTGAGGTCCACTTGGCATTTTTTCTAAAGCACCTAGGAGACAAAACTGTTCCGATCCATCCAAAAATGTCACCAATACCCGGCGCCTACGTTCTGATCCTTCAAACTCATTACCCATGATACCAATACGTTCAGGACTTGCGATCAATCGCACTTTATCACCAGGGTTCAGTTCAATGTTGGACATTGTTTTTGCTCTCTCAAACTTTATAAAAGCAATAAAAATGTATGTTTATCATGTTGCATCGGTCATTCTATGAGTTGCAGTCTGTCAAGAATTGTCATCCCACTAACTCAGTGATCAGATACCAAACACCTCCCAAGCCACCCGATAGCCTTCTTCCCTATCTGGTTTGAAGAACGGAGCTTTGTACTTCACGGTGCGTTCCACAGGGCCGCCTGGGGAGCCTGGGGAGCCTTCAGCGGGTGGAAGGGTGTCGTCGAGCCTGGTTTTGGTGACGGTTTGCAGGTGTTGGATATCTTCCCACCCCAATGCGACATTCTGTGTCGTTTGTTCGAGGCACATTAGCAATTACGTTTGGCATATTAAAAAAGCTGCTGCTGATTTTTTGTTAGCTATAGCATGTGCGATGTAGCCTTCACGATCACCGCTTTCCCAGAACGGATGAATATCTTCATCATCCAAAGTTGCAACATTGGATTTATCCCTACAATCCGGCCATAGATAGTTGACTTTACCGAAGTTTGCGATGAAAGTTTTCATGATTTTTTATTGGTAAATGACTCTACGAGTAAACCGAATCGGTATTGCGCCTAACACGGCGCTTTGCGGCAATTTTGGAGCCGCATAGCAGTGGAAAAATTGTCCGGCAACAAGGCTGGTTATGGATTATTCGTAGTGACTCCAGAGCCTGAGAACTTTCACCACTCGCTCCTCCTCGAGCACTTGGTAGACCAAGCGATGCTGAATATTGATCCGGCGGGAATAGGCCCCCGCAAGATCGCCAATTAGCTTCTCAAACGGAGGCGGCTTGCGATACGGATCTTCCGCTATCAAAGCTAAAAGTTCCTGAGCTTTTGGTTTAAGGCCACGGGAGGCCAACTTCTTTGCATCTTTCTGGGCTTGCTTGGTGTAAACCAACGTCCATGTCACCAGTCCAGCTCCTCATCGCATTCATCCGCGGGGGTATCCATCCCCTCACGAATGGACTCCCGCATACCGGGCACGGAAAGCAGGTAAAGTGTTTCCTGAATGGCCGACCAGTCCTCCTCGGAAACCAGGACGGCTTTGTTCCGTTTACCCATGATGACGATTGGTTGGTGGGACTCGGCGGTCTCGTCAATCAACCGATAAAGGTTGCTGCGCGCCTCAGTTGCTGTGATGCCGGTCATGACGCACCTCTTGTGTGTTCAACTTGAAATCAAGTGTACCCCTGTCAGCACGTACGTCAAGACGAACGTCTCGTATGACGCCCAACTCAGCGGGCTTTTTTGCGCAGCAAAACAGATCCGCTGCAGTTGTTTGTTAACCCCTAAGCGCTAAATCTTCCCGAATAACCTCGGGGTGACGGAAAGCAATCTCGATAAGTGCTTTTGCAGGGCCCGAAGGCTTGCGTCGACCTTGCTCCCATTCCTGCAAAGTGCGAGGCGAAATATGCAGTACCTCAGCAAACTCAATCTGAGTCAGGCCAGTCTTGCCACGCGCCTCTGCAACCTCATTAGGCACAACACGACTGGTTCGAGCCGCTTTGCCAGCTTTCATTTCTTTAACTGATTGGAACAACTTATTACCAAGCTCCTCTGGTCTCAAACTCTCGTTACTCATTTTCCAGTACCTCACGAATTGACTTCAAAATATGCGCGGGTATGTTTTCCTTAACAGCTTTTTTGTAGATCACCAACAACTAAATCTCACCATTTGCTAACTTGGTGAAGTAGATAACTCTGAATCGACCAGCCTTCTCTAGACACTTAATTGATTTACAATTGAGCGTCCTAGGGGGAACAATGAATCAGCGATTTACCGAAGAATTTAAGATCCAAGCCGTTAAGCAGATCACAGAGCAAGGTT
>NZ_SMRS01000016.1 GCF_008368715.1 Nitrincola tapanii
CGCTCTTTAACAATTCGAACTGAAAGAAATAGATTGTCTTGTAGCAATACAAGCGCCAACCGGCGAAATCGATCGTTACTAGCAAACATCAATTGAACAGACGCCTTCGGGTTATATGGTCAAGTGAATAAGCGTGCACGGTGGATGCCTTGGCAGTCAGAGGCGATGAAGGACGTGGTAGCCTGCGAAAAGCTTCGGGGAGTCGGCAAACAGACTTTGATCCGGAGATGTCCGAATGGGGAAACCCACCTAGTTTACTAGGTATCTCTTAGCTGAATACATAGGCTTTGAGAAGCGAACTCGGGGAACTGAAACATCTAAGTACCCGAAGGAAAAGAAATCAACCGAGATTCCCTTAGTAGCGGCGAGCGAACGGGGAGTAGCCCTTAAGCGGCATTGTGGTTAAAAGAACGCTCTGGAAAGTGCGGCCATAGAGGGTGATAGCCCCGTATTTGAAAACCTAATTGTCGTGAAAACGAGTAAGGCGGGACACGTGATATCCTGTCTGAAGATGGGGGGACCATCCTCCAAGGCTAAATACTCCTGACTGACCGATAGTGAACCAGTACCGTGAGGGAAAGGCGAAAAGAACCCCTGTGAGGGGAGTGAAATAGACCCTGAAACCGTGTACGTACAAGCAGTGGGAGCCGTTTACGGACGGTGACTGCGTACCTTTTGTATAATGGGTCAGCGACTTACTTTCAGTGGCAAGCTTAACCGAGTAGGGGAGGCGTAGGGAAACCGAGTCTTAATAGGGCGTCAAGTCGCTGGGAGTAGACCCGAAACCGGGCGATCTATCCATGGGCAGGTTGAAGGTTGAGTAACATCAACTGGAGGACCGAACCGACTACCGTTGAAAAGTTAGCGGATGACCTGTGGATCGGAGTGAAAGGCTAATCAAGCTCGGAGATAGCTGGTTCTCCTCGAAAGCTATTTAGGTAGCGCCTCATGTCTCACCTTGGGGGGTAGAGCACTGTTTCGGCTAGGGGGTCATCCCGACTTACCAACCCGATGCAAACTCCGAATACCCAAGAGTGCAATCATGGGAGACACACGGCGGGTGCTAACGTCCGTCGTGAAAAGGGAAACAACCCAGACCGCCAGCTAAGGTCCCAAAATTCTGGTTAAGTGGGAAACGATGTGGGAAGGCTTAGACAGCTAGGAGGTTGGCTTAGAAGCAGCCACCCTTTAAAGAAAGCGTAATAGCTCACTAGTCGAGTCGGCCTGCGCGGAAGATATAACGGGGCTCAAACCAGATACCGAAGCTGCGGATGCTTAGAATTTCTAGGCATGGTAGAGGAGCGTTGTGTAAGCCGTTGAAGCGGAAGGTGGGAACCACCGTGGAGGTATCACAAGTGCGAATGCTGACATAAGTAACGATAAGGGGTGTGAAAAACATCCCCGCCGGAAGACCAAGGTTTCCTATCCAATGTTAATCAGGGTAGGGTGAGTCGGCCCCTAAGGCGAGGCAGAAATGCGTAGTCGATGGGAAACGGGCTAATATTCCCGTACCGGCTGTAACTGCGATGGGGAGACGGAGAAGGCTAGGCCAGCATGGCGATGGTTGTCCATGTTTAAGGGTGTAGGCTGAGTGAGTAGGCAAATCCGCTCGCTCAAGGCTGAGACCTGATGACGAGACTCTTTTGAGTCGAAGTGGTTGATGCCCGGCTTCCAGGAAAATCCTCTAAGCTTCAGGTTACAGACGACCGTACCCCAAACCGACACAGGTGGTCAGGTTGAGAATACCCAGGCGCTTGAGAGAACTCGGGTGAAGGAACTAGGCAAAATGGTGCCGTAACTTCGGGAGAAGGCACGCCGGTGATGGTGATGAGACTTGCTCTCTAAGCTGTCGTCGGTCGAAGATACCAGGTGGCTGCGACTGTTTATTAAAAACACAGCACTCTGCAAACACGAAAGTGGACGTATAGGGTGTGACGCCTGCCCGGTGCCGGAAGGTTAATTGATGGGGTTAGCGCAAGCGAAGCTCTTGATCGAAGCCCCGGTAAACGGCGGCCGTAACTATAACGGTCCTAAGGTAGCGAAATTCCTTGTCGGGTAAGTTCCGACCTGCACGAATGGCGTAACGATGGCCACACTGTCTCCACCCGAGACTCAGTGAAATTGAACTCGCTGTGAAGATGCAGCGTCCCCGCGGCTAGACGGAAAGACCCCGTGAACCTTTACTATAGCTTCACAGTGGACTTTGACATGACTTGTGTAGGATAGCTGGGAGGCTTTGAAACTTGGACGCCAGTTCGAGTGGAGCCGATCTTGAAATACCAGCCTGGTCCTGTTGAGGTTCTAACTCAGATCCCTTATCGGGATCGAGGACATTGTGTGGTGGGTAGTTTGACTGGGGCGGTCTCCTCCCAAAGAGTAACGGAGGAGCACGAAGGTACCCTCAGGCTGGTCGGAAATCAGCCAATGAGCGCAAGAGTAGAAGGGTGCTTGACTGCGAGACAGACACGTCGAGCAGGTGCGAAAGCAGGTTCTAGTGATCCGGTGGTTCTGTATGGAAGGGCCATCGCTCAACGGATAAAAGGTACTCCGGGGATAACAGGCTGATACCGCCCAAGAGTTCACATCGACGGCGGTGTTTGGCACCTCGATGTCGGCTCATCACATCCTGGGGCTGAAGCCGGTCCCAAGGGTATGGCTGTTCGCCATTTAAAGTGGTACGCGAGCTGGGTTTAGAACGTCGTGAGACAGTTCGGTCCCTATCTGCCGTGGGCGTTTGAGATTTGAGAAGAGTTGCTCCTAGTACGAGAGGACCGGAGTGAACGAACCTCTGGTGTTCCGGTTGTCACGCCCGTGGCATTGCCGGGTAGCTACGTTCGGACGGGATAACCGCTGAAAGCATCTAAGCGGGAAGCCCCCTTCAAGATGAGATCTCACTGGACCCTTGAGGTCCCTAAAGAGCCGTCCGAGACCAGGACGTTGATAGGCAGGGTGTGTAAGCGTTGTAAGGCGTTGAGCTAACCTGTACTAATGGCTCGTGAGGCTTGACCATATAACGCCGAAGGCGTTTGGTTGGTGAGCAAGTAACAGAGATTAAGAATCGAGTGATAGAGTAGAGATACAGAATCACAGGATCGATACGCGGTTGAGCTTGTAGTGCGATAAGACAAAAAAGCGTTAAAAACTCTATTTCGAAACAGTCCGAGTTGTTCCAGTTTTGTCTGGCGACCATAGAGACGTGGAACCACCTGATCCCATTCCGAACTCAGTCGTGAAACGCGTCATCGCCGATGGTAGTGTGGGGTCTCCCCATGTGAGAGTAGGTCATCGCCAGGCACCTAATACGAGAAACCCTCA
>NZ_SMRS01000017.1 GCF_008368715.1 Nitrincola tapanii
TTCAGGCCTTCGGATTCCGGGTCGATCCCCACCATCCACACCGGCTCCACCCATTCGGAGCGCTGCATCTTCATCAGCAGATCGGTGCCGATATTGCCCGGACCGATAATCACCGCTTTTAATTTTTGACTCATCATTTAAATTCCTGCATTAAAGCCGTTCACGATCGTCTTAAGCCATGCACGTTCAGTCATGCACGGCTTGAATCGGATCACACAAAGCGCACAGACGCCTGACCGATGCCACCGATACTCACGCTCATAAAGTCACCCGCCTGCACCGGCTCCAGCGGCACGAGCGAACCCGAGAGAATGACTTCACCCGCTTTCAATGGAATACCGAAGTGCCCCAAGGTGTTGGCCAACCAAGTGACACAGTTCACCGGGCTGCCTAAGGCAGCAGCCCCGGCCCCGGTACTGATCACGGAACCGTTCTTCTCCACCACCATGCCGCAGGTGGCCAGATCGACTTTGCGTGGATCGACGGCCCGATCGCCAAGCACAAACAAACCGCAGGAGGCGTTGTCAGCAATCGTGTCTTGGATCTTGATCTGCCAGTTCTCGATGCGCGAATCGACCACTTCAAAACAGGGCATCACGCATTCGGTGGCGGCTAAGACATCGGCATGGGTGATGCCGGGGCCGAGCAGATCTTTTTTCAAAATGAAGGCGATCTCCCCTTCCGCACGCGGTTGCATCAGGCGCTCGGAGATCGGCATCTCCTCACCCTGGCTAAAGGCCATACGATCGGTCAGGTAACCAAAATCCGGTTGGTGCACGTTGAGCATGTTCTGCACGGCTTTGGAGGTGACGCCAATCTTTTTGCCGATGACACGCTCACCTGCGGCCAGACGACGCTCCAGCATGCGCAAGGAGATGTGGTAGGCGTCCTCAATCGTTATATCGCTAAACCGCTCGGTCAGCGGACGCAGCGCTTGACGCTGTACCATCGCTTCGTAGAGTTCATCTCCACAGGTGTCGATTAAATGTTTATCCATATCAGCCACTGAGTCTCTTAATTAGGGGGAAGCACGGCGCGGGCCGGCTTACAACTTGATGCAAATGTTTTTCAGCTCGGTGTAGAACTCCAAACCGTGCACGCCGCCTTCGCGGCCGATGCCGGATTGTTTGGCGCCGCCAAAGGCGGTGCGCAGATCACGCAGGAACCAGGAGTTGATCCACACCAGACCGGCTTCCATCTGCTCCGCCACTCGCACCGCCCGCGCCGAGTTCTCCGTCCAGATCGTCGCGGCTAAGCCATAGTGGGTGTCATTGGCCAGCGCGATCACTTCCTCTTCGCGATCAAACGGACGCAGATGGCAGCAAGGCCCAAAGATCTCTTCGCGGATCACCCGCGCATCATCGGCCAGGCCGGTCCAGATGGTGGGTTCGATCCAAGCGCCGGCATTCAGCTCGGGGCCCATATCGGGAATGCCGCCGCCGATCTCGACGCGCGCGCCCTCTTGCACGGCCAGGTCGTAATAGGATTTCACTTTGGCACGGTGCTCCAGGCTCACCAGTGGGCCAAAGTTGGCCGTACTATCTTCAGGACGACCGAGCTTCAGCTTGGCCACCTCCTCTTTTAGGCGTGCCAGGAATTGATCAAAGATCGGGCGCTCCACATACACACGTTCCGTGCCTAAGCAGACCTGACCGCAGTTCACAAAGGCCGAGCGCATGGTGCCTTCCACGGCTTTTTCCAGATCACAATCGGCAAAGACGATCCCGGGGTTTTTACCGCCACACTCCAACGAGATGTTACGCAGGCCCACCGAGGCCGCTTTCATGATCGCCTCGCCCGTGCGGGTTTCGCCGGTGAAGGTGATGGCATCCACCAGGGGATGAGTGGTGAGGAATTCACCGGCCGAGTTCGGGCCAAAGCCGTGTACCACGTTAAACACGCCCGGCGGGACACCACACTCGTTCATCACCTCACCGAGCAGCGTGGTGGTAGCGGGGGTTTCTTCTGAAGGTTTGACCACCACGGTGTTGCCACAGGCCAGCGCCGGGCCGACCTTCCAAGTCATCAGCAGCAGCGGCAGGTTCCAAGGTGAGATCACCGCGATCACGCCTTTCGGGGTACGATGCCCGACATTTAACGCGCCCAGACCATCGGGCGTATCCAGACGGAAGGCTTCCGTCGGATGGTTGGCTAGGGTCTCGGAGAAGGCTTTAAAGTTCGCCGCGCCCCTTGGAATGTCGATATGGCGGGCAATCGAATAGGGTTTACCGGTGTCTCGACACTCCGCTTGTAAAAACTCATCAAAGCGCGCGTTGATGCGATCAGCGACCTTGTTCAGCAGGCCAATCCGTTGCGCCTGGGTGAGCTGGCCCCAAGGGCCTTTGAGGGCCGCTTTGGCGGCCCGCACCGCCGCGTCCACCTCGTCGCGACCGGCTTCATGGACCCGCCCAATCAGGCTGTTGTCCACGGGGCAGCGGTTCTCAAAGGTCTGACCACTGGCGGAGCCGACATAGGCACCGTTAATAAAATGTTTAAATTCGT
>NZ_SMRS01000019.1 GCF_008368715.1 Nitrincola tapanii
AAAAATTAAAAGCGGTGATTATCGGTCCGGGCAATATCGGCACCGATCTGCTGATGAAGATGCAGCGCTCCGAATGGGTGGAGCCGGTGTGGATGGTGGGGATCGACCCGGAATCCGAAGGCCTGAAGCGGGCACGCGAGATGGGGATCAAAACCTGTGCGGAAGGGGTCGATGGCATCCTTAAGCACGTGATCGAAGACGATATCCGCGTCGCCTTTGATGCCACCAGCGCGTATGTACATGCGGAGAACAGCCGTAAGCTGAATGAGCTGGGGGTGATCATGATCGACCTGACGCCCGCTGCGATCGGCCCCTTCTGTGTGCCGCCGGTCAACCTCGCGGATCATGCCCGTAACCTGGAGATGAACGTGAATATGGTCACCTGCGGTGGCCAGGCGACCATCCCGATGGTGGCGGCGGTCAGTCGTGTGCAGCCGGTGGCCTATGGTGAGATCATCGCCACCGTCTCCTCACGCTCGGTGGGTCCCGGTACGCGCATCAACATCGACGAATTCACTCGCACCACGGCCGGTGCGGTTGAGAAGGTCGGCGGGGCACAGCAGGGCAAAGCGATCATCATCATTAACCCAGCCGAACCGCCCCTGATCATGCGCGACACTGTGCACTGCTTAACGGAGGGCGAACCGGATCAGGCCGCCATCACCGAGTCTGTCCAGGCCATGGTCAAAGAGGTGCAGAAGTATGTGCCCGGTTACCGCCTGGTCAACGGCCCGATCTTTGATGGCCCGCGTGTCTCCATGTTTATGGAAGTCGAAGGCCTCGGCGACTTCCTGCCGAAATACGCCGGCAACCTCGACATCATGACCGCGGCCGCGCTGCGCACCGCTGAGATGTTTGCGGAAGAAGCGGCACAAGGCGTCATCACATTACCGGCACGCGGTTAAGGGGAGAAAGCAGAATGAACCTGAAGGGCAAACACGTAATCCTGCATGACATGAGCCTGCGTGACGGCATGCATGCTAAACGTCATCAAATCAGTCTGGACGAGATGGTGCGGATCGCCAGCGCGATGGACGCGGCCGGTATGCCGCTGATCGAAGTCACTCACGGTGACGGACTCGGCGGTGCCTCGGTGAACTACGGCTTCCCGGCGCACAGCGATGAAGCGTATTTAAAGGCCGTGGTGCCGCAGATGAAACAGGCCAAGATCTCGGCCCTCCTGCTGCCGGGTATCGGCACCGTGGATCATCTGAAGATGGCAAAAGACTGTGGCGTGAACACCATCCGCGTCGCCACCCACTGTACCGAAGCGGATGTGTCCCAGCAGCATATTGGCCTGGCGGCCAAGATGGGCATGGACACCGTTGGCTTCTTGATGATGGCGCACATGATCACTCCAGAGAAGGTATTGGAGCAGGCCAAACTGATGGTCAGCTACGGCGCCAACTGCATCTACTGCACCGACTCCGCCGGTTACATGCTGCCGGATGAGGTCAGCACCAAGATCGGCCTGCTGCGCGCGGAACTGCCAAGCGAGATCGAAATCGGCTTCCACGGCCACCACAACATGGGCATGGCGATTGCGAACTCCCTGGCCGCCATCGAAGCGGGCGCGGTGCGCATCGACGGCTCGGTCGCGGGCCTGGGCGCCGGGGCGGGCAACACACCGCTGGAAGTGCTGGTCGCGGTCCTGAAGCGGATGGACGCGAACACCGGCATCGATCTTTATCAGATTATGGATGT
>NZ_SMRS01000001.1 GCF_008368715.1 Nitrincola tapanii
ATAGAGACGTGGAACCACCTGATCCCATTCCGAACTCAGTCGTGAAACGCGTCATCGCCGATGGTAGTGTGGGGTCTCCCCATGTGAGAGTAGGTCATCGCCAGGCACCTAATACGAGAAACCCTCATCACTTCGTGGTGGGGGTTTTTTTATGCTTGAAGGTTATTCTGAGAAGTCTAGAAACGACGCTAAAGGGGAAAGTGTTACTGCAAATAAAAAGCACCCGACAGAAGGGTCGGGTGTGTTAGGGCTTGGGCTAAAAAGAGATTTTCAACAAAAATACGTCTACCAGAGCAAACCTCTACTTAGTCAAGATCGAGTTAGATACCGTAGGCTTGGCGATAGTGACGGATTGCTTCTAGCTCAGCCTGCTGATCGCCCTGTTCTTCGAGATATTCAATAACCTGACTTAAAGAGATGATGCTGATGACGGGAATGCCATAATCACGCTCTACTTCCTGAATGGCAGAAAGTTCGCCCTGGCCTCGCTCTTCGCGGTTTAAGGCGATTAAAACCCCTGCAGCGGAGGCACCAGGTGAGCTTTGTATCAGTTGCATCACCTCACGGATGGCGGTTCCTGCTGTGATCACATCATCTACGATCAGAGCGCGGCCTTCTAAAGGCGCACCGACGAGCTGTCCACCTTCGCCATGATCTTTCACTTCTTTGCGATTAAATACATAGGGTAGGCTGCGGCCAAAATCCCGTGCTAAAGCTACCGCTGTTGTTGTGGCGAGAGGAATACCCTTATAGGCCGGTCCAAATAGTAGATCATATTCGATACCTGAGTTGTGTAGGGCCGCAGCATAGGCTTGGCCGAGCTTTAACAGGGCATCACCATTATTAAATAGCCCAGCATTAAAAAAGTAGGGGCTTTTACGGCCAGACTTGAGCGTAAATTCGCCGAAGCGTAATACCTTCTGAGCGATGGCAAATTCAATAAATTCGCGTTGAAAGTCCAGCATGATCGGTAAATCTCCAGTTAAATATCGACTTGTCTATGATAGCGGTGATGCCTAGTTGCATCCATTGCTGCGCGATAAATTTCCTTTTAGGTGACTTCCCGATACAATTCGTTCTTTCTAGTTATTTGCACATCATTCATTCTTCAATGGGGCCAAGAGTATATGCGCGTGATCTCATTCAATACGCAGGGTATTGAACAAGCCGCTGATAAAGGATTCTTTGACTGGATGGCCAAGCAGGATGCCGACGTGGTCTGTTTGCAGAGTTTACGTGCAAAAGAATATCAACTAGATGGAGATCGTTATCATCCAGAAGGCTATCACGCTTATTTCTTTGATGCTTTTGAAGACGGTTTTAGTGGTGTTGCCATCTATACACGCCATGTTCCCAAAGCCGTAATGACCGGATTGGGCTTTGAACAGTGTGATTTTAATGGTCGCTTTATTCAGGCTGATTTTGATAAGTTCAGTATTTCCTCTTTTACAATCCCTTCAGGGTTAAAGTCCGACGAAGCCCAGGCCGCTAAAATAGAGTACCTAGAGCTCTTTATGGGACATCTGAAGAAAACGCTGCGTAAGCGTCGTGATTTTATCTTTACAGGCACGCTGAATATTGCTCATAAGCCCGTCGATCTGAGTAATTGGTATGTTAACCAGCGTGTTTCGGGTTTTCTGGCTGAAGAGCGTGCTTGGATAGAGGAAGTGTTTGGCGACTTGGATTATGTAGATGCTTTTCGTCAAGTGAACAAAGCTGAGCGTCAGTATACCTGGTGGCCAGACTATAACCGTGCCTGGAAGCTGAATGAGGGTGCGCGTCTGGATTACCAGATCACGACTCCTAATCTGCGCAAAACGATCAAGTCTGCCAGTATCTATAAAGACCAGCAGTTCTCTGAACACGCTCCGTTGATTGTCGACTACGACCTAGGATTTTAAGTTCGCTTACAGGTAGAGGTGTTAAGCCAAAAGCCACACACCTCTATCTATCGTCTGCTTATCTTGAAATGGTTATTTCAAGTATTTCAAGCCAATGCTGTGTTAGCCTTCTAAAGCGGCTTTTTGCGCGGTGATGATTTCACTGATACCCTTCTGAGCCAGAGCAAGCATCTGGTTTAACTCATCTTGTGTATAGGGTGCTGCCTCAGCAGTGCCTTGCACCTCAATAAAGCCGCCCTTGTCATTCATAATGACATTCATATCGGTTTCAGCATTAGAGTCTTCGCTATAGTCCAGATCGAGGATGGCCTGCCCTTTATGCATACCGACCGAGACCGCCGCGATCATCTGTTTCAGTGGATTGCCTTTAACGGCACCATTCTTGTCCTGGCGTAACACATTTACGGCATCCACTAAAGCAACACAAGCCCCGGTGATCGCGGCTGTGCGTGTACCACCGTCTGCCTGAATCACATCACAATCAATCGTGATGGTGTTTTCTCCAAGTTTCTTCAAATCCAGTGCTTGACGTAGTGAGCGGCCAATCAAACGTTGAATTTCGATAGTGCGCCCACCCTGTTTACCCTTAGTCGCTTCACGATCATTACGCGTATGCGTGGAGCGTGGTAGCATCCCATATTCGGCGGTCACCCAGCCAGAACCTGAGCCGCGTAGAAAGCGTGGTACACCCCGATCAACCGTTGCAGTACAAATCACTTTGGTGTCACCAAACTCAACCAAGACGGAGCCTTCTGCGTGTTTAGTGAATTGACGAGTAATGCGTATTGGGCGCATCTGATCAGCTTGACGCCCACCTGAGCGTAATTTATCCAATCCAAGATGTTGTAGTTGTTCTGAAAGAGTTGAGCTCATGTTCTGCCTTAATATTTGGAGAGCGAAGCGTTCAGTAGCCCCACTTGAAAGAGCCTGTGAGTGGGAGTTCGCTGTAAGATGTCATGAGAATTTTAATCCAGTTTGCGTGAAGATAATACGCGTGTGCACGGGATTCAGCCCAGGCCAAGGCAGACAGGCTAAACCTTAAACAAAAAATGCTATGATCTATTTTTTCATAACCCATACAGGATCCCAAGAATAATCATGAACACTCTGGGCAGTTTGTATATCATCTCAGCCCCCTCTGGCGCAGGAAAAACCAGTCTAGTCAAGGCCTTGTTAGCGCTAGATCCTTCGGTTCTGGTCTCGGTTTCTCATACCACGCGAGCACCACGTCCAGGTGAGCAAGAAGGTCAGGATTATAATTTTGTCAGTCCTGAGCATTTTGATGAGATGGTCGGCCGTGGTGAATTCCTTGAATATGCTGAAGTCTTTGGCAATAGGTATGGAACTTCGCAACACTGGGTGCAGCAGCGTCTGGCAGAAGGCCTAGACGTGATTTTGGAAATTGATTGGCAGGGTGCACAACAGGTGCGTCGTCTGGTTAAACAAGCGGTTTCAATTTTTATCTTGCCACCGAGCCGTGAAGCTTTATTGCAGCGTTTAGCCGGGCGCGGCCAAGATGATTCCAGTGTGATTGCAGCACGTATGGCCGAAGCGGTGAGTGAAATGAGCCATTACCCAGAATTTGATTATTTGGTCATTAATGATGACTTTGACCACGCTTTGGCCGATTTGGCGTGTATCTTCCGAGCACAGCGTCTGAAACAGCATCCTCAGCAACAACGTCACGCTGAGTTATTAGCTCAGCTCTTGTCGGAGTGATAAGGAAGCCTTAAACTATCGTGTTCATTTTTTAAACGCTGTTTTGAGGTGGTTATGGCTCGTGTGACCGTTGAAGATTGTTTGGATAAAGTTGAAAACCGCTTTGAACTGGTTATGGTGGCCTCTAAGCGCGCACGTCAGTTAGCAACTGGTGGTAAAGACCCTAAGGTCGAGTGGGAAAATGATAAGCCGACGGTTGTGGCTTTGCGTGAGATCAGTGAAGGTCATGTCAGCCGTAGCATTCTTGATGTAATGGAAGATAACTGAGTTTCTTTCTCTTTCCCTCGTTATCGTTATGCGGCATCATCTTAAAGTCAGCCTCATAGGGTTAGCTGTCTGGAGGAATGATGCCGACGATTGACGACCTATCTCAACGCTTAACCGACTACCTTGAGCCGCCTCAGGTTCAGCAGGTACGTCGCGCCTATTTTTATGCGGAACAAGCACATGATGGCCAACGTCGTAAAAGCGGCGAGCCCTATGTGACGCATCCTTTAGCTGTTGCTTCTATCCTAGCAGGGATGCACATGGATCATCAGAGCCTGATGTCGGCCATGCTGCATGATGTAATCGAAGATACAGATATTAACTATGACGGTATTTCTAGCCAGTTTGGTCAACCGGTTGCGGATATCGTTGATGGTGTGTCCAAGCTGACGCATCTTGAGTTTGAAACACGCGCAGAAGCTCAAGCTGAGAACTTCCAGAAAATGGTTCTGGCGATGGCAGAAGATATCCGTGTCATCATCGTCAAGTTGGCGGATCGTTTACACAATATGCGGACACTGGGAGCCATGCCGCCCGTCAAGCAGCGACGCATTGCGCGTGAAACCCTTGATATCTATTCACCGGTGGCGGCCCGATTAGGGATGCGTGATCTACAGGTCGAATTAGAGGATCTGGCGTTTCAGGCGTATCACCCGATGCGAGCACGCCATATCCGCCGTGCAGTGGTCAAGGCACGTGGTCAGCGCCGAGATATCATTAGTCAGATCGAACAAGCGATTCAGACTCGATTACAGATGGAAGGTCTGTCGGGAGTGGTGACGGGGCGAGAAAAGCACCTGTATAGCATCTATAAGAAAATGAAGACGCAGCGCAAAGCCTTCGTCGACATTATGGATGTTTTTGCTTTTCGAATCGTGACAGAAAGCGTCGATGATTGTTATCGTATCCTCGGTGCGGTACATAATCTGTACAAACCTGTACCTGGACGCTTTAAAGATTACATTGCTATTCCCAAGGCCAATGGTTATCAATCTTTACACACAGATCTTTTTGGCGCCAAAGACATTACCATTGAGGTACAGATTCGTACGCGTGAAATGGATGCCGTGGCCAGCCAGGGGATTGCAGAGCACAGCCATTATAAAATGTATGGTGACTCTGCCAGTGCGGTGGGTTCTTATAACCGTGCCCGAAAATGGGTTCAGGGTTTGTTGGAGATGCAACAGCGTGCCGGTGACTCTATGGAGTTTATCGATCACGTTAAGAAAGATCTTTTCCCGGATGAAGTCTATGTCTTCACACCTAAAGGCCGTATCTTAGAATTACCGCGTGGCGCGACCCCTGTCGACTTTGCCTATGCGGTGCATACAGATGTGGGTAACTCCTGTGTTTCTTGTCGTATTAACCGACGTTTAGCGCCTTTATCCCAACCTTTGGAAAGCGGTCAGACGGTCGAAATTGTCACGACCCCTCGTGCACAGCCGAATATGGCCTGGCTCAACTTTGTGGTCACCGGTAAAGCGCGTGCCAGTATTCGCCATTTTTTGAAGAATCAGCAGCGCCATGAATCGGTTGAGTTGGGTCGTCGTCTGCTCAATCAGTTTTTGAGCAACTATGGTATCAGCATCGAGCAGATAGATTCAGCTAAGCTGGCTCAGTTGCTTAAAGAAGCCGAACTTGCCTCCTTGCAGGATCTGCTGGAAGACATTGGCATGGGACATCGTATGGCCTATGTGGTTGCGCGGCGTTTACGACCCGATGGCCCGAGCCAAGAAACAGCAGAAGCGCCAGTTGAAGCCAGTGGCAAACCTATAGCGATTAAAGGCGCTGAAGGCATGGTATTGCAGTATGCAAAATGCTGCCAACCTATACCAGGCGACGCCATTATCGGTCATATCAGTACGGGTAAAGGCTTGGTGGTGCACCGTGCTGACTGTGGCAACATTGGTGCTTTAAGAGATGATCCTGAGAAGTGTATCTATCTTGAATGGTCGGATAGTAATCAGTCGGAAGACTATGCCGTGACGCTGATGATCGAGGTGGAATCACAACGAGGGATTATCGCAAATCTCGCTACAGCCGCTTCTGCGGCCGGTGCCAATCTGCTGAAGATCGACAGCGGCGAGCGCCAAGGTCAGATGTGTTCAGTACAGATGGTTGTGGCCGTTGCCAATCGTGTGCATTTGGCGCGAGTGATCCGTAAATTGCGTGGATTGCGCTCAGTTTTAAAAATCACCCGCCCCTAACGGATATCGATTTGAACAGTGTTTCTACAGAGCCTCGAAACGCTGTGCTCTACGGTTTTTCTGCACTTGATCGGGAGCATAGAGGCGCCCACTCATAAAAATCCACACGCCTTCTGGACAGAGTTGAACGGCGGCTAAGGCTCCACCCAGATTAAAAGCAGCATCACTTTTTTGGCAAATTGCAGGTTGCATCGCACCGGTGAGAATGATCGTCTTGTGCGCTATCCCGGTTAGACACTTTGCGGTCTGAATCATGGTGTCAGTACCATGGGTGATGATGATTTGGCGCGCGGTTGATGTCTCCACCGCAGCACGGATCTGTTGGCGGTCTGCATCGTTCAGTTCCAAGCTGTCTTTACGCAGGAGTGGCGTGATGGTGTAGTCTAGCTGGACACGAGCCGTTTCCAGTATCTCTGTCGCGGCAGGATCCCCAATGCAAAATTCGCTTAATGCATCAAAATAAATTTTGTCGAAGGTTCCACCCGTGGTAAAGATCTCAAGATCCATAGTCTTTCCAGTTCAAAAAGGTTTGGTTTGATAGCGCATCTGCTAAACTAGTTTCAGCTTGCACCCAAGGGTATTCTATTCAGCGAGGATGAGTAAATTGTCAGTAGGCGCAAAACCACTCAGTGGCTCCGGTCAGCACGTCGTGAGAATGACCTTAGTGCATGATAAAGAAGGAAAACTTCTCGTTCTTTTGCCGGCCAGTTCCTTACTCAATCTCTCAGCACTTTGGCGTCTGACGGGGCGGACCTTACAGCCGGTCAGTTGTGCGGATGCGCAGCGTTTTTTTAGCCAAGAGGCTCTGAATAATACTTGGGGGCAAAAGCAGCTGTTTAATATGCCCTGTATCCTCGATACCAACCTAGATCCAGCGGCACGTCATGATATCTGGGAACCCATCACTGGGCTGAGATTTATGGCACGCGAGGGTTGGTTATCCGAATCCCTGCAAACGGGTGGGCTTGGCTTGAGTTGTGAGCTGATTGAATCCGTCCAAACCGCGAGTGATACGGAAGCGATTACACAAGCACTGGAACGTTTTACGGCTTTGCGTGTTCGGCAAAGATTGGAAGAAACCTTAGGTTTACCGGCATTTAATCAAACGACGCAGCGTATGATTATGCTGCGCTCTGATGCCGATGCGGAGGTTGAAGATCTGCTGAAGATCGTGAAGTTAGATCCCTCTTTGTCGGCTCAGATTATGAGCTGGGCGGCCTCTCCTTATTATGCGGCTCCGGGTCGGGTTGATTCGGTTGAAGATGCAGTAATTCGTGTCCTGGGTTTTGATCTGGTGGTCAACCTAGCTTTAGGTGTTGCTATGGGCAAAATTATGAACCTGCCCGATTCACAAGTGCGAGGTGCGACGCCTTTCTGGCTACAATCGCTTGCGATGGCGGCTCTAGCTGAACGCTTGTGTAAAAAAATGCCAGCCGAGCAACGTCTTAAGCCGGGTTTGGCTTATCTATCAGGCTTGTTACACAATTTTGGCTATCTGTTGCTTTCACATCTCTTCCCGGCGCAATTTTCGACCCTCTCCCGTTATATTGAAGCCAACCTACACCTGCCTTTTCCGGTGGTGGAGCAGCAGGTCTTGAATCTCACCCGTGATCAGATCGGGGCTTGGTTATTGGAAAACTGGTCCTTACCGGATAGCGTTTGTACCGCGATTCGTTATCAACAGGACGCGGGCTTCAAGGGCACAAACTTTCTCTATCCCTGTCTATTACGTGTGACGAGTTTGGCACTACGTGAGCAGGGTTTATCTGACGGCCCGGTCGAGTCGCCCAATCCTGCCGATCTGGAGGCGCTTGGGTTAAGTTTAGAAAGGGTGCAGCAGGAGGCGGCGTTGATTTGTGCCAGCCAAGATGCATTAAAATCACTGACCGAATTGTTCGAAGCCTAGCCGGCACTCTATAAAAGTGGGCTAGGTTGATCGATTTATTGAGTGGTTCTATGCACTCAGTTGTTGTTCGGTCTGCTCCAGGGTTTCGAGCGCTTCCAACCACTCCATCTCCACTTCCTCTAGTGCCTGGCGTAATTCAGCCTGTTGACTTAACAGCTGCTTCAATTCTTCTTTCCGTGCGATGGCATAGAGTTGGCTATCGGCCAAACGGGCTTCTAGCTGTGCGAGCTGCTCAGTCAGCGTGTGCATACGCGTATCCAGTTTTGCCACTTGCTGCTTTAATGGACGCAGTTTGGCTCTGAGTTCGGCTTCCAAGCGTTTCTGTTCTTTGCGTTCACTGGCACTTAAGGAGCGGTGATCGTTTGGGCTGGCATCCGTGTCTTGTGCTTGTTGTTGGCTGCGCCGATGTTGGTTCAGCCATTGTTGATAATCCTCTAGATCGCCCTCGAACTCTGTCACTTGGTTTTCGGCCACTAGCCAAAAATTATCCACCGTGTTGCGTAACAGATGTCGATCATGCGAGACCAGGATTAATGTGCCCTCAAAGGACTGTAGTGCTAGCGTCAGCGCATGGCAGACTTCGAGGTCGAGATGGTTGGTCGGTTCATCCATGAGTAGGAGATTGGGTTTTTGCCAAGCAATCAGGGCTAAAGCCACGCGTGCTTTTTCACCCCCAGAAAAGCGTTTGACCGGCTCTAGGGCGTCATCACCGACAAAACCAAAGCTGCCTAAAAAGTTGCGTATTTCTTGATCCGTGGCCTGGGGGGAAAGGCGGGCGAGATGCAAAAAGGCAGAGGCCTCTAGATCTAGCGCTTCAAGTTGATGCTGTGCAAAGTAGCCGATTTTTAAATGTTCACCGGCGACTCTTTGGCCCTGTAAGGGGGCTAGATCGCCCACTAGGGTTTTGATCAGTGTACTTTTGCCAGCGCCATTCGGGCCGAGTAAACCGATTCGCTGTCCAGGAATTAAGGTGACAGTAACCTGACGAAGAATCGGGCTTTCTGAATGATAACCTAAAGCGGCTTCTTTGAGTGTCAGTAGCGGTGAGGAGAGTTTGCTGCTACTCAAAAACTGGAAACTGAAAGGGCTATCGATATGTGCTGGAGCGATGTGCTCCATTCGCTCCAGCTCTTTTAAACGGCTCTGTGCCTGTTTGGCTTTGCTGGCTTTAGCGCGAAAGCGACGGACAAAGTTCTCGATATCCGCGATGCGTTCCTGTTGCTTAGTATAGGCCTGCTGTTGTTGAGCTAAGCGTTCGGCACGAGCGCGTTCAAAAGCACTGTAATTGCCTTTATAGAGCGTCAGCTGCTGTTGATACATATGGACGACATGACTCACGACATTGTCTAGGAAGTCTCGATCATGCGAGATGAGCAGGAGGGTGCCCGGATAGTTTTTCAGCCACTGTTCTAGCCATAACGAGGCATCTAAATCTAAGTGGTTAGTGGGCTCATCGAGCAGTAGGAGGTCACAAGGGCACATTAAGGCACGTGCAAGATTGAGTCGGATGCGCCAGCCACCGGAAAAGTCCGAGACAGCACGTGTAGCATCCCCTGTAGAAAAACCTAATCCAGATAAAAGTTGATGGGCTCGTGCCTCGGCACGATAGGCATCAAGATGCTCCAGTTCCGCATGAATCTGTGCGATCTGAGTGACCTGATGTGCGGCCTCTGCTGCGGCAAGCTGTGCCTGGGCTTGGCGAAGAGCGTGATCACCATCCAGTATATAGTCGAGCGCTGAGCGTTCACTGGAAACCACTTCTTGTGCCATATGGGAGATACGTAGATCCCCCGCCACAAAGAGATCACCGGCATCAGGTTGGAGATCGCCCAACAACAATTGAAACAAAGTGGACTTTCCCACACCGTTACTGCCGATCACCCCGACTTTCCAGCCACTGTGAAGGGTTAAATTGGCTTGATCCAGTAAGCGCTGGACACCACGTTGTATACTGAGGTTTTGAAGCTGAATCATGGTGGGGTAGGGTTCTCGGTATGAGCTTGGAAAATCCATTCTGGACGTTTGCCTTGAAAGTGTATAAAGATCCGCAGGTCCAGTCACTCTGTTTAGATTGGCAATCTTTGGGTCTCAGTGTGAATCGGGTGCTTTTTTGTTGTTGGTTGGCTGATGAAGCCACGCAACTTGAGGCCTGGCCCAGCATGCCGAGCGCGGATCTTTGGCAACAGCAGACCCTTGAGCCCTTACGACGGTTGCGTTATCAGGTGAAGTCATCTCTCCAGACCGATCCCTGCCTAGAGCGTTTATACCAAACTTTGCAACAGGCTGAGTTACAGGCAGAGCAGCGTGAGATCGCTTATCTTTGGCAATCCCGCCTGCATCAGGCCCCCTTTCAGCCCGCGCATGATTCCTCAGCCGCTTTAGCGCGGCAAAATCTGCAAGTCTATTTCCAGCAGTCTCTACCTAAGGGTCAGGCACCGGCTGAAAATCAGGTACATCAGCTAGTAGACAGGATATTTCCAAGCGTTTAGTGTGGGCTGTGTGCTGACCCTGAACTTTCACGTTAAATCGCACACTAATATCCACAGCTTTATGTCAATCAGACAGCAAAAAGGAAAGGTTATGAAAAAATTAACGCTGGCCGTGGCACTTGCCGGTGCCTTGGCTGCGAGCGCCTCAGTTCAGGCGCAGACGTTGACCAGCAACGAGGAAAAAATCAGTTACAGCCTGGGTGTTTTGATCGGTGAAAATCTCAAGCAGGATTTTGATAAGCTGAATCTGGATGCCTTTCGTGCCGGTGTAGCGACTGTTTATGGTCAAAACGCAGAGCTGATGAGTGGTGAAGAGATAGGGGAAACCTTGCAGGCCTTCCAGGTGCAACGTATGGAAGAGCAGCGTGCTGCCTTCCAGAAAATGGCCGATGACAATCTAAAAGCGGGGAAAGACTATCAGGCCGCCAATGCGAAAAAACGTGGTGTGAAAACAACCGCCTCGGGTTTGCAGTATGAGCAGTTGAGCGCAGGTCGTGGTGCGTCACCGAAAGCATCTGATGTGGTCAAGGTGCATTATCGTGGCCAGCTGACAGATGGTACTGAGTTTGATAGTTCGTATGCACGTGGTGAGCCGGTGTCTTTCCCATTGAGTGGCGTGATTCCGGGTTGGACAGAAGGTTTACAGTTGATGAAAGCGGGTGAAAAAGCACGCTTGGTCATCCCATCGGATCTGGCTTATGGTCCAGGTGGAATGGGCAACGCAATTGGACCCAATGAAACACTCGTATTTGAGGTCGAGCTGCTGGAAGTGAATCCAGATATGGCTCAGTAAGCAGTTTGTTTGAACGGGTTGCTCAGGAAAAACGATTGAGCAGCCCGTTTGAACCTATCGCAAGATAATCCCCTTCGCTGGCAAAAGCCACGTCATACACACTCGTACTGACCGGCCCATAACTTTTCTGTTGCGTCAGCTGCCATTGCTTGAGTAGAGCCCCCGAGCTGACATCCCAAAGCAAAACACTCCCTGAGGCGGTGCCCGTCAAGAGTTGCTGATTGTCATTGGAAAAACGTGCGCAGAGGAAAGATAAGCGGCGTTTAATAAAGCGCTCTTGTCCACTCAAGGCGTGTAGAGTTTCGGCATCACGGCTGCGTAAAATTCTTGCTTGAGCTAGGGTGGCGGAGCAGAAGAGGCTATTCGAATCTGGGCTGATTGCGACACAATTGACGAGATTGTCAAAGCCTTGGTTGGCGATCATTTCGCCGGTTTGTAGATTCCAAATCCGTGCTTGATAATCATCACAGCCGGTAACCGCAAGTCGGTTATCTCGACTGAGCGCCACACTGCGCACCCGTGCCGGGTGAGCGAGTGTTCGGCGTATCCCACCGTTCTTTACATCAAATAGAACAGCTTCGTGGCTTGCCAGTCCTAATAAAGCAAAATTACCCGCTGTCGAGACCGCTAGATCCAGGATTTCTGAGGGAGCACGCCAAAAACTGAGTCCTTGACCATTACTGGTTTGCCATAAGGCCAGCTCGATAGGCGTGGCGGTGACGGCAAAATCACCATCGGGGGAGAAGCCTGCATGTGTGACCTCGGTGATTTGATTGGCCTGATGGTTCCAATCAAATAGACGCTCGGCTTGACGCAGGTCCCAGAGGCTCGCGCCATGTTCAATGGAACCGATCAGGCCTAAACGTCCGTTTTCGGATAGGGCAGCAGAGTAAGCGCCGCCCAAGGTCATCGCAAAATGGCTGCTGGCTGAACGCCCGGGCTGACAACCGGCGAGCAAGCCCGCAGAGAGCAATAAAAAGTGGCGGCGTTTCACGCATCCACTCCTGCGACGAGATCACGATGAGCCGTATGCAGGTGTTCAATGAGCTGGTCTTCAATTTCAAAGCGCTCTTCTAGGTGCTCACCTAGGCGCGAGAGATCATTCGCGAACTCATGGATTTCACGGAGAGTGGGTTGCTCAAAACCGTTATAGCGGTCATTAAAGTCTAAACCGGCATCGGTTGAGGGCTGAATCCCTGGCAACAGAGCTTGTGCGATCTCAAGGCTGCCATCTTGGAAATCATTGCCTTCACGCAACAGCTGTTCGTAGACTTCAAAATGCCCAGAGGACATATAATCGATCAACTCGGCACAAAACTCGGCGAGTTTCTGATTCAGTTCATCCCCTAGCTTATGTTCGGGCAAACGGATGAAGGCAGAGATTAGGCTCTGTCTTTGTTCTAGCCAGTGATCGATAATGCGGCTGACACCGCCCCAGCGTTCTTTGGCGTTTCTGCATTTTTCTAACATGGTTCGCTCCTCGCGCCTCGGCCTGCCGTGTCCACTTTAGGTGGAGGATTTATTCTGATGTTTCAGCTAGGCTTCCAGTCAATACTAATCCCTCCCCTTGTCCTCAGCAACACAGGGGTGGTTAAATCTGATTTCACTCTGTCGGGCTAAACACGGCAGATGTATTTTGCTTCATCGGAGAAAGCTTATGAGGTTGCGTAGTATTGTTTTTGCTCTGGCGTGTGTTTGGGCTATGAATGTTTCAGCACAGAGCATCACCGAGTATGCAAATTATGTTGAACTAAAATCATTTGTGACCAATTTTGGTGAGGTGCAGCGCGGACCTTTACGTTTTGTCAAAGCAGAAATCACCTTACAGATCGCGCCTAATGGTTCGCGTCATGATGTGGACGCGCATATGGCACATATTCGTAATGATCTGAATTTTTTGTTGAATGAGCAGATGGAAGAGGATCTGGCGAGTGTGGAAGCTCAGGCTGTGCTTGCACAAAAGGCGTTACGTGTAGTGCAGGATATTTTGATTGCGGAAACCGGCTCAGCTCAGGTGGATGATCTATTTTTCACCAGTTTGGTCATTCAGTAAAGATACGGCTTTGGCTGCTTGAGCTGAGCGCTGACACCTCAGATTGTCAGCGCTCAGCTAGGTTTTCCATGATAGCTAGCGATTACTGCTGATTGTAACGCTGCAGAAACTCATCAAATGGCAGCGTATCTGCGGCTTCGATGCTAGCTTGTTCTTGCAGCGAAGCTTGCGCTTCTGAGATCAGGTTAGCGCGAAGGTTTGGACACAGAGGTTCACGCAGCAAGGTCTGACGATGTTGCTGGCTCAAACGGAGCATCCATTCCTGATAGGAGCCACCGGCTGCACTTAAGTCCGCCAGTACCTGTGCAGAAGGTGTCAGGGCGGGGTGTTTAAGCTTTTCAAATTGTGCGGCTACTGCGCGACTGAAGCGCTCGGCGCCGTGTGCTTCATCCATTACCTGAGCCGTGAGTTCGATCTGACGCAGAATGTCCAAACCTAATTGATCCCGAGAAATCTCGCCACCTCGTTCGTCTAACAGAATCAAACCCGGAGCACGGCCAAGATTCACGACACGTTTCTGGTTTTCGGCGATGATGTTGCATTCGGTCATGCTGAGTTCACGATCATCACAGAGCAAACAGGTCACCAGGAAGGCATCCATAAAGTCCATCTGCTCACTGCTGATGCCCAAGGGGAGTAAAGGATTGATGTCTGTATTGCGCACTTCAATATATTGTACGCCACGTGTTCTTAGTGCGTGAATCGGCTTTTCGCCCGATTCGGCAACACGTTTAGGGCGAATATCACTGTAGTACTCATTCTCAATCTGCAAAATGCTGGTATTGAGTTGTCGGTACGCCTCGCCAACCTTAACCCCTAGTTGTTCATAGGTGGGGTGAGGAGTGCGTATCGCTTGCATTAGGGATTGGGTGTAGGTGCTTAAATGATTGAAGCAGATATTTAATGAGGACTGCACTCGATTTGAGTAGCCCAGATCACTCATGCGTAAAGAGGTCGCATAAGGCAAGTAAAGGGTGTCGGGGCTTAAACTTTCTAAGCGGTGTTCACGCCCCTTTAAAAAGCTCTGACATAACGCCGGTGAAGCGCCAAACAGATAGAGTAACAACCAGCTAAAGCGTCGGAAGTTGCGGATCATGCGGAAGTAACAATCCGAGCGGAAGGCCACCGGATCACCCTCCTGCCCGACAAGAGTTTGATAGGCAGGCCAAAGTTGTTCGGGTAATGAAAAGTTATAATGAATGCCGGCAATCGTTTGCATCATTTTGCCGTAGCGATGCTGCAGGCCAAC
Organism: Nitrincola tapanii; assembly: GCF_008368715.1. Classification (GTDB taxonomy): domain Bacteria; phylum Pseudomonadota; class Gammaproteobacteria; order Pseudomonadales; family Balneatricaceae; genus Nitrincola; species Nitrincola tapanii. Next base: position 14,585 of record NZ_SMRS01000001.1, read on the forward strand.
ACGGTAGATGTGTTTGAGTTTGCCAACATTCGACTCACCATAATAGGCGATAGGAATTTCGGCTTCACTGGCGATGTGGCAGGGCATGCTACCGGCCCAGATCAGCTCATCAGGCATCATCTCATAACTGAAGCGATGCAGATCGCCGAGATGGTTCAACATCGCTCCAGGATCCTGGAAGACTGGGGTGATAAACTCCAATAAGGCTTCAGAATAATCCGTGGTGATTTCGCTATGCGTTAAAGCAGAGCCGAGTCCACGTGGGTGGCCTTTCTGTGATAGATGTCCTTGGAGATCGACACGCAGGCCTTCCTTTTCCAAACCATGCTGAAGTTGGGTTAGTAAACGGTGTTGACCGGTTTGCACCAATTCATTCAGATGTTGCTCTAGCTTTGCCAGCAAAATAGCGTTCCTCTCAGAAGCGGTCAGATATGCCGGATTATAAACCCGCTACGCATAAATCCGCAGAGTAATTTCCCGTAGCTCTTTTCTCTTGGCCTAAGTTGCCAAAGTCCGCAGGTAAGATTTTAAGATTGCGATGTTTTCATGCTGAGCGCAATGCGCCTACGTGCAAGATCCACTTCCAAGACCGAGACCTGAACAATTTGTCCGCTCTTGACGAGGCTGTGTGGATCTTTAACAAAATGATCGGCTAATTGTGAGATATGAATCAAGCCGTCTTGATGCACACCTATATCCACAAAGGCACCAAAAGGCGTGACGTTGGTGATCACTCCCTGTAAGCGTTGTCCCGGTTGCACATCCTCAAGCGATTGAATTCGACTGTCAAACTCCACTGAACGAAATTCAGGACGGGGATCCCGTCCGGGTTTGGCCAATTCATGTAAAACATCTTGGAGGGTGTAAGCATCCCATTCTTGTAGGAGTTGAGGGTCGCTCTTCAGGCTTTGGAGGATTTCATTTTGCCCGAGGATGTCAGGTAAAGGACGCCCTAAGCGTTTTGCCAGAGCTTTCACTAAAGCATAGGATTCTGGATGTACGGCTGTGTTGTCTAAAGGTTCGCGGCCATCACGAATACGCAGAAACCCCGCACATTGCTCAAATGTTTTTGGGCCAAGGCGTGGAACTTTTAACAATGCCTTACGATCTTGGAAAGCGCCCTGCTGGTCGCGCCAATTGACGAGGCTGAGCGCTAAGGTTTCATTCAGCCCGGCAACACGCTGCAAGAGTGCGACGGAGGCGGTGTTCAGATCGACACCGACGTGGTTCACACAATCGACCACGACCGCATCAAGACGTTGTCTTAAGTGCTTCGGATGCAAGTCATGTTGATACTGCCCGACCCCGATCGCTTCTGGATCAATTTTAACCAGCTCCGCTAAGGGGTCTTGTAAGCGTCGTGCAATCGATACAGCACCTCTCAGGCTGACATCCAGATCGGGGAACTCTGCCGCGGCCAGCGCTGAAGCGGAGTAAACTGAAGCCCCCGCCTCGCTCACCAACATGCTGCTAACACCTTTAAGCTTGGGATCTTGTAACAGTTCGCGGACAAGGGTTTCGGTTTCACGAGAGGCCGTCCCGTTACCGATGGCGATCAAGGTCACACGATAGTGCTCGATGAGCTGACGCAAACGCTTTAAGGCTTCTTCACGGCGGTGGTGCGGCGCGTGGGGATAAAGCGTATCCCAGGCGAGGAGTTTGCCCGTTGCATCAACGATGGCGAGTTTGGTGCCGGTGCGTAAACCGGGATCCAAGCCAAGCGTTATACGTGCACCGGCCGGAGAAGCCAGTAAAAGATCGCGTAGATTGCGTGCAAAGACCTCAATCGCTTCACTCTCCGCCTGTTCTTGTAGCTGCTTGAGTAGATCTTTTTCCAGCATCGGCCAGAGGCGACGGCTCCAGCAGAGGGACAGAGTTTCCTGCATCCAAGCGCTCAGAGGTGAGGTAGGCAGTTTCCAGGCACGTTTTAAGCTCAGCAGAGGATCAAAGCCTGGAGGAGCAGGCGGAGCCAAGCTGACTTTCAGCACACCTTCTGCTTGGCCACGAAACACGGCGAGAGCACGATGTGAAGGTACTTTTGCGAGAGTTTCCTGATAGTCAAAATAGTCGAGGAATTTACTCTGAGGATCTTTTTTGCCGCGTACCACCTGAGAGCAGAGCTGGCTCTGTTTCCATAAAACTAAACGCAAATTGCTGAGTAGATCGGCGTGCTCACTGAGTTTTTCCAGTAAGATTTCGCGTGCCCCTAACAGAGCCGTTTCTGGATCGGGACATTTTGCAGCGAGGTTTTTGGCGTCAGTATAGGGCGAAGCCAGCAGGGCTAAGGCTAGGGGTTCCAGTCCGGCTTCGCGAGCTTCTTGAGCTTTGTTGCGGCGCTTCGGTCGAAATGGCAGGTAGATATCTTCTAGGCGAGCTTTGCTGTCGGCACTGAGCAGAGCCTGCTCTAGCTCTGGGCTGAGTTGGTTTTGGCTACGGAGTTGCTGGAAAATCGCTTCACGGCGTTGATTGAGTTCGCGTAAATACCCTAAGCGCTGCTCGAGCTGGCGCAACTGAGTATCATCCAATCCCCCCGTGGCTTCCTTACGATAGCGTGCAATAAACGGCACGGTCGCGCCATCATCCAGTAGTTTTAAGGTGGCTTGCACCTGGCTGGGTTTGACGCCAAGTTCCTGCGCCAGTTGGGTATCTAGGTTCATCTGTCGCTCACGAGAAAGTAGTCACGAGATCATCCAAGAATGGACGAGCAGCACGAATGGACGAGCAGAGAGGCCTCAAGGAACGAGAAGCACCTGCATCATATCCGTTTGACCCAGCTCACCTAAGGTTGAGCCACGTGTGAGTAGGACACGATCGCCGGATTGAATCCGCTCATCTGCTTTCAAACCGGCGAGGATAGCATGATTGATGCGCTCGGCGGCAATCGCGGTGGCATCAAAGAAGATGGGCTGAACGCCGCGATAGAGTGCCATGCGTCTCAGGGTGCGAGTATTACGCGTGAGTGCATAAATGGGCAGGCCGGAGCGAATACGCGACATCCATAATGGGGTGTAACCGGATTCAGTCAGGCAGATGATCGCTTTGACACCGGCTAAGCTGTTGGCGGTATACATGGCGCTACGCGCAATGGCTTGGTCTGTGCGTGTACAAGGCGCATCGGGCGTGGTCGGTGCTGGGCGCTCGAGTTGATGTTTTTCTGCCCCTTGGCAGATGCGGGTCATGGATCGGACGACTTCAACGGGATAATGCCCTGCTGCCGTTTCAGCCGAAAGCATCACGGCATCGGTACCATCAAGAATGGCATTGGCCACATCAAAAACCTCGGCACGGGTCGGCATCGGATTCTGAATCATGGTTTCCATCATCTGTGTTGCAGTGATGACCACACGGTCGAGTGCTCGAGCACGGCGAATGATGTGTTTTTGCACGCCGATGAGTTCAGCATCTCCGATTTCTACGCCCAGATCCCCGCGTGCCACCATGACACCGTCGGCCGCTAGAATCAGTTCATCTAAGACGCTGGGATTGGCTACCGATTCAGCCCGTTCAATTTTCGCAATAATTTCAGCCTGGCTTCCCGCCTCCACTAACAGCTGGCGAGCCTGATGAATATCTTCAGCATAGCGTGGGAAGGAGACGGCCAGGTAATCGAGATCCAGTTCTGCGGCCAGACGAATATCAAAATGATCCTTTTCGGTTAAGGCTTGTGCCGACAGGCCGCCGCCCAAGCGGTTGATCCCTTTGTTGTTGGATAAGCGACCACCGATCAAAACTTCGGTATGAATACGAATTCCTTGCACAGCACGCACGAGGAGTTGGATACGGCCATCGTCCAGTAACAAGATATCCCCGGCTGAGCAGTCTTCAGGGAGTGCTTTATAATCGATGCCGACCGCCTCAGCAGTGCCGGCCATGGGGTCCAATGCGGCATCTAAAGTGAAGGCTTGTCCGCCGACCAGCTCAATGGCAGCGTTTTGAAAGCGAGCGATGCGTATTTTAGGGCCTTGCAGATCACCAAGAAGTGCCACCGGCAGTCCTGTTTTGCGTGAGGCTTCTCGGATCGCCTCTACTCGACGACGATGATCGGCCGCCAGCCCATGTGAAAAGTTTAAACGCACCACATTCACGCCAGAGCGCAGGAGTTGCTCGGCAATCCCTTTCGGATCGGTGGAGGGGCCCAAGGTGGCGACAATTTTGGTTCTTTTCAGCATAGGGTCTCCAGATCGCTGTGCACTCGATTGAGTGCACAATTCTATACCAAAGTCGAATGTCTTGGCAGCTTGATCTGCACGCCGAACTTAGAGCTTAAAGCGCGAGAGCATGTTCTCCAGTTGTCCGGCCAGTTCGGTCAATTCATGTGAGACCTGAGAAAGATGTTGTGCATGTCCTGAGGTATCCTTTGCGCGATCATTGATCGCCAAAATACTCTGCTCAACACTGCTGGCCATGCTTGATTGCTCGCGTACTGCGCTGGCTACTTGATGGTTCATGCTGTTAATGCGACTAATCTCGGTCGCGATATTGCTCAGGACCGATGAGGTATTTTGTACCTGGCTGACCCCTTCCTGGGCACTGTGTAAGGAGCGCTGCATGACTTGGACGGCATTGCGAGCATCTTGTTGTAAGCGGCTGATGATGCTGTTGATCTCTTCAGTCGAGCTTTGTGTGCGGCTGGCCAGTGTGCGGACCTCATCGGCCACCACCGCAAATCCACGTCCCTGTTCACCGGCGCGGGCGGCTTCAATCGCGGCATTCAGCGCCAGAAGGTTGGTCTGTTCGGCGATCTTTTGAATCACTTCCAGCACCGTACCCACATTCTGACTTTGTTGATCCAGAGCGGAGATGACTTGTGTGGCTTGATCTATGTTGCCCCGCAGCTCTTCAATGGCGAGGATTGCATCCTGGGTGACACGGCGGCCTTGATCACTTTCGCGCAGGGCGAGGTCGGAGGCGCTGACCGTTTGCTCAGCGCTCTGAGCGACACTGTGCGTAGAGGCTTCCATCTGTTCGATGGCGGATGCGACGGCCGAGGTTTGCATCTGCTGCTGACTCACCGCACTGCTGGTCTGGTCGGCAATCGAGCTGATTTGTGAACTGGAGGCGGATAAGCGCAGCACTGTCTGGCTGACTTTTTGTAAGCTATCGTGCATGTTGCTGAGTAAGGAGTTGACCGCTGTCGACATCTGGCCAATTTCATCTTTTGAGGTCACATTCAGGCGCAGATTAAAATCTTTATTACGCTCAACGTCATGAATCGTGTCAGAGAAGTCGTTCAAAGGGCGGATAACGATACGGTTGAGTATCCAGCCAATGATCAGTATGCCTAAGATAAACAGAACCAATTCAACCAGTGCCACATTCCACATGTTGGCTCGGATAGCTTCGTTCATCTTATCTAAAGAATAGGTAACACGTACTGCACCAATCACGCTGCCTTCAGGATGCTGATGACAGAGCAGGCAGTTGGTGCCTTTATAGTCGGGGATGGCTTGCATCGGAAGAATCACCGTGAGGCGATGCCCTTCACGATCACGAATCTCCTCAATCACGCGTTCACCGGCCATGGCCCGACGATCCAGCTCATCACGCATCACCGAATCAGCAGAACCCTGGCCATAAATAGCGTTGAGTTGCTCACTGCGTAGGATACGGGCTTCGATAATTGATTCATTACTAAGAATTTTCTGCTGCAGTGCTCCGCGGTTGCCCATGGCGCCACTGAGCATGAGAATATTGATGCTGTCAAAGTAGGAATCCGCCGTATCGATGGTGGTGGTTCTTGCCACGTTGCTGACCAGTGCCGATTCGCTGCGATAAATCACCGTTAGGGAGCTGATGAGGACGACAAGAAAAACAACTAACAAGGATAGATTGACTTTCGTTTTGATCGACATGGACAGACTTCTCTCAGCATCATTGAAAAGGGGCAAGTGGCCCGCTGATTCTTGTTATTTTCTAGAGCCCAATAGATATCAGGCTTGCGTCCCTTTTAAAAGCCGAGTCTAGCCTAAAAATAGTGTATAGGCCGCATTATCGGTTTCTTCCCAATAGGTATAGCCTATATCGTCCAGAAACATAGGAACTTGATCTCGCTCATGTAAAGGTACTTGCATGCCGACGAGTACACGACCATAGGCGGCACCATGATTGCGGTAGTGGAACATAGAGATGTTCCAACGTCCTCCAAGTTTGCTCAGGAAGAGCATTAAGGCTCCTGGACGCTCTGGAAACTCAAAGCGATAAATCACTTCGTTATCCACGCTTTCGGGCGCATGTCCTCCGACCATGTAACGCACATGGATTTTTGCCATTTCGTTATCGGTCAGATCCGTCACGGCATAATCCTGCTGGCTCAAGGCGTCTAGTAATTCTCGACGACCATCCCCTCCTGGGCGGATCTGCACGCCTGCAAAGACCATGGCGCTTTGATCGCTGGCATAACGGTAATTAAATTCGGTGATATTACGCTTGCCTAACGCCGCGCAGAATTGGCGGAAACTACCCGGCCGTTCCGGAATACGAGCCGCAATAATGGCTTCACGTTTTTCACCCAGCTCAGAACGTTCGGCAATATGGCGCAGGCGGTCAAAGTTAACATTAGCCCCTGAGTCGATCGCAACCAGAGTTTGGTTCTGTGCCTGTTCGCGTTCAATATATTTTTTCAGACCGGCGACGCCTAGCGCACCGGCTGGTTCACATACGGAGCGTGTATCGTCAAAAATATCTTTAATCGCGGCACAGATTTCATCTGTGGTGACGGTGATCACCTCATCAACAAATTGGCGTGCCAGCTCAAACGTATGTTCACCGATTTGAGCCACCGCTACACCGTCGGCAAAGAGCCCAACCTGGGGCAGGATGACGCGCTCACCTGCGTCTAACGCGGCTTTTAAACAGGCGGCATCCTCAGGCTCGACACCGATGACCTTTACATCTGGACGAAGATATTTGATGTAGACCGCAATACCCGCGATCAAACCGCCACCACCGACCGGTACAAAGATGGCATCGATCGGACCGCTTTCCTGACGCAGAATTTCCATAGCGATGGTGCCTTGGCCGGCGATCACATCGGGGTCATCAAAAGGGGGGATATAGATATAGCCTTTCTCTTTGACCAGTTTTTTGGCATGAGCTTGGGCTTCATCAAAGGTATCACCATGTAACACCACACGCCCACCGCGTGCTTTCACACTATTCACCTTAATGTCCGGTGTGGTTTTGGGCATCACAATTGTGGCTTTTACCCCCATCGCTTTCGCCGACATGGCTAAACCCTGAGCATGGTTGCCCGCTGAAGCAGTAATCACGCCGGTGGCTTTCTCCTCATCATTCAACTGCGCCATTCGGTTATAGGCACCGCGCAGTTTGAAGGAAAACACCGGTTGCATATCTTCGCGCTTCAACAGGATGCGGTTGCCCAAGCGAGTAGAGAGGCTTGGAGCTTCGTGCAGAGGTGTTTCGATCGCGACGTCATAGACACGCGCTTCGAGGATTTTCTTGATATAGCGATGGGCCATCTTGGGAATATTCTGTCTGGATAAAGAGATTTTATGCTCTAAATGGTATCGGCTTGCACTTCCAGCGTCTATAAGGCTTGGGATCTGTTGCGTATAATCTGTGCAATTGCTGACAATCGATAGGTATAGGGCATGACACAAGATGAAATGAAGCGAGCGGTTGCGCAAGCCGCCGTGGAGATGATCGCGAAGCGCTTGGATAAAGAGATGATCGTAGGCGTTGGCACAGGCTCAACAGCCAATTGTTTTATCGATGAACTGGCAAAGTATAGTGATCGTTTTCGTGGTGCGGTAGCGAGTTCAGAAGCGACGGCCGTCCGTTTGCGTCAACAGGGTATTGAGGTGTTTGACCTGAACCAGGTTGATCGTATCGAAGTGTATGTGGATGGTGCGGATGAGTTTGACCCTCGCCTCAATCTGATTAAAGGCGGGGGCGGCGCCTTAACGCGAGAAAAAATTGTCGCGGCTGTTGCTGAGCAGTTTATCTGCATTGTCGATCAGACGAAGCAAGTGGAGATACTGGGCAACTTCCCTTTACCGATTGAAGTGATTCCAATGGCGCGTTCCTATATTGCGCGTGAGTTGGCCAAGCTCGGTGGACAACCGGTCTATCGCAGCGGTTTTGTGACAGACAATGGCAATGTCATTCTGGATGTGCAGGATCTGGAAATACTGGATCCGAAAACCTTCGAAAAACATCTGAATGGCCTTGTGGGGATCGTCACCAATGGCCTTTTTGCTTTGCGTCCTGCCGATGTGGTTCTGATGGCAACGCCCGAGGGTGTACAAACCCTGCGGGCGTGATGCCAAGGTATGTGCTGGGTTAAGAGCCGGGTTAATGGCGGCGCAAAATCTTGAAGCACTCCATTAGGCTCAGGGAACGTCTCAGCAAAAATCCGCAGAGACTAAAAAAGCTGGCGCTGAGTAGTGGCAGTGTCAGCCATAATCCCGGGTGCCAGCTGGCCGGGATTTTCAGCAGATACACATAGATTAAACTCAGTGTCAGCTCAGCGGTAAACGCTGCCAAAGCCCCACAAATCAAGCCTAAAAGTACAAATTCCAATAGATCCAGGCGCTGGGTGTCTGTCGCGCTTGCGCCTAGGGTTTGTAGAAGGGCGCCTTCGTAACGGCGCTGCTCCAGGGCTTGCTTCAGGGTGACGATCAAGAGCAAGGCACCGCTGACTAAGCTGAGTAATAAAATCAGCGCTGAACTGTCGGCCAGGCGTCCAAGCCAAAGATTGATCTGCTGCAGGAGTTGATCAATGTCGATCAAGGTTAAAGCTGGGAACTCACTCAGTAGCTCGCGTAATAGAGGGGTGGCATCAGTACTCAAACGGAAGCTGGTGATAAAGGTCGCAGGTTGAGTTTGCAGTGCCTGAGCGTTGAAGATGACATAAAAGTTTGGTTGAAAGGAGCCCCAGTCGACCTGTCGAATATTACGAATACGCGCTTCAACCAGCACCCCGCCCAGATCAAAGAGTAGTTGATCCCCCAGATTCAGCTCAAGCACCTGCGCCATCTCTTGTTCGATGGAGATTTCAGCCTCCTGGCTGGCAGCAGGCCACCAATCCCCGCTAACCAGCTGGTTATGAGCAGGCAGTTGATCACTCCAGCTCAAGTTGAGTTCACGATTTAAGGTATTGTGTTCTTGTTGTTCAGCACTTAAACCCTCTCGAATCGGTTCACCGTTACGCTCCAAAAGGCGTCCACGTACCATCGGATAGAGTTGGCTATGAATGGATCTGTCGGTCAAAAAATCGCTTAAAGGCTGAGTTTGAAAGGGTTGGATGTTGACTAAAAAATAGTTGGGGGTATCTGCTGGAATCTGATTTTGCCAATCTTCTAATAGATCATTGCGACTGATCCAGATCACGCTGAGTAGGGTGAGCAATAACACCACTACGCCCGCTTGCAAACGATGCCAAGCTCGTTGCTGACGCATGCGCATACGCAATAAGCGACCTAGGCGCAAAGGTTGGCTGAGCACACGGCTGGCAGCCAACAGCAACAGTTGGGCAACCCAGCCAAATACACTGCCCACAACTAATAAAATCAATAATAAACCCAGACTCAATACCGGGGTGCGCAAAAAGGCAAGTAGCGTCAGGGCCAGTAAACCTAAGCAAAGCAGAGGTAGTAAGCGGCCGAGCCAATTGCTGTTGACCAGTTCTTCCTCACGGAATAAACGGGTGACCGAGACGCCTGCCAGCTGTAACGTCGGAGGCAGTCCGAGTAAAAACAGCATGACGGCACCTAGCGCCGAGCCGCTAAAATACAGCCAGGTGCTCGGTTGAGGGAGGCCCTGGGGTAGAAGCTGATTGAGCCACTGGCTGATCCAAAGATCCAGTAGGGCGCCACTGAGGAGGCCAAGGCAGGATAAGCCGATCCAGGCATAAACAAATTGGTAGGCGTAGACTTGGCTTAGTTGCCGAGGTGTCATGCCTAGGCTGAGTAACAGCGCACAACGGCTATGTTGCTCCTGACTAAAACGTTTGAGGCTGAGGTAGATGGTTAAAGCGGATAGCAGCAGGGCGATCAAAGCGGCTAATTTCAAGTAGTTGAGTGCACTGCCGAGGGCATTGCCGGTCATAGGTTGATCATCGGTGAGGCTGAATAGACGCTCAGATTCAAGCAGGCTGGCTTGCAGCGCTTGCGTCAGTTCGCGGATCGGTTCGGCATCGCCTGCGAATAACCAACGAAATTCGGCTCGACTTCCCGGCGCTAACACGCCACTCGCGGCTAAATCTTCAGCATGCATGATGGCCTGTGGGCTAAAGCTACGAAAGCCGCTGCCTCGATCGGGAGATTGCACCAGTTCGGCCGTAACCTTCAAGCTTTGATAACCCACATCCACCAGGTCGCCCAAATTTAAGCCTAGTTGTTCCAGAATGCGTCGCTCCACCCACAGCTCACCTGGCTGTGGAAATGAATGCCCAAGTTGTGGTTGAGTTTGCAGTTGCCCGCGCAAGGGGTAGGGAGGCTGTGCGGCACGCAGGGAAGCCAGCATCATCTCCTCGTCTTTGCTCAGCATTGTGGGGAACTGCACCACCTCTGCGAACTCAACCGGCGTAGACTCTAACAGCGCGGTCAGACGTTGTGGATCCAGGGGTCGTTGACTGCTGAGGACAAGATCGGCACCTAATAAGGCGGCACTTTCACGTAACAAGCCGCGTTCTAAACGATCGCCAAGTAAAGCCAGAAGTGTGGTCAGGGTAATGGCGATCCAAGTCGCGAGAAGTAAGGCTCGCCACTCGGTTGTGCGCAGTTGGCGTCGGAATTGTTGCCAGCTGAGTCGAGTCAGAAGCGTCATATCACACCCTCAAGCAGCTGCCCTTGGTGTAGGGTCAAACAGCGCTGGCAGCGTTGTGCCAGCTCTTTATCATGCGTAATTAACACCAGTGTGGTGCCGGTTTCCTGGTTGAGACGGAAGAGTTGATCGGTAATTTCGCGGCCGGTGTTCTCATCCAAATTGCCGGTGGGTTCATCGGCAAACAGTAAGGCGGGTGAGGTCACAAAAGCACGGGCAATCGCAACGCGCTGTTGTTCCCCCCCAGAAAGTTGCGAGGGTAGATGTTGCATTCGGGACGCGAGCCCGACATTTTTCAGCCAGAGACGTGCCAATTGATCGGCTTGGGCATCTCCACGTATCTCCAAGGGCAAGCGCACGTTGTCGAGTGCGGTTAATTCAGGCAAAAGATGAAAGGATTGAAAGATAAAGCTAAGGTGTCGTGAACGCAGTTCGGCACGTGTCGTGTCATCGAGTGAGGTTAAATCCTGGCCATTAAGTAGAATCCGACCTGAAGTAGGCTGATCGAGTCCGGCGAGCAGGCTTAACAGGGTGGATTTTCCGGCGCCTGAGCGCCCGATGATTGCGAGGCTGTCGCCCGCTTGTATTTTTAATTGCAAGTTGGAAAAAAGGTGCAAATCTTGGCCTTGAGCCTGGAAAGATTTGCTAAGGTTTTCGGCGATTAGAAGATCGCTACCTGGTTCGAGGAAAGACATGAGAATCTTACTATCCTGGTTGTTGGGTTTAACGCTCGCTTGGCCACTGCAAGCACAAACGCTGTTGGTCTTGGGTGACAGCCTTTCTGCGGGTTATGGCCTCGCAGCCGAAGAGGGCTGGGTCAGCCTGCTAGAGAAGCGCCTCGATCAGGAGATGGCTGCACTCGAGAGACCGGCGGTTGATCTTGTAAATGCCAGTATCAGTGGTGAAACCACCGCCGGAGGGTTGGCGCGCTTGCCTGACCTGCTCAGCCAGCATCAACCGCGTTGGCTGTTATTGCAATTGGGTGCGAACGATGCGCTGCGCGGTACGCCTCTTCCGGTGATTCGTCAGCAACTACAAAGTCTGATCGAAACCGCACAAGCCGCTTCAGTACAAGTTATCTTAATTGGCATACGCATCCCACCGAATTACGGTGCTCAGTATGCCGAAGGTTTCTTTGCACTCTATGCTGAATTGGCAGACCAGTACAACCTGGTAAGAGTTCCCTTCCTTCTGGAGAGGGTGGCTTTGGATTGGTCGATGATGTTGCCCGATGGCTTGCACCCCAACGCTCAGGCACAGCCTCTGATATTGGACACTGTTTGGCCATTTCTACAGCCCCTGTTAGACTCTGAAAAACTTTGAGTTAAGGGACAGAGGTATGACGGGATTAAAGCTGGGTGTATTGGCGTTGTTCTGGGTGGGGCTGAGTGCCTGCAGTCAGGTGTCCGCCTTGGCACCGTTTGATCGAGCAAACAGCGCGGAGAAGGTGGTCGTCAGCAGTGAACTAGAACCTCCGTTGATCACCAGCTTGCAGTGGACTCCCACCTATGATCAACCGATTCGCCAGCTTGAGGCGTTGTTGGCCAGTCAAACGGATCTTCAAGAGCGAAATCAGACGATCTCTAATTTGGCCTATCTGCACGATGCGCAACTTTATATGGCCTTTCACGAGTGGCTGGATTATCTGCATGAGTCCGCCCGCCCACGCGAAGTTGAGCAGCAAAATCGTTGGTTAGATCAGCGCCAGGATGCCATAACAGCGGCCTTCAAGCGCTATGAGGGTGACCCGCAAGCGCCCTATCAGGCCGCCGAAGCGTTTATTCGCATGACAAAAGAGCGTCAGGTTGAGTTGGTGCAGCGGTTGAGCCGAGTGCGCATTCGCTAACCAATTGCCATAACGTTTGCCCACTATCTCGATATTTGGCTTCAAACGCAGAAATAGGGTTGGTTGCCTGGGCTAAAGGGACTAATTGGCTGGTTCGGCCATAGGCATCGAGGGCAAGCTGCAACTCCTGCAAGTAGATCGACCAGTTGCTGCGTGCTTCAAAATAGTCCCCGCTAATGGCCATCAAGGCAGGAAACGCCGGATGCGCATGAAAACGATAGCCCAGTTGAGCCGGTTTTGGGTAGGGATTGGGGTAGAGCAGATAATGGCGTGCAACAGGCCAGTGTGCGGCGGCCACTAGACGCCAGAAGTCTAGAAGATCAGTGCGGATTAACTGCGCGTTATCCGGCAAGGGAGGGCGCTTGCGGGCTAAACGATCCTCGGAGCGATCCAATCCCAGAACAAAGTGATCGGGAAAGGCTTCAGCGAGAAAGCGCGTGCTGTCACCGACGCCGCATCCAGAGTCAAGAATTAATGGACCACCCTGTGTTTGCCAGAGTTGTTCTGCTTGCGCAAACGCATGTTGATTGAACGCCGCAATAGGTTTTAGAAAAGAGAGCTGTTGATAGCGTTTTACGCGTGCGAGCAGATCGGGATGAGGGCCGGTTTGTTTTGAGATTACTGGCCGAGAGTTTCCAGTCATAAATTATCATGCCGCCAAAAATGCAAAGGGTCGCACGCAGCGACCCTTCTTGATCTAAGCGATCTTATTTAGCCAGGTTTTCGTTTACGAATTCCCAGTTTACCAGAGCCCAGAAGTGTTTCAGGTAGTCTGGACGCAGGTTACGATAGTCGATGTAGTAGGCGTGTTCCCACAGATCCACCGTCAGAAGTGCTGTCTGGCCGCTGGTCATAGGTGTGCCGGCATTGCTGGTGTTGACGATTTCCAGAGCACCTTCTGCGGTCTTAACCAACCAAGTCCAGCTCGAACCAAAGTTGTTTACCGCTTTGTCATTGAACTCTTCCTGGAACTTCTCAAAAGAACCCCATTTAGCATTAATTGCATCGGCAATTGCGCCTGTTGGCTCGCCGCCACCATTTGGAGACAGGCAGTGCCAGTAAAAGGTGTGGTTCCAAACCTGAGCTGCGTTGTTGAACACACCACCGGCCGGTGCAGAGAGGATGATCTCTTCCAGAGATTTGCCTTCAAACTCCGTGCCTGGGATCAGACCATTCAGCTTCACAACATAGGTGTTGTGATGTTTGCCGTGATGGTATTCCAGAGTTTCTGCAGAAATGTGAGGTTCCAGTGCATCTTTTGCGTATGGCAGAGCAGGCAGTTCAAAACTCATAGTTTCACCCTTGTTAATTGACAGGTTGGTTCTGTAAAGCGTTAGCAGATGTCTAATAGACTCTGAGTCGCATCATCATAGCATTGAATCTGCGATCTATCATGGCACAAAAAGTGTGACTTTCTGCGTCTTGGTATGCGCAGATCCATCGTTAATGGGGTCATATTGCCGAAACATCAAGTGGAAGTGAGCGCTTTCAGGAGATCCTGCTCCCAGTCCAATAAGCCTAAGGCAATAAAGCTTGGGTTCTCAGGACTTTCCTGCTGGTTGTAAGCATGGGGCTGTGCACTGGGTAAGGCCAATAAGCGCCCACCGGCAGCTTCTAAGATAGGTTGGGCTGCGGCGGTATCCCACTCGCTGGTGGGGGCTAGGCGCAGATACAGATCGGCTTGACCTGCTGCAATTTGGCAGATTTTTAATGAGCTGCCCAGTACTTCAGTACGCAGTTGATATTCTGGATGCTGAACCAGCATCTTGGCTAAGGCTTCGGACTCATGCTGTGAGTGGCGTCGACTGGTCAATAATAAAAGCTCCGAACCTGGAGCGCGGCAATGCAGAGACACGATCTGCCCTTGGTGCTCCAGCCAGGCACCTTCGGCATTACCCCAATAAAATAGATCCTGAGCCGGTGCATAGACAAAACCGAGCCGACTGCGCTGCTGATAGATAAGAGCAAGATTGACGGTAAACTCACCGTTACGCTGCAAAAACTCACGGGTTCCATCCAAAGGATCAACCAACCAGTATTGGCTCCAATGCTGGCGCTCATGCCAAGCGGGTAAACGCTCCTCTTCACTCATATAAGGAATGTCGGGAAAGAGTTGCTGCAGGCCTTGGCGCAGATGTTGATTGGCCAATAAATCGGCGCGAGTGACCGGTGATGCATCGGCCTTTTCCGCAGTGGCCCAGTCATCACTGGCATAGACTTGCATGATGATCTGCCCGGCTTCACGTACCAGAGCTTTAAGTGCTTGCAGATCTTGGTCCGTTATTTTGATCATGAGGTTTCTCCTAAGCAGACTTTAAAAGCACCAAAGCTGCGTTCATACTGTAAAAAACAACATACTACGACCTTATCGCATGAATTTGGACTGGCACAAAATCGATACGCTACTCCTAGATATGGATGGCACTCTGCTCGATCTGCATTTTGATTCTTACTTCTGGCTGGAGTTTTTGCCCGAGCGTTATGCGCAGGCACACGCCTTGCCTCAAGACGAAGCGCGGCGTTGGTTACATCAGCGAATTCAGCAAGAGCAGGGTACGTTAAATTGGTATTGTCTGGACTATTGGAGTGAGGTGTTGCACCTGCCGATTGCGCAACTCAAGCGGGAAGTCGCCGATAAAATTGGTTTTCGTCCCCACGTTGAGGATTTTCTAGAGGCCGTGCGCGCTGAAAATATACGGACAGTGATCGTGACCAATGCTCACCGTGATAGCTTGAGTCTGAAAATGGAGCAAACCGGCCTGGATCGTTTGGTTGATTTGGTGATCTGTTCGCATGATTTTAAAGCACCTAAAGAAGATCAGGCTTTTTGGCAATTTTTACAGCAGGTTGAGCCGTTCAATCCTCAGCGCACGCTCTTAGTGGATGACAGTTTAGCCGTCTTGCGTTCTGCGCGAGACTACGGCATTCGCTACCTTCTTTCAATTCTACAGCCAGACAGTCAGGCACCGAGCCGAGAGATTGACGAGTTTGCAGCCATTCACCATTTTGATGAGGTCATGCCCAAAAAATGACTCAGCATTATTTTCATACCGATCATAAGGTGCGTTTAGATAAGTGGCTATGGGCGGCCCGCTTTTATAAAACGCGTGCGCTCGCCAAAGCGATGATCGAAGGCGGTAAGGTGCATTATGATGGTGAACGTGCCAAAAGCAGTAAAATGGTTGAGGTTGGAGCCCTGATTACTTTGCGCCAGGGATTTGATGAAAAAACGGTGCGTGTTTTGGCGCTGTCCGATCAACGTCGTGGAGCGCCTGAAGCACAGACGCTGTATGAGGAAACCCAAGACAGTCTTCAAGCGCGTGAAGCTAAAGCTCAGGAGCGTAAACTCTTGGGCAGTGCGCCCGATCAACGGCCCAATAAAAAGAGTCGACGTGAGCTCTTACGGGTGAAGGGCAGCTGGGACTAAGATCTCGCGCGGAAAAAAGCCAAACGCTTTAGTAAGGGCAGTTTGCCGAAAATCTGAAATACCGGTGTGAAGACGCGCTGTAAGCCTAAAGTAAAGCTCAAGAGCAGTGGTGAATAAAAACCCCAGGCCAGTACCGGTAGCGCAATCGCTAACCCGCCCACTGCAACATCGCTGAACCAATGTGCGCCGCCCACCATGCGCGGCAGAATGGCAAATAAAGTGAGTGCCAAGGCTAGGAGGCGTCCTATTAAGGGGCTATTCCATAATAAATACCCCGCCCAAATCACCATCACCGTCGCATGATCTCCTGGAAAGCTGCGGCCCGATGCATCTTTTGCCGAAATATTGGGGAAAAGTTCAGTGAGCATGTAAGCGGGTTGCAGCACTAGAGAGGGGCTGGGACCACTCAGCTCCAGAAGCTTTGCGATTTCATAAATGACATAACGAAAGGGCAGTAGTAGCAGTATTAAGGCTAAAAATCCGACTAAAGCTTGCTGGAGCTGCGGTGCTCGAAAGCTCGGGCCAGGAAAGACCAAAAAGGCCAGCATGACCACTGCCAGAGCCAAGTCTTTATAACGAGTGTTGGCCCAAGCCCAGAACCAAGCCCAGGTACCCCCTTCAGCCAGACTGCCGTTAAGGATCAAAAAAATGCGTTCATCCAGACTGCGCCAGAGATCTTGCCCACTTGGCCAGATAAAGCTCAGCATCAACACCAGTGCGATGAGATGTAGTGTTAGCAGAGGTTTGATCTGCCATTGATTGGAGAAAACGGGCGTATGAGGTGTCATAGCGAATCGAACGACCTGTTATGATAAAATTGGCACTATGGTAACAGTGCATCTCAGGGTGTCCAAGCGCGAATCTTGGTTCTGGCCTTGAGTCCAAAAGGATTCTTTTTTGAGACATAAATATGAGCAGCCCCGATAGTATCCAGCGTATTTTATTTGATGAAGTCGATGTTCGTGGAGTCGTCACGGGTCTGGGTGATAGCTATCAGGCGGTCTTGCAGCGCAACGATTATCCAGAGGTGATTCAGACCTTATTGGGCGAGATGTTGGCGGCGGTCACGCTGCTCAGCTCAACCTTGAAGTTTGAGGGGCGTTTGAGTTTGCAGGCTCAGGGCGAAGGCTCGGTGCGTTTGCTGATGGCGGAATGTAGCTATAACGCACAGGTGCGCGCCATTGCGCGTGTAGATGGTGAGTTACCGGATACCACCGATTTTTCTAAGCTTTTAGAGCAAGGGCGTTTAGCCTTAACTCTAGAGCCGGCGCAGGGACAGCGCTATCAAGGCGTTGTGCCACTTGAGGAATCGAGCCTTGCCGGTTGTTTGGAAGCTTACTTTCGTCAGTCTGAGCAGTTGCCGACACGCTTATACTTGGCAGCCGATCAAGAGCGTGCGGCGGGTCTTTTGTTGCAAGTGATGCCCGCTGCGGGTACGGGGACCTCAGATTGGGAGCATATTACACTGCTGGCTGACACGCTCAAGACAGATGAGTTGCTGCAGTTGGAAAACGAAGCGATGCTCTATCGTTTATTTCATCAGGAGCATTGCCGGTTGTTTGAGCCCAGCCCTTTAGCCTTTGGTTGTGATTGTTCGCGTGAGCGTTGTGCCAATGCCTTAAGGGTGATGGAGCAGGAAGATCTGCAGCAAGCTGCAGTGGAGCAGGGGGGGGCGATTCAGGTTTCTTGTCAGTTCTGCAATACCCAGTATCGTTTTGATCCCGCCGACCTGCAGGCCCTCTTTACAGAAGGTGGGCACTTGGGTTCAGATGCCGCGCTGCACTAAGCGGCGTGGCGGCTAAACTCGGCGGTAAAATTTCTCTCTAACAGTGAATGCGAATGCCTATCTATTATGCCCATAGTCAAAATTTTATGGCATAATTCGCGCTCCCCGCATATTAATAAGAATTTGAGCTCCGATACTCGGCACACTGAACAGCGTTGACTGAGGTCTAGCCTAGTTTACCGGGCGTTTAACCGGGCTTTCAGGTAGGGGTCGTAATTGCTCTTAAGTAACTTGTTGGCAGCAAGCCAAGGGAATCCGTAATGACTAAAGATACCATCAATATTGCACATCTGAATCTGAGCCCCGCAGAATTGGTCGAGCGGGCCTTGCAGCGTAATGAGGGTGTGCTGGCCGATACCGGTGCGCTGGTCGTCACAACCGGAAAGCGTACAGGTCGTTCGCCGATGGACCGCTTCATTGTCAAAGAGCCAACTACTGCTGAGGCAATCGACTGGGGCAATGTAAATCGTCCTTTCGACCCAGTTAAATTTGATGCCCTCTGGCAGCGCGTTGAAGCTTGGCTGGAAGGCGAAGAGCGTTATGTATCGCATGTTCACGTGGGTGCGGATCATCATCATTACCTGCCGGTTAAAATGACAACCCAGACTGCTTGGCAGAATCTGTTCGGCTTGAATCTATTTATTCGTCCACATGAGTACAACCCTAAGGGCAAGGATGAGTGGCAGATTATCAACGCGGCGGGCTTTGTTTGTGAGCCGGAGCGTGATGGTACCAATAGCGATGGTTGTGTCATTCTGAACTTCGCTGAGCGTAAAGTATTGATTGCCGGTATGCGTTATGCCGGTGAAATGAAAAAAGCCATGTTCTCTGTACAGAACTTCCTGCTGCCTGAGCAGGATGTTCTGCCTATGCATTGTTCTGCAAACATCGGTGAAGACGGTTCCACGACCCTGTTCTTTGGTTTGTCTGGCACGGGTAAAACGACTTTATCTGCAGATCCAGAGCGTTACCTGATTGGTGACGATGAGCATGGTTGGGGTAAGGGCGTGGTCTTCAACATTGAAGGCGGCTGCTATGCGAAAACGATCAACCTGAGCAAGAAAAACGAACCGATTATTTGGGATGCGATTCGTTTTGGTGCCATCGTTGAAAACGTGACTTTGGATGGCCATCGTAAGGCCGATTACAATGACACTTCCTTGACTGAGAATGGTCGTTGCGCTTACCCACTGGAGCATGTTGAGAAACGCTCTGCAACCAATATGGGTGAGGAGCCGGATTCTATCGTCTTCCTGACCTGTGATCTGACCGGCGTTCTGCCACCCGTTTCTGTGTTAACAAAAGAAGCTGCAGCCTACCACTTCCTGTCTGGCTACACCGCGCTGGTGGGGTCAACCGAAATGGGTTCCGGGGGTGGTATCAAATCTACCTTCTCAACTTGCTTTGGCGCACCTTTCTTCCCACGTCCCGCGCATGTGTATGCTGATCTGCTGATGAAGCGTATTAATGAGTATGGTTCACGTGTATATCTGGTGAACACGGGCTGGACCGGTGGTTCTTACGGTGTTGGCGAGCGCTTCAGCATCCCGACAACCCGTGCGATCATCAGTGCTATTCAGAGCGGTGCATTGAAGGATTGTGAGACAGTACATCTGCCAGGTATCAATCTAGCGGTGCCGACTGCAGTACCGGGTGTGGATGCGGGTCTACTCAATCCTCGTGAAACTTGGGCAGACAAGGCTGCGTATGATGCGGCAGCAGCTGATCTTATTGGTCAGTTTGTGAAAAACTTCACTAAATTCACCGGTGTGTCTGAAGAGATCGTGAACGCAGGTCCACAGCTCTAATTATTCGGGCCTTAGCCAAAACCGAAAAAAACCGCCTTAGGGCGGTTTTTTTGCGGTATCCTTTAACTCACCAAATCAATCAGCAAGCAAGTCAACAAATTGGGGGGGCGAGCCTTACATCATTTTGATGACAGCTTGCACCAGCTTCTGAATACCTTCAGCGGCTTCACTGATACGACCTGCTAACATATAGGCTGGCGTTGACACGACTTTACGTGCCTCATCTATATGGAAACTGCCCACTTCACAGGCAACATGTTGTCCACCCATTTGTTCTATGGCTTGCGCTACTCCGGCATCTGTCCCGATAGTGCACTGGGTACCCGGTCCAATCAGCTTCGGTGCCATAGCCGGTGCAATACAGATTAAACCGATCGGTTTGCCTGCCTGATGAATGGCTTGGGTGAAGTTCAGAACATCGGGCTGAATGCTAAGATCAGCGCCCTGGGTGGCAAAGTTGGATAGATTCTTGGCGGCACCAAACCCCCCTGGGAAAATAAGAGCGGAATACTCGGCAGGATTGGCTTCGGCCAAATCTTTGATCTGTCCGCGTGCCAGACGGGCCGCTTCGATCAAGACATTGCGCTTCTCCGGCATCTCTTCGCCCGTCAGATGATTGATCACATGCATCTGATCAATATTCGGTGCCAAGCACTCGTATTCCACTTGTGCTTGGTCGAGTGCGAGGAGTACGAGTGTGGATTCATAAATTTCTGCCCCGTCAAACACACCGCATCCGGATAAAATGACCGCAACTTTCTTATTCTGCATAAATCACCTCAAAAACAGCTTTAGTCTACTTTTAGTTTGTAATCAATTTGGCGTAGATGCTCGATCTCTTCTTCTAAATCGGCTTGAGTTAATGGATGGTGTTTAAGCCAGCCGGGTGGAAAAGTAAGATGCAATTTCTGTTCTTCAACCTGCAATCTTAGCGCCGGTAAGCGCGCTTTGCTGCGACTGCGATGCAGAATCACGGCTAAACGCAAGAGAAGCGCCAGTTGCAAACAGGGCGTCTGAACCTCATTCGGTAGAAGTTTGAGCTCTTCTTTTGGGAGCTTACGGCGGTGACTGCGTACGAGAAAGGCCAGCATCTGCTGTTCTGGATGGCTAAACCCCGCTAAATCGGAATGTTGCAGCAGATAAGCGCTGTGACGATGAAAGCGGTTGTGCGAAATGGTGAGGCCAATTTCATGCGTGCGTGCAGACCAGCAGAGCATGTCATGCATTTCTGAAGCTGTGAGTTGCCAGGTATCACGTGCCTGAGCGAAGAGAATTAAGGCGGTTGCTTCAATGTTGCTGGCGTGGCGCATATCCACTTGATAGCGTTTCATAAGAGCACGAATGGTACGTTCACGGACATCCTCATGGCGTAGGCGTCCGGCCATGTCATATAAAACCCCTTCTCTCAGGGCGCCATCGGAAAAGGCCATTTCGCGAATATCGAGCGAGTCAAACACAGCGCGTAGAATCGCGACCCCTGCGGGTAAAACGGCACGGCGTTCAGGTTTGACGTTGTTGTACTGAATATCTTGAACATGTTTGAGGCGAAGCAGATCTTGCTCAAGCTGATTCAGCGCATCGCGAGTAATACGATTTTGGCTATAACCCATCTCGGTGCAGGCCTGATTCACCGCTTTGATGGTGCCTGAAGAACCAACACAACTATCCCAGCCGAGACGACGATAGTTGCGGCGTATGGAGAGCAGTTCCTGCATCGCTGCGGTATACGCCTGATTAAAGCCCTGCTTGGTGATGTTGCCTTGCGGGAAAAACTCTTCAGAGAAGCTGACGCAGCCCATCTGTAAGCTTTCTAAGAGGCGTGTTTCAAAACGCTCACCAATAATAAATTCAGTGCTACCACCCCCAATATCAACGACTAGGCGCTGGCCTGTGTCGTCCGCTTGAGTGTGGGAAACACCCAGATAAATTAGGCGAGCTTCCTCATGGCCCGAGACGATTTGTAAAGGCAGGCCGAGTAGACGTTCAGCTTTGGCGGCAAACTCATCACGATTTTGCGCTTCGCGTAGAGCGTTGGTTGCAACGGCACGGATGGCGCGGCGTGGAATGTCACTGAGGCGTTGTGCGAAGCGGCTTAAGCAATCCAAACCGCGTTGCTGGGATTCTTCTGAAAGCAGTTTGTTGTCATCTAAGCCGGCTGCAAGCTGAACCTTTTCGGACATGACATCGAGCGTTTTCAACTCGCCTTCAAAGACGCGTGCAATCACCAGGTGGAAACTGTTGGATCCTATATCTATAGCAGCAAGTATTTCACCATTTTGCGGGGCTGTGGTCGTGGCTTCATCAACGAGCATCGGCGGCAAGTATCCTTCTCAAGCTAAAAAGCAGTTCTTGGTATTCTGCCAGAGGCGGGAGGCCATAAGAAGCGGCGCGAAGCATTTCACAAAAACTTAAACCTGTTATCATACGTTCACTAAGCCAAAGCCGGGTGTTATGATCGAATAACGATTTTAGCACCCAGTGCAATAGAGAGAGGGTCTCATGAGCGAAAACATTGTGAACGTCACCGATGCTACCTTCGAAGAGGAAGTAGTCAAGGCCGATGGTCCTGTGCTGGTTGATTACTGGGCTGAGTGGTGTGGCCCATGTAAAATGATTGCACCTGTATTGGAAGAGATTGCCAAAGAGTACGCAGGTCAGCTGAAAGTCTGTAAATTAAATATCGATGAAAACAACGAGACACCTCCAAAATTTGGTATCCGCGGTATTCCTACCCTGATGCTGTTTAAAGGCGGTAATGTCGAAGCAACGAAAGTCGGTGCTTTGTCCAAGTCTCAGTTATCAGCCTTTATTGACGCTAATCTTTAAGCCTCCTTCTCGAAAGTGCGCTGCCACAATATGCTGAGCAGCGCCTTTTGTTTCGAGGAGTTTTTCCCGTCATGACTGGACAGGCGCCAGTAAAGCGATTATATTCTGAACACGTTTACTTGATCCCCAATGTCCGGGGTGCCGTGTGGCGGTCTGCGTTACCTCTCTCA
This sequence comes from Nitrincola tapanii, assembly GCF_008368715.1. Classification (GTDB taxonomy): domain Bacteria; phylum Pseudomonadota; class Gammaproteobacteria; order Pseudomonadales; family Balneatricaceae; genus Nitrincola; species Nitrincola tapanii. The sequence goes on from NZ_SMRS01000001.1 coordinate 37,233, forward strand.
GTCGTTAACACGTATTCCTCAACTCTCCAGCATCCTTCAATATCAGCCTTCTCTGGCTACATCCGACCTGAACTATGAATCTTACCGAATTAAAACTTAAAAGTGTTCCAGACCTACTGGATATTGCCAATAGCATGGGCCTGCAGAATATGGCCCGTTCCCGTAAACAGGATGTGATTTTTGCCATTCTGAAGAAACATGCCGTCAGCGGTGAAGATATCTATGGCGATGGTGTGCTGGAGATACTGCAGGACGGATTCGGATTTCTGCGATCGGCCGATTCCTCTTATTTAGCCGGTCCTGATGATATTTATGTATCACCTAGCCAAATACGCCGCTTTAACCTGCGTACGGGTGACACCATCTCCGGTAAGATTCGTCCGCCGAAGGATGGGGAGCGTTATTTTGCGCTTCTCAAGGTTAATGAAATTAACTTTGATCGCCCTGAAAACGCTAAAAACAAAATCCTTTTCGAAAACCTCACGCCTCTCTTTGCCCAATCACGCATTCGTATGGAAGTCGGGAATGGCAGTACTGAAGATATTACGGCGCGGGTGATTGATCTGGTTTCACCGATGGGTAAAGGCCAGCGAGCACTTATCGTATCACCTCCGAAAGCGGGTAAAACCTTGATGCTGCAGAATATTGCCAACAGCATCACGCGTAATTGCCCGGAGTGTTATTTGATCGTGTTGCTGATCGATGAGCGCCCAGAGGAAGTGACTGACATGCAGCGCACCGTGCGCGGTGAAGTGGTAGCCTCTACCTTTGACGAACCTCCTTCACGTCATGTCCAGGTGGCAGAGATGGTGCTGGAAAAGGCTAAGCGTTTAACCGAGCATAAGAAGGATGTCGTGATTCTTCTCGATTCGATTACGCGTTTGGCACGTGCTTACAACACCGTGATTCCTTCTTCTGGTAAGGTCTTAACGGGTGGTGTGGATGCGCATGCTTTGGAGCGTCCTAAGCGTTTCTTTGGTGCGGCACGTAACATCGAAGAAGGCGGCAGCTTGACCATCATCGCGACGGCCTTGGTCGACACGGGTTCTAAAATGGATGAGGTCATCTTTGAGGAGTTCAAAGGTACCGGTAACGCGGAAGTACATCTTGATCGTAAGATCGCGGAGAAGCGAGTTTTCCCAGCGATTAATATTCGTCGTTCAGGTACCCGTCGTGAAGATCTGTTGACCACAGAAGATGAGTTACAGCGTATGTGGATACTGCGTAAGCTGCTCGATCCGATGGATGATTCCGCTGCCACTGAATTTGTCATTGATAAGTTAAAAGACTTCAAAACCAATGATGAGTTCTTCTTATCGATGAAGCGTAAATAAGGATCTGTCGCGCAAGGATGCGCGTATTCTCAGTCCTTTAATGTCGACTTTACCTCAATAAATTGAGCGGCGACCCCAACCAAGACCGAGATTATGTCCACTCCTAAATATAAAGACCTACGCGATTTTCTGCAGATGTTAGAAGCGCGTGGTGAGCTTAAGCGTATTCAGCAACCGGTCAGTCCAGTATTGGAAATGACGGAAATCAGTGATCGAACACTTAAAGCCGGAGGTCCGGCTTTATTGTTTGAAAATCCTGTGGGTTTTGATTACCCCGTTCTGACGAATCTGTTTGGTACTCCTGAGCGTGTGGCTTTGGGCATGGGTGCTGACTCCGTAGCGGCTTTGCGAGAAGTCGGTCAGTTGCTTGCCCAGTTAAAAGAGCCCGAACCCCCTAAGGGGTTTAAAGATGCTTGGGATAAGCTGCCGATCTTTAAACAGGTTTTGAATATGGGGCCAAAACTGGTGAAATCGGCTCCCTGCCAGGAACGTGTTTTTGAAGGGGATGAGGTCGATCTTTATCGTTTGCCGATCCAAACCTGCTGGCCTGGAGATGCTGGGCCCTTAGTGACTTGGCCTTTGGTTATTACACGAGGCCCGAATAAAACGCGGCAGAACCTGGGTATTTATCGCCAACAATTGATCGGGCGTAACCGCTTGATTATGCGCTGGTTAGCGCATCGTGGTGGTGCATTGGACTTCCGGGAATGGCAAAAAGCACATCCCGGCCAGCCTTTTCCTGTTGCCGTGGCTTTAGGCGCCGATCCGGCTACCATTCTAGGGGCTGTGACACCTGTGCCGGATACGCTTTCAGAATATGCGTTTGCGGGATTATTGCGCGGCGGTAAAACTGAGCTGGTTAAATGTTTGGGGAGTGATCTTCAGGTTCCAGCCAGTGCAGAAATCGTCTTGGAAGGTTATATCTATCCGGATGATCTGGCTGCAGAAGGGCCCTTTGGCGATCATACCGGTTATTACAATGAAGTGGATAACTTTCCCGTCTTTACGGTTGAACGCATCACCCAGCGTCATCAACCGATTTACCACAGCACCTATACTGGGCGTCCACCGGATGAGCCGGCGATTTTAGGGGTTGCGTTAAATGAGGTGTTCGTACCGATTTTGCAGAAACAGTTTCCGGAGATTGTGGATTTTTATTTGCCACCGGAAGGCTGTTCTTATCGCATGGCGGTTGTCACCATGAAAAAACAGTACCCAGGGCATGCTAAGCGTGTGATGTTGGGTGTTTGGTCTTTCCTGCGTCAGTTTATGTACACCAAGTTTGTGATTGTCTGTGATGACGATGTGAATGCGCGCGATTGGCAGGATGTGATCTGGGCGATCACCACGCGGATGGATCCACAAAGAGATACGGTGATGATTGAAAACACGCCGATTGATTATCTCGACTTTGCATCGCCTGTGTCGGGTTTAGGCTCAAAAATGGGATTGGATGCAACCAATAAATGGCCAGGTGAAACCCAGCGCGAGTGGGGCGAGCCTATTCAAATGGATCAAGAGATTAAAGCGAAAATCGACAGCTTGTGGGATGAGCTGAATATTTTCGGAGGGAAGTCGTGAAAATCTACACTACACGTTGCACTGAGTTTACGCGTTTAAATCACGATGTATTTCGTGCACGTTTGCGTCTGGAAGATGCTGCCAATTCATCTTTTGCGTTTGTGGCGGGGCAATATCTGAGCTTGAGCTTGCCCGATGGACGCAGCGCGTATTTTTCGATTGCGTCTGCACCGGAGCAGACTCAAGAGTTAGAGTTACATATCCGGCAGATGCCAGGCAGTGATTTAAATGCCGATATACTGCAGTACCTACATACGGGGCAGACTTTTTCTGTGGGGTTGGCCGAAGGTAAGGCTTGTGTCCAGGCAACGCAATTGAGCTCATCGACACATCTGGTTTTGGTTGCGGCGAGCACTGGCTTTGCTCAGATTAAAAGTATGGTAGAGCATCTTTTGGCGGCAAATTTACCTAATCCAATACATCTCTATTGGGCGGCTCGCCAAGAAGAAGATATCTATATGGAAGACCTCTGCTTACGTTGGGCACGTGATTATCCGCAACTAGAGTTTATTCCCGTCTTAAGTGAACCCCACGCGGGTTGGTTAGGGCGTAGAGGCTTGATTTCGGAAGCGCTGGTCGAAGATTTTCCCGGCTGGCATACCCAACAAGTGCAAATTTATGCCAGTGGCTCACCGGCTATGGTCTACGCCTTGGTAGATGCTTTAGCACCCCTCGGCGTTGCCGAGGAGCGTATTCACTCTGACGTGTTTGCCTACGCGCCGCGTCCTTAAAACATCTGTCTCCTTTAAAGATTAAGGTTTTAAGGGAGACAGAGTTGCCTTATCTGAGAGCCCCCTTAACTGGGTGAACTAAGAGCAGGTTCAGGCATTGGCAGTTTCGGTGCCAAAATGGCCACCTGTTCAAAGCCGCGATTCAGCCAAAGATTCGCTTTGTCCTGTTGGCCGAGGTGCTGTAACAAGCGTGCATATTCGGCCATCCAGGCCAGTTCAGCTTTCAGCGTTAAAGCGGCTTCAAAGTGCAGACAGGCCTGATCCCAGTTCTGTAACTGTTGAGCCAAACGCGCCAGAGTGAGATGCAACTCGGGACTCTGCTCTTGTTCAACCAGCCAGGCCTGTGCTTGCTCATAACGCCTCTGCGCCTTGTCGCCTTGAATGCGTCCATAAAGCCCCGCTAACAAATCACTCCAGCGTCGATTCAGGCGCTCTTTCAGCAGAGATTCGGCCAGTTTATCTCCCGCTTGGTTGAGCAGCTGTTCGACATACGCGGCGACCACTGGATCGAGATCGCGCGCAGCTTCCGGCAGGCTTTGCCAGAAGCTTTGTAGCTGTTTGCGTTGCACTTCCGCAGTCAGTCCCGCTTTAGGGTCGATCTGTTGATGCAGTTGTGTAATCGTGGCTTGCTCGGCTAAGGCTTCCCAGCGCGCATTATCCAGGAGGTTTTGGCGCTTTAATTCAGGTAATAGATCCAAGATACCTTGCCAATCTTGCAAGCGCTCATAGATGCCCAGTTGTAGGCTGAGGAGTGTTTTATGCTGCGAGTGTTGGCGTCGCAGTGCCACTAGTGTAGAAAGTGCCGAGCGTAATTCACCTCGTGCGATATCTAACTCAATGGCAAGAATATCCAGAGCCAGTTTGGCGTGAGGGGTTTGTCGGCGTGCTTGCTGAATCAGTTTTTCCGCCGTGTCAAAATCACCCTGCTCCATTGCGGCTTTTGTCGCGGCAGTTTGGTTGATAAAAGGGATGGCGGCATGCTGAGTTGAAGCGATCAAATCTTTTTGCGCTTTTTGCCAGTTCCCTTCAGACAGGGCAAGCAGGCCACGCAATGTTGAACGTTCAGCGGCTTTGCGTTTGCGTTTCAGACGCCACTGTCCCCAGCCCAGTTCAGGCAGGCGGATGCCAGAAAGCAGATTAATCACACCATGCAGGATAAGGAAAAGCAGCAGCGTGGCTACAATAAAGACCCAGAGGCTGGTTTCGACTGTGGTCTGCTCGAATGCCAGTAGTACATAGCCAGGGTCACGTACCATGAGCTGACCGGTCCAGGCACCCACCACTAAGATTAAGAGTAGAAGTAAAAAGAGACGCTTCATTGCGAGCCTCCTTCACGCTTCAGTCGACGCAGTTCATTCATGTGGCTCTTTAGTGCTTCGAGTGAGCCAGCGATGGATGGTAGCTCCGGGGCAATTTCCAGGGCTTTTAATTCATCCAGACTGCGTAGTAATGCTTGCGTGGTGCTGTCCGTACTCTCGTAGTAGATCGCGATCCACTCGGAGGCTTTGCCGAGGGTGTCGCGGAAAGCGCCCTGTTGACGTTGCAACAGAGCTTGTTGAGCTTGCTCTAGCATTAAGAACAGGTTCTGCTGCAGGTAGTAGCTTTGTTCAGGAGATAATAAGGGTTCGACCGGCTCATCACGATGTTGAATGATGATCAGCTGGCCCAGCGTGTCTAAAGCACGGTTCATCGCGGCCTTCGCACCGGCGCCCCAGGTTTCTTTCAGATCCTCAGGCGTGATGGACTCCAGCAAATCAGGGAGCTGGCGGCGATCCGTCACGGGTGTCATACGCAGATTCGGTACCTGTTGGCGTAAAGCGCTGATACGCAGGAAGAGGCCCTCCACATCCACTTGTGGGACGGCTTCGAGCGCCGCGATATCCTGAGCCAACGCTTGACGGACGGGATAGAGCGCAACATCGTCTGCTTCCAGAAGAAGCTCATCGGTTGCTTTTAATAGACTCAGTGCACCGGCACTGGTCTGTTCCATCAGAACGCGCTGGTTCGCGAGGCGCAGCAGATATTCCGATTCTGCTAACAGCCAGTCCTTCTCAGAAATCTGTTGCTGAGCGGTCACTTGCTGGATGCTGCGGGTCAGACGTTCATGCAACTCATCCAGATTACGCTGGCCACTGCTGGCACGCTCTTGCAATTGTCCGAGCTGTTGGTTAACGCCCGACACGGTGTTAGCCACTTCGGCTTGTGCCTCGGCGAGTCGAGCTTCGATCTGTGCAGCAACCAGGGCTTGTTGCTGTGAGACCTGCTGCGCTTGCCAGAACAGATATCCGCTTAGACCGAGAGCCGCCAATGATAGTACAAGAGCCGTTTTGCCCGACCAATGGCCTTGAGTGGCGGCTATGGCTGCAGAAGAGTTCGGTTCAGATTTTTGCTGTGAGGTTTGAGGGTTAGCATCCGACGCTTGTGCGCTATCTGGCTGGATTTCAGGCTCTTTAGAGGGGTCATGCGTAGCGTCAGCCGAGGTAGTGGATGGCTGCTCTGCGTTTGCGATGTCATTCGCGTCTGTGCGTTGTTCTTCTGGGGTCTCTTTCATGCCTGTTCTTCCAAATCATTGGCTGGGAGCAGGGCAGCAATCATGGAGCGGTCGTCAGCTCCCGATGCAACCCGTATCTGAGTAAATCCCAAAGAGCGCGCCTGATCATAGAGGCGCCGGCTGGGAACAAGGATAAGGCGACTGAGTAGTGTGTCGATACTGGCGTGTTTTACGCGTTGTGCCAGATACATCAGATTTTTCAGTCCTTCACCACTGGTAATGAGGATAGCGGATAAAAAAGGATGATAAATAGTACTTTCGATAAGCGCTTGAGGGTATTCAGGGCAAAGACGTTGATAAACACAGCAGCGGTCTACTTGAGCACCACGCTCAGTCAGCGTCTCGCTGAGCAGCTCACGTCCACCGTTGCCGCGCAGAATCAAAATACGCTGTCCGGCGACCGCTTGAGTGCGGGCATCGGCTAACAAGGCTTCTGAGTCATAACCTGCTGCGTGCCAAGCAGGGAAACCGGCTGCTTGCAGAGCCTGTGTGGTTTGCTCACCTATACCGATCCATTCAACTCCAATCGGTAACTGCGGCCAGTAACGATCTATCCAGTCTGCGCCTAAGCGAGCGGCGTTTGGGCTGACAAAAATCACCGCTTGATACCGATCCAGGTTTAAGATGGCCTCTTTTAAGATCAGCCCAAATTCAGACTGATCACTCACGGGCTCAATGCTGATCAATGGCAGTGTCAGCGCTTCAGCACCCAGGGCGCTCAATTGAGCGATTTGCCCCTGGTTTTGGTGTGCAGGTCGTGTGACCAGACAGACTTGGCCGTGTAAAGCATCACTTCTGGGCATAAACATCCGCTAAAATTTCACCGGCGCCGGCGGCTAACAAACGTTCTGCCAGCTTAATCCCCAGTTGTTCGGCTTCCTGGGCGGGGCCATGTATTTCATCACGTAACACTTTGGAGCCATCGGGTCGTCCAACTAAGCCACGTAACCAGAGCATGTCTTCATTGGTATCCAGTTCGGCGTAACAACCGATGGGCACCTGGCACCCCCCTTCTAAACGTCGGTTCATCGCTCTTTCCGCTAGAACACGTATGGCCGTGGGTCGGTCGTGTAAAGGTTGTAAGAGTTGAATCAGTTGCTCATCATCCATGCGGCACTCGATGCCGACCGCGCCCTGGCCTCCGGCGGGGAGACTCTCTTCCGGAGTCATAATGCTCGTTATACGGTCGTGTAGCTGCAAGCGGAGCAATCCTGCAGTGGCTAGAATAATCGCGTCAAACTCGCCTTGATCCAGTTTGCTTAAGCGTGTTTGTACATTTCCGCGCAGGCTGCTGACTTGAAGATCAGGACGGCGCTCCCGCAGTTGAACTTCACGACGTAACGAGGAGGTGCCTACGCGTGCTCCCTGGGGTAGGGCATCAAGGTTGGCAAAGTGATTGCTGACAAAGGCATCCGTAGGGTTTTCACGCGGACAAATCACAGCCAGCCCTAAACCTTGAGGAAATTCCATTGGGACATCTTTCATCGAATGTACGGCGATGTCCGCACGATTTTCCAACATGGCGCTTTCAAGTTCTTTGACAAACAGTCCCTTACCACCAATTTTGGCCAATGGAGTATCTAGGATTTTGTCGCCTTGAGTGACGAGTGTAACGAGTTCAACTTCCAAGCCCGGATGGTGTTTTTGCAATTCGGCTTTGACATATTCCGCTTGCCAGAGAGCCAGGAGGCTGCGTCGTGTAGCGATACGTATGGGCTTGTTTGTCATGAAAGATCCTGTTGTGCAATAAGGCTTGTAAAGATTGTCAGGGATTGTAGCAGAACTCTTGAGCTCAGGTTAAACGCCGCCCTTTTTTCAAGGAAACTGGTATAATTAGCGCCATTTGCCATGACAGTGCGAGCCAGTGGAGAGTCGGATGAGCAGCAAAACCAATCAGCAGTGGGGTGGACGTTTTTCTGAGGCTACAGACGCCTTTGTGGCGCGCTTTACCGCCTCTGTAGAGTTTGATAGGCGTCTTTATCGTCAAGATATTCAGGGTTCAATTGCGCATGCTCGCATGTTGGCGAAAGTAGGTGTGCTGAGCGAGGCTGAGCGTGACGATATTATCCGCGGCTTGAGTGAGATCCGTATGGAGATTGAACGCGGCGAGTTCACTTGGTCGGTTGAGCTGGAAGATGTCCATATGAACATCGAAGCGGCTTTGACGCAGAAAATCGGCATTACTGGGAAAAAGCTGCACACTGGGCGTTCGCGTAATGATCAGGTTGCCACCGATATTCGCCTTTATTTACGCGATGAAACGGATCTGGTTTTGCAGGAGATCACGCGCTTACAGCAGGGCTTATTGGATCTGGCAGAACGTGAAGCAGACACCATTATGCCAGGCTTTACACATTTACAAACGGCCCAGCCTGTGACCTTTGGTCATCATCTCTTGGCTTGGTTTGAAATGCTCAGCCGGGATTATGAGCGTTTTGTGGATTGTCGTAAGCGTATTAATGTGATGCCTTTAGGGGCGGCGGCGCTTGCGGGGACCACCTATCCGATCGATCGTTTTTATACAGCTGAGTTGTTGAACTTCAGCCAGCCTGCCGGTAATTCTTTAGATGCCGTATCGGATCGTGATTTTGCGATAGAATTTTGTGCGGCTTCCAGTCTGTTGTTGATGCACATGACGCGTATGGCCGAAGAGCTCATTCTTTGGACTTCTGCGCAGTTTAACTTTATCAATCTTCCGGATCGTTTCTGTACGGGCTCTTCTATCATGCCGCAGAAGAAAAATCCGGATGTGCCAGAGTTGGTGCGCGGTAAGAGTGGCCGAGTGTTTGGTCATTTGATGGCGTTGCTGACGCTGATGAAATCTCAGCCTCTGGCTTATAACAAAGACAATCAAGAAGACAAAGAGCCTTTGTTTGATACTGTGGACACGGTACAGGGTTGTTTGCGTGCTTTTGCGGACATGATTCCCGCATTGGAAGCGCGTAAGCCGGTGATGCGTGAAGCCGCGTTACGCGGTTTTTCAACAGCAACGGATCTTGCCGATTATTTGGTGCGTAAGGGTGTCGCTTTCCGTGATGCGCATGAGATTGTCGGTTTGTCAGTCGCTTATGGTATTCAAAGCGGCCAGGATCTGGGTGAGATGAGCTTGGATGAGCTGCGTCAGTTCTCCGATGTAATTGAAGCGGATGTGGCGGAAGTGCTGACGCTCGAGGGCTCTGTTGCGGCACGTGATCATATCGGTGGCACGGCTCCGAATCAGGTACGTGCGGCGGTGCAGCGTGGGCGTGATGCGCTCTTAATACGTGAGCATTAATGCTTTCTTAAGGTGAAATCCGCTTTTTTGCCTGAAGAAAAAATAAACGCGAATTTTGGATCACAAAGTTCGCGTTTTTTTATGTCATCGGCTTGCAATAATATTTTTTTATGGAAAACTGGGGGCGCTATGAGGCGATCTAAACGAGCGTTTAGGTCACATGTTCAACCCTGCAAAGCGGAGCGCTCAACTGATGAAAAAAAGCCCAGATTTACTTGTTTTGGTCATTATTTCATTCGTGATAGGTACCCTAATGACCGGTGTCTCACAAAGTGGTCTGGAGATCGCAACGCTGGTACAGCAGGTATTCAACAGTTAAGCGTTTTACTCAGGTGGTAGCCGTTGTTGGTGGCAATCGCATGTAAGGGAATATCCCAGGGCTCGAGGTCAAGACGCTCTACTTCTTGGAAGTCATGCGCAATACCGATCAGTTTGGGGCCTGGCATCCGACCCTTTTGCCTTAAGAAAGCAAAGCTGCGATCGTAATACCCCCCGCCCATACCCAGACGTCCCCCTTGTCGATCAAAAGCGACCAATGGCAGCAGGACATGATCCAACGTCCAGGTAGGTACAGCATTCTTCCCCGTCCATTTCGGTTCCCAAATACCATATTGGTTTTTCTGCATGGCTGTTTTCGGATGATAGTGCACAAATAAAAGACGGTTGTGCGCGAGAGGATGTAGGACAGGAAGGTAGAGTTCTTTGCCTTGTTCCCAGAAGTACTTTAGCGTGGGGGTTAGATCCAATTCGCCGTCATTGGCTAAATAGAGTGCAAGGCGCTGGCTGCGTTGAATGTCGAGTTGCTGTTTGAGCTGAGAGGCAAGAGATAAGGCTCTTTCGGCTTGTACATCAGGCTTGAGGGCACGACGTGCTTGTCGCATGGCTTGGCGAAGAGATTTTTTATCCATGATTTCATCAAACAGGATTTGACAAGGTCTCCCAAGATGCCGCTACCAATTCTGGCCCTGAACCCTAAGGTTCAGAGTGGAAGCACTATTCGATGTATTAGGCTTTCCGATCAACGGACATGCACACAACATCAAAGCAGCACTGCCAGAGGTGTGAATATAGGCTCGAGGGACGTAACTGGCTCACAAACACCTCAGGAGACAAGTTTAGTATACCAGAGTGAGAATATTTGTCAGGTGTCTTTGTCCAGATCAGATAGCGCGCGGTCAATTTTGTGCGTGATACGGCGTAGATGAGACTCTACGTTCTGGCGCTGTTCTTCCTTATTTTTCAATAAATCATGCGACATGTTGAGAGCGGCCATGACGGCGATACGCTCCAGGCCAACGATCTTGCCGCTGTTACGTATCTCACGCATCTTTTGATTCAGATAATCGGCGGAAGCGAGCAACTCTGCCTCAGCACCGTCCGGACAGCTGATGGTGTATTCCTTGTCCAGCAGTTTGACCGTCACGCTGCGTGCGTTATTCATGCTTTTTGCTCCAGAGATTTTAGGCGCTGGATCATGGCTTCGACTTTAGCTTGTGTCTGATCGGTGATCTGTAGCAGTTGATTGCGCTCTTCGCGCAGGCGTTGCTCTTGATCACGTAAGCGTTGATTTTCTAACTCCAGCGCTTCACTACGTGCAATCAGCAGATCGATCTTGTGTTCTAGGGCATTAAAATAGTGTTCGCTCATAGTCGCCTAATTCCAGTCCTTTAGCTTCGCTAGCTAATACTTTCAATATAAACAGCGTATCTGGCAGGGTCAATTCATGTTGCGCTGCGGTAGATAAAAAGCGCAGGTTATATGCTTAAACCTTGATATAGACCCTAATCCGCTCTGCCTTCTTCAGTTCATAGTCGCATCACTAAATGCTAGCATAGGTTACCTAGGTCTGAATTAGTGAACAGGTTTCTCAATATCTATGAATGCTGACACCGCCGTGGCCACCTTGCCAGATTTTGATCTGCTGGCCAATTTTTTGATTGAAGAGGGTGTGTTGACCCTTTCTCCCTCGGAACTCCATGGTTTGATTGCTGGGCAACTGGCAGCAGGTGCGCGTTACGATGAGGACACTCTAGTTAAGGTTATTGCTGATTTGACCGGCGCTGAGCTCCAGGGGCGTGATACCGCACGTAAAGGATTGGCGGATCTGTATGCCACCACACTTGCGCAATTAGAAGGTGATGATTTTTCGGTACAGCTCTTAGTCCCTGAAGATGAACAGGCGCTCAGTCAGCGAGTGGATGCCTTAGGTGAATGGTGTAGTGGTTTTCTTTCGGGGTTCGGACTCTGTGTGTCGGCTCAGAGCTTATCTGAGCAGGCGCAAGAGGGCCTGAAGGATATTGCTGAAATTGCTCAGATCGCACTGGAGTCGGCGGAAGAAGAAACCGAAGAGGATGAGAATAGCCTCATCGAAGTTTATGAATATGTGCGCATGGCGTTCATGCTGTTGTTTTCAGAATTTAATTCGGTTGAGCCACCGACGCAAGCGGCTCAGTCTCCTGTTCTTCACTAAGTGTTTGAGGTTTCAATAAGATGCGCCTGCCTATCTCTGTTTATGCGAATCGTCGTCGTCAGCTCTTGCAGGCTTTACCGGCCAACACGATCGCTTTGGTGGCAGCCGCGAGCTTACAAAATCGCAACCGAGATACTGAATATGCGTTTCGGCAGAATAGCGATTTTTATTACCTAACCGGCTTTAATGAACCGGACGCAATTTTATTACTGATTCCCGGGCGCAGCGAAGGAGAAGCCATCCTCTTTTGTCCACCTCGTGATGCGGCGATGGAGATCTGGACCGGTTTGCGTGCCGGCCCCGAAGGCTGTGTCCAGCACTTTGCACTGGATCAGGCGTTTAATCTTACTGAGCTCGATGCGCGTTTACCTGAGCTCTTGTCGGGCAAGATGGCACTCTATTACCCCATGGGTGAAAGTGCACAATTGGACAGCCGTATCCAGGTTTGGTTAGGCCAGGTGCGAGCTGGTGCGCGTCAAGGGTGGCAGGCTCCAGAGCAGCTGGTCACCCTATCCAGTCTAGTGCATGAGATGCGCCTGTTTAAGTCTTCGGAAGAGGTGGCTTTGATGCAGCGTGCGGCGGACATCTCGGCACAGGCGCATTGTCAGGCGATGCGAGTCTGTCGGCCAGGCCTGTATGAATATCATCTCGAAGCTGAAATACATTATCAATGTCAGCGCCAGGGTGCACGTTTTCAAGCTTATTCTGCCATTGTAGGCGGGGGCGCGAATGCGTGTATCCTGCATTACATTGAGAACCAGGCGCCACTGCTAGACGGCGATCTAGTGCTGATCGACGCCGGTTGTGAGTTGGACAATTATGCCAGTGATATCACGCGTACTTTTCCGGTCAATGGCCGCTTCTCACCTGAACAGAAGGCTTTGTATCAGCTGGTATTAAAGACCCAGGAAGCCTGTATTGCGGCGATGGCACCGGGTGTGCCTTGGAATGTGATTCATGATCTATCGGTACAGCATTTGACCGAGGGGTTAGTTGATCTGGGGCTTTTGCAGGGTGAGGTGGACGCCTTGATTGAAGCTGAGGCTTACAAACCCTTTTATATGCATCGTATCGGCCATTGGCTGGGCATGGATGTGCATGATGTGGGGCGTTATAAGTTACAGGGCCAGTGGCGAGCGTTAGAGCCGGGTATGGTGATGACCGTTGAGCCAGGGCTGTACATCGCACCGGATAATCTCGATGTCGAACCGCGTTGGCGTGGGATAGGCATACGTATAGAAGATGATGTACTCGTGACCACAGATGGACATCACATCCTGACTCAGACAGTACCGAAGCAGGTTGATGAGATTGAGGCCTTGATGGCATCAGGCCGGGAGGATCAGCATGATTCGGCAATATGATCTAGTCATCGTTGGTGCCGGAATGGTGGGTGCCAGTTTAGCGCTGGCGATTTTGCCTGAGGTGGCCGCACGCGGTTTGCGTGTGGCCTTGCTCGACAGTGCGGATCTCCTGCAGAACTCCTCTCAAATACGCTCCCCAAGTTATGACAGTCGCTCCACGGCGCTGGCGTATGGCGCACGTTCTTTTTATCAACGCACCGGTGTTTGGCAGGCGCTACAGACGCATCTCACCCCGATACGTCAGATACATGTTTCTGATCGTGGCCAATTTGGGGTCACACGCATCCAGGCCGAAGAAGAAAGAGTTCCGGCCTTGGGGTATGTGGTCGAAAATCAGGGTTTAGGCCAGGTCTTGATGCAACAGCTTTTTTCAGCACAAGGTCAGGGTTTGGAGATCATGAGCGCCTCGGAAGTGACGGCTTTGCAACCGATCGAGCGTGGGTATCGTCTATGTGTTGAGCAGGGTGATGGTCAAGAGTGGTTGGAAGCCGATTTGGTTGTGATGGCAGATGGTGGCCGCTCGGCGTTACGTGAGCAGTTGGGTATTGAGTATCAGGTTGAGGATTATCAACAGTCGGCCTTGGTGTTTAACCTCAGCCTGGACCGTCCTCATCAACATATCGCTTACGAGCGTTTCACCGCCGATGGCCCGCTGGCACTGCTGCCCATTGCGAATCATCAGGGTGAAGCACGCTGTGGAGTCGTCTGGACTCAGCCGCAAGCTCTGTTGCCCTATCGTCAGGAACAAGCCGATCGCGCCTTTTTAACCGACCTACAGGATGCCTTTGGTTATCGTGCCGGACGTTTTCTGCGTGTGGGGCAGCGTTTCAGTTACCCTTTGCAACGTATCCAAGCAAAAGAGCAGATACGTTCGGGTTTGGTGGTGCTGGGTAATGCGGCCCATGCGCTGCATCCTATTGCTGGGCAGGGCTACAATCTAGCTTTGCGTGGCGTGATCGATCTAGCTGAAAACCTCGTCGCTTCCTGGCGCTTGGGTCTACCCGCCGGTAGCTTGTCGCGCTTACAAATCTTTTTAGATAAACGTTTAGAAGATCAGAAACTGACCATTGGTATGAGTGATCAAGCCCTTAAACTTTTTACTTCGCAATTCCCTGGGTTGCCTTGTGCTCGGGGTTTGGCTTTGCAAGCGTTAGATTTTTGTCCCAGCGCCAAAACACTTTTTGCTCGGCGTGCCATGGGGTTACATCATTCCGCTTTGCATCTAGGTCAGGATTAAAGGAGAGGTGGTGTGAAAGCTCTAGGCAAACATCAGCCAGAGATCGTCATTTTAGGGGCGGGTATGGTCGGCGCTGCATTGGCCTTGGCATTAGCGCCCAGTGGTGTAAAGCTGCGTTTGTTAGAGCGCTTACCGGGCAGTTTACATCAGCGTTTAACCGCTTTAGACAGCCAACCGCCAGCGGAATTTGATACCCGTGTCAGTGCGCTGAGTTGTGCCAGTCAGACGCTGCTGGAGCATCTGGGTGCCTGGTCGGGTGTTGAAGCACGGCGTTTAGCGCCTTATCGTGGGATGCAAGTTTGGGATGGAATGGGACAGGGAGAAGTTTCCTTTTCAGCCGATGCGCTGCATGAGTCGTGTTTGGGTTACATCGTTGAAAACCGTGTGATCTTGGCCGCCTTGCTAGAGCGTTTGCTGGCATTTGAGAATGTACGTTTTGAACCAGGTGCTGAGTTACAGGGTATTTCAGCCCCTGAGACGGGATCGTCTCGGCGTGTCTTAACCCTAAAAGATGGGCGTCAACTGACGAGTCCGCTCACTTTGATAGCAGAGGGCGGTGACTCACCTTCTCGGCAGCTCGCGGGTTTTGCGACGACGCAATGGGACTATGGCCATCATGCGCTGGTGACCACGGTTGAAACTGAAAAAAGCCATGCTTGGCAATGCTGGCAAAGGTTTACAGAAACCGGCCCTCTGGCATTTTTACCCTTGGCTGAGACCGCCGGTCATACCGCTTCGATCGTTTGGTCGACCTCACCGGCCCACGCCCAAGAGTTAATGGCGCTGGAGACGGCTGAATTTAATCAGGCCTTAACGCGGGCTTTTGACGGTCGTTTAGGTCAGGTGAGCTGTGTCGCGCCTCGGCAAACCCTAGCACTGCGTCAGCGCCATGCTCAGCATTACATCCTGCCAGGACTAGCATTGTTGGGCGATGCTGCGCACACGATTCATCCCTTAGCAGGCCAGGGTGTGAATCTAGGTTTTCTTGATGTGGCGGCTCTGGCAGAAATTCTGATCCAGGCGCATCAGCGTGGTGAAGTATTAGGCAGCACACGGGTCCTGCGTCGTTATGAACGGCAAAGACGCAGTGACAACCTGACCATGAGTGCCTCAATGGAGGCATTCCGTCGTTTGTTTGTGCCCTTGCCTGCGCCTTTGGGTTTACTACGCAGTGCAGGCATGAACTGTTTTAATCGTTTACCGGCACTCAAAAACCATCTAGTGCTCAGAGCAATGGGTTTATCTGGGGATCTGCCTAGCCTAGCACGCCGCCCACTTGTGCGGGATTAGCGTGTCCTGCCTTGGCCTCTCTCTTAAGAATTGAACTGAGTTGTCTTTGTGGTTAAATTAACCCCACTTTTATAGGTCGTGTCTCGCGTAACATGCGGTTGTGTGGGGCATGGCTCTGCCGAGATGAGCCTGCCGATGGGAAACAAAACAGCACTTTATGCCAATCACCTGGCCCAGGGCGCCAAAATGGTCGACTTTGGGGGCTGGGATATGCCAATCCACTATGGTTCACAAATAGAAGAGCATCATCAGGTTCGCCAGCAGGCTGGCATGTTTGATGTATCGCATATGACGGTGGTCGATGTTACCGGCTCTGATGCGCGTGATTATTTGCGCCGCCTTCTGGCGAATGATGTTGAGCGCTTGAAGGTTAAGGGCAAGGCGCTTTATTCCGCTATGCTGAATGAGCAAGGCGGTGTGATCGATGATTTAATCGTTTATTTGATGACAGATCCTGCCGTGTCTGGTGAGTGGTATCGTGTCGTGGTCAACTGCGCTACACGTGAAAAGGATTTGCGTTGGATGGCCGAGCAAGCGGCAAAAATGGATGTTGCCCTGACCGAACAGCCAGAGTTAGCGATGATCGCCATTCAGGGGCCGCAGGCGGTCGTCATGACACAAAGTGTGCTCTCCGATTATCGACAAAAATTGATCGATCAGCTGCAACCTTTCCAGGGTGCAGAATCTGAAGGTTGGTTTATCGCCCGCACGGGTTATACCGGTGAAGAGGGCTTGGAGATCATGCTGCCCGAAGAGGAAGCGTCAAGCTTCTGGGATGCCCTCGCCGCGGCGGGTGTGAAGCCTTGTGGCTTGGGTGCGCGTGATACACTGCGTTTAGAAGCCGGTATGAATCTTTATGGCCAGGATATGGATGAAACCCAGTCCCCTCTGGTTTCCGCGATGGGCTGGACGGTTGCTTGGGAGCCAGCAGAACGGCAGTTTATTGGACGTAGTGCTTTAGAAGCTCAGCGTACCCAGGGTTTGACTGCAAAGCTCGTGGGTTTGGTGCTCGAAGCGAAAGGGGTATTGCGGGCGCATCAAAAGGTCAAGGTAGAAGGTTTGGGTGAGGGTGAAATTACCAGTGGCAGTTTTTCACCTACACTGGGGTATTCCGTGGCGTTGGCACGGGTTCCACTCGCGACCGCTGAGGCGGCGCAAGTAGATATGCGCGGTAAATGGGTGAGCGTAAAGGTGGTAAAACCTCCTTTTGTACGTAACGGCGTCAAAGTATATTCCTAAATCAGGTAGGGCAAAAAATGAGCAATACGCCAAAAGAATTGAAATATGTAGCCAGTCATGAATGGATTCGTGATGAGGGAGATGGCACGGTGACGATCGGTATCACCGATCATGCCCAGGATCTGCTTGGAGATGTGGTGTTTGTTGAGTTACCCGAAGTGGGTGATCAGGTGTCAGCCGGTGACGATACGGGTGTTGTCGAATCAGTGAAAGCCGCCTCCGATGTGTATGCGCCTTTGAGTGGCGAAGTCGTGGCCGTCAATGAGGATCTAGAAGACGCCCCTGAGTTGGTCAATTCCGATCCTTATGGAGATGGCTGGTTTTTCCGTTTACGCTTAACGGATCCGGCTGAGCTGGAAGATCTTCTGGATGCAGAAGGTTATGCTGAACACTGTGAAGCAGAAAGCTAAGATCGAATTCCTATCTTCTCTGGCCCGCCTAACCTAGTTGCTTCGCGACTGGGTTAGGCAGACCCCTCATCAAGCGTGGCTTATGAATTTCCAAACTCTGATATTAAATGCCGGTGCTGAACGACGCTTACGCGCAGGTCATCTCTGGATCTACAGCAACGAAGTGAATAATCAGGCATCACCTTTGAAGGCTTTTCAGGCCGGTGAACAGGTGGTGGTCGAGGATGCACGAGGCAAAAGCTTAGGCTTAGCTTATGTGAATCCCAATAATCTCATTTGTGCCCGCCTGGTGAGTCGTGATCTGCGTTATCCGCTGGATCGCTCACTGCTTGTACATCGGTTGAATGTCGCCTTGGCTCTGCGTGAAATGTGTTTTGACCAACCCTGCTATCGATTGGTGTATGGGGAGTCTGATAGCTTACCCGGATTGGTCATAGATCGTTTTTACGACATTTTTGTGGTGCAGATCTCCACTGCGGGTATGGAGCTGCATAAGGATGCGATTCTGGATGCGCTGAACAAGGTCTTTACGCCGCAAGCCATAGTATTCCGTAATGACGGTAAGATGCGTGGTCTAGAAGGTCTGGATACCTATGTTGAGGTCGCTCAGGGTGAAGTGCCAGAATGGGCACCCTTGTCCGAAAATGGTGTGTCTTTGGTGGCACCCATTTTAGATGGTCAAAAGACGGGTTGGTTTTATGATCATCGTGAGAATCGGGCACGCATGATGTCTTTGGTAAAAGGCAAGCGGGTACTGGATTTGTTTAGCTATGTGGGGGGGTGGGGTGCGCAAGCGCTGGCCGCAGGCGCTTCGGAAGTGATCTGTGTGGATGCCTCCCAGACGGCTTTAGATGTGGCGGCTGAAAATGCGCGTATCAATGGTGGAGAAACACGCTTTAAAGGCTTAAAAGGCGATGCCTTTGATCTGTGCAAAGCTTTAACGGCGGATCAGGAGCGTTTTGATCTGGTCATTGTTGATCCACCGGCCTTTATTCAGCGTCGTAAAGATATTAAAAATGGTGAGCGTGCGTATGCACGTATCAATAACTTTGCGATGCGTTTGCTGGCACGGGATGGCGTGTTGGTATCCGGTTCCTGCTCCATGCACTTAACTCGCGAGAGTCTGGTGGATATCCTGCGCGGCAACAGTCGCGAATTGGACCGTACCGCACAGGTGTTTGCGCATGGCCATCAGGGTGCCGATCACCCGATACATCCGGCGATTCCGGAAACGGAATACCTGAAAGCCTGCTTTATGCGAGTGCTACCCGGCGCTTAGGGTTTGACACGCAGATCTAAAATTGGCCAGCCATGCTCTTGTGCATGTTTGGCCAGTTTGGCATCTGGGTTGACTGCCACGGGATGGTCCACCACTTCTAACAGAGGCAGATCATTGCAGGAATCGCTGTAAAAATAGCTGCCCTCAAGACTATATCCAGTCTTATTTAACCATTCATTTAGACGTGTGACCTTGCCTGCTTGGAAACAAGGAGTGCCCTGAATGGCACCAGTGTAGCGCCCATCTTTCATTTCGGGTTCCGTGGCCAGGAGTGAATCCACGCCTAAGCGCTCGGCAATCGGAGCAGTAATAAATGCGTTGGTTGCTGTGATAATCAATAGATGATCGCCTGCGGCACGGTGCTCCGCCAACAGCTTAGCTGCGGCAGGTAACATCATGGGCTCGATACATTCCTGCATAAATTCCTGATGCCAGCGTTGCAGATCCGCCAAGGCAAAGCGTGTGAGCGGGTGGAGCGCAAAGCCTAGAAACTCATGAATATCCAGGGTGCCTTGTTGGTAGTGGACAAAAAAGCGATCATTTGCCGCTTTATACTCTTCAGGGTCCACCACGCCTTTACGGCATAAAAATTCTCCCCAAGCGTGATCACTATCACCCCCGAGTAGGGTATTGTCTAGGTCAAAAATCGCCAGTCTCAAAGCTGGGGTCTCCTCGCACGTAAAAAGTCACTAGCTTAGTCCGAGGCGTTTCTCTGTGCAATCAACGCTATTTGCCATGACTCATATCTGTGGAACAATAGGTGTAAATAATGATGATACTGGGTAAGTGAAAGTGATTGATTCAGAGGGTTTTCGTCCCAACGTAGGCATCATTCTGGTGAACTCCCAGGGCCAGGTGCTCTGGGCCCGACGTATCGGGCAGGACGCTTGGCAATTCCCTCAGGGTGGAATCCAAAGCAATGAAACACCTGAGCAGGCGATGTTTCGTGAGCTGCGTGAGGAGATAGGTTTGCATGCGAAGGATGTTGAAATCCTCGCAGTGACTCGGGGCTGGTTGCGTTATCGGTTACCCAAACGCATGATTCGACGTCATACACAACCCGTATGTGTGGGTCAGAAGCAGAAATGGTTTCTGTTGCGTATGTTAAGCCAAGATAATGCGGTGCGTATCGACCATACGGATTCCCCCGAATTTGATGGATGGCAATGGGTCAGTTATTGGTACCCTCTGGGGCAGGTGGTGTCTTTCAAACGCGAGGTGTATCGTCGTGCAATGAAGGAACTCTCGCCTAAGTTGGCGCGTCTTGTATCACAACAGAATAACAATAATCGCTAGGCTTGATGGGAGCAGGGCATGAGCATACTCAAGATACTGCGCAAGATTGTACAGGAGGTCAGCACGGCTGCGGATCTCGATGCCGTTCTGACGATTATTGTCTCGCGTGTACAGCGTGCTATGGCGACTCATGTCTGTTCTGTTTTTTTATTTGATGCCGTTACGCAACGTTATGTCTTGCGCGCGACTCAGGGTTTGAATCCTCAAGCGGTTGGGCAGGTGAGCTTGGCAGAAAATGAGGGGGTTGTCGGTTTAGTGGCCAAGCGCGCAGAGCCAATTAACCTGCAGGATGCCTCCTCGCACCCGGCTTTTTATTTTCTTGATACGACAGGTGAAGAGCAGTTTCACTCCTTTTTGGGTGTGCCCATCATTCATCAGCGCCGTGTGCTGGGTGTGCTGGTGGTGCAGCAACAAGAGAAGCGTCGTTTTGATGAAAGTGAAGAAGCGTTTCTAGTCACCCTCTCGGCGCAGTTAGCGGGCATTATCGCCCACGCCCATGCAACGGGTTCTGTGCAAACTCAGTTGGATGCGAATCAGCGCCCAGTTCAGCAGGATTTGCGCTACGAGGGTGTGGCGGCAGCACCGGGTGTGGCAATTGGGCGTGTTGTGGTGATGTCCTTGCCGGCCGATCTGGATACGGTGCCGGATAAAGAGGTGAAAGACCTGGCGGCCGAGCTGGAGAGCTTTGCCAAAGCTTTGGAAGCGGTAAGAGAAGAGGTGCGCCAGGTTGCCGACAATCTGGCGAGCCGTTTGAGTAAGGATGAGCAGGCGCTGTTTGATGTGTATCTACGGATGCTGGATGATCAGGCGCTGGCGCAAGAAGTCATCGCCCGGATACACGCCGGGAACTGGGCGCAGGGTTCTCTGCGGGAAGTAATTGATGAGCATGTGCGTGCTTTCACCGCGATGGAAGATCCCTACCTGAGTGAGCGCGCAACCGATATTCGAGATTTGGGTAGTCGCATACTCAGTCACCTGCAGGAAGCAGGCCCTGCACAAATTACAGACTTTCCCGATCATGCAATTCTTCTCGCCGACGAGTTGACGCCCGCCATGCTGGGTTTGGCACCGGAAAATAAATTAGCAGGTTTGGTGTCGGTATCTGGATCTGGCAATTCACATGCGGCGATCTTGGCACGTTCAATGGGTATTCCAACGGTCATGGGTGTCGTGGATCTGCCCTATCGGCGTTTGAATGGCCGTGAAGTGGTGGTGGATGGTTATAACGGCCGTTTGTATGTGAACCCTTCGGATGAATTGCTTCAGGCGTATGGGCGTATTCTCAATGATGAGAAGGCGATGGCCACCGAGCTGCAAGCGCTGCATGATCTCCCCGCCATCACTACAGATGGTTATCGTTTGCCGCTTTGGGTGAATACAGGATTAGCGGCTGACGTTGCGCGCTCTCTTGAGCGTGGAGCGGAAGGCATAGGTCTGTATCGTACCGAAATTCCTTTCATGATTCGGGAAAGTTTTCCCAGTGAGCAAGAGCAGCTAGAGAGTTATCGTAAGCAGCTTGAAGCCTTTGCGCCTCTGCCGGTGACGATGCGAACACTGGATATTGGTGGGGATAAGGCTTTGCCCTATTTTCCCATTGATGAAGAGAACCCTTCTTTGGGCTGGCGTGGTATCCGTATTACCCTAGACCATCCTGAAATCTTTATGGTGCAAGTGCGGGCGATGCTGCGTGCCAGTGTCGGCCTGAACAATTTACGCATTATGTTGCCGATGGTCACGAGTGTGCACGAGGTCGAGGAGGCCAAGCGTCAAATCGATCGCGCCTGTGCTGAGTTGCGTGAAGAGGGATATGATGTCCATGCTCCACCCGTGGGTGTCATGATCGAAGTGCCGGCCGCTGTCTATCAGGCGCGTCGTTTCGCGCGCATGGTGGATTTTATTTCGGTTGGCTCCAATGATCTGACTCAATACCTCTTGGCGGTTGATCGCAACAATCCGCGTGTGGCGGGCCTTTATGCGCCTTATCATCCTGCGGTGCTCAAAGCGTTGGATTTTATCGCACATGAGGCCCATAAGGAGCGTAAGCATGTCTCTATCTGTGGCGAGATCGCGGCCGACCCCGGAGGGGCGCTGCTCTTAATGGCCATGGGGTATGATGTCCTGTCCGTGAATGCGAACAATCTTCCCAGGGTCAAGTGCGCCATTCGTGGCGTCAGTCTAGAAGAGGCCAGGCACTTACTGTTAAAGGTGAGAATGATGCACGATGCGGAAGAGATCCATCAGACCCTGCGTCAAGCACTTCGAGCCTTTGGCTTAAATCAATTGACGCGTCCGGCGATCCCCGAGCGGGAATAACCGACGCTCACTTTTTAATAACGAACATTTAACTCTCCTCTGGAAGGTGATTATGTTGATGACCTTGGCACTCTATTTGATTTTGGGTGCATTGGCTGGAATTGTGGCCGGCTTGTTTGGGATAGGTGGCGGGCTGCTGATCGTGCCTGTCCTTATTTTTAGTTTTGAGTTGCAAGGATTATCGACCGCTGTGCTCACCCATATGGCCGTTGCCACCTCTTTGGCGACCATTGTGGTGACCTCGACCAGCTCCATTCTGGCCCATCATAAACGGGGGGCCGTCGACTGGGGGCTGTTTCGTCCTATGGCCGCTGGGCTGGTTTTGGGTGCGGTGTTGGGTGTGAATACAGCCGTTTTATTACCCGGCCCAGTGTTGCAGGTGTTGTTGGGCAGCTTTGTGCTCTTAGTGGCTGTGCAGATGTTGTTTAATCTGCAGCCTAAACAGGGTGCTCAGGCACCGAAATCGGCAGAGTTGGTGGCGGCAGGAGGTGTCATAGGTTGGGCCTCCAGTATTTTTGGTATTGGCGGTGGCACCCTTTCGGTACCTTACTTAAATTGGCGTAATCAAGCGATGCGTGTTGCAGTAGCCACCTCGGCGGCCTGTGGTTTGCCGATTGCAATGATGGGCGCGACCACCAATATTTGGGTGGGGTGGGGGCGTGAGGGTTTGCCCGAGTGGAGTTTGGGCTACGTCTACTTACCGGCATTCTTGGGCATTGTTCTGGCCAGTTCGTTCACAGCCAAACTGGGCGCACGTTGGGCGCATACACTACCGCAAGCGGTACTCAAACGCTGCTTTGCCATTTTTCTGTTTTTAGTGGCCCTGCGCTTTTTAGGTAGTAATTTATTTTAAGGAGTCGGTGATGTGGGTGCATGAAATTAATCCGGTGGCCTTAGATCTGGGACGAGTACAGATTCACTGGTACGGATTGATGTATGTCATAGGGTTTGCAGCAGCTTGGTGGCTGGGTTTGTATCGTGCGCGTCAGCCAGGTTCGGGCTGGACTGAGCAGCAGGTGTCTGATTTGGTCTTTTGGGGCGCCATGGGTGTCATCCTAGGGGGGCGTGCGGGCTATGTGTTGTTTTATCATTTTGACTATTTCCTGCAAGACCCGCTTTGGTTGTTTGCGATTTGGCAGGGGGGGATGTCTTTTCATGGCGGTTTAATCGGCGTAGTCCTCGCGCTGGCGCTTCTGGGTCGACGTTATCAGAAAAGTCTGTTTGAGATGGGTGATTTTGTAGCGCCTTTGATTCCGATAGGCCTAGGTGCGGGCCGACTGGGTAATTTTATCGGTGGGGAGTTATGGGGGCGTCCCACTGATCTGCCTTGGGCCGTCATATTTCCAGCGGCTGGAGATCATTTGGCGCGCCATCCTTCCCAGCTCTATCAGATGCTGCTAGAA
This sequence comes from Nitrincola tapanii, assembly GCF_008368715.1. Taxonomy (GTDB): domain Bacteria; phylum Pseudomonadota; class Gammaproteobacteria; order Pseudomonadales; family Balneatricaceae; genus Nitrincola; species Nitrincola tapanii. Next base: position 61,005 of record NZ_SMRS01000001.1, read on the forward strand.
GGCTTGGTGCTGTTTGTGATTCTTTGGTGGTTCACGGCACGCCCACGTCCGCGGATGGCGGCTTCGGGTTTGTTTCTACTGAGTTATGCGGTGTTTCGTGCATTGGTGGAACTTTTCCGTGAACCGGATGCGCAGTTGGGAGTTTTGGCTTTCGGGCTAACAATGGGGCAGTGGTTATCTCTGCCGATGCTTTTGGCCGGTGCCACCATGCTGTTGCTGGCTTACGCTAAGCCCAAAAACTGATTGGCTGCTGCCTGCTTCGGATGGTTTGATGTTGAATATAAGCAGGATGAGATGAGCGGTCATTTGAGGCATAATGACTTCATTTTTTTGCAGGTGTCTGTATGCGCCAGTATCTCGATTTGATGCAAGATATCCTTGACCATGGAGTGGATAAAGGAGATAGAACCGGTACGGGTACCCGCTCGGTTTTTGGGCGTCAGTTGCGTTTTGATCTGCAACAAGGCTTTCCTTTGTTGACGACAAAAAAAGTGCATCTGAAGTCGATTATCTATGAGCTGCTTTGGTTTCTCTCAGGCAGCACAGACAATCGCTGGTTGCAGGAACGGGGCGTGACCATTTGGAATGAATGGGCCTTAGCAGATGGAGATCTTGGTCCTATCTACGGGAAACAATGGCGCTCTTGGGCCTGCCCAGATGGTTCGACGATCGATCAAATCAGTCAGGTGATCGAGCAGATTAAGCGTAACCCTAATTCCCGTCGTTTAATTGTGAGTGGTTGGAATCCAGCAGATCTGCCCGATGAAAGCCTATCCCCACAAGAAAACGTGCGTTTGCATAAGGCCGCTTTGCCACCTTGTCACACGCTTTTCCAATTCTATGTTGCGCAAGGGCGTTTGAGCTGTCAGCTCTATCAACGTAGTGCTGATTATTTTCTTGGCGTACCTTTTAACATCGCGTCCTATGCGCTGCTTACGCATATGGTGGCGCAGCAGTGTGATTTAGAGGTAGGAGAGTTTGTGCACACCTTCGGTGATGCCCATCTTTACCTTAATCATATTGATGATCCGTCTATCGTGCAGGAACAGTTGTCGCGTATACCAGGTGCCTTGCCTAGGTTAAAAATCCTGCGGCGTCCTGCGTCTATTTTTGACTATGAGTTTGCAGATTTTGTAATAGAGGGCTATGACCCCTATCCGGCCATTCGAGCGCCCATCTCTGTGTAACTGGCTGAGTGCAGCGCTGCAGAGATACAGTTTCACCCACTAGAGACAAGGTACGTATGCGTCTATCGATTATTGTCGCCCAAGCAAACAACCGCGTGATTGGGGTAGGCAACAAGCTGCCCTGGTATTTGCCAGAAGATTTGCGCTATTTCAAACGAGTCACCCAAGGCAAGCCTATCATCATGGGGCGTAAAACCTTTGAATCGATCGGCAGGCCTTTGCCAGGACGCACCAATATTGTCATTACACGTAATCCAGATTTTCAGGCAGCGGGTGTTGTGTGTGTAAATTCGTTGCAAGCGGCCATTGAGCGTGCTGAGCAGCAGTTGCTGATTGATGCAGGTGATGAGGCCCTGGTCATCGGTGGGGCGGAAATCTATGCACAAGCACTTGCGCAAGCCGATCGGTTGTATCTGACACAAGTCGATGCAGAGATTGAAGGTGATGCATGGTTCCCTGAGTTTTCTAAGCAAGAGTGGATTGAAGTCGGGCGCCAAGAGTTTGCCGCGATTGAGCCCAACCCCTACCCCTATCGTTTTATGATCTATGAGCGCCAAGCAGCAGGGTTTTCCGAGCGCGAGGGTACAGAAGAGCTGGGGGCGGATTTTGGTGCTTGAGCGTTTATTGCAGTGCTTAGCGGACGGCCGTTTTCATTCAGGAAGTGAATTGGGTCGGGCGCTGGGGATGAGCCGAAGTGCTATCTGGAAACACATCCGCACCTTGGAAAGCTTGGGCGTTGAGATCTTTAGTGTGCGTGGCCGTGGGTATCGTATACCCGGTGGTTTAGATCTGCTCGATTTAGATGCTTGTCGTGCCGCTTTGCTGCCTCAGGTTTCGCTACGCCTTGAAGCTCTGCAAAAACATCTAAACACCGCTTCGACCAATCTTTTGGCTGCTCAGGCCTTAAGAGAGGGTGTGCATCATGGAGTCTATGTCGCTGAACAGCAAACTGAGGGGCGTGGACGGCGTGGGCGGCGATGGTTTAGCCCCTTTGCCGCGAATCTCTATATGTCTTTAGCTTGGCGTATGCCCTTAGGCTTAGCTTCCCTAGAGGGGTTAAGTCTTGCGGTGGCCTTAGCGCTGCGTAATGCCCTCATCGAGCTGGGCTGTGACGCCGTTAAGGTGAAGTGGCCGAATGACCTGCTGATTGAACAAGCAAAATTAGCCGGAATTTTGATCGAGGTCAGTGGTGATACAACGACGGAAGCGCAGCTCGTGATCGGTATCGGTATTAACGTCACCATGATGCAGGCGCCTGATGGAGCGATTGATCAGGCTTGGACCTCTTTGCAGCGCTCGGGTGTTCAGGTTTCACGCACGCATCTGTTGGCCTGTGTGCTTAATCACCTCATTTTGGCCTTAGAAAAGTTTGAGCGGGAAGGTTTTGTTGCTTTCCAGTCTGATTGGCAAAATGCTGATGCTTTTTACGGTCAGCGCAGCTGTGTGATATCCGGTGAGCAGGTCGTGGAAGGGATCTGCTTAGGGGTGAATGAGATGGGCGCGTTGCAACTGGAAACGGAACAGGGTCGATTAAGTTTGCATGGTGGCGAGTTAAGCTTGCGTGCGTTATGAAAATACTTGAGTTGGATTTAGGCAATAGTTTTTTGAAATGGCGTTTGCGCGATGGTGCTTGGGTGGGGGCTGTGCAGCGTATTTTGATTACGGACCTTAGCCTAGATTGGCCATTAGAATGGTCAGGTATCCAGCGTGTCTATCTGGCTGCCGTGGCGCAGCAGGCTCTGCAAAGTGCACTGATCCAGCGTTTTCAACAGATGGGCGTTCAGGTTGAGTTGGCGCAGACGCAAGCCGTTTGCGCGGGGTTAAAAAATGCCTATGCCGAGCCTGAGCGTTTAGGAGTGGATCGTTGGTTGGTGATGCTAGCTGCCTGGAAGGCGCAGCCGAGTGCTTGTGCCATTCTGGATGCGGGGAGTGCCATTACTCTGGACTATATCGCAGCGGATGGGCAGCATCTGGGGGGGTATATTCTGCCGGGTGTATCCATTTTGCGACAAAGCTTACTGAATAATACCGCTCGCGTGATGGCGGGAGCGGAAACGCGAGCGGCGGTGCTCAGTCCGGGCCGAACAACAGATGCATGTGTTGATAATGGACGTTTGCATCTGTTGAAGGGCTTTGTGCAAAGTGTGCAAGAAGAGGCAGCAGGGTTTCAGATTAAGCGTTGGATATTGACGGGTGGTGATGGTGAGCTATTTAAACCCTGGCTGCCGAATGCTGAGTATCAGGCGGACCTGGTGCTCGATGGTTTGCAGTGGATGTTTGAGTAATGTGGCGCTGGATTTTCATCATTTTGCTGTTGTTGAATGCGCTTTTATTCTTTTGGTTTGCACAGAAAGAACAGTCTCTACAGAACAGGCAACTTGGCTTGATTCAGGATTCAACGCTGCAATTTTCTAAAAAGTGATTTTTTTCAAAAAAAATGCAAACAGGGCTTGCCAGTCCCCAGCCAGATCAGTAAGATACGCACCACTTCGCTGACATGCCGGTATAGCTCAGTTGGTAGAGCAACTGACTTGTAATCAGTAGGTCCCGGGTTCGACTCCTGGTGCCGGCACCATTAAGTAAGTGAAGCTCGTGGTGGGATTCCCGAGTGGCCAAAGGGATCAGACTGTAAATCTGACGCGAGAGCTTCGGTGGTTCGAATCCACCTCCCACCACCATCCTCAATCAGCTGTAACTCGGCGGGTATGGTATAGTGGCTATTACCTCAGCCTTCCAAGCTGAAGAGGCGGGTTCGATTCCCGCTACCCGCTCCAAAATGTATTCGCTCATGTAGCTCAGGGGTAGAGCACACCCTTGGTAAGGGTGAGGTCGGCGGTTCAAATCCGCCCATGAGCTCCAGATGTTAAAAGGGTAGATATAGTAATATGTCTGCCCTTTGTTGTATTTAATGGCCGCTGGTCAACTGGAATAGATTGGGAACTTAAGATGGCTAAGAAAGCTTTTGAACGTAACAAGCCTCACGTCAACGTAGGAACCATTGGCCACGTTGACCATGGTAAAACCACCCTGACTGCAGCTCTGACGCGCGTATGTGCGGAAGTGTGGGGCGGTACAGCGGTAGCGTTTGACGGTATCGACAATGCACCCGAAGAGCGTGAGCGTGGTATCACCATCTCTACTTCACACGTAGAGTATGAGTCACCTGTTCGCCACTATGCGCACGTAGACTGCCCAGGTCACGCTGACTATGTTAAAAACATGATCACCGGTGCGGCGCAGATGGACGGCGCGATCCTGGTGTGTTCAGCGGCTGACGGCCCCATGCCACAGACGCGTGAGCACATTCTGCTGTCACGTCAGGTCGGCGTACCTTACATCGTTGTGTTCCTGAACAAAGCGGACATGGTTGACGATGCTGAGCTGTTGGAACTGGTTGAAATGGAAGTGCGTGAGCTTCTCGACCAGTACGACTTCCCAGGCGACGACACTCCGATCGTTGTAGGTTCAGCGCTGATGGCACTGAATGGCGAAGACGACAACGAAATGGGTACGTCTGCGGTTAAGAAACTGGTTGAAACTCTGGATGCTTACATCCCTGAGCCAGAGCGTGCTGTTGACCGTCCATTCCTGATGCCAATCGAAGACGTTTTCTCTATCTCCGGTCGTGGTACCGTAGTAACAGGCCGTATCGAGCGTGGTATCCTGAAAGTGGGTGACGAGATCGAGATCGTCGGTGTACGTGACACCACGAAAACGACTTGTACCGGTGTTGAGATGTTCCGTAAGCTGCTGGACGAAGGTCGTGCAGGTGAGAACGTGGGTGCGCTGCTGCGTGGTACTAAGCGTGACGACGTTGAGCGTGGTCAGGTTCTGTGCAAACCCGGTTCAATCAAGCCGCACACTAAGTTCGAAGGCGAAGTGTACGTGTTGAGCAAAGAAGAAGGTGGTCGTCATACTCCATTCTTCAAAGGCTACCGTCCACAGTTCTACTTCCGTACGACTGACATCACGGGCGCGTGCGAACTGCCAGAAGGTGTTGAGATGGTGATGCCAGGTGATAACGTTCAGATGACCGTTACCCTGATCAACCCAATCGCGATGGAAGAAGGTCTGCGCTTTGCGATCCGTGAAGGCGGTCGTACAGTGGGTGCGGGCGTTGTTGCGAAAATTATTGAGTAATTCTTCTCAATAATCCTTGCCAAGAGATGGGGGGGTGACTATAATGTGCCTCCCTATTATGCAGTAGGCTAGTAGCTCAACTGGCAGAGCAGCGGTCTCCAAAACCGCAGGTTGGGGGTTCGAGTCCCTCCTGGCCTGCCAATCCCATTCGGGGTTGGCGTCACATAGCGTAAGCTTACCTATATAAGCCGAGGCTTCTAGCGTGAATACAAAAGTAAATTCCGAAGGATCTAAGCTTGATGGCCTGAAATGGGCTGTTGTCGTTGCTATTGTGGTGATAGGTGTAGTGGGAAACTCGATCTTTTCCGGTGAGTCTCTCCTTTATCGTGTCCTTGCACTGCTGGTCTTGGCGGGAATCGCAGGTTTTATTGCTCTGCAAACTGAAAAGGGTAAAACCTGGTTTCGCTTATTTAAAGATGCCAAGGGCGAAATGCGCAGAGTGGTTTGGCCAACGCGCCAGGAAACCTTGCAAACTACCCTGATGGTTCTGGTGGCGGTGTTGTTAGTGGCTCTTATGTTGTGGGGTCTAGATACGCTGCTGGGGTGGATTGTTTCTGGGGTGATAGGCTGAGGTTGGCATGAGTACTGAGAAAAAACGCTGGTATGTTGTGCATGCTTACTCGGGTTTTGAAAAGCGTGTAATGAACGGCCTGAAAGAGCGTATCGAATTGCATGGGATGCAGGATCTTTTTGGTGAGGTGTTGGTGCCTACTGAAGAGGTCATCGAGATTCGTGATGGTAAGAAGCGCAAGTCGGAGCGTAAGTTTTATCCTGGCTATGTGCTGGTTAATATGGTCATGAATGATGAGACCTGGCATCTGGTTAAAAGCACGCCGCGTGTTCTAGGATTTATTGGTGGAACGGCTGACAAGCCTGCTCCAATTACTGAGCGTGAAGCAAATGAGATTTTGCAGCGCGTAGAGAGTGGTGCTGATAAGCCTAAGCCAAAAACGGTGTTTGAGCCGGGCGAAATGGTGCGTGTTGTTGATGGCCCATTTGCTGACTTTAACGGCGTTGTCGAAGAAGTAAATTATGAGAAGAATCGTCTCCAGGTTGCGGTCTTGATCTTTGGGCGTTCAACACCAGTCGAACTTGAGTTCCGTCAAGTCGAAAAAGCGTGATTTTTGTAACCTGAGAGGCTTGGTCTCTCGGGTTTTTATGCAATAACGGGGAGCCTTGCGGCGTTTGTACCCATTAGGAGTAGCTTAAATGGCTAAGAAAATTAATGCTTATATCAAGCTGCAGGTAAAAGCAGGTCAGGCGAACCCAAGTCCGCCGGTAGGTCCTGCTCTGGGTCAGCACGGTGTCAATATCATGGAGTTCTGTAAGGCGTTTAACGCTGCGACTCAGGGTATGGAGCCAGGTCTGCCAACACCTGTTGTGATCACTGTTTACAGCGATCGTAGTTTTACCTTCATCACTAAAACACCACCGGCTGCCATTCTGTTGAAAAAAGCAGCAGGTCTGAAAAGCGGATCTCCACGTCCGAACACTCAGAAGGTGGGTACAGTTACTCGTGCGCAGTTGGAAGAGATTGCCACCACTAAGATGCCAGATCTGACCGCTTCTGATATGGAAGCAGCAGTTCGTACCATCGCTGGTAGCGCGCGTTCCATGGGTCTGGTTGTAGAAGGTGAAGAATAATGGCTAAGCTGACTAAGCGCCAGAAGGCGATTCGCGAGAAGGTAGAAGCCGGCAAACTGTACAACGTACAGGATGCTGTGGCTCTGCTGGCAGAAGTCTCTGCCGTTAAGTTCACCGAATCTGTTGATGTTGCGGTTAACCTGGGTGTTGATCCACGTAAATCTGATCAGGTTGTGCGCGGTTCAACCGTTCTGCCACACGGTACAGGTAAAGATGTACGTGTTGCTGTCTTTGCTCAGGGCGACAATGCTGAGAAAGCTAAAGCAGCGGGTGCAGATATCGTAGGTTTTGAAGATCTAGCTGAACAGATCAAAGGCGGCAACCTGAACTTTGACGTAGTGATTGCTACGCCTGACGCGATGCGTATCGTGGGTCAGTTGGGTCAGGTTCTGGGTCCACGTGGTCTGATGCCAAACCCTAAAGTTGGTACTGTGACTCCAGACGTAGCGACGGCTGTTCAGAATGCTAAAGCCGGTCAGGTACGTTTCCGTACAGACAAAAACGGCATCATCCACTGTTCAGTGGGTAAAGTTGGCTTTAGCCAAGACGCAATTAAAGAAAACATCGAAGCTCTGGTAGCGGATCTGAAGAAGCTGAAGCCTTCTTCATCTAAAGGTGTTTATCTGAAGAAAGTGACTCTGTCCACCACTATGGGACCGGGTCTGGCAGTTGATCAGTCCTCTCTGAGCGTCTGATTCTGCTAATGGGATTTGAGGGTCTTCGTGACCTCTTCACAGAGACGAAGGCCGTCAAAGACCGCAGGTGACACAGGTATCCTGTGTCTTAATGGGCTACCAGCCTGCGCAGACGGTGAGATTCAACCGAATCAAAACCACCGTACTCATACTCGTTGCAATGTCTGCACGAGTGGTTGGTAAATAGTCGTAAGACTCAATCCAGGAGTAAATCGTGGCATTAGGACTCGAAGACAAAAAAGCGATCGTCGCTGAAGTCCAGGAAGCTGCTGCATCCGCTCTGTCCGCCGTAGTTGCCGATTCTCGCGGCGTTACTGTGACAGATATGACTCAACTGCGTAAAGTTGCGCGCGAAAATGGTGTATGGCTGCGTGTCGTACGTAATACCTTGGCGCGCCGTGCAGTCGATGGAACCCAGTACGAGTGTCTGAAAGACAGCTTTGTGGGCCCGTCGATCATTGCCTTCTCAAACGAGCACCCAGGTGCGGGTGCGCGTATTCTTCAGGAATTCGCTAAAGGCAATGACAAGTTTGAGTTGAAAGCAGCTGCTTTCGAAGGCGAAAAAGTTGACATCGCGATGCTGGCAAGCCTGCCGACATACGACGAAGCGATTGCGAAGCTGATGAGCGTTCTGAAAGAAGCTTCAGCTGGCAAGCTGGTTCGTACACTGGCCGCTGTTCGCGATCAGAAAGAGCAGGCTGCTTGATTGCCTTAGGCACAAGCCCTGTATACAGAGTTTAATGAGCAGTCGCTCACACAAAAATTCAGGAAATTTAACATGTCTCTGACTCACGAAGATATCATCAATGCAGTTGCTGAAATGTCTGTAAAGGACGTTGTTGCTCTGATTGAAGCTATGGAAGAAAAATTCGGTGTTACCGCTGCAGCTGCAGTTGTAGCCGCTGGCCCAGCTGCAGCAGCAGTTGAAGAGCAGACTGAATTCAACGTTATCCTGGCTGATGCTGGCGAGAAGAAAGTTAACGTTATCAAAGCTGTTCGTGGTGCAACCGGTCTGGGCTTGAAAGAAGCTAAAGAACTGGTTGACGGCGCTCCTTCTACTGTTAAAGAAGGCGTTTCTAAAGAAGAAGCTGAAGCTCTCAAGAAAGAGCTGGAAGAAGCCGGCGCTAAAGTCGAGCTTAAGTAATCGCTTCAATGCGCTGCAGGCAGCGTAATCTGCTCTAAAAGCGTATGGCTGGTGGCCAAAGAGCCACCGGCCTTTTTCCGTTATTAAGTGACAGCAAATAGATAACGGTATTGCAGACTGGAAGATCCCCTTCTGGACTGGCTTCTCAACTAGGTGCACATGCTGGGGAACACTGATGGCTTATTCATATACTGAGAAGAAACGTATTCGTAAGGATTTCAGCAAGCTGAACCAGGTAATGGAGGTTCCATACCTGCTGGCCACACAGCTTGATTCTTACCGCAAGTTTCTGCAACAGGGAACTGAGGCTGCACAGCGCGAAGATCTTGGTCTTCAGGCTGCCTTTAATTCCGTTTTTCCAATCGTTTCTTACTCCGGAAATGCAGCGCTGGAGTACGTCGGTTACCGCCTCGGTGAACCCGTTTTTGATGTCAAAGAGTGTCAGTTGCGTGGTGTTACCTACGCAGCGCCTTTGCGCGTCAAAGTGCGTCTAGTGATCTATGATCGCGACTCATCGACTAAGGCGATCAAAGATATTAAAGAACAAGAAGTCTACATGGGCGAAATGCCTTTGATGACTGAAAACGGTACTTTTGTTGTGAACGGCACTGAACGAGTCATCGTGTCTCAGTTGCATCGTTCACCGGGTGTCTTCTTCGATCATGATAAGGGTAAAACCCATTCATCAGGTAAGTTGCTGTATTCTGCACGTATCATTCCTTACCGTGGTTCTTGGTTGGATTTCGAATTTGATCCAAAAGATGCGCTGTTCGTACGTATCGACCGTCGCCGTAAATTGCCGGCGTCTGTATTGCTGCGCGCACTCGGTTTTAATACTGAAGAAGTGCTTGAGATCTTCTTCGACAACACTGGTTGGAACTTTGAAGACGGTCAGATCTGGATGGATCTGGTGCCTGAGCGTCTGCGTGGTGAAACCATGTCCTTCGAGATCAAAGATCCTGAAGGCAATGTGATTGTTGAAGCCGGTCGTCGTATTACACCGCGTCATACACGTCAAATGACTCAGGCGGGCATGAAGCAGCTGTTGGTGCCTTCTGAGTATCTGGCAGGTAAAGTTCTCGCGCGTGATATTGCAGATCCGAACACCGGTGAGGTGATGGCCGTTGCCAACACCGAGATGACGGAAGATCTGATTCTGCGTTTGCAGGCTGCCGGTATTCAGCGCTTTGAAACACTCTACACCAACGATTTGGATTGTGGCCCTTACATCTCCGATACCCTACGTATCGATACCACGCGTAACCAGCTCGAAGCGCTGGTTGAAATCTATCGGATGATGCGCCCTGGCGAGCCGCCAACAAAAGAGTCTGCTGAAGGTCTGTTTGAGAACCTCTTCTTCTCTGAAGAGCGTTATGACCTGTCGGCTGTGGGCCGTATGAAATTCAACCGTCGCTTAGGTCGTGAGATCGAAGTCGGTGCGGGTATTCTGGATAAAGATGACATTCTTGATGTCATGAAAACCCTGATCGACATCCGTAACGGTAAAGGCATCGTGGATGATATCGATCACTTGGGTAACCGTCGTATCCGTTCCGTGGGCGAGATGGCCGAAAACCAATTCCGTGTCGGTTTGGTGCGTGTTGAGCGTGCGGTACGTGAGCGTTTGTCGATGGCGGAATCGGACAACCTGATGCCACAGGATCTAATCAACGCTAAGCCAGTTGCGGCGGCGGTGAAAGAGTTCTTTGGTTCCAGTCAGCTCTCTCAGTTTATGGATCAGAACAATCCGCTTTCTGAAGTGACACATAAGCGTCGTGTCTCGGCCTTAGGCCCAGGCGGTCTGACCCGTGAGCGTGCAGGCTTTGAGGTGCGTGACGTACATCCTACGCACTACGGTCGTGTATGTCCGATCGAAACGCCTGAAGGTCCAAACATCGGTCTGATTAACTCCTTGGCTGTGTTTGCACGCACCAACGATTTTGGTTTCTTGGAAACCCCTTACCGCCGTGTTGTGGAAGGTAAGGTAACCGATGAGATCGACTATCTGTCGGCCATCGAAGAAAACAACTTTGTCATCGCTCAGGCGTCGGCGAAGTTGGATAACAACAACCAGCTCGTTGAAGACCTGGTTGAAGTGCGTCATGCCAACGAATTTACTGTTATGCCGCGTGACCGTGTTCAGTATATGGACGTGTCTGCGCGTCAGATCGTATCGGTAGCGGCCGCATTGATCCCCTTCCTCGAGCATGACGATGCCAACCGTGCCTTGATGGGTTCGAACATGCAGCGTCAAGCCGTTCCGACCTTGCGTGCTGAGAAGCCGCTGGTGGGCACAGGAATTGAGCGCAGCGTAGCGCAGGACTCAGGTGTCTGTGTCGTCGCGCGTCGTGGGGGGGTGATTGAATCGGTTGATGCCAGCCGTATCGTCGTACGTGCTAATGATGAAGAGACGGAAGCCGGTGATGCGGGTGTAGATATCTACAACCTGACTAAATACGTGCGCTCTAACCAGAACACCTGTATTAACCAGCGTGCAATCGTGCGCCCCGGTGAGCTGGTCAGCCGTGGTGATATCCTGGCCGATGGTCCTTCCGTGGATATGGGTGAACTGGCTTTGGGTCAGAACATGCGTATCGCCTTCATGCCTTGGAACGGTTACAACTTCGAAGACTCCATTCTGGTGTCTGAGCGCGTTGTTCAGGATGAGCGTTTTACTACGATCCACATCCAGGAACTGACCTGTGTGGCGCGTGATACCAAGCTCGGTGCTGAAGAGATTACTGCGGATATCCCGAACGTGGGTGAAGCGGCTCTGTCGAAATTGGATGAGACGGGTATCGTACACATCGGTGCTGAAGTGGGTCCCGGCGATATCCTAGTCGGTAAAGTCACACCTAAGGGTGAGACTCAGCTGACGCCAGAAGAAAAGTTGCTGCGTGCGATCTTTGGTGAAAAAGCCTCTGACGTTAAAGACACCTCTTTGCGTGTGAAGGGCGGCACCATCGGTAAAGTGATCGATGTTCAGGTCTTCACCCGTGATGGAGTGGAGAAGGATTCACGTGCTCGCGCCATCGAAAAGTCGGAACTGGATGCCATTCGTAAAGACTTGAATGACGAGTTCCGTATTGTTGAAGATGCGACCTATGAGCGTATGGCCAAGGTTTTGGTTGGCTTGCAAGCTGAGGGCGGTGCTGGCCTGAAGAAAGGTGAAACCATCACGGCAGAGTTCTTAGCGCAGTTGAAGCGTTCTGAATGGTTCAAGATCCGCATCGCGGACAATGATGTTCAGGATATGCTGGAGCACGCACAGAAGCAGTTAGAAGAGCGTCGCGAAAACCTCGACAAGCGTTTTGAAGATAAGAAGCGTAAGTTGCAGACCGGCGACGATCTGGCACCGGGCGTACTCAAAATCGTTAAGGTGTATGTCGCCACTAAACGCCGCATCCAGCCAGGTGATAAGATGGCCGGTCGTCACGGTAACAAGGGTGTTATCTCCGTTATCATGCCGGTTGAAGATATGCCGTACGATGAGAACGGTGAGCCGGTGGATATCGTTCTTAACCCTCTGGGTGTACCGTCTCGTATGAACGTGGGTCAGATCCTCGAGACCCATATGGGTGCGGCGGCTAAAGGCTTGGGTCGTAAGATCAATGCTATGCTCGAAGAGCAGCGTGCGCAAGCGGAGACAGTCAAGCAGCTGCGCGGCTTCCTCAACGAAGTTTACAACGGTGAACATGCGGGTCTGAAGGTCGCACGTCGTGAAGATCTCGATAGCCTGTCTGATGCTGAGATTCTGGAGCTGGCGAAAAACCTGCGTGGCGGTGTACCTCTGGCAACACCGGTATTCGATGGTGCAAAAGAAGCGGAAATCAAAGCACTGTTGCGCTTGGCGGATATGAACGATACCGGTCAGGTCAGCCTCTATGATGGCCGCACTGGGGATAAATTTGATCGTCCCGTGACCGTCGGTTACATGTACATGCTGAAGTTGAACCACTTGGTGGATGACAAGATGCATGCGCGTTCAACCGGTTCTTACAGCCTAGTCACTCAGCAGCCGCTGGGGGGTAAAGCTCAGTTCGGTGGTCAGCGCTTCGGTGAGATGGAGGTCTGGGCGCTGGAAGCCTATGGTGCCGCTTATACTCTGCAGGAGATGTTGACCGTGAAGTCGGACGATGTGAATGGTCGTACCAAGATGTACAAAAACATCGTGGATGGCGACCACCGCATGGAGCCAGGCATGCCTGAATCCTTCAACGTTCTTATCAAGGAAATCCGCTCTCTCGGTATCGATATCGAACTGGAAAGCGAGTAAGACCTTAACTGATCACCCGGGCAGCGCGGCATTAAGCGGCGCTGCCACAGAGAACTCCGTGAGGAGCATACGACAATGAAAGATTTGCTGAATCTGCTCAAAACCCAGGGTAAAAGCGAAGAGTTTGACTCGATTCGCATTACTCTGGCATCACCGGACATGATCCGTTCTTGGTCTTACGGTGAAGTCAAAAAGCCGGAAACCATCAACTATCGCACCTTCAAACCGGAGCGTGATGGTCTGTTCTGTGCCAAGATCTTTGGTCCGATTAAGGACTATGAGTGCTTGTGTGGTAAATACAAGCGCATGAAGCACCGTGGTGTGATCTGCGAGAAGTGTGGTGTTGAAGTGACTATGACTAAGGTGCGTCGTGAGCGCATGGGTCATATTGAACTGGCTTCGCCTGTTGCCCACATCTGGTTCCTTAAGTCACTGCCCTCCCGTATTGGCTTGATTCTCGATATGACACTGCGTGATATCGAACGCGTGCTTTATTTCGAATCTTTTGTAGTGATCGATCCGGGCATGACGACGCTGGAGCGTGGTCAGCTACTGAACGATGAGCAGTACTTTGAAGCCCTAGAAGAATACGGCGACGAGTTTGATGCACGCATGGGCGCCGAAGCGATTCAGGAGCTGTTGGCTTCGATCGATCTGGAAGGCGAATGCCAAAGCATGCGTGAAGAGATTCCACAGACTAACTCTGAGACCAAGCTGAAGAAGCTGTCGAAGCGTTTGAAGCTGATGGAAGCCTTCAACAAATCTGGTAACCGTCCAGAATGGATGATCCTGAATGTCCTGCCCGTCTTACCACCGGATCTACGTCCATTGGTACCGCTGGATGGTGGCCGTTTTGCGACTTCCGATCTGAACGATCTTTACCGTCGTGTGATCAACCGCAACAACCGTCTTAAGCGTCTGCTGGATCTGAATGCGCCGGATATCATCGTGCGCAACGAGAAGCGTATGCTGCAGGAGTCTGTCGATGCACTGTTGGATAACGGCCGTCGCGGTCGTGCCATCACCGGCTCCAACAAGCGTCCGCTGAAATCCTTGGCCGATATGATCAAGGGTAAACAGGGTCGTTTCCGTCAGAACCTGCTTGGTAAGCGTGTCGATTACTCTGGCCGTTCCGTAATCGTAGTCGGTCCTTCTCTGCGTCTGCATCAGTGTGGTCTGCCGAAGAAGATGGCGCTGGAGCTGTTCAAGCCGTTTATTTTCTCCAAGCTTGAGCTGCGTGGTCATGCCACCACCATCAAGGCTGCGAAGAAGATGGTTGAGCGTGAAGAAGCGCTGGTATGGGATATACTCGACGAAGTCATCCGTGAGCATCCAGTACTGCTGAACCGTGCGCCGACTCTGCACCGTTTGGGTATCCAGGCGTTTGAACCGGTACTGATTGAAGGTAAAGCGATTCAGCTGCACCCGCTAGTATGTGCGGCCTATAACGCCGACTTTGACGGTGACCAGATGGCGGTGCACGTACCGCTGACCATCGAAGCGCAGTTGGAAGCGCGTGCTTTGATGATGTCGACTAACAACATCCTGTCACCCGCAAACGGCGAGCCGATCATTGTGCCTTCACAGGACGTGGTTTTGGGTCTGTACTATATGACCCGTGAGCGTATCGCAGCGAAGGGTGAAGGCATGTCCTTCACCAATATTAAAGAAGTACAGCGTGCACATGGCGCTGGCCAGGTTCACCTGCAAGCACGTATCAAGGTACGTATTCGTGAAGTGATTCGTGACATCGAAGGCAATGTCGAAGAGATCACTGCGATCCGTGATACCACCGTAGGTCGTGCCATGCTGTTTGATATCGTTCCAGAAGGTTTGCCGTTTGCATTGGTTGACCAGGCGATGAAGAAAAAAGCCATCTCCAAGCTGTTGAACGAAGCTTATCGCCGCTGTGGTTTGAAAGATACAGTCATTTTTGCCGATCAGCTGATGTACATGGGCTTCCGTCAAGCGACTCTGTCTGGTGCATCGATTGGTGTGAATGACTTTGTGATTCCAGATGAAAAAGCTCAGATCGTTGCAGCGGCGGAAGCTGAAGTGACCGAGATTGAGCGTCAGTTTGCAGACGGTCTGGTGACACATGGTGAGAAATACAACAAGGTAGTCGATATCTGGTCGCGTGCTAACGAAGTGTTGGCGAAGCGCATGATGGACAACCTTAAGGTCGATCTGGTTAAAGATTCTGAAGGCAACGACGTTGAGCAGGAATCCTTTAACTCGGTTTATATCATGGCCGACTCCGGTGCGCGTGGTAGCGCGGCACAGATCCGTCAGCTGGCGGGTATGCGTGGCCTGATGGCCAAGCCAGATGGCTCGATCATCGAAACACCGATCATTGCAAACTTCCGTGAAGGTCTGAACGTTCTTCAGTACTTTATTTCTACGCACGGTGCGCGTAAGGGTCTGGCGGATACCGCTCTGAAAACAGCGAACTCCGGTTACTTGACGCGTCGTCTCGTTGACGTGGCACAGGATCTGGTGATTACCGAGCCAGATTGCGGTACGGAAAATGGTCTTCTGGTGCAGCCACTGATCGAAGGTGGCGACATCATTGTCAGCCTGGGTGAATTGATCCTTGGGCGTGTGGTGGCGCAGGATGTACTCGATCCAACAGGTCAGGATGTCTTGATCGAGAAGGGCACGCTGATTGACGAGTCCTGGGTGCACCGCCTGCAGAATGACGAGCGCTTCAGCAGTATTGATGAAGTGCGTGTACGTTCAGCGATCTCTTGCGAATCGGTACACGGTATCTGTTCTAAGTGTTATGGCCGTGATCTAGGCCGTGGACATTTGGTGAACCGTGGTGAAGCTATCGGGGTTATTGCCGCTCAGTCTATCGGTGAGCCGGGCACACAGTTAACCATGCGTACCTTCCACATTGGGGGAGCGGCATCACGAGCCGCTGCGGTTGATAGCATTCAAGTGAAAAATGGCGGTGAAATCCGTCTGCACAACCTGAAGTTCGTAGAGCGTACAGATGGCAGTTTGGTCGCCACTTCGCGTTCAGGTGAACTGGGTGTGACAGATGAGCACGGTCGTGAGCGTGAGCGTTATAAGCTGCCTTACGGTGCCATGATCAAGGTTAAAGACGGTAGTAAGGTTGATGCCGGTGCTATCGTCGCAAACTGGGATCCACATACTCACCCAATCATCTCTGAGGTGAAGGGTAAGGTGGTGTTTGTCGGGATGGAAGACGGTATTACCGTTAAGCGTCAGACCGACGAATTAACGGGCTTGTCGACCATTGAAGTTCTGGAAGCAAAAGATCGTCCACAAGCGGGTAAAGATATCCGTCCGATGATCAAGCTTGTTGACCTCAACGACAATGAGTTGTGCTACCCAGGCACTGAGATGCCGGCGCAGTACCTCTTGCCGCCTAAAGCGATTGTGAACCTGCATGATGGTGCAACGGTTGAAATCGGTGATGTTCTGGCACGTATTCCTCAAGAAGGTACGGTCAACAAGGATATTACCGGGGGTCTGCCACGCGTGGCTGACTTGTTTGAAGCGCGTAAGCCAAAAGAGTATGCAATCCTGGCCGAAGTATCCGGTGTGATCTCTTTTGGTAAGGAAACCAAAGGCAAGCGTCGTATTCTGATCACACCACACGATGGTTCAGATCCTTTTGAGATCATGATTCAGAAATGGCGTAACCTTAACGTCTTTGAAGGTGAGTCCGTAGAGAAGGGTGAGGTGATCTCCGATGGTCCATCTAACCCGCACGATATTCTGCGAATTCTGGGCGTGACCGAACTGGCGAAATATATCGTCAGCGAAATCCAAGACGTTTACCGTCTCCAGGGTGTAGGCATCAACGATAAGCACATTGAAGTCATCGTACGTCAGATGGTGCGTAAAGTTGAAATCACCGAATCGGGTGATTCAAGCTTCATCCCAGGTGAGCAGGTTGAGTTTACGGCAGTACGTTTGGAGAATGAGCGCCTGACGGCTGAAGGCAAGTTCCCCGCTAAGTTCGAACGTGTCCTCTTGGGTATTACGAAGGCGTCCTTGGCAACGGAATCCTTCATTTCGGCGGCTTCCTTCCAGGAAACTACACGTGTTCTGACCGAGGGTGCGGTGAATGGTAAGAGTGACTCGTTGCGCGGCTTGAAAGAAAACGTGGTCGTGGGTCGTTTGATTCCTGCCGGTACCGGTCTGGCGTATCACAGCGAGCGCAAACGTAAACGCCGTTTGGCACAGGATGGCGCGGGTGTGAGTGCTGAAGAAGTTCAGCAGGCACTGACCGCGGCGTTAAATGCGTCAATGTCTAGCTCTGATTAAAAAACAGACAATAATTGACGCTTTGGGCGGGAATTGGTTAAAATTCCCGCCCTCTTATGTGACTGGGTAGAAATGCCCGGTTTTTTTATGGTGACAACCAAGTTGGAGTTTGCTGAATGGCAACAATTAACCAGTTGGTACGTAAGCCACGTAAGCGCAAGGTAGAAGCAAGTGACGTTCGTGCACTTGAAGCCTGCCCTCAGCGTCGTGGTGTTTGTACCCGTGTGTATACCACTACTCCTAAGAAGCCAAACTCTGCGCTGCGTAAAGTATGCCGTGTGCGTTTGACCAATGGTTTCGAAGTTTCTTCTTACATCGGTGGTGAAGGTCATAACCTGCAGGAGCACTCTGTAGTTCTGATCCGTGGCGGCCGTGTGAAGGATTTGCCAGGTGTACGTTATCACACAGTTCGTGGCGCACTGGATTGCTCAGGCGTAAACGATCGTAAACAGGCTCGCTCTAAGTACGGTACCAAGCGTCCTAAATCTTAATTCGTCAAAGTAACGGCGAAGTGATTGCAGTCAGAATTCTTTTGGATTTTACGCTGTGCGCTTAACCGAAGACGATAAGAGTAAGGACAGGTGCCCTGCATCCTGAGAAACCTGAAGACCTTTTTAACAGATTTGAGGGCTTATCATGCCTAGAAGACGTATAGCTGCAAAGCGTGAAATTCTGCCGGATCCTAAGTTCGGTAACACTACCCTGGCAAAATTCATCAACCATCTGATGATCAGTGGTAAAAAATCCGTTGCGGAAAGTATTGTGTACGGCGCAATGGACAAAATTCAAGAGCGTACCAAGCAGGATCCATTGGAGCTGTTTGACAAGGCGCTGGAAACCGTTCAACCCGTCGTCGAAGTAAAATCACGCCGTGTCGGTGGTGCTACCTACCAGGTGCCTGTTGAAGTGCGCCCTTCTCGTCGTATGGCATTGGCTATGCGTTGGTTGGTGGATGCATCCCGTAAGCGTGGTGAGAAATCAATGGCTCTGCGTCTGGCAGGCGAATTGATCGATGCTGCAGAAGGTCGTGGTGCCGCTGTTAAGAAACGTGAAGACGTGCACCGTATGGCTGAAGCCAACAAAGCCTTTGCTCACTACCGCTTCTAAACATCAGAGGACTAACCCGTGGCACGTAAAACACCGCTTTCTAGATACCGTAACATCGGTATCTGTGCGCACGTAGACGCAGGTAAAACGACCACTACCGAGCGTGTACTTTTCTATACCGGTTTGTCACACAAGCTGGGTGAAGTACATGACGGTGCTGCTACCACCGACTGGATGGAGCAGGAACAGGAGCGTGGTATTACTATCACCTCCGCTGCCATCACCGCTTTCTGGAGCGGTATGGACAAGCAGTTTGATGAGCATCGCATCAACGTTATCGACACACCGGGCCACGTTGACTTCACCGTTGAAGTTGAGCGTTCTTTGCGTGTTCTTGACGGTGCGGTTGTTGTGTTATGTGCGTCTTCAGGCGTGCAGCCACAGACTGAAACTGTATGGCGTCAGGCGAACAAGTACGAAGTACCTCGCATGGTCTTCGTCAACAAAATGGACCGCGCCGGTGCAGATTTCTTCCGCGTTGAAGATCAGTTGAAGAAACGTCTGAACGTAACGACTGTGCCGATCAACTTCCCAATCGGTTCAGAAGACACCTTCTCAGGTGTTGTAGACGTTTTGCGTATGAAAGCCATTCTATGGAATGAAGCTGATCAGGGTATGACCTTTGAGTTAGGTGATATTCCAGCTGATTTGCAGGCAAAAGCTGAAGAGTTGCGTGAAAACGTGATCGAAGCGGCTGCAGAAGCAGACGAAGAGTTGATGGAAAAATACCTGGGCGGCGAAGAGTTGACCCTGGAAGAGATCAAAGCCGGTCTGCGTAAGCGCACAATCAATAACGAAATCGTGTTGATGTTGTGTGGTTCTGCATTCAAGAACAAAGGTGTCCAGGCTGTATTGGATGCGGTGGTTGAATACCTGCCGTCCCCAACTGAGATCAAAGCGATCGAAGGTACACTGGATGATAAAGATGAAACCGTTGCATCGCGTAAAGCGGATGATGATGAGCCTTTCTCTGCACTGGCGTTCAAAATCGCAACGGACCCATTCGTGGGTACTCTGACCTTTATCCGTGTTTATTCCGGTGTTCTGAGCTCTGGTGACAGCGTTTATAACTCGGTTAAAGACCGTAAAGAGCGTGTGGGACGTATGGTGCAGATGCACGCGAACTCACGTGAAGAGATCAAAGAAGTCCGTGCCGGTGACATCGCTGCCGTGATTGGTCTGAAAGACGTTACCACAGGGGATACTCTGTGTGATATCGACAACAAGATCATCCTTGAGCGTATGGAATTCCCTGAGCCGGTTATCTCGGTTGCGGTAGAGCCTAAGTCTAAAGCAGATCAGGAAAAAATGGGTATTGCTCTGGGCAAACTTGCCCAGGAAGATCCTTCTTTCCGCGTTGCGACCGATCCAGAGAGTGGCCAGACCATTATCTCCGGTATGGGTGAGTTGCACCTGGACATCATCGTTGATCGTATGAAGCGTGAGTTCAAGGTTGAAGCGAACATCGGTAAACCACAGGTGGCTTACCGTGAGAAGATCCGCAAGTCGGTTGTGGCTAACCACAAGTTTGCACGTCAGTCAGGTGGTCGCGGTCAGTATGGTCACGTTGTTGTTGAATTCAGCCCATCTGATGAAGAAGGACTGGAGTTCATCAACGAGATCGTGGGTGGTGTGATTCCTAAGGAATACATCCCAGCTATCCAGAAGGGTATCGAAGAGCAGATGAAGAACGGCGTCATCGCCGGCTATCCGCTGATCGGCCTGAAGGCGCGTCTGTACGATGGATCTTTCCACGAAGTTGACTCCAACGAGATGGCGTTTAAAATCGCAGCATCCCAGGCACTGAAGAAGTATGCCCAGGAAGCGAGCCCATGTCTGCTTGAGCCGATGATGAAGGTTGAAGTGGTCACTCCTGAAGAATACATGGGTGACGTAATGGGTGACTTGAACCGTCGTCGTGGTCTGGTTCAGGGTATGGAAGACACTGTTTCTGGCAAGGTCATCAATGCTCAGGTTCCGCTGGGTGAGATGTTCGGTTACGCAACTGACTTGCGTTCAGCTTCGCAGGGTCGTGCAACCTACTCTATGGAGTTTGATTGCTACAACGAAGCACCGAATAACATTGCTGAAGCTGTGATTAAACAGAACTAATTTAGCTGATTTTTGATTAAGAGGATTTAGCTGTGGCTAAGAAAGCTTTTGAACGTAACAAGCCTCACGTCAACGTAGGAACCATTGGCCACGTTGACCATGGTAAAACCACCCTGACTGCAGCCCTGACGCGCGTATGTGCGGAAGTGTGGGGCGGTACAGCGGTAGCGTTTGACGGTATCGACAATGCACCCGAAGAGCGTGAGCGTGGTATCACCATCTCTACTTCACACGTAGAGTATGAGTCACCTGTTCGCCACTATGCGCACGTAGACTGCCCAGGTCACGCTGACTATGTTAAAAACATGATCACCGGTGCGGCGCAGATGGACGGCGCGATCCTGGTGTGTTCAGCGGCTGACGGCCCCATGCCACAGACGCGTGAGCACATCCTGCTGTCACGTCAGGTCGGCGTACCTTACATTGTTGTGTTCCTGAACAAAGCGGACATGGTTGACGATGCTGAGCTGTTGGAACTGGTTGAAATGGAAGTGCGTGAGCTTCTCGACCAGTACGACTTCCCAGGCGACGACACTCCGATCGTTGTAGGTTCAGCGCTGATGGCACTGAACGGCGAAGACGACAACGAAATGGGTACGTCTGCGGTTAAGAAACTGGTTGAAACTCTGGATGCTTACATCCCTGAGCCAGAGCGTGCTGTTGACCGTCCATTCCTGATGCCAATCGAAGACGTTTTCTCTATCTCCGGTCGTGGTACCGTAGTAACAGGCCGTATCGAGCGTGGTATCCTGAAAGTGGGTGACGAGATCGAGATCGTCGGTGTACGTGACACCACGAAAACGACTTGTACCGGTGTTGAGATGTTCCGTAAGCTGCTGGACGAAGGTCGTGCAGGTGAGAACGTGGGTGCGCTGCTGCGTGGTACTAAGCGTGACGACGTTGAGCGTGGTCAGGTTTTGTGCAAACCCGGTTCAATCAAGCCGCACACTAAGTTCGAAGGCGAAGTGTACGTGTTGAGCAAAGAAGAAGGTGGTCGTCACACTCCATTCTTCAAAGGCTACCGTCCACAGTTCTACTTCCGTACAACTGACATCACGGGCGCGTGCGAGCTGCCAGAAGGTGTTGAGATGGTGATGCCGGGTGATAACGTTCAGATGACCGTTACCCTGATCAACCCAATCGCGATGGAAGAAGGTCTGCGCTTTGCGATCCGTGAAGGCGGTCGTACAGTGGGTGCGGGCGTTGTTGCGAAAATTATCGAGTAATATCGATTAAACATAAAAAGCCCTCTACGGAGGGTTTTTTTGTGTCTGCAATAAAGGGTGGTTAAAAAATAGCCGCAATAGCTTGACCCTTTGAGTTGCTCTGAGTAAAATTTGCGTCCCCTGTCAAAAGGGGAGGTCGGCTATTGCCGTAATGAAATCAACAGGAATTGCGTGATCAGAATGCAGAACCAAAAAATCAGAATTCGTCTGAAGGCTTTTGATCATCGCCTGATCGACTCGTCCGCGCAGGAAATTGTAGAAACTGCTAAGCGTACGGGTGCACAGGTGCATGGTCCGATCCCACTTCCTACTCGCAAAGAGCGTTTTACCGTTCTGATTTCTCCTCACGTGAACAAAGATGCACGTGATCAGTATGAAATCCGTACGCACAAACGTGTTCTGGACATCGTCGAGCCAACAGAAAAAACTGTTGATGCTTTGATGAAGCTGGATCTCGCTGCGGGTGTAGAAGTGCAGATCAGCCTGGGCTAATCAAGCTGCGCAGAATTAATCAATTTTAATGAAGCGCTATTTGAGGAATGCTCTGTAATGGGCAGCCATAGTGGGTGACAGCCCCGTACTCAACTGGCAAGAGGTAATAAAATGTCTGTAGGACTTATCGGACGTAAAGCGGGTATGACCCGCGTCTTCACAGAAGATGGCGTGTCCGTGCCAGTCACTGTCATCGAGGTGGATCCGAACCGCGTGACTTGCGTGAAGACCGTTGAAACTGACGGTTACGCTGCTATCCAGGTAACGACTGGGGTGAAGAAGGCTAACCGCCTGACTAAGCCTGAAGCCGGTATCTTTGCGAAAGCAGGTGTGGAAGCAGGTCGTGGTTTGTGGGAGTTCCGTCTCTCGGGTGACGAAGAAATCAACGTTGGCGATCTGCTGACAGTTGAGCGCTTCGAAGCAGGTCAGAAAATCGACGTAACCGGTCGTAGCAAGGGTAAAGGTTTCCAGGGTGGTGTTAAGCGCTGGAATTTCCGTACTCAGGACGCGACTCACGGTAACTCGCTTTCTCATCGTGCTCCGGGTTCCATTGGTCAGTGTCAAACACCAGGCCGTGTTTTCAAGGGCAAAAAGATGGCAGGTCACATGGGTGACGAGCGTTGCACTATCCAGACTCTGGAAGTTGTGCGTGTAGACGCTGAGCGCAACCTGCTGCTGGTCAAGGGCGCCATTCCAGGCGCGACTGGTGGTGACGTCATCGTTAAACCTGCTGTTAAAGCACGCGGCTGAAGGGGTTGACATGAATTTGAATCTGACAGGAGCCAACGGTTCGGTCGAAGTATCCGAACTGGTATTTGGCAAAGAGTTTAATGAGGCGCTGGTTCACCAGGTCGTCACCGCGTATCTGTCCGGTGGTCGTCAGGGTAGCAAAGCGCAGAAGAATCGTTCTGCTGTTTCCGGTGGTGGCGCTAAGCCATTCCGTCAGAAAGGATCGGGTCGTGCTCGTGCGGGTACTAGCCGTTCACCTTTGTGGCGTTCCGGTGGTGTGACCTTCGCAGCGAGCCCACGTAACTATTCTCAGAAAGTGAACAAAAAGATGTATCGCGCTGCGATGCGTTGCATTTTCTCTGAGTTGGTGCGCCAGGACCGTCTGCTGGTGGTTGATGGTTTCCAGATGGAAGCGCCAAAAACTAAGCAGTTCATTGCCAAGATGAAAGAGCTTGAGCTCAGCAATGCGCTGTTCATCACTGAAGAAGTGGAAGCAAACCTGTATCTAGCTGCACGTAACGTACCGCACGTTGATGTACGTGACGTTGCCGCAATCGATCCAGTTAGTCTGGTCGGCTTTGATAAGGTAGTTGTGACTGTATCTGCTCTGAACAAAATCAATGAGGTGCTGGCATGAATCCGGAGCGCATTTATAAAGTGTTGCTGGGTCCTCACATCTCTGAGAAAGCAACAATTGTTGCTGATGGATCACAGCAGGTCGTTTTCCGTGTAGCGAGTGATGCTACTAAGCCGGAAATCAAGAAGGCCGTTGAAGAGTTGTTCAACGTTAAAGTTGCAGGCGTAAATGTCCTGAACGTCAAAGGCAAAACCAAGCGTACCGCTCGCGGTATGGGTAAGCGCTCTGATGTACGTAAGGCTTATGTTTGCCTAGCTGACGGCTCTGAAATCGATTTCTTGGCTGGCGAATAAGAGGGGTTGAATCATGGCAATTGTTAAATCTAAGCCGACCTCTGCCGGACGTCGTCACCTTGTCAAAGTGGTCAACAAGGATCTGCATAAGGGTAAACCTTTTGCCGGTCTGGTTGAGAAGCAGGGCAAGAGCGGTGGTCGTAACAATAACGGTCGTATTACGACACGTCATATCGGTGGTGGTCACAAGCATCACTACCGTGTTATCGATTTCCGCCGTAATAAAGATGGCATCCCTGGTATTGTTGAGCGTTTGGAATATGATCCAAACCGCACAGCGCACATCGCGCTGATCAAGTACCTGGATGGTGAGCGTCGTTACATCATTGCTCCTAAGGGCTTGGTGGCCGGTGCAAAAATCATTTCTGGTGAAACTGCGGACATCAAAGTGGGCAACACCATGCCACTGCGTAATGTTCCGCTGGGTAGCACAGTACACTGTATCGAACTGAAGCCTGGTAAGGGTGCTCAGATGGCTCGTTCTGCGGGTGCATCTGCGCAGCTGGTAGCGCGTGAAGGGGCTTATGCCACTCTGCGTCTGCGTTCAGGTGAAGTGCGTAAAGTTCTGGCAGAGTGTCGTGCGACTCTGGGTGAAGTTAGCAACTCCGAGCATTCCCTGCGTCAGTTGGGTAAAGCCGGTGCCAAGCGTTGGAGAGGCGTTCGTCCGACCGTGCGTGGTGTTGCGATGAACCCGGTTGATCACCCGCATGGTGGTGGTGAAGGTCGTACCTCTGGTGGTCGTCACCCAGTGACACCTTGGGGCGTTCCGACCAAAGGTCACAAAACTCGCAAGAACAAGCGTACTAATAAACTTATCGTACGCCGTCGTAGCGCTAAATAAGGGGATACAGCTGTGCCACGTTCACTGAAGAAAGGTCCATTTATCGACCTTCACCTGTTGAAGAAGGTAGAAGCTGCAATTGAAGCAAATGAAAAGCGTCCGATCAAAACCTGGTCGCGCCGCTCCACAGTGTTTCCAAACTTTGTGGGTTTGACAATTGCAGTCCATAACGGTCGTCAGCATGTTCCAGTGTTTATCACTGAAGACATGGTCGGTCATAAATTAGGTGAGTTTGCTGCAACACGTACATTCCGCGGTCATGCAGCCGACAAGAAGGCCAAGAAGAAGTAAGGGAGGATAGATGATGGAAGTAGTCGCCAAGCATATCGGCGCCCGCATCTCCGCCCAGAAGGCCCGTCTGGTCGCTGATCAGATCCGTGGTAAGTCTGTGGCAGATGCTCTAGATATCCTGACGTTCAGCAGCAAGAAAGGTGCTGATCTGGTCAAGAAGGTGCTGAATTCTGCAATTGCTAACGCTGAGCACAATGAAGGCGCTGACGTTGATGAGCTGCGTGTATCCGCAGTATTCGTTGATGAAGGTATGACCATGAAACGCATTCGTCCACGTGCTAAAGGTCGCGCAGATCGTATTATGAAGCGCACCTCACACATCACTGTAAAAGTGGCTGACTGAAGGCTGACGGCTAGGAGATTTCGATATGGGTCAAAAAGTTAACCCAACCGGTATACGCCTCGGCATCGTCAAGGACCACACTTCCGTGTGGTACGCTGACAAGTCCAGCTATGCCGCCCAGCTGCTGAATGATCTCCGTGTACGCGAGTACTTGGAGCAGAAGCTGAAGAATGCGTCTGTAAGTCGCATTGATATTGAGCGTCCTGCTCAAAACGCCAAGATCACCATCCACACTGCTCGTCCGGGTATTGTGATTGGTAAGAAAGGCGAAGACGTAGAAGTTCTGCGTGCCGGTATTTCTGAGATGATGGGTGTGCCTGTTCACATCAATATCGAAGAAGTCCGTAAGCCAGATCTGGATGCCAAACTGGTCGCTCAGAGCGTAGCCAGCCAGCTCGAGCGTCGTGTGATGTTCCGTCGTGCGATGAAGCGCGCGGTACAGAACGCTATGCGCATCGGTGCGAAGGGTATCAAGATTCAGGTAGGTGGTCGTTTGGGTGGTGCTGAAATCGCGCGTACTGAATGGTACCGTGAAGGTCGCGTACCGCTTCACACACTGCGTGCTGACATTGACTACGCAACTTACGAAGCGCACACAACTTATGGTGTGATTGGCGTTAAAGTCTGGGTCTTCAAGGGTGAGATTCTCGGCGGTATCGAACAGGTACGTGCTGAGAAGAATGCGCCTAAGAAGAAAGGAACTAAGTGAGGTAAACGTCAATGCTGCAACCTAAACGTCTGAAATACCGCAAGGTGATGAAAGGCCGCAACCGCGGTCTGGCACAGCGCGGCAGCAAGGTGAGCTTTGGCGAGTACGCGTTGAAAGCGACCGGTCGTGGTCGTATTACAGCGCGTCAGATCGAAGCGGCTCGTCGTACCATGACACGTCACGTTAAGCGTGGCGGTAAGATCTGGATCCGTGTCTTCCCGGACAAGCCGATCACGACTAAGCCCCTTGAAGTCCGTATGGGTAAAGGTAAGGGTAACGTAGAATACTGGGTTGCTCAGATCCAGCCAGGTAAAGTTCTGTTTGAAATCAGCGGCGTAAGCGAAGAGCTGGTGACAGAAGCCTTTAATCTGGCGGCTGCTAAGTTGCCTGTAACTACAACCATTGTTAAACGGACGGTGATGTAATGAAAGCTACTGAACTGCGCGAAAAGTCCGCTGAAGAACTTCAGCAGGCGCTGCTGGGTCTGTTGAAGGACCAGTTCAATCTGCGCATGCAGAGAGCGACGGGTCAGCTGGCTCAGAATCATCTGCTGGGCCAGGTCCGCCGTGACATCGCTCGCGTCAAAACTGTACTGAAGCAGAAGGCAGGTGCATAAATGAGCGCAGAAAAACGTACTCGTACTGTGACCGGTAAGGTCGTCAGCGACAAAATGGATAAAACCATTACAGTGCTGGTTGAGCGTAAAGAAAAACACCCTATCTACGGGAAGTTTGTTCGCCGCTCCACCAAGCTGCACGCTCATGATGAAAAGAATGAGTGCCAGGCCGGTGATCTGGTAACGATCGCTGAATCACGTCCTTTGTCTAAATCTAAGACTTGGACGCTGGTACGCATTGAAGAGCGCGCAGCGAAGGTGTAAGATAACGCACCTTTGCTCCTATAGCCCCGCTGTCAGAGCTCGCTTTGGCAGCAGGATAAACAGTTTGTGGAGTAGACCATGATTCAGACAGAATCAATGCTTGATGTTGCTGACAACAGCGGCGCTAAGCGTGTGATGTGCATTAAGGTCCTGGGCGGTTCTCACCGTCGCTACGCAAGTGTCGGTGACATCATTAAAGTCACTGTCAAGGAAGCAATTCCACGTGGCAAGGTGAAAAAAGGTCAGGTACTTAAAGCTGTCGTAGTACGCACCCGTAAAGGTGTACGTCGTCCAGACGGATCTATCATCCGTTTTGATGTGAACTCAGCTGTTCTGCTGAATAACAACGACGCACCGATCGGAACTCGTATCTTCGGCCCAGTAACGCGTGAGCTTCGTACTGAGAAGTTCATGAAGATCATTTCCCTGGCGCCTGAAGTGCTCTAAGACCTGCTTTTTTGTAAGTAGATCTTTTAAAACGCCATGCTCGCAAGGGTTTGGCGTTTTTGAGCATGAGAGGGTAGCAGGAAAGGACAAGGTAATATAATGCGTAAAATTCGTCGTGACGATGAAGTCATCGTAATCGCAGGTAAAGACAAAGGTAAGCGTGGCAAGGTCATGCGTGTTCTGCAGGACGATCGTCTGATCGTTTCTGGTATCAACATGATTAAGAAGCACGTTAAGCCGAATCCTATGCTGGGTCAGCAGGGTGGCATCGTTGAGAAAGAAGCAGCTATCGCTACTTCTAACGTCGCTATTTTTAATCCCGCGACCGGTAAAGGTGATCGTGTAGGCTTCAAACACCTTGAAGACGGCACCAAGGTTCGCTTCTACAAGTCTAACGGCGAAGTCGTCGTTGGTGATAAGTAAGAGAGGTGGGTGCAATGTCTAGATTAAAAGCGCTTTACGATAACGAATTGAAAAAACAGCTCAAAGAAGAGTTGAATAGCCCGAACATCATGGCTGTTCCTCGCGTCACCAAAGTCACTCTGAACATGGGTGTGGGTGAAGCTCTGGGCGACAAAAAACAGCTGGAAAACGCTGTAGCAGATATGACCGCGATCGCAGGTCAGAAGCCTATCGTGACTAACGCACGCAAATCTATCGCGGGCTTCAAGGTTCGTGAAGGTTGGCCGATCGGTTGTAAAGTTACTCTGCGTGGCGCGCGTATGTGGGAATTCCTGGATCGTCTGGTTGACGTGTCTATTCCACGTATTCGTGACTTCCGTGGCTTGAATCCTAAGTCTTTTGATGGACGTGGAAACTACAGCATGGGCGTTAAAGAGCAGATCATTTTCCCTGAAATCGATTACGATAAAGTGGATAAGATCCGTGGTTTAGATATTACGATCACCACGACTGCTCAGACCAATGATGAAGGTCGCGCACTTCTGACTGCTCTGCAGTTCCCGTTCCGCAAATAATCAAAGGTAAGGTCATGGCTAAGTCATCTATGAAAAACCGTGAGTTGAAGCGCGAACAGGCTGTTGCAAAATTTGCAGCTAAGCGTGCTGAGCTCAAGGCAGTAATTGCCAACCCAAACAGTTCTGAAGATGAGCGTTGGGATGCACAGGTTGCGCTGCAGAAAATGCCGCGTGATGCGAGTCCAGTGCGTCAGCAACGTCGTTGTCAGCTGACAGGTCGTCCACACGGTGTTTACCGTAAGTTCGGTCTGTGTCGTAACAAGCTGCGTGAAGCCGCAATGCGCGGTGATGTACCTGGCCTGAAGAAAGCGAGCTGGTAATCCGCTCGTAAACGGTAAGCACGGTGGTCTGGGCAGGTTCTTCAAGGTTCCTGCTACCGCACCGCGCTGCACATTTGAGGAAATTAAAGCATGAGTATGCAAGATACCCTCGCGGATATGTTTACACGTATTCGTAACGGGAACATGGCTGAAAAGTCTGCTGTCTCTATGCCTTCTTCCAAGCAGAAAGTTGCTCTGGCAAAGGTTCTGAAAGAAGAGGGTTATATCGCTGACTACCAGGTTGAAGGCGATGTTAAGCCAGTTCTGACTATTGAACTGAAGTACTTCGAAGGCAAGCCTGTCATCGAGAATATCAAGCGCGTAAGCCGTCCAAGTCTGCGTATCTATCGTCACGCTGACAAGCTGCCAAAAGTTTCTGACGGCTTAGGTATTGCGATTGTTTCTACCAGTAAAGGCATCATGACCGATCGTGCAGCTCGCGCTGCAGGTGTAGGTGGTGAAGTCATCTGCACGGTATTCTAAGGGGTGTTCTGATGTCACGTATAGCTAAGAATCCCGTAGTCCTACCGGCTGGTGTTGAGTTGACCGTTAACGGTCAGAGCGTTACTGCAAAGGGTAAAAATGGCCAGTTGAGCCTGGACGTTCATCCTTCTGTAGCGGTTGAAGTTGCTGAAGGTAAAGTGACCTTTGCTGCTCGTGATGGCAGCAAGCAAGCCGTAGCTCTGTCTGGAACTACTCGTGCACTGATCAACAACATGGTTGTCGGTGTTAACGAAGGTTTCCAGAAAACCATGCAATTGATTGGTGTCGGTTATCGTGCCGCTGCTAAGGGTAATGTTGTTAACCTGACCCTTGGTTTCTCACACCCGATTGATTATGAACTGCCTGAAGGCGTAACTGCTGAAACTCCAAACAACACGACCATCATTTTAAGCGGTGCTGATAAGCAGCGTGTAGGTCAGGTTGCAGCAGAAATTCGCGCATTCCGTCCGCCAGAGCCTTATAAAGGTAAAGGTGTTCGTTATGTGGATGAATTTGTACGCCGTAAAGAGGCTAAGAAGAAGTAAGGCTGGGTCATGAACGAAAAAAATCAAGCTCGAATTCGTCGTGCGCGTCGGTCTCGCCTGAAAATGCGTGAGCTGGGCGCTGTGCGTCTGTGCGTTAACCGCACTCCACGTCACATCTATGCACAGGTCATCTCTGCTGACGGTTCAACCGTTCTGGCAGCAGCTTCGACTGTTGAAAAAGATCTGCGTAACGATGCAACCGGTAATGTTGAAGCAGCGCGTAAGATCGGCACTCTGATTGCTGATCGTGCTAAAGCGGCTGGTATCACTAAGGTCGCTTTTGACCGTTCCGGTTACAAATATCACGGCCGGGTTCAGGCCCTGGCTGAAGCGGCTCGCGAAGGCGGCCTGGAATTCTAAAGGTTTCTATTATGGCAAATCACGAACAGAAAGACGGTGAACTCCAGGAGAGACTGGTCCAGGTTAACCGTGTCGCTAAAGTTGTGAAAGGCGGTCGTATTTTCGGCTTCACAGCTCTGACTGTCGTCGGTGATGGTAATGGTCGCATCGGTTTTGGTCGCGGTAAGGCACGTGAAGTACCTGTCGCGATTCAGAAAGCGATGGAACAGGCTCGCCGTAACATGGTCAATGTTTCTCTGAATGGTCACACTCTGCAGTATCCAGTGAGAGCCCGTCACGGTGCATCTCGTGTATACATGCAGCCCGCCTCTGAAGGTACCGGTATTATTGCTGGTGGTGCGATGCGTGCTGTGCTCGAGTTGGCAGGCGTTCAGAACGTTTTGGCTAAGTGCTATGGCTCTACCAACCCAGTTAACGTTGTACGTGCAACAGTGAACGGTCTGTCTTCTATGAAGTCACCAGACGATATCGCTGCTAAGCGTGGTAAAAGCGTTGCTGAGATCCTGGGGAACTAATCGATGGCTAACAAAATCAAAGTCACCCTGTTCCGCAGCATGATTGGCACTTTGCCCAATCACAAGCTGTGTGTGAAAGGTTTGGGTCTGCGCCGCATCGGTCACGTTGTTGAAGTAGAAGATACTCCAGCAGTGCGCGGTATGATTAACAAAGTCAACTACATGGTTCGTGTAGTTGGTGAGTGATAGGAGTCACCCAATGCGTTTAAATACATTACGCCCGGGTGCTGGTGCCAAGCATGCCCCTAAGCGTGTAGGTCGTGGTATCGGTTCCGGTCTGGGTAAAACCTGTGGTCGCGGTCACAAGGGTCTGAAATCCCGTTCTGGTGGCAGCGTTAATCCAGGTTTCGAAGGCGGCCAGATGCCAATTCACCGCCGTCTGCCGAAATTCGGTTTTACATCACGTAAATCACGTTATGTCGCTGAAATTCGTCTGGCTGAGCTGAATCTGGCAGGTGTTGAAGTGGTCGATCTCGCTGCTTTGAAAGCGGCTGACATCATCAAGCAGGAAATCAAAACTGCTAAAGTGATTCTGTCTGGCGAACTCTCTAAGCCTGTTACCGTTAAAGGTCTTAAAGTGACTAAAGGTGCACAGGCTGCGATTGAAGCGGCTGGCGGTAAAGTCGAGGCATAAATGGCTAAGCAAGGAACCCTACCGGCAGGAAAGCAAAGTGGATTAGGTGAGCTTTGGGCTCGTCTGCGCTTTGTGCTCCTCGCGATCATCGTTTACCGTATCGGTGCACATATTCCTGTGCCGGGTATTAACCCTGATCGTTTGGCCGCATTGTTTGAACAGAACCAAGGTACCATCCTAAGTCTGTTCAATATGTTTTCAGGTGGTGCTCTAGAGCGTATGAGTATTCTCGCTCTGGGCGTGATGCCTTACATCTCTGCATCGATCATTATGCAGTTGATGACGGTTGTCAGTCCGCATCTTGAGCAGCTGAAAAAGGAAGGTGAAGCGGGTCGTCGTAAAATCAATCAATACACACGTTACGGTACCGTCGTGCTTGCAACTATCCAAGGTTTGGGTATGTCTGTAGGCCTGGCCAGCCAGGGTGTAGCGTTTGCGGCGGATTTCAGTTTCTATTTCGTAGCAGTTGTAACCTTTGTTGCAGGTGCTGTCTTCCTGATGTGGTTGGGTGAGCAAATTACAGAGCGTGGTATCGGCAACGGTATCTCAATTCTGATATTTGCCGGTATTGTGGCAGGTCTTCCAAGTGCGATAGGGCAGTCTTTTGAAGCTGCTCGTCAGGGAGATCTTAACATCCTTGCTTTGCTGCTGATCGCAGTGCTTGCGATGGCGACTGTAGGTTTTGTTGTGTTTATGGAGCGCGGTCAACGCCGTATCACCATCAACTACGCTAAACGTCAGCAGGGTCGTCGCATTTATGCCGCACAGAGCAGCCACTTACCTTTAAAGGTGAATATGGCGGGTGTAATTCCCCCGATATTCGCTTCCAGTATTCTGCTTTTCCCTGCTTCTATGGGGCAGTGGTTTGGGCAGAGTGAAGGAATGGATTGGCTGCAGGATATGGCTCTGGCACTTGGCCCAGGTCAGCCGCTGCATATACTGTTGTTCGGTATTGCTATCGTGTTCTTCTGCTACTTCTATACGGCGATTATGTTTAATCCTAAAGAAGTTGCAGATAACCTGAAAAAATCAGGTGCATTTATCCCGGGTATTCGCCCTGGTGAGCAGTCTGCACGTTACATCGATACGGTTCTCACACGTTTGACACTCTTTGGTGCTTTGTACATCACCGCTGTGTCTCTGATGCCGCAGTTTTTAGTTGTAGCTTGGAATATTCCTTTCTACTTCGGCGGTACGTCTCTGTTGATCGTTGTAGTTGTGGTGATGGACTTTATGGCTCAGGTGCAATCACATCTGATGTCTCATCAGTACGAATCCCTGATGAAAAAATCGAATCTTAAAGGCGGCGCGGGTTTGCTCCGTTAAGCCGAATGAGGTGGATCATGAAAGTACGCGCGTCTGTAAAAAAGATTTGCCGTAACTGCAAGATTGTACGTCGTAACGGTTCCGTTCGCGTGATCTGCAAAGTGGAACCCCGCCATAAACAGCGTCAGGGTTAATCCACAGACCCAATAAAAGGCGTGGGGGCGCGCCGACTTGATTTATTTTTGATCAAGGTATATTATTGCGCGCCTTCCACGAACTATGAATGATTCGTTCTGCTGAGCAGAACATTAATATGGAGTACATTGAATGGCCCGTATAGCTGGCGTCAATATTCCTGACAATAAGCATGCGGTAATTTCTCTGACTTACATTTACGGGATTGGCCGCACAACTGCTAAGCAGATTTGTGTAGCAGTGGGCATTGAGCCGACCGTAAAGATCGGCGATCTGTCTGAAGAGCAGCTCGATAATGTTCGTGGTGAAATTGCCAAGTTGACTGTTGAGGGTGACCTCCGTCGTGAAGTCAACATGAACATCAAGCGTCTTATGGATCTGGGCTGCTTCCGCGGTCTGCGTCACCGTCGTAACCTGCCGGTTCGCGGACAGCGTAGTAAGACAAACGCACGTACCCGTAAAGGGCCACGTAAGCCGATCCGTAAGTAAGCGATAGGAATTTCCGAATATGGCTAAGCCAGGTAATCGCACTCGTAAAAAAGTTAAAAAACAAGTGGCTGATGGTCTCGCCCACATCCATGCGTCTTTTAACAACACTATCATCACCATTACCGATCGTCAGGGAAATGCTCTTTCCTGGGCGACTTCTGGTGGGTCCGGCTTCCGTGGTTCGCGTAAAAGCACCCCGTTCGCTGCTCAGGTAGCTGCAGAACGTGCGGGTCAGGCGGCTCTGGAGTATGGACTTAAAAACCTCGACGTGTTTGTAAAAGGTCCTGGACCAGGACGCGAATCAGCGGTTCGCGCTCTGAACTCTTGTGGCTACAAAATTACAAATATCACTGACGTGACGCCTATTCCGCACAACGGATGCCGTCCGCCGAAGAAACGTCGCGTTTAATCAGGAGACGGTATAATGGCTCGTTATCTTGGACCAAAGTGCAAGCTGTCTCGTCGCGAAGGCACCGACCTCTTTTTGAAGAGTGGTGTTCGTGCGTTAGACAGCAAGTGCAAAGCTGAAGTCGTACCAGGCGTACACGGCGCTCGTCGTGGCCGTTTGTCTGAGTACGGTCTGCAGTTACGTGAAAAACAAAAAGTTCGTCGTATCTACGGCGTGCTGGAACGTCAGTTCCGTGGTTACTACAAAGAAGCTGCTCGTCGTAAAGGTGCAACCGGTGAAAACCTGTTGCAGCTTCTCGAAGGTCGTCTGGACAATGTTGTCTATCGTATGGGCTTCGGTTCTACCCGCGCAGAAGCGCGTCAGGTGGTTTCTCACCGTCAAATTACTGTAAATGGTCAGGTTGTGAATATTCCATCCTACCAGGTGCAGGCCGGTGACAAGATCGCAGTACGTGAAAAGTCCAAAAATCAGTTGCGTATCAAACACGCACTGGAATTGGCTGGTCAGCGTGCTCCTGTTGAGTGGATTGTGGTTGATTCTGCGAAGATGGAAGGTGAGTTTAAAGCACTTCCAGAGCGTAGCGATCTGGCTTCAGACATCAACGAAAACCTGATTGTCGAGCTTTACTCGAAGTAATTCTTGAACTCTTGACTGGTGGAATTATGCAGCGTTCAGTAAACGAGTTTCTTAGTCCACGTCATATCGACGTACAGGAAATCAGCAAAACTCGCGCAAAAGTGACTCTTGAGCCGCTTGAGCGTGGTTTTGGTCATACTCTGGGTAACGCGCTGCGCCGGATCTTGCTGTCCTCTATGCCTGGTTGTGCAATCACCGAAGTGGAAATCGACGGTGTGTTGCATGAATACAGCAGCATAGAGGGTGTTCAGGAAGATGTCATTGAGATCCTCCTGAACCTGAAAGGTGTTGCTGTGAATCTTTTCCATGGAGAAGAAGCAACCCTGACTCTGAGCAAATCTGAGCCTGGTGTAGTCACCGCAGCGGATATTCAGCTGACTCAGGATGTTGAAATTGCGAATCCAGATCATGTCATTGCGCATTTGAATGGTAAGCACAGCCTGAATATGCAGTTGAAAGTAACGCGCGGTCGCGGTTACGTTCCAGCTGATACTCGGATGCATGATGAGGACGAAGCTCGTACAATCGGCAGATTGCTGCTAGATGCCAGCTATAGTCCGGTACTTCGTGTGTCTTATCAGGTTGAAAGTGCGCGTGTTGAACAGCGTACTGACCTGGACAAACTGATTATCGACATTGAATCCAACGGTACGATTGATCCTGAAGAGTGTATCCGTCGTGCTGCAACCATTCTGCAACAGCAGCTGCTCGTATTTGTTGATCTGGAAGATGCCGGTCAGCAATCACGTGCAGAAGCAGATGATCCAGAAATTGATCCTGTGTTGTTGCGTCCGGTTGATGATCTTGAACTGACAGTGCGCTCGGCTAACTGTCTTAAAGCAGAGCAGATCTATTACATCGGTGACCTGATTCAGCGCACTGAAGTAGAACTGCTGAAGACTCCTAACTTGGGCAAGAAGTCGTTGACAGAAATCAAAGATGTTTTGGCATCTAAAGGTCTGTCCCTTGGCATGCGTCTTGAGAACTGGCCACCTGCTAGTCTCAAGAATGATGACAAGGCTGCTTCCTAACCGACTTAGTGTCGCTAAGTTACTAAGGATTTAGAAAATGCGTCATCGTAAATCTGGTCGTCACTTAAATCGTACAAGTGCACACCGCAAGGCGATGTTCAAAAATATGGCAGTGTCTCTGTTCGAACACGAACTGATCAAAACGACTCTGCCAAAAGCTAAAGAACTGCGCCGTGTGGCTGAGCCTCTGATCACTTTGGCAAAAACTGATTCAGTGGCTAACCGTCGTCTGGCTTTCGCTCGCACTCGTAGCGATGCAGCTGTCGGTAAACTCTTTGATGAGCTGGGCAAGCGTTATGCTGATCGTCCTGGTGGATATGTTCGCATTCTGAAATGTGGCTTCCGCAAAGGTGATAACGCTCCTATGGCTTATGTTGAGCTGATTGATCGTCCGGTCAATGCAGTTGCAGCCGAAGATACCTCAGAAGATTAATCTTCTGGAACAGAAAACCCCGGGAAACCGGGGTTTTTTTGCCTTAAAATTGACCGATCACAACGATCAGGACGAACCACTGGGTTCCGGCTTAGGAGAAGTGAATAGCTTCTTTAATCAAACAGAGAGTCAATCACTGAACCTTGGCGGCGGACTTCTGGGCTGATGGCTTGTGTTTGTGGCAGAGTGTCTGCGGTGAAGAACTCGCGAATCGCATTGTCTTGTCCGTTGTAGGCTAATTGCCCCGAAGCTGGATCAATCATAGCGGTCTTGATCGATTCCGGCATGGGGTAGGCCAGATCCTCTTGGCCTTCCAGTCCACTGCGCATCAGCGTGATCCATGCGGGTAAAGCGGCCGTGCCGCCGTATTCGCTACGGCCCAAAGGCGCGGGTTGATCGTAGCCTATCCAAGCTGTAGCAACGCTTTGTTGGCTATAGCCTGAGAACCAGGCATCTTTTTGTTCATTCGTGGTGCCGGTCTTACCAGCCAGATGTTGGCGATTAAGCTCCAGCGCTCGACGGCCAGTGCCTCGCTTGATCACATCTTCGAGTATGCTGTTGATGATAAAAGCCGTTTCGGTGCTAATCACACGCCGAGCTTCATCTTTAGGCATCAGCGCGCTTGGGTTTTGTTCAATAAAAGCCAGCCCTGCCTCTTCGGGAAGCGTCACTTCCTCGTTATCATTTTCAACTTTGAGGATGAAATAAGGATCGATTCGATAGCCGCCGTTAGCAAACACAGCATATCCACTGGTCAGTTGTAAGGGTGTGGCTTCAGACGCGCCCAAGGCTAGGGAAAGATTAGCGGGCGTTCGATTAGGTTCAAAACCAAAATTGATAATCGCTTGCTGCCC
Source organism: Nitrincola tapanii (assembly GCF_008368715.1). Classification (GTDB taxonomy): domain Bacteria; phylum Pseudomonadota; class Gammaproteobacteria; order Pseudomonadales; family Balneatricaceae; genus Nitrincola; species Nitrincola tapanii. The sequence goes on from NZ_SMRS01000001.1 coordinate 97,644, forward strand.
TTGTTGGACACCAAGATCACGTAATAAACGAATGGAAACTAAGTTTTTCGATTTATACAGAGCTTCACGAAGGCGCATCGGGCCTTCAAAATCACGGCTGTGATTTTCTGGGCGCCACTCGCCCTGTAGGCTCACATCGTGTATGACAATGGGAGAGTCATTCACGATGCTCGCGGCGGTATAGCCTTGCTCGAGTGCGGCGGCATATAAGAAGGGTTTGAGTGTTGAGCCGGGTTGCCGATAGGCTTGGGTGGCGCGGTTGAAGTTGTTGTGAGCAAAACTAAACCCACCGGATAGAGCCTGAATTGCCCCAGTGTGCGGATCGAGTGCGACTAGGGCGCCTTGTACACGCGGAATTTGGCCCAGGCGCCAGTTGTTATTGGCAGTAGGATAAACGCGAATGATGTCACCGGCGCTCATAATCTCAGCAGCGCGGTTAGGAACAGGGCCCATGGAGTTAACGTTGATAAAGCGTCGTGCCCAGCGCATATTCTCCCAGCTGATTTCAATTTCTTCACCTGAGCGCAGTAAGGCTTTGGCTATCCGCTCATCTGTACGCGTGACCACCGCCGGTTGCATGTTGGCAAACACTGGGACACGATTCAGTTGGGCCAACAAGCTTTCCAGCGTGTGCTCCTGACCTTCGATGCGATCTTCGGGGCCATAATAACCATGACGTTCGTTGTACGCGATCAGTGCCGCGCGCAACGCTTCATCTGAGGCTTGTTGGTGGCGGCTTTCGATACTGGTAGTCACACGATAACCGTCAATATAGGCATTTTCGCCATAAAGTCGGAACATCTCCTGGCGTACCATTTCGGCAACATAAAAAGCTGAAAGCTCAATGTCGCTGGTGTGGTAGCGTGCGACCTCTGGTTCATTTAAAGCACTTTGATAGGTGCTCTCATCTATATAGCCAAGGCTGTGCATGCGGCCGAGGATCCAGTTGCGTCGTTCCAGCGAACGGCGGGGATTGGAAACCGGGTTCGAGGCTGAGGGGGCTTTCGGTAGGCCTGCGATCATCGCCATCTGGGCGATGCTCAGTTCATGGATATCTTTGCCATAATAGACTTGCGCAGCAGCCTGTACGCCGTAAGCGCGCTGCCCTAGGTAAATCTTATTGACATAGAGCTCCATGATCTCCTGTTTAGTGAGTTCGCGCTCGATAATAAAAGACAGCAGGATTTCATTAAATTTACGCTCAAAGGTTCGATCGCGGGTTAAGAAAAAGTTTTTAGCCACCTGCATCGTAATGGTCGAACCGCCGGTTTGGATTTCGCCGGATGAAACCAGTTGTAAGGCGGCGCGTGACAAACCTTTAATATCAATACCAAAATGTTCATAGAAACGACTGTCTTCAGCGGCCAAAATCGCTTGTATCATGCCTTCTGGAATCTCTTCATAACGTATGGGTACGCGGCGTTGCTCACCGTATTCAGCTATGAGCTTGCCATCGGCAGAATAGATGCGCAGTGGGGTTTGAAAGCGCACCTCTTTTAACTGCTGTACATTAGGTAATTTGGGGCTGAAATAGAACCAAGCGGCTGCCCCTGCACCCACGGCGGTGAGTAGGCCAAGCAAAAAAAGCCCTAAAACGAGCTTTAAAAGAACTAAAGTAATGCGCATGATCACCTGAATAACATATTTAGTCGTAAAGTATTGATTATATCGACGCTAGGTCTTTACAGTATATCTGACTACAGCTTTAATTGTGATTGGGTTGGTCTAGAAATGATAGATCTTCTCCGTCACATAGGACTTCCGACTACTCACGGAAAAGGAATTAACAGTGCTCAGCTTGATGAATCGAAGATCGGCGGGTTGGATAGGCATCGATATTGGCGCATCTTCCGTCAAGTTATTGTCTTTGTCCAGGCAGGGTCGGGAGTTGCAAGTAGACGCTTACGCAATCGTCCCTCTGCCCACTACAGCCGTCGTAGACGGCTCTGTTGCCGTTGTCTCAGAAGTAGCCGTGGCGATAGAGCGCGGATTAAAAATCTGTGGCGGCAAATATTCCGATGCCATTGTTGCCGTTCCTTCCTCAGCGGTCATCACCAAACGGCTACAAATCAGCAATCTGTTTACGGGGCTTGATCTTGAAGATCAGGTTAAAGTCGAAGCAGATCAGTTTATTCCCTATCCTTTAGAAGAAGTTGCCCTGGATTTTGAGGTCTTGGGACCATCTGAACGTGATCGTAACCTGAATGACATACTGCTTGTCGCCTGTCGTAAGGAAAGTGCCGAAGCGCGCGAAGAGGCCGTCAATGATTCAGGTATCAAATGTGGTGTGATCGATGTAGACACCTATGCGATGGAAAGGCTAATCAATCTACTTGAGCCGGATTACAAAGGCTATGTTGCTGTTGCAGATGTAGGATCGGCTACACTCAGCCTAAATGTTTTTCACCAGGGTCAGGTGGTGTACAACCGCGAACAAGCTTTTACAGGGAATGAGCTGTCTTACTCGATCCAGCAGCAGTATGGCATGACTCTTGATGAGGTCGAGCTGGCTTTACGTGAACAGGGTTTAGCACAAGATATTCATCAAACCATTGTTCAGCCTTTTGCGGACACCGTCATTCAACAGGTTTCACGCGCCTTACAGTTTTACTACTCATCGGGCGTGCATGGTCAACTTGATCGGCTTTATCTAAGCGGAGGCTTGGCTTCGATCTCGGGTCTTGTTGAGAGAGTGGGGTTGGAGACAGAGGTCAACACACTACTGATTAACCCCTTCGTACAGATGAGAGTCAATCCACGTTTGAACCAAGCGCGGCTTTTACGTGATGCCCCTTTATTAGCGAAGGCATGTGGACTCGCCCTTCGTAGCTTTGATCAGTAGGATCTGAATATGGCCAGAATAAACTTAAGACCCTGGCGGGAAGAGCGGAATCAAGCGCTACAAAAGCGTTTTATTTCTAATCTTGTAGGTACGGCAATTCTTGCCGGCCTGGCTTTATTTGCGATCAGTTACTACTACGATATGCAAATGGATCGTCAGAAAGCGCGTAATGAATTTTTGCGAGTGGAAAATGTCAAATTAGACCAGCAAATCGCAGAAATTCGTGAACTCAACAGAATTCGGGATCAAATTCTGGAGCGATTGCAATCGATCGAAGATCTACAAGGAACTCGCCCGCTGATCGTGCGTAACTTTGACGAGCTGGTAAGAGTCTTGCCCGAAGAGGTGTTTTACACCTCCTTAGTTCGCGTCAACAACAACCTCACCATTGATGGGATGGCAGAGCAAAATCATCATGTATCAGCATTGATGCGCAATCTGCAGCGCTCAATATGGTTTGGTGAGCCGAATCTTTCCCGAGTGAGTGCGGTCGACAGTCGACGCCAGTACAACATGACCGTGCCGATGTTGCGCCCTGATCAACAAGAGGGGGCTGTTCAATGAACAAGGATACGCTACGCAACGCCTTCTCAGGCTTTGATATCAATAACCTAGATGTGAATACGGCGGGTAACTGGCCAGTCGGCGTTAAATTGATCACCTATTTATTGGTGTTTGCATTAGCCCTAGGTGCTGGAATTCATTTTCTGATCGCAGATAAGCATAAAGCGGTTGAGCGTGAAATTTCACGTGAAGCAGACCTCAAGCGCCAGTATGAGTCGAAATCTTTTCAGGTTGCCAATCTAGATGCACTACGCCGTCAAATGGCAGATATTGAAGATCGTTTTTCTGAAATTCTCAAACAACTGCCTACAGATAAAGAAGTGCCGGGTCTGTTAGAGGATATCTCCGATATCGGGCGTCAGGCGGGTTTGAAAATTGAGTTAATTGCGCTGCAGCCTGAGGTAAAGGCTCAGTTTTATGTCGAACTGCCGATCAACATACAAGTCACAGGCACCTATCATCAGATGGGTGAGTTTGTCAGTGGTGTATCCGCGATTGAGCGTATCGTGACTCTGCATGACTATACGATTCGACCTTCGAGTGATGCGCTGTCCATGACCATTAATGCCAAGACCTATCGTTATGATGAGAATTAAAGCACAGCAGGCAGCATGTGCCTGGTACGTAACAAGGATGCTGGTAGGCTTAGGTGTTGTATTGGCCTTATCCGGTTGTATTTGGGTCGAGGATACTCAGGATCTGCGGGCTTTTGTGGCTGAGCGCTCCTCTAGACCGGTTGGGCAAATCGCGCCTCTACCTGAATTTAAACCCTATGAAGCCTTTGTCTATGAAGGCTCCAGTCTACGCAATCCTTTTACGGCGATCGTTGCTGAGGCGGCTCCTCTAGCGGAAGATATCTCAGATGTCGCCCCCGATTTTGAGCGGTTGAAGGATTATTTGGAAACCTTTGCGTTGGATAATCTGGCTATGGTTGGAACCATCACCGCACCTGGCTCAGCAGAAATGCTGTGGGCGCTTGTGAAGGATCCTCGTGGAGAAATCCATCGCGTCACAGTGGGTGATTATCTGGGGTTGGATCATGGCCAGGTACTGGCTTTGGATGAGCGCAGGCTGGAACTGTCGGAAATTATTTCAAACGGACGCGGTGGCTGGATGAAGCGGCCTCGTACAATCATTCTTCCCGAACAGTAAGAAAGGGATGTATACCGTGGATACTTTAAATATGAAGAATTATAGAAAAGGGTCGTCCGCTATGTTCGGTCGTATGGTTTCAGTGGTGTGTACCCTGTTGTTGCTGAGTACCGCCTCGTTAGCGCTGGCTCAAGATGTTCAGCTTAAGCGTAGCGCCTTTGTGGCATTGCCGGGTCAAGGCGTTGAGGTTAAGTTGGATTTTGACTCGACTCCACCTGTGCCCAATAGCTATATGATTGAAAATCCGCCGCGTTTAGTTATGGACTTTTGGGGTGTGAGTAATGAAACCGGTCAGAGGGGTTTGGATGTTAAGACGGGTCTCGTGGATACTCTGAGCTTTGCCCAGGTCGATGGCCGCTTACGTTTAGTCACGAATCTCTATGCACCTGCGGGCTATAAAGTGGTCACGGAAAATAACAGTATTTTTATTACCCTTGAAGATGCCGCTCAGGGGGCTTCCGCGCCTGTCTCAGCACCTGTCTCAGCAGGGCCGCGAATGCCTGTTTTGAATGATGGCCGGACCCGGGTTCAAGGAATTGATTTTCAAAGAATTGAAGGAAATCAGGGCCGAGTCACCGTGACACTCACAGATGAGCGTGCCGGTATGGATATTTTCCAGGAAGGAGGCAATGTCATCGTTAACCTAACCGGTGCGGGTTTATCGGATGGTTTAGAGCGTCGCCTAGACGTGCAAGACTTTGCGACCCCTTTGATGTTCATCGACACGATGGTGATGGGTGAAAATACAACGCTTCTGTTAAAGCCATCCGCTGAACCTTTTGATTATATGGCTTATCAAACGGGCAATCAGTTGGTGGTTGACTTTAAACCTCTGAGTCGTCGTGAACAGGCAGAGTTGGATGCTAATCGCTTTCCTTTCTCGGGCCAGAAGATTGATTTGAACTTCCAAAATGTGGAAGTGCGAGCGGTCTTGCAGATCATTGCGGAAGTGGCCGAAAAGAATTTGGTTGTGAGCGATAATGTCCAAGGTGGCATCACACTGCGCCTAAAGAATGTACCTTGGGATCAAGCCTTGGATATTATTCTTAAAAACAAAAACTTAGATAAGCGTGAAGCCGGTAATGTCATCATGGTAGGCACCATTGAAGAGATTAAAAACCGGGAGATGCTAGAACTGGAAAGCATCAAGCAGGTAGAAGACGTTTCGCCGCTCTTGACGGACTTCATTCAAATTGACTTCCGTCGTGCATCTGATTTGAAAGAGCGCTTAGAAGCCGCGCAAATGATTTCTGAGCGTGGATTTGTTGTGGCCGATGATCAAACAAATGTTTTGATGGTGCGTGAAACAGCCAGAGCCTTAGAGGATATCCGCAGAACGCTGCGTCGTTTTGATGTTGAGGTGTCACAGATTCTGGTAGAAGCGCGTATTGTTGAAACCACCGCGAATGACGCGAAAGAGCTTGGAGTGCGCTGGGGGTTAGGTTCAAGATCGAATGATTCACGTACAGTGGTATTAGGGGCGGGTGGGCTTTTGACCTCTGAGAATGAAGCTAATACCGGGATACCTTTTACAGCCCCCGCTATCGACTTAGGTGTAGCGGGAGTGCCAAATGCATTTACCTTTGGTGTGGTGGGCAGCAGTGCAATCTTAGCGGCTGAGATTTCCGCTTTAGAAAGCGTTGGGCGCTTAAATGTTATATCCCAGCCCAAGGTTGTAACAGCAAATGGACAGAAGGCCGTTATAGCCTCAGGTCAGAAGATCCCTTATCAGGTCGTCGAGGATGGAACGACCACCATCAAGTTTGAAGAGGTGGATTTGAGGTTGGATGTGACGCCGCAAATCAACCCGGGTGATCGCTTAAGCCTGGTGCTGCAGATCAATAAAGACGCGATCGGTGGTGAAACTCGTAACGGTGATTTGATTATCGATCGTAATGTGGTGGAAACAACTGTCACCGTTAATAACGGCGAAACCGTAGTCTTAGGGGGCGTGTTCATCGACCGTGATTTAAGTGCGGTGGATAAAACTCCAGTCTTAGGTGATCTGCCAGTTCTTGGGAATCTGTTCAAGAAAACGGTGAATCGTTTAGAAAAACGTGAGTTGCTGATCTTCATCACACCCACTATGATTCGGGAATCGCTGACATTGCAGTAAGGTTTCTGGTTGAACATATTTCTAATCGGCCCTATGGGTGCTGGAAAAAGCACCATAGGGCGTCTTCTTTCTCAAGAGCTGGATCGAGAGTTCATTGACTCGGATAAGGTCATCGAAGAACGCTCAGGCGCAAATATTCCTTGGATCTTTGATGTTGAAGGTGAAGAGGGGTTTCGGGATCGTGAAACGGCAGCGATCGACGAGTTGACCCAGCTTAATGACATTATCCTTGCCACAGGTGGCGGTGTGGTTCTGCGTGAAGAGAATCGTCAGCACCTCAAAAATCGTGGTATCGTAATTTACCTGTTGACCTCTATAGAGCAGCAGTTAGAGCGAACTTCAAAAGATCGTAATCGTCCTTTGTTGCAAACCGCCGATCCTGAAGCGGTACTCAAACGCTTATTTAATCAGCGTGACCCTCTGTATCGCAGTTGTTGTGATCTGATTATTCGTACCGACAAGCGCCACCCGCGTGCGGTGGTTCAAGAAATTCTGAAGCAGATCAAACAAAAACACCCGGATCTTCATTTTCTTGATGCTTCTCATTTTTAAACTCGCGAGATACACATGCAGACGTTAACGGTTGACCTAGGTGAGCGTAGTTACCCGATTTACATAGGTTCAGAGCTTTTTACACCAGAACACTTTCAGCCGCATATCGCAGGCCGCCAGGTGATGATTGTCACCAACGACAGAGTTGCGCCTTTATATCTGCAGCGCCTCAAAGCCCAGTTAAGCCATTTCCAGGTCAGTGAAGTGATTTTGCCGGATGGTGAAGCCTATAAAACCCTGGCGCAGGTGAATCAGATTTTTGATGCCCTATTACAGGCTCGCCATAACCGTACCACTACGCTGATCGCCTTAGGGGGCGGTGTTATTGGGGATATGACCGGATTCGCCGCAGCGTGTTATCAGCGCGGCGTTGATTTTATTCAGGTGCCGACGACGCTCCTGTCTCAGGTGGATTCTTCCGTTGGAGGTAAAACCGGCGTTAATCATCCGTTGGGAAAAAATATGATCGGTGCGTTTCATCAGCCGCGTGCGGTGATCGCCGATACTCAGGTGCTGAAAACGCTGCCTAAAGCTGAGCTTTCCGCAGGCCTGGCGGAAGTGATCAAGTATGGCTTGATCTACGATGCCGATTTCTTTGCTTGGCTGGAAGCGCATATGGATGGCCTGTATCAGGGTGATAGTGCCTTGTTGGCGCAAGCTATCTATCGTTCCTGTGAAATTAAAGCGGAAGTTGTCGCGCAGGATGAGCGGGAATCGGGAATTCGTGCCTGGCTGAATCTGGGGCATACCTTTGGTCATGCGATTGAAACCGATGCTGGGTATGGTGCTTGGTTGCACGGTGAGGCGGTGGGAGCCGGTACGATGATGGCGGCGGATTTGTCCGCACGATTAGGTTGGTTGAATGCGCAGGATGTTGAGCGTATTCGCACCTTGTTACAGCGCGCAGGTTTACCAATCTGCCCACCTTTAGAGATGCCTCCCCAGCGTTTCCTGGAACTAATGGCGGTGGACAAAAAAGTGTTAGATGGTCAGTTGCGCCTGGTTTTGCTGAAAAAAATCGGTGAAGCTACGGTAACCAGTGACTTCCCTCAGGCGTTGTTGATGCAAACCCTGGAGGCCGGTCAGGCCTTAGGTAAGCTATAAAGCGGCTGTGGGGTTAGGAGGTGAGTATGATCGAATCGGCGCATCATCATTTTATTGAGCCCAACTCTCGCCGTCAGTTGGTCGACAAGCTGCAGCATCTTGTTCGTTACTCGGATTATTTGATTTTGCTGCTCGGCGAATCGGGTAGCGGTCGTACACGGATGCTGGAACAGGTCGCCAATCTATCGGCTGAGAACTCCCAGCGTCTGGCGCTCATCTCTTTGCAACAGGCAACGGATGTGACCGCCTTGTTAACGCATCTAGTGGTGGGCTTGGGTGCGGAGTTGCCTGCCGATGCAGATAATCGGGCACGTTTGACGGAAATCCATCGTCTGGCGAAAGGGCTGGCCGAAGTGGGGATGGCTTTGGTTATTCTCATTGATAATGCCGATCTGCTCAGTGATAACGCACTGGAGTTGTTGATTGGGCTGCGTCAACTGGGTGCGGCCACCCCGCGTTTGTTGCTCAGTGGTTTACCTGAGTTTCAAATGCGCGCGGAAGAGCGAGGGCTTTATCGTCGTTTGGAGGGTAAGGTGCATCTTCAGCGCTTAAATCCGCTGGATGCTCAAGAATCTGAAGCCTTTATCGCGGCGCTCTTGCCCGCTGATGCCGATCCTGATCCGAATCAGGTCAAGCGCTTGGTGTTGCAAGCAGAGGGCAATCTCTCTGCGTTAAAACTGGGCGTCATTGATCTGCTGCGCGAAGGGCGGGTCTCCTCACGCAGTGGAGCCATGCCGATTCCGCCTGCGCATTTGGCAGGCATTGGCGCAGTCTTGTTGCTGATCACTAGTTTTGCGGTTTGGCACTATCTGCCGAGCCAGACTGTTGAAGAAACCACCACACAAATTGTTTTGCCACTGGATCAAGTGCCTTTTGCTCAGGTTGAGGAGGAGGTCGTTGAGATTCAGGTGATGAGTGAGCTGGAGCGTCGTTTAGCGGAGCAAGAAGCGCTCCTAGCCGCACAGCCGAGTCTTGAGCAAGACCCGCTGCTCGATCAGCCTGATCCAACTCTGGTTGCACCGCAACCGCAGCCCCAGCTCCAGCCCGAGGCACCTCTGCCCGCGCCGGTTGCGCCCGTGGCTGAAGTCGAACAAACTCCTGCACCTGCACCTGCATCTGCACCTGCACCAGTCGTCGCGGCGCCAGCACCCACGCCTGTTGCACCTCCGCCCGCACCGCCTGCGCCCAGTGTGGCACCGGCCGCTACACCTTCAGCTCCGCCTGTAGCGAGTGCGCAGAGATCGGCTGGGCCTTCAGGTTCGTATCTACGTGCGGATGAATTGATGGGCTGGCCGGATTCCGGTTATACCCTGCAAATACTCGGTGCGCGCTCCGAAGAAAATGTCGTTAGGTTCATTCAAGCCCAAGCTCAACCCCAGCGTTTTTATTACTTCAAAACGCTGCTGCGCGATGAACCCTGGCATGTTGTGGTCTATGGGCAGTATAATAGCAGGTCGGCTGCGGTGGCGGCGGTGAATCAACTGCCGAAAGAGTTGCGAGATCGCAACCCTTGGCCCAGATCGATCGCCGGTGTGAAAACCGACATACAAAAAATAAACCAGTAAACTGGTAATAAAATTAAGGCCTTCACTAAGTATGAGGGCCTTTTTGACTGAAAATACTTCAGTTGCCCCTCGACTGCTAAAAAATTGTTGTAAACCCGAGCGGGGTGTAGGATCGACACCCCTTTTTTGTCTCTGCGACGCGGGTTTGGTCAGGAAGTTTTTGTAATTTCTTGTTTTATTAGATTTTTTAGTGAGATTGGCTTATGAGCAATGGTCTATATCGCCCAGGTGAATTTAAAGACAACTGTGGCTTTGGCCTGATGGCACAGATGCAAGGAGAAGCGAGTCACGCTCTCCTGCAGAAAGCTATTCAGGCACTTGCCTGCATGACTCACCGCGGAGGCATTGCAGCAGATGGTAAAACCGGTGACGGTTGCGGTCTGTTAATGCAAAAGCCCGACGCGTTTATGCGTGCAGTCGCCAAAGAGACATTGCAAACCGAATTGTCCGACCAGTATGCCGTCGGTATGGTTTTTTTGTCACAGGACACAGAGCGTGCACAGCAGGCACGTGAAATCCTCAATACTGAACTTCAGGCTCAGGGGTTAGGTGTATACGGCTGGCGCGTAGTGCCAACGGATGACAGCTGCCTAGGCCCAATTGCCAAGGACACTCTGCCGCAGATCGAGCAGATTTTTGTCAATCCGCAAGGCAAGGATGAAACCTCCTTTGCGACAGCGCTGTTTGTGGCACGCCGTCGTGCTGAAATTGCTTTGACTGAAGATAAAGACTTCTACATCTGTAGCCTGTCTGACAAGGTCATCTCCTATAAAGGCTTGATGATGCCGGTGGACCTGCCGGTTTTCTATCGCGATCTGAGTGATCCGCGCCTGGAAACAGCCATCTGTACCTATCACCAGCGTTTCTCGACCAATACCGCGCCACGTTGGCCGCTGGCACAGCCTTTCCGCTTTTTGGCGCACAACGGCGAAATCAATACCATCGATGGTAACCGTAACTGGGCGCGTGCACGGAGCAGCAAGTTTGCTACGCCGCTGCTGCCGGATATTGAGTCCCTGCAGCCGATCGTGAACACCACCGGTTCCGACTCCTCCAGTATGGATAACATGCTGGAATTCCTGCTGGTCGGCGGTATGGATATCTACCGTGCCGTGCGCATGATCGTGCCACCGGCTTGGCAGAATGTGGAAACCATGGATTCCAATCTGCGTGCCTTCTATGAATACAACTCCATGCATATGGAGCCTTGGGATGGCCCAGCGGGTATGGTGATGACCGATGGTCGTTACGCCGTGTGTATGCTCGATCGTAATGGTCTGCGTCCTTCACGCTGGGTCATGCTAAAAGATGGCTTGCTCTGTACCGCCTCTGAAATCGGGGTGTTTGATTATGAGCCTTCCCAGATCCAGGCCCAGGGGCGTGTCGGCCCAGGCCAGATGCTGGTGATCGACACGGCCACCGGTGAAGTGCTGCATACCGAAGATGTGGATAATAAACTCAAAGCGCGTCAGCCTTACCGCAAATGGCTACGTGAGAACTCTCTGCCCCTTGAGCAGACCATGAGTTTTGTTGAGGAATCCACCTCCTTCCGTGATATGTCACCGGAAGAAACCAAGATTCATATGAAGATGTTCCAGGTCACGTTTGAAGAGCGTGATCAGGTGCTGCGTCCGCTGGGTGAGTCCGGTATGGAAGCGGTCGGATCGATGGGTGACGACAAGCCGATGGCGGTTCTGTCGCAGCGCATTCGTTCCGTTTACGACTATTTCCGTCAGCAGTTCGCCCAGGTAACCAACCCGCCGATCGACCCCCTGCGTGAAGCGATCGTGATGTCATTGGAAACCTGCATCGGCACAGAGCGTAACGTCTTTGAAGAAACGCCTGAGCATGCACGCCGTGTTATTCTCAATACTCCGATTCTGTCTGCGAGCAAATTCCGTCGTCTGCGTGATAACACGGTCGAAGGCTTTGAGCCGGAAACGCTGGATCTGCAATATGATCCGACGGAGATGACGCTGGAAGCTGCGATCCACGATCTTTGCCAGCGTGCGGAACAAGCGGCGCGTAATGGTAAGGTCATCCTGGTGTTGAGTGATGCCTACCTGAAGCAGGGTAAATTGCCGATTCATGCGGCAATGGCGACCGGTGCAGTTCACCATTATCTGGTTGAGAAGGGTTTGCGCTCCAACGCTAACCTAGTCATCGAAACCGGCACTGCGCGTGATCCGCATCATTTTGCTGTACTCTTCGGTTTTGGTGCGACGGCGGTGTATCCATATTTGGCCTACCGTGTGCTGAATGATCTGTGCCGCACCGGTGAAATCACCGCTGAGCCTCTGCAAACCCACGAAAACTATCGTAAAGGGATCAACAAAGGTTTGTTGAAAATCCTCTCAAAAATGGGGATTTCGACCATTGCTTCCTATCGTGGTGCGCAGCTGTTTGAAGCCGTGGGGCTGTCTAGCGAAGTGGTGAAACTTTGCTTCAAAGGCGTGGCCAGCCGTATCGAAGGGGCGCGTTTTGAGCACTTCCAGTTTGAACAGTCTTTATTGGCTAAGGAAGCTTGGAGCCCACGTAAACCGCTGCAACAGGGTGGTTTGCTCAAGTATGTACACGGCGCGGAATATCACGCCTACAACCCGGATGTTGTGACCAGTATTCACAAGGCCGTGACCAGTGGTGATCCGCGTGATTACCAGCGTTACGCCGAGCTGGTGAACCAGCGTGGTGTAGCAACACTGCGTGACCTTTTAGGCCTACGCAAAGATATTCAGCCTATCCCACTGTCTGAAGTGGAACCTGTTGAGGCCCTCTTCCCACGCTTTGACAGCGCCGCTATGTCGCTGGGAGCCTTGTCACCGGAAGCGCATGAAGCCTTAGCGGTGGCGATGAATGAGTTGGGCGGTCGTTCCAACTCGGGTGAGGGCGGTGAAGATCCAGCGCGTCATGGCACCATGAAGCGCTCTAAAATCAAACAGATCGCTTCAGGCCGTTTTGGTGTGACACCCGAATATCTGATGAGCGCCGACGTGATGCAGATCAAAGTCGCGCAGGGCGCTAAGCCGGGTGAAGGGGGGCAGTTGCCGGGCGGTAAGGTTAATGCCTTGATCGCACGTCTACGTTATTCCGTGCCGGGTGTGACCCTGATTTCACCACCGCCGCACCATGACATCTATTCGATCGAAGATTTGGCACAGCTGATCTTCGACCTCAAGCAGATCAATCCTGAAGGTCTGGTATCGGTCAAACTGGTATCGCGTCCAGGTGTTGGCACGATTGCTTGTGGTGTGGCCAAAGCCTATGCCGATCTCATCACCATTTCCGGTTATGACGGCGGCACAGCGGCCTCACCGCTGACGTCGATCCACTATGCCGGTTCACCTTGGGAGTTGGGGCTGGCCGATGCGCATCAGTCACTGCGTGCTAACCACCTGCGCGGCAAAATTCGCCTGCAGACAGACGGTGGTTTGAAAACCGGTCTGGATGTGGTGAAGGCCGCGATTCTGGGTGCGGAAAGCTTCGGTTTTGGCACCATGCCGATGGTGGCCTTAGGCTGTAAATACCTGCGTATTTGCCATCTGAATAACTGTGCAACCGGTGTGGCCACTCAGCGTGCTGATCTGCGTGAAGATCATTTCCGTGGCACGGTGGAGATGGTGAAAAACTTCTTCCGTTTTGTTGCAGAAGAAACCCGTCAGTGGATGGCGCAATTGGGTGTACGCACTCTGGAAGAGCTGATCGGTCGTGTCGATCTGTTGGAAGTCTTGGCAGGTGAAACCGACAAGCAGAGCAAGCTCGATCTGTCGCCCATCATCAGTGATGCCGGTGTGCCGGCACACTATCCACAAACCTGCCAGCAGCCGCGCAACGAACCCTATGATTCCGGTGCGTTGAACAGTCAGATGGCTGAAATGGCTGGCCAGGCGATTGCCGATAAACTCGGCGGCGAGTGGGCGCTGAAGATCACCAACTGCGATCGTTCGGTCGGTGCGCGCACCTCCGGTTTGATCGCCAAGCATCACGGCAACCTCGGCATGTGTGATGCGCCGGCAATCTTTAACTTCCGTGGCCATGCGGGCCAGTCCTTCGGCGTCTGGAATGCCGGTGGTCAGCACCTGTATCTGGAAGGCGATGCCAATGACTATGTCGGTAAAGGGATGGCCGGCGGTAAGATTGTGCTGCGTCCTTTCCAGGAAGTGGATTACAAAACCAACGAAGCTTCCATCATGGGCAACACCTGCCTCTACGGTGCGACGGGCGGCAAATTGTTCGCTGCTGGTCAGGCCGGTGAGCGTTTTGCGGTGCGTAACTCCGGTTGCCACGCCGTGATCGAAGGTGCCGGTGACCACTGCTGTGAGTATATGACGGGCGGCATGGTGACTGTGCTGGGTGAGACGGGCTACAACTTCGGAGCGGGGATGACCGGCGGTTTTGCCTATGTACTCGATCTAGACAACAGCTTTGTGGATAAGTACAACCATGAACTGGTGGATATCCACCGCATTGCAACTGAGCAGATGGAGGCACATAAGAACCACCTGCGCTCAACCATTATCGAATTTACCCGCGAAACACGCAGTGCCTGGGGTCAGGAGATCCTAGACAACTTCGATGATCTGATTGGCAAGTTCTGGCTGGTGAAGCCTTATGCCACCGGCATCAACGATCTGCTGAACAGCATTCGCAAACGCCCTGAATAAGCGCCCTGCGCAGATTCAATCGGGAAATCTTACGGGTAAAAGTAGAGATAGAATCAGATGCCAGGGTCGCTACCCTGGCATCGAGTGAGGTGAAAAATGGGTGAACGTCTAAGTAACGATTTCCAATTCATGGAAGTCAGCCGCAAAGGCCCGGAAAAAATTGCAGCCGGTGTCCGTAAACAGCAGTTTGCAGAGATCTACGAGCCTTTCCGTCCGAAGGAAGCCTCAACTCAGGCACATCGATGCCTGGAGTGTGGCAACCCTTATTGTGAGTGGAAATGCCCAGTACATAACTTTATCCCCAACTGGCTGAAGCTGGTTTCTGAAGGCAACATCATGGAAGCGGTGGAGCTCAGCCACCAAACCAATACCCTGCCGGAAGTGTGTGGCCGTGTCTGCCCACAGGATCGTTTATGTGAGGGCGCGTGTACGCTGAATGATGGATTTGGCGCGGTGACCATCGGTTCGGTTGAGAAATACATCACCGATACCGCCTTTGCCATGGGCTGGAAGCCGGATATGTCCAATGTGGTTTGGACAGACAAGCGCGTAGCCGTGATCGGTGCTGGCCCTGCGGGCTTAGGCTGTGCCGATATCCTGATCCGCAACGGCGTTAAGCCTGTGGTGTTTGATCGTTATCCAGAAATTGGCGGCCTGCTGACCTTTGGGATTCCTGAATTTAAATTAGAAAAATCGGTGATGACACGTCGTCGCCAGATTTTTGAAGGCATGGGCATTGAATTCCGCCTGAATACCGAGATTGGCAAGGACATCACCTTCCAGCAGTTGTTGGATGACTATGATGCGGTCTTCTTAGGTATGGGGACTTACACCTACATGAAAGGCGGTTTCCCTGGCGAAGAGCTTGAAGGGGTGTATGATGCCTTGCCTTTCCTGATCTCCAACGTTAACCACTGCCTGGGTTATGAAAAAGATCCGTCTGAATTCATCAGCATGCAGGGTAAAAAAGTCGTGGTACTCGGCGGCGGAGACACGGCTATGGACTGTAACCGTACCTCCATCCGCCAGGGGGCCGCGAGCGTGACCTGTGCTTACCGCCGTGATGAAGCCAATATGCCAGGCTCGAAAAACGAAGTGGTTAACGCGCGTGAAGAGGGCGTGAACTTCGTCTTTAACCGTCAACCGGTTGAAGTGGTCGGTGAACAGGGCAAGGTCACCGGCGTAAAAGTGGTCACTACGCGCATGGGTGCACCGGATGCCAATGGCCGCCAAAGTGCCGAAGTGGTTGAAGGGTCGGAAGAGATCCTGCCTGCCGATGCCGTACTCATTGCCTTTGGTTTCCGCCCCAGCCCCGCGCCTTGGTTTGCCGATTTTAATATCGGTTTACACCAGGATGGTCGTGTTGATGCCAGCGCTCAACCTAAAGCAGCAGGGCGCTTCGCCTTCCAAACCACTAATGCCAAGGTGTTTGCTGGCGGTGATATGGTGCGCGGCTCGGATCTGGTCGTAACCGCGATCGATGAAGGGCGCAAAGCCGCTGAAGGAATTTTGGACTTCTTAGAGGTTTAAGAACGCGCTCCCTAGCCTTAAAAAGGCTCGCGCCTTCTGAGTCAACGAAACCGGTGAGGGTTAAACGCCTCACCGGTTTTTTGCTTTTCAGGCCGGTAGATCTGCTTTTCTGCTAAGTCTATTTTTTTCGTATTTTTTCAATCTTTAGGTTTGTTGAGTGACCTAATTTGCTGAAATTGACATAAATGGTCACTTTCTCGGTGTTTTAGATGAGTGTTTGTGAGTAAAAACCCGATAGAGTGCAGGGTTTTGATCTAACTCTCTCTTTCCTAAAGGGTTTTTAATATTTAAATCAGATTAATACTTTGTTGATGAGTTGGCATAGGCTATGCTTGATTCTGCTTAGCGAATCCACCTGCCCTGCAGGGAAGCGTGGCAGAGCAAAGTTTAGTGATGATCTACTTAATTTGTTTTTAGACTCCCTGAGGAGAAACAAAATGAAAAAGCAAGCGGGTTTTACCCTGATTGAGTTAATGATCGTGGTTGCGATCATCGGTATCCTGGCGGCGATTGCTATTCCAGCCTACCAGAATTATATTCTTAGAGCAGAAGGCGCTAGTGCTGTTGCTGAGATGTCTGCTGATAAGTTACAAGTATCTCTGAATCTCCAAGAAGGAGCCGCAGACGTATGTGCCGGTGTAACGTCCTCGACATGTGTAGATGGAACAATCTCAAATACTGTTGGTAATGTAACGGCAACCTTGACACCTGACGTTAATGGAAATCAGTGGACATGTACAGTGAGTGATGCGCGAGCTGCATCATCTACCTGTACTTTTGGTGGCGGTGCCCCTGGGACTAGCAGTTAATTAGTTCTTCTTTAAAAAGCCCTTTTTAGGGCTTTTTTTATATTTAATGCGAATATTGCAAGAAGTGGGTATGAAAGTGTTAGTGGATGAATCAGTATCTCTTCGTAACGTTACTTTTTCAGCGCTATATTTCTTGATTCCAAATATCATCGCTTGGGCTGTATCCGACTATGTTTCGGTACAAAGGCCTTATGTGAATATTGACTATGCATATCCCGCAATATTGCTGGTTTTGGGATACTGTAAAACATCGGTTATTTTATTTTTCTCTGTATTTTTGATTGATTTGTTCGCAATCATCGGTCAGGTATTTGTATTTTTTCGAATTTCAGACATTTTTATCTGGATGAGTTTTTTGCCTTCTGCCCCTTTTGTTTACAAGGTAATTGTTTTCTTAGGATCTTTATTGGTTCTGATATTGGCTTTTTTGTCAATTTTTTTTGGTAAGAGGTCTCATAAGTTATTTGTGCTTGTGGTTGCCAATTGTTTGATATTTATGAATTTGTATGCGGTGTTACTTGTGGCAAGCCCTGAGAAAAGAATTATGCATTGGAGGATGGATAGTGATATTTATCTGTATAGTCAGGCAGATTTTTTTATCCGCTATAGGTTTACAAGATTTTTCGATATGGTCAGGGGAGATGGTCAGATATTTGATGAATACACAGATGATGCATTAAGTGATAGGGTGTATCAAGCCATTGATGAAGGGGTACTTTCTGACAAAATTTTGTTTATTGTTGCGGAGTCTTGGGGGGCGACAAAAAATCCTTTTATTAATAAAGATGTAATTTCTTCGATTGAACAGCTGCAGTCAAGATCTGTTGAGATGGGATCTTTTAGATTTGCTTCTAGCGCAACAGTTGCAGGGGAGTTTCGTGAGCTTTGTGGATTAAAACCTTTGCATTATAATTTTAAAAAAATTGAAGAAGGGCTAGATGATTGCCTCCCTAGTAAATTAAATCAATTAGGTTATAGAACTAAGAGTTTGCATGGTGCAGTGAGTTCTATGTATGACCGACGCCATTGGTATCCAAGAGTAGGGTTTGATGCGTCTTTATTTTTTAATAGTCAAGTTTGGTCACGTCGCTGTTATTCTTGGCCAGGGGTTTGTGATAGGGATTTTTTACCTATCGTCGAAGATTTTTTTCGTTCTGATAATAAAGGGTTTCTATATTGGCTTACATTAAATAGTCATAGTATTTATGATTTAAGAGATTTGCATGTCGATACATTTGATTGTGTCTTGTATGGTATCCCTAGTGGTATTGAAACTTGCCGAAATCTCAAGTTGCATAAGCAGTTTTTTGATAACCTTTCAGAGCTGCTTGATCGTGAAGATATGCACGAAGTTGAGGTTTATGTGGTTAGTGATCATCACCCTATTATTTTTGATAGGGAGGAATTTGATAATTATTTTGAGAGAGATGTTATTCCTTGGATCAGGATTAGTAAGAAAGACTCATCCACGGTAGGGGCTTACACTTCTATGCTAAATTAAATTTCATATATGCAGGTTTTTGGTGTTCTGGTGGTATCTGGCTTGATCCTAAAGAGGATCCACTTATCCTGCTGTAGGAACCGTTTATCCTAATAGATTGGGTGCTTTTGTGAAGCTCCATTAAAATTAAATCAGAACTAAGCAGTGTAAATGCTGAAGGTGAAAAATTATTATGCAAGCTTCAATTGTCCGTGGCTTTACCCTCATAGAGCTGATGATCGTAGTCGCCATCATCGGTATTCTGGCGGCCATTGCCTATCCGAGCTATACCCAATATGTTTTGAGATCTCATCGTGTGGATGCTCAAACGATTTTAATGGATGTGGCGCAGCAATTAGAACGCTGTTACACCTTAAACAATAGTTACGCTGAGTGTACGCCTAACGTCCAGCAGCCAGAGCGTTATACGATTGCGCCTACTTCTGGTTATCCTGCTCAGTCCTTTTCTTTAACCGCTACGCCAGTCGGTACTCAGGTGAATGATCCCTGTGGTGTGATGACACTCACTCATACTGGAAATCGCATTGCGGTGGGAGCAAATTGTTGGTGATTAAAATGTATAGGCAATCGCGTCCAATCATCCTTCCCAAGCCACTCGAAAGCGGCTTCACCTTGATTGAATTGATGGTGGTGACAGTATTGCTTGCGATAATTCTCAGCATTGGCATCCCGAACTATATCAGTCTATTGGAGCGCAATCGAACCACGGCTACCGCCAATGAAATATTGGGTGCATTGCAGTATGCACGTAATGAGGCCGTTCGCTCGAATTCCACAGCGCAGTTTTGTCCGTCAAGTGATGCTGTAACTTGTGCAGCAAATTGGCCGGCCACAGGGGGTAATTGGATAGTGTTGCGCATCCCTGCCGACCCTGATGATCCGATGAATGTATTGCCTGCTCAATTGATGCGAGTTGGGAATGTTGTTGAGACGGTTACTATAACGGGGCCTATTTTAGTTGAGTTTGGTTCGGCAGGCCAAATAACCGGCCCCATTTCCAATATTAATGTTGTGTCGGGTGAGTCGTCACGCTGTGTGCTGTTAACGCTTAGCGGTGCAGCCCAAGTTGGGGGGTGTGGATGATGTGTAGGGATCGATTTAGAGCGAATAGAAGAGGTTTTAAGCAACGTGGTATCACTTTGTTAGAGTCCTTGATTGCTATGGTTGTTATTGCAATCGGTTTCTCTTCAATTGTTATGCTGCAATTGCGTTCTATGCAGTCTAGTCAATCGAGTTTCCAGCAATCTATCGCTGCAGTGCAAGCTACAGATTTAGTTGAACGCTTGTGGGCCAACGCCTGTGTGTTAAATGATGAGGTTAGGCGTGATGAGGTATTAGGTGATTGGAGAGGCTCCCACGAAGAGCATCCTTGGATGCCGAATTGGACGGGTGAAATGGATTTTGATGAAGCGACCTCAACGTATGAAATCACGATTAGCTGGCTTGATCGATTGGCTACTGGAGATGAAGAGGATAGCAATCGGACATTTCGATATTTAGCCCGAATACCTGTTCTGGATTGTAATTAGCCGAGTGTGCATTGTTTATCCAGTCAATGGAGGTGTTTTATGTTTAGCATGTCAGAAAGTAGCCCAAAAGTTGCAAGTCGGATATTGGCATCCACTAACGTTGTAAAAAGTGCACAGGCTGGTTTTACGCTGGTTGAGCTCCTTGTCGCTTTGGTGATTGGTGTATTTTTGATTGGAGGGGCCTTGGCGGTTTTTCAATCCAATCAAATTTCATATCGTACAAAAGTTGAATTAGATAACGCGCAAGAAGCTTTTCGCTATATGTCCTATACGCTTACTCGCTTAACTAAATCTGCTGCCAATTTCGATAGTGCCTCATCGAATACGGAGCTAGCTATGAATATTGCGGGTGGGGATGGGGTTAGGAACTGTTTGGGTGCTCCAGTTGCTTTGGGCACCACTCAGTTAAATAGTTTTAGTGTTTCTGGTGGCAACTTGCAGTGTAGTGTTGATGGAGGGGCACCTGTAACCTTGGTACGACGCGTCAGTGATTTAAACCTATGGTATGGGGTGGATTCAGATGATGATGGACGTGTGAGTAATGATGAGTACGTTTTAGCAAATGAAGTAGATGATTGGGCTGTAGATGTAAGGACCGTTTTAGTGCAGCTCTCTATGGAAAGCACAACATCCAGTGATTTATCCATTCAGTTTGTAACCAGCATGCGTGCGAAGGTCGCTGAAGATTTTATCATTGTACATCCAGATCCCAATGGAGTTCCTGCGCCGCCACCTACTGGAAATGAAAATCCACCTGTCGAAGAGGAGGAGGAAGTCAATCCTAATGATCCTGGGGAAGGTGGCGAAAATGGTGGATCAAATGAATCAGATGAGCCAACTCTAGGCGGTGGTAATGGTGGTAGTTCCTGCTCTAATGTTGAGGTGGATTGTACGTGTCGTTATTTAGGAAATAAGTATTCAATCGTGACAAACAAATCAGATCCAGGGTGTCAGGTTTCTATGTGTGCGAGTAATGCACCTGCAGGTCTAAAAAATAACAATGAATTTACTTTTAAAATGACAGTTTGTCGCTGAGTCGTTGGGAGGTATGCAATGAACACGAATATACAGCAACAAAAAGGGGTTGCTCTGGTCATCAGTTTGATTCTTTTGTTGGTCGCTACTCTCGTCACAGTCTTAGGGATGCAGGGGAGTCGTATGCAGGAGCGAATGAGCTCCAATCAAAACAATAAGGCTTTATCAGCCATGGCGGCTGAATATGGTGCTTCTCATTTTTTGGCTGAGTTGCGAGAAAATGGTTTTAACGCAGCGACCTGGGCTGAAGATATGGGTATCGCAACGAGCGGAATAAACCCAACTCCAGTGCCTGATGGCAATGGAGTGTATTGGATAGATGTGGTTAATGTGTCGCCAATTACAGTCGAGATGAATGTGTTTGGTGCCATCAGAGAAGGTGAGGATATTGATAATCTCGCGTTGACACAGTTACGAATTTCTTTAAGAAGGGAGTTTATTCCAGGAACGCCACCAACCACAGAAGAGGTTCCTACCGGAACTCCAGGGGGTGGATCAGGAGGTGCTATTAATCTAGTGGGTAATGTTGCGGAGTTTAAAGTGCCCAACTCTAATTCCTTCCAAGTTAACGGTCAAGGTGGACCGGCCTTGGGTACAGGTAGAGGGGGGGATCGAGATGATATTCTCGCTGAGTTGATCAAGGAAGGCAGGGATCATAACTATATAGGCGGTGTACAAGAGATAGATTATAACGCAGGTTTATGGGGTGATCCTGCCCAAGTTAAAAGCTTTGTTGATGCTGTGTGTTCAAGTTCGGGTGCACGATGTGGGAATACTGTTCCAAATGATACGGTCGTCAATAAAAATAATGCGGCAAGCCAGCAGCATAAAATTACGGTCGTGAGAGGGGATGCTGCGATTGAATTTAAAGGCAACGATACCGGCTCAGGGATTCTAATAGTCGAAGGAAATTTGACCACAAAAGGCACTCCTTCATGGAATGGTTTAGTTATTGTATTGGGGGGTACATTTAGCATAGGTGGTGGTGGTAATGGTGGATTGGAAGGCTCCATGTATGTCTTGAATATGAATACACCTTCTAGTGGTGAATGGAGCTATCGTTCAACTGGGGTGACTTTTGATAGTAAAGGTGGTGGCACCGCTCTTTTTAATCATAATTGTCAGCAAATTAATCAGGCATTAGGTTTGTTGAATGAAACAGCAAGAACTCTATGGGCCAATGCAGACTCTTGTTCAAACAATCAATCAGGTGGTGGTACTGGTGGCTCAGAAACAGAAACAATTATCACGGATCCAGGTACACCGGGAGAGTGGCGTTATGATGTTGTCACTTGGTCTGAAGTTTTGAATTAGCGTTTAAGTGAATAGAGTATGTTTGATGATTGAGGCAAGCCTTCTGCTTGCTTCGATTTTTTTTGTGCATCCAAGAATAGAAACTAGATGTTGTCCATTAGGTAGAAGTGTTAAGCGTTCCAATCTGCATCTGTTAATTAATGTATTTCTATGTACTCTGAGGACTTTCCCTTGGAGTTCTTTTTCTAGTTGTTTTAAGCTTTTGTCTAAAATGGCTTCTCCCCCATCAAACACCATTCTCACAAGTTTATCCTCTGCAATAAAATATTGAACTTGATCGAAGCGAATGCGCCTTAGGCTCGTGCCAATTTGATAAGTGATCCAGGGGTTTTCTTCTTCTTTTTTCTCAAGATGCGCGCGTGTTTGTGTGCCTAATTGCTTGAGGGCTTGGGCGAGCCTGGCGGCATCAACTGGCTTGAGTAGATAGTCTTCAGGTTTGACGCGGTAGGCATCTAGAGCATGTTCAGCATGTGCTGTCACAAAAATGATCGCAGGGGGGATGGGCAGTTGATTGATTTTAGCTGCAACCTCTAGGCCGTTTTCTCCTGGCATTTCGATATCGAGAAGAATGAGATCCGGCTTCAGCTTTGCGGTTAATGTGAGCGCCTCTTCACCGTTTGTAGCCTCCCCGATAAGAGTGAAATGACGATGTGCTTGCAGCAATCGCTTTAAGCGCGAACGTGCTAGGGGTTCATCATCAACGATCAGTGTTCGCATGGGGGATCACCAGTTTGACACGATAAATTTGATCATTGTGGCCTGTAATGAGTTTAGCCTGCGCACCCAGGTTTAGCTCAAGGCGTTTGCGTATGTTATCCAGTGCGACTCCGTTGCCAGGAGAATCGTCTGTGCAGTTGGGGAGAGGGTTGGTGATCACAATGCTCGTGCTTTTTTGACTGCTTAAGATTTGAATCTTGATATAACCCCCTTTGGGTAGGCGTTCGATACCATGATTGATGGCGTTTTCGAGGAGAGGTTGCAAGGTTAGGGTCGGTAAGGGGATATCGAGTAGCGGTTCGGGTTGTTGCCAGTCGATGTTTAATCTTTCACCGAGGCGCCATTGCTCCAGGTCTAGATAGGCTTGAGCGAGCGTGATTTCGCTCTTGAGTGTAGACTCTTCACCAGCCTTGAGTGCTGCTCGAAACAGCGTGGCGAGATTAAGCAAGAGAGATTCCGCAGCTGGGGCGTTGGAGTGGGTTAATTCAGCGGCTGTGTTTAAGCTGTTAAATAAAAAGTGGGGGCGAATACGTGCTTGCAGAGCATCGAGTTCTGAGCGGGATTGTGCGCTGATCAGTGCATTACGTTCTTCATGCATGAGGTAGAACTGAAAACCGATGATGCCAAGAATCAGCGCCACCAACAGATTGTGTATCAAAAAGAGTTCTAGATTTGTTCCCGCCTCCCAGCCTTTCTGGGTCAGGATAAAATAGGCGACTAGGCTGACTAAAGTGGTGCAACTGAGTAGCAGTAGACAGGCGATGCTCGCGAAATAGGCCGGTGATAGGTGTTGCAGTTTTTTTTGTAATCCGCAGAGCAAAAAAAGTGTCAGCAAAGTGACCCATTGAACAAACAGGGTGGTGAAGCCTAGACGTAACCAGCGATCCTCCTGAACACCGGGCGCTAAAGCCAGCAGGATAGCGACGGCCTGTGCGAGTACAAGAGCGCGAAAAACCAGTTTGCTTTGGCAAAGCTGGGGTGTCGTTGTATTGGGTTTCAAGCCGGCTTTGACCATCAAGTTTTATTTTCTTTCAAATGAGTCTTTAGCTTAGCACAAGTCAAAAAAGGCTTGATTAAGAGATAAAATCAAGCCAGAAATTTCCATCGATTAGGGCTACAATAGCGCCCAACTATTATGTAGATAACAGGATTTCCTAGCTATGGCCGAGCTGAAAAATGATCGCTTTCTAAGGGCGCTGATGCGCCAGCCCGTGGATGTGACTCCGGTATGGATGATGCGTCAGGCCGGGCGTTATCTTCCTGAGTACAAGGCGACGCGTGCCCAGGCTGGGGATTTTATGAGCCTGTGTAAAAATGCGGAGCTGGCCTGTGAGGTGACTCTGCAGCCGCTGGAGCGTTATGACCTGGATGCGGCGATTCTCTTCTCCGATATTCTCACTATTCCGGATGCGATGGGCTTAGGCTTGTATTTTGAAGCCGGTGAAGGCCCACGCTTTAAAAAGATCATCCGTAGTGAAGCCGATGTGGCCGCTTTGCCGGTGCCGAAAGCGGAAGCGGATCTGGATTATGTGATGCGGGCGGTGAAAACCATCCGTTCTGCGCTGAATGGCCGTGTGCCTTTGATCGGTTTTTCCGGCAGCCCTTGGACGCTGGCGACCTATATGGTCGAGGGTGGCTCCAGTAAAGATTTCCGTCATATCAAAGAGATGATGTATGCGACCCCGGAGGTGCTGCATGCGCTGTTGGATAAGCTGGCGCAGTCTGTGACGGATTATCTGAATCAACAGATTTTAAGTGGTGCCCAGGCGGTACAGATTTTTGATACCTGGGGCGGTGTGTTGAATCCGCAGATGTATCAAGAGTTCTCCTTGGCTTATATGCGCAAGATTGTCTCGGGTTTGATCCGTGAACATGAAGGCCGTGCCGTGCCGGTGATTATGTTTACCAAGAATGGTGGCCAGTGGTTGGAGGTGATGGCGGAAGCCGGTGCCGATGCCTTGGGCTTGGATTGGACGACTAATATTGATGAGGCGCGGCGTCGTGTCGGTGATCGTGTGGCGTTACAGGGTAATATGGACCCGTCGGTACTCTATGCGCCTCCGGCACGGATTCGTGCTGAAGTAGCGGATATTCTGCAGCGTTTTGGCACCGGCCCCGGCCATGTGTTTAACCTGGGCCATGGTATTCATCAGTTTGTGAAGCCGGAGCATGCCGGTGTCTTTGTTGAGGCGGTGCATGAGTTGAGCGCACCTTATCATGCTCAGTCTTAAGCCGGTTTCAAGAGAATCAAAATGAAAAAACTGAATCAACTTTTTCAGAATAACCAGGGATGGTCAGACCGTATTCGCCGCATGAATCCGGATTTTTTTCCGACCCTTGCGGCGCAGCAAGCCCCGGAGTATCTCTGGATCGGTTGTTCAGACAGTCGTGTGCCCGCGAATGAGATCGTCGATCTTCTGCCAGGTGAGGTGTTTGTTCATCGCAATGTCTCTAACCTGGTGGTGCATACCGATATGAATTGCTTGTCGGTGCTGCAGTATGCGGTGCAGGTGTTGAAGGTGAAGCATGTCATGGTCGTCGGTCATTATGGTTGTGGCGGGGTGAAGGCGGCGCTGGATACGCGCTCGCATGGCTTGATCGACAACTGGCTTGGCCATATTCGTGATGTCTACTTCAAGCATAAGCAGCTACTCGGGGATTGGCAGGAAACGCCCCAGCAGTTTGATCGTTTATGCGAGTTGAATGTGATTGAGCAGGCGGAAAATGTCTGCAACACCACCTTTGTGCGTGAGGCCTGGGCGCGTGGCCAGGATGTGACGGTACATGCTTGGATTTATAGTCTGAATAATGGCTTGTTGACGGATCTGAGTTTCTGCTCCAGTTCAGCGGATGAAACCGATCTGGAATATGAGCGGGCGTTGCAGCGTGTGGAGCGTTTGGTCGAGACTGACTAATGGAATCGGTATTGCGCTAAATTGAGCACCTACAAGGCAGCACATGTGTGCTTGACCCTGGAGGTGCTCAGTTTTAACACAAGGATGATGGATTTACTTAGGCAAGCTATTCATCAGATTGAGAAGAGTTTGCGCCTCATTGCTGACACCTGGCTGGTTATTTACTGTGCCGCCGGTTCTTTGCTGTAATTGCTGTTGTAACAGCAAAAGAGCCGTATTAGAGGGTTGCTGAGTCGTGGTCGGGGCTGCGGTAGTTTGCTGATCTGCCAGCATGTTCAGCATCAAAACATCGATGGTATCCGCATCAAAGCGACCACTGACATTTAAACCATAATCACGTTGGAAGTTTTGCAGGGCGCGACGCGTTGCCGGACCCGCCACACCATCAGCAGTGCCAACACTATATCCCATCGTGTTCATTTGTGTTTGCAGTAAACGCGTTTTGCTGCGCTCATCCATCCCATCAAGCATAGCGCTGGCATTCACTATTTGTTGTTGACTGGGGGCCAGATTATTGGCTTGAGCGGCTTGCATCTGTTGAGCTGCATTTAATACGCTAGAAACACCATCTGCATTACAGCCGGCTAAGGCGAAAGCTGATGCAGCGGTGATGATAAGGGGCTTAATATGTTTTTTGATTAATTTTGATTTCACAATCCTATTCCTTATTCCTTGATATTAATGGTTCCATGAACTCCAGTTCATCAAGCATAGCAACTGCTATACTCTTGAGTCTGTAAATGTAAAATTATTTTTAGAGCTCCTTTAGTCAAAGTGATATGTTTTATTTTCCTTATAGGGAAATCTTCTCATGTGTTTCTAGAATTCTAAATTCAGATTCGTGTTTCTGAGCCTTAAGCTCTGAAAGAATGATTTTCGAAGCTGAGGGTTTAATATGCGAAATTCTAACTTCCTTAGGCGGTAAACTGAGTTGGGCAATAAGTTGATGCAGTGTTTTTGGGGTTAAGTGCCCCGCTTGAGTGGCGATGTCATCCATTGAGTTTGGAAAGGCGCACTCGATGATAAGAAGATCTAGCGGCAGGTTGCTGTTTAACATGTCAATATAGTGTTGATCATAAAGGGTATCGCCAGTAAAAAGGACTCTTTTCCCCTTCTCTTCAAGCAGGTATCCACAAGCATCGACAGTATGTTTAGCGAGAACAGGTGTGATAAAGAGGTTGTCGATTTCATAACGATCACCCAATTGAAGTGCTTGATAGCGCATCAGAGGTTTCTGTTGGCTAGGAATCACACTGAAATCCGGCCAGATTTGCCAGTTAAATATGTGTTGTTTCAGGCTGTTTAGTGTTTCAGGTAATCCATGTATTTGAATGGGGGGGGTATGGTAGTCAAGCAGACCGTCCAGAAACATGGGTAAACAGCAAATATGATCTAGATGTGAATGGGTTAGAAAAATATTTTTAATTGAAGTGTATTGCTCGGGCAATAGATTGCTTAGGCCGCTACCGGCATCAATCAAAATGGACTCGTTGATCCGCAAGCAGGTTGTATAGTGTGTTGGCCCTATTCCGCCACTACAACCAAGAACTTCAATCTTCACATTTTAATTCCCATATTGTGGATGATCATTAAAGTAATCAACTGTTCAGCTTAGATAAGAGAGCGTTAATATCAACATCATCGCGCTGTTCAGGAATAAGGTAATCTGCTGCATAGCTGCCCCATACCTTGGAGGTCAGAAAAACTTTAAAAATATCGGGGTCTATATGCCCATTGTTGGCGAAGGCGACAAGTATAGAGAGGGATTCCGAAACGGTGTTGGGTTTTTTATAGGGCCGGTCTGAGGCCGTTAGCGCTTCAAATATATCCGCGATTGCCATGACCCGTGCTTGTACACTCATATCTTGGCCTTTTAGGCCTTTCGGATAGCCTTTGCCATCCATACGTTCATGATGGCCACCGGCAAACTCTGGCACTCGAGCTAAGCGTTTTGGCCAGGGTAGGGCTTCCAGCATTTTGATTGTGGTCACAATATGCTGGTTCATGATCTCTCTTTCGGCCTGGGTGAGGGTACCGCCACGAACACTTAAATTTTCATATTCATGTTCATTTAAGATGGGATATGTGACCTCATCAATCTGAAAATCATATCGGTGTCGAATCTCTTCGAGATTTGACAGGTGTTCATCTGTCAAATAGGTAGAGCCCTGATTGATGTGTTGAATAAATCGTATATCTTTATCCAACTGGTTTTTTTTAGCATTGAATTCTGCTTCCAGATTAGATCTGTGGCCGCCTTCTAAGCACTGGCGTAAAAACGTTATTTCTAAATCACGTTTAATAATTTCAAAACGGGCATTGAGTAGATGAATTCGGTCAAAGATCGTTTCTAATCGTGTGGATTTATCTACGATATGCGTTGGAGTCGTGATCTTTCCACAGTCATGTAGCAGGCTAGCAATTCTAAGTTCATGTCGATCTTTTTCAGAAAGTGAGAAATGATTCCATTCAGGCTCATTGCTGGCGTGTAAAGCATCTGCAATCATCATCGTGATTTCAGGGACGCGTTGGCAGTGACCACTTGTATGAGGTGATTTCTCATCTATGGCGACGTTGATTAAATTAATAAAGGCTTCGAATAGATCTGATAACTGCTGGATGAGTTGTCTATTGCTTAATGCAACAGCGGCTTGTGAAGCTAGAGAGTTCACCAGGCGTTCGGATGTTTCAGGAAAGCCGATCACTTGATCTGTTAAGGGATCAAGTGCATTGAGTAGTTGCAAGACTCCGATCAATTCGCCTTCATGGTTTTTCATGGGAACAGTCAGAAACGATTTTGATCTGTAGCCTGTTTGTTTATCGAAAGCCTGTGTGCCTGAAAAATCAAAGCCTTCAGCGTGATAAGCATCCTCTATATTAATGCTTTGGCCTGTATGTGCGGCATGTGCAACGACCATAGAGTGGTTTTCAGATCCATCTGGGTTAAACAACTGCAAGTCTTGAAAAGGTATTTCATTTTCATGACTGCCGCCAAAGGCGATGCCTAGGGAGTCGGTTCTCACGATGACAAATTTTAGAGATCTAGCATCATCATTCGTTAGGTAAAGAGTTCCACCATCGGCATTGGTTATTTTTTTTGCAGTCAGCAGGATCATTTCGAGTAACCGATTGATATCGGTTTGTGCTGAAAGCTCTATGCCAATTTTATTGAGATATTCTAAATGTGTGGTGATATTCAAATGCTCGCCCATATTAAACTCCTTTTTGAACTATTTTTTTGTTAGCTCAATAACACCATTCCAATCATCTGATACTTGGCCTAGTTCATTGATCAGATGCACATAGTTCTGTGCAATGGAGTTTTTATGCATGATTTCACTAAACATTGACCTTGATTCAGGGAAGCTTCCACGCTCAAATAAATCTAAGGCTTTTTCGAAAATTCGATGCTCATCATTAGAGCTTTTCGGCTTTAATGTATATACTTTTACAGGCTCAGATCGCCCCACGACCCTGATCTGACCAATTCTATACAGGTACTCAGGTTTGCCTGCTTGATGATAAGTTTCTTCTGAAACCAAGATATGTGAAGAAAACACTTTATTCGCACCTTCAAGTCGAGAGGCTAAATTAACCGCATCACCAATCATGGTGTAATCAAAACGCTTACTTGATCCCATATTCCCTACGACTGCCAGACCCGTATGAATTCCAATCCGCATGTTGACTTGGCAGTTTAGCCATTGCTGATATTTGGGTTGAAGTTGTGCGAGTCGGGCGAGGCAATCTTTCCCAGCCTGAATGGCACGTGCAGCGTGGTCGTGATAAATAACAGGGGCATTCCAAAAGGCAATTATGGCATCACCTTCATATTTATCGATCGTACCACCGAGTTCTAAGACGATATCACTCATTTCGCTTAGGTAATCATTTAAAAAGTCTGAAAGCTCTTTAGGATCCAGTTGTTCAGCTAATTTACTGAAGCCTTCAAGATCTGAGAAAAATATGCTGATTTCTTGTCTTTGGCCGCCTAGCTGGAGCGTATCAGGATTTTTGACGAGCTCTTGAATCACTTCAGGACTTAGATATTGTTGGAATGCATTTCTAATAAAGCGCTTTTCTCGACCTTCAAGTTGATAGTTACTCAGAAACACACTTGAGATGGCGAGTAGTGTTGCAGTGCTTGGTGTTGTGAGATTCCACCATATGCCCTGCAGGTATGTTAAAGCACTCAAGAGGATGAGTGATGAGACGAGAAGTGTTAGGGTTAAGATAAATTTAAAGATTGAGCTGATAAAGGTAAAAACCAAAGTGCTCGTGATGGTTAAGATAGCTGTAAATACAAGAATACTGAATGTGGATTGTTTTCGAATAAAGTTTTCATTGATCAGATTGTCTAGAAAGGTGGCATGTAAGCCGACACCTGGATAAATTTTGCTGATAGGCGTTGGTCTCAGATCGAATAATCCAGGTGCATCAGAGCCTACGAAGATAAATTTATTTTTGAGTATCGATGGATCCAGTGTCGGGTTTGAATGACTTTCGTTATCACGAAATCTTAACTCCGACTGTATAATTTGTGCCGTACTAAAGGTTGGATAGGCCTCGATGTTTCTGCGGAAGTTTAAGATGGCATGTCCAGTGCTGTTGAGTGGTATTTTTAAACTGTTTTCATTTAACTCTGCGAATAGAGAGCTGGAAGAAATTTCTAGAGGGTCTTCCTGATTCAACCATGGTGTTAAACCCAAAGTTGCTAGGGCTTGATTGTTTCTAAATACATAGGGCTGGGTTTGTCTGTAGATGCCATCAAGATCGGGTTGATGCCCGACATTTCCAAGCATTTTACTTGCCTGTCGAAGCGCCTGAATGGGTAAGTGTTCTGGATAAGCAGCTAAATAGGTCGGTATGACACCCATAGATTGCGCAAATCTTTGATCATCACTGACGCCATATATTGAATCTTCTAGAAAGAGAAGATCATAGACGATGGCGGTAGCCCCAGCACGTTGCGCAAAAGCATTTAAGATTGAGTAAAGCTCACGCGGCCAAGGCCATCCAAGGCCATTAACCTCTTGAGCCCAGTCCAGACTGCTCTGGTCAATCATAAAAATAGCGATATCGTTTTGAGCAAAATCATTTGTCGCTAGAAGCTTAACTCGCAGATCCCAGGTGAAGTTTTCCAGTGCATCAAGGTTTTTTGCTGAGTAATTCAGTAGGACAAACAAAAAAGCCAGCGTGGCTATTATCCAAGCTCGCATCCATTTTGTGCGCTGTACCAGGATCATCTTCAAACAGACCGCATTGCCTGACTAAACCTTCTTTGTCGAGCAGCAGAGATGTGTGTGCTTTTTGTTGTTATAACGGAAGCTAAGTCTTCAATGCGTGAGCTCGGTGAAGGGTGTGTTTTAGCAAAGTCGCTAGCACCTGGCCTGAGGCGCGTATCCATCGTTTCCAACAGAGAGATTAAAGCGTGAGGGTCATAACCCACTTTGACCAGGATTTCACTTGCAGCAAGGTCTGCTTCTTTCTCATTAGAACGTGAGTAACCATTGCTGACGAGTGTGTTGGTCACATCTTGTAAGGAGTCTTCAAATACGTTTACCAGCTTCAAAATATTCTCATTACCTTCTCTTTTTAGCGCTTCGGTTCCAATCAAAGTGGCGAGAGAGGTAATGCGCGAGTTTTGGATGGAGCGCACACCGTGTTGATGTGAGGTGTGGCCAACTTCGTGTGCCAAGACGGCGGCGACTTCATCTTCATTTTTGCAACAACGCAGCATTCCGCGTGTGATGAGAATCAGCCCGCCCGGCGCTGAAAAAGCATTGAGCTCGTTGGAGTCGAGAATTTGGAAATGGTAACCGCCAAAAGTCTCAGGACGTATGGATGCGGAGGCTACACATTTACCGACCAGATTGATGTATTCGTTGGCTGCTGCGTTATTCCAGGGCTTGTATTGTGAAAATAGATTGGCCGCGACACTTCGCCCTAAATAATACTCTTGCTCTGGATCTAATGTCGTGAAGGCATCTCCCGCGCTGACCAAAATATTTAAAATTGTACGGCCATCATCGGTGAGATAGGGGTCAGCAATAGAAGCGAGTTCACCGAGTGTTTGGCAGCCTGATAACAGCTGAGTGGCTGTGCCTGCGAGTGCAAGGTAAGCACCCGATTTCAGGAAATTTCTTCTGTCCATTTTCTTGCTTCCTTGCTTAGACGCGGTTCAAGTCACCGCTTTGAATGAAGTGGCTTAAGGCTTGGATGCTGATACTTCGGCGTTGCATAAGATCAACCGCAGCATAATTGGTGCCTCTATGCATTCTGCGGTAACGTTTCTCAACCTCTGCGTTGAATCCTTTCCCGGCCAGTGCGATTTCCTTGTTGGAGGCCAGTCTCTGAACATCGCTGGCACCGGCACTTAGGACAATTTGCCCTGAGGTTAAAGCAGATTGATGTACCCAGCCTTCAAGGTTACTAAAACGAATAAGTGCCCAATCTCCGCGTGTTTCTTGAAGATCGCAAAGATTAGCGTATTCGAGGTGACGTATGATGGGGGAGAGAAATGAGGGTTCGCGTCTAAGCTGAGTAGATTTAACACTAATACTGACCGGTTTCACTATCGATTCCTTTTCCCTGTAATGCAGTCCTGACGAACATGGCAGCATCCTTTCGCACTTTTCCTAAGCTGGTCTGCATGTTATGAAGTCAGTGTTCTTTAGAGTTACTTTTTAAACGATTGTTTAAAAAGCTATAGTTATCAAATGCTTCTAAGATAATTAACACAAAAGTGTTAGTAGTCAAGAAGTTTGTGATATTAGAGACGAGAAGAATCTCTCGCAGCCTGTTGAATCAGAGGTGACTCGCTGCGAGAGAAGAGTGGATTACGCCTGAGCTAACGCCTGTTCTAAATCTGCAATCAAATCATCAATATGCTCTATTCCGATGGAGAGACGCACCATCTCGGGCAGCACGCCTGCAGACTTCAGCTCGGCATCATTTAGCTGACGATGTGTGGTTTCAGCCGGAATCGAGGCTAGAGATTTGCAGTCACCAATATTCACCAGGCGTAAGAAGATCTGCAGCGCATCGTAGAAACGGCGCGTGCCTTCACGACCACTCTTTAAGCCAAAGCTGAGAATGCCGGAGGCTTCACCCTGCATATACTTTTGCGCCAAGGCATGATCGGGATGACTGGGTAAACCGGCATACTTTACCCAAGAAACCTTGTCGTGATTTTCCAAGAAGTGGGCGATTTTGCGAGTATTAGCGCAGATGCGCTCCATCCGCAGGCTCAGGGTTTCCAATCCTTGCAGGAGTAAAAAGGCATTCATGGGCGAGAGTGCCGCCCCCATATTGCGTAAAGGCACGACGCGGGCACGACCGATAAAGGCGGCTGAGCCAAAGGCTTCGGTATAGACCACGCCGTGATAAGAGACATCGGGGGTGTTTAACAGTGGGAAGCGCTCGGCATGCTCAGCCCAGGGGAAGTTGCCGGAATCAATAATCAGACCGCCGATGGAGTTGCCATGCCCGCCGATATACTTGGTGGCGGCGGTAACTATGATATCTGCTCCCTGTTCGATAGGACGCCAGAGCGCTGGGCTGGGGACGGTGTTATCGACCACCAAAGGGATGCCGTGGCGATGGGCAATTTCAGCCAGTTTTTCAATATCGGCAATACCGCCAGAGGGGTTGCCGACCGATTCACAGTAGAGCAGTTTGGTGCGGGCATCGATCTGTTGCTCAAGGGCGGCCAGGTCATGCTTCTGTACAAAGCGCACGTTAATGCCCTGGCGCGGCAGGGTGTGGGCAAATAAATTGTAGGTGCCGCCGTAGAGTTCGCTGGTGGAGACGATGTTATCCCCGACTTCGGCCAGTGTCTGGATCGTGTAGGTAATCGCGGCCATACCTGAGGCGACGGCCAGAGCAGCGATGCCGCCTTCCATCGCTGCAACACGTTTCTCGAGGACATCGGTGGTGGGATTCATGATACGTGTGTAGATATTCCCCGCCACCTTGAGATCAAAGAGATCGGCACCGTGCTGGGCATCGTCAAAGGCGTAGGAGGTGGTTTGGTAAATGGGTACGGCCACCGCTTTGGTGGTGGGATCGGGGCTGTAACCGGCGTGAAGGGCGAGGGTTTCCAGTTTCATGTTTTATCCTGTTTTTTATTTGTGATGAGAACAAGGGTTTGAGGGGGTTCAGGTTGGGGTATGCAGCCACACCTTGAGCCTTTTCTGCCGTTGCGTGGCATAGCGCACTAGGTCTTCTAGGAGTTGTTGGAAAGTCTGTAAGTCTTCGAGATTTAAGTCACTTGCGTTGGGAAGATAAAAATGCCAAGTGATCTGAGGGGGGCTCAGATCAATTTTGTCCATCAGAAGATCGTAGGCGGCATCCCAGTTGTCGCCAAAATACTCGGGAAATGCAAAAGCCTGATTGAGTTGCTGCAAAATTGTTTGGCGATCCACGCGGCCTGCCTGACTGAGGTCGATGGCCTGCTCAGGAGCGGGTGCTTGGGTGTGTTGGACGGCATTCATTCGGGTTGTCCTGTGTGGCCGTTAATGCGGGTAAAACTGCGATAATGATCTTCGGTGTAATAAAACACTTCGGGTGGATTGCCGCCGGTCACCACTCGCCTGGGCCCACGGTGCGATAAGCCTGGTGTATCCACCGTGTATTCACGATAGTAAAAAGGCGCTTTGAGTGGCAGGCGTTTTTCACGATTTTCGAAAGTAATGCCGTCACGATCATAAGGAAAGGGCCCGCCACGTTGAATGCGTTCTAGGGTTTTGAGCAGCTCTTGCTCTTGTGCCGAGAGTGATGTTTGGGCGCTCTGAACACTCGATTCTGAATTGAAAAAGTGATTGAAATGGCCGTTTTGCAGAGCAAAGACGGCGAAGAGCAGGGCTAAAATCGGTAGAATCTTTTTCATCAAACTGGATTCCGCATCTGGACTAAACAGGATAACAAAACGATGGCTAAAGCCAAAACCGCGTATGTGTGCAATGGGTGTGGCGCTGACTATAGCAAGTGGCAGGGCCAGTGTACGGCCTGTGGTGAGTGGAATACGCTGAGTGAGGTGCGTATGACTTCCAGCGCAGCGCCGGCGACTCGTACCGCACGTTTTGATGGTTATGCCGGTGTGGCCAGTTCGGCGCAAAAGCGCGTGGTCAGTTTGAGTGAAGTCGATCTGCAAGAGATGCCGCGTATCTCGACCTCTATCGGTGAGTTGGATCGCGTCTTGGGGGGGGGCTTGGTGCCTGGATCGGCGGTGTTGATTGGTGGGCATCCGGGTGCTGGCAAAAGCACGTTGTTGCTGCAAACCCTATGTCATTTGGCACAAACACTGCCGGTACTTTATGTCACCGGAGAGGAGTCTTTGCAGCAGGTGGCGATGCGTGCGGCGCGTTTGGGATTAAAGGCCGATGCGCTGAAGATGTTGTCGGAAACCTCGGTGGAAACTGTGACGGATGTAGCGCAGCAACTGCAGCCGCGTATTCTGGTCATTGATTCCATTCAGGTGATGCATGTGGCGGATGTGCAATCCGCACCGGGTTCCGTGGCACAGGTGCGTGAATCTGCGGCCTATCTAACTCGTTTTGCAAAACAAACCGGCACCGTATTGTTTCTAGTCGGGCATGTCACCAAAGACGGTACGCTAGCAGGGCCCAAGGTATTGGAGCATATGATCGACTGTTCTTTGCAGCTGGAAGGTTCGTCCGACAGCCGTTTTCGAACCTTACGCAGCCATAAGAATCGTTTTGGTGCGGTGAATGAGCTGGGGGTGTTTGCCATGCTGGAAACGGGCTTAAAAGAGGTGCGTAATCCCAGCTCGATTTTTCTAAGCCGAGGTGAGGAAGCTGCCGCTGGCAGTGTGGTGATGGTGGTGTGGGAAGGCACGCGACCTTTACTGGTGGAGTTGCAGGCCTTGGTGGATACTTCGCACCTCTCGAATCCACGCCGAGTGACGGTGGGGTTGGAGCAGAATCGTTTGGCAATGCTCCTGGCCGTTTTGAATCGCCATGGTGGTTTGATGACGGGGGATCAGGATGTGTTCGTGAATGTTGTCGGGGGCGTGAAGGTTTTGGAAACGAGTGCGGATCTGGCTGTGCTCTTGGCGATCGTTTCCAGCTTCCGTGATCGACCTTTATCACAAGAGTTAATGGTCTTTGGTGAAGTGGGTTTATCCGGTGAGATCCGCCCGGTGCAGAATGGTCAGGAGCGTATCCGTGAAGCGGCCAAGCATGGTTTTCGCAAAGCCATTGTCCCGAAGGCCAATGTACCCAAAGAGCCGATTGCCGGTTTAGAGGTGGTGGGGGTCACGCGTTTGTCGGAAGCGCTGGATCAAATCTGATCTGGCTCAAACAGATGCTCAAGTTCGCGTTCAATCAGGGCTTCTTCGCCTAAATTCAGCTCCAGTAAGCGGCGCAGATGGCTGGCGCTTTCCAGGTCCATCTCTCGTGCAAAAAAGCCATAGCGCTGCGCATCGATATGGCGTAGTTCTGCACGAATGCGGATCAAAACGTCGTTGGCTAGGTAGATGTTGATTTCCACTTCATCGCCGAGGATTAGGCCGGTCTCGGATGAGGTCTGTAGCAGAACGCCCCGCATCGAGACATCCTCTAATTGCATGATACAGGTGGCACGGGCAGTACGCACTTCACACTCGGCATCAAAATGGATGCGAGTAAAGCGGCGGCGGTCATCAACTGTGGTCATGGCATGGGTTCCTTTCACTAGATGCTTTCCATTCTAGTACAGAGGGACTTTTTTATGGAAGGGATGGGGTATTAACATGGTGAAATGAATGGTTATTCAGTATGCTCGCTAAAAAACAATAATCGCCGTTCAAAGCCTTGCTTTCAACGCAGTATCCGTAAGGGGCGTGCATGTTTCCCATCTTGGAGCTGATCAGCTCACAGCGTCATAGTCGCTATTTCAAACAAACCCGTAGCCATTTTATCTATCGTCGTGTGCGCCTGTTGTCTCTGATTCTGGCGTTATTGCAGACAGCCTGGATTTTTGTGGATCATCTGCTGCTACCTGAGGAGGTCTGGTGGGCGGTGGCGGTAACACGCATGATCAGCAGTGCCGCATTTTTAGGCTTATTCTTTTGGGCGCAGCGACCTTACAACACGGATCTGGCGCTGCTGCGCTTGTTGCTGCTGTTTCTGTTTCTCTCCTGCTTTCATGCCACCAGCACGGCTTTTCTGATCCTGCATCAAGTTGATCAAGCGGTTGCAGGATATGAGTTTTTCCCTTTCATGATCATCACGATGCTGGCGATCTTCCCGCTGACGCTGCTTGAAGTGGCGGGGATCACTTTATTGATGCTAACGATTGAGCTGGGAAGTCAGTTGTTACGCGGCCAGTGGGGAGAGTTAACGGCGCTCAACAATTTATGGTTGTTGGGGGTCTTAGCCTTGATCGCAGGTTGGGCGGCAGTCAACCAGATGAATATGTTGTTGGGCTTATACCGCCAGGCGACACGTGATGCGCTGACCGGATTGGCTAACCGTCGTTTGGTGTTAGAGCAGCTCGATGCGGATATTCAGTCCTGTCGTGAAGAGTCGCAGCCTTTATCGGTGCTGCTATTTGATTTGGATAAGTTCAAAGGGTTTAACGATAAGTACGGCCATGCAGCCGGTGACATCGTTTTAAAGGAGTTTGCGGCGATCTTAAAGCAGCAAGCACGTAAGAAACTTGATCTTCCCGGACGTTTTGGCGGTGAGGAGTTTTTGTTGATCCTGCCGGGGCAGGATGAGCAAGCGGCAATCGAGATGGCGCAGCAGATAGGCCAGGCATGTCGAGATTCTTTAGTCTGGATACCGGGCAATTTGCAGGTCTCGTTTACGACCAGTATAGGTATTGCCGGATTACGCCTTGGGGAAAACAGTTCAGATCTGATTCGTCGGGCGGATGAAGCGCTTTATGCTGCAAAAGCAGCAGGCAGGGATGGATGGGTGGTTGCGCAATAGGGCTTGATACTCTGAAAAGAAAAACGCATGCTGCCTATCTTCATGGAAGCCTTGAATAATAGTGTTGTGGTTTGCTCCCAGTCTGAAACGGATAGAAAAAATGGTTGAAAGAAAGAATTCGGGTGGTTCGGCTTTTCCTTATGAACTGACCAAGAAATATTATCACGGCATGACCATGCGCGATTATTTCGCCGCTCAGGCGATGCAGGGCTTGGCAGCGGCCAGTTTGCATTCGCGCATGACGCCGGAAATGGTGGCGAAACGTGCGTATGAGTGGGCTGATGCGATGCTGAATGAGCGTGATGGCAAAGCATGAGGGATGAAGTATAAGAAGAAGGGAAGGGGTGGCCCCTTCCCTGTGTCGCGCCGGATCAGTTGATGCGGCGGTACTTGATGCGTTCGGGCTGATGGTCTTTGCCGTAACGCTTGCGGTAGTCTTCAGCATACTCGCTGTAGTTGCCTTCAAAGAAGACCACGTTAGAGTCGCCTTCATAAGCAATCATATGAGTACACACACGATCCAGGAACCAGCGGTCGTGCGAAATCACCACGGCGGAACCTGGGAAGGCCAGCAGCGCTTCTTCCAACGCACGCAGAGTTTCCACATCCAGATCGTTGGTCGGCTCGTCGAGGAGGAGAACGTTTCCGCCTTCTTTTAAGAGTTTGGCCATGTGCAGGCGGTTGCGCTCACCGCCGGACAGATCTTTAACAAACTTCTGCTGATCTGAGCCTTTAAAGTTAAAGCGGCCGCAATAAGCACGTGAAGGTGTCTGGTAGGTGCCAACTGTGATCATATCCTGACCATCGGAAATCTCCGCGAAGACAGTTTTGTTGCCGTCGAGCTCGCGTGACTGGTTCACATACGCCAGTTTCACCGTTGCACCTAATTCGATCTCACCGGAATCCGGTGTCTCCTCTCCGGTAATCATGCGGAAAAGCGTGGATTTACCGGCACCGTTCGGGCCGATGATGCCCACAATCGCCCCCGGTGGAATGGAGAGGTTGAGGTTCTCAAACAGCAGCTTGTCGCCAAAGGATTTGGTGACATTGTGCAGCTCGATGACCTTGTCACCTAGGCGAGGTCCCGGTGGAATGTAGATCTCTTGAGTTTCGTTACGCTGCTGGAATTCGCGTGAGTTCATCTCTTCAAAGGCTTTTAAACGCGCTTTGGATTTAGTCTGACGGCCTTTTGCACCCTGGCGCACCCACTCCAGTTCCGCCTTCATGGCTTTGCGATGCGCGGCTTCGGATTTGGCTTCCTGCTCCAGGCGGGCTTCTTTTTGCTCCAACCAGGAAGAGTAGTTGCCTTCATAAGGAATGCCACGGCCACGATCCAGCTCCAGAATCCAGCCGGCAGCGTTGTCGAGGAAGTAACGATCGTGGGTGATCGCGACGACAGTACCCGGATATTCCTGCAGGAAGCGCTCGATCCAGGCGATGGATTCGGCATCAAGATGGTTGGTGGGCTCGTCCAACAACAACATGTCAGGCTTGTCGAGCAGTAAGCGGCAGAGTGCGACACGGCGACGCTCACCCCCCGAGAGATTCTTCACCTGAGCATCCCAGGGTGGGAGGCGCATGGCATCGGCCGCGCGTTCCAGAGCTTGATCCAGGTTGTGGCCATCTTTGGCGGTGATCAGGTTTTCCAGCTCGGCCTGTTTTTTGGCCAAGGCATCAAAATCGGCATCCGGGTCGGCATAGGCGGCATAGACCGCATCCAGCTCTGCGAGTGCGCCTTTCACATCGGCAACGGCTTCCTCGATGATCTCACGAACGGTTTTGCTTTCATCCAGTTGTGGCTCCTGAGGCAGGTAGCCAACCTGGATGCCGGGCATAGGACGGGCTTCACCAATATAGTCTTTATCTATGCCTGCCATGATGCGCAGTAGCGTGGATTTACCGGCACCGTTGAGGCCCAGAACGCCAATTTTGGCACCTGGGAAAAACGATAGAGAGATATCTTTGAGTATTTCTCGCTTCGGCGGGACGACCTTGCCGACGCGATTCATGCTGTAAACGTACTGAGCCATTTGGAGATCCGTATCAACGTTTAAAAAGAAGCGCGAGTATAAATGCTGGGGATTTTAGAGGATGAGCGCAGGCTTTTCACCCTTTACCCGGCTCTAGTCATCGTGATCTTCGCGTACAGAGAAAATGGCGCCGGTTTGGGCATCGATTTTGACTTCATAAATCGTCTGTTCGACTAAGACAGAGACTTCAAATTCAGGGCCGAAGCGTTCATGGTCAATCTGAGCCTCGAAGGCACGTCCCTGGGTTTCACGTTCAGCCAGCTGTATGGCTTCGACTAAACTGATTTTGGCTTTCTCTAGGGCGCGTGTATCCTCATAGTCGGCAAGCGTGACGTTGCTCCAGGTCAGGGCAAGCGTGGATAGAACAAAAGCCGCGGGTAGGGTTAATTTTTTTAACATCATCATCTCTCCTCAACTGAGCAGGGCGGGGTCGTCAGAGTATAACAGGTCGCAGAAAACACATGATCAATATCAATTGAGTTGCCGTACCTTAAAAGTGAATACAGGTTGTGCAAGAGCGGGTTTTGTAAGCTTGAATCGACACGCTTCGGAGCTTGCATCGGGCGGGCGCAACGACTTTTCCGATCGCGAGGGAAATTCACTTGGGCTTGATGCGCTTTCAAGTGCGCTAAAGAAAGAACTTGTACTATAATACTGGCCTTTCAAAGGGTGTAACGACTCTCATGCACCCAGATCAATGCAGAGGAAAACCATGTTCAGCAAAGAGATGTCCATCGCCAGCTTCGATCCCGATCTGTGGGCTGCTATGCAGTCTGAAGCGACTCGTCAAGAAGAGCACATTGAACTGATCGCATCTGAAAACTACACCAGCCCACGTGTGATGCAAGCACAAGGCTCTGAGCTGACCAACAAGTATGCTGAAGGTTACCCAGGCAAGCGCTACTACGGTGGCTGCGAATATGTTGATGTGGTGGAGACTCTGGCCATTGAGCGTGCAAAAGAACTCTTTGGCGCAACCTATGCTAACGTTCAGCCACATTCCGGTTCTCAGGCGAATGCGGCGGTTTTCATGGCGCTTTGCCAGCCAGGCGATACTATTCTGGGGATGAGTTTGGCGCATGGTGGGCATTTGACGCATGGTGCGGCGGTATCTTTTTCAGGCCGTATTTATAAAGCGGTTCAGTATGGTTTGAATGAACAGACGGGCGAGATCGATTACGATCAGGTTGAAGCGCTGGCGCTGGAACATAAGCCTCGCATGATTATCGCGGGCTTCTCGGCTTACTCGCGTGTGGTGGATTGGCAGCGTTTCCGTGATATCGCCGACAAGGTGGGTGCTTATCTGTTTGTGGATATGGCACATATCGCCGGCTTGGTGGCAGCAGGGGTTTATCCTTCACCTGTGCAGCTGGCAGACGTGGTGACTACGACCACTCATAAAACACTGGGTGGCCCACGTGGTGGTTTGATTCTTTCTGCACGCGCAGATGAAGAGCTGCAGAAAAAGCTTAACTTCGCGGTCTTCCCTGAGTCTCAGGGTGGGCCTTTGATGCATGTGATCGCCGCTAAGGCCGTGTGCTTCAAAGAAGCGATGGAGCCTGAGTGGAAAGCTTATCAAGCCCAGGTCGTGAAAAATGCTCAGGCGATGGTCAAGGTATTCCTAGAGCGGGGTATCGATATCGTTTCTGGCGGTACAGAAGACCACCTCTTCTTAGTGGATCTGATCAAGAAAGATATTACGGGTAAAGATGCTGATGCGGCCTTGGGTCGTGCCAACATTACCGTGAACAAAAACTCTGTACCGAATGATCCACGTTCACCTTTTGTGACCTCTGGTCTGCGTATCGGTACGCCTGCGGTGACACGTCGTGGCTTCAAAGAAGCGGAAGTGACGGAGTTGGCGGGTTGGATCTGCGATATCCTCGATGACATCAACAACGAGGAAACCATTGCACGTGTTAAGCAGCAGGTCAAAGCGATCTGTGCACGTTTCCCGGTTTATCGCTGAGCAAGATCCTCTGATATTTCGGTGCCGGGCTTGTCCCGGCATTCGTGTTTATATTGATCCGGCATGAGTGAGTGGCGCAATGTACTGTCCTTTCTGTGGAGCTAATGAAACCAAGGTGGTGGATTCGCGTCTGGTGGCGGAAGGGCAGCAGATTCGTCGTCGGCGCGAATGTGTGCAATGTCACGAACGTTTCACCACCTTTGAAGCCGCTGAATTGCTGATGCCGAAAGTGGTGAAAACCGATGGCACACGCCAACCCTTTGATGAAGATAAACTGCGTGCGGGCATTCAGCGTGCTTTGGAAAAGCGTCCGGTTGGGGTAGAAGAGTTTGAAGCCTGCTTAACACGGATTAAACACCGTCTACGTGCGTCCGGTGAGCGCGAGCTGCCTTCACGTGAGGTAGGTGAAGCGGTGATGGCGGAGCTGCGTAAATTGGATCAGGTCGCCTATGTGCGTTTTGCATCGGTGTATCGCAGTTTTCAAGATATCCATGAGTTTCGCGCTGAAATTGATCGTTTAGCCGAGCCGGAAGAGAGTGCTGAGAGCTTCCCAGATGAAACTCAGGAAAATGTCTCCAAGTCGTAAATTAAAAGAGAGCCTTTGTGACCTTGACCTCTGATGATCTGCGTTTTATGAGCCGAGCACTGCAGCTGGCAGAGCGCGGCCTCTACACGACACATCCCAATCCACGTGTTGGCTGTGTGGTGGTGCAAGCGGGTCAAGTGGTCGGTGAAGGCGCTCATCTGCGCGCCGGTGAGGCGCATGC
The DNA here is from genome assembly GCF_008368715.1 of Nitrincola tapanii. Lineage (GTDB taxonomy): Bacteria > Pseudomonadota > Gammaproteobacteria > Pseudomonadales > Balneatricaceae > Nitrincola > Nitrincola tapanii. The sequence goes on from NZ_SMRS01000001.1 coordinate 140,252, forward strand.
AGAGGTTTATGCTTTGCGTCAGGCGGGTCAAGCGGCCCAAGGGGCGACCGCTTATGTCACGCTGGAGCCCTGCAGTCATTTTGGGCGCACGCCGCCCTGTGCCGATGCCTTGGTTGCAGCGGGCGTTAAGCGTGTTGTGGTGGCGATGCGTGATCCCAATCCTTTAGTGTCGGGGCGGGGTATTCAACGCCTGGAAGCTCAGGGGGTGCAGGTCGATGTGGGGGTGTTGGAGGCGCAAGCACGTGCGCTCAACCCTGGATTTATTCGCCGCATGGAAACGGGACAGCCCTATGTACGAGTGAAGCTGGCGATGAGCCTGGATGGACGAACCGCGATGCACAGCGGAGAGTCACAATGGATTACTGGCAGCGCCGCGCGTGCCGATGTACAACGCTGGCGCGCCCGCAGTTCTGCTGTGATCACAGGGATAGGCTCACTGCTCCAAGACAATCCACAAATGACCGTGCGCGATAGCGCTCTAGCAGAAGAGGGTTTCTTACCTCAACCGCTGCGGGTCTTGCTGGATTCTAACCTGCGTGTGCCCCTGGATGCGCTCTGGTTACATGCTCAGGGTGAGCGTTTAGTGGTGTGTCAGCAGGCTGATGCCGTTAAGCGTGCACAGTTGGAAGCCCTAGGGGTGCGTGTAGAGGTCTTACCGGGACAGGCCGGGCGGATTGAACTTGCTGCGCTTTGGTCTTTTTTGGTCGAGGCTTATCAGGTCAATGAAGTGCTGGTCGAGGCGGGGGCGGAATTGGCCGGCGCCTGTATGGCCGCTGAGCAGGTGGATGAACTCATCGTCTACCTGGCGCCTGTGTTGTTGGGTAGTGAAGCACGTCCTTTGTTGCAATGGCCTTTGCAGTCTATGGCTCAGGCACGCCGTTTACAGCTTTTGGATCAACGTTTTTTTGATCAAGATATACGTTTGATCTACCAGCCTATTACGAGGAAAGAGTGATGTTTACCGGAATCATTGAAGCCGTAGGTCAGGTGGCCGACATTCAGATGCGTGATGGCGATATGCGTTTGTATCTGCGCACCGGCAAGCTGGATCTGAGTGATGTTAAACTGGGCGATAGTATTGCCGTGAACGGTGTGTGTTTGACCGCCGTCGAGCTGCCCGGTGATGGCTTTATTGCCGATGTTTCGCGTGAAACTTTGGCGCATACCCGCTTTGAAGCCTTGAAGCTTGGTGAGGCGGTGAATCTGGAAAAAGCCCTGATGCCTACCAGTCGTTTAGGTGGGCATCTGGTCAGTGGCCATGTGGATGGTGTCGGTGAGGTGGTCGAGCGTGAGGAGGATGCGCGTTCCGTGCGTTTTACGCTCCGTGCACCGGCCAGTTTGCAGCGTTATATTGCCGCCAAAGGATCGATCACGGTGGATGGTGTCAGCCTGACTGTGAATAGTGTGGAAGGCGATTGTTTTGGTTTGAATATTGTGCCGCACACGGCTCAGGAAACCATTATCGACTCGTATCAAAGTGGTCGCCAGGTGCACCTGGAAGTCGATTTGATCGCACGTTATCTTGAACGTTTGATCCAAACACCCCATACAACCGAACAGCCTGCTGCGGATTCAGGGCTCAGTTGGCAAACCCTGGCTGAAAATGGGTTTACCCAAGGCCGTTAACCTGTCGGAGTAAAGACTATGGAGCTGAATAGCCCAGAAGAACTGATTGAAGATATACGCCAGGGCAAAATGGTCATCCTGATGGATGATGAGGATCGTGAGAACGAAGGGGATCTAGTGCTGGCTGCTGAAAAAGTGCGTGCTGAAGATATCAACTTTATGGCGATTCACGCGCGCGGTTTGATCTGTCTCACCCTGACACAAGAGCGTTGTGAGCAGTTGCAGCTGCCGTTGATGGTGCGCAGCAACGGTGCCCAGTTCTCGACCAACTTCACGCTGTCAATTGAAGCGGCTGCGGGTGTGACCACAGGTATTTCTGCCGCGGATCGTGCCCACACAGTGCGCACCGCGGTGAAGGCGGATGCACGCCCCGAAGATATCGTGCAGCCCGGACACATCTTCCCTTTGATGGCACAGCCAGGGGGTGTGTTGAGTCGGGCAGGTCATACCGAAGCCGGTTGTGATTTGGCGCGCTTAGCCGGTCTCACTCCAGCTTCTGTGATCGTTGAAGTGATGAACGACGATGGCACCATGGCACGGCGTCCTGATTTAGAAAAGTTTGCAGCGAAACACGGTTTGAAAATTGGCACAATTGCCGATCTGATTCATTACCGTACTTTGAACGAACACACCATTACACGCGAATCTTCGGGCATTTTACCGACCGAATACGGTGATTTTAACTACATCACCTACCGTGATGAGATTAAAGACTGTACGCATTTAGCTCTGACTTTGGGGGATATTCATCCAGAGGAAGCGACCTTGGTACGTGTGCATACACGTTCTGAAGTCTTGCGTGATGTGGTCGGTGTCAGTTCAGCGGAAGAAAAAAAGTGGACCATGCGACGTGCGCTTAAACGTGTGGCGACAGAAGGCAAAGGCGTTGTTCTGCTGTTGGATACCGGTAATCGTGTTGATCTGGGGAGTGCCTTGGATCAGATTTTACAAAGCCGCAGCCCCTCAAAAGTTAATGTCAGTGCTTCCGGCGCCTATTTGACGGTGGGGACAGGGTCACAAATGTTGCGTGATCTGGGTGTGGGCAAAATGCGCCTACTCAGTGCACCGATGAAATTTAATGCGATCTCTGGTTTTAATCTAGAGATCGAAGAATATATTCCTTACCAGGAAGACTAACGGGGTTAAGCCATGTCTGTTGAAGTGTTTGAAGGGGATTTTGTCAGTGGTGAAGGTCGTTATGCGATCGTTGTGGGTCGTTTTAACGCTTTTGTGGTGGAAAGTCTGTTGCAGGGCGCGTTGGATACGCTGAAGCGCCATGGTGTGAGTGATGAGCAGATCCGCATCATCCGTGTACCGGGTGCCTTTGAAATTCCTCTGGCGGTAAAGAAAATCGCTCAACAGAAGCGTGATGATGCCATCATCGCTTTGGGTGCGGTGATCCGTGGCGGCACCCCTCATTTTGAGTATGTGTCGGCGGAAAGCTCGAAAGGGATTGCGCAGGTGATGATGGATTTTGATCTGCCCATCGCGAACGGTATCTTGACCGTGAACTCGATTGAGCAGGCGGTGGAGCGTTCAGGTACCAAAGCCGGTAACAAGGGGGCAGAAGCCGCCATGTCCGCTCTGGAAATGGTCAGCCTGATGCGCCGTCTTGAGGCCTGATTTGCATGAGCGATTCTGAAAACACCCCGAAAAAAACCAAGGTGTCCTTGACGGATAAACGTCGTAATGCACGTCAGTACACCCTGCAGGCGCTGTATCAGTGGCAAATGGCAAAACAGCCGGTCAATGAAATCGAAGCTCAGTTCCGTGTCAATAATGACATGGGCGATACCGATGTCAGCCTGTTTAGTCAGTTGCTGCGTGGCGTGACAGCGCATTGCCGTGATCTCGATCAAGCTTACTCTCTTTACCTGGATCGCTCGGTCGAAGATCTGGATCCAGTGGAGCTGGCCGTTCTGCGTATTGGCAGTTATGAGCTTCTGCATCGTCTTGAAGTGCCTTACCGTGTAGCGATCAACGAAAGTGTTGAACTCGCGAAGATCTTTGGTGCCACCGAGAGCCATCGTTATGTCAATGGCATTTTAGATAAGCTGGCACAGACGGCGCGTGCTGCTGAAGTGATAGCAAAACGCGGACGTTAATGGGCGAGTTTGAGCTGATCCGTCGTTATTTTGCGACGCAGACTCCAACGCACACCTCAGTCCTGCTGGGCATAGGGGATGATGCGGCGCTGCTGCAGCCTGAGGCTGCTGAGCTGCTTGTGGTCTCTGTGGACAGTCTGGTGGAAGGGACACATTTTCTACCGGAGATCGCACCGGCTGATCTGGCGACACGTTTGCTTGGAGCTGCGGTGAGTGATTTGGCGGCAATGGGCGCGCGCCCTGCCTGGTTTACCTTGGCGCTGACCTTGCCTGAGGCGAATCCAGATTGGCTGGCGGCTTTTGCTCAGTCCCTGTCCCAGCGGGCGACTGAGCTGGGGATTGATTTGATTGGCGGTGACACGACACGTGGCCCGCTCAGCCTGACTGCTCAGGTCATGGGCTGGGTGAAACCGAATCAGGTGATTCGTCGTCAGGGTGCCCAACCTGGGGATCTGATCCTGGTGACCGGCCAACTCGGCGACAGTCGAGCGGGTTTGCAAACCTTGCTGGAACAGGCAGCGGAAACCCCTGAGATTGCCTATCTACGCCAGAAATTTTATCGACCTGAACCGCGCTTGGCCTGGGCACAGCATCTTGCGCCTTGGGTGAGTGCGGGTTTGGATATTTCAGATGGGCTCTTGGCCGATTTAAATCATCTCTTGGCACCTGGTCATCTCGGTGCAGAGATCTACCTGGAGCAGGTGCCTGTCTCTGCGGCGCTGTGCCTTTACCAATCTGATTCTCATCAACGCTATCAATGGGCCTTAACAGGTGGCGAAGATTTTGAATTGTGTCTGACACTGCCAGCGGCACTCTGGTCGCAGCAGCAGTCTCAGTGGCAAGCACAGGGGATTGAGGTTCAGTGTATTGGCCAGGTGTCGGCACAGCCGGGGATTCGGGTCTGGCAGGGAGATCATCTCTTCCAACCTGAGCAGCAGGGCTATGATCATTTTCGGAGGCAAGATGGCTAAAACACCCGCTTCAGTCTGGCGTAATCCCATTCATTTTGTGGCGTTTGGTTTTGGCAGTGGAGCTGTCCCGAAAGCGCCCGGTACCTTTGGCACTTTGGCTGCGCTCTTGCCTTGGTTTTTCCTGGCCAGCTTGCCCCTTTGGGCTTATGCCTGGGTATTGCTCTTGAGTTTTGCCATCGGGGTTTGGTTGTGTCAGCGCACCTCAGATGATATTGGCGTGCATGATCATGGGGGTATTGTCTGGGATGAGTTTGTCGGCCTGTGGATCACCTTAATGGCGGTGCCGATGCAGTGGCACTGGGTGTTGCTGGGTTTTGTGCTGTTTCGTCTTTTTGATATCTGGAAGCTCTGGCCGATTCGTCAGTTGGATGCTCGTGTCGGGGGTGGCTTTGGCATCATGATCGATGATGTGATTGCCGGGGTGTATGCCGCTGTTATTTTGCAGCTGTTGTTGTTCTTTTTTAACTAGCAGGAAGTCAACGCGTGTCTGTGCAATTTGTTGCTGAATCTAAGTTGCCTATGCCCTGGGGCGTGTTTCGTATGGTGGGATTTGAAGATACTGCCACGGGTAAAGAGCATGTGGCCTTGGTCTATGGTGAGATTGCCGATGGTCAACCTGTGTTGGCGCGTTTGCATTCGGAGTGCCTGACCGGGGATGCCCTATTTAGTTTGCGTTGCGATTGTGGGTTTCAATTGCAGGAGGCTTTGCGGCGTATTACGGAAGAGGGGGCTGGGGTACTTTTGTATCTGCGCCAAGAGGGGCGTGGCATCGGTCTGCTGAATAAAATTCGTGCCTATCATCTGCAAGATGAGGGTGCCGATACAGTGGAAGCCAATGAGCGTTTGGGTTTTGCCGCCGATATGCGTGATTACAGCCTATGCTTACCTATGCTGAGATATCTGGGTGTCGAGCAGGTGCGCTTGATGACGAACAACCCGCGCAAGGTTAAGGCTTTGGAAGCGGCAGGTGTACAGGTGGTTGAGCGTGTGCCCTTGCAGGTAGGTAAGAATCGTCATAATGAGCAGTATTTAGAGACGAAGATGGATAAGCTCGGCCATATGATGACCGATAGCCATTTTCCGAAAACCTAATCAGCGCTTATCTAATCTCGGCTTAACTTCATTTTTCACGTTTGTGTTGACAGGGGGATGAAGCCCACCAAGCGCGAATCTGTGCTTCGATCCCTGCGGCATCCAGCCCACATTCGGCCAGCTGCTCTTCGCGGCTGGCATGTTCTATCCAGCGATCCGGAATGCCCAAAATTAACAGTGCATTGTCTGCATGTTCTTGCTGCAGATATTCCGCTAAAGCGGAACCTGCCCCTCCTACCTGAGCATGATCTTCCAGGCTAATCCATAAAGAATGTTGGGCTTGGAGTCTTTTCAGCATCGAGTGATCTAGCGGTTTGACTAGGCGCATATCGACCAGGGTTAAGTCCAGCGCTTCCGCGACAATGAGCGCTTGGGGTAGCAGGGGGCCGAAGTTAAGGAGTGCCGCCTGACTGCCCTGGCGCAACAGATGTGCTTGAGGTAAAGGTGGTGCTTGTTGGAGTTGCGGCAGTTCGCCAGCAGTCCCGCGCGGATAGCGTACGGCTGCCGGCCCTGGATGCTGGTAAGCAAACGCGAGCATCCGCTCAGTTTCTTGTCCATCTGCAGGTGTCAGCAGCAGCATCTCCGGTAGGCAGCGTAAAAAAGCCAAATCATAACAGCCGGCATGAGTCGCACCGTCTTCACCGACGAGCCCGGCACGATCCACTGCGATCAATACATCCAACTTCTGCAGAGCGATATCATGAATCCATTGATCATAGGCGCGTTGCAAAAAGGTGGAATAGATCGCCAACACGGGTTTGCAACCGGCCACGGCAAAACCGGCCGCGAGCGTGGCAGCGTGCTGCTCAGCGATGGCGACATCAAAATAGCGCTCTGGGAATTTTTGTGAAAAGGCCACCAGATCTGAGCCTTCACGCATCGCCGGTGTGATCGCAACGAGACGCAGATCCTCCTGCGCCTGTTGGCACACCCAACGTGCAAAGTGATTACAGAAGCGCAAACGCCGAGCGCTGGGCTGAGTACTGGCTTGAGTGCTGGCCTGAGTCGAGACGCTCGCGTCTGTTTGGCTGGGGGATTCCAATTTATTCAGCGCATGGAAGCCTACGGGATCGGCTTCAGCCGGTGCGAAGCCACGCCCTTTTTGTGTGATCAGGTGCAAAAATTGTGGGCCAGGTTGATTCAGCACCTGTTTCAGCGCAGGCAGAAGTTGCGCAAAATCATGTCCATCGATCGGCCCTGTGTAGGTAAAGTTCAAGGCTTCAAACAGGCTGGCGGTGGTGCGACCATCTAACTGAGGTTCGGTTGTGGCGCGGTGATTTGTCGCCAGATAGGTCGCCAGTCCTCCCTCATTTGGAGAGATGGACATGTCATTATCATTCAGAATCACCAGCAGATTTGCTTGCGTGTGGCCAGCGTGATTTAAAGCCTCAAAGGCCATGCCTGCGGTCATGGCACCATCCCCAATTACCGCTACGCAGCGTTTCTCTTGTTGCTGTAATCCAGCGGCCAAAGCCATACCGAGTGCGGCACTGATAGAGGTGCTAGAGTGTCCAGTCCCAAAGGCATCATAGGGGCTTTCGCTGCGACTTGGGAAAGGCGCCAGACCCTGTTTCTGACGCATACTCAGCATCGCTTGGCGACGGCCTGTCAGAATCTTATGGGGATAACATTGATGCCCTACATCCCAAACGATGGCATCGTCTGGGGTATTTAATAAATAATGAAGTGCAATGGTCAGTTCGACGACGCCCAATCCAGCACCAAAATGACCGCCGGTTTTGGGCACGCAATAGAGCAACCATTGCCGGATCTCCTCAGCCACCTGAGGCAGTTGTGCGGGCAGGAGCTGGCGCAGAGCCTCTGGGCTGTCTAGGGTTTCCAGTAAGGGAATCGCGGGTGGGGTCGTTAAGAACTGATCACGCAACTCGTTACTCATTAATGATCACGCTCCACGATATACTGAGCCAAGGCGAGGAGAGGCTCCGCTCGGCTGCCAAAGGGGCTGAGTGCTGCGTTTGCTTGCTGATGCAGCGTTTGCAGTTTTTCCTTAGCGCCCTGTAAGCCAAGCAGTGCCGGATAGGTCGGTTTGTTCTGCGCGAGATCAGAACCGCTGGGTTTACCTAGAACTTCTGTGCAGCCTTCAATATCAAGGAGATCATCCTTGACCTGGAAGGCCAGACCTATGGCTCGACCAAATGCAGTTAACGCCGCTAACTCTTGCTCAGATGCCGCCGCCGCTTGAGCACCGAGCTGTAAGGCGGCGAGAATGAGCGCACCGGTTTTATGGGCATGCATCTGTTCCAACTGCTCAAGGGTCAAGGCCTGGCCGACATGCGCCAGATCAAAGGCTTGCCCAACCACCATGCCACGATGTCCGCTGGCCTGAGCCAGGGTCGCCAGTAATTGTAACTGCTGGGCAGGCGTGTAGAGCTCTGGGCGGGCTTCACTCAACAGCTCAAAGGCGAGATTCAAAAGCGCATCCCCAGCGAGAATCGCGGTGGCTTCATCAAACGCGATATGACAGGTCGGTACACCACGCCGTAGCGCATCATTGTCCATGGCCGGGAGGTCGTCGTGCACCAAGGAGTAGCTGTGCAGCGCTTCAATCGCCGCCGCCGGCCAATCCGCAGCGGCTTCGGAACCGCCGCAAAAATCACAGGCCAGATACACCAGTGCCGGTCGAATACGTTTGCCACCGTTGAGCAGTGAATAACGCATAGCCGCCTGTAAACGAGGGTGCAGGCTTGGGGCCTCCGTGACACTCTGTGCGAGCAGCGTTTCGGTGCGCTGGATGTAGTGTTGCAGCCGAGATTTTAGATCCAACTTATTGCGCTCCTTATTCGCTGCCCGACTCAGTAAAGGCTTGGCGTTGAAGTTGTCCTTGCTGTTCCACTAAGATCTGCACTTTTTGTTCGGCTTGGCTGAGAACTTCCTGGCACTGTCGGGTTAGGCGTACACCCTCTTCAAAGGCTTTTAGCGCATCATCCAGGGTGAGATCACCTTGTTCCATCTGTTCAACCAAGGTTTCCAAGCGGGTTAGTGAGCTTTCAAAGTCTTGGATTGGGTGGGATTCACTCATCTTTTTGGCCCTTTCAAAATAAGCTTTGCACGTTACCCAACAGCAGAGGAGGGGTCAACGAAATCTATCAGAGAAACCCTCGATATAGCAGGTGAACCCCTAGGTAAATCTGTTATGATTTCACCCTTAAACGCCCGTATCACGGTTGAAAGTTTTGAGGGAGCTGCTGTGGATATAGCAACGTTAGTCGGCCTTTTAGGATCCTTCGCAATTATTATTGCGGCGATGGTGTTAGGAGGTGATCTAGGGATATTTGTTAACCCACCATCACTGTTAATCGTGATCGGGGGGTCTTTGTTTGTCGTGTTGATGAAGTTCACGCTGGGTCAGTTTTTAGCGGCAGGCAAGGTGGCCGCTAAAGCCTTTATGTTTAAGTCGGTGAACCCTGAAGACATCATAGCGGAGACTGTGGAGTTGGCGGATGCAGCGCGTAAAGGCGGGCTGCTGTCTTTGGAAGATAAGCAGGTTTCCAGTGACTTTATGCAGCGTGGTATCCAGCTCTTGGTGGATGGTCATGATCCAGAGGTGGTGCGCACGCTGTTGAATAAAGAGGCACGTTTGACCTATCAGCGCCATGATTTTGGCTCGAAAATTTTTGCAGCGATAGGAGATGTGGGCCCTGCTATGGGCATGATCGGTACCCTTGTGGGTCTGGTACAGATGCTGTCCAACATGAGTGACCCGAAAGCGATCGGCCCGGCGATGGCGGTGGCACTGCTGACAACGCTCTATGGTGCGATGCTGGCGAATATGTTTGCTTTGCCCGTTGCCGATAAGTTGAATCTGCGTCGTGATGAAGAGGCGCTGAATAATGCGCTGATCATCGATGGTCTGCTGGCAATTCAGGCCGGGCAAAACCCTCGTGTTATCGATCAGATGCTGCGTAATTATTTACCTGAGAAAAAACGTCTGGCTAAGGCAGCTGAGGCGGGAGGTTAAGCAGGGATGAGTGCCGAAGACGAATGCGACTGCCCTCCCTGTAAGAAAGGGTTGCCAGCTTGGCTGGCCACCTTTGGTGATTTGATGTCACTGCTGATGTGTTTCTTTGTCCTCCTACTTTCCTTCTCGGAAATGGATGTCTTGCGCTTTAAGCAGCTGGCTGGTTCGATGCGTGAAGCTTTTGGTGTGCAAGCGCAGATCAAGGTGGAAGATATCCCCAAAGGGACTTCAATCATTGCTCAGGAGTTTAGTCCAGGGCGGCCAGAGCCGACACCGCTCAACGAAGTACGGCAGATGACCACCGATGTTGAGCTGCATACACTGGATGTGCGCTCGCTGGAAGGTGAGTCCATGATTCGTGACCAGCAGGCGGCGCTGGAAGAGCTGCGTGAGATGCAGGAGGAACAAGCACGTCGTGAAGCGGTGCAGTTTGCTATGGCCTTGTCTGCAGAGATAGGTGATGGTGCCGTGGAGGTCGAAACCGATGGCACTAAGATTATCATTCGCGTGCGTGAGCAGGGTTCGTTTGAGTCCGGCTCGGCTGAGCTGCGTTCTGAGTATATTCCCGTGATTGCCAAGATTCGTGATGTGTTGCTGAATGTCACGGGTAAGGTGGCGGTGGAGGGTCATACTGACAGTATTCCCTATACCGGTCGCCGCTTTGAATCCAACTGGGATCTTTCGGCGGCCCGCTCTTTGGCCGTAGCACATGAGCTCTTTGCCGATCCACGCATGAATCAGTCACGCTTTACGGTGTCCGGTTATGCCGCCAGCCGGCCTTTAGTGCCGAATGACACGCCCGCGAATCGTGCCCGTAACCGTCGTGTGGAGATCATCGTGCAGAAGGGGGATGATGAGGAGTTGCTGGAACGCATTCAGTCTCGTCCAGATGGGGATACCGAAGGTTTACCCTTAACACCACGAGAAATTTTCTAGGCGGCAGGCTTCTTGCCGAGGCGGAGTAGGTCGATGCCTGTTGCAGCCTGCTGGTTAAGGTGAGCTGTCGGGGCGGTCGTTGCGTAAAGGTTAAGTCCATTTGCTTAACTGGGAGCCTGTTATGACCGATAAATCTGCCCGCTCGGTGCCTGCCCATCGTCTTTCACGTCTAGCGCATCTAGGAGGTCTCGCGACACGGGTGGCTGGAGGTGTGGTGGCCGAGGGCGTACGTCAGCTGGCTAAGGGGCAGCGCCCGGAAGCGAAGGATCTACTCTTAACACCGGCCAACCTGCGGCGTGTGGCCGATAAATTGGCTCATCTACGCGGTGCCGCGATGAAGTTGGGTCAGCTGTTGTCGATGGATGCTGGGGATCTCATGCCGGTTGAGCTGGCCGAGTTGCTGGCAGGCTTACGCTCAGGGGCCACACCCATGCCGATGCTGCAGCTTGCTGCGGTGATGGAACAGAATCTTGGCTCAGATTGGCAAACACACTTCCAACAATTTTCTTTTTCCCCTCTAGCGGCCGCCTCGATCGGTCAAGTACATCAGGCAATCGATCGTCAGGGCAATCAGCTCGCACTCAAAATTCAGTATCCAGGTGTGCGTCAGAGCATCGATTCTGATGTTGATAATGTGGTCAGTTTGTTAAAGCTTTCACGCTTATTACCACCTGAGTTACCTCTGCAAGAGTTGATCGAAGAAGCAAAACGTCAACTTCATGCCGAAGCAGACTATCGTTTGGAAGCTGAGCATCTGCAGGCCTATCACCAGCACCTTAATCATCGTGAAGAGATTCGTGTACCGCAGTTTTACCCGGCGCTTTCGGGCGAAACCTTATTGTGTATGAGTTATGAGTCGGGCGCGGCGCTCGATCAACTCATCTATCAAGCTAGGCCGGAACGTCAGCGTATCGCCGCCCTGCTGTTAGAGCTGCTTATGCAGGAGTTGTTTGTGTTTGGACGCGTGCAAACCGACCCGAACTTTGCCAACTTCCTGTATGACCCCGCGAGTCGAGATTTGGTCTTACTGGATTTTGGTGCCACGCGTCTGTATAGCCCGCACTGGACGCAAGCCTATCGAGCCATCTTCCGTGCCGGTATTGCCCAGGATCGAGACGCGCTACTTGAGGCCGCGACACAGATCGGTTATTTCAAACGTGAAATCACGTCTGCTCAGCAGACGCAGGTGCTGAGCTTGTTCGAGTTGGCGATGGAGCCGCTGCGTGCCGAGACCTATGATTTTGCCGCAACCGACCTAGCCAGACGTCTGCGTGATCAGGGTATGGAGTTGAGCCTACGCCAGGGCTACTGGCACTCACCCCCAATAGATGCTCTATTTTTGCATCGAAAATTGGCAGGTTTGTATCTGCTGTTTGCCCGCTTGGGGGTTAGCTTACCCTGTCGAGCACTCGTAGAGCCTTGGTTGGCAGACTGATCGCCAGCGCAGACTTTTTTGATAAAAAAATAAAAAAAGAGCTGTAAGGAATACGCAGATGTTTCGACTCTATAAGGAATCCCGCCGATTCAACTCTGAATTTTAATCTTTAAATCCACGACTGCGTAGGCAACAGCATCTAAGCTTAGACACCTACAGCGTGATTAAACGAGGCACTTAGCATGAACGCAAAAAACAAAACTCTGACCGCAACTGGCGCAGCCCTGATGCTCTCTTTAAGCCTGACCGCGAATGCGACCAGCACACAAAACCCTTTCTCCGCTCAGATGTTGCCACAGGGCTATGCTCAGCTTGCAGAAGCCAAATATGGTGAGGCGAAATGCGGTGAAGCCAAGTGTGGTGAAGCTAAAGGTGAAGAAGCGAAGTGTGGTGAAGCCAAATGCGGTGAAGCCAAATGTGGCGAAGAAAAAGCCGGAGAAGCGAAGTGCGGCGAAGGTAAGTGCGGCGGCTAAGCTGAATCCACCACCCGTTCGCCGTGAGCGGGTGGTGTTTTAGATTGAGTGGCCGCCCGATTAAGACATGAGGTAAATAATGCATCCTGTAAAGGTTTCTGTTGAGTCGATGAAGACTTCGTCTCAGGTCGGTTTAGGTTTTCGGCGTGAGCACCTAGACCAGTTCCAACCAGGACAGCTGCCGCAAGTCGATTTTTTCGAGGTGGCACCGGAAAACTGGATGACGCTGGGTGGGCGGCTAGGTAAGGCTTTTCGAGCCTACACCGAAGCACATCGATTTATTGCGCATGGTTTATCTCTCTCCTTAGGTGGCATTACACCTTTAGATCAAGATTTCTTAAAACAGATTAAAGCCTTTCTCGATCTACATCAGATTGAATGGTTTTCTGAACATCTTTGCGCCTGCAGTGATGCAGGGCATCTCTATGATTTGATGCCGATTCCTTTTACGGATGAGGCTGTGTTCTATGTGGCAGGACGAATCCGAGAAACTATGGAGCGTTTGGATCGTCGGATTGCTATCGAGAACGTCTCTACTTATCTCGCCCACGGCCATACGATGAGTGAAGCCGAGTTCACCTGTGCGGTTCTTGCGGAAGCCGATTGCGATCTGCTCTTGGATGTGAACAATGTTTACGTCAACAGCATCAACCATGGTTTTGATGCACAGGCGTTTATTGAGGCGATGCCCACTGAGCGGGTGCGTTATATTCATATAGCGGGGCATCATCGTGAAACCGAACATTTGATTGTGGATACGCATGGTGCTGAGGTGGATGAGCCGGTTTGGGCTTTGCTGGCACACACCTATCGAACCCATGGGCCCCTGCCCACGTTATTGGAGCGCGATTTTAATCTACCGCCGCTTGCGCAATTGCTACAAGAAACTGAAACCATTCGTCATTATTTGCAGCAGTCCCACCCCCTGTCAGCGGAGGCGTGTTGATGACTCACTCAGTCCCCGAGGCGTATCGCCAAACACTCCTAGAGTTTTCAGCACAGATCCGTGATCCGCAAAGGCCTTTGCCCGATGCTTTGCCGAAGCCGGCGATGAGTGTGTATCAGCGTTTATTTTTTAATAATATCAGCCGTTTTCTGAGTCAGTGTTTTCCGATCTATAAACAGCTTCTGTCAGCCGTACGTTGGCAGCAAGAGGTGCGTGGTTTTATGCAGCATTACCACTGCAGATCACCCCTGTTTTACGACATCTCCGCGGAATATATTGCGTATGTGCAGTCTGATTTGCGCCCAGTGCCGGCCGATGATCCTCCTTTTCTGCTGGAACTCTTGCATTATGAGTGGATTGAGCTGGCGCTTTCTATCGATCCAGCGGATATCACGCCGCAAGCGCATGCAATAGGCTGGGATGAAGTGTTGGAGATCTCACCCCTGGCTTGGCTCTTGGCGTACCAGTTTCCCGTGCATCAGCTGTGTGCTGAATATCAACCGCAAGAGCCTCCAGAACAACCGACCTGGATTTTGGCTTACCGTAATCTTGAGGATAAGGTGCGTTTTAGTCATTTAAATCTATTTAGCGCGCGTCTTTTCCAGGCGCTTGCCTCTGCATCTGAGCCTTTAATCCGTATTTTACAGACGTTGGCAGAAGAAGCAGGGAACTTGCCGCCGGGTCGAGAGCTGTCTGAAGATCAGGCCGATGAATGGAAGCAAACCCCTTTTGTGCAAGGGGCTTGGGAGTTGATTCACGGTTGGCAGCAAGAGGGGATCGTCCTGGGATCTCGGCCTAAGCAGGAGCTGTACGTATGACATTAGATCCCTGCTTTGCAGCTGATCTTGCGGCGTCGACAGAGGAAAAGCAGCAGCGGCTTTGGGCGTTGCGTCCAAGGCTTCTCGCTTTTGCACGCATGCAGCTGTCCCATGCACAGGATGCTGAAGATCTGGTGCAAGAGACTCTCACTTTGGCCTGGCAGAAGTTAGACAGCTTTCGCGGGGAGTCGCGGTTTGAAACCTGGGTGTTTGGTATTTTGCGCCATAAATTGTTAGACGCCATTCGTGCGCGTATGGCGCTTGCGCCTTTTATTTATCAAGAGGAGTTGGTTGCGGAAACAGACGAACTCTTTAAAGAAAATGAGCAATGGACGCAAGTGAGTGCACCGGCAGAATGGAGTGAGCCGGAGAAGAGTCTGGAAAAAGATCACTTTTGGCAGGTCTTTGATATTTGTGTCTATCACCTTCCCGATCAAACAGCGCGTGTTTTCACCTTGCGCGAGCTGATCGGCATGGAAACCGACGAGATCTGTAAATGTTTGGAAATTTCAGAAGATAATTGCTGGGTCATCTTGCACCGAGCACGTTTAAAGTTGCGGGCGTGCTTAGAGCGCAGTTGGTTCTTATCCGAAGGAGGGCGTTCGTCATGAAGTCCATGTACTCCTGTAAACATGCGACAGCCCTGATGTCGAAACAGTTGGATGGGCGTCTGAATTGGCGCGAATGGCTCTGGCTCTACACACATTTGATGATGTGCGCAAACTGTCGGCGTTGTTATCGCCAATTCCGGCAGTTGCATAAAGCGTGTGAAACACGACGTCGCAGCAGTTAAGGCGACTCAACGTAAAATGAGCAGGGGTATCTGACTTTTCTGCAAGAGCTTAGTGGTGGTGCTACCGACTAAAAACTGGCGGATGCGTGAGTGGCCATAGGCCCCCATGACCAAAAGATCCACACTCAAATCGGAGATGGCTTGCTGAATACAAGGAGCCACCTCACCGGCACGAATTTCACAATTGACTTCAAAGCCTTGAGCGGCCAGTTGAGCGGCGGCTTCATCCAACAAGGATTGTTCGATCTCGGTGTTCGCACCGATCAGCAGCAAGGTGCAAGGAATGCCACGGAGAAGTGGGCTGGCTGCGATGCGCTCAAGAATGCTGCGAGAGGTTTGGCTGGCGTCATAAGCAACCATAAAGCGTTTGGGTGGCACAAAATCCCCGACCGTAACTAGGATAGGGTGATGCAGTGTGCGTATCACGCTTTCTAGGTGCGTGCCAACATGCTGCTGTCCCGGTTGTTCATGGCAGCCTTCGCGGCCCATCACCAATAAGCCTATCTCCGCTTCCAGGGTCGTTAGGGATTCTTGCAGTGTGCCATGACGCTGCAGGGTTTCGCTCTCGCTGATACCTTGCTGCAGCACGCGCTGTTGAGCCTCTTCCAGCATCAAGCGGCCTTGCTCCCGAAGTAAACGCGAGCGTTGTTGATCCAATTCAGCCAGCTCTTCCAGCAGGTGTTCACGTGTACCTAAGCCAATGCTGCCACTTAAATTGGTGGCAGGGAGTGTGTTAGGTTTTTCTAATGCATGTAAGAGTGTCAGAGGGGCCTTCATTTTTTGGCTGGCCCAAGCGGCGTAATCACACACCGTTTCGGCCATGTGGTTGAAGGTATCAATACAGGCGATGACTTTGCTCATAAACGGCTCCTTTTAGTGACCCATCAGCTTTTCAACAGCATCAGGTTTATCGTGAACGCCGAAGCGATCAACAATGGTGGCACTGGCCTCGTTTAGACCTGTAATGTCGACTTCAACACCCTCGCGGCGGAACTTGATGACGGCTTTATCTAAGGCGGCCACCGCTGTGATATCCCAGAAATGGGCACGCTGCAAATCGATGATAACCCTATCGAGATCTTCTTTAAAATCAAAGGAATTAATAAATTGATCTGCCGAGCTGAAAAACACCTGGCCTACCACGGTGTAGTGACGCGTCTTAGCGTCTTTAACCGATTGGATCAGTAAGAAACGACCCACTTTGTTAGCAAAGAATAGGGAAGCCAGCAACACACCCACAAAGACACCATAGGCTAGGTTATGTGTAGCGACCACAACGGCAACCGTGGCCAGCATAACGACATTGGTGGATAGGGGGTAATGCTTCAAATTCCGAATAGAGTCCCAGCTGAAGGTGCCAATCGACACCATGATCATCACCGCAACCAGAGCGGCCATAGGAATTTGACCAATCCAATCACTTAAAAAAACAACCATGATCAAAAGTAAAATGCCTGCGGTGAGGGTGGAAAGACGACCACGGCCACCGGATTTAATATTGATAATGGATTGTCCGATCATCGCACAACCGGCCATGCCTCCCATCAAACCTGCACCGATGTTGGCAATCCCCTGGCCTTTGCATTCACGATTCTTATCACTGGAAGTATCGGTTAAATCATCGACAATGGTCGCGGTCATCAAGGATTCCAGCATGCCGACCACAGCGAGTGCGGCGGAGTAAGGCAAAATGATCCACAGAGTTTCCAGTGTCAGGGGCACCTCAGGCCAGAGAAAAACAGGGAGAGTATCAGGTAGATCCCCCATATCACTGACGGTGCGAATATCCAAATCCAGCCAGATCGCCAAGCCAGTCAGGACAAGAATACAGACGAGAGGAGAGGGGATCGTTTTATTTAAGTAAGGAAACAGATAAATGATGGCGAGTCCCCCTGCTGTCATGGCATAAACATGCCAAGTCACCTGGGTGAGTTCGGGCAGTTGCGCCATAAAAATCAGAATCGCCAGGGCATTCACAAAACCGGTGACCACCGAGCGTGAAACAAAACGCATCAAGCTGCCCAGTTTCAAATAACCGGCTGCGATCTGCAGAACACCGGTGAGTAGCGTGGCGGCAAGGAGATATTCTAAGCCATGCTCACGTACAAGTGTGACCATCAGCAGAGCCATAGCACCGGTTGCCGCCGAGATCATACCGGGCCGACCGCCGACGATCGCAATAATCACAGCGATACAGAAAGAGGCATAGAGACCCACACGCGGATCCACACCGGCAATAATCGAAAAGGCGATGGCTTCGGGGATCAGCGCTAAAGCCACAACCAAACCGGCTAATAGATCACCACGAATATTCCCGAACCAGTCCTGGCGGGTAGAGGATAAAATCATTTCAGTATCCTGAGATAATGGCAAAGGTGTCCGCGCTCAAAAGAGATCGGAAAAGCAATTGCTTAGTGAATAGGATTTAGTATAAAAGTAGTAAGTGTCTCAAGGCTTCGACGCGCATTTGCTTTGACCATCGACATTGAGAATCAGGCGCGACGCTTTAAAGTGAATGAAAACCTTAAAGGCGTTCGGAGGGATCAAACGCTAGGGTGGAGTGACTCGTGTCCGCATTCTGGTGTCCTGACATTGCGCATGCAAAAAATAGCTTGGAATTATAGGGATCAGCCTAGTGTTTGTAAAATTGACGAGGATGCTGGCATGTTAAATCGTTTAACCATGACGCAAAAATGGCTGGTCACGCTGGTTCCCATCGTGATCCTGATTACTCTGGGTATGGTGTTCTTTGTCTACAGCCTGGTCACGGATACGGTGACGCAAGAGGCGCGCGAACGTAGCTTGGAGTTGGCACAGGCGGAAGGCCAGGCATTGGCGTCACAGTTGCTGACACACCTCGATAGCGTAGAAGCCCTGGCCAGTGTGATGAAGACGCGGCATGCGATTTTGGACATCGAGCGTCGCGATTACAGCAATCAATTCTTACAGCAGTTTTTATCGGATCGCCCTACGCTGCTCGGTGCCTGGACGCTCTGGGAAGCGAATGCTTTTGATGGATTGGACAGCCTCTATCAAAATACCTCAGGTCACGATGCCAGCGGTCGTTACATCCCTTATTGGTATCGTGATGGGCAGGTGATCGCTATGGACCCTCTGGTGGATTATGAAGTCCCGGGAGAGGGCGATTATTACCTGTTAGCCAAACAAAACCTAAAGCCCGTCATTCTTGATCCGTATTTGTATCCCGTGGGTGATCAAGAGGTGTTGTTAACCTCCATCGTGGTTCCTATCCTTGAAGAAGGGGTCTTTAAAGGTGTTGTGGGTGTGGATCTGTCGGTGTCGAGCCTGCAAAACGCTATGGCGGCGCTCCAACCTTTTGGCGGGGTGGCCGCTTTATTTGGTGCGGAAGGAACGATTATTGCGCATCCAGATGAAGGACGTTTAGGGCGCTTGTTGCAAGACACAGAAGCACAAAATCTGGGTGCGGCTTTGCCCAATTTCCAGCAAGCCCTACGCCAGGGGCAGACCTTCGAAATACAGATGCCGACGGCTTTAATTGGTGGCGGCGAGGCTTTGTTGGTGAGCCAGCCGGTCGAATTGGGAGAGACGCAAACACACTGGACGCTCTTGTTGGCTATGCCCATGAGCGCAGTCCTCGAGGATGTGGGTGCGCTTACGCAAAAAGTGCTCTTCGCCGGTCTTGCTGGTTTGGTGCTCTTGATTCTGACGATTCTGATTTTGAGTCGTGCCCTTTCACGTCCACTACAAACGGTGGTGGATGCGATGCAATCGATTGCATCGGGTCAGGGCGACTTAACGCGCCGCTTGCCGGTCAAGGGCAAAGACGAAGTGGCAGAAATCAGTCGTTCTTTTAATGCGTTTGCGGAACAGATTCGGCATCTGATCAGTGAACTAGCGGGCCATAGTGCGACCCTAAACTCAGCCTCGGCGGAACTGCGTGATCTCAGCTCCACTTCGCTACATGGGATTGAAAAGCAGCGCGCTGAAATAGAGATGGTGGCTGCCGCGATGGATGAGCTGACCGCTTCGGTGAATGAGGTGGCGGATAACGCTCAGCGTGCCGCCGATGCGACGCGTGCAGGCAGTCAAGAAGTGGCGGGTGGCTGCAGTGTGATTGATGCCATCGTCAACAATATTCGTGCTCAAGCGCAGGATACAGAGGCTACAGCCGTACAGATTGCGGAACTGGATGAAGGCAGCCAAGCGATCGGTCAGGTGATCGGGGTGATTCAAGGCATTGCAGAGCAGACCAACCTTTTGGCCTTGAATGCTGCGATTGAAGCGGCACGTGCCGGTGAGCAGGGACGGGGGTTTGCTGTCGTCGCGGATGAGGTGCGTACCCTCGCGACTCGTACGCACAGTGCGACTGAAGAAATTGCCCAGACCATTGATCGTTTGCAGCAGTTAACTGCAGAAGTGGTGCGTGCCATGAGCCAGAATAAAGATAAGTCGATCCGCAGTGTGGAACTGGCCGAAGCGGGGATGCAGGCGTTGCAGCAGATCGAATTACAGATAGGCCGCGTCGAAAATATGAATCTCCAGGTGGCGTCGGCGACTGAAGAGCAATCCGCAACCACACAAGAACTGTCGCGCAACTTGGTGACGATTAGTCAAATTACTGAAGCCAGCGCTCAGGGTGCAGAAGCCACGGCTCGTGGCAGTGAGTCTTTGCAAGGCTTGGCACAAGAGTTGGGGCAGAGGGTCAGTCGTTTTCGTTATTAAGGATTCTTCTGCAAAATTCACTTAAACAGGATAAAATAACGCCTTTTCGCTGCGACTTAGGGTAGCAAGGCTATGAGTGAAACCACCCAGATGACGGATCCATTTCAGGCAATCCGTCCCTATCGTGATACCGAGGTACAAGATGTCCTCAATACCATGCTCAGGGACAATGAGTTTGTTGATGTCATCAGCCATTATCAGTTTCCGCGTTTACCACGCTGGGCGTTGCGCTTGCTGCGCCCTTTTGTGCGTATTGCCTTAGCTGCACGCTTTGGTGATATCGATTCGGTGGATAGCTTTCAACAGATCATCGCCGGTTATATGAGTAAGATGATCTCGCGGACCACACGGCGTATGACCTGCAGTGGTATTGAGCAGCTAGATCCGAATGAATCCTATCTGTTTGTGTCGAATCATCGTGATATTGCTATGGACCCCGCTTTTGTGAATTGGTCGCTCTATCAATATGGTATGCAAACAGTACGTATTGCGATTGGCGATAACCTGCTGCGTAAACCCTATGTCTCGGATTTGATGCGCTTGAACAAGAGTTTTATTGTGAAGCGTTCGATCAAGGCGCCTCGTGAAATGATGGCGGCCATGACGCAGTTGTCCGAGTATATCGACCACAGTATCGTTAGCGGTCATTCTGTCTGGATTGCGCAGCGGGAAGGGCGCTCAAAAGATGGCAACGATCGTACCGATCCAACCTTGTTGAAAATGTTTTACATGGCGCATCGTAAACAGCGCAGCTTCAGTGAAATGGTCGAGCGTCTGAATATTGTGCCGGTGTGTATCTCCTATGAGTTTGATCCTTGTGATGCGATGAAGGCGCGTGAGTTAGCTGCGAAAGCCGCAAGCGGGCATTATGAAAAGGGCCAGTACGAAGATATCGACAGTATTGTCAAAGGCATTACGGGTGAGAAGGGGCATGTACATGTCTCTTTTGGCAGCCCGATTCGTGGAGCATTTGATACGCCTGAAGCCTTGGCGGCCGAGATCGATCGTCAAATCCTACAAACCTACCACTTGCATCCTTCCAATCTCGCGGCGGCGGGTGAAGAGGTGGCACCTGCCGATTTAGCGGCTTTTGAGCAGCGCCTGCAAAACCTGGATGAATCGGCACAGGGCTTTTTGCGCAAGATGTATGCGAATCCGGTATTAAATCAGAAAGCCTTCCAGGCGGAGCAGGCACGTGTTTCAAGCACGCAAGATCCGAGCGCTCCAGAACAGGAGTCTCAGGATGCTTAAACTTCGTGGTTTTCTGTTTGCATTGGGGTTTTATCCGGCCACGCTGCTGTATGCCATTCCTTGTTTGTTGATCGGCCCTCTTTTGCCGTTTAAAGCGCGTTTTCGCTTTCTCACGGCGATTAATTATTTTTACATCGCTTGGTTGCGCTGGACCTGTGGTTTAGGTGTGGAGATCGAGGGACGTGAGCATCTGCCGCAGACCGGCGCCTATGTAGTCCTGGCTAATCACCAAAGTGAATGGGAAACCCTGTATTTTCAATTATTGATTCGTCCACAAGCCGTGGTGTTGAAGCAAGAGTTGTTAAAAATACCCTTTTTTGGTTGGGCATTACGCTTGCTTGAGCCGATTGCCTTGGATCGTTCACAACGACGTGAAGCCTTACGCCAGCTCTTGGAGCAGGGACGCGATAAGTTGGAGCAGGGGATTCCGGTTTTGATTTTCCCTCAGGGCACGCGGGTGAAAGCGGGTGAAACTGGGCGCTTTAATAAAGGGGGTACGCTGTTGGCACAGGCCTCTGGGGTGCCAATTATTCCTATGGTGCACAACGCCGGGCGTTTTTGGCCGGGTAAATCCTTCATCAAATATCCCGGTAAGGTTCAGCTGCGTATCGGTGCGCCGATCGCGACGGCTGGGCGCAGTGCGGATGAAGTACAGGCCGAAGTGGTGGCCTGGATGCAAGCGCAGATGCAGGCATTAGGGGCTTAATCCCAGCGTAACAGGCTTTAGCCTTGCCGGAAAAAGGCCTGAAACTCTATTTCGGCTTTGAGCTGCTCCGCTCGATCCGCCAAAACCAGAGCCAGAGCTTGGCCTGGACGACACTGGGCGAGCCGATCTAGACTGCGACGACAGACCCAGCCAAGCATCGGATAACCGCCAATGGTTTGATGTTCATTCATCAAAATCATGGGTTGGCCTGAAGGAGGCAGTTGTAAGCTGCCTAAAGCCAATCCTTCAGAGAGGCGCGTAGGTGCCGGTTCCGCATTGGATCGATTTGTTTCGGGGCTGGCAGGCTCCAGCAGACAAGCCATGCGGTTGCTGGCGCTGGACACTCTCCAGCCTGTTGCAAAGAGGTGCTTGAGTTGTTGGACTTCCCAATCACTCAGATACTGTGCGGGAAGAAACGCCAGGTCCAATACAGGAGTGTGGTATTGCGGTCGGAACTTTGTCGCCAGAGTTCTATGCCAGAGGGGGCTTGCATCAATCCGATAGCTGAGCTGCTCTCCAGCGGCCAGGGGTTGGCCTTGATTGCCGGGCCCGCCCAAGCCTTCGCGCAGCACGCTGCTGCGGCTTTCACCGATTTCTCGGGGCAGTTGCCAGCCACCTTTCACACCTAAGTAAGCAATCTGTCCTGCATGGGCATAACCCAGGCGTAAACGATCACCGGCACGACAGCGGAACACGGTCCAGGGCGCTTGTGGTTGGTCATTCAGCCAAATGGGTAACTCAGCCCCTGTGATCACCACGGAGGTCTCCTGAGAAAATACACCTTCTAAGCCGCCAATATAGATTTCCAGTGTGGCTTCACCCCAAGGATTGTTTAAAAGACGATTGTTCCAAGCCCAGGCGTGGCGATCCATTGCGCCTGAGCGCGCTAAGCCCAAATGACTCGTACCTTGGCGGCCTGCATCTTGCACACTGCTGAGAATGCCACCCTTGAGAAGCAAAAACTGTCCTGACTCAAGCATCGGCCTGTGCCTCAGTGCTGCGTAGTGCAAAGCGCTCGGGATAGCGGTTGCGTAAATCTAAACAGGCTTGTTGGAGTGCATCCGTGGCTAGAGCGTGAAAACGAACTTGATCGCCGGGTTGCAGCAGACTGGGGGCTTGGCGTTGGGGATCGTAGAGCTTCACTGGGGTGTGACCAATCAGATGCCAACCGCCAGGTGAGGTTTGTGGATAAATCGCCGTTTGCCGGTCGGCTAAGGCGAGGCTGCCGGCAGGCACTTGAGTACGTGGATGTCGACGTCGTGGCAGGCAGAGGCGCGCATCCACTTCACCGAGATACGCAAAACCCGGTGCAAAACCCAATGCATACACTAGATAGGTCGTCTGGCTGTGATATTCAATCACGTCTGTGACCGAAAGGCCGCACGCCTGCGCGACCCAGGCCAAATCTTCGCCCGTATAACTGACGGGAATTTCCAGCAGTGAGCCTTGCGTGAGTCGGTCTGTGGGCGCCTGGAACACCTGTTCAAGTGCTGGGCGTAGCGCTTGCAAGAGGGTTTCAGCTTGCGTTTGCAGCAGATCAAACTCGATCAGTAAGCTGGCATAAGCGGGTGTGACTTGTGTGATGGCAGGGTGTTGTAAGCAATAGCGACTGGCGGCTGTAATACGTTGACTGAGGAGGTGGCTAGGGGTTTCAGCAAAGCGTAGCAGCAATGCATCTAAACCGGCGTATTCGATTTGCCAGATGGGCGAGTTAGCTTCAGCGGACACGGGAGGCGTTGGGTGCTGCATCTTTCAGGGCCAATAGCGCCTGTTTTAGTTCAGCGACGACAGCCACTGAGCTGGCATTGTCGCCATGTACACAAAGGCTATCTGCGGCCAGGGTTAAAGGCCCTTCAGCCGTCTCCACCTGCTGAAACTGCGCGAGACTCAATCCTTGTTGCAGAATCTGTTCGGGTTGGTGAAAGACCGCATCGGGTTGACTGCGCGGAGACAGTTGACCATTCGCAAGATAGCGTCGATCCGCAAAAGCTTCAAAGATGAGTGGCAGTTGGTAAGGTGCCGCTAAGGTGGCTACGCTCTGATTGTCGGCTTGACAGAGCAGCATCAGGGCTAGAGGCGAATCTTGCTGTTGGTTCAAGCCATCCAGTGCCTGCATTACCGCTAAAAGTAATTCGGGGTTTTTCATCATATCGTTGTAGAGCGCGCCATGTGGTTTCACATAGTCTACTTTTGCCCCTTCCGCCTGGGCGATCGCCTGAAGTGCACCGATCTGATAGCGCAGCAGTGCAATCAGTTCAGCGTTTGTGATCGAGAGTGAACGACGACCAAAACCCTGCAGATCTGGGTAGGAGGGGTGGGCACCGATGCTGACGCTATGTGTTAACGTCAGCTGCACGGTTTTTTGCATAATGAGCGGATCAGACGCGTGAAAACCGCAGGCAATGTTGGCTTGGTCTAGCCAGGGAATTAGCTCGGTATCCAGCCCCATGGACCAGATACCGAAGCTTTCTCCGACATCTGCATTAAGACGCAGCATGGTGAGAGAAGAGGATTAAGCGGAGAACTTCTGGAACACCAGGGTAGCGTTGGTGCCGCCGAAGCCGAAGCTGTTAGACATGACACGCTCCAGGTCAACGTTATCCATACGCTGGCGCACAATTGGGAGGCCTTCTGCTTCAGGATCCAGCTCTTCGATGTTCGCGGAGGCGCAGATAAAGTTGTGTTCTTGCATGAGCAGACAGTAGATCGCTTCCTGCACGCCGGTCGCACCTAAGGAGTGGCCAGACAAAGATTTCGTCGAACTGACCGGTGGCAACTGGTCGCCAAACAGCGCCTTCATTGCCTTGAGTTCTTGGATGTCACCCGCCGGTGTCGAAGTGCCGTGTGCGTTGATGTAGTCGATCTTGCCATCCACTGTGCTCATGGCCTGCTGCATACAGCGTACAGCGCCTTCGCCAGAAGGTGCGACCATGTCGTAACCGTCCGAGGTGGCCCCATAACCGACCAGTTCAGCATAGATTTTGGCACCGCGTGCTTGAGCATGCTCTAACTCTTCCAGTACCAGCATCCCGGCACCACCACTGATGACAAAACCATCACGATGAGCATCATAAGCACGAGAAGCTTTTTCGGGGGTGTCGTTGTATTTGCTGGACAGCGCGCCCATGGCATCAAACATTACGCTTAAAGACCAGTGCAATTCTTCGCCGCCCCCGGCAAACACCACATCTTGTTTGCCGAGTTGGATCATTTCCATCGCGTTACCAATACAGTGTGCACTGGTTGCGCAAGCCGAAGTGATCGAATAATTTACGCCCTTGATTTTGAAGGGTGTGGCCAGACATGCTGAGACGGTTGAGCCCATGGTGCGGGTCACCCGGTAGGGGCCCACTCGGCGCACGCCCTTGTCACGCAGGATATCGGCTGTTTCCACGATATCTGCAGAAGAAGCGCCACCTGATCCCGCAATCAAACCGGTGCGAACATTGGAGACCTGATCTTCGCTCAGACCGGAATCCTTAATCGCTTGATCCATCGCTAAGTACGCATAAGCCGAGGCGTTGCCCATGAAGCGACGCAGCTTGCGATCAATCAGGCTGTCGAGATCGATGTCCAAGCTCCCTGCTACCTGGCTGCGAAAACCGAGGGCTTCGTATTCAGGCTGAAAACGGATGCCGGAGCGACCTTCTTTTAAGGATTCCAGAACCGTTTTGATATCATTGCCCAGACAGGACACAATACCCATACCAGTGACCACAACGCGTCGCATGTGTTGACTCTCTCTGCTGAAGACTTAACGAATATTATTGTAATCTAGCTTAGAAACTGTCGGTGGACGTAAAGAGCCCAACACGCAGATCCTTAGCAGTATAGATGACACGTCCGTCCACTGACATGGTGGCATCTGCAATACCCATCACCAATTTGCGCTCAATCACTCGCTTGAGTTGCACGTGATAGGTGACTTTTTTGGCAGTGGGTAAAACCTGGCCCGTAAACTTGACTTCACCTGCGCCGAGCGCACGGCCACGACCCTTGTTGCCCTTCCAGCCGAGGAAAAAGCCAACGATCTGCCACATGGCGTCTAAGCCCAGGCAGCCGGGCATGACAGGGTCGGTTGGGAAGTGACATTCAAAAAACCAAAGATCCGGATGGATATCGAGTTCAGCGATAATCTCTCCCTTGCCGAATTCACCGCCGTCATCGTTAATGGTGATGATGCGATCCATCATCAGCATGTTACCCACAGGAAGGCGGGCATTGCCGGGGCCGAACATCTCGCCGTAGCCGCATTTCAGAAGATCGTCGCGTTCAAAAGAGGAAGGTCTAGTCATTAGGTTTCAGTCTGTCCAAAGGCGAAAAAATCAAAACAATCTCGGGATTATACCGATTCGCAGGCGCTGAGGCACGATTTGTCGCTCAGATTTTGTTTTTCTGAGGTCAAGTCGGCGGATTGGGGTGGTTTGTTTAGGCTTTGCGTGCCACAGCCATCTGGGCCAGACTGCGCAAAGTATCGCGGAAGCTGGTATCCGGTAGGTGTTCGAGTGCGGCGATAGCCAGATCCACTTGCTCCTGTGCTTTGCTGTGCGCGTAATCTATTGCGCCGGTTTCTTGGACAATGGTCAGGATGGGTGAAAGATCCTCCAAACCGCCTTTGCGAATGGCTTGGCGAATCAATTGTCGCTGTGTTTCATCTCCCTGACGCATGGCGTAGATCAGAGGGAGAGTCGCTTTGCCTTCGGCCAGATCATCTCCCACGTTTTTGCCCATCTCTTCGGCGCTAGAGAGATAGTCCATGACATCATCAATCAGTTGAAAGGCAATGCCAAGATGGCGGCCATAGGCTTGCATGGCTTGACGCGCATCCGGGCTGGTGTTTGCCAGAATGGCACCGGCTTCGGTGGCGGCTTCAAACAGCATGGCGGTTTTCCCTAAAATCACCTGCATGTAAGACTCTTCGCTGGTGTCAGGGTTGCGCTGATTTAAAAGCTGGAGGACTTCGCCTTCAGCAATCACTGTGGTGGCGTGTGAAATCACCTGCATGATCTCCATGCGACCGATCTCGACCAGGATCTGGAAAGCGCGGGAGTATAAAAAATCTCCTACCAGGACGCTGGGGGCGTTACCCCATTTGGCATTGGCAGTCGATTTGCCGCGTCGTAGATCAGAGTTATCTACGACGTCATCATGCAAGAGCGTCGCGGTATGGATGAACTCAATGACGGCAGCGAGTGGAATATGTTTCTCGCCTGTATACCCGCAGGCATTGGCGCTGAGTAGTACTAATAAAGGTCGTAAGCGCTTGCCACCGCTTTCCACGATGTAATGACCCATCTTTTCCACCAGGGGAACATTTGAACCCAAGTGATTCAGGATGTAGTCAGTCACCGCATCAAATTGCGGCTCGATCAATGGATTCAGTTGGTGTGGCTGCATGAGATCATCAGGCTAGAAATTGAGATGCCCGAATGCTAGGGAGAAGGGGCGGGGATGTCAAGAAAGTAGGTGGTTTTGCATGCTTTTCCCAGTGAAAGCGCTTGTGTATAAGGCGGCTTATCTGTAAAATCTCGCCCCCTGAGCCTGCCCAATAACCGCTCCCTATTATAGGGTTTTATGCCCTTAGACGTAGGTTTCGTTTTAGTAGCCGGGTAGGTCTAAATCTGGAGAAAGATAATGTTTGCAGTGATTGTTAGCGGCGGTAAGCAGTACCGTGTGCAGGAAGGTCAGACGCTGAAGCTGGAAAAGCTGGCGGTTGATCAGGGCGCAAAAGTTGAATTTGATCGTGTGCTGCTGGTCAGCAACGGTGACGACGTTAAAGTCGGTGCTCCGGTCGTTGAAGGCGCTAAAGTATCTGCTGAAGTGGTTGGCCATGGCCGCGGTGACAAGGTGACTATCATCAAATTCCGTCGTCGTAAGCACCACATGAAGCGTCAGGGCCACCGTCAGTGGTTCACCGAAGTTAAGATTACCGGTATCAACGCCTAAAAGGCGCTGTACCCTAACCGGATAGGAGAGAAACAATGGCTCATAAGAAGGCGGGTGGCTCCACGCGTAACGGCCGCGACTCACAAGCGAAACGTCTAGGCGTTAAGCGTTTTGGTGGTCAGGCAGTTCTGGCGGGCAACATCCTAGTTCGTCAGCGTGGTACTAAGTTCCACGCAGGTGAAAACGTAGGCCTAGGTAAGGATCACACTCTGTTTGCAACAGCAGATGGCGTGGTTCAGTTTGTTGTTAAAGGTCCACAGAAGCGTAAATACGTGACTGTTGTGCCAGCCTAAGCGGCTTGCTGATCGATCAAAAAAAGCTCCGCTTAGCGGGGCTTTTTTTATATCGGGCCGGTATACAATGCGGGCGCATAAGTCCTCCGAGTACGGAAGGCAAATCCTTTGGGAGAGTAAGCAATGAAGTTTGTCGATGAAGCGGTCATTACCGTAGAAGCAGGAAAAGGCGGAAACGGCTGTATGAGTTTCAGGCGCGAGAAGTTCATTCCTAAAGGAGGGCCGGACGGAGGGGATGGCGGAGATGGGGGGTCCATCTTTGTTGAAGCGGATGAAAGCCTGAACACCTTAATCGATTATCGATTTACGCGGCGTTACAACGCCCAGAATGGCCAGCCTGGACGAGGTGCGAATTGCACCGGTGCTAAAGGCGAAGATCTGATTCTAAAAGTGCCTGTTGGTACAACGGTTGTGGATATCGATACGGATGAGGTGTTAGCAGATCTGACTCGGGTGGGGCAGATCGAAAAGGTGGCTCAGGGTGGTTTTCATGGCTTGGGCAATACGCGCTATAAAAGCAGTGTTAACCGTGCGCCGCGTCAACATACCAAGGGTTCACCGGGTGAGTTGCGTAATCTACGCCTGGAGCTAAAGGTGTTGGCGGATGTGGGGTTGTTGGGTTTGCCAAATGCGGGTAAATCCACACTGATTCGTTCGATCTCGGCTGCACGTCCGAAGGTCGCGGATTACCCTTTTACCACGCTCGTGCCGAATTTGGGTGTGGTGAGAACCGAAGCGCATCGAAGCTTTGTGGTCGCTGATATTCCCGGCATTATCGAAGGTGCGGCGCAAGGTGCGGGGTTGGGGATACGTTTCCTTAAGCATCTGGCGCGTAACCGAGTGCTTTTGCATCTGGTGGATATGGCGCCTTGGGATGAAACCACCCCGGCGCAAGCGGCACAAACCGCTGTGCAGGAGTTAACCAAGTTTAGCGCGACCTTGGCGCAGCAGCCGCGTTGGTTGGTGTTAAATAAGTTGGATCTCTTGCCAGAAGATGAGCAAGAGGCGGCTTGTCAGTCGGTCTTGGATGCCTTGGATTGGCAGGGACCGGTGTACCGTGTTTCGGCCTTGAATAAAACCGGATTAACGCCCTTAGTACGTGATCTGCAGGATTATCTGGATGCGCGTTTGCTTGCGATTGCAGAAGATCCAGAGATTCTTGAGCAGGAAAAACAAACGCGCGCCATTATTGATCATGAGGCGCGTGAAAATCTGGCGCGTCTGCGTGCAGAGATGCGGGCAAAACGCGAAGAGGCGGATTGGGATGATGACTTCGATGACGATGATTATGATGTCGAAGTGGAATATGTGCGCTGACGGTGTATGAGGAGCGTGAAGAGTGGCATCAGGGCGTGAGCAGCTGCAGCAGGCAGGTCGTTGGGTAGTCAAAATCGGCAGCGCCTTACTGACCGATGATGGTCGTGGTCTGGATGAGGCGGCGATAGGGCGTTGGGTGGATCAGTTGGTGGCTCTGCGTCAATCCGGCGTCGAAATTATTCTGGTTTCCTCGGGCGCAGTGGCTGAGGGTATGACTCGACTGGGTTGGACGCAGCGGCCGGATGAGATCTATCGTTTGCAAGCCGCTGCTGCCGTTGGGCAGATGGGCTTGGTGCAGGCCTGGGAGGCGCAGTTTCAGCGCCATGCGATACATACTGCCCAGGTGCTGCTGACGCATGATGATCTATCGAATCGTAAGCGTTACCTGAATGCGCGTGCGACCTTGCGCACCCTGATTGAGTTGGGTGTGGTCGCGGTGGTGAATGAAAATGATACGGTTGTTACCAGTGAAATTCGTTTTGGTGATAACGATACGCTGGGTGCTTTGGTGGCCAATGCGGTAGAGGCAGATGCCTTGATTTTGCTGACCGATCAGTCGGGTCTGTATGATGCAGATCCGCGTAGCAATCCACAGGCGCAGTTGATCTCAGATGCGCGAGCGGAGGATGATTGGTTGCAAGAGGTGGCCGGTGATGGTGGGCGCTTGGGTCGTGGAGGTATGGCGACTAAGGTGCGTGCAGCTCGTTTGGCGGCGCGCTCCGGTGCGGTCACAGCGATCGCCAGTGGGCGTGAGGTGGATGTATTATTGAAGCTACATCGTGGTGATCGGGTGGGAACGGTTTTGGTGCCTGATCGCGAACCAATGGCGGCGCGTAAACAGTGGATTGCGGGGCATCTACAGGCGCGCGGTACCCTGATCATTGATGAAGGTGCGGTCAAGGCGCTAACCGCGATGGGTAAGAGTCTGTTGCCTGCCGGTGTGTTGTCGGTCAGTGGTGATTTTTCGCGTGGTGAGATGGTGATCATCGCAGATCGGGCGGGGCGTATTGTTGCGCGGGGCCTGGTGAATTATGGTTTAGAGGATGCGCAGAAATTGTTGGGGCGTCCGACACGTGAAATTGAAAGCCTGTTAGGCTTTGTTGGGGAGGCGGAGTTGGTGCACCGCGATAATATGGTGGTGGCTTAATTCTGAGGCGTCCTAGGGCGCCTTTTAGGCACAAAAAAACCGGCTAGGCCGGTTTTTTTGTTTTCTGCATCAATTAAGCCATTGCTTTGATTTTTGCAGACAGGCGGCTCTTGTTACGCGCAATTTTATTGGCGTGGAAGATGCCTTTAGTAACTGAGCTGTCGAGGATAGGCTGAGCAGTTTTAAATGCTTCTTCAGCTGCAGCTTTGTCGCCGCCTTCGATAGCTTTGATGACTTTTTTCAAGTAAGTACGCGCCATGGAGCGCAGGCTAGCGTTATGCTGACGACGCTTCTCCGCCTGGCGAGCACGTTTACGGGATCCTGCGGAATTTGCCACAGTCTGGCTCCTTTAAAACATTAGGTTGATCAAAGTACGGCGGAAAAGTGCCGAAAATCAGACGCGAAATTATTCATGTATTGGCTAAGGATGTCAACTGCCTTGAGTGGCTTTCGCGCCTTGCTTAAGCGAAAATAGCATTTTAATGCCAAGCATTTTTATTCAGGGGTGATGAAGTGGGCATGCAAGAGGGCGGCACAGCGGTGAGTGGTAAAAAAGGACTCTTGCGTTCAAGTGGGGTGGTGGGGTTGATGACCTTGCTGTCTCGTGTGTTGGGTTTGGTGCGGGATGTGGTGGTGGCCAATTATTTTGGTGCCGGTGGCCAGGCCGATGCATTTTTTGTGGCCTTTAAAATCCCCAACTTTCTGCGCCGACTGTTTGCCGAAGGTGCCTTTGCGCAGGCGTTTGTTCCTGTGTTGTCGGAGTATCGTACTCAGCGTGATCACACGGCGGTGCAGTATTTAGTTAACCGTGTAGCGGGAACCTTAGGCATCACCCTGTTTATGTTAACCCTGGTGGCGGTGATGGCGGCACCTGTGTTAGCGGCGGTGTTCGCGCCCGGTTTTTACCTGGCCGGGGATGAGCGCTTTGCCTTAGCAGCAGAGATGTTGCGTATCACCTTTCCCTATCTGATGCTCATCTCCCTTACGGCTTTTTGCGGCGCAATACTCAATAGTTACGAGCGTTTTGCGATTCCAGCCTTTACCCCAGTGCTGTTGAATCTGTGTTTGATCGGTGCCGCTTTGTGGTTAAGTCCGCTGTTTGATCCGCCTGTCCTTGCCTTGGCTTGGGGGGTGTTTTTAGCGGGGGTGATGCAGTTACTGTTTCAGTTGCCTTTTCTGGCGCGTTTGCGCCTCTTGCCGCGGCCGACGCCCGCGTGGAAAGATGAAGGTGTGCAACGCATCCTTAAGTTGATGTTGCCTGCGCTGTTTGGAGTGTCGGTGGCGCAGATTAATCTTCTTCTGGATACGGTGCTGGCTTCATTCCTGCAAGCCGGAAGTGTGTCCTGGCTCTATTACTCTGATCGTTTGGTGGAATTGCCCCTTGGTGTATTTGGTATTGCCATTGCTACGGTGATCTTGCCTGCGTTGTCACGTAATCATGCGAGCCAATCCTCTGCGGCTTTTGCGCGCACACTCGATTGGGCTGTGCGGATGATTCTGTTAATTGGCATGCCGGCTGCGCTGGCTCTAGCCTTGTTGGCTGAGGGGTTAATCGCCACTTTGTTTCTCTATGGAGAAATGACACCCTTTGATGTGGAGCAGGCGGCCTGGAGTTTGCGTGCCTATGCGCTGGGCTTACTCGCATTTATGTTGATCAAAGTATTGGCCACGGGCTATTTCTCGCGCCAAGATATGAAAACGCCTGTGCGCATTGCGGTCTGGGCGATGGTGGCGAATATGGTATTTAACTTGATATTGGTTTGGCCGTTTGCGCATGCCGGTTTGGCTTTGGCGACGTCCCTCTCAGCATTTTTGAATGCCGGTTTGCTGTTGCGTGGGTTGCTGCGTCAAGGCGTCTGGGTCTGGCAGCCCGGCTGGTGGCTATCCTTGGGGCGCACGGGCTTAGCCTGTGCGGCACTGGTGCTTTTCTTGGTTTGGGCCAATTTGTCTGCGGAGGCCTGGTATACGGCCAGTGTGCTGGAGCGTTCGGGGCAGATGCTGTTTCTGGTGCTCGGTGGCATTGGGGCGTATCTCTTAACCTTGCTGATCAGTGGTTTGCGCCTGCGCCATTTACGTGCTTAAGGCCCTAGAAGGGCTGATCCGGCAGGGTAAATGCGCTACAATGCCGCCTTTTCTCACTAGGCTGTTTGGGCTGGCATGGAACTGATTCGGGGATTGCATAATCTGCGCGACAAGCACCGTGGCTGTGTGGCCACCATCGGTAATTTTGATGGTGTGCATCGCGGGCATCAGAAGGTGCTGGATCAGGTGAAACGCAAAGCCCTTGAGTTGGGCTTGCCCTCAACCGTCATTATTTTTGAACCCCAACCACGCGAGTTTTTTGCCGGTAGCGAAGCACCGCCAAGAGTGACGCGGTTTGATGAGAAAGTCCGTTTGCTGCGTGAGCAGGGGATCGACCGTATTCTCTGTCTGACGTTTAATGCACGTTTGCGCCGCATGTCGGCACAGGCCTTTGTGGATGAATTACTGCTTAAAGGCCTGCATGTACGTCATTTTGTGGTCGGGGATGATTTTCGCTTTGGTTGTGATCGTGCTGGGGATTACACCATGCTTGAGCTGGCCGGACGTCAGCACGGCTTTAGTGTTGAGCACACACACACCTTTCTGATCGATCAGCAGCGTGTGAGCAGCACCTGGGTGCGTGAAACGCTCATGCGGGGTGATTTTGATCTGGCTGAGCGCTTGCTCGGACGTCCCTACACCGTTACTGGGCGTGTGTTGCATGGACAAAAGTTAGGGCGTCAGCTCGGTGTGCCGACGGCCAATGTCCGTATGCACCGTTTTCGTTGCCCCTTGCAGGGGGTGTATTGTGTTTGGGCGCGAGTGGCCGGTCAGCAGGTACCTTCTATCTGTAATGTAGGCATACGCCCGACTGTTAATGGGCGTTTGCCGGTATTGGAAGTCCATTTGTTTGATGTCAATCAGTCCCTGTATGGACGCCTTATGCAGGTTGAATTCCTGCATTTTTTGCGGCCGGAAAAACGTTTTAGCGATCTGGATGCACTGAAAAGCCAGATCCATCAAGATATTGAACTGGCTCGTGCTTGGTTTAGTGAAAACCAGCCAGCCCAACCCATTTCTGGAAATTGATTATGAGCGATTACAAGAACACTCTGAACTTGCCGGATACCGCTTTTCCCATGCGAGGAAACCTACCCGAGCGTGAACCTGCGCGTTTAGCGCGTTGGGCAGAGATGGACCTGTATCGCAAGCTGCGTGAAGAGGGTGAAGGCCGCACACCTTTTGTGCTGCATGATGGCCCACCTTATGCCAACGGCAGCATTCATATCGGCCATGCGGTCAACAAGGTGATCAAGGATATGATCATCAAATCAAAAACCCTTAGTGGTTATGATGCGCCCTATGTACCGGGTTGGGATTGTCATGGTTTGCCGATTGAGCACAAGGTTGAAACGCTGATCGGGCGTGCCGGTGATGCCGTGCCTTACCGTGAGTTCCGTGAGAAGTGTCGTGAGTATGCAGCTGAGCAGGTGGCTGGACAGAAGGCGGATTTTATTCGTTTGGGGGTGCTCGGTGACTGGGAGCAGCCTTATCTGACCATGGACTTTTCCACCGAAGCCAATATCGTGCGTGCCCTGGGTAAAATTATCCAACAAGGACACCTGGTTAAGGGTTATAAGCCCGTGTATTGGAGTGTGGTTGGGCAATCGGCTTTGGCGGAAGCGGAAGTGGAGTATCAGGAAAAAACCTCTACTGCCATAGATGTGCGCTTTAGTTTTGTGGATCAAAGTGCCGCCCTAGCCCTCTTTGCCAGTGAGGCGGGAGAAGGCCCTGTTTCCGTGGTGATCTGGACCACAACGCCCTGGACGCTTCCGGCTAACCAGGCGGTTTCCCTCAATGCTGAGCTCGACTATGCTCTGGTGCAAACTGCGATCAACCAAGGGGCTGAGCGCGTTGTGCTGGCCGCCGATATGGTGGATGACGTCATGGCGCGTTGGGGCATTCAACAGTATCAGGTTTTGGGGCGTTGCTCAGGTCAGGCATTAGAAGGCCAACTCTTGCAGCATCCCCTGTTCGCTCGCCAGGTGCCCGTTATTCTGGGTGATCATGTGACGACGGATGCCGGTACTGGTGCCGTTCATACGGCGCCGGATCATGGTATGGAAGACTTTATCGTTGGACAGGTGTATGGCCTGGGAACGCTGAATCTTGTCCAAGCCAATGGAACCTATACCGACGCGGCTGGCGAGTTTGCCGGGTTGCATGTGTATAAAGCTGATGAGCCTGTTTGTGATGCCTTGGTGCGCGAAAGCAAGTTGGTGCATCTGAAGAAATTCCAGCACAGTTATCCACACTGCTGGCGTACCAAAACCCCTCTGATCTATCGTGCCACCCCACAGTGGTTTATTTCGATGGAAGATAAGGGGCTGCGCCGCGCCGCGTTGGATGCCATTAAGCAGGTGCAGTGGTTCCCGGATTGGGGACAGGCACGTATCGAAGCGATGGTTGAACAGAGCCCAGACTGGTGTGTGTCGCGTCAGCGTACTTGGGGGGTGCCGATCACGGTCTTTACCCACAAGCAAACGGGAGAACTGCATCCGCGCAGCCTGGATCTCATCGAGCAGATTGCGCAGCGTATTGAGCAAGACGGGATCGACGCCTGGTTCGAACTGGAGGCCAGTGAGCTGCTGGGTGTTGAGGCTGCTGAGTATGATAAGGTCACAGATACACTCGACGTTTGGTTTGATTCAGGTGTGACCCATGATGCGGTATTGCGTAACCGTGAAGGTCTTGCGTTCCCTGCAGATCTTTATCTGGAAGGCTCCGATCAGCACCGTGGTTGGTTCCAGTCTTCACTCAAAACTTCGATTGCGATCAATGCGGTTGCGCCTTACAAGCAGGTGCTGACACACGGTTTTGTGGTCGATGAAAAAGGCTACAAGATGTCGAAATCGCTGGGCAACGTCATTGCACCGCAAGAGGTGACGGATAAGCTGGGTGCAGACATCTTACGTTTATGGGTCGCATCAACCGATTATTCGGGTGAGATGGCGGTGTCACAACAGATTCTTCAGCGCACAGCCGATTCCTATCGCCGTATTCGTAATACAGCGCGCTTTTTGTTGGCGAACTTAAATGGTTTTGATCCGGCCACCGATCTGGTGGATCCCGAGCAGATGCTGGCCTTGGATCGCTGGGCGGTGGATGCCACTTGGCGTTTACAGCAGAAGGTGTGTGCGGCCTATGAGCAGTATCGTTTCCTGGAAGTTTATCAGCAGGTGCATAACTTCTGTGTTCAGGAGTTAGGCGGGTTTTATCTGGATATCATCAAAGATCGCCAGTACACCACGCAAGCAGATAGCTTGCCACGCCGCTCTTGTCAGACCGCCCTCTACCATATTGCCGAAGCCTTAACGCGCTGGATCGCGCCGATTCTGAGTTTCACGGCGGATGAGATCTATGAAGTGCTACCGGGTGAGCGTCGCGAAAGTGTACTTCTAAGCACCTGGTATGAAGGTCTCTTTACCCTGGCGGAAGAGGATACTTTTGGTGATGCCTATTGGCGCCGGATTATGGCGGTCAAGGATGCTGTGAATAAGTGTTTGGAAGATGCACGCAGTGAAAAACTGGTGAAGGCGTCTTTAGCAGCTGAGATTACCCTGTATGCCGATGCGGATCTCAGTGCTGATCTTCAGCGTCTAGGCGATGAGTTACGCTTTGTTTTGATTACATCGCGTGCCGATCTTTTACCGCTTGAGCAAGCCGCAGAAGCGGCACGTCCAACCGAACTCAACGGCTTGAAAGTCGTGGTGGCCTCATCTGCGCAAGCTAAATGTTCGCGTTGCTGGCATCATCGTGAGGATGTAGGGCAGCATGAAGCGCATCCTGAGCTGTGTGGCCGCTGTGTGGATAATGTGGAAGGAGAAGGTGAGGAGCGCTTGTTCGCGTGATGAAAACTCAGGCCCAAACCTCCTGGGGCTCACTGCATTGGTTGTGGTTGAGCCTGGTGATTATCCTGGCAGATTTAGGTACCAAGTGGTTAGCGCTGGAGCATCTGCAGTATGCGCAGCCGGTGCCGATCTTGCCGATCTTTGATCTGACGCTCTTGTATAACTACGGTGCGGCCTTCAGTTTCTTAGCGGATGCCGGGGGCTGGCAGCGCTGGTTTTTTGCCTTGATCGCCTTGGGTGTCAGCGCGGTGCTATTGGTTTGGCTAAAGCGCACGCCGCGCCAGGAGTGGTGGCTGGCCTTGGCCTTGGCTTCGATACTCGGAGGAGCTCTAGGCAACCTCTATGACCGTATCATGCACGGTTATGTTGTGGATTTTATCTCCCTGCATTATGGCGGTTGGTATTTTCCAGCCTTTAACTTGGCCGACACCGCTATTACCCTTGGGGCCGCCATTTTGATACTGGACATGCTGTTTTTCGCGGAGCGCCGCGCAGCATCTGAAAAAACGATTGAGGATAGCAAATGACTGAACAGTCTTTGACTCTGGGTCCAGGGACCCGTGTGCGTATGCACTTTGCGATCAAGTTGGAAGACGGTCAGATTGTAGATTCTACCTTTGCAGGCAAAGCCGCCGAGTTTGAATTTGGTGATGGCAATCTTCCCGAAGGATTTGAACAAGCCTTAGTCGGCTTAAAGCTGGGCGATCATCTGCAGCTGACTATTGCGCCGGAGCGTGGTTTTGGTATGCACAACCCTAGTAACATTCAAGTCATGCCGCGCAGTCAATTCAGTCAGATGGAGTTGGAGCCGGGCTTGGTCGTCTCTTTTCAGGAGCCAGGCGGTGAAATTCCGGGGGTGATTACGGAGTTCACGGATGAAAAAGTCAAAGTGGATTTTAACCATCCGCTCGCGGGTAAAACCCTGCTGTTTGAAGTACAGATTCTCGCCTTAGAAGCGGTGGCTTGACCTGCGTCTCGACACTGACTAGTCTCAGAGAGTGAGCAGATGTCATGGATGACATCTCAGTCAGTGCTTCAAGGAGGACAGCATGTCAGTTTATACCCCCATCTTATCGACCCTTCCCCTTCAACACGCGCAAGCAGGCTTTAATCTGATCGAAATTATGATCAGCTTGCTGATTTTCAGCAGTCTAAGCTTAGCTTTGACCCAGCTGCAGCTGAATAGCCTGCACGCCAGCATTCAGAGTTACCAAGAAATCTACCAGCATTTACAGGCGCAGAATGCGCAAGAGCTGCGTTGGGCGCAGCGCTGTGAGTTTGTCTCGGCTTCGAGTTTGCTAAACGATGCTGAACGTGTCATTAGCTGTTGAGTGGTGCAGATGGTCACTTCACAGCGAGCCGGGCACACACTGCTGGAATTGTTAGTGGGTTTGGCGATCAGCAGTATTTTGATGCTGGCTCTGAGTTTGCAGCTGCTGACTTCTCAACGTCTATGGTTGCAGCAGGTGATATGGCACCAAGAGCAGGAGGTGCTGCGTTTTAGTGTCCCCTTCCTGCGCAGCCGGATTCGCCAAGCACAAGCGGTGGATGCCAGCAGTCAGGCTCAGCGTTTGGTCTTGAATCATAGTGCGCTGCATGCTCGCCGTAACTGCCTAGGCCAGCTGCAAAGTTCAGGGAGTCAGTTTCAAGAAGTATTTGAGCTGCGTCAGCAGCAGCTTTACTGCAATAACCAGCCCTTAATTGCCGGCATCTCCGCGTTGGCATTTTATTATGGGGTGGATCTGAATGCCGATGGCCAGCTGAGTGATGCGGAGTGGTTACCTGATGCACCCTGCTGTTTGCCGGTGTTAGCTGTCAGCATTGAATGGATGGATCGGGCAGAGCAGCCCCAGCGCTTTATTGCCAGTCTGCGCAGGAGCCAATTCTAGCAAGGAAAGAATCATTCTAAGGAGGCAAGGATGCCAAAATCTGAATGCGGCCAAACTTTATTGATGCTGATGATCACACTGAGTTTGATCAGTTTATTAGCCATGGAGGGCGTGACCCAGACACTGCTGCAGTTGCGCATGACCAGCCTAGTGTTGCAAAAGCAACAGGCCTTAGCTCAGAGTGAAGAGCGTAGCCTCAACTGGATGGCGCAGACCCATTTGCAGAGTCCTTCATTAAGCTATTCGATAAGCCATACAGCGTTTGATGCACCGGGTACTGATCTGAACAGGGATTTTGATGAGGGGCAGGATAGGGAGCTGGCGATGGCGGCGAATTTACACCTTGCGATCGAAGCGGATGAGCTCTCGGGTGTGATTCGGATCCTGCACTGGCAGGAAGGCGATCGCGATGCGCCATGAGTCCGGTGTGACGCTCTTAGAGCTGGTTTTTGTCTTAGCCCTGTTGGCGCTGCTGGCCAGTTTAGCCTTGCCCTCTGGCCAGGAAGCCGCACAACGCCAGGCGTTACGAACGGACAGAGTCAGTATGCAAGGTTTGCTGAGCTTGGCGCGTACGGAAGCCTTGATGCGTGAACAGGATGTGGTGATCTGTGCCTCGCAAACATTGGAAAATTGCCTAGTGGCGGCCGAGCAGGGCGCATCACCTTGGCCAGGTGTGCTGCTGTTTCTGGATCGCAATCAGGATCGTGTTTTTCAGCCAGAAGACGATTTGCTCTTACGTGTCCATAGCCTGCATCCCTTGGTGCAGATGCGTTGGAACCGGCAGGGGTGGATCACCTATCAGCCCGATGGCACAGTCACGGGTAACTCAAATGGCACACTCGCCTTAGCCGATGTCCGAGGGCAGGTGCAGCACCGTTTGGTGATCGCCCTGTCTGGACGTGTTCGTATCGAAAGCTTACCTTAGCGACTGTCGGCGCAGGCCAATGCTGGTTCTGTGCCCTTAAACGTAGCACAATAAGCCCTCTCATCAGCAAAGTGATAGACAATGACAGATCTACTGATTGCCGGCGGCGGTGTGATAGGTTTGATGCTAGCGCGTGAGCTAGCACTGGGCGGGGCTCAAGTCACTCTCATTGAACGCGGGCGCTGCGCTCAAGAGTCCTCCTGGGCAGGCGGCGGTATCGTGTCTCCTCTCTATCCTTGGCGTTACCCTCCCGCGATTACCGCTTTGGCGAGCTGGTCACAATCCAGCTATGTTCATCTGGCGGCAGAATTGCAGAGCCAAACCGATATCGATCCCGAGTTACGGCAGAAAGGGATGCTGATTCTGGCGGTAGAGGATGAGCACGAGGCTTTGGCTTGGGCGGAGCGTTATCACCGCCCCCTCACCCAGATTGCGCAGCGTCAGATTTATCAGTTGGAACCCCATCTACAACCCGGTTTTGAGACGGCACTCTGGATGCCAGAGGTGGGCAGCATCCGTAACCCTCGCCTCGGTCAATCCTTGCGTGCTTGGGTGCAGGCGCAACCCAATATCCGTGTGCTGGAAGACTGTGAGGTAACCGGGTTTCTGACTCAAGGCCAGCAAGTCTTGGGCTTGCGCACCACACAGGGTGACTGGCAAGCACAGCGTACGGTAATTGCGGGCGGTGCTTGGAGTGGTGAGCTCTTGGCAAAATTGGATCTGGCCTTGCCGGTTGAACCAGTGAAAGGACAGATGATGGTCTTTGCTGCGCCCACTGGGCTGATTGATCGTGTGGTCATGTTGAATGGGCGTTATCTGATTCCACGCA
The DNA here is from genome assembly GCF_008368715.1 of Nitrincola tapanii. Classification (GTDB taxonomy): domain Bacteria; phylum Pseudomonadota; class Gammaproteobacteria; order Pseudomonadales; family Balneatricaceae; genus Nitrincola; species Nitrincola tapanii. The sequence goes on from NZ_SMRS01000001.1 coordinate 180,366, forward strand.
ATGATGGCCAGATTTTAGTTGGCAGTACGCTAGAGCATGTCGGCTTTGATAAACAGACGACGCAAGACGCTTATGACAGTCTATATGCGAGTGCTCTGAGTATGCTGCCCGAGTTAAGTCAGTATCCGGTCGTCCACCACTGGGCCGGTTTGCGCCCAGGTTCCCCTTCAGGCTTGCCCTTTATTGGTCAGGTGCCGGGCTGGGCTGGGTTAGAGTTAAACACCGGACACTTTCGTAATGGCTTGGTTCTGGCACCGGCTTCGACCCGATTGCATGCGGATCTGCTCTTACAGCGTCGTCCTATTATTGATCCAGATCCTTATGCGCCTGCTGGGCGTTTGTTGGCTGTTTAAAGGAAAAACTACTCAAGATGTCTAAGCCCTTGCGTATAGTTGCGGCGCAACTCAATTTTTTAGTGGGTGATATTCCCGGTAATACCGAGCTGATTCTAGCGGCCGCGCAGAAGGCTCGGGATGATGATCAGGCCGATATAATTGTTTTTCCAGAGCTGGCCTTAACCGGCTATCCGCCGGAAGATCTTTTATTGCGCCCGAGCCTGGAGACACGTGTGGCGCGAGGGCTGAACCGACTCCTGACAGAAGTTCGTGATATCACCTTAGTGTTGGGTTATCCGCGCTACCGCCAGGGTGTGCTTTATAACATGGCCGGTGTCATTCGTGATGGTGAGTGGCTGGCCGAATACGCCAAACGCTGTTTGCCGAATTATCAGGTGTTTGATGAGAAGCGCTATTTTGTCGCGGGTGAGCAGCCTGGTGTATTTGAGCACCTAGGTGTGCGCATGGGTTTGGCGATTTGTGAAGATCTTTGGCATACCGCCCCGATGGCGGATCTAGCCGCCGCAGAAGTGGATCTGGTGCTGAGCCTCAACGCCTCACCTTTTCATGTTGGTAAATCTCGTCAACGTCATGCCGTATTAAAGCAGCGTGCGCAGCAGATCCAGGCACCGATCCTTTATGTCAATCTGGTGGGTGGGCAAGATGAGTTGGTGTTTGATGGCGGTTCGCAAGCGGTGATGCCCGATGCGGCGGATGACTTCTGTGCCGAGCACTTTATTGAAGTGCAATCGATTTTTGAATTTGATCCTGCTCAGAAGCGTTTCGTCAGTCAGGTCGCAAGCACAGCCTTTCCCGAGGAAGATGCTTCCATCTGGCAGGCGTTGGTGTTGGGGGTACGAGATTATGTCAACAAAAATGGGTTTAAAGGCGTCGTGCTGGGGCTGTCGGGAGGCATAGATTCTGCAGTGACTGCCGCTATCGCGGTGGACGCACTCGGACCTGAGCGGGTGCAGTTGGTGATGATGCCGTTCCGGTATACAGCCGATATCAGCTGTGAAGATGCAGCGGAGCAGGCTCGACGTATGGGTGTGGAGTATCACTCTATCTCGATTGAACCTATGTATGATGCCTTTATGCAGCAACTTGCCGATCTGTTCGCAGGCACCTCGGTGGATACCACGGAGCAGAATATTCAGGCGCGTTGTCGTGGAGTCGTGTTGATGGCTTTATCCAATAAGCAAGGTACCCTAGTGCTGACGACGGGCAATAAGAGCGAAGTCGCGGTGGGTTATTCGACGCTGTATGGTGATATGGCCGGAGGGTTTGATGTCTTAAAAGATGTCTTAAAAACGCGTGTGTATCGTTTGGCACGTTATCGTAATGAGATCACTGAGGTAATCCCTGAGCGTGTCATCGTGCGCCCCCCCTCTGCAGAGCTGGCGCCGGATCAGAAGGATCAAGACTCCTTACCCGATTATGAGATCCTCGATCAAATTCTCGCCCTTTATATCGAGCGCGATTTCAGCGCTAAGGCGATCCTCGCGGAAGGTTTTCAGGAAGAGGATGTGCAGCGTGTGATTCGTCTAGTGGATATCAACGAATATAAGCGTCGGCAGGCGGCCATCGGGCCACGTATTACAGAGCGAGGTTTTGGTCGTGATCGCCGCTATCCGATCACTTCAGGCTGGCGGCCTGGCGATTAAAACTTAGATGAGGTCAAAGAGGAAAATGCTGATTGAGTAGCGGCTTGGACAAATTAAACGCTCGCTACGTAAAGCCTCTCTTAATGCGAGAGGCTGCTGCTTTTCGTTTTCAAGCTCAGTTAGCTTGTTATCAATAGCAGAAATGTTCGGGTAGCGAGCGTCATTCATAACAAATGGATCTTGGTACTCAGCGTTATGAGGCACGAACTTGCGGTGGCTTGATCAGAGACTCAGCCTGACTAATACCTACTCCTTTCGTCATCTGCTCCACTTTTTGGAGGACCGGTAGGAATATTTTTTACCTCAAAAAGCATTGATACTATTACTGTCTTTTGTCATTAACGTCATCAATCGTGGGTGGACAAATATTTTTTCCTTTCCGGAATCGATTTCTTTCAGCACACCAATATCCGCTAACTGCTTTAAATAGGTTGAAGCCGTTTGGCGCTTTGCGATATCACGTTCAACTAGATTACTGATACGGCAATAGGGTTGTTCAAAAACAAGCTGAACCAGCTCGTAGCTATATATTTTGGGTAGCTGTGCCCTTATGTAATCCGTTGTACTTTCCATCAGTGCTCTAATCGCTGTGATTTTTTCACAGGTCCATATTGCAGTTTGCTCGACGCCTTTTAGCATAAATAACAGCCACTCTTCCCAATTCTGATCTTTGGTTACTTGGTTCAACAGGCGATAATAGTCTTGTTTGTTATGCACGATGAAACGACTTAAGTACAAAATAGGTAGCGTTAAAAGACCGCATTCAATAAGGTACAAAACGTTTAAAATACGACCAGTTCGACCATTTCCGTCATAAAATGGGTGTATGGCTTCAAATTGATAATGACTAACGGCCATCTTTATCAATGGATCTAAATCATCTTCATCATGAAGAAATCGTTCCCAGTTAGTTAACAAGTCGCGGATAACGTGTTCTCCAGCAGGCGGAGTATAGATAATTTCTCCAGTCGTCTGGTTGCCTATAAAAGTTCCCGGCACTTTACGAATTTCCATTTCAGCGTGCTTTAACGTACTGCATACCTCAATGGCAGTCGCTGTGCAAAGCGGCTTTTTTTCAAGCTGTATATAGCCTTGGTATAACGCCGTCCTGTAACGTAAAGCTTCCTTTGTTGCATGATCGGCGCCTTTATCTTCTAGAGCATACTGGAAAAGCTTATCAGTAGTGGTGACAATATTTTCAATTTCTGAACTATCTTTTGCTTCCAGCAAAGGCAGTAAGTTAATTAGCATGCTTTGGTTAGGTATAAGTTCCCCAGCCTTTTTTAACTCTGCTACAGCGGCGCGTGCAGAAATACAGGCTTTCAGCACAGCCCTAGTTTCTATGGAATCTAGATTTGGTGGCAATGCGGGTAATTGGTTGTAAGGCTGCTCTGCTTGCCAGGTCATGTTTAAATTTCCAATCTAAATCGACATAAATGAACTATTGGATTAGTTTATGTCGATCCGATCGACATATCAATTTCATGTGTCGATTTTTTGCTGTTTTTTCGACATGACATTTTTCTGTGTCGATACAGTCGACATATCAAGACCCAATCCATACGATTGTGTCCGTCTAGTACCGGCAAACTCCTAACAAGCCAAAACTGGATAAAGGCGCAGTTCAACTAGCAATACTGGCAACAGTAGATGACAGACTGGCGGGCCTCTGGTCTGTCAGGCGCCGCCTTAAGGTGGGTAAAAAACGATTCGATGTTTTGGATCTGCTCAGTAGAGCGACTCATCCCAATCATCATCTTCAAATATATAGGGTTCAATCACGAAAGCTTCGAGATGATAGCCTGAAGTGCCCAGATCGTGTTGAAAGGTTTGTGTGGTTAAGCGCCCGCTGATCCAGACCGCATCATAGAGACTTTCTACCTGCGTCCCCGGCTCAAATTTTACATCAATAATCTGATTAGAGGGCGGCGGTGGTACATGGATGCAGGCGCCGAAATAGGGCACAAGGAAAAAGCGGTAGATACGATTCCCTTCGCCCTCTAAGGGCACCACAAAACCGGGTATGCGGATCATGCGCTGATCCATATCTTCACGGACCGGAGCTGAAGCAAGTACTCGCAGCATATTCTCCATATAACGCTCGGCCTCAGGGCTGAAATCATCGATTAAATCGATCTCCATACCCACCCCGAATAGATCCTCAAGCGTCAGAGTGTAATCCTCTGGCATCAGATCATCCCACTCTAGCGTTTCAAACTTTGCAGAAGCGCCTGCGGCCCCCACGCTGGGGGTCAAGCTCAGAAAGACCAGTGCAAAGAAAATAGATCTGAATAAAGATGTCATCCCATACCTGCTAAATGCGTGGAGTCAAACCATCGGTCAGAGTATACCGATACGCGCCCAGAGCGGGTATCAGACCGACTAAAATTCCCGAGGTTTGGACCGCAGCAAGGAGCAGAAGTTGGTTCACAGAAGGCCAACCGAGTTGCAGAAAAATACCATAATCTAAAGCTAGGGTGTCTTGCACACTCCAGAGCAGTAAATACCAAAGCAGGCTGCCCAGCAGCAAACCTCCCAAGGTGAGCAAAGCCGCCTCTCCTACCACCCAAAGCAGAATGCGCCCGGGGCTGGCTCCGACGGCACGCAGAACCGCCAGCTCACGCCGCCGCTCTTTCAGACTGCTGAGCAAGACCGCGAGCATGCCGGTTAAGCCGGCTAAGACAACACAGGCAGACATGAGTAACAGGGTTTTTTCGGCGACTGAAAGCACTTGCCAAAGTTCCTGCAGCGCGACACCGGGTAGAATCGCCTGTAAAGGTTCGGCACGATATTGATTGATACTGCGTTGTAAGTGGAAGGTCGCGAGCGGGCTATTTAAACCGAGCATAAATGCGGTAATTTCACGCGGGGTTAAATCATAATTGCGCGCCTCATCCGCGCTGATACTCACGCCGGGCAAACGTGTACCGGCGCGCCAATCGAGATGGATGGCTTGCCAGGCTTCTAGTGATATCAAGAGGCTACGATCTACCGGTGTGCCGGTTGGCTGAAGGATACCCACGATACGGAAAGGCTTATCGCTATGTTGGGTGAAACTACCTCGTCCCAACCCATGAGCGACCACTACAGGATCCCCTAACTCATAACCCAGGGCACGAGCAGCTTCGGCACCTATGACCAGATCGTAAAGATCCTCAAATGCGTGTCCAGCGCGAAAGCTCAAGAGTTGTTTGTTGCGCCCGAAACGATAATGAGCAAAGTAGTTGTGATCGGTGCCGATCACACGAAAACCACGATGCGAGTCACCGAGCGTGATGGGGATGCTCCAGTCTACAGCCTCCATCTGGCTGATCTCTTGATAACTGCTCCAGCGCAGATTGCGTGTTGGCTGGCCGATGTTAAACACAGAATAGAGCAGAAGAGGAAGAGAGCCTGTGCGTGCACCAACCACCAGATCGGTACCAGACAGGGTGTTAAAAAAGCTGGCGCGGGTATCTTCACGTAACTTATCCACACTCAATAACAACATCACGCTGATGGCAATGGTGATCAGTGTTAAGAGGGCACTGCTGCGACGATTCAGCAGGCTGCGCCAGGCCAGTTGAAAAAACATCAAGTGACTCCTGAACAGCGATTCATTTGGTTGAGATCCAGAACACGATCAAAGTGTGTGCTGAGGCTGAGATCGTGGCTCACAAAAACTAAGGTAGTTTGGTGTAAACGACAGAGAGAAAGAAGAAGCTCAATAAATAGATCACGAGTATCGGCATCTAGAGCCGAAGTGGGCTCATCAGCCAGCAGAATTTCAGGTTGTCCGATCAGGGCACGTGCTGCGGCGACACGTTGTTGTTGGCCAATCGAGAGGGTCGTTACCGGGCGGGTGGTGTGCAGCAGTTCGCCTAGTTGTAGCGGCTCTAATAGTGCTTGAGCGCTGGCGGCGAGACTGGCGTGCTCATTAAGCGCGCGCTGTTTGCGTAGCGCCGAAAACTGACAGGGTAGCAGCGTATTTTCCAGCAAGCTGAGATAGGGCAAAAGATTAAATTGTTGAAACAGAATGCCCAGATGGTCGGCGCGAAAGCGGTCGCGCCGACTCTGTCGCCAGGTTGAAATAGGCTGCCCCAGCAAGCGTATTTGCCCTTGCTGGGGAGTGATTAATCCACCTAAGAGATTGAGCAGAGTGCTTTTGCCAATGCCAGAGGGACCGCGTAAAAATACTTGCTCACCGGCCTGGATACTGAGGTTTGGCAGATCCAGAACCGGGGGATGTTTCGGCCAGGCAAAAATCAGTTGCTCTATCTCTATGACTGGTCGACTTAGGCTCATGATCTCAGGGTATCAGTTTCAGCGTGTTATGGGTTGGTGTGAGCGTCATGGCATTTTGGCCCTGACTGTTAATCAACTGCACTTCAATTTCGGTCAGTGAAGGGAAAAGCTCAAACAACTTGACCTCGACCGCACCTAATTGTTCCGGTGCTTGGCACTGAAACGCATACTCTACCGCAAAATCACTATGCTGGCCGTGATCGTGATCGTGATCGTGATCGTGATCGTGATCGTGTTTATGATCGTGCTCAGGCTTGGAAGCGGATTTTGAGCCGAGCAGCGATTGTTCTACCGACACCTGTTTCAGTTCGCAGGCAGCGGCATTCGGCCAATTCCACAGGCTTTCCGGATTTTCTAGCATCGCAACCGCTTGGTGCACACGTGCTTGGTCTTCATCCTGCTGGGCGGCATGTTCAAAGCCCACAATATCTGCAGCAGGTGCCAAAAGACTGATCAATAGTTGTTGATCGTGCAACACGAGATCCATTTGCGCTAAGCCGTGCACATGACTATCGAGTGATGCGTGTTCATGGGCAGAGTGCGAGTGATCAGAGTGTGAGTGATGTGCTTGGCTATGTGCAAATAAAGGCGTACTGGTGAGAAGAAGTGCCGCAGTTAAAGGTAGAGGTGAGAGGCGCATGAAAATCTCCTTAAGCCATCGAATTTAATTTTGTTATAACATAACTCTTTAAAAAAGTTCCATGAAAAAGCCACCCTGAGGTGGCTTCTTCGCGACTTTGCTCGTTTATTGTGCCGGTTGGGCTTCAGCCTCTTCACGGCCATCACTGCCGAGAGTGCCAAATGTCATGCGGTTCAGCAAAGAACGACGCGGAGCCGCTTCTTCAGCTGGTGGCTGATCGAGCGTGGTGCGATTGGGACTCACAGGGCGTGCCGGTACGGCCGGTTCAATGTTGCCGAGCAAGCCAAAGGTTGCGGTGTAGAGCAGATCAAAACGCTGTGGTGAGAAAGGACGAATCACATAATCAGGGAAGTTAAGACGCAAAACATCCAAAGCATTTTCCGCTAGATCATGCATGCCGATCTTAGAGTAGGCTTCCGCCATAATCGCCAGCGCATCCGGTACCGCAGGGGTTTCCTGCAGATTCTCGACCACATAACGGCCGCGGTTCGCGGCAGCAATCCAAGCCTCGCGCTTCATGTAATAGCTGGCAACATGGATCTCATAAATGGCTAAACGGTTTTTCAAATACTGCATACGACGCTGAGCATCGGGTGCATACTCACTGTCCGGATAACGGTTCAGCAGGATCGAGAAGCTTTCAAAGGAATCCAGTGCTGCGCCTGGATCACGCTGGGTTTCATCCAAGGGCAGGAAGCGAGCTAAGAAAGAGCGATCCTCCTCAAATGAGGTGAGTCCTTTGAGGTAGTAGGCGTAATCGATGTTGTCATGATTCGTATGCAAACGAATGAAGCGATCCGCAGCGGCACGTGCCGCAGCCGGTTCATTGTTGCGGAAGTAGGCGTAGATCAGTTCTAACTGAGCCTGCTCGGAGAAACGGCCAAAAGGATAGCGGGCTTCCAGCAGTTGGAATTTCTCGATGGCCAGCGCAAAGTTCTGAGAATCCAGGGCGCTCATGGCATCATCATAAATCACCTGCTCGGGGATATCGGGGATGGACTTATCGCCACCAAACCAGGAGCAGGCTGATACCAGACTGAGAAGCAGCAGCATGCAGATCACTTTCACAAAAGACATAACGTGAATCCTGAAGAAAGATCCTGATTCGGCGAAGTAGCCGCTTTCAGGTATACTGATAGATGAAAATTCCGGCCTATTAAAACACAACCGGAAGAGAACCTAAAACCTCCTCATGCAAAGAATAGAATCTGATGTCAGAACAGGTCGAATTGAATACCCAAGTCCCAGTAGAAATGTACGGAATGCGCCTCGATCAGGCCGTGGCGCAGCTGTTTCCGGAATATTCTCGTTCACGTTTACAAGGCTGGATCAAAGACGGTGTTCTGACAGTCGATGGTGAAGCAAAACGGCCACGCGATAAGTTGATGGGTGGCGAGCAGATTCAGGTTCAGACCCAGATCGAATCACAAGAACGCCATGCCGCCCAATCTATACCGCTGGATATCGTCTATGAAGATGAGCACATCCTCATACTGAACAAGCCCTCTGGCTTAGTGGTGCATCCGGCCGCCGGTCATGCAGATGGCACACTCCTGAACGCACTCCTACACCACTGCCCGGATATCGGTCATGTTCCCCGTGCGGGTATTGTCCACCGTTTGGATCGTGAAACGACCGGTTTAATGGTGGTGGCCAAAACCATTCTGGCGCAAACGGATCTGGTCGCACAGCTGCAGGATCGTAGCATGGGGCGTGAATACGAAGCGGTCGTCAATGGTGTGATGACCGGCGGCGGTTGTGTCGAAGAGCCGATGGGTCGTCATCCGGTTCATCGTCAAAAGATGGCGGTGGTGGGCGCAGGCAAAGAAGCGGTGACACACTATCGTGTATTAGAGAAGTTTCGTGCCCATACCCATATCCGCCTAAAACTAGAAACGGGGCGTACTCATCAAATACGTGTCCATATGGCACATATTCACTATCCCCTTGTCGGTGATCCTCTCTATGGTGGGCGTTTCCGTTTGCCCAAAGGATGTAGTGAACGGATGGAGCGGGTGTTGAGGAACTTTCGTCGTCAGGCACTGCATGCCAAAAAACTGGAACTCTGGCATCCCGAAACCGGACAGCAGATGAGCTGGGAGATCGACTTGCCTCAGGATATGCAGCAGCTGCTGACGGTGCTCAAATCTGATGCCGAACATTTTGATTATGAGCTGTAACGCGACCTGATTCTTTAGGAGCTTTTAAGATGGCGGTGAGCCTACTCCGAGCCAACTGGCCGGCCCCCAAGCAGATTCATGCCCTGACGACCACGCGCTTAGGGGGATGTAGCCAAGCGCCTTATGATGAAATGAATCTGGCCTTGCACGTCGGAGATGCGCCTGCCGCCGTTGAGCAAAACCGCCAAGCCTTGATGCAGATGCTGGGCATTACACAGCCTATCCAATGGTTAGAGCAGGTGCACGGTACGGATCTGGTAAAGGCCGCGCCTTGTCAACCCAGCCCGCAAGCCGATGCCTGCTGGAGTGATACCCCCGGCCAAGTCTGTGCGGTGATGACCGCCGACTGCTTGCCGGTTCTGTTTACCGACCGCCAGGGTTCGCGTGTGGCGGCGGCTCATGCAGGCTGGCGTGGTTTAGCGGCAGGGATGCTGGAAAAAACCTTGTCAGTCTTTCCCGATCCCAATGATGTTCTGGTCTGGATGGGGCCTGCCATTGGGCCTTTAGCCTTTGAAGTGGGGCCGGAAGTGTATCAAGCGTTTTGCGATGAGCAGCCCGAAGCGATCCTCGCTTTTCGTACCTCACCCACCGATGCGCATCGCTGGTTAGCGGATCTCTATCAACTGGCACGTCTGCGCTTAAGCCGTGCCGGTGTGGATCAGGTCTATGGCGGGGATTACTGCACCTTCACCGATCAGACGCATTTCTACTCCTACCGACGCGCCGCCCAGACTGGACGCATGGCCAGTTTGATCTGGATCGCAGAAAATTGACTTGATTAAAAAATGACCACTTGAATTGCCCCAATATTAGCCCCATTTAATTGAGCAAATGAAAGGCTTGTCCATACTTGAGTTAAGGATAAGCCGCTGCTGAATTAAAAGGAGACAGGGCATGCGACCCGATAAATTTACCTCAAAACTCCAAGATGCTCTGGCTGAAGCACAATCTCTAGCCATAGGCAAAGATCACAATTTTATCGAACCCATCCACCTATTGGCCGCGTTTATTGAACAGCGCGACGGTTCGATTCGTCCGCTTTTATCACAAGCCGGTGCTCAGCTGCCGCAGTTGAGCCGCAAAATTTCAGAAGCCTTAGAGCGTTTGCCTCAGGTACAAAATCCAGATGGGGAAATCCGCCTATCTCAGAATATGGCGCGCATTTTCAACCTCACCGACAAACTGGCGCAGCAGCGCGGGGATGAGTACATCGCGAGCGAGCTGATCCTGCTGGCGATGCTGGAAGATAAAACCGATGCCGGTAAGGTACTCAAAGACGCAGGTGTCACCCGTGAGAAATTGGTTGAAGCCATCAACAATATGCGTGGAGGTGCTGCCGTGACCGATCCGAATGTTGAACAAGCACGCCAAGCTTTGGATAAATACTGTGTTGACCTCACCGAGCGCGCGGAAAATGGCAAGCTCGATCCGGTGATCGGTCGAGATGAAGAGATACGTCGCACCATCCAGGTGTTGCAACGCCGCACCAAAAACAACCCAGTCCTGATCGGTGAACCGGGTGTGGGTAAAACAGCCATCGTTGAAGGGCTGGCGCAGCGTATCGTCAATGGTGAGGTCCCCGAAGGGTTAAAGCATAAACGTGTCTTGGCATTGGATATGGGCTCGCTGATTGCGGGGGCTAAATTCCGCGGTGAATTTGAAGAGCGTCTGAAAGCCGTCTTGAATGAACTTTCTAAACAGGAAGGTCAAATCATTCTGTTTATCGACGAGCTACACACCATGGTCGGTGCCGGTAAGGGTGAAGGCGCTATGGACGCGGGCAATATGCTAAAACCGGCCTTAGCGCGTGGCGAGTTGCATTGTGTGGGGGCAACCACGCTGGATGAATACCGCCAATATGTGGAGAAAGACGCGGCTTTAGAGCGCCGTTTCCAGAAGGTGATCGTGGATGAACCCAGTGAAGAAGACACCATTGCCATACTGCGTGGCCTGAAAGAGCGCTACGAAGTGCATCATGGTGTGGATATCACCGACTCGGCCATCATCGCCGCCGCCAAGCTCAGCCAGCGCTACATCACCGACCGTCAGCTGCCGGACAAAGCCATCGATCTGGTCGACGAAGCTGCATCCCGTATTCGTATGGAAATGGACTCCAAACCGGAAGAGATGGATCGTTTAGAGCGACGCTTAATCCAGTTGAAAATGGAGCGTGAAGCGCTGAAAAAAGAGAAGGATGAGGCTTCGCAAAAACGTTTAAACGAACTCCAGCAAAATATCAGCAAACTGGAAAAAGAATTTTCTGACCTGGAAGAGATCTGGAAAGCAGAAAAAGCCACCCTGCAAGGCTCTGCTCAGGTAAAAGAACAGCTGGATCAAGCGCGTGTGGAAATGGAGCAAGCACGCCGTGCCGGAGATCTGACCAAAATGGCCGAGCTGCAGTATGGCCGCATTCCTGAGTTGGAAAAGCAGCTGCAAGCCGCAGACTCCGCCGAACAGGGTGGCCAGCAGAGCAAACTTCTCCGCAATAAAGTGACGGAAGAAGAAGTGGCGGAAGTGGTATCACGTTGGACCGGTATTCCAGTAAACAAAATGCTCGAAGGTGAGCGTGAAAAACTTCTACGCATGGAAGCTGCACTACATGGCCGTGTCGTCGGCCAGGATGAAGCCGTGATTGCAGTGTCAAATGCAGTACGCCGTTCCCGAGCAGGTCTCGCCGATCCTGCCCGCCCCAGCGGTAGCTTCCTGTTTTTAGGCCCCACCGGTGTGGGTAAAACCGAGCTGTGTAAAGCCCTAGCGAGCTTCCTGTTTGATACTGAAGAAGCGATGGTGCGTATCGATATGTCCGAGTTTATGGAGAAGCACTCCGTAGCACGCTTAATCGGTGCACCTCCGGGCTATGTGGGCTATGAAGAAGGTGGCTACCTGACCGAGGCTGTGCGCCGTAAGCCCTATTCTGTTTTGCTGCTCGATGAGGTGGAAAAAGCCCATCCCGATGTATTTAACATCCTGCTGCAGGTACTGGAGGATGGCCGCCTGACCGATGGACAGGGGCGCACCGTGGACTTCCGCAACACCATCGTGGTGATGACCTCCAACCTAGGTTCCGACCTGATTCAAGGTTACACAGACGATGATGACTACGTCTTAATGAAAAAAGCAGTGATGGAGGTGGTGGGTTTGCACTTCCGTCCTGAAGTGATCAACCGTATTGATGAAGTGGTAGTTTTCCACAGCTTGCGTAAAGAACAGGTGGCCGGTATTGCGAATATCCAATTGGAGCGTTTGCGTAAACGCCTAGCGGAGCGCGAACTGACAATCAGCCTCAGCCAGAGTGCGATGGAAAAACTGGTCGATGTTGGCTTTGAACCCATCTACGGCGCCCGCCCGCTTAAACGTGCCATTCAGCAGTGGATCGAAAACCCGTTGGCACAGAAAATTCTGGCCGGAGAATACCTGCCGGGCAGCAACATCCGTGTCGATGTGCAGGAGGGTGAGTTCAGCTTCAGCTGAGAGACTCAACCTCCTAAAGGGTGCTTAAAGGACTTCGAACGCCTTGGGCACCCTGTTTCAGTGCAGCTTTTTTTATCAGCTTGTTCAGGTTACTCTCATCATAATGATGTCGGCGGAGTAAGTTGCTGGCAGGATCAATACTGAGGCGAGAAGCAGGGAAGAGGAAATGCCAGCCAGACTCAAACGGAGCATTGGGATACTTGCGAGCAAGCCCATCAGGCAGCCAAACACCCGCGTAACCTTGGCATATTCTGTCCTGTTTCAGATAGTTTTCTACGCGCTCTACCTGTTGGTCGAGAAGTGGTACAAGCTCCTCCGCAAGCGTCACCAGCCGATGTTTTCCACCCTTGCCGTTAATCACCCGAATCTGCTTGTAGTCAAAATCAATATCCTTGACCCTCAGTCGTACCAGTTCGATACGACGCAATCCGGAGCCGTACAATATGGCAGCCATCAGATATTGAACACCGTGCAGTTGGTTCAGAAGTGCGGCGACTTCTTTTGGTGTCAGTACGATAGGCAGCTTGCGCGGCTTTCGAGCAGGACTGAACCCCGACAAATCACCTACAGTTTGGCCCAGAAACTTTGTTTTCAAGAATACGATAGCGTTCAGGGCAAGTGCCTGAGTACCGGCTGCAACATTACGCTGAACAGCAAGAAAAGTCAGAAAGCGGATTATGTCTTCATCATGCAGTTGGCTCGGATGACGCTTACCGCTGTACAGTATGAAGTACTTGATCCAGTACAGATATGTCTTGATTGTCCGTCGGCTGTACCGCTGGACACACATAAAGTCCTCAACGGACTTGAGAAAGGGAGAGTTCGACATGTACCACACCTCATCCGTGAAATGTATGCACATCTTTATACCTGCTGGGTGACGAGAAGTCGAGAAAAGTACTTTATTGCCTGTGTGTCTTTATGATGACGTTATGTACTTCAATAAGTTACAAATTGATAGCGAGAATTATAAGGTATACCCGCTAATAATTATTATGAGGTCGAAGACCTCATTAACAGACTGTTAGGGCAATCAGCGCACTCAACAAAAGGTTTTTTCAAAATGATAGGAAATTTGAGCTTAAGCAAAAATGCACAGTTTTATAGTTTGAAAAAACAGTTAAGCAAAAAATCAGTGGCTGAAGCATTTAAAGACATTTCCAAAAACCGTATCGGAAATTATTTGATAAATGAGGTAAAAGAAAGCCATATAACAAACTCCGGGAATAAAGCTACTTACTCTATGATCTCATATAAAATTGAGGCTGAACCCTCCTTTTTGGATGGGACATCCATAAAAGAACACAAGTATGCGTATTTGATGTTAATTGAATTTGATGACGCATTGGCAATCCTGAAAAAGTACGTGGATTCACCAGAGAAGTATTTTTCTAGATTCATTGATGAATATGACTATGAGAAATTTTGTCATTTTCATGGCAATAAAAACCCAGAATACGAGCGGGTAACAATGAAAAACATGAGCATATCCAATGCTGTTATTAGGTCCCGTTCGTTGGAAGCGAAAAGTTTAAATGGTATTCTGCCTTCTACATCATCGAGCAGGTCAATTCCTAGTAATTTTAGAATGAATATTGGCCAAGAGTCGTATACTTTGACTCCGAGCACTTCAAGAGTTAGTCATCGAGATAAAAAGTCTAAGATTAACGAGTGGATTGACTGGGCGTTTGAGGTAAAAGAGGAAATAAAATCGACAAAAAATTCAAGTGAGTTTATAAGTAACTTTGCCTCGCCTGTTCAACTTAAGGATGTTATGGGTAGGGGGTGTAAAGTTGTAGCTATCCTATTTGATTTGAGTGAGATTGAAGACAAAGTAGCTTCTGGCGTTGCAGTCTTGCAGAAAAATGACGGTACACAATTTAGTGCGAAAGAGATTAACAGATTTTTCAACCAGTTAAAGGCTCCGATGTTGGTGGATGGGGAAGTTCTGAAAGCCAAAGGTATAGCTTTGACGGGAAAAATTAGCTATTCAAAAAATGTAATTACTGTTAGAAACAGAATTCTTGATCAGGTTTCGGTTATTGAAAGTGGACTGCCAGATTACACCGTTGGGTCTTTTATAAATAAGAAAAAACCTTTCTCTGCAGTGTTCGATTCTCCAAATTATTCCTATTTCTCAAAATCATGTTTCGAAGATAAAAAACTTTTGGATAATATTCAATCTATTCTTAATGTATTTGACGAAAATTATGACTTTAGTAATGTGGAAAGTGAAAAAGAAAAACCGCACGATGCAAGTTTAACTAGATTCCCGGATAAATCTCTATTCAGAGCTGTGGAGGACAACTATTGTAATGGGCATGATATTATAATATGCGACGATATGAACGATGAGTGGGCTGATCATATTGCTATTGACAAGTCTAGCACTACGCCCTCGATAACCTTTGTTCACTCCAAATTTACTAAAAAAGATACTTATGGCGCAAGCGCGTTCCATGAGGTGGTCGCACAAGCGTTAAAGAATATAGGGCGAACTCAGGCCGAAAAGGGTTTATATAAGATTAAATATGACAATGAGTGGTCTAAAAACTATGAGGGCACCAAAATTAAGAGGGTTAATGGTGCCAAAAATTGGTCAGAGCTAGAGCAAGCTCTAGATGTTATTGAGCAGAACCCTAATTCAATAAAGAAAATAGTTCTGGCAACTCCTTTCTTAAAGAAAGCAAAGCTGCGGGGTGAGTTGCAAAAGCTGTCTAATGGGCAGAAGTGTAAGCCCCATTATGTGCAGTTGATTTGGTTGATTAATACCTTTATAAGTTCATGCAAGGATTTCGGAGTCCAAGCTCATATTCTCTGCAAGCCATAGCCCTAACAATCGCAGGCACGGCGACGTCTTTTTCGTTGCGGCTTCGCCTTCACTACAAAGCCGCGCGTGCTGCGGGCGTTATGTGGTTGGGTAGGTGAGAGGGCCAAGATATGGAGGAGCTATTTAACACTCGTGAGATCTCCATTGGCATATGGGTATCGGTCCTCCTGATATGGGCTTTGACAAGAAAAGAGCTTAGGGTGAGTCTGTTTCGCGTTGTTGCGGCAGCGCTCAACAAACGGCTAGTTCTCTCGGTCTCAGTGTTCGCTGGGCACCTTGCTCTGGTTGTAGGGCTCTTAACGGCAATTGGCTTTTGGCAGTTTGAGATGCTAAAGGCGACAATATATTGGTTTGTGCTGTCTGGTTTAGCCTTATTCGGGAAGGCGGTTACTTCTTCGAAGCCGATTGAGGATTGGCGGGGAACGCTTAGAGAGCAGGCTTCTATTATTGTCATTCTCGCCTTTATAGTGAATTCATACACGTTTTCATTGTATGCAGAAATAGTTTTAGTGCCGGTGGTGGCTTTTATATCAATGCTTGTCGCCTATACAGAGTTTCATCATAAAGGCGAGCCCATTGCGAATCTATTTTTAAGCGTTCAGGCATTCATTGGCTTTGTCATACTCTTGTTCGCCGGCATGAATGCGTACAACGATTACGCGAATTTAGCGTCTATAGCCACGGCTAAGGGGTTGTTCCTTCCGGTAGTTCTGGCCACGATGGTAATTCCGTATATGTATTTTATAGCGCTGTATTCTGCATACGACAGGATTCTTCGAATCTCTACCTTTAGGCAGCCCTCAGAAATGGCGTCGTACATCAGAAGGCGGATCCTGTTGAGTGGCGGGCTCCGCTTGCGGAAAGCGCGTCGGATTGCGGCGATAAAACCCTATGAGTTCATGAGAGCTAATAATCGAGAGGATGTCGATCTGGTTATTGAGAGGCATCTTACAGGTAGTATCGACACCTCAGAAACCGGGTGGGATTGAACGGAGGGGTTATTCTGATGCAATCAGTAAATCCACATAACCAAGCCATCCAGTTGACGCTCGTGCCTCGCGCAACTGATGGCGAGCGTTGGGCGGCTTGAAGTGGCTAAGGGGTAAACCAAAGCGTAATGTCTATGTATAGTGATGACGAACCAGCTTGGCGGCAACATTTTCCGACCTACCACTTTGAAGATCGGGACGTTGCGCTAGAGGAATATCGCCTAACTGCAAAAACCCTGGAAGCAGATGAACGGGTGTTCCTAAATGCAGCAAATATATCCATCGTAATAGGTGCTGCATTCGGCTCGCTTGCTCTCGGAAACCTCAATGCTCTTACATCATCCCTTGCGCCGTACGTTCCTGAGCTTGCGACGCTTTTCGTTGTTCTATTGGTTTCAGTTGCGGCCGGAGTCATCTTCTTGCGGTACTTTGCAGACCGTCAAAAGGCCATCGTTTTTGCTGGTAGAAAGCTAATCGTACTTCGTCGCATGCTGGGAATGTCCTACGGAAGATTGCAACTCGTTCTTCCAAATTGGCGTGTCGAAGGCGCAGATGAACCTTTCGCATTACGCTTGTTCCCGGGTTGGAACACATATGTCGCATATCCTTGCTATGCGCTCGCGGGTATATCGTCAGTCGTGGTTTTCTTCGTTGGTGCCACTATCCTTTCCAAGGTTTTTGGCGCAAACCATATTTCAGCGTCCCTGCATCCTCTTTTTCTAGCAATCTTCCTATCAGTGGCTTGGTTCGTATATCTCTGCTGGCTCTATCGTAAGGCTCTGCTGGATACTCATGAGCGCACTTCCTTCTTGGTGGCACGGACTATCGCGAATATTCTTGGTGTCAGGATCGATGATCGTGCTGAGTACCTGATTTATCGAGCAAATCTTGCTACACACGAAGTTCATCGCCTAGGGATCGACCTCACTTCGCTAAAGAAAATGGCTGTCCAGATTGAGGACAAGGAATTTTTCTCACATCGTGGTGTAAGTTGGAAGGGTATTGCAAGGCTGCTTCTTTCAGTCATGAGACTTGGGCCAAGATCGGGAGGTTCAACCATCACACAGCAGTTGGCGCGAACACTCTTTATCGTTGATCAAAGTAAACTAATACGGCGTAAGCTGGTTGAAATACTTCTGGCACTTTGGCTTTCAAAGGTCATTTCAAAGGATCGTGTGTTAGAAATGTACCTTGCGTCCGTTCGCTTCGATTATGGTGTAATGGGGATAGCAGCAGCATGCTCACGTTTTCTGAAGGGACCAAGAGAGTCCGCTATTGGGATTGCTGAGGCGTTCTTCCTAATAGAGAGGCTATCGAACGTCAGGTCGCTGCTACTTGGGCCAAGGGTTGCCCAAACACTACGACGGGCTGTTTACGATGGGGTACTAACTGCGGAAGATGCAGTTAATACTGTTGCTATCTATCGCAGGGTGATTGATCAAGGTTTAATAAATGATCAGAGCAAATATCTACCAGAACTGGAGATTGAGTGGCTCGCCGCCCAACAAAGCGTTGCAGGGGACGTTTGATCCGTTGCCCATTTTCTGCTGCTGCAAAAAAAGCCGCCGTCTCAAACGCCCCTGAACTCAAGCGTTAGCCAAGTAAGTGAGTCAGTATGTGCAATATTTTGAGATACGAAAAAAGGCATGAAGATGAGTTGCTTGCACTTCTGAAAAATGAGCCAGACTGGAACTCGTTCACCAGTGATGTCGCGATTGGAAAGTTTAGGGAATCTCTGTTAAACAGTGAATCATATATATGTGAAAGTCATGGCGCGATCTGTGGGTATGTTCGTGCTTTGGTTGATGGATTCGGCGTGTACGTGAGTGAGCTTTATGTCGCCCCACAATACAGAAATAATGGCTACGGAAAAGAGCTTCTCGGGAAAGTAAGGCAGGCTCATCTCGAACAGGACGTTTACGTACTTTCTGACGAAGATTTGTATTATGGCAAGCTCGGCTGTAAGCGTGTTGGCTCTGTTTTTCAATTGTAAGTCGATGGCTAACAATGCATTGCAGCGGACAAGCCGCTTTCGGCAGGAGCCAAGAGGCGGATCAAAGGCTTGGCAGTAGGGGTAAATATAGAAGTAACTGTGAGTATCTTGTTTGGATTGGAAATCTGGGTCTTCGTGACACTTCAATTTGTTAAGGGGGTTCTTATGGAAAATTCATTCGTGAAATCATGCGTATGGTGCGGGGTGGCGTTTCTGCGAGGCCATGGTGGGACACTTCCAATCCAGACGAGAGATTATCAGTTACCGAATATTTGCCCGGCCAGGAGAAACGTAGAGAGGTTCGAGTCCTCTCCCTCGCACCAATATCATTCTGCGGATGTATTCGCAATAGTGCATCAGCGTTAAGCCCAAAGTGAGTCAGACGAGATGTCACAGTATGAAATTTTGAGTGTCATTTTAGCCTGTATCGCGACTATTGTTAGCCTGGTTGTTTGGGGTGGACAGCGAAAAATTCAGAGAGAAGCCAATGATCTTCAGCGTGCAACATCGGAACTTGCCAAAAAGCAGTTGGAGATTCTGCTCAGGGAAGAGAGGGGAAAGAATGCTGCTCGACTGTCCTTCGACATTCTTAAAGATGGTAAGACTTACCGCTTTCGCATAACAAACATCAGCGATGTTGCCGCGAAAAATGTTGATCTACGGCTGTTGGTGAAACCCGAAGATAGCCCTCTCGTAACGAATGATTATGAGGCTAAATTTCCCGTGCCAATACTTCAGCCGGGAGGCACAGTTACTTTGATTGCAGCGATCCACTTCGGGAGCCCTACGGCATACAATGCTGTGCTTTCATGGGTTAATCCGGATGGCGTCGAGGTTTCGGAAGAGACATATGCAGCGTTGTAGGCTTAACAAGCGCATGTTATCGGACTGGGTTTCCGCTGCGCTACAAACCAGCCGCAAATGCGAGCGTTATGCAGGAAAATATGATGTGGTGCTTGAGGATAATAATTCACGAACGGCCAATGGCTCTGACGATGAGAAGAATACGTAACGCATGAGTCTTACCCTCTCGCAGCTATTCCCTGGAATCGAAACTGGTCTAAACCGGATTGGATTTCTCTTTGGTGCCGGGACTTCTAAGGAAGCGGGTTACCCTTTGATGGGCGACCTCACAAAGACAGTCGTTTCGAATCTTAGCCCAGCCCTAAAGACAACCCTCGATGAAATATTGGCTGCAAAGGCACTTACCTATAGCCCTGCAACAGGCACTCCCAATATCGAAATCCTTTCCGATTTGGTCACCGAGTATTTCGTTACGACTCAGGAGTCAAAATATGGAGACCTAGAGTCGGAGATCCGTAAATTAATTGTTGACGCGATTTTGTCGGTCACCTCTCCAGACCTCACTCATCACGTTCGCTTTCTCGAAGCTCTGAAACGAAGGGCACATGGAACCTCTTCAACAGTCACGATCCTGACAACCAACTACGATGTTCTCTTCGAATTAGCGGCTGGAGAGGTTGGCGTCCGCGTTGAGACAGGATTTGATGGCCCTTTGAAAAGGCAGTTCGACCCAGCTGTCTTTGATCTGGCAAGGGGGACCATTGATAAAACGCGTTTCACACACCGTAGCGAGCTCCACGTAAACATAATCAAACTTCACGGTTCGGTTTCTTGGTTGAAGGATGGAGACCGTGTTTTTGAAAGCGGTCTTGACCTGCAAAGCGCTACACCAGAAAGAGCACTTGTTTTGCCGCGCCGAAGAAAGGTTATGGACACTCTCTCAGAGCCATTCGATCAGCTTTTTACTCGCGCTTCTCGGACACTCGGCTCGAATTGTCAGTTTGTCGTAGCGTGCGGATTCAGCTTTGGCGACAAGCACATCAACGATCAGCTGATCTTACCGAAACTTAGAGCTGGAAAGATTCGATTGACTGCGTTGTGCGGTGAAGAGCCGGACTGTATTGGGGAGTTGAAAAGATTTCCACCATTTCACGCAGGTTTTCCCACTAACTGTTTCATCGACCAAAAGGACACAGGAGCAGGGACAGACCTTTGGAAATTCAGCGCCCTAGCCCAATTGTTGGAACCGTAAGGAGCAGGCAATATATGAATGATTACAAAATTGGACGAGTCGTCGGAGTTTCCGGCGAGCGCATTTTCATTACTCTCATGGACCACTCAGATGGGGGAGACATTGAAGAGGGCGTCCCTCCGACCATGATCGTAAATCTGCCAGGTGACACAGGCCCAACTCCTTTGCTAATTGGTCAACCCGGCACTTTTGTTTCTGTCGGTCTGCCATCGGGTCGACTCCTAGCGATGATCACGACAATCGACATGAAGGAAAGCGCTCCACTTCAAGCAGAGATCAGAAATGCTGAGGCCGAAGGGGATGCAATAATCGAAGAGCAAAAGAGGGTGGTCTCAGCCGTACCGGTGGGAACACTTGATGTAGCCGGGACTTTCGAACGAGGCGCCGATGTGTTGCCGACAGTGAATTCGTCGGCATTCGCAGTGCCACCGGCGACTATCGACAGTATTTATCGGCAATACGCGGATGGGAATTTTTTCCTTGGCCATTTGTCGCTGATCCCTGATCAACAGGCCAACATCAACTTGGATGCTTTCTTGTCACGGCACGGAGCGATACTTGGGCAGACTGGTGGTGGTAAATCTTGGACGGTGGCTTCGTTCCTGCAAAAGATCGCTGCATTCCCTCAATCTACTGTTGTGCTGTTCGACTTGCATGGGGAATATGGCTCGGCATTCGGAGACGAAGCAGACGTGATCTCTGGAGCTGATATTGAGTTGCCTTATTGGCTGATGAACAGTGAGGAGCTCCTCGGGTTGATGGTTGATCGTAGCGAATCAGCAGCTCCCAACCAAATCGCGAAGTTCAAGGAGCTACTTCAAGGGGCGAAGGACAGGCATCCAGAAAATCAGACACTCGGGCTTGATCGAATTACGATCGACACGCCTGTGTATTTTGATTTTGCGAAAATCCTTAATGAGTTCCGTAGATTGGACACCCAAATGGTTGCAGGACAACGCGGCGAGCGCCAAGGGCCGCTTTTCGGCCAGTTCACTCGCCTATTGATGCGAGTCGATTCGAGATTAAATGACCGACGTTACGATCTAATTTTCCACCCACAGACTTATGCGACAAGTGCATCCATGGAAGATCTTTTCCGTCGACTTCTTGGGGCAACTTCTGCCGCGAGAAAAAAGGTTGTAATTATTGATTTGAGCCCAGTGCCTTTCGATGTTCGAAATTCAGTAATCTCACTAATTCTTAGGTGCCTTTTCGATTTTGCTTACTGGTATCGGAGGGTAAATGGGACTTCATACCCAATCGCAGTCTTTGCGGACGAGGCCCACATCTACCTTAACGATAGTGACTCAGACGCGAGATCGTCGCGGGAGTCAGCCGAACGTATCGCAAAGGAAGGTCGGAAATATGGAATTAGCCTCACAGTCATAAGTCAGAGGCCGCGCGAGGTGTCGGCAACAATCCTTTCACAATGTAATTCGTTCTTGTGCCTGCGACTTTCGAATCCAGACGATCAAAGTTATGTGAGAAACCTTTTGCCCGATTCGGTGAGAGGAATCACAAGCATGTTTTCCACTCTTAGAAGGGGAGAAGGAATCTTGCTCGGCGACTCGGTGATGATGCCGACTAGGATACGAATCGATCCTCCGAACCCAACTCCTCACAGCGAGGATACTTCGTTCTACGCTACGTGGAATGAAGATCCTGAGGAAATAGATGTTGCTGGCGTCCTTGATGCGTGGCGACGACAAGCGGTTACAGGCGCATAACACCTATGAGCCTTCTACCTGTCAATAGGCCGCAGGGTTTTTTATTGGCCGCGTGAGCGGCCAACATCAAGTCCCTGAGCCAGTGATCCTACTTCATCTGTCATCGTTGGCTGTTGGTGGGTTACAGCAAACACCTATTGAGGCTCTCTTAACGTGATGGTTCACCACTGCCAGACCAGGTTGCTCTTTGCAGGTCGGTCTGGGGTACTAGACATTCATCGGTTAACCAGCATCTGTCCTATTCAAAAAGCGGGTTACTTTACAGTCCCAGTTAGTTTCAGGTTCAGCGCCGGCGTAAGCCCACTCGCTCAGGGTATTGGTGCACGCCAGCAGGATGGATAATCAAAGCGACGGGCTTCGAGTTGGGTGTAGAAGTCGGGTTTCAGGCCTGATTGACCAGTCAGCAGACACCCGGTTTCAGCACACTCCGTAATGATCTAGTTAGACGTTGATCATCATCCTGCTGCGTGACTAACTCATTAAAAAGCGTTGTTCATCGAACACCTTTTCGTTCTTTAACATGAAGTAGACGGCACGCCCTAGCTTGTGGGCCAGCGCTGACAAGGCCTTGGCCTTACTCATACGTTTCTGGAAGCGTTGCAACAGCTTTTGGGCACCGGGGTTGAAAACTACCGTTCCCTGGTGCAGACGAGATGGCAGCACCCAGTTGATGTGTTTTTCCGGGTCGCTTGTCTGGCATGCAACTCGTGGTAATTATTTATCCGGTGTGCACGGAACCGGCACGGCGAGGGTAATGCGGATCTCGCCAATTGAACAAATAGGCTGACAGAGGGGAATTACACTTTGTTTGAGGTTCCAGGTTAGCGATATTCGCTAACCTGTTGAGACTTCATCGCCGACGAAAGCGTAAGGAAGTCTGCCAGCTGTTTGGTGGCACCCTTTTGTGATGCCTGTACCATCACGAGTTCCACCATTGGGAGTTCTGGAAACCCATCTTTGTTGCCAAGAATAATGTGATCTTCAGCAAGCGCACTGGCGGGCAGCACACCAATCCCTAGGCCTGCCGACACAGCGGCACGAATATTGTCATAAGAGGCACTGACATAGGCGTTGTAGCCGCACTTTCCGAGCTTATCCAATGCGGCGAGCGCCGCACTACGGTAGCAACAGCCATCAGGAAAGATAACAAGCGGTATATCAGACATGCGGTCAAAATCATGCCGTTGCGCGGCCACCCAACGGAGAGGCTCTCGCCGTAGCAGATGACACTGCCAGCGTGGATCGCTTGGCGTGAAGTTTTCCACACATTTAAAGATAGCGAGATCAAGGCCGTTGTTGTTGAGCTGGTGGAGCAGTTGCGAGGAGAGCGTAGATACGATTTCTAGGCGCAGATTGCGGTTTAATTCTGTGCACCGGGAAATAGCACCATGCAAATCCACTACCTTGAAATCATCGGGTACGCCAATCAGCAATCGTCCGGCAATTTCAGGTTGCTGCATGGCGCTAACCGCCTCAGACGTACGTGCAAGAATCTCATTCACAGCAGGAAGAAAGCGTTCCCCATCTGTTGTCAAGCCAAGTATATGTCCTTGGCGACGTTCAAGTAATTTACAGCCCAGTATTTCCTCCAGCCGCTTCAAGCTTTGCGTGACTGCAGACTGGCTACGAAATAGCTGAAGCCCTGCCTGCTGAAAACCATTGCCTTCGGCCAACAGCACGAAAGCGCGCAGGTGCTCAAGGGTGACACGCCTATCTCCCAAAGGGGATGGTTGGCAATCAAACATTCTTTATCTCCATATTCCATATTAATTCATCTAATTATGGCTAATGTATAATTAATTTCCAATGCTTTTACCTCCCATGTACCATCAGTTTCAAGGTAATGGCGCAAACGCACGTAAGCGCTTTTAAGGGGGGAGGGGGATGAATCATTTTGTATTGACTGGTTTGGTGGTCATTTTCAGCATCGTTTGGAGTTCGGCGTTTATCGCAGGTGCCATAGCGCTGACTGATTTTGATCCCTTTACGCTGCTCACACTCCGGTTCATGTTGAGTGCGTTACTGATGCTACCCATTTGCATTAGCTGTGGCGGATTTCGGTGGTCAGCCCGTGAGGACCGCATCGCAATCCAGCGCGGGTTGGTGCTAGGCATTCTTAACAATGCATTTTACTTGGGGCTGAGTTTTGCCGCCTTGCAGACGGTTTCCCCCAAGATTGTTATTGTGATTGTCAGCTGCGCACCTCTGGTCACAAGTTTGCTATCGGCATGGTGGGGTGTAGAACCCTATTCCCCAATGAAACTGCTCGGTGCCGCGCTGGGTTTAGTGGGGGTGATAGTCATCTCTGGTGTTACTAGCGGCATGCCGGTGGATATCTGGGGCTTAATGATGGCAACCGGTGGCATGTTCGCCTTTGCTAGTGGCACTGTTTTGTTCCGGAGTCAAGGTGCAGGCCTACCTGTATTACAGGCCAATTTCTGGCAATCCATTGCTGGCGCTATCGCCCTTCTACCGATGGCAATCGCGTTTGGACAGCCTCTTACCGCGCCTTCTACCGCTACGATAATAGCGATTACGCATCTGGTACTTGTCGTCACCATCGGTGGAATGAGCCTCTGGCTTGTGTTGATCCGCATCAGCGGCGCCTCGACGGCATCGAGCTATCACCTTCTTAATCCGTTCTTCGGCGTAATACTCGCTTATCTAATACTAGGCGAGTCGTTGCGGATGGCGGATTTCATTGGGGCAGCGTTGATTGTATTCGGCCTGCTTCTCACTACCCAGGCAGGCTGGAGGGTAAGGCAAAGTTAATTGCCAACAACGAATCCCGCGCTGTGCTCCATCACGCCAGTCAAAGGCAATGGTGGGTCGGTCGCAGTGAAATTGATGCGGCATAAATATGACCTAAGTCATATCCGTAACCTAAATTTTGATGAGGCAAGCGTGGGATTCAACGAACTTTGCTGCTAGGCTAATTTTACTAGAGCTAAAAGCCGCAGGGGACAACCGAATGTCACAGGCACCTCGCATAACGCTTCATCCCGTTAACCAGCGCGTGCACGTGCATGTGGATGGCAAGCTGCTTAATTCCTCGAACTGCGCGAAAACCACAACCCGCCTCGCCGTTACTTCCCACGTGACGATGTGAGCATGGATTTGCTTGCCCTTTCTGAAAGACAACCCACTGCCCGTTTAAAGGCAGTTCGGCGTATTTCTCGCTGGGTGACTATAAAGATATTGACTGGAGCTACGAGCAGCCGATTGACGGGATGTAGGAAAAAGCGGGTAGGGTGGCGTTTGGCGATGAAGACTTGACGTTGCTGGTTGTGTGATCAATGCATAGAGCAATCCCCAGTATTATTAAAATAGAAAAAGGAGACGGCACGCGAATCTTGGATATATAGCTGTGGGTTGCTATGGTTTTAATAAAATCAGACGTTTAGGTTAATCAAGCGGGACCTGACAATTAAGCTTAAAAGTATATAACACATATGAACCTCTCCGGCGTCAATAGGTAAACCAGCTCTTCTGGCCGCGTTAGCGGCCAGTTTGTTATCCATCAGCAAGATAGACTGCTTCATCTGTCATCATGGTTGCCAGGCGATAGCCTGCAACAAACACATATCGGGGCTCTCTTATCTCATGCTCAATGAGCGCCTGCTGATTTCAGCTTCCGTTCTGATAGCAGGGGCACCACGCCTACAAGGATGTAGGCGATAGAGCGACGCAGGAAGCCAAAGCCGAGACATTCATCGGTTACCTGTTGCTGGCACTATTCAAAGTGACGGGCTCAAAGCCAGTTAGTTTCAGGCTCAGTACAGGTGCAAACCATCTTGCTGATGGTAGTGCGCGGCGGCAAGGTGTCTAATCAAGTCGTACAGGCTACGGTCTTGTGCTAGAAGATGGGTGGTTCAGCTATGGCTAAGGGTAACCCAATCTTCATTTGAGCATCAGCCAAGGTGTTCCAGTTAGACGTTCAGCTCACCTTGCCCCGCGACTTAACCGGTCAGGAAACGTTTTTCATCGAACACCTTTTGATTTTTCAGCATGTAGTACACGCAGCGACCAATTTTGTGCGCTAGAGCCGAGAGCGCTTTGGCTTTACTCATACGTTTTTGTAGTTTTAACAAGTAGGCTTTTGCCTTGTCGTTACCACGCAGGTACAGCACAGCAATTTCGCCAAAGGCCCACTTCAGATGCGCATTGCCGATTTTATTGCCCTGAGTGCCGTAGCTTTTACCCGCTGATTCGGCTTTACACTTTATAAGTCGGCTATACGAAGCAAAATCCTGTACCGTGTTAAAACGACCAATATCACCGACTTCGTACAGAATCGTCAGTGCCAGAATGCGACCAATACCAGGGAAGCTGGTGAGTATGTGGTAATCTCGGCCGTTGTGATGCTTGGCATGCTTTTCAATAAAACACTCGATTGAGCTGAGTTCATGACGGTAAAACGCGATGATGTTTAAGTCCAGATCAATATTGCGTTGCACGAACGCATCATCAAAACAGTTCCGCATCGCTTCCCGAGCGCAAGGGTATTTTAGATCTAGGTTATTCGGTGGTAAATTGTACCGGCTGGTGGTGTTTTTTACATGTGCTTTTAATCAGCACCATGACGAACGATACGGGTACGACGACGGAGTAAGTCACGAGCAGCACGCATCTCAGGTGGATAGACATAGGCCAATGGAAAGTTGCCACCACGAATAAGGTGAGCGATTTTATAGGAATCGATGCGATCATTTTTGGCTTTGCCGCCATGGATAGTATTGAAAAGTACGTCCTGTACTTTTCCCTTCGGGCCAGCTAAAGCTGTCCAAATTCTTTCCTGAAGAATTTGTCATGTAAAGCGCATGGCCCAGAATAAAGTCGATGCCATGTTGAGTACAGAAATCGCTAACCCAGTACCAGCAGTGCATGCATTCAACACCGACAACAATGTTGCCGATATAGGGCGTTAATAAATCCAGTAAGGGTTCTGGTCGTGCTTTTATTTCGCGGTGCAGGATGGTTTCACCGGTTTCATCCAGAATGCACACGTATAAAGACCGTGCAT
This sequence comes from Nitrincola tapanii, assembly GCF_008368715.1. Classification (GTDB taxonomy): domain Bacteria; phylum Pseudomonadota; class Gammaproteobacteria; order Pseudomonadales; family Balneatricaceae; genus Nitrincola; species Nitrincola tapanii. The sequence goes on from NZ_SMRS01000001.1 coordinate 207,558, forward strand.
GTAAATCTATTCCACAATAGTACGGATGTTGTGTAGTATAAAATCTCATTGGGTCTTCTCCTTTTTGGTTTCGGCGCCTTTCAGCTTAGCCAATCTGGCTAGGCTGAGGGAGAAGGTTCAATGAGTATCAATCAGCTGCACAGCGTCCGATTTTCCGCCGCTTCGCGGCTCCAAACCGGCGCGTGAGCCGAGCGTAAGAATTTCAAGGAGTAGCAGATAAATCATGCTGACGGAAGATCAATACAAAGAATTTGGTGAGCAATTTGTAGCACGATTTTTGGCTCACGGCTTTGGCGCAATGACAAAGACAGAAATTGACATTCTGGTATTCCACCTTTTGTCAGAGTCCTCTGAAATCAAAGATAAGTCAAACTATCACGTTGCCAATAAACTTCAGATTAGCGAATCAAAAGTAAAGTCAATGAGGCTTAATGCTGCTTTGAAATATAAGCAGGCAAATCACAAGGCCGTATTGGCGAACATTGTCACACGAGTCACGGATGAGATGGCTAAGCCGGAGTTTGAAGGGGGTAAAGTTACGATCACCATAGAAAATCCGGTTGAGCAACGCGAGCTAGAACACGCAATAAAAAGTGTAGGTCGTAATATCGAGTATGGCCTAAACAAAGAGCTTCTGAAAATATCACCAATTGCCTTGTTTGAGCTTGTGGTATCAAATCTAGAAAACCCAGAGCAAGAGTTCGAAAACATTATCCAAGCTCAAATTACTGATCAAGATAAGCAAAACAACATTATTAACAACGCTCTAACTTTCCGCCAGAAGCTGAATAAACTCGGTGAAGAAATTAGCGAGAAAGCTAGCTTAATTAGTATTCTAGGTGCTGCTGGTGGTGCACTTGTCTAATTCTAACAAGGCCATGTTGAACGGACACAAACTTCCGCCATCTTTTGCAAATTGCTGCGCAATTATATTTGCAAAAGCTAGCTCCAGTTTGTGCCTCAAATGGCGGCGTTAGCCTTTCAAAGGAGCGCGGATGGAAATTGAAATTGATTTATCTGGCGACTGGATCGAGTACCTTCGCAGCGAGATAACCACAGCAGGATATTCTGTTGGTGCAACCGATTCGCCAGACGATCTATCGTATAAGTTTTTTAACATTCGTAAGCGAAGAGTCCATCCATTACGTCGCTCCGTACACGAGTCGAGCAGGATTTCATGTCCGCAAGAACATCAGTCGGGTTATGCAGCATTAAAATCTAAATTTAACAATGGCGAGGACGTTACCCCACACCTAAGTAAAACGATACTGAGCGATAATTATGAGGATTATCTTTTAAACGACTGGGGGATACATCACTTTCATTTAGGTGAAAATATAAGTAATGGATTCGCAGGGCGAACTGGCCCCCTATTGTTTGCGTTGGTAGCCAATTCGGACGTCTACTGTATTGACGTGAAGGCACACGGCGCTTGGAGTGAACAAGAGCTTATACGTACACTTCATGAGGAGTGGCCGGAAGTAATTGCAAACTATCGTATTAATGGTGTTTTGGGGCTAGCGCATCAACCAACCAATGAAGACATTGCCAAACTTCGTAAGGCAGGAGTTCAAACCATGGTTCAGGTTGATGAAGGTGTAGTATATGGGCCGATTGGAGGCGGCTATAGTACGGCAGGCACCTCGGTTCAGTCACAAATGCTGGCTGATCGCTATCATCGTCTGGTGCGAGATATTGAAAAACACGTAAAGGAAAACACAGACATGTTTATCGAAAAGATTAGAGAGCACGGACTGGAACCAGAAAACAAGCCGCACTTCCAACTGCTTGTTGATGAAAAGGGATTTCATGTTGTTGAGGTAGGTTCAAGAGTCGCATTTTTAGTGCATCCACATGACCAAGGCTAACAATCCGCTACACAAGGACAAAATTACTCGCTGGCGCTCGCAATTTTGCCTGTGAGCGGTGGCGTTAGGTTTATCGAGGTCGCGACGTGCTTCTTGAGGAAATAAAATGGAATCAATTTGTAAAATAGCCAGCGATATCGAATTTTGGAAAATTATGGCCCCAGTGCTGACTGTTGTGGTGGGCTGGCTTTTGAATGAAAAGGCTAGACGGCAGGCTGAGTTGGACAAAAGGATATTTGAACAACGGAAAAAGAAAGAGGAAAGCTATAGAATTTTGTTAAAGAGCAGTAAGGGTTTCAGTGAAGGGCAAGAAGATGCCGAATTGTTGAAATTAGCCTTTCTGGATGAACTACAATTGTGTTGGCTACACGCCTCGGATGACGTAATCAAAAAAATATACGCGTTCATTGATTCGGTTCATACAGACTCTAGTGAGCAGATTAAAGCACAGAAGGAGCATCTGTTCGCGGAATTTGTCGCAGCCTTAAGAAATGACACGCTATCCCATAAGCTTATAGAAAGAAGTGATCTCAAGTCAAAAGACTATAGGTTGCTAAAGCCCAATGATAAAAAACCTAACAAGTAAAGGCAATCCGACGCTGTAGTTCCCCCGGTTCAGTGGACACCTCGATCTAATTCAGACGAGGTGAGAAATGCCAGCGTACAAGAACCAAAAAAAGACACGACAGTACACGAACGAGTTCAAGGCCAAAGCTGTTAAGCTGACCCATCTGAGTGGGGCGAGTGTGAAGGGAGTTGCGGAAGCGCTGGATATCCATCCCTTCATGTTGTCCCGCTGGCGCAAGGAGTACCGGGAAGGCAAGATCGTGGCTGATAAACGTAAAATGGTGTCTAAGAAGCCGAAGGCTTTGAGTGAGAACGAGCGGATACGCAAGCTTGAGAAACAGGTTGCTGACTTGAAAGAGGAAAATGACCTGCTAAAAAAGTGGCAACGGTTTCTCGCGGAGGAACGAAAGAAAGGTTCCGGTTCGTAGCGCAGCATCGTGAGCAGTACAGTGTGCGCCGCTTGTGCAGGTTTCTGAACGTATCAGCCAGTGGCTTCTATGCTTGGTTGAAACGCAAAGTGAGCCGGCGTCAGCACAGCGATACTGTGCTGACCGAACGCATCATTCGGATTTTTAAGGCAAGCCGAGAAACATACGGCAGTCCAAGAGTACATCAGGCCCTGAAGCGACAAGGAGTCCATGTGGGTAGAAAACGAGTCGAACGGTTGATGAGAGAAGCGGGCTTGAAGGCCCGTGTCAGCCGCGTTTACCGCAAGCTTGCGGGGTTACACCGTTTCTACCAGCGTGCGCCGAACTTGCTAAAGATCTGCCTAAACCAACAGCACCCAACCAGCATTGGGCCGCTGACCTCACCTATATCCGTGTTGGTAAACGCTGGCTGTATCTGGCTGCGGTAATCGACCTATATTCCCGTCGTATTGTGGGGTGGTCTTTGGGTAAGCAGAAGACGGTATCACTGACGAAGGCCTCACTACAGATGGCGCTGCGTAACCGACGACCTGATTCTGGTTTGATTTTTCATACGGATCGTGGGGTTGAATACCGTGCCCACGAGATCCAGTCGCTTCTAAAGCAACACGGCATTCTAGCCAATGCCAACCGTCCAGGCATGTGTACAGACAATGCGGAAATGGAGTCCTTCTTTCATACCTTGAAAGGTGAGCTGATCAAGGAAAACGTCTTTTATGGCGAGATGCATCTGAGGGACAAGCTGGTTGGATACATCCAGCACTTTTATAATCGAGTTCGACTGCACTCAAGCTTAAATTACCTAAGTCCAGTTGAATATGAAGCAGTGACGGTATGAGCAGCGTAGGTGTCCGATTTATCGGGGGAAGATCACTGGTTTTCCGCTGCGCTACAAACCAACCGCAAATACAGGCGTTATGTGCCCTTGGTCTCTCCGCAGTTGCGCACCTAACCATCTGGGCGTACACTCAGCAGTACATTCAAAAGTACGGTTGAAGTGCTATGACTAAGTTAAGAGTAGATGAAGATATTCGCCCTCTGTCCGATTTCAGAGCGGGAATTGCATCCTTTATAAAGCAAATCAACGAAACTCATCGCCCCATGGTCCTTACTCAGCGTGGCCGCGGCGTTGCTGTTCTGGTTGGCGTGCATGAATATCAAAAGATGCAGCAACGTCTGGAGTTGCTTGAGGACATCTATCGGGCAGAAGCGCAAATCGAAGCGGGAGAAGGCGTTCCCCATGTAGAGGCAAAAAATCAGTTACTGAGGCAGCTACGCCAGTGATGATGATTGAATGGTCGCCGCTCGCATTGGAAAGAGCGGGTGAAATTGCTGGCTATATCGCGCTGGATAAGCCCTCCGTTGCAGAGTCATGGCTAGACGGATTGTTCGAATCGGTAGAGCGCTTGGAGTTGGACCCCATGAGCGGTCGCATTGTCCCTGAAGTCAACATCGAGCGAATTCGCGAAGTCATTTATGGTGCGTATCGTGTTATTTATCGCGTTGATACTCAAGCACAAAAAATTTCAGTGCTTACGGTCCTGCGTGGCAGCGAATTAATTCGGGCTGATGAGCTCTATTAAATAAAGCACATAACAATCAGCTGCAACGGAGCAAATTCCGTTACGCTACATTTGCCCGTTAAGCTTAAAAATCAGCACTTGCTAGACGTAACCCTTAGGGTTGCAATCAGTCTATGATTATAAGTTTCATACACAAAGGTCTTGAGAGGTTCTACAAATCCGGTTAAACCTCTGGGGTTCAGGCGAAACACACCAAGCGGCTAAGGCTTATTCTTACAAACCTTGATCAAGCCGAAAGCAGCCTTAGCTGACATAACTAACATGTCCATAACATTGTACATGTTCGGGTTTGGATCTATACTTGTCCTGTAAAGCGTACATGTGGAGATTGTATGAAAATTGTGTCTTTTACAGAAGCAAGAAATAGTCTGAAAGCGGTTTTAGATTCCGTTGTGAATGACGCAGATACCGCAATTATTACTCGCCGTGATTCGGAAGATGCTGTTGTTATGTCGCTAGATTATTACAACAGTCTGATGGAAACGGTGCACTTACTGCGCTCCCCCGCAAATGCTGAGCACTTGAATCGCTCAATTGAACAATTCAAAGCAGGTAAGGTAACCTGTAGAGACTTGATTGATGAGTAGTCGTTTACTGTTATGGACTGACGAATCCTGGAATGATTACCTTTACTGGCAAACTCAGGACAAAAAAACGCTCAAACGCATAAACAAGCTTATTAACGACGTTAGACGCTCAGCGTTTGAAGGTATGGGTAAGCCAGAGCCGTTAAAGGAAAACTTAGCTGGTTTTTGGTCCCGGCGTATAGATGATACGAATAGATTGGTGTACGCAGTGGATGATAATGCGATTACGATCATTTCTTGTCGTTATCACTATTAGGTTAGGGCCTTACACAGCGCAGCTAACAGCTTACTGCACCGGAAAAATAACTCGCTGGTGCTCATTATTGTCCGTTGAGTAAAGCGTTGAGGCTATCGTCATGACGCCAAGGGTATTTCTAATCCGACAGGTTCGTTATATGCCAGAGAGTACAAAATCGATAGCCGCGACTATTTCTGAGCGATATGGCGACAAATCATATGCTTGAGCGCCGATTTGGTTGCGATCTACGCCGGCTATCTCTTGTGTCATGAGCGTAAAACTTTTGCCTTCAAAAGTGATAGTAGGGTTTAGCCGGGTCAAACTCCTTGAGGCAGCAAGGTTGGACGGTGTCAGTGGAATAACAACAGTTGTACGCAGCTCACTTAGTAAATCGCTTTGCACGTCTAGCAAGTAAGGGTACTGGGCATGAGTGGCAGGGTTTGGATTTTTATAAGCATAAAATTGGCTCATCAAAACTTCCTGACGCTGTCGCCGAATGTGCCATGTGTTTCAACAAACTGATTGTAAGCTTGAATCGCGCTGGCATTTTCGCGTAACCATGCGGCACGCTGTTCATTGCGCAGTTGCTCAGCCAGGGCATGCTCCAAAGTTGCAGACAGGTTTATTTTCAGATCTTTTGCTTTCTGAAGTAGGTCACTGTTTATGCTGACATTAGCTGGTTTTTTTGGGGCTTGAGTATTGTATGTATAGTTCATCTTGGTTGCTCCATATGCGCTATGCGTATAGCTTATGCGCATGCGGGCTGTCAGGCAAGGCATATCTAGAGGGGCTTTTAACGTGCTAAATATCGAATACAAGGTCAATCATCCCATAAGCAGTGCCGAGTTTATCGAGCTTTTAAAAAGATCAAGCCTAGGTGAGCGGCGCCCCATTCAGGATCTTGACTGCATTGAAGGTATGTTGGCGCACTCTAATTTGCTGGTGACGGCTTGGCAGGGCGAGCGCTTGGTGGGGGTGGCTCGCAGCCTGACTGATTTTCACTATGCTTGTTATCTATCTGATTTGGCGGTTGATCAAGCCTACCAATGCCAAGGAATTGGTAAACATTTGCAGAGCCTCACCCAAGCGCAGTTGGGCCCAAGAGCCAAGTTGATCTTGATCGCCGCGCCCGCCGCTCAATCCTATTATGGGCACTTGGGATATAGCGCGAATCCACGTTGCTGGGTGCTGGAACCTGGAGTATCGATTTCACCCACCGAGGCTTAGGCATCCTCTTTGATCAAACCATTCTTGTTGCTCTCACGTAATGCTGGCTATTAACAAGCCAGTGAGAGTGCAAAACGGTTATGAACCCGGTGGATGAATCACGAATTATTGAAATGGCCTGGGAGGATCGCACACCGTTTGAGGCGATAGAGCAGCTTTATGGCTTAGCCGAAGCTCAGGTGATTCGCTTGATGCGTCGGCAGTTGAAGCCGAGTAGTTTTCGCTTGTGGCGCGCTCGCGTGTCGGGGCGACAGACCAAACACTTGAAATTGCGCCATCCTGATGTCAGCCGGGCCTATTGCTCCAGACAGTACAAGCCACGTTAATCGATCGATTGAATCCTTGGCGGCTTTTTCCGTGTTGGCACTGACTATTGCGTTTAAAAACCGGATAATACGGGGCTAATTGCCCCCGCGCACAGCATTCATTATTCGGTACCTGCTCATGGAAATCCAAGTCAACTACCTCGATAATCTTCGACTTGAAGCCAAGTTTGATGATTTCACCGTTATTGCCGACCAGCCAATCCGCTATAAAGGAGATGGCTCGGCACCCGGCCCGTTTGACTATTTCCTGGCGTCCTCGGCGTTGTGTGCCGCTTATTTCGTTAAGGTGTATTGCAATACGCGCAATATTTCGACGGATAATATCCGCTTGGCACAAAATAATATTGTCGACCCCGAAAACCGTTATAAGCAGATCTTTAAGATTCAAGTTGAATTGCCGGAGGATATTTCGGACAAGGATCGCTTAGGTATTCTGCGCTCGATCGAGCGTTGTACCGTGAAAAAGGTGGTGCAAGAGGGGCCGGAGTTTCAGATCGAAGTGGTCGAAAATCTGGATGCCGATGCTCAGGCGCTCTTGATGGCACCCGCTTCGGCTCAAGCTCAGACCTGGATCGAAGGTAAGGATCTTCCGCTCGAAACCACCATTGCGAACATGACCGCTATTCTGGCCAAGCTCGGTATGAAGATCGAGATCGCTTCTTGGCGCAATCTGGTGCCGCATGTCTGGTCTTTGCATATTCGTGATGCGGCCTCACCTATGTGCTTTACCAATGGCAAGGGGGCGACGAAGGAGAGTGCGCTGTGTTCAGCACTGGGCGAATTTATTGAGCGTTTGAGTTGTAATTTCTTCTATAACGACCAGTTTTTTGGTGAAGAGATTGCCAACAGCGAGTTTGTACATTACCCGAATGAAAAATGGTTTTTGCCGGGGGCAGGGGATGAGCTGCCAGAAGGGCTGCTGGATGCGTATTGTCTGGAAATCTATAACCCAGATGCTGAGCTCTGTGGCTCAAATCTGATAGATACCAACTCTGGCCGAGCGGATCGTGGTATCTGTTCTTTACCCTTTGTGCGTCAGTCTGATGGAGAAGTCGTCTATTTCCCTTCTAATCTTATTGAGAATCTTTATCTGAGTAATGGCATGAGTGCGGGCAACACTCTGTGCGAGGCTCAGGTTCAATGCTTATCTGAGATTTTTGAACGGGCGGTCAAAAAGCAGATCATCGAGGAAGAGATCGCCTTACCCGATGTGCCGCCGCAGGTGTTAGCAAAATACCCTGAGCTGCTCGAAGGCATTCAAGCTTTAGAGGCACAGGGGTTCCCGGTGTTGGTCAAGGATGCTTCCTTAGGTGGTCAATTCCCGGTTGCCTGTGTCACCTTGATGAATCCACGTAATGGCGGTGTGTTTGCCTCTTTTGGCGCGCATCCAAGTTTGCATGTGGCTTTAGAGCGCAGCCTGACCGAGTTGCTGCAAGGCCGTAGTTTTGAGGGCTTGAATGATTTCCAGCCACCGACTTTTAGCACCCTGGCGGTGACTGAGCCGAATAACTTTGTTGAGCACTTTATTGATTCTTCAGGGGTGATCTCTTGGCGTTTCTTTAGCGCGCAAGCCGATTATGAGTTCTGTGAGTGGGATTTCTCCGGTACGAATGAGGAGGAAGCGGCCAAGTTATTTGGCATTCTCGAAGAGATGGGGAAAGAGGTGTACATGGCGGTGCATGAAGATTTGGGCGCACCGGTGTGCCGTATTCTGGTGCCGGGTTATTCAGAGATCTATCCCATCGAGGATTTAATCTGGGATAACACCAATAAAGCCTTGGATTTCCGTGAAGATATTCTGAATCTTCAGCGCTTGGGGAATCTCGCGCTGGCCGACCTGCTGGAGCGTTTGGAAGACAGCCAGTTAGATGACTATACCGATATCAGAACCCTGATCGGTATTGAATTTGATGAGAACACCCCCTGGGGACAGCTGACAATTTTGGAGTTAAAGCTGTTGATTCATCTGGCGCTAGGCCAACAGGACGCCGCGTTGGAGCGAGTGGAGCAGTTTTTACAATTTAACACCAACACCGTTGAGCGTGGTCTTTTCTACCGTGCGCTACAGGCCGTATTAGAGATCCTGTTGGATGAAGAACTGCGCTTGGATGACTTTATCCACAACCTGAAGCGGATGTTTGGGGCTGAGGTGATGGATGCGGTTGTGGGTTCTGCCGAAGGTCGTGTGCGTTTTTATGGACTGGAGCCAACCAGCATGCGTCTGGAAGGTTTGGATCGCCATTTACGCTTAATTGAAAGTTATAAAAAGCTGCATGCTGCGCGCGCGGCTCAGGCTTAATTCAGCAGAGAGCGTAACCGGCCTCTTGCATGAGGGTTATTGGGCCTGTCGATAACGCTCATGCAGGATGGCAACACGCTCAACATAGGCTTGGGTTTCGGCAAAAGGCGGCACGCCCCCATACTGGCGAACGGCGCCGGGACCTGCGTTGTAGGCGGCCGTGGCGAGGCGCGTATTGCCGTTATACTGCTTCAGCAACCAGGCTAAATACTGTACCCCTCCGCGGATATTTTCACGGTGATCCATCGCGTTACTCACCCCCATATCGGCTGCGGTGGGGGGCATGAGTTGCATCAATCCCTGTGCACCCTTGGGTGAAATGGCGTTCGGGTTAAACGCGGATTCGGCATGAATCACGGCCCGAATCAGCGCAGGATCTACTTGATAACGCTTGGCCATCTGCTCGATCTCTTGGCGATAAGATTGTGTATGCAAGCGCGTAGTTTGCCAATTAACGCTAGAATTGGGTTTACAGGCAAAGCAGTCAAAACGCATCACATCGTAGCGCACCCCTTCAGGAGGGCGTTGATCACTAAAGGCGAGATTGCCGCTGGCAGTGCGGTAGGTGAAAACAGTTTGTCGCACTTGTTGGGTGACGGGTTGGGGAGTCCCTGAGCCTAGGTTGGTAAATTCAACACGACCATCCGGATGCACAATGCGCCGGATGCCGTTATCCGCCTGTACTGATGTGATGATGCTTAAGCTCAGCAACAGGCCTGTAATGAATTTAGGCTGGAGTAAACACATGAATCCGTCTCTTAAGCGCTTTTTATCTTCTGAATTGAAATATACAACATTTGTGCTGAGTCGGCGGCGTTTGCCAGCCAATTTTCTGCGAACTTTCCTCCTCTTCTGCGGCGGTGTGTTCCTCAGCGCTTGCAGTAGTCTTCAAGGGGTGAGTTACACAGAGCGCCAGGCCGAGGTACCGGTTTCGGCGCGCTTTGTGATTCATACGGCCTCTGTGGATGGCGCTTTGGCCGCAAAAATCAGCCGTATGCTAGAGGAAAGCTTAAGGCTACGAAGCTGGCAGCCGGTGCTGAGTCCAGAAGAGGCCGAGTATAGTTGGCATCTGGGTTTTGCGACGCAAGCGGCAGGTACGCGTCTGGAAAGCCAGCCGCCTTTTTTCTACTCGGGCCTGCGCAGTCGCCAGGGGTTCGGGCAGGGTCTTTTTTGGGAGCCTAGCTTCCTGGAGGACTTTCCAGAGTTGCGTACGCGTACTCAGTATCGTCATGAGCTTTGGCTGCGGCTAGAGCGTACCCTCGATCAAGAGCTTATCTGGCAAGGCAGTATCAATGAGATCAGTGATTGTGATCAGATCTTTGTCCGAGCGCCTTTGCTCTTGGCACTGCTGATGCGTGATTTCCCGCAGGAAAAAACCTATGCACGTGAGCGTATCGATTCACGCGATCCTTTAGTGCAAAAATTACGCGCCTTATTTCCTGAAGTGCGCAACTGGGCTTGTCCTAGCACTTAGTCAGGGCACATCTAAGGCTGTACTAATTTAACTATATCTTAATTAGATTTGGTTATTTCTCTTATATAGCTTACAAATATATCATTCCGCTTATATATATCATTTTGTATTAAAAAGCGGAGTGTGAAGGTGAATTCAAATCTTAAGAATTTCGGTGCTCTTAAGAACATCAGTGCGCTTAAAATTCCTAGTGCTTTTAAGAATATCAGCACCTTGGCCGCACTACTGCTGCCACTGACGGCGCAGGCGACGAATGGTTATTTTACGCATGGCGTGGGTGTGCGCAGTCAGGGGATGGCGGGAGTCGGCTATGCCTTGGCACAAGACAGCTTGGCCGCGGCAACCAATCCGGCAGCCTTGACGCAACTCGGCGACCAGCTGGATCTTGGGGTGACCTGGTTCCAGCCTAAACGCTCCGCTGTGATTCGGGGCAATCCTATGCTTTCGGGTGAGTTTGATGCAAACAGCGATCGTTATTTCTGGATTCCTGAACTGGGTTTGAGTTACCAGGCCAATGAGCGTCTCTCTTACGGTCTAGTTATGCATGCGAATGGGGGGATGAATACCGGTTATACACAAAATCCGTTTGATCCTTCCGGAAACAGTGGTCAGGCGGGTGTGGATCTGGCGCAGTTGTTTGTCACCGGTGCGGTGGCCTATCAGCTGACGGAAGCACATGCCCTCGGTTTAGGGGTGACCTATAGCTATCAGATGTTTGAGGCCACGGGCCTGGCTGGTTTTGCTGGGATCTCTTCGGCTCCCGATGCGTTAACCAATCGTGGCCATGACTCCTCGGATGGCTGGGGGATCAAGCTCGGTTGGCAAGGCCAGTTGACGGATCAGCTGACGCTGGCTGCCAGTTGGTCATCGAAAATCAAAATGGATAACTTTGAGGAGTATCGTGGACTCTTCGCGCAAGCCGGTGGTTTTGATATTCCACAAACCTATGGTTTAGGATTTGCTTGGCAACTTCAACCTAACTGGATTTTGGCTGGCGATTGGCAGTTTATTGAATACAGTCAAATTAAATCGATTGCCAATCCTTTGGCCGTACAAGCGCCTTTGGGAGCCAGTAATAGCCCTGGCTTTGGTTGGCAAGATGTGAATGTGTATAAGCTTGGGGTCATCCACACCCTTTCACCAGAGTGGACGCTTCGTGCCGGTTATAGCTATGCCGACCAACCTATCCCAGCCAGTGAGACCTTTTTTAACATTTTGGCGCCCGGCGTGATTCAAGAGCATCTCAGCTTAGGCGCTAGTTGGTCACCCACCGAGCAACACGCACTGACCCTGGCTTATACCCGTGCCTTCAAAACTACACGCTCAGGAAACCAGTCCATCCCCACAAACTTTGGGGGTGGAGAAGCGGATTTAACGATGAGCCAGGATATTCTCGGCCTGGCTTGGCAATATCGCTTCTAAAAGGGCCAGAGTTTATGCACGCCAAGAGCGTGTGCTTGCTCGCTTTCCACCTGTTGGACGACCTGACCGACAAAAATTAAGGTTGGGGATTCCAGTTGATGGCGAATAATCGCTTGGGGTAAGTCGAGTAGGTCGGTTTTCACACGGCGCTCATTTGCTTGAGTGCCGCGTTCGACCAGCAAGACTGGCCAATCATCGGGCAAACCGGCTTCGCGCAAACCACGGCTGATCTCATGTGCCTGACTCAGCCCCATATAAAACACCAGCGTTTCATCGGTCTGCGCCAGATCGGCCCAAGGTAGGCTACGACCGTCACAATGGTGAGCCGTAATCAGACGTAAACGGCTGGCTTGGCCGCGCTCTGTTAAGGCAAAACCGGCACTGGCGGCACAACCGGCTGCGGCGGTAATGCCGGGTACGATTTGATAAGGGATGCCTGCGGCTTTTAAAGCGTCCAACTCCTCTCCCAGGCGACCGAAAATGAGAGCGTCCCCCCCTTTTAACCTCACCACCTGCAAGCCCTGTTGTGCTAGTCCCACGAGTGTTTTACCGATCGCTTCCTGGCTCATCGAGTGTGCACCTTTTTGCTTGCCGACGTAGATACGACGTATGTGCGGTGGAATCTCCTGCATTAAGGCTTCACTGACCAACGCATCATAAAGAAGGACATCCGCACTCTGAATGAGTCGCCAGGCTTTACGTGTAATCAGTTCAGGATCACCGGGTCCGGCACCGATGAGGGCGACCTGGCCAGGCTTGGTGGAGGTGTCTGTTGTCTGTGGCGTGTGGAGTTGGGTCAGCCTGTTGAAGGCAGATTTTGGCCAACCCTCGCGGTACACATCTGGACGACGCAGTAGGTTAAGCATGACAGATCTCCTGCGCTAACAGCGCGTTAATTTCGGGAAGACAGGAGCCGCAGTTGGTGCCGCAAGAGAGGGCTTGTCCAAGGGCTTGAGGGCTGTGGAGGCCGGCTTGAATAGCGGCGGTGATCGAGGCTTCGCGTACCTGGAAGCAACTGCAAATAAGTGCCCCCAGATCCTGTTTGTGTCCAGGACCTGCAAACAGCAGCGCGCGGCGATCTTCAGGGCTTAGCGGGCGCGTAAAGGCTTGCGCTAGCCAGCTGAGATCGGGAAAGTCGCCCTCTGGGCTGACCAGTAGTACCCAGATGAGCGCCCCATCGACCAGGGCCGCCGCACGGTAGGTGCCGGAAGTGGGGTCCTGGTACCAGAGATCCGGTGCGCAGCCCAAATGTTCTAAACACCAATCCGACCAGTTCTCGACCCTTTGTTGATCGGCCAAGATCCAGCTCTGACAGTGTTCCAGTGGAATGCATGACCAGTAGCGACTCGACCAGCGTTTTTGTTGGTGTGCGGGCATCAATACGCGAGCTTGCCAAGTGGTCGCTAAGGGTTGCAGTGCGACACATCCTTGCTTGGATTCAGGCTGGCCGGAGATGGGATCACAGACTGGTTGAATCAGCGCATCACAACAGGCTTGAGCACTAAACTGACGTGTCCAGTGCATGGGTACAAACAATTCGCCAGGGCGTTGTCCTTCATTAAGACGTACACGGCCTATGTATTCACCCTGTGGATTCCTCAGTTGAGCGAGGCTTTCATTGTCTAAGCCTTGAGCTTGCGCGTCCAAGGGGTGAATCTCGATAAAGGGCTCTGGGCGATGTTGCAACAGACGCGCGGCGCGTCCGGTACGTGTCATGGTGTGCCACTGATCACGAATCCGTCCAGTGTTCAGACGCCAAGGATGTTCTGGGTCGAGTGTTTGTTGGGGTGCCCGTGGGGTGACGGGAATAAAACGCGCGCGGCGGTTGGGCGTAAAAAAATCGCCCTCGGCAAACAGGCGTGCACGCCCTTTCGGGTGCGCGGCATTGACTGGCCATTGAATCGGTTCTAGGGCATCGTAGGCCGTCTGATCGAGGTGGCACAGGCCCGACAGATCAAACGCTCGACGCCCATCATTTTCAAAGGCGGACAATCGAGCATGTTCAAGAAAAATCTCATGCGGGTGTTGATAAGAAAAAGCTTGGTCAAAACCCAGCGCTTGTGCCAGATGGCAAATAATTTGCCAATCGTGTCGGGCTTCACCCGGCGGCGCTAGGAAAGGACGTTGCCGCGAAATACGTCTTTCCGAATTGGTCACGGTGCCATTCTTTTCACCCCAAGTCGTGGCTGGGAGTTGAATGTGTGCCAGTTCAAGCGTGTCGGTGTGTGCCATGGATTCGGATACGACCAGGAGTTCACATTTACTCAAAGCTCTGCGCACAAACTCGCAATCGGGCATGCTGACCAGTGGATTGGTTGCCATGATCCACAGGGCTTTAATTTCACCCCGATCAATCGCACGAAACAGTTCGATCGCTTTATAACCCTCACTCTGACTCATGGCCGGTGCCTGCCAAAAGCGGGCGACTCGGTCGATATCTTCAGGTCGATTAAAATCCATATGAGCCGCGAGTTGATTGGCCAGCCCACCCACTTCGCGTCCCCCCATGGCATTGGGTTGGCCGGTCAGAGAAAACGCACTGCTGCCCGGTTTGCCAAGACGGCCCGTGGCGAGATGACAATTAAGAATGGCATTCACCTTATCTGTGCCACTGCTGGATTGATTCACGCCTTGAGAAAAGAGCGTCAGGGTGCGTTCTGTGCCGGTAAACCATTCTACAAATCGCGTCAGGCTGGAGGGATTCACGTCCAGCTCAAAAGCGAGTTGGTGCAGATCACTGGGAGTTTGCAAGGCGGCGGTAAAGGCGCTGTCGAAGCCTTCACAATGGTTTTGAATAAACTCAAGATCCAATGCGCCGCGCTCAACCAACTGCAAGAGCAAGCCATTAAACAATTGCGCATCTGTTCCCGGGCGGATCGGAAGATGCAGATCTGCCGCTTCACAGCTGGCGGTGCGTCTGGGATCGATCACCACAAGACGCATGTTAGGTCGTGCGTGTTTGGCGGCGAGTAGGCGTTGAAATAGAACAGGGTGGTTCCAGGCGGCATTTGAGCCGACCAAGACTACGAGGTCGGCCAATTCAAAATCTTCATAACAACCCGGTACCACATCGGCACCAAAGGCGCGTTTATGTCCTGCCACGGCTGAGGCCATACAGAGGCGAGAGTTGGTGTCGACATGACTGGAGGCGAGGAAGCCTTTCATCAGCTTGTTGGCGACGTAATAGTCTTCGGTGAGGAGTTGGCCGGAAAGGTACATGGCGATGCTGCCGGGGCCATGCTCGTCACGAATCGCTTTTAAACGGGTACTGAAACTCTGCATCGCTTCATCCCAAGAGCTGGTTTTGCCATCTACCTTGGGTTGTAACAGGCGTAGTTCTGGGCCAGTGGTTTCATGCAGACTGCTGCCTTTAATGCAGAGTTTGCCGAAATTGGCGGGGTGCTGGGGATCGCCGGAAATCGCAATTAAGCGTCCCGCTTCGACTTGGGGCAGGACGCCACATCCGACACCACAATAAGGGCAGCTACTGGTGAGTGTTTTCATTTCATTGACCCATAAAAAAAGCCCACATCCCCGAACCCTTGCGAGTTCAGTGATGTGGGCGGCATTGCCCGGGGGAGCCTGTTCCCCGTCAATTAAATTGTTAAACGTCAAGGACGCTCAATAGTTAAAGCAAAAAAAATGCCAGTCTGAGTTTTGAGTGACTTAAGGCACTTAGCCTCTTGATACAAGTGTTGTTGCACCTAAAAGGTGCGGATTGATTTCTTGGTGCACTCTCAAGGCATGCGTCAGGGCATCATCGGCGATGGCTAAGAGGGATTCGATCGCCTGAGTGGCCAGAGCAAAAAATTCCTTGGCATTCAGTGGGGGGCCATTCTCCTGAAGAATTTGGGTTTCCAGTGTCCAAAGAAACTGCTGTAAAGCGGCTTGAGCGGGCAAGAGCGATTTTTGCAGATCGGGTTGAGCCTTGAGCCTTTGTAAAGTATGGCTGGATTCTTCCCGCAGTTGCTGGCATAGGAAGCGTAAGCGAATGCGTTCAGCCGGAGTGCTGCATCCCTTGGCACTGACCGCGGTGCCGAGGGCGCGTGCTTGTCCTGCCCATTCTGCGCTGGGTAATAGACCTTTCCATACCCAGGGCAGATATTCCAATTCGGGATGTGATGCCGCCAAGTGTGAGGCTTCGGCCAGATCTTCAATCAAAAAAAGTAGGGTGCGAATCAATTGATGATGCTGCAGCAGACAGGCGCGCACATCGAGCTGCTGATTAGCCTGTAATCGTCCCCAGTGTTCTGTCAGTGTGTGCCAGCGTTCAAAGGGTGCCAGTAACACTTGCTCGGTTTGAGCGCCTTTCAGTAGAGATTGAATCTCCTGCTGAATCACCGCGCGATCGGCACTGAGGCTCTTGTCACCACTGAGAATGCCGGCACTGAGACCACGATGTTTTTGGAGCAAGGATAAAAGTTGTCGTAAACGGTGTAGTAGATGAATGCGACGCGTGTGTTGTTGACGCTCCAGACGTTGAACACGCAAATAGATGAAGACGTAAAGAGTCGAGGCAATCAAGGCCAAACATAGGTACAGCCATAGAGGTAGATCAGGCATGGTCGGAACTCCGGGTGACACGACGCGCGGCGTCGCTGAGATCGGAAAGGTGCTGCGAGATGGCACGGGATTCTTCCGCAGCTTGCATCGTATGCTGTGTATGCTGCTGGACACTGTCGGCTAACTGGGCGATATCGGCTGCCGCTTGTGTTTGTTGGGTGGTGCTGACCGCAACTTGAGACACTTGTAAGCTTAAGGCGGCGCTGCGATCACTAATATGCTGCAAGCGCTCGGAGATGGCCTGGACACTTTTTAAACTTTGGCTGGAAAGATCCGAGAGTTCAGCCATGGCCTGTGCGCTGCCCCGTATGCCGCGCTGAACCGAGTCGATCTTTTCAGCGATCTCAATCGCCGAGGCATTACTGTTTAACGCCAAGGAGCGCACCTCATCCGCGACCACCGCAAAGCCTCGGCCTGCCTCCCCCGCACGGGCGGCTTCAATCGCCGCATTTAAGGCCAGTAAATTGGTTTGATCGGCCAGGGTGCGAATAACACCCGACATCTGGGTAATAATCTGTGAGCTGGCATCCAGTTGTGCCATCTCTTGATGGCTGTCTAACGCGCGTTGATTCATCCAGTGTAAATGCTCGACCAGGGCGTTGAGGTGAGCCTGTCCTTGATGCACCGCATCATCGACTTCGATGCAAGCTCCGCGCGATGTTTCAGCTAATTCCGCGATTTCGGTAATGCTCGCGCTCATCTCTTCAATGGCTGCGGCGGCGGTAGTCGCTGCTTGCGTTTGTATCTGAGCCGATTCCAACACTCGTGTGGCCTGTTGATCCAATTCTTGGGTCGAATGTGAAATTTCCTGTAACTGCTGCTGCAATTGCAAAATTTGACGTTCGGCCTCCATCTGCTTTTGGGGAAGTGGTGGCTGCTTGGCCTGGCGTCCAGTTAAGGATTGAAAAATGCTATGCATCGAGAGCCTCCATCTTGGCCAAAAAAAACGCCTGCCACTTCACAGGCGGTTTGGCTGTAAAGGAGCAGGCGTCTTTGCCTGAGTATGAAAAATTAAGCTGTACCAGGCATCCGTTGAGTAAGGGCCTAGATTGTCTTAAGTCAAAGCAAAAAGAATACCAATTCTTTAAATAAGGCCTTTTTTCAGGCCGAATGGAATGCTCCTTGCTAGAGAAGGACTAGGAATTGTTCATTTATCTGGCACAGGAGACCTGTGATGCCCAAATCCAGTTCGGCTGAAGCCTTTTTGTTAGCCGCTAAGCGTTGCGAGCGTGTGAGTCTTGAACATCTGGCTGAGACGTGTTCGCTGGTCGAAGCGATTAGCCGGTTGGTGCATCAGTTACAACGTGAACGCGGGCTCAGCAATGTGTTTTTGGCCTCGGCTGGGACACGCTTTCAGGTACAGCGAGAACAGCAGCAACAGGTGTGCCAGACCGAAGAGCAGCGCTTACGTGCTCGTTTGCTCTGTCCCGAGCGTGTGGAGTGTCCGGTGACAGGTGGCGTGCGTTTGTATACCCGTATTGCCTGTGTCTTGCAGGCATTAGATGGTTTGCCAGATTTGCGCTGTGCCATTAGTGCCCAGCAACTCACTCCAGCGGCAGCGACTCAGGCCTTTAGCCGCTTGGTAGCGGGTTTGTTAGCGGTGGTGTTTGAGGCGGCCGATGCCGCTTCCGATCCCGAGATCACTCGCTTGCTGGTCGCGCTCTTTAATTTTATGCAGGGTAAAGAGTGGGCTGGGCAAGAGCGTGCTTGGGCCGCCAGTGGTTTTGCGGCGGGGCATTTTGAACTCACACAGCAACAAACCCTGCAACACTTAATTGAAGGGCAAGAGCGTTGCTTTGAGGTGTTTCTGCAGTTTGCACCCAGCCAGGCAAAAGCCTTGTGGCAAACACAATGGCAAAGCGAGGTGCAGGCCGAGTTTGTGCGTTTGCGCCAGGTGGTCAGCCGCGCTCAGGAGCAAGATCCTGTGCCCAGTGCATTCAGTGAGGTTTGGTACGAACTGGCGACGCAGCGTATCGATGCCCTGCGTGAAATTGAAGAGTCACTCAGTTGTGAACTTCTGCAGGTGTGTGAAGAAAAACTTCAGGCCGCTCAGGAGGATCTGCAGAATCATCATCGTGTATTGGCGCGTGTCAACGCGCTGGGGGACTATGCAGAGCCTGTATTGGATCCACTCTTGGCCCTGGCAACGCCGACCCCTAGTGCCGGGGTGAGTCGTGAGATGGAGCGTTCGATCATGGATCTTTTGCACAGCCAAGCGCAACGCTTACAAAGTATCAGTGATGAGCTGAATGAAGCCCGTGAAGCTTTACGCGAACGCAAGTTGATTGAGAAGGCAAAAGGCTTGTTGATGCAGCATCAACATCTGAGTGAAGAAGCAGCTTATCGCCAGTTACGTAAAGCAGCGATGGAGCAAAATCGGCGTTTGGCCGATGTAGCACAGTCAGTGGTGTCTTTGCTGGATCTATTAAAAGTTTAATTGGCCAAATAAACGTTACGTTTAGCAAAAAGTTTTAGAGCCTATTCAGACGGTTTTTTTGATTTAAAGGAAAGGGTTGCGCTTTTTTTGTTCGCTTTAGGATCATTGTGCACTGCAAAAGTGCAAATTTGATTCATATTGCGCAGGGCTTTGCCCCGATTTGATCCTTGGCCAAGGCTTTTCCATAGAAATGATTGGGTTTTTAAAACTTGGCACAGTTTCTGCTCTAACTAAATCAAAGGCCATGATCGTGCTCGCTAGCCGATCTAGGCAGTGCCAGGTGGCTCGGTCTAATCGAGTCGTGTAGCACAGAATCACAACGGACAACGGCGTCCATCTCATCCCTGTCGGATTAACAGGTTGCATGAGATGACGCCGTTTTTTTTTGAGCAATTTATGAGGTGAAGCCCATGAAAAACAAACTCTCTCAACCGTCTTTGTCGCGTCGCCGTTTTCTACAGGGCAGTGCGGCCTTCGGGGGGGCGCTGTGCACAAGCTTGGCGCCCTCTGCCATCTGGGCTGCGGGTTCCGATGCCCCTGAGAAAAAAGAGATTCGAGTGGGATTTATTCCACTGACGGATTGCTCTTCTGTCGTGATGGCGGCGGTTAAGAAATTTGATGAGAAATACGGCATCAAAATCATCCCAAGTAAAGAAGCTAGCTGGGCGGCAGTCCGTGACAAGCTGGTGTCAGGGGAGTTGGATGCTGCCCATGTACTCTATGGCCTGGTCTATGGCCTGCAGATGGGGGTGGGTGGCCCAAAAACCGACATGGCCTGCTTAATGACTTTGAACCAGAACGGTCAGGCAATCAGCCTTTCCACACAGATGAAAGAGTTGGGGGCAACCGATGGTGAATCCTTGAAGAAGGTCGTGGATGCCAGCGCCAAGGGCACCTATACCTTCGCACAAACCTTCCCAACCGGCACCCATGCGATGGAGTTGTATTACTGGTTGGCGGCGCACGATATTCATCCATTTGAAGATGTACGTTCGATTGTGGTGCCGCCTCCACAAATGGTGGCCAATGCACGAGTTGGGAATATGCATGGTTTCTGTGTCGGTGAGCCTTGGGGGCAGCGTGCGATTGCCGATAAGGTTGGTTTCACAGCCGCCACTACACAAGAGATCTGGCAGGATCATCCAGAAAAAATTCTGGGTACAACCGATGCTTGGGTCGCACGTCATCCGAATTCTGCTCGGGCGTTGATTTCTGCAGTTCTTGAAGCGTCGCGCTGGATCGATGCGAGTGACGATAATCGCCGTGAAACGGCTCGTGTGGTGGCGGCGCGTTCCTACATCAACACCAGTGTAGATGTCATTGAAGGGCGCATGTTGGGTGAGTATGAAAATGGCTTAGGTAAGCGTTGGAAAGATGCACACAGCATGAAGTTCTTTGATGATGGTGCAGTCAACTTCCCCTATCTCTCCGATGGTATGTGGTTCCTGACTCAGCACAAACGCTGGGGTCTGATCGATACCGATCCTGATTATTTAGGCATCGCAGCCAAAATCAACCGCACCGATCTCTACACGCAAGCGGCTTCAGCACTGAATATCAAAGCCCCTGAACAGTTGATGCGTCGCTCCGTGCTGATGGATGGTGTGGTGTGGGATGGCAGTGATCCAGCAGCCTACGCAGCAGGTTTTGCGGTGAAAGTCTAAGGAGTGAAGTGATGAGTAGTTTATCCATGAAAAAAACCTCTGTGCCTGAGTCACCGCCACCGGCAAAAGCTCAGGCTAAACCGCAAAACTCAATGCTACACCGTCTGCGCACAGGACAGGTACGTCCTTGGCCAGACTCCATGAATGCTTGGATCGCGCCGGTGTTGCGTCATACCTTGCCGCCCGTGTTGGGCTTGTTGATTTTGATTGGGATCTGGCATCTGGCCACGTTTAATGGTGGCTCCATTCCCACTCCCGGCCAAACCTGGGAGGCCGCCGTTATCTTATTTTCAGAACCCTTCTATATCGACGGGCCGAATGATCAAGGTATCGGCTGGAATGTTCTGGCCTCCCTAGAGCGTGTCGCTTTAGGCTTTGGTATCGCCGCGTTGGTTGGCATTCCGGCGGGCTTTATGCTCGGACGCTTTGCGCTCCTGTCGCAGATGTTGAATCCCATCATCAGTTTGTTGCGTCCAGTCAGTCCTTTGGCCTGGTTGCCGATCGGATTGTTGGTGTTTCAACGTGCTGATCCGGCAGCGGTCTGGACTATTTTTATCTGCTCCATCTGGCCGATGATTATGAACACCGCACAGGGCGTAACACGTGTTCCCCAGGATTACCTGAACGTGGCGCGTGTCCTGCAACTCTCGGAATGGAAAATTTTCACCAAGATTCTGTTCCCTGCTGTGTTGCCTTACATGCTGACAGGTATTCGCCTTTCGATCGGTACGGCTTGGTTGGTCATTGTCGCGGCGGAGATGCTCACCGGCGGCGTGGGAATCGGTTTCTGGGTGTGGGATGAGTGGAACAACCTCAAGGTCGAACACATCATTATCGCGATCTTTGTCATCGGCATTGTGGGTCTGTTGCTAGAACAGTGTCTGATGTTGCTGGCGCGTCGTTTCTCTTATGAGCAGCGCAGCTGAGTCGGAATAAGGAGTTTGCCATGAAAAAGTTGATTCAAATCGAAAATGCCGGACAAACCTTTCAAACGCAGAAAGGCCCTTTTGTCGCACTGCGCGATGTCAATCTGAACCTGGCACCGGGTGAGTCGATCAGTCTGATCGGCCACTCGGGTTGTGGGAAATCGACCTTGCTGAACTTGATCGCCGGGCTGACGCTGCCGACTCAAGGGGTGTTGCTCTGCAATGACCGTGAGATTGCGGGCCCGGGTCCAGAACGCGCCGTAGTGTTCCAGAACCACTCTTTGCTGCCCTGGTTGACCTGTTTTGACAACATCTATCTGGCGGTGGAAAAGGTCTTTGGTCGACGTGAGAAAAAGCCACAGCTGCGTGAGCGCACCCTGGCGGCATTGGATCTGGTCGGTCTGTCGCATGCTGAAACTAAATATCCGCATGAGATTTCCGGCGGCATGAAGCAGCGAGTTGGTATCGCCCGTGCGTTGTCGATGGAACCCCAAATTCTGTTGATGGATGAACCCTTCGGTGCCCTGGATGCGCTCACGCGAGCCAACCTGCAGGATGAGTTGATGCGCATTCTGGCCGCGACCGGTGCCACCATGGTGATGGTGACGCACGATGTGGATGAGGCGGTGCTGCTGTCGGATCGCATCGTGATGATGACCAATGGCCCGGCGGCGACCATCGGTGAAATTCTTGAAGTGCCACTGGCACGGCCACGTGATCGCATCGCGCTTGCAGATGATCCGCAATACAACCATTGCCGTCAGGCGGTGCTGAGTTTCCTCTACGAGAAACAGCGTAAGGTTGAGGACCTCAGTCAGCGCCGTCAGCGTCAGGCTGTGCAGGGCTAACACCATGATGTATGACCTGATCATCCTCGGCAATGGCATGGCTGCGCATCGTCTGGTGCAGGAGTTAGTGGCGCAGCCGCAACGTCCGCAACGTATCTTGATGCTGGGTGAAGAACCCTGCCTACCCTATAACCGCGTTCTGCTCTCTTCGATGTTAGCGAATGAGGTGGAGGATGCTGCGGCAGAATTGGCCAGTGCACAGTGGTATCAGGAGCAGGGGATTGAGCTGCTGACGGCGGTAAAAGTTTCCCAGTTGCAGCCGCAGCAGAAATGCGTGAGCGCTGAGGATGGGCGGCAGTGGTTCTACCGTCGCTTAGTCTTGGCGACGGGCTCCTCGCCTGTTTTGCCGGGTTGTGTCGGCGAAAACCTTAAAGGCGTGTTGTGTTTTCGCACTCAGGCAGACCTCCATTCCTTGCGCCAAGCGGCACAGGAAGGGCAGGCCGCGGTGGTGATCGGTGGCGGGTTTCTCGGGCTGGAGGCTGCAGAAGGGCTGCGGCATCTGGGTATGGAGGTCACCCTGTTGCAGCGTGGTGATCGCTTGTTGAATCGACAGCTGGACAAGTCGGCGGCTCAACTCCTGCAAAGTAATCTGAGCGCGCGTGGCTTGAATATCCTGACTCATAGCTCGGTGGCTGAAATCTGTGCGGATGCACAAGGTCAGGTACGTGGGGTGCAGTTAAAAAGCGGTGACTTCTTGCCGGCCCAAACGGTGGTGTGTGCCCTCGGCATTCAGCCTCGCATCGATCTGGCTAAGGCAGCAGGGCTGCAAGTGGCGCGTGGCATTCAGGTGAACACCCGGATGCAGAGTTCCGATACGGACATCTTTGCTTTGGGAGAGTGCTGCCAATTGGGTGAGCAGACCTATGGACTGGTGGCCCCGATCTGGGAACAGGCCAAGGTACTGGCGGCAATACTGGCCGGGCAAGCGGTGCATTATCAGGAACCCTTACAGGCCACGCAGTTGAAAATATCCGGTATCGCGCTCTTTTCCTGTGGCGAAATCAGTGCCGAACCGAGTCCAGAGGATGTGGTATTGCTGGATGCACAAGCCGGGGTGTATGCCCGCTTATTACGTCAAGAAGGGCGTTTACAGGGTGCCATACTCTATGGTGATACCCAATCCAGCCCAGATCTAGTGCGGCTCATCCGTGCCCAAGAGGTGATCAAAGATCCACTGGCCCTCTTATCCGGACAGACTGAAATCAGCGAATTGAGACCAGAAGAGGCCGCAGCCTGACGCTGCGCCTGGGAGTAACAGCATTATGAAAAAGCGCATATTTGTGGTGGGTAACGGCATGGTGGGACACCACTTTGTTGAGCAGTGGCAGGCACAGGCACCTGTGGGTAGCTATGAGCTGCATATACTGGCAGAAGAGCCCGTGGCCGCCTACGATCGTGTTCATCTCTCCAGCTATTTTGAGCATTGGGACGCCGAACAGCTCCGTTTAGGTGAGGCAGAGTTATACCAACACGCCGATATACATCTGCATTTAGGGGAGGGTGTTGAGGCCTTGGATACGGAGCATCGGACTCTGCACACCGCCAAGGGGTGTTATGAGTATGATGTGTTGGTATTGGCCACAGGGTCTTACCCCTTTGTGCCACCCATTCCAGGTCGTGAGCAGGCGCATTGCCATGTCTATCGGACTCTGCAGGATCTGGATGCTATTGCCGCAAGTGCCCAAGGGGCGACCTCGGGTGTTGTGATCGGTGGTGGACTTTTGGGTTTGGAGGCAGCCAATGCCCTGAAACAGTTGGGTTTGCAGGCCAGTGTTGTGGAGTTCGCCCCGCGACTCATGCCTGTCCAATTGGATAATGAAGCCGGTCAAGTCTTGAAAGATAAGATTGAAGCCCTAGGTGTTCAGGTGTGGCTGGAAAAATCTACGACCTTGATTGAATCCGGCCAGGAAAAGCGTTTGCGCTTGAACTTTGCCGATGGATCGCATCTGGAGACCGACCTCTTAGTCTTTTCTGCCGGTATCCGGCCACAGGATGCGCTGGCGCGTCAGGCCGGTTTGGCGCTGGCTGAACGCGGGGGAATCTGCATCAATTCAAACTGCCAAACCTCGGTGGCGGATGTCTATGCCATAGGCGAGTGTGCGAGTTGGCAAGGACAGATGTTCGGTCTGGTCGCCCCCGGTTACCAGATGGCAAAAACCGCCGTGGCCGCCATATTAGGTGAAGAGTCCGCTGCGTTCACCGGTGCGGATATGTCGACCAAACTCAAGCTCTTAGGTGTTGATGTCGGCTCCATTGGCGATGCGCATGGACACACGGCGGGGGCACGCAATTACCGTTATCTGGATGAGCAAAATGGCGTGTATCGGCGTTTAGTCGTCTCGCAGGATGGTAAGACGCTGCTCGGTGCCATTCTGGTCGGAGACAATAGTTACTATGACACGCTGTTGCAATATGCACTGAACGGTCTGTCGCTTCCCGCTCAGCCTGAAAGCTTGATTCTTCCGGGTACCGCTGCGGCACCGGCATTAGGAGCGGATGCCTTACCGGCGAGCGCCGTGCTTTGCTCCTGTCACAATGTGACCAAGGGAGCGGTGTGTGCGGCCATGGACGAAGGCGCTTTGAGTTTTGAGGCGGTGAAAAGTAGCACACGAGCTAGCAGCGGTTGTGGCGGTTGTGCCAGCTTATTGAAGTCGGTTGTGGAGCATGAGCTGGAGCAGCGTGGCGTCAGCGTGAATCGCAATCTTTGCGCTCATTTCAACTACACCCGCCAGGAGCTTTTCCATCTGGTGCGGGTGGAAGGTGTGCGTACCTTTGCCGAGCTGTTGGAAAAGCACGGTCAGGGTGGAGGGTGCGAGATTTGTAAACCCGCGGTCGCTTCAATCCTAGCCAGTTGCTGGAATGAACATGTGCAGGAGCCGTCGCATCTGCCCTTGCAGGATACTAACGACACGTTCATGGCGAATATGCAGAAAAATGGCACCTACTCCGTGGTCCCGCGTATTCCCGGTGGTGAAATCACGCCCAAAATGTTGATTAAGATCGGTGAGGTGGGGGAGAAGTATCAGCTCTACACCAAGATTACCGGAGGGCAGCGTATCGATCTGTTTGGCGCCACCCTGGATCAACTACCGCTCATCTGGGAGGAGTTGATCGATGCGGGATTTGAAACCGGACATGCGTATGGAAAATCCCTGCGCACGGTGAAATCCTGCATAGGCGAAACCTGGTGTCGCTACGGTGTGCAGGACAGCATGGGCATGGCGATTCAACTGGAGAATCGTTACAAGGGTTTGCGCTCGCCGCATAAAATCAAAATGGCCGTTTCGGGATGCACGCGTGAATGTGCCGAAGCTCAGAGCAAGGATATCGGGGTGATTGCCACCGACAAGGGCTGGAATCTGTATGTCTGTGGTAATGGAGGAATGCGTCCACGACATGCCGATCTGTTTGCCACCGATCTGGATGATGCCACCCTAGTACGTTATATCGACCGTGTATTGATGTTCTACGTCTACACCGCAGATCGTTTGCAGCGTACCTCGGTGTGGCTGGAATCCTTGGAGGGCGGGCTGGAGTATCTGCGCCAGGTCGTGATTGAAGACAGTCTGGGCCTGGGTGCAGAACTGGAAGCGCGCATGCAAGCGGTGGTGGACAGCTACCAGTGCGAATGGAAAACCGCGGTTCAAGATCCGACTAAGCGTCGACGTTTCCGCAGTTACATCAATGCAGAAGATCCTAGACGTGCGCGTTTGGAGTGGGTCGAAGAGCGCGGACAAATGATTCCGGCACGTGACATTACAGAGGAAAGAGTATGAATGCGATGCATCCAGCAGGACAAGTCTGGCAAGAGGTTTGTCACCTTGAAGATCTCGTGCCCGGTTCCGGTGTGGCGTTGCTCTTAGAGGAAGAAGGGGTTGCACTCTATTATCTTCCAGAGCACTCACCGAGTGTGTATGCCTTAGCCCATCAAGACCCCTTCTCGGGGGCAGAGGTCCTGGCTTATGGTTTGCTGTGTGAGCGCGACGGACGTTGGTCTGTCGCTGCACCCTTATACAAACAGCATTTTGACTTAGAAACAGGAGTTTGTTGGGAGGATGAAAGTGTCTCTGTGCGTACCTGGCCGGTACGCATTCAGGGAGAGCGTGTCTGGTTAGCGATCTAATCAGCCTTTAGATACGTCGAACCTTAAATTGGCGTCCTTTGATTTTGCCGGATCGGAGATGCTCAAGTGCTGTGGCGGCCAAAGGGCGTGCCACAGCCACATAAGCATGATGGTCGCCGACTTGGATCTTGCCAATCATAGAGCCATCGATCTCAGTATTGCGTGTTAAGGCACCGAGTAGATCGCCAGGCCTTAGTTTTTCTTTGCGTCCACCGGCAATGCACAGAGTGACCATCGTGGCAGGGGGCGGCTGGCGAGAGGGGTCGGGTTCCGGTGTCGGTTCTAATCGAGTTAACGTCTGTGTTTGTAAGGCTTCAATACGTGCTAAACGCTGACCATCTCGGGGCGTACAGAGCGTGATAGCGCGACCTGAGCGTCCAGCACGGCCGGTACGGCCAATTCGGTGTGTATACACGGCAGGATCTTGTGGGACATCGGCATTGATCACCAACTCCACACTCTCAATATCTAAACCCCGTGCAGCAACATCGGTGGCGAGCAGATAGCGACAGCTGCCATTACTAAAGCGCACCAAAACCTGATCACGATCTCTTTGTTCTAAATCACCATGTAACGCTAAAGCACTGAGACTGTAAGGGCGTAATGCTTGTGCTAGGTCGATACACATCTGCTTGGTGTTACAGAAAATCACGGCCGCTTCGGGTTGGTAAGTTTGTAAGAGCGCTGCGAGTGTATCGGCTTTATGCTCAGCACTGCACTCACAATAAAGCTGCTCAATACTGGCTTCATCATGCTGACTTTCGACCTCAATGCGTAGCGGATCAAACTGATAAGCGGCACTGATGGCTTCAATTTGCTCGGGGTAGGTGGCTGAGAAAAGCAGAGTTTGACGCTTTTCAGGGGTTTGCCCGATGATGCTACGAATATCGGCTTCAAAGCCCATGTCGAGCATTCGATCGGCTTCATCCAGCACTAAGGTGTTGAGTTGATTTAACTCTACCGTACCTTTGCGTAGGTGGTCACATAGTCGCCCCGGAGTGGCGACTAAGATATGAGCACCGTGCTCTAGTGAGCCAATTTGTGGCCCGATTGGCTGCCCCCCACAGAGGGTTAGAATTTTAATATTATCGAGGTAGCGCGCTAAGCGTCTTAATTCGCTAGCGACCTGGGTGGCTAATTCACGTGTCGGACACAAAATCAGACTTTGTACGGCAAAGAGTTTGGGATTCAAGCGTGTTAACAGCCCGATGCCAAAGGCAGCCGTTTTACCACTACCCGTTTTAGCTTGTGCAATCAGATCACGGCCCGACAGCAGAGCAGGTAGGCTTTGAGCCTGGATCTCCGTCATCTGGGTGTAACCCATTTGTGTCAGGTTTTCGAGGGCGCGAGGGGGTAAGGGCAGTTGGCTAAAAGGGGCTGAGCTCACAGGTATTCCGTTCATCGATTGAAAAATTCAGTTTAACACGGTTGTTCTTGAAAGCAGGGGAAATGAACAATTAAAGACGATGGAAAAGAGAGTTGCAGGCTTGCCCGCTGGCATCTGAGGACATCTAGATCTGCTTGAGTGGTGATTGGCAGGCACTTAACTTGGCGGATCTATTTGTCCATTTAGACTGTTATTAATACGAAACCAGCCCGCAATACTATAACGATCGCGTTGTGTCGGTCGCACTTCATGTGGAAAACGATCGCTCAGAAAAATCAGTAAGCGCCCCGCTTCAGGTCGTATCTCTGCCAGGGCGGTACTCTGTTCCTCGGTGTAGAGCAACAACTCACCGCCGTCTGCCTCTTGCCAATCTTGATTCAGATAATAAACGCTGGTCAGTACCCGATTACTCCGTCCTTGAAAGGCATCCAGGTGGCGTGCATAAAACGCCCCCGGTGGGTAGTGGGCAAAATGGCTTTCGTAATCAAACAATCCCATGAATAGACGTTGATTCAGGCCTTGCTGTAACGCCTGCATCCAAGCCAGATAAGTCGCTTGCACAGGATCATCGGTACTTAACCAGTGGATCTTGTCGCGTCGAATACGACGATTCAGCTGGTGTTGTTGTTGGCGGCCAATACCTGCGGGCTGCAAGGCTTCTTCCTCTTCCAATTGCTGTAAATTGTTGAGTAAAGCCGCAGTCAGTGTCTGTGGAAGCGCGTGATCCTGACAGAAATAGCCTTGATTGACGAGCGCATCCGCGACGTCATCACAAAGTTGTGCGCAAAGAAGAAGATCAGGTTGAGATAACACAGAGGGCCACTCAAAGGGTTGGGATGCGTTTTATATACCCAAACCCGAGCGCTGTCATCTGAAATATTTCGCTAGAAAATTTGATCTAATTGCGCAGCGTTTGAGCAGAGCAAAAGATCCACGTCTTGTCTTAGGTACGAATCAGGTCCAGCGGAAATTGACGTCCGGCGAGATAGTCCTCGATGAGTTGCATGACTAAATCACTGCGTAAACGGCCTTGCTGGTGCAGTGTGCGAATCTCCTCAAGTGTCAGCCAGTGGCGGCCTAGAATCCCCTGATCGAGATCATCGCTGATTTTTTCAATTGCTTTGGCTACAAAGCCAAAACGATAGTAGGTTTTCTCTGGGCCGAGATCGAGCAGATAGATTCCCAAAAGATACAAGGGTTCGACAGACCAACCCGTTTCTTCTAAGGCTTCACGTATGCAGGCCGCCGCGGGTGTTTCACGGGCTTCAATATGTCCTGCCGGTTGATTAAACACAGGAGCCTTGGGATCGCCTTCTTCCACCAGCAAAAAACGCCCTTCCTGTTCAATCAGCGCTGCGACGGTGACATGGGGTAGGAAACGCATAGAAAAACCTCCAATAGACGATGAAAAGCAAAACGCCGCTTCATAGAAGCGGCGTTAAGGCACAGCAGGTTGGACCTAACTTAAGCGCCAAACTTGGCTTTAGCTTCGATACGACGACGGTGCAGAACCGGTTCAGTGTAACCATTCGGTTGTGCACGACCTTCAAATACCAGCTCACAAGCAGCTTGGAAGGCAACGCTGTCAGCAAAGTTAGGAGCCATAGGGCGATAGAGTGGATCGGCCGCATTCTGACGATCTACGACAGACGCCATACGCTCCATAGTTTCTTTAACCTGGGCTTCCGAACAGATGCCATGGTGTAGCCAGTTGGCAATATGTTGGCTGGAGATACGCAGAGTTGCACGGTCTTCCATCAGCCCTACATCGTTGATGTCAGGTACTTTAGAGCAGCCGACACCCTGATCCACCCAGCGCACAACATAACCCAGGATACCCTGAGCGTTGTTATCGAGTTCCTGCTGGATCTCTTCGGCACTCCAATTGGGATTCTGTGCAACGGGGATGGTCAAAATATCATCCAGGCTGGCGCGTGGACGTGATTTGAGTTCATCCTGGCGTGCGAAGACATCTACCTTGTGGTAATGCAAAGCGTGCAGGGTAGCCGCAGTCGGTGAGGGTACCCAAGCTGTGTTGGCGCCGGCCATTGGATGGGCGATCTTCTGCTCCAACATACCAGCCATTAGATCGGGCATTGCCCACATACCCTTACCAATTTGCGCACGGCGCTGTAATCCGCACATCAGGCCTGTGTCGACGTTCCAGTCTTCATAAGCTTTGATCCAGGCGGTGGTTTTCATATCGCCTTTACGCAGCATCGGGCCTGCTTCCATAGAGGTGTGCATTTCATCACCGGTACGGTCAAGGAAGCCGGTGTTGATAAACACCACACGCTCTTTTGCCGCACGGATACACTCCTTCAAGTTCACCGTGGTACGACGCTCTTCATCCATAATCCCCATTTTCAGGGTAAAGGCTGCCAAGCCCAGAGCCTGCTCAACACGGCCAAAGAGTTCGTTGGCAAACGCCACTTCTACGGGACCATGCATCTTCGGTTTTACGATGTACATTGAACCGGTCGTGGAGTTGCGGAAGGGGCTGTTGCCTTTAAGATCGTGAATCGAGATCAGCGTGGTGACCATCGCATCCATGATTCCTTCAGGAATCTCATTGCCTTCCTTATCGAGAATCGCGCTGATGGTCATCAGATGGCCAACATTACGCACGAACATCAGGCTGCGGCCTTTCAGTGTGACGGAGCTGCCGTTCGGTGCCGTGTAGCGACGATCCGCATTCATGCTGCGGGTAAAGCTTTTACCCCCTTTGCTGATCTCTTCGGTCAGGGTGCCTTTCATCAAGCCTAACCAGTTGCGATAGACCAATACCTTGTCATCGCCATCAACGGCGGCGACTGAGTCTTCACAATCCATGATGGTGGTCAGGGCAGATTCCATCAGAATATCTTTCAGACCGGCGGCGTCACTTTTGCCGATCAGACTGTCGCGGTCGATCTGGATTTCAAAATGTAGGCCATGATGTTGCAGAACAATCGCATCTGGATTGCTGGCTTCACCGTTGTAACCGATGAGCTGAGCGGGATTGGCCAGAGGGGTTTCACTGCCATCACGCAGGACAACACTGAGTTGGCCGTTCTGGATGCTGTAACCTGCAGAGTCCTTATGTGAACCCTGTGCCAGAGGTGCGGCATCATCCAGGAACTGACGCGCAAAAGCGATGACCTTAGCGCCGCGTGCAGGATTGTAACCTTCGCCTTTTTCAGCGCCCTGGGTATCGGGAATCGCATCGGTTCCATAAAGGGCATCATAGAGGCTGCCCCAGCGTGCATTCGCAGCATTTAATGCATAACGCGCATTCATCACAGGAACCACCAGCTGGGGACCGGCCATCAGGGCCATTTCAGGATCTACGTTGCTGGTGGTCGCGCTGAAATCTTCTCCTTCGGGTAGCAGGTAGCCAATTTCAGCTAAGAAAGCTTTGTAAGCTGTCGCATCAAATGCCTGACCTTTGTGTGCCAGGTGCCAAGCGTCGATCTGCGCCTGCATTTGATCACGAATACTCAGGAGTTCACGGTTACGAGGTGCCAGATCATGGACAATAGCATCAAACTCACGCCAGAAAGTGTCCTGTTCGACACCTGTGCCTGGAAGAGCTTCGTTGTTGATAAAGTTAAAAAGATCTTCTGCGACCTGCAGGCCGCCGATCTGTACCCGTTGGCTCATGGTATATGCCTCAAAATTTTTGGTATTCCGTCCCGAGCCGGCACGAGGCAGCATGCTTCGGGTAGGGTTAAAAGTCGTTTGTGCAACGCGACAATAGCGTAAAAATGCGGCTTTGTGTCAGGATGCCGCCTAAAGTATGAGAAATTCTCGACTCAGATCTGAGTCCAAAAGTCGGCTGGGTGAGCCTAAGGAAGAGAGCGGAAATGGGTGGTTTCCGCTGTCTCAATCGGATTGAGCCGCGTGTCGCTCAATCCGAGCCATGCGAATGATCAGAACAGACGGCGGCAGCGAATGGTGCCATCGATTGCACTGAGTTTGTCGAGCGCAATGGCGGAGTAGTCCGCGTCGACATCGATCACCACATAACCGACCTTATCATTGGTTTGCAGATACTGACCGGTAATGTTGATGTTGTTCTCGGAGAAAACATTGTTGATTTTCGAGAGAACGCCCGGCACGTTGTTGTGGACGTGCAATAAACGGTGGCAGTTGGGATGTTCGGGCAACGCCACTTCTGGGAAGTTGACCGAAGTGATCGAAGAGCCGTTGTCACTGTAGCGGATCAGCTTCTCAGAGACTTCATAGCCAATGTTTTCCTGAGCTTCCATAGTGGAACCCCCGACATGTGGGGTCAGGATGACATTGTCAAACTCGCGCAGCGGGCTGATGAACTCATCGTCATTGGTGCGCGGCTCAACTGGGAAGACATCAATCGCGGCCCCTAGCAGGTGGCCGGATTTTAGTGCATCACACAGCGCATCAATATCCACCACAGTGCCGCGCGCGGCATTCAAGAAGATGCTGCCCTTTTTCATTTGCGCAAACTGTGCTGCACCCATCATGTTTTTGGTCGACGGCAGTTCAGGGACGTGCAGGGTGACAACATCACTGATTGCCAGCAATTCGGCCAAAGTTCCCACTGGCTTAGCATTGCCCAGAGGCAGTTTGGTGACGACATCATAGAAGTACACATCCATGCCGAGCCCTTCTGCCAGAATGCTCAGCTGAGTACCGATGCTACCATAACCGACGATGCCCAGTTTTTTACCACGAATTTCGTAGGAGTTCTTCGCCGTTTTCTGCCAAACACCACGATGGGCTTTAGCGTTCTTCTCGGCCACACCGCGCATCAGAATGATGGATTCTGCCAGTACCAATTCAGCCACTGAACGGGTGTTGGAGTAAGGGGCATTAAAGACCGCAATACCGGCCTGGGTCGCAGCCGTCAGATCCACTTGGTTGGTGCCGATGCAGAAGCAACCGACTGAAACCAGCTTTTCGGCGGCAGCAAACACGTCAGCCGTCAGCTGAGTGCGTGAGCGGATACCAATGAAATGCACATCCTTGACGCGCTCAATCAGATCGGCTTCGGGTAGAGAGCCGCTGTGGGTTTCAATGTTGGTGTAACCGTGGGCAATAAAGGTGTCAATTGCAGACTGGTGAATACCCTCCAGCAGCAAAATTTTGATTTTACTTTTATCCAGTGAAGTCGGTTTACTCATCTTCGGCAGCTCATCAATTCAGTGAACAGGGATCGCTAGGGATCAAGTTAGAAACGCAGTTTACCACAGGGAAGTGCTGGAACGCCGAACCAAGCGGATGGTATTTCTTCAAGAAAAGATGAATCACAATCCGCTTGTCGCGTTACTGGAGCTTAGTGAATCAGCTGTAGAAGCACAGGTAAGCGGTGGGAACGGCTACCTGCAGATCAAAAGACTGGTTGGCTTCTACGGTGAACTCAGTTCCGGCAGGAAAACTCTGCCAAGTATCGCTGCCAGGTAGTTTGACAACCAATTCACCACAGGTCACTTTCATCAGTTCTTTCTGGCTGGTGCCAAAGGTGTATTCGCCGGGTGCCATAACACCGGAGGTCACTGGACCGGACGCATCACTGAAACCGATAGACATCACTTTGCCATCAAAATACTGATTGACGCTGAGCATGAGGAAACTCCCATGAAAGATGGATAGATAAAGGGGGCTAATCATAAAGCAGGCGAGGGCAGGCTGTCATGCCTGCTGTGCCGCCATGAATTCAATAAAAGTCTGATTGGCGCGTGAAAGGTAGCCTCCACGGCGCCAAGCGAGACACAGATCCAGCCAAATGGGCTCAGCAAAAGGGCGGGCCACCAGAGAGGGTTCATCTTGAATCACCATCTCTAATAGAGTGCTGATGCCAAACCCTTGTTTAACGATCTGTTTAATTAAAGGAATGAGATTGGTTTCAAACCCGATATGTGGATTTAAACCTGAGCGTTGTACCAGCTTGTCGATCACTTCGCGGTGGAAGTAGCCGGTTTTGAAGAGTACCAACTCTTCAGCAAAAAAGTCTTCAGAACGAATGTGGGTATGCGCCGCTAAAGGGTGGTCAGCCGCCATTACGACCATCATCTGTTCGCGCAGGAAATGACAGACTTCCAGATCGGATGAGGGATCATCTTCCACAATGACACCAATATCGATCTCACCGGCAATTAACATCTGCTGCAAGCGTCGTGTACCGGATTCAATCACTACCAGTTTGAGATCAGGATAACGGTGACGGAAAGCCATTAAAATGGGTGGGAAATAATAAGACCCGAGCATCCCTGGAATACCGATTCGCACTTCACCCCGTTGCAAACCGCTGAGTTCGAGCATCGCTAGCTCGGTTTCATCGGCGGCGATCAGCACACGCCGGGCATGCAGCATCAGTTCTCGCCCCTCATCGGTGAGACTGATTTGGCGCTCGTGGCGGTGAAAGAGATGAACCCCTAACTGCTTTTCCAGCTTCTGAATCGCCATCGACACAGCAGGCTGGGCCAGATGCAGTTTTTCCGCGGCGGCGGTAAAACTACCCATATCCGCAACGGTGACAAAATAGCGCAGATGCTTCAGATTCATATAAGAAACCCTGATTATTAGAATAATAAGTATATATTTTTATTATTCTAAAGCCAGTGTTAGCCTGCCTCTCTTTATCTTTGAGTGAGACATGATGATCGCTCTTTCCAGCCCTGCGTATTGGCGTGCCACCTTGGCATTGTGCCTGGCCTCTTTTTTAGTCTTTGCCAATCTGCATGCCGTACAGCCTTTGCTGCCGATGCTGGCACAGCATTTTCAAGTTTCAGAGTTGGCGGCTAACTGGCTGTATACGCTGGCTACTTTAGTGCTTGGTTTGGCTTTGCTTGTGTTGGGGCCGCTGTCCGATATCCTGGGGCGGCGCGGACTCTTGTTACTGACTCTGTTTGGCGTCGCCTTTTCGACGCTGATGATGGCTTGGGTCGAGGGCTATCAAGCCTTATTGATTTGGCGAGCCGTGCAGGGATTGTTCCTGGCGGGTGTGCCCGCGGTCGCGATTGCTTATATGAGCGATGAGTTCAGCCCTCAAGCGATGGTTGCGGCGGTCGGTTTATATATCGCCGCGAACTCCTTGGGTGGCATAGTCGGGCGTCTACTCAGCGCTTATGTTGCAGAGATGTGGGGCTGGCCGATGAGTTTTGCCGCTCTTGGAGGGATGACCTGGATCGTGGCATTTTTTGTCCTTTGGGCTTTGCCTTCCTCACGGGGATTTGTGCCTGTGCCTTGGCATCTGAAAACACTCCTTCAGCATCTCTACGAGCACCTTAAGTCACCCACTTTATTGCTGGCATTTTTGATCGGTGGGATTAACTTTGCCATCTTTTTGAATCAATACACCTACATCACGTTTGTATTGCATGAGCCGCCTTACAGCCTGCCTACCGCGTGGCTAGGTGCCTTGTTTTTGACCTATCTGAGTGGCACTCTGGCATCGGTTTTGTCGGGGCGTTTGTTGCAACGTTTTAGGCCAGAGCAGTGTATGCGGATGGCGATCACCCTATTAATTTTAGGGAGCTTGTTAAGTTTGCACGGCACCTTGCCGCTGTTGACTGTGGCGTTTTTAATCAACAGTTACGGCTTTTTTTGGTGCCATTCGGTCCTCAGTGGTTGGGTGGGGCGTCATGCCCAACAAGCGAAAGCCAGTGCGTCTGCACTTTATCTGGTGTTCTATTATCTGGGTGCGAGTTTAGGAGGCTTATATCTGTTCCCCTTTTGGCAGCAGTGGCAGTGGTCTGGAGTTGTGCTGGGTTCCTGTCTAGCCTTTACGCTGACAGCAGGTATGGCCTATGTGCTGGCGCGTAGATCATGTAGCTAAATTCCAGTCCTTTGGGCAGGATAGATCATAGATTCGGCAACAAAAAGGAGAGTGCAATTGTTTCAACATCGTAATGCGTTAGGGCAGCCTTTAGCCTTGCCGGTTGGTAAGGTGGTGTGTGTGGGGCGTAATTATGCGGAACACGCGCGGGAATTAAATAATCCTGTACCGAGTGAGCCCCTTCTATTTATGAAGCCGGCTTCGGCACTGGTTGCCTTGGATACGCCGATACAATTGCCGCAGGGGCAGGGGGCTGTGCACTATGAGACTGAGCTGGCGCTATTGATAGGTCAGCCACTGGTCAGAGCTGAGCCTGAATCCTGTGTAGCGGCTATTCATAGTTTAGGTTTGGCCTTAGATCTAACGCTACGGGAAGTCCAAGATAAGCTTAAAGCGCAGGGACATCCTTGGGAAAAGGCAAAGGGTTTTGATGGTGCTTGCCCCATCAGTCATTGGGTGGCCTATCAGGGTGAGGAGCTGCATGGATTGCAATTATCACTGCATATTAACGGCGAATTGCGGCAGCAGGGTTGCAGTGCACAGATGTTAACCGCCATCCCCGCGTTGTTGAGTTACATCAGCCATTGGTTCAGCCTCCAGCCTGGAGATGTCATCTTGACGGGTACACCTGCCGGAGTGGGAGTCCTAGAGCCGGGCGATCGTTTGACTTTAGAACTTGAAGGTTTGCTTGTGGCCGAAGCTCAGGTGGCTGAATCCACTCTTTAGCTTTGTTTGCCCTAGAAAAAATCCTTTAAAATTCGGGGTTATTAGTGCTTAACCCCGGATTTAAAAGCTGTTAAGGTGGCAGAAAAAAAGCATGGACCTGCCTAGGTGCGTAAACTCACCACCGATCTTCTTCGCCAGCGTATTCTGCGCTTTGCTGCCTTCAGTATTCTGCTGACAGGTCTACTTGTTGCTTCCGCAACCGTCTTCTCTTTATATCGCGAAGTGCGTGGACATTCCGAGCAGCAGGCCGCTGCACGAGTGCTCAGTCAGATGCAGACACTCGATCAGCTGTTTAGCCGCTTTGATGAAGTGGCACGCCAGATCTCCAGCCGTACCCAGATCCGAGAAGCGCTCAGTGCTTTTAATCAGGGCGAAATGACATTAGAGGCGCTGCAAACCTTTACCCTACCGCGTCTGATGGAACCTCTAAGAGCCAGTGAGGATGCCCTAGGTTTGCTGCGTATGGATCAGTTAGGCCAGGAGGTGGTGCGTACGGGCGAAGTGCCTCCCGAAGCCGCACAGCGTGCCTTGCTGGCGGTGGATGATGCCGCCACGCTGGTGCGGGGTTTCTGGGAAGCAGAGACTGGTCCGAGTTATCTGGTGGCGTCGGATATTCGTGATCCTGAAGGGCGGTTGGTCGGACGTGATCTGATCCTGTTTGGCATGCAAAGCTTGCTGCAGTGGTTAGAGGCTCAGAGTGAATCCGGTGAATCTTTGCATCTGATCTATCTGCCGAGTATGCAAAGGATCTCAGCTCAAGACTTGCCGCCGCTCTTGGCGCTGCGCCTCAGTGAAGAGTTGCCCAACTGGCGTGGGCAGACTCAAGGTTTGTATAAAGAAACCGATCTGGATCGGGTGGTGTTTTACCATACTCTGCAAGAGCACCCGGATTGGATGTTGCTCAGTCAGCACTCTCACAGCCAGCTTTATGCTTCAACCATGAAAATTCTGGCCTGGCCGCTCATGGTGACGTTATTACTCTTGGCGGCGGGGGTGTTGGTCACGGCCTTGGTGATGCGACCCTTGTTGGCACGTTTAAGTGATGCTTATCTGCGTCAGCGTGAAGCGGAGCAACAGATACACCAGCTGATTAATTTTGATCGCTTAACCGGCTTACCCAACTGGTTGCAGTTGTATGAGCGCTTACATCAAAAGATTGAGCAAGCCCAGCCTCAGGAGAAGATGGCCTTGCTTTTTCTGAATTTGGATCGTTTTAAAGCCATTAACGAAAGCCTCGGACATCAGTCCGGCGACCAACTTTTACGCTTGGTTGCGGCCCGTTTGCGGGCTTTTGTTGGGCAAGACGAGGCGTTGGCGCGCTCAGGGGGCGATGAGTTTTTGTTCCTCTATCCCTACCGAGGCAGTGATGCCCAGGTCGAAGCGGTTGCACAGAGGTTGTTGGCCGCTTTTCAGATGCCCTTTGAGCTGGAGGGGCGTGAAGTCCATATGGCGACTACGCTGGGGATTAGTCTGTTCCCACGCGATGCACGCAGCCCAGAAGATCTTTTGAAACATGCCGATACGGCCCTGATTCGTGCTAAAGAGCAGGGACGCAAGGGTTTCCAGTTTTACCAGGCCGATATGAGTCAAAGTAGCCGTGAGCGCTTTGAGCTTGAAGCGGATTTGCGGATCGCCCTGGAGCAGCAATCGCTACAGATTTATTACCAGCCCCAAGTTTGTTTGGCGAGCAATCAAATTGTCGGCGTTGAGGCCTTAATACGCTGGCCACATCCGGAAAAAGGGATGATTCCACCGGATCGTTTTATTGGCTTGGCGGAAGAGAATGGCCTGATTCATCCTCTCGGTGCTTGGGTGCTCAGGCGTGCATGTGAAGATGCGGCGCGTTGGTATCAGCAAGGCTATGCCTTACGTGTGTCGGTGAACGTATCGGCGCGGCAGCTTAACCGCAGTGCTTTTGTCAGCCAGGTGGCGGAAGTCTTGCAGAAAACGGGACTGCCCGCTAAGTATTTGGAGTTGGAACTCACGGAAACCTATTTGTTTGAGAACTTCACCCGCAGTGCGCGTGTCCTCCGGCGCTTGCAGCAGTTGGGGGTGAGTTTGGCCTTGGATGATTTTGGTACCGGCTACTCCTCACTCAATTATCTGCGTCGTTTGCGTTTACCACGCTTGAAGATTGATCGGAGTTTTATCAGTGGCTTACCGGAGAATCGAGAAGATCTGGTACTCGTGAGCACCATCCTGGCGATGGCGCAGAGCCTGGGTATGAAAGTGGTAGCCGAGGGGGTTGAGACGGATGCTCAGCGTCAATGTTTGGCCGATTTGCAATGCCATGAATATCAAGGGTATTTTTACGCACGGCCGGAAACCTGTGCCGAACTGGAAGCGCGTTTAATGCGGCTGTCTGAGCGCGCCTAAAGACCTAAACCCTTCACCCGAATAGGTTGATTTAGTACCAAAGGTGTAAAGGTTGTGTGCCAATGCATAATACGTGGATTGGCTGATGCCTGACTAATATGAACTCTGAAACGAACGCGACTCACTTTAGAGTCAGTCTATAACAACAAGAGGCTCATATTATGATCTATGTACAGCCAGGCCAAGAAGGATCGGTCACATCTGTCAAACCCCGCTACGAGAACTATATTGGTGGTCAGTGGGTCGCACCGGTCAAAGGTCAGTACTTCAAAAACATCTCCCCTGTGAATGGCGAAGCCTTCTGTGAAATTCCACGCTCCAGTGCTGAAGATATCGAACTGGCATTGGATGCGGCGCATGCTGCAAAAGACGCTTGGGCACGTACTTCTGTTACCCAGCGCGCAAACATCCTGCTGAAGATTGCCGATCGTCTCGAACAGAATCTGGAGATGATGGCGGTTGCTGAGACTTGGGACAACGGTAAAGCCGTGCGTGAAACGCTGAATGCTGACGTACCTCTGGCCGTGGATCACTTCCGTTATTTCGCGGGCTGTGTCCGTGCACAGGAAGGTAGCATCGGTGAGATCGACGAAAAGACTGTGGCTTACCACTTCCATGAGCCGCTGGGTGTCGTCGGCCAGATTATCCCTTGGAACTTCCCACTGCTGATGGCGGCTTGGAAATTGGCACCTGCCCTGGCAGCCGGTAACTGCGTTATTCTGAAGCCTGCTGAGCAGACACCTTGGTCTATTCTGAAGTTTGCTGAATTGGTTGGGGATCTTCTGCCTGCCGGTGTGATGAACATCGTCAACGGTTACGGTGCGGAAGCAGGCCAGGCGCTGGCAACCAGCACGCGTATTGCAAAAATCGCTTTCACCGGCTCGACTCCAGTCGGTTCACACATCATGAAGTGTGCCGCAGAAAACATCATTCCTTCTACGGTTGAATTGGGTGGTAAGTCACCGAACATCTTCTTTAAAGATGTGCTGCAGCAGGAAGATGAGTTTGTCAGCAAGTGTGTTGAAGGTGTGGTTCTGGCCTTCTTCAACCAGGGTGAAGTGTGTACTTGCCCATCACGTTTGCTGGTTCAGGAAGATATTTACGATGAATTCATCGCTAAGGTGATTGATCGTATCAAGCTGATCAAGCGTGGCAACCCGCTGGATAGCGAAGTCATGGTCGGTGCTCAAGCATCCCAGGAACAGTTCGATAAGATTCTGAGCTACTTTGATATCGGTCGTGCCGAAGGTGCGCAGATTCTGACCGGTGGTGATAAAGAGCAGTTGGATTCCTCTTTGAATACGGGTTACTACATTCAGCCAACCCTGATCAAAGGCCACAACAAAATGCGTGTCTTCCAGGAAGAGATCTTTGGTCCAGTGGTTTCTGTGACCACCTTCAAAGACGAAGCGGAAGCGCTGGAAATCGCCAACGATACTGAATTTGGTTTGGGTGCCGGTGTGTGGACGCGTGACATGAACCTGGCGTATCGCATGGGTCGTGGCATTCAGGCTGGTCGTGTGTGGACCAACTGTTACCACCACTACCCAGCACATGCTGCATTCGGTGGTTACAAGAAGTCTGGTGTGGGTCGTGAAACGCACAAAATGATGCTGGATCACTATCAGCAGACCAAGAACCTGCTGGTCAGCTACGACATCAACCCACTCGGCTTTTTCTAAGCTCTGTCGGTTAGCTTCATCATTTGGTTACCTGGCACAAGGATGTGCCTGCTCCCCCATGCCACTACCCTGGTGGCATCCTTGC
This sequence comes from Nitrincola tapanii, assembly GCF_008368715.1. Classification (GTDB taxonomy): domain Bacteria; phylum Pseudomonadota; class Gammaproteobacteria; order Pseudomonadales; family Balneatricaceae; genus Nitrincola; species Nitrincola tapanii. The sequence goes on from NZ_SMRS01000001.1 coordinate 248,192, forward strand.
TTAGCTCTGCCAAGCATCCTATTACCTCCTACGGGAGGTTTTTTTATGTCTGATCTGCGCGATGTCTGATGGCAGTGAGACAGACGAGGCCACGGATAGCGCTACAAAGAGCGCCACAAAATGAGCAGGAAATTAGTTCCAAAGTACCATGTAGGTGCTTGGCAACTGATCCTACTATCAAAGGGGTGTCAATACTGTCACCTATAACAATAAGAGGAGTCTATTATGTGGACTAAACCTGCTTATACCGATCTGCGTATCGGTTTTGAAGTTACTATGTACTTCGCAAATCGCTAAGCCCATAGCAGGATGCCGGCCTTAGGTCGGCATCCTGAGCCCTCCTTGTCTGCCATGAGAATAATTACAGATGCAGATTCAGATTCTAGGCTCCGCTGCCGGTGGAGGCTTTCCGCAGTGGAACTGTAATTGCGACAACTGTGCGGGATTCCGCGCAGGCCGTATTCAAGCTAAAGCTCGCACACAATCCTCGATTGCTGTCAGCAGTAACGGGATCGATTGGGTTCTGTTTAACGCGTCGCCCGATATTCGTGCTCAGATCGAAGCTTTTCCTGCCTTACAACCGGCGCGTGCAAAACGTGATACCGGAATCGCAGCCATCGTATTAATGGATAGTCAGATTGACCATACCACAGGCTTATTGATGCTGCGTGAAGGCTGCCCGCATCAGGTGTGGTGTACACGCCAAGTGCATGAGGATCTGACTAGCGGATTTCCTGTGTTTAATATGCTCAGTCACTGGCATGGTGGTCTGGTGCATCATGAGATTCCGACACAGGCTGCGCTGAATCCTTTCCATATTCCGGCAGCCCCTGAGTTGGAGTTTTTTGCTCTCGCCTTGCAGTCCAGCGCACCCCCTTACTCTCCGCACCGTAATGATCCGCATCCTGGGGATAACATCGGGGTGTTGATTCGAGATACACGCACCGGCAAAAGTCTGTTTTATGCGCCGGGTTTAGGTCGTCCGGATCGCCGTTTGGTGGAGGTGATGAAACAAGCCGATTGCTTGTTAGTCGATGGGACGCTTTGGCAGGAAGATGAACTTCTGGTGGCCGGCGTGGGTGATAAGCTCGGTGTCCATATGGGACATCTACCACAATCCGGTGAAGACGGCATGATCGCGCTTCTCGAAGGGATGACGAAACCCCGCAAAATCCTTATCCATATCAACAACACCAACCCCATTCTGCGCGAAGACTCTGCTGAGCGCGCTCAGCTGACTGCGCAGGGGATTGAAGTCGCCTATGACGGCATGAGCCTAGAACTATAATCCGTTTGAATGGGAGTTTTGTGTATGAAACCCACCAATGTAAAAAGCTTGCCCATGTCTTTAGACGAGTTTGAAGCCGCGCTGCGTAGCAAAGGGCAGTATTATCATATTCATCATCCCTATCATCAGGCGATGTACTCTGGTCGTTCCACACCTGAGCAGATCCGTGGTTGGGTCGCCAATCGTTTTTATTATCAGATCAATATTCCGCTGAAAGATGCTGCGATCATGGCCAATTGCCCGGATCGTGAGGTTCGCCGCCACTGGGTACAACGTATCATCGACCATGATGGCGATGATCAGGCCGAAGGCGGGATTGAAGCCTGGTTGCGTCTCGGTGAAGCAGTCGGTTTAACGCGAGAAGAGATTCTTTCTGAAGAACATGTGTTGCCCGGTGTGCGTTTTGCAGTGGATGCGTATGTGAACTTTGCGCGTCGTGCGTCTTGGCAAGAGGCCGCGAGTTCCTCCTTAACGGAGCTGTTTGCGCCTCATATCCACCAGTCGCGTTTGGATGCTTGGCCACAACACTATCCTTGGATCGAGCCTCAGGGTTATGAGTATTTCCGTAAGCGTTTGACAGAAGCGCGACGTGATGTTGAGCATGGTCTGCGCATTACGCTGGCGCATTACCAAACCCGTGAAGCGCAAGAGCGTATGCTGGAGATTTTGCAGTTTAAGCTGGATGTGCTCTGGAGCATGTTGGATGCCATGAGCATGGCGTATGAACTGGATCGTGCGCCTTACCATACCGTGACTCAGGAGAGGGTTTATCACCGAGGGTTGTTCAAATGAGTGCCGTTGCGATCCAGCTTGAACAGGTTCCACGTCTGAATCCGATGTTTCGGTTACAGTGGGAAAAGGCACAGGATTGTTGGGTGCTGCTGTACCCAGAAGGGATGGTGAAACTGAATGCCAGTGCCGGGGCGATCCTGACTCGCGTCAAGGGTGAAGCAAGCATTGCCCAGCTGATCGAGCAGTTGCAAGCGGAATACCCTGAGGCTGAGGATTTGGCTGAGGATGTGCTTGGCTTTTTTCAGCATGCTCAAGCGTTAAACTGGATTCTTTATGATTAAGCCTGAAATTGCGAGCCGCCAACCCCTGTGGTTGCTGGCGGAGCTGACTTACAAATGCCCACTGCAATGTCCCTATTGCAGCAATCCTTTGGATTTTGCCGGCGCCGGTGCTGAGTTGACGACGCAAGAGTGGATCGATGTTTTCACTCAGGCGCGTGAAATGGGTGCGGCACAATTGGGTTTTTCCGGGGGTGAGCCTCTGGTGCGTCAAGATTTGACTGAGTTGATCGCAGCGGCTCGGGATTTGGGTTATTACACGAACCTGATTACCTCGGGTCTGGGGCTCAACGCCGAACGCATGGCTGATTTTCGTCAGGCCGGCTTAGATCATATCCAGATCAGCTTCCAAGCCTCGGACGAGGAGGTCAACAATATGTTGGCTGGCTCGGCCAAAGCCTTTGAGCAGAAGCTGAAGATGGCGCGTGAAGTGAAAGCTCAGGGCTACCCCATGGTGCTCAATTTTGTCACGCATCGGCATAACATCGATCGTATTGATCGTATTATCGAGCTGTGTATTGAGCTGGAAGCCGATTATGTAGAGCTGGCGACCTGCCAGTATTATGGTTGGGCATTTGAAAACCGTGCCGCGCTCCTCCCTACACGTGCTCAACTGGAAAAAGCTGAAGCTATTACCCAAGAGTATCGTCAGCGCCTGCAGGCCGCAGGTAATCCGCTAAAACTGATTTTTGTGACGCCCGATTATTACGAAGAGCGGCCAAAAAAATGTATGAATGGCTGGGGCGAAATTTTCTTGACGGTGACTCCGGATGGAACAGCTTTGCCGTGCCATAGTGCGCGGATGCTGCCGATCGAGTTTCCCAATGTAAAAACTATGTCGTTAGAAGAGATTTGGCAGACCTCTCCCGGGTTTAACTACTTCCGTGGGGATGCCTGGATGCCAGAACCTTGCCGCTCCTGTGATGAAAAAGAGCAGGATTTAGGAGGCTGTCGCTGTCAGGCGTTTATGCTCACTGGGGATATGCACGCGACCGATCCGGTCTGCAGTAAATCACCGGAACATCATCGGATCCTCGCGGCACGCCAGGAGGCGGAGTTAGCAGAGGAAAGAGAGATGACCTACCGCAATGAACGTAACTCACGCATCTTCTGTCGCGGTTGAGCGCTCCTTTGCCCAAGCGGAACAGGCGGTGGCCGGTTTGGCTGAGTACTCGATGCTGCGTAGCCAGGGCGAAGAGTTGGCCTGGGTGGCCTATGCGCCAGAGACAGGACGTAACCGCATCTGGCGTGCGACCCCGCACGGCCCAGAAGCGCTGACCCCGCACGCACAGTCGGTGCGCAGCCGAGTGTATGAGTATGGTGGCGGTGCCTGGGCTTGGGTGGGTGAAGATCTGGCGTGGGTGGATGCTGAAGATCAACAGATCTGGCTGACACGCTGGAAAAATCGCACGACACCCGAACATCGGCGCTTAACCTCGACTCTGGCGCTACGTTTTGCTGATCTTGTGTATGATGCCCAGCGCAATTGTTTGTGGGCGGTGGCTGAAAACAGAGGGGCGCAGCAAGCGCAGGCTGAGTCATCTCAACAGGAACCGCGCCATCAGTTGGTCAGCATCTGTTTGCAGACGGGATTAGTCCGTGTTGCGCAGCAGGGGGCTGACTTCTATGTCGGTTTAAGTCTGGCCACTGATGGCTCGGGGTTGGCCTGGATTGAGTGGTCCCATCCACATCAACCCTGGTTAGAAACGCGCATCGCATATTGGGAGCTGGCGTCCAGCCCCGCGGCTGAAGTCGAGTATCTCACGCCCGAATATCCGTCCGCCGCCTGGTTGCAGCCACGCTTTTTACGCGATGGCCGGTTACTCGCTTTGGGTGATCCACATAACTGGTGGAACCTCTATCAACTTCAGCCTGGACAAACTCCGCAGGCCATCCATCCTCATCTAACCCAAGAGTTGACCACTCCCCCTTGGGTCATGGGTTTAGTCAGTTATTTAGAACTACCGGACGGGGATCTATTGGTCGTGGCACAGGATCAGGGGGTGTCCCAGCTGCGGCGTTGGTGTTTCCAGGATGCGACCTGGCAAGTCTATGATTTACCCTGTTCCTTGATACAAAGTTTAGTTTGGCATCAGGGCCGAGTCTGCTTTATTGCCCAGTCAGCCGAGGCTTTTGCCGGTATTCTAACGCTGGATCTTGAGACAGGTGCTGTGCATTTTCTGGTTGGAGGGGAGCGTCCCGCAGCGCCTGTGAGTCTGCCAAAAGGCTTGCAAGTACCGCGCAACACCTCGTTGCCACAGACGCATCATCCAGGCCTAGAGACGATACCCGCGTTTTTTTATCCCCCTCAACCTGGTATCTGGCCACCCGGTCAACGCCCCCCCTTGCTTGTCCTCAGTCATGGTGGTCCTACCTCCACCACCTACCCGGTATTGAATCCACGCATCCAATTTTGGACGCATCAAGGTTTTGCTGTCGTGGATGTGAATTATCTTGGCAGCTGTGGTTACGGGCGTGACTATCGTTTGGCTTTAGCGGGGCGCTGGGGAGAGGCTGAGGTCGCAGATATCGAAACTGTCGCGGATTGGTTATCTGAGCAGGGTTGGGTAGATCCTCAGCGTTTGTGTTTAAGAGGGCAGAGTGCCGGTGGTTATACCACACTGATGGCGATGGCGCGCAGCCAGCGTTGGTGTGCCGGTGCAAGCCTTTATGGTGTGACGGATCTACTCCAACTGGCGCAGACCACGCACAAGTTTGAATCTCGCTATTTGGATTGGTTAATTGCCCCCCTCTCGTCCAAACAGAACGAGTCGGCGATGAGTCTTTATCATGCCCGCTCTCCTCTGAACTGGGTGGAGAACTGGCAAACCCCTGTGATCTTTTTTCAAGGCTGTGAAGATGCCGTCGTCCCCGCGGCGCAAACTCGTGCCCTAGTGCAAGCGCTGCAGGAAAAGGGTGTCAAGGTGGCTGCACACTATTTTGCCGGAGAGGGCCACGGCTTTCGTCAGGCTGAGCATCAAGTGGCCGTTTTGGAACAAGAACTAGCCTTTTATCGGAGTTGTTTTGCCGACAGCAAGTAGGTAAAACAACTTATAAGAGACTTCTGTATGGATGAGAATCCAACATAAACCAGGCATAAACCCAGCCAATCGCGGATTAATGCAATTTCAAGCGCGGTCGAATGACGCGATTGATGCGATCGACTAGCGTGATCAGTCCGGTTTTTAGATAGCCGTAGAGTGCGAGCTGATGCATACGATAGAGGGAAACGTAAACCAAACGTGCGATTCGGCCTTCGATCATCATGCTGCCTTGGGTCAGATTACCCATCAGACTGCCCACTGTACTGTAACGGCTTAAAGACACCAGCGAACCATGATCCTTATAGAGATAAGGCGGTAGGGGCTGCTCTTTGAGAATTTTCGGTAGATGTTTAAACAGATAGCTGGCCATCTGATGTGCGGCTTGGGCGCGTGGGGGGACGCGCGTACCGTCGGGTTGTTCACAGCTGGCGCAATCACCGAGTGCAAAGATGCGCTCATCTAGGGTGGTACGCAGATCCGCTTGTACAATGAGCTGACCGAGGTGATTGGTTTCCAGTCCATCCAATTCTTTTAAGAAAGAGGGTGCACGGATACCGGCGGCCCAGACCTTCAACTGCGCCTCAATCCTTTCTCCGGTATCCGTGATCAGCGCATCCTCGGTGACGGAGCTGATTCGGGTTTGGGTACGCACACTCACACCGAGCTTACCCAATTCATAGGTGACGGCACTGGAGATACGCTCGGGTAAGCCGGGCAGAATGCGAGAGCCCGCTTCGATCAGAATGACTTCCAAACGGCTACGATCGGCTTTCGTGACACCGTAAGCGCGCAACTCGCGTGCACAGTTAAAGAGTTCAGCCGAGAGTTCAACACCGGTTGCGCCTCCGCCGACCAGTGCGATGCGTAAGCAGCTGTCGGGTGTGCTACTAGTTTTTAACCAGGCGTCGAGTAGGCTATGGTGAAACACTTCAGCTTGATGGCGATTGTCTAGGAAAGTGCAGTGTTCGCGCACGCCGGGAATGCCAAAATCATTGCTGACGCTGCCAACGGCCATCACCAGATAGTCATAAAAAAGAGTACGTCCAGGTAGGATGACTTCTCCATCATGGCCGCAAACGGGCGCTAAACCGATACAACGCTGCTCTCTATCCAGGCTTTCCATGCGGCCGATCTGGAATTGGAAACCGGCACTACGCGCTTGTGCACGGTAGCTGAGTTCATCGAGTCCGGCATCCAAAGAACCTGTCGCGACTTCATGCAACAAGGGCTTCCAGATATGCGTGGGTTCACAGTCCACCAAAGTGATCTGTAAGCCTTTACGCTTGTAGCGTTTGGCCAGGCGTGTAGCCAGCTCCAGACCGCCCGCGCCGCCGCCGATAATAACCAGATGTTGATAGAGAGAAGGTGTCTTGTTCATACTTAAAGTATCTGCTTGTTAGGTCAAAACTGCACTAGCGCGAGCGTCTATTTTTTATCCGACCAAAGTACCGGACGACTCAAGGCGGCGGATCCTAGCCCTAAAGAGCCTGGATCGTCATAATAGCCAGTCCATAATAAAAATAGATGATCACCGACATTCGGTGGCTGGGCTAGTCGTAATGAGTAATGCAGTATCCAGTTTGCGTAAGTTCGTCTCACCGGAAATTATTTTTGGCAGTGGTGCGCGAAAAATGGCGGCCAACTACGCCAATACTTTTGGTGCGAAGCGTGTCCTGTTGGTTTCAGATCCTGGTGTCGTTGCGGCCGGTTGGGTGCAAGAGATCGAAGAGATTTTGCAAAGCGCGCAAATGCCCTATGAAACCTTTACCTCAGTTTCCCCGAATCCTCGTGTAGAAGAAGTGATGCGTGGGGCCGAGCTGTATCGCGAAAAAGGTTGTAATGTGATTATCGCGATTGGCGGTGGCAGTCCGATGGATTGCGCTAAAGGTATCGGCATCGTCGCCACGCATGGACGCAGTATTCTTGAATTTGAAGGCATCGATAAAATTCAGGTGCCAATTCCGCCGTTAATCTTTATCCCGACGACAGCAGGCACCTCGGCTGATGTATCACAGTTTGCCATCATCTCCGATCAAGAGAACCGGGTGAAGTTTTCCATCGTAAGTAAGTCGGTCGTACCTGATGTGGCGTTGATCGACCCCGATACGACCCGGACGATGGATGCTTTCTTAACCGCCTGTACGGGCGTAGATGCACTGGTGCATGCGATTGAGGCTTTTGTCTCCACCGGCAGTGGTGCCTTGACCGATATGCATGCCTTGGATGCGATTCGTCTGATTAATAATCATCTGGTGTTGTTGGTTGAGCAGCCGGAAGACAGCCATCTGCGTGAGCAGGTTATGCTCGGTTCGATGAAAGCCGGTTTGGCCTTTTCCAATGCGATCCTAGGTGCGGTTCATGCCATGTCGCATAGCCTGGGAGGCTATTTGGATCTGCCGCACGGTTTGTGTAATGCCATGCTGTTAGAGCATGTGATTGATTTTAACTACACCAGTGCTGAAGACCGTTTTCGAGTGGTGGCCGATACCTTGGGGATCGATACCCGTGGCTTGAGCAGTCCACAAATTAAAAAACGCTTAATGAATCACGTGATCTGCTTTAAGCGTCAGGTCGGACTCTATCAAAAGCTGGGTGAGCAGGGCGTGCATTTGACCGATATCCCTTACCTCAGTGATAACGCTATTAAAGACCCCTGTATTTTGACGAACCCACGTAAATCTAACCATCGAGATCTTGCTAGCCTCTATGAAGAAGCCCTCTGATACGGAACAGGATTCACGTTTTGCCGATCTCATCGGCCTGGGTGACCAGTCGACACGCAAAACCTATTATCGTGAACTGCTACAGCTGAACGAAGAACTGGAGCAGAGGGTCGAGCAGCGTACACAGGAGTTAACCGAGCTGAATCAGCGCTTGTCACAAGAGGTGGCGATTCGCCGTGCAGCCGAGGTGGCGATGGCCGAGGCCAAGGAGCAGGCGGAAGAGGCGAATCGTAGCAAGGATCGTTATTTGGCGGCGGCCAGTCATGATCTGTTGCAGCCGTTAAATGCGGCGCGGCTATTGGTTGCCGCCTTGCGTGAACGCACCCTGCCGGAAACAGAAAAACAGTTAGTTGAGGGTTTGCATCTCTCTTTAGAGGGTGCCGAGCAGCTGCTCGCGGATTTGCTGGATATCTCTAAACTGGATCAGCAGGCATTAAAGGCCGATCCTGAACTCTTTCCTTTAGCGCGCCTGGTCAGCAGCATGCGTGCTGAATTTAGTTCTGTCGCACAAGACCGGGCTTTGCAATTTCGCATCACGCCCTTTAGCGCGGATTGGCATCTGTATACCGATCTGCGCTTACTCAGCCGCATTTTGCGTAATTTGTTGACCAATGCCTTTCGTTATACCGACCAGGGCGGTGTGCTTTTGGGGTTTCGTCGGCGTCAGGATCAGTTGGAAATCCAGGTCTGGGATACCGGCTGTGGAATTCCCGTTGAGCAGCAACAAGCAGTATTTCGCGAGTTTCACCAGTTGCAAGGACGCCGCCAGAATCGTGGTGGAGTGGGCTTGGGTCTGGCCATCGTTGAGCGTATGGCGCGGATGCTCGAACATCCTGTGCAGCTGAAATCACGTGCAGGGCGAGGGTCCTGTTTCAGTATTCGAGTCCCCCTGAGGGTGATGGCGCCTGCCCCGTTGCAGCCTTTACAAGCCCTCAATTACTTGAGTGATTCCGATCATCTGGCTGGTAAAAGGCTGCTGGTGATTGATAATGAGCCGAGTATTCAAAGCAGTATGCGTGCTTTGCTGTCGGGCTGGGGGTGTCAGGTTTGGGTCGCCAGTGATTTGCCCAGCGCACGCCAAGTGTTGCTGGAGGGTTCTATCGATCTGCTATTAATCGATTATCACCTAGACGAAGGTGAAGATGGGCTGACGCTGCTGCATCACCTGCGTCAAGATGGGATGCAGCAGCCGGCTTTAATGGTGACGGCAGATCGTTCTCTGCATACGCGCCAAGCATTTCGGGATGCGCAGATCCCAGTTTTGAATAAGCCAGTGAAGCCGGGGAAATTGCGTGCGTTAATCAGCCATCTTCTGGTTTAGTTCCTTTTTTAAGTCCTTTCTTTTAAGCCCCTTCTTTTAAGCTTGAGGCTTTCCCTTACATTCAGCGTTTTTTACCTCAAACTGCGCCTTTTTATTGAATAATATTTATTATTAAAATCATTGTGTTAGGGTTGTCCCTGATATTTTCCGACCTAAGTTCAGGTCTTAGAACTTAGTATTTAGAGGCTATAGCACCAAGGTGTTTGCCTCGAAAGCGTCAGCAAAATCCTGCTCGGGGATGATGGGGGTGGGGGCGTCAGCTCGGGATAATCCGTCAGGTCTTAGATCCATTTAACCTGATACGAACGACTCTTGAACTAGAGCCCTGGGGAAAACGATGAACAATAAAAAAATCCTTAAAAAAGCCTTGCCTGCTATGATCGCGGTTGGCCTGATGTCACAGGCGAATGCCGGTATCACTCTGTATGATCAGGGCGGTACTTCATTCAGCGCAGACGGTTTTCTGAACGCTTTTTACACCTATCAGGATCAGGGTGATACCCAAACATCGCGTGTGCGTATGGGCTTCCTGCCAAACTACATAGGTTTTAATGCGGCTAAAGAGATGGATGGTATCACCGTAGGTGCACGTTCCTCTTTTTGGGTGACTATCAATGACGTTAACACGGATGACAACAATAAAACCGACACAGGTATCGATGTACGTCAGTTCTACGCAACGGTAGATGGTGACTTCGGTCAGGTGCTTTTCGGTAAGGATTTTGGTCTTTATGCGCGCAGCAATATCTTTAATGATGAATTGCTGATGGGGGTAGGTTTAGCGCCACAGGGAACAAGCGGAACAACTTTTGGTAACATCACGGCGGGTTATCCTTACGCGAACCCGAATGCGCAGATCACTTACCGTACACCGAATGTCAATGGTTTCCAGTTGGCAGCGGGTATTTTGGATCCCAATAATAATGGAGCGCAGAACAGCAAGCAGCCACGTTTTGAAACTGAGTTGACCTACTCCACGGACTTTGATGGCGGTATGTTCTCTGCTTGGTTGGGAGGCGCATCGGGCAAAACCAATGACGTGAATGCGCGTGGTGTGGCGTACGGTGCTAAGGTCGGTCTTGGTGGTTTTGCGCTGACAGCTTCTGGATTTGATCAGAAGGGAATCAGTACTGCGTTTGCGAGCGACACTCTGCTGTCTGCCAGCAAATCCAGTGGTTACTTGGTTCAGGCATCTTACAAGTACAATGCTGTCAAAGGTGTTCTTTCTTATGGTGAAACGGATAACAAGAATGGCACCAAAAACAACCTTCAGGGCGGTGCGGTTTTCTATGATATCAATAGTAATCTGAAGATGGTCGCTGAGTACTCAACCAACAAGTTGAAAGGTTCTGCGACACCTGATACCGATACCTTCGCAGTCGGTGCTGTCTTCAGCTGGTAATCCTTGACCCTGCTTTAAACCTGAACAGGCCGGTGCCCTTCCCCCTTCAGCACCGGCCTGTTTGCGTTATGCTGTGACCCCTTCCTACTTTGCCTCTAGGGCTTAGTCTGTACAAAAGTACTGCTTTTTTACCCGCAAGTAGAATAACCAGCCCGGATTCGCCTTCCTATAATGCTTATAATGAGATGCTTATAGATACCTTCGGGAGTGGCCAATGAATGCGCCCTTGACACTAGATCCTGTCCGCACCGCCTATTCACGTAGCAGTGATGCACAGGTCGCCGCCCAGGAGTTGGCGCAACAGTTGATCACTCCGGATCTCGGTTTTGTGCTGTTTTTCTGTTCGGCGGAGTATGACTTGTCTGTTTTACAGCAGGCGCTGAATCAAGCCTTCGGAGAGATTCCGCTCGCCGGTTGTACCACTGCCGGTGAGATTACGCCTCAAGGTTATGATCGTGGCAGCCTCTGTGCCATAGGTTTTCATCGCCAGTATTTTTCCGTTGAGATAGGCCTGGTTGAGGAGTTGGCTGGCTTTGGTTTGAAAGAAGCACAAAAACTTGTAGATGAGTTGATTGTGCGTGGACGCAGCCGTCATATTGCCCCGCTCAAGGGACATCTGTTTGCCATGACACTTCTCGATGGCTTGTCCAGTCAGGAGGAGTTGGTGTTGGTAGCACTGGATTCTGCGCTGGGCAGTATTCCTCACTTTGGTGGCTCGGCGGGCGATGATATTCAACTGGCACGCACGCATGTGTTTGCTCAGGGACAGTTCCGTACCGAAGCGGCGGTGATGATTCTGGTGAATACGCCTTTAGATTTTGAAGTCTTTAGTACGCATCATCTGCGCCCACAAGCAGAAAAGCTGGTGGTGACGGCTGCGGATGCGGCAACGCGTACTGTGCATGAACTGAATGCGGAGCCTGCGGGGGAGGTGTATGCACGCCTAGTGGGGGTGCCGCCTGAGGCGCTGAACCCTGAGGTCTTTGCTCTTCATCCGATTGGCGTCAAAGTCGGTCAGGAATACTATGTGCGCTCGATACAGCGCATGAATGAAGACCTGAGCCTGACATTCTACTGTGCGGTCGGCAATGGCATTGTCCTGACACCCCTGCAATCACAACCCATCATGCCCGATTTAGCTCAGCGTTTTCAGGATACAGAACAGCGTATCGGGCCGCCGTTATTAACCATTGGCTGTGACTGTTTTTTGCGGCGCTTAGAGATCGAGCATTTGGATCAAGCGCAGGAAGCATCGCGGTTTTTGATGCAGCATCAGGTGGTGGGTTTTAACACCTACGGCGAACACTATGATGGGGTGCACATTAATCAAACCTTCACCGGTGTGGTCATTGGGCGGAGTCGCTAGAATGAGCGAAATCAGCCAGGCGATGTCGCAACGCTTAGACGCACTGGAAGCGGAAAATCTTAAGCTCAAGCGTATTAATGCCGCTTTGATTGAGCGGGTGGAAACCGGAAGCTCGGTGTCTGCCGCCCCCTACGCTGCTTTTGAACATTCTGCGGCTTTGGCGGAGCAGGTGCGTGAGCGCACCGAAGCGCTTTCCTTAACCATGGCGGAGCTTAAGCGTAGTAATCAGGCCTTAAAAGCGGCGAACACCGAAGCCGCGACTGCGCATCAACGCTTAATCGACGCGATTGAAAGTATCTCAGATGCGTTTGTACTGTTTGACAGCGAACGCCGCATTCTTCTGTTTAACAATAAATTCCGCGATTTTTGGCAGGGCACAGGCGTACAGATCGAGCGCGGTGTGACCATTGCCGATCTCCGCCGTTTAGCCGAGATGCATGGCATTATTGCCCGTGAGCATCTAACGGATGCACCGGAAGAGCCGATCTATCAGTTGGCGGATGGGCGCTGGGTACAGGTTTCGGAAAGAGTGACTGGTGAGGGGGGCTTGGTGGTCCTCTACACCGATATTACGGATCTCAAAGCCAGTGAAGCGGCACGTCGCGAGCAGGCGCTGGAGCAGAAGTCACGTTTGCTGCAGAGCACGGTGGATAACCTGTCGCAAGGTGTGGCCTTGGTCAATGCTGAAGGACGCTTGGAGGTTTGGAATCATCGTTTTCTTTCCCTTACCTCACTTCCTGATATAGATGCCAGCCATTCACATGATTTTGCCCAGCTGATGGCAAAAACAGAGGTGGAGCTGATTAAGCCCAATCTACAAGGCCCGATCATGCCCGAGCGTGAGCAGCGCTTGGCCGATGGGCGCGTGCTGGAGATCAAAACTCATCCCATGCCTTCGGGTGGTTTTGTGAACACCTATACCGATATTACCGAGCATCACCGTTACGCGGAGAACCTGCGTGAGAGTGAGAGCTGGATACGCTTGATTACTGACCATGTCCCCGCCTTGATCTCCTATCTGGGCGCGGATATGTGTTACCGCTTCACCAACCAGGTTTATGATGATTTTTATGGTTGGCCGCGTGGTTCGCTGCTCGGCGAAAGTATTTTGCGTGCGCATGGTGAAGCCTCTTTTCGGCGTTTGCAGCCCTATGTGACACGCGCCCTAGCCGGTGAAAGTGTGACTTTTGAGGTGGAGGAGCAAAACGCGGCGGGTGAAAACCGGTATATGTTGAAATCCTATGTGCCCAACCTGGATGCTCAGGGTAAAGCGGTGGGTTTCTTCGTTTTGATCCGAGATATCACCGAGCGTAAGCGCACTTCTGAAGCCTTGCAGCAGGCCTACCAAAATCTCGAGCAGCGTGTACGTGAGCGTACTTCCGAGCTGACCGAACTAAACCAGCAGTTGCGTCAGGAGATCTCTGAACGTAAGGCAGTTGAAACACGGCTTCTCGATGCGAAGCAGGAAGCCGAGCAGGCGAATCTGTCGAAAACTAAATTTCTGGCCGCGGTCAGTCATGACCTCTTGCAACCCCTGAATGCGGCCCGTTTGTTTACGGGAGCTTTGTTGGATCAGTCCATGCCGGAGCGGATTGCGCATCTGGTCGGAGCGGTGAGTAACTCGCTGGAAGATGTTGAGAACCTACTGGGCACCCTGGTGGATATTTCCAAGCTGGATGCCGGTGTGATCAAACCGGATCCCGCTCCCTTCCGATTGAGTGATCTGCTAGAAAATCTGGCCATTGAATATCGGCAGATTGCCAGCAGTGAGGAGCTGGACTTCTCTTTTGTGGGCTGCCAGGCGGTGGTTTTGAGTGATATCACCCTCTTGGCGCGTATCCTGCGCAACTTCCTAACCAATGCCATACGCTACACCCCGAGAGGGGGCCGTATTCTGCTGGGATGTCGTCGCCGTCACGGCCAGATTGAGATTCAGGTGTGTGATACTGGGCGCGGTATTCCAAGTGATAAGCTGACCGAAATCTTTCTTGAATTCCGACGTATTCACCCGCCGGGCGCGGCACAGGATAAAGGCCTGGGTTTAGGGTTAGCGATCGTGGATAAGATCAGCCGTATGCTGTCGCATCCGATTAAAGTGGCTTCGGAGGAGGGGCGCGGTTCCATTTTCAGTGTGACCTTGCCTTTGGGTGAGTTGCCACCACAAAGCCTGCTGCCACCACTGGCAACTTCGGATTACGATGCACGCTTGCAGGGGGCGCAGATCTGGATGATCGATAACGATCCAGCGATCTGTGCCGGTATGGCCACTCTGTTACAAGGCTGGGGGTGTCAGGTGGTGACGGCTTTGGGGCTGGAGCATCTGAGTGAGCAGATCAATATTGGCAGCGGTGCCTTGGATCTCTTAATTGCAGATTATCACCTGGATAATGATGTGATCGGAACAGATGTGGTCGAGGAAATCTTGCAGCGCCGCAGTGATCGTCCACCGGTTCTAATGATCACCGCGAATTACAGTAACGAATTAAAACAGTCAATTCGTGAGAGTGGTTATTTGCTGATGAACAAACCCGTGAAACCCGGAAAGTTAAAAGCCACGCTGACCCATCTGTTAAAACCCTCGATCAGTGCCTGATACGAGGGTCTTAATCCTGCAGCCGAGAGAGAGCGTTTAGCGGCGTAGATAATTGGAAAAATCGATATCGCTGGCGGCTAAAATAGCCTGTACACGGTTATGCACACCCAGCTTCGACAGAATCGCTGAAACATGGGCCTTGACCGTGGTTTCCGCGATATTGAGGTTGTAGGCAATCTGCTTGTTAGATTCCCCCTTCACCATGCGCTCCAGTACCAGGAGCTGGCGGCGAGTTAAGGACATCAATAGCTCAGAAGGCACCTCGGGTGCACCACTGGCGTTGCGGCGTTTATGGCGCGTATCCTGGGTGCTTTGACGGATAATATCCGGGGGCAAATAGACATTGCCATTGAGGATTTGTTGCAGGGCTTCGGTCATCTGCGCGCGGGGTGACGATTTGGAGATAAAACCCACAGCGCCACAGGTGATGGCTTGCAGCACGATCTGTTTGTCATCTTCTGCCGACACGATCACCACAGGAATGGTTGGGGCCTCGTTACGCAGAGTGATCAGACCATTGAGTCCTTGCATGCCGGGCATATTCAGATCAAGAAGGATGAGGTCGATCTCATCATCTGATTGTGCTTGGCTGAGCGTTGATTCGAGATCTTCGGTTTCGATCAGTTCGGAGCCTTCAAAATGGCTGCGAATCACATGCGTGATCGCTTCACGAAACAAAGGATGATCATCAGCGATTAGTATCTTATACACAGTCTTATCCTGCTTATCGTTATTATCAGGGCAGAAATTCCAAGCATCCGTGTTTGAGGAGTCTGGTCTCCGGTTAGGGAATCACTCCCGTGGCATTTAGGAAGTCTTCAGCAGACCAGGGTTCGGGATCGACCTTCACCCAAGGTAATCCCGCCTCATACCAGCCATCACTGCCTTCACTATACCAGAAAAGCTGGGTATAGCCCCAATTGGCTGCCCGCTTCACCGCATTCCAGGACATCCAGCAATCGGCTGTGCAGTAGATCACGATAGGGTGATCACGCTGTCCTTGACTGAGTCGGTACAAATGCTTGGCAAAATACTCCTGCCAGTGTTCTTCGCTTTCTCCCCAGCCGACATTGGGTAACCAGGTGCTGCCGGGAAGGGTTTGTCGTCCTTCTGGGTAGATAAAAATTCCCTCACGCCAGGTCGTCGGTTGCACATCGATCAAGGTGGTATCGGGGCGCTCGAGTAAGAGTGCCTGTAGAGCGTCTAGCTCAATGCGCTGACCACCTTCGGCCTGCTCTGGCGTTGGGCTGCGATAAAACCCGATGCGATAACCCTCGGCGGAAAAATGCGGCACGCCTGAGAGATCGGTTGGGTTCAGCACCTCGGCTTTTGCCTGCTGGATGGCATCGACCTGGCTAGATCCCAAGGCGAGCACAAGCACTAGGGCAAAAGAGAATCCACTCCTAGATCTGAAGGTTAAGCCTGCTTGAAACTCTGGCAATGTTTTCCCCTTCTAGGAACTTTTCACACTTGAACAGGATTACACACGGCCTAAGGAAGAATCTAAATTCGACCATCGACGAAAAAAACAGGCACCAAAGTACTATTCCGGCAGCCAGGGCGCTTCCCTAAGGTGAAAAGAAACAATGAGGTAACGAATCGGAGGCGGAAAATGCATGGGATCGCCTTAGGTGTCGTTTGGATGCGAGGCCTGTTGCTGAGTGGCTGTTTGAGTCTTTTGGCCAGTCTGACTTGGGCGACTGAGCCGGTTGTACGTGTTGGGGTTTTACAATATGGCACCGCGCACTGGGAGCTCAGCCACTTACAGAATCAAGGTTATGATCGGGCGCAGGGATTCCAGTTGCAGCTGCGCAGTTTGGCGAATAGTGCCGCGGGGCGTTTAGCCTTGATGAGTGGGGATGTGGATTGGATTGTTTCAGATTGGCTTTGGGCGTTACAGCGCTTACAGCTCGGGGATGATCTAGTGTTTATTCCTTTCTCTAGTTCAGTCGGTGAGTTGATGGTGCCTGCGGACTCTAGCCTGCAGGGTCTTGAGGATCTTCGCGGTATACGTTTAGGCGTGGCCGGAGGGCCTGAGGGTAAGGGATGGCAGTTGCTTCAGCAAGCGGCTAGGTTGCAGGGCCTAGATCTACAGCGTGATGCCCAGGTGACTTTTGCCGCTCCCCCGTTGTTAAACCAAGAGTTGCGTCGTGGGCGCGTGGATGCCATTTTGACCTATTGGACCTTTGCCGCCCAGCTGCATGCCGAGGGCGGTTATCGTGCCGCTTTGGCAGAAAGTGATCTGGTGCAGAGTTTGGGTTTGGGTGAAGCGCTGCCGATGCTGGGTTATATCGCGCGGCGTTCAGCGCCTGGTGCACAACTGGCCTTACGTCAGGCCTTTGCTCAGGCGGTGGTACAAACGAAAGCAGATTTGAAAACGGCGACAGCCTGGTCAGAGATACGCCCCTTATTGCGTGCGGCCAGTCCAGAGATCGAAGCGGCACTGATTGCTGGATATCAGAAGGGCGTACCCAACACTCACTTGAGTGGACCCGAGATCGCCGCGATCGAAGGTTTCTGGCAGGCCTTACACGTCTCTGAAGCGACTTCGCCTCACTCAGGCGCTCAGTTGAATCCAGGTGGCGTCTTGAGTCTTGAGCAGATTCAACGTCTCTTCCTTTGGGATGAGGACAAATGAAGCAGCGTGTGTTTGAGCAGTTATTGGTTTTGTTGCTATTAGGCTGTGTTTGGCAGGGGATTGCTCTGTGGCTACAAGATCCTTTGTTGCCTTCGCCTTGGCAGGTCGGGCAGTTGATGCAGATCGAAGCCCAAAGTGGCGCACTGGGATATCATCTTTGGGCAACCTTACAACGCGTGTTCATCAGCTTCACGGCGGCGATGTGTTTGGGTGTCTTGCTTGGGGTATTCATGGGCGCCTTGCGACCGGTGAATCGAGTGCTGGATCCCGTGCTGGTGTTGATGCTGAATCTACCCGCTTTAGTCCTGATCATTCTGCTGTATGTTTGGTTGGGCTTGGTGGAGGCGGCAGCACTCCTCGCGGTGGTGTTAAATAAGATTCCAAATGTAGCCGTGAACATGCGTGAGGGTGCCCGGAGTCTGGATCCAAAACTCGCGGAAATGGCGCAAGTCTATGGCTTCAGCTTTAAACAGAAGGTTTGGGATTTGTGGTTGCCGCAACTTTTCCCGTATCTGATGGCGTCCATGCGCGGAGGATTGGCACTTATCTGGAAAATTGTCCTGGTTGTGGAGTTGCTCGGCCGCTCGAATGGGGTGGGCTTTCAGCTACATGTCGCGTTTCAGATGTTTGATGTGGCGATGATCTTGGCTTACAGCTTTGCTTTTATCGCGGTGGTGCAACTGATTGAGTGGTTAGGTTTACAGCCACTGGAGCAGCGCGCGCGACGTTGGCAGGAGGTTAAACGCCATGCTTGAGTTACATCTGCACGCTAAGGTACTGGTACGCCCGATTTTGGGGGAAATCCGCCTGAGTTTGGACGCCGGTGAACGCGTTTGTTTGCTGGGGCCTTCTGGGATCGGAAAAACCACTTTGATGAATATTCTGGCGGGGTTGGATACCGAGTTCAGCGGTCAGATCCGTTTTAGTGGCGGCCAGCCTAAAATCGGCTATATGTTTCAGGAGCCACGTCTTTTGCCTTGGCGCACCCTGCGGCAAAATCTGGCTTTGGTGTGTCATCAGCCCGCGCTGATCGATGAACTGCTCCATGCGGTCGATCTGCATACGGCTCAAGATCTTTACCCAAACCAGTTGTCCTTGGGGATGGCAAGACGCGCCGCTTTGGCGCGTTGTTTGGTCATACAGCCGGATTTGATTTTGTTGGATGAACCCCTGGTTTCGCTGGATCCTAAGAGTGCCGAGCAGATGCGTCAGTTAATTCTGCGCCTGCATCAAACCTATCCCCAAACGCGGATGCTGATGGTCACGCATGATCCGGTGGATGCTGAAGTCTTGGCGGATCGTGTCTTGATTCTCGGAGGCCAGCCGGCCCAGATTCGCGCGGAGCTAGATCCACAAGCCCCCGATTTTCAGCAGCAGCTGCACGCATACACAGCCTGAGCTTTAGGGTAAGATCTTGCAACAAGTTTGAATTCAATCGATGGCGCTCTAAGGAGACTCTATGAGTTATCTCACCCTGAAACTCTTGCACCTGCTGGCGATGACCAGTTGGATGGCGGGCATTTTTTATCTGCCACGTATTTTTGTGCATTATGTGGAGGGCAAAGCAGCGGGGCAAGAGGTCGCACGCTTGCAGATTATGGGGCGTAAGCTCTATGGGTTTATGACGATTATGGCCGTATTTACCCTAATCTTTGGAGTCTGGCTCTGGTTAGGCTTTGGGTTTGGCGGTGGTTGGATTCACGCTAAATTGCTTTGTGTCGGGCTGTTGATCGCTTATCACCTGACTTGCCGCCACTATCTACAAAAAATGCAGCAGGATCTCTTAACTCAGAGTGGCCGTTTTTTCCGTCTGTTTAATGAGATCCCTCTGCTGATCTTTATTGCGATTCTTTATCTTGTAGTGTTTAAGCCCTTCTGACGCAGACGTTGGATGCGTGCTTCCAAGCGCTCGACATCATCTCTGACTTGCTCCACCTCATCTAAAAAAGCATCGACTTCTGGATGAGGTGGCAGTAGGCGGACCTCCTCTTGTAAATACTCTAACAGAGAGGCGGTGAGGCTGGAGGCCATGCGTTGCCCCTGAGCCGCACTTTGGCGTAAACCCTGGGCCAAGGGGTGCGCTAAGGTATCCCCCAGAATATTGGCTAACCACTCTTCCCAATCGATCTGAAAACCACTGATCAGTTGTTTCAGCTGATTGGCCAGCCCAAGATCGCCCTCCAGTGAAATGCCTTTGCCAAACATCTGTGATTGCATATCAGGGCTTTGTGCCATTTGCAGAAAAGCGCTGGCGCTGCCACGCAGGGTGAGATCAGGACGCGCCTCGCAGTGTTGCAGCAGATCCAGCCCTTGCGCATGCGGCAGTAGGCAGAGATGAAAAGACGGTTCGGTCATCTCCAGGCGAATCACCTGTCCAGAGAGTGCCTTGAGTCGCTCTAGGCTCACAGGATCGAGCTGGAGAATCGCGTTGAGGCTTAGTTCAGCGCTACTGATCCAAGCAGCCTGGAGCATGGCTTTGGGCATGATGGACTCCTCTGGCGTATCGCCTTAATCAGGGTTTAATGCCGGTATGCAGGGCGACGATGCCGCCGGTGAGGTTGTCATAATGACAGTTCACGAGGCCGGCATTTTCCATCATTCCCTTTAAGGTTTCTTGGTCGGGATGCATACGGATGGATTCTGCGAGATAGCGATAGCTCTCGGCATCGCCAGCGATCAATTTGCCCATCTGCGGCAGAATATTAAACGAATAAAAATCGTAGAGTTTTGTCAGCGCGGGATGATCGGTTTTGGAGAATTCCAGCACCATTAACTTACCGCCGGGTTTTAAGACGCGACGCATTGAGGCCAGTGCGGCATCTTTATCGGTGACATTACGTAGACCGAAGGCGATGGTAATAATGTCGAAGGTGTTATCCGCAAAAGGCAGCGCTTCCGCATTCGCTTGAATATACTCGATGTTGCCGGCATGCCCAGTATTGATCAGCTTATCGCGCCCTACTTTAAGCATGGAGTCGTTGATATCCGCCAGCACAACCTTGCCTTGTGGGCCGACTAAACGCGAGAATTTGCGGGTGAGATCACCGGTACCCCCGGCAATGTCGAGGACCTGATAACCCGGGCGTACGCCGCTACGTTCGAGGGTGATGCGCTTCCATAAACGATGAATACCACCGGACATGAGGTCATTCATCAGGTCATATTTGCCTGCAACCGAATGAAATACATCGGCGACACGTTTAGCTTTCTCTTCAACAGGTACCTGACGAAAGCCAAAGTGGGTGGTGTTGTCCTGCTTCTCATCATTCATGGAATTTACGCCTTAGTTGAAAACTTGCATTGTACCAGACCCTGCGTCTTTGTCCCCCCTGAGCAGGGTGCATCAGCCGCGTGCAATCAGACCGCCATCGCGTGAGGCACCTGCTGCTTCGAGTGCCTCTAAATAGGTTTGCCAGTAACTTTCCTGATTGTGGGCCAGGTCGTAGAGATAATCCCAGGTATAGAGGCCGGAGTCATGGCCGTCGTCAAAAATGATCTTTAAAGCATAGTTGCCGCTTGGCTGCAGGCCTGTGATCCCGACTAGTTTTTTGCCGGTCTGTAGCACCCCCTGGCCAATTCCGTGGCCACGGACTTCGGCAGAAGGGGAGTGCACACGCAGGAATTCAGCGGTGAGTTCATGGCTGCCATCGGCATAAACCAATTCCAGAGTGCGCGACTTTTTATGCAAGCGTACATCACTGGGACGTGGGATGATGCTCATGGTGAATCTCCTAGCAGAGATCAAACCGGCCCTTCAGGGCCGGTCGTCGATCAAAGAATATAATGGCTGAGATCTTCGTTGTGACTGAGGGCGTCAAGTTGAGTATTCACATACTCGGCATCGATACGCACCTTTTCACCACTGCGATCAGCGGCGGCATAGGACAGTTCTTCGAGCAGACGCTCCATCATAGTATGCAAACGACGCGCACCGATATTTTCGGTTTTCTCATTGACCTCATAAGCCAGTTCGGCAATACGGCGAATGCCTTCTTCGGTGAATTCGATCTCTACGCCTTCTGTCGCCAGCAAGGCACGGTACTGCTCGGTCAGCGAGGCGGTAGGTTCGGTGAGAATGCGGCGGAAATCTTCAGGGGTCAGGGCTTGCAGCTCAACTCGGATAGGTAAGCGCCCTTGTAACTCTGGGATCAGATCCGAAGGACGTGCCAGGTGGAAGGCTCCAGAGGCGATAAAAAGGATATGATCCGTTTTCACCATGCCGTATTTGGTGGTCACGGTGCAGCCCTCAATTAAAGGCAGAAGATCACGTTGCACGCCTTCACGCGAGACATCGGCACCGCCAGATTCACCGCGTTTACAGACCTTGTCGATCTCATCAATAAACACGATGCCATTTTGCTCAACACGCTCAACCGCTTGTTGTTTGATGTCATCTTCTTTGACCAAATTGGCGGCTTCTTCATCAATCAGCAATTTCAGTGCTTCTTTGACGCTGAGGCGGCGTGTTTGTTTACGTGCCTGACCAAAGCTTGAGAACATGCTCTGCAGTTGATTGGTCATCTCTTCCATGCCCGGCGGAGCCATGATCTCAACTCCGACTTTGGGCTGTGCCAGTTCGATTTCGATCTCTTTGTCATCCAGTTGGCCTTCGCGCAGCTTTTTGCGGAAGATTTGGCGCGTGGCGCTGTCTGTGCGGCTAGGCTCTTCACTCAAGCCACTACGTGCTTGTGGTAATAAAGCATCGAGAATACGTTCTTCTGCGGCATCTTCCGCTTTGATACGCATTTTTTCCATCGCTTGTTCGCGCACCATCTTAACTGACATCTCGACCAGATCGCGGATGATGGTTTCCACGTCACGACCGACATAACCGACTTCGGTGAACTTTGTGGCTTCCACCTTAATAAAAGGCGCATTGGCTAACTTGGCCAGTCGGCGTGCGATTTCGGTTTTGCCGACCCCTGTCGGCCCAATCATCAGAATATTCTTGGGGGTCACTTCGGGGCGCAATGCCGCATCAAGTTGCATACGTCGCCAACGATTACGCAGTGCAATCGCGACTGAGCGTTTGGCTTGCTCCTGGCCAACGATGTGTCGATTCAGTTCGTGGACAATTTCACGAGGAGTCATGTCAGACATCAGGCGTTACCTCCAGAGCGGGCTTCGAGTTGTTCGATGGTCAGGTTGTCGTTGGTGAACACACAGATGCCTGCTGCAATATGCAGGCTTTTTTCGACGATTTCGCGGGCGCTGAGTTCTGTGTTTTCCACCAGTGCACGCGCCGCAGCCAAGGCGTAGTTACCCCCAGAACCTATGGCAATCACCCCATCTTCTGGCTCGATCACGTCACCGTTACCGGAAATGAGATAGGTTTTTTCTTTGTTCGCCACCAGCATTAAGGCTTCTAAACGACGCAGCACACGGTCACTACGCCATTCCCGCGCCAGAAAGATCACGGCATTCACGATATTACCCTGGTGTTTATCCAGTTGCTGTTCAAACAGATCACGCAGGGTAATGGCATCCGCTGTACTGCCTGCAAAGCCGGTGATGACTTGATGTTTGGCCAGGAGGTTGACCTTTTTAGCGGTGCCTTTCATTACGGTGTTGCCAAGGGAGACTTGGCCATCGCCCCCGACGACCACCTGGTCACCGCGACGAACAGAAACAATCGTTGTCATGATCTCTCATCCTGTAGCGCTAAATTGTTATGGATATGGCGGCGCGCTGGCAGATTTCAAGGTCACTGAGATCAGTTTTGTGGAATCACAAATGGCGTAATGCCCAAAGCATTGAGCTGGCTGCGGGCTTGGCTGAGTTCGCGATCATTCTGGAAAGGGCCGGTGCGAACACGGTACCAAATGCCGCTGTCTGTATTGATGCGTGCCAAGTGGGCATTTGGTAAGCCGGTGAGCAGGAGTTGAACGCGGAGGCGTTCGGCATCTTCTTCGCTGCGAAAAGAACCCGCTTGCAGCAAATAACGTGAACTGCTGGCGGCTGTAGCAGAAGGTGCGGGCGTGGGGGGGCTGAGGTTAGGATTCGCTGGACTCACCGCAGTGTTGGCCTGGGTAGTGGCCTGAGTACTGGGAGGCTGCGAGGTGTTTTGAGTCGCTGGAGGCAGAGCCGCGACACTGGGGGCTTTTGGCGTCGAGTGATATACATTTTGCGGTGCTTGAATCTCATTGCGCGGCAAAATGTTGTAGAAGTCAAAGCGGCTCTCGGGGACATCCGGTGTCTCCGGCTCGACCGGTGCAGGTGGGGGAGCAACGGCAAGGCTCGGTTGAGCGGCCGGCATGGATTTTTCGACCACAGCAGGTAAGCGTGTATCCGTGGTGGCGGGTTGTGTAGGGCTTGGAGCGGGTGCCGGAGCTGGGCGTTGCGCAGGTGCGGGGGCGACTTGGCGTGGCTCAGTTTGGCGTGGCTCTACGCGTTTGGGTGCTTCCACCATAGGTTTTTCTGGACGATCTGTTTGTAGCAGGCTCCAGAGCAAGGTCAGCAGGCCGCCCAGAGCGGCCAGGGTCAGGATGATGCGTGGCCAGGGTTTGGCGCTTTTGCGCTTTTTGCTGGCAGGGGCGGGCCGACTTGGTTGTGGACGGCTCGCGGAACTCCCTTGTCTGCGTTTTTGCGCAAAATCCTGACGCGCCATAGATTACATCTGCTCCGGGGCACTTACGCCCAATAAGTTTAAACCATTAGCCAAGACCTGGCGGACGGCCAAGCTGAGCGTGAGGCGTGCATTACGCAGCTCGGTATCTTCGATCAGCATTTTATGGCCGTTGTACCAAGTATGGAAATCACTGGCGAGATCTTTCAGATAGTTCGCCAGGACATGCGGTTCATAGTTCAGAGCGGCATTTTGTAGACACTCAGGATATTTACCCAGAGTCACGGCCAGATCCTTCTCATGCTCGCTGTCTAGACGTGCGAGCGCCGCACGGCCCTGAGCCAGATCCAGCACTAATCCTGCTTCGTCCAGCTTGCGCAAGACCGAGCAGACGCGGGCGTGGGCATACTGGATGTAATACACCGGATTGTCTTTGGATTGTGATTTGGCCAGCTCAAGATCAAAGTCCATATGCTGTTCTGCTTTGCGGGTGACATAGAAGAAACGGCAAGCATCACTGCCCACCTCTTCGCGCAGCTCGCGCAGGGTGACAAAGGAGCCCGAACGCGTTGACATCTGTACACGCTCTTCACCACGATAAAGAATGGCAAACTGGACTAAGCGTACCGTCAGTTTATCGGGATCATAGCCTAGAGCGGCAATCGCGGCCTTCACTCGCGTGATATAACCGTGGTGATCCGCGCCCCAGATATTAACCACCTGGTCAAATCCTCGATCGAACTTGTTCATGTGGTAAGCGATATCAGAGGCGAAATAGGTGGTCTGGCCATTTGCACGGCGCACGACACGGTCTTTATCATCCCCGAAGGCGGTAGAACGGAACCAAAGATTACCCTCTTCTTCGTAGAGGTGCCCCTTTTCTTGCAAGATGTTCAAGGCAAGATCGACATCACCACTGTGTGTCAGAGAGCGTTCAGAGAACCAGGTTTGATACTCGATGCCAAACTCACCGAGATCTTCACGAATGTCACCCAGGATGGCGTCCAGTCCGGCATTAAAGACCTGTTGATAACCGGCTTCACCCAGGAGGGTCTGAGCACGCTCGATGAGGGCATCGATATACAGCTCTTTATCCCCTCCTTGAGGCTCATCGGCTGGCAGGTCTGAGAACACCGCTTCTTGGCTATGCGCTAAGGACGCACCGGCATCTTGTGCCAGGCGATGGGCAATATCGCGAATATAGTGGCCTTGATAACCATTGGCAGGGAAGTCTAGATCCAAACCTTGCTCTTCGAGGTAACGCAACCAGACGCTGACCGCCAGGATATTCATCTGACGACCAGCATCATTCACATAGTACTCGCGCTCGACTTCTAAGCCTGCGGCCTCCAATAAGTCGGCCACGGTGGCACCGTAGGCTGCACCACGACCATGTCCTACATGTAAGGGGCCTGTGGGGTTGGCCGAAACAAACTCGACCTGCACGCGTGGCCCAGAATTCGGTGCGCTGCGGCCAAAGTCTGCGCCCTGATCAAGAACCTGCTCAATCACGGCATAAACCGAAGCGGAGTTGAGGAAGAAGTTAATAAATCCAGGACCGGCAATTTCGGTCTTTACCACCTGTGCGGAGGTGGGGAGGGCGGCACAGATCTGTTCAGCCAGTAGGCGTGGATTACAGCGTGCCGCTTTCGCCAAGGTCAGGGCGATGTTGCTGGCAAGATCGCCATGCGTTTTATCACGCGTATTCTCAACCTGAATGTTGCTGGGCAGCTCAGCTGGCAAGTTGCCCGCTGCAATCAGGGTGTTCAAGGCTGTTTGAATCAGATCGGCTATATGCTCTTTCATCAGTATACCCTTAGGGTCGTAAGTGCTCCGGGGATGAGGCCGGGAAAATCCATCCCGCATTATAATTCGCGCAGGGGCTACAATGCCAATTTGAAACGCGTTTGGGTTGAGGTCGAGCTTGAGATGTTTTGACCCCGGCGGCAAACAAGGTTAATAGGCATCTAAGGGGTCCACGTCAATCGACCAGCGCACCCGTGAGCGTCCCGGATGTTGTTCCAGCATCTGCAGCAGTAGGGTGAGGAGTTGATGCAGAGCGCGGCGTTCCTGTCCTTGAATGAGCAGTTGTGCGCGGTAGAGTCCGGCGCGCTTTTCCATTGGGGCTGGAAAGGGGCCTGACCAGTGGCAGCCGCTAGGCCGTTGCAGACTGTCTTCTAGGCTGTGTCGTAGGTCGCGTAAAAAAGCTTCGGCCCAGCCGCTCTGACTCGCTTCAGCTCGAAGCAGAGCGTGGTGGCTATAAGGGGGTAGACCGGCGGCGGCACGCAGTTTTAATTCATCCCTGGCAAAGGCGTTGTACCCTTGATGAATCAGTGCGTGCAGCATAGGGTGGTCGGGGTGATGTGTCTGCAATACGACCTCTCCGGGATCTTGAG
This sequence comes from Nitrincola tapanii, assembly GCF_008368715.1. Lineage (GTDB taxonomy): Bacteria > Pseudomonadota > Gammaproteobacteria > Pseudomonadales > Balneatricaceae > Nitrincola > Nitrincola tapanii. The sequence continues at coordinate 274,598 of NZ_SMRS01000001.1, forward strand.
CGCGTCCGGCACGTCCTGCGACCTGAAGAATTAATTGTGAGGTTTTTTCCATGCCACGAAAATCTGCGCTGAAGAGACCGCTGTCAGCATCTAAGATCGCCACCAGCGTGACTTTAGGGAAGTGGTGGCCTTTCGCCAGCATCTGGGTGCCGACCAGAATGCAAGGCGCACCTTGATGGATTCTGTGCATCAATTTGTCCATTGCCCCTTTGCGGGCGGTACTGTCGCGATCGATGCGCAGGATTTCGGTTTTCGGGAACTGCTGACTTAAGAAGTCTTCCGTACGCTCGGTACCGGCACCGTTAGGGCGTAAATCTTCACTGCCGCACTGCTGGCAGGTGCGCGGAATCGGCGTTTGCCGATCACAGTGATGGCAGTGTAGATGGGGCGGGGAGCGGTGCAGCGTCATACGGGCATCACAGCGTGTGCACTCACTCACGGCACCACATTGATGACAGATGAGTGAAGGGGCAAAGCCACGACGATTTAAAAACACCAAGACCTGAGTGCCTGCTTCTAAGTGCTCGGCAATACGCTTGAGTAGAGGGTCGGATATCCCTGCGCGTAAGCTTTGGCCGCGCAGATCTAGTAGATGAAAGCGCGGTGCTTCGGCACCCCCGGCTCGTTGCTGTAAACGACTGAGTTGAAAACGGCCCAGTTCAACATTGTGCAGGCTCTCGAGTGAGGGCGTGGCACTGCCGAGTAGTACCGGAATTTGTAGATTGCGCGCACGCACCAAGGCCAGATCGCGTGCGGAGTAACGAAAACCATCCTGTTGCTTAAAGGAAGCATCATGTTCTTCATCTAGAATAATCAGCCCAGGGCGCGCCAGGGGGGTAAAGATGGCGGAACGTGTACCGATGAGAATACGGGCACTGGCATCGCGTGCTTGTAACCAAGCATCTAAGCGTTGACGATCACTCAAGCCTGAATGTAGAGCCAAAACAGGCACATTAAAACGCGCTTTAAAACGTGCAACCGTTTGCGGGGTGAGGCCAATTTCTGGGACTAAAATGAGCACCTGCTGACCGGCTTCTAGACAGTGTTGAATGGCCTGCAGATAGACTTCGGTTTTGCCTGAACCGGTGACCCCTTCGAGTAGGTGTATATGAAAGCCGCTAGGTGCCAAAAATTGCTGAAGTGCCAGAGCCTGCTCTGTGTTAAGTGTCATGGGCGCTTCGCGTAGAAGATCCCCTGCCTGGACATCATCGGCGTGCCGAGGACGCGGGTGGTGGGTAAAGGACTCGACCCAGCCTTTGCTGGCAAAAGTGCGCAAGGTAGCACTACTGATGCCTTCGAGTTTAATCAGATCACGGCTCACGCCTTCAGGGTTGCGTAAAAGAAGATCCAGTAAGGCTTGTTGACGTGCCGCATTCGCGGCGAGTTTAAGGGTGCCGGTGATAGGAGTGGCGCGCCAAAGGGTTTCATGGACAAAGTGCGCGGGCTCACCTTTACGGAGTAGGCTGGGTAAGGCCTGCATCAGCGCCTCGCCCTCGGGATAAAAGTAGTAGTGTGCTGCCCAGCGTGCGAGTTGCATCAACTCCGCATCCAGAACGGCTGAGTGATCCAGTACTTCCAGTACCTGTTTCAGGCGTGCCGGCTCAAACTCGGATTCAACATCACAGGCCACGACCAAGCCGATGAGTTGGCGTTTGCCGAAGGGTACGCGCACCCGGCAACCCGGTTGAATCTTGGCGGCGAGCGAGTCAGCTAAGCGGTAATCAAACAGCCGATGCAAAGGGGTGGGTAAGGCAACTTGGATAATCACAAGTGGGGGGTCTTTGTCAGTTCAGATAGAGGACAGTCTAGAGGGAATTTTTCCAGGATAAAATAGCTGTAAACCAAGTGATACGCTTGCGGCACGTGTTCGGCATCCGTATAATCTGCCACCTTGTTTTAGATCCCTGGTTGTTGGTGCAGTGCCTTGCAGTCAGCCAGTCCTTATCAGTGCGGTGCCTGACACACTTATTAAATGATCAGGTGGCGGCACATCATGAATCCAATGAGGTTTTAATCATGAAAGCGGGCATCCACCCAAATTACACTGAAATCAAAATGACCTGCTCTTGTGGCAACGTCATCACTACCAAGTCTACTCTGGGCGCTGCCGAGATGAGCTTGGACGTATGCAGCCAGTGCCATCCTTTCTACACCGGTAAGCAGAAAGAAGCGACTTCTGGTGGCCGCGTAGACCGCTTCAACAAGCGTTTTGGTGCGCGTTCACTGAAAAAATAAGCACCTCTTGCGTGCTTAGAATTCAAAAAACCTCCTGCGGGAGGTTTTTTGTTTATCACGGCCTGCGGATTAGGGTTATTACTTACGGCTATAAGCTCATGCATAAAGCCGTAAGTAGAAGGTGTCTGCGCCTTTTTGGCGGTTGTTCACTACATAGCTTTTCGATATGATGCAAGGCCGTTTAACTACAACCTTAGTTGGAAACAGCAACCATGTCTCAAGATTTTAAACAAGCTGCTCTTGATTACCACGAGTTTCCTCGTCCCGGTAAGATCAGTGTGGAGCTCTCAACGTCTGCTGAGACTGCTCGTGATCTTGCTCTGGCATACTCTCCAGGTGTGGCAGAACCGGTGCGTGAAATCGCCAAGGATCCTGATGCCGCTTACCGTTACACTTCAAAGGGTAACCTGGTTGCCGTGATTTCCAATGGGACAGCCATTCTAGGCCTGGGTGACCTGGGTCCTTTGGCTTCCAAACCTGTCATGGAAGGCAAGGCGCTGTTGTTCAAACGTTTCGCGAATATTGACTCAATCGATATCGAAGTCGATGCGGAAAGCCCGCAGGCCTTTATCGATACCGTTGCACGTATTGCTGAAACGTTCGGTGGTATCAACCTCGAAGATATCAAAGCACCTGAGTGTTTTGAAATCGAGCGTACCCTGATTGAACGCTGCAACATTCCTGTGTTCCACGATGATCAGCACGGTACCGCGATTGTGACGGCGGCCGGTATGATCAACGCTTTGGAACTGGCGGGCAAGAAGCTGGAAGAGGCTTCTATTGTCTGCTTAGGAGCCGGTGCGGCTGCCAGCGCTTGTATGAAGCTGCTCATTAACATGGGCGCGAAAGTCGAGAATATCTACATGATCGACCGTAAGGGTGTGATCCACTCTGGTCGTGATGACCTGACCGCCGAAAAAGCGGCGTTCGCTACTGAAACAGATAAGCGTACTCTGGATGATGCCATCGAGGGTGCCGATGTATTCTTGGGTCTGTCTGGTCCAGACCTGCTGTCACCTGAACAGCTGAAGAAAATGGCGGCTAATCCCGTTGTTTTCGCCTGTGCGAATCCTGATCCTGAAATTCGTCCAGAAGTGGCCAAAGCGGCGCGTGACGATGTGATCATGGCAACAGGCCGTTCCGACTTCCCGAACCAGGTTAACAATGTATTGGGCTTCCCTTTCATCTTCCGTGGTGCGTTGGATGTGCGTGCATCCGCCATTAACGAAGAGATGAAAGCTGCAGCTGTGAAAGCTCTGGCAGAACTGGCACGTGAGCCAGTCACCCAGGAAGTTTTGACAGCCTATGGTTTGGACTCATTGGAATTCGGCCGCGAGTATATCCTGCCAAAAGCGACAGATTCACGTTTGCTGGGCCGCATCTCTTATGCGGTGGCGCAAGCGGCGATCAATAGCGGTGTGGCACGTTTGCCGATGCCTGCACACTATCCAATCCGTAGCGAAGCGGAATTGGGTTAATCAGCGCTCAGTAAACATCTGGCTCTAAGTGCGACCTCAGGTCGTACTTAAGCAAAGACTGAAAACCCCGTGAAGGTTTTGGACTCACGGGGTTTTTTGTGTGCAGTCAAAAGGTCAGGACGCGCCTTAAGCCTGCGCCTGTAAAAGTGGCTTCAAGAAGCGACCGGTATGGGACGCAGCGACTTCGACGATCGCCTCCGGCGTGCCGGTGGCAATAATTTCACCCCCTCCCGTGCCACCCTCTGGTCCTAGATCCACTATCCAGTCAGCGGTTTTGATCACATCCAGATTATGCTCGATGACGACGATGGTGTTGCCATGATCACGTAATCGATTGAGGACATTCAAGAGCTGTTGAATATCGTAGAAATGCAGGCCAGTGGTCGGTTCATCCAGGATATACAGGGTTTTACCAGTGTCGCGTTTAGACAGCTCTTTAGCCAGCTTCACACGTTGGGCTTCACCGCCAGAGAGGGTGGTGGCACTTTGACCGAGGCGGATATAACTCAAGCCTACATCGATCAAGGTTTGCAGTTTGCGCGCCAGTGCGGGGATGGCATCAAAGAATTCACGTGCATCTTCAACGGTCATGTCCAGAACTTCATCGATCCCTTTACCTTTGTATTTGACTTCCAGGGTTTCGCGGTTGTAGCGTTTGCCTTTGCAGACATCGCAGGGCACAAAGATATCGGGTAGGAAGTGCATCTCGACCTTGATCACCCCGTCGCCTTGGCAGGCTTCACAGCGTCCACCCTTGACGTTAAAGCTGAAACGTCCGGGTTTGTAACCCCGCGAACGTGCTTCTTGAGTGCCTGAAAAAAGATCACGAATTGTGGTGAAGATGCCGGTATAGGTCGCTGGATTGGAACGTGGCGTGCGTCCAATCGGGCTTTGATCGATATCGATGACCTTATCAAAATGCTCGATACCTTCGATGCGCTCATAGGCTTCTGCATCGAGCGTGGTGGCATGATTCAGCTCGGTGGCCGCAATCGGATAGAGAGTGCCGTTAATAAGTGTAGACTTACCGGATCCCGAGACACCGGTGATACAGGTGAGTAGGCCGACTGGAATCTCCAAGTTGACGTGCTTGAGGTTGTTGCCCTGTGCACCAAAGAGTTTCAGCATCTGCTCTGGATTCACGGGGTGGCGCTGTTTCGGCACTTCAATACGTCGGCGTCCACTGAGGTATTGGCCGGTTAAAGAGGTTTCGCAGTCCATCACTTCTTGAGGTGTGCCGGCAGCGATCACACGTCCGCCATGTACCCCAGCACCAGGGCCAATATCAATCACATGGTCCGCAAGACGTATCGCATCTTCATCATGCTCGACCACAATCACCGTGTTGCCTAGGTTGCGCAGGTGCTTAAGGGTCTCTAACAGGCGATCATTGTCGCGCTGATGTAAGCCGATTGAAGGTTCATCCAGGATGTACATCACACCGACCAATCCTGCGCCAATTTGGCTGGCTAAACGGATGCGTTGCGCTTCACCGCCCGAGAGGGTTTCGGCGCTGCGCTCCATCGACAGATAATCAAGACCCACATTGACCAGAAACGTTAGGCGTTGGCGGATCTCTTTCAGAATCTTATCGGCAATTTCACCCTGTTTGCCGGTGAGACTCAGTTGTTCAAAGTAGTCGCGGCAATTACCAATCGCCATCCGTACGATTTCCGGCAGAGTGCGGCCATCGATATAAACATGGCGGGCTTCACGGCGTAAACGTGTCCCCTCACAGCTGGGACAGGGCTGCATGTTGATGTATTTTGATAACTCCTCACGCACCATGTCCGATTCGGTTTCGCGGTAGCGTCTTTCTAAATTGTTTAGTACCCCTTCAAACGGATGATGCTTGCTGATCAGGCTGCCACGATCATTGGCGTAACGGAATTCGATATTTTCTCGGCCACTGCCGTGAAGAATCACTTTTTGCTGGCTGGGGCTGAGGTCTTGATAGGGGGTATCCATATCAAAACCATAATGCGCTGCCACGGCACAGAGCTGTTGGTAGTAATACAGACTGCGTCGATCCCAACCCCGAATCGCGCCTTCAGAGAGGGTTAGACTGGCATCCTGTATAACTTTGTTTGGATCAAAGTACTGTTTGACGCCTAAACCATCACAGCTCGGGCAAGCACCATGTGGATTGTTAAAGGAGAACATGCGTGGTTCCAGTTCTTGGATGCTGTAACCACAGGTTGGGCAGGCAAAACGCGCGGAAAAGATGATGTCGCTCTGCTCTTCATCGTCCATCCAGGCGATGCGTGCCAGACCATCCGTAAGGTGCAGTGCGGTTTCAAAGGATTCCGCCAAACGAGTTTGTAAGTCGGCACGGACCTTAAAGCGATCAATCACCACTTCGATGCTGTGTTTTTTATTCTTATCCAGCTCCGGTGCGGAATCGAGATCAACGACTAAGCCGTTGATGCGTGCACGTACAAAGCCCTGGCTGCGCAGTTCGGCCAGGGTGTGCAGATGTTCGCCCTTACGCCCATCTACCACAGGAGCCAGAAGCATGAGTTTGCTGCCTTCTGGAAGCGCCAAAACCTGATCCACCATTTGTGAAACCGTCTGCGCGGCGAGGGGAAGGTCGTGTTCTGGGCAGCGAGGCTCCCCCGCACGTGCAAACAATAGACGCAGGTAATCATAGATCTCGGTGATGGTCCCCACCGTCGAGCGCGGGTTGTGTGATGTTGATTTCTGTTCAATGGAGATGGCCGGTGATAAACCTTCGATGTGATCCACATCCGGTTTTTCCATCATCGAGAGAAACTGTCGAGCATAGGTCGAGAGGGATTCTACATAGCGCCTCTGGCCTTCTGCATAGAGGGTATCAAATGCTAAGGAGGACTTGCCGGAACCGGACAAGCCTGTAATCACGATGAGCTGATCACGAGGGATATCCAAGTCGATATTTTTCAGGTTGTGGGTACGCGCACCCCTCACCAGTATTTTATCCATTACCGCTCCGGGTGAAGTGAAAAAAAGAAGTATTATAGGCTTTTAGAAGTTCAGCCAAAACGCACTGGCTGTGTTATTCTGATTTTTTACGCACCACCCCGGGCAAGGAGAGCAAGGGGTCGACAAAAATAGTTGACTGGAGAGAGAAATGGCACGAGGTATCAATAAGGTAATCTTGATCGGAAATCTGGGTGGAGATCCAGAAGTTCGTTATATGCCCAATGGCAACGCCGTAACGAACATCAACCTGGCAACCAGCGAAACATGGAAAGATAAGCAGACAGGTCAGGCGCAGGAGCGCACCGAGTGGCATCGTGTTGTCTTTTTCAACCGTTTGGCTGAAATCGCGGGTGAGTATTTGAAGAAGGGCTCTAAGGTGTATGTTGAGGGTTCATTGCGCACGCGCAAATGGCAGGATCAACAGGGCCAGGATCGTTACACCACCGAAATCGTGGCCAGCGAGATGCAGATGCTGGAAGGACGTGGTGGTGAAGGGATGGGAGCGGCACCCGGAGGGTACAGCCAGTCACCGGACCCGATGGGTTATGGTCAGCCGGCTGCACAAATGGCTCCGCCAGCGCGCCAGAGTGCACCAGCTCGTCCTCAGAATCAGCCACCGGCACAGAACCAACCGCCCGCCTTTGATGATTTTGATGATGACATACCCTTCTGAATGACTAAGACAAAATCAAGAATATTGAAAAAAGAGAGGGCCGCTAAACAGTGGCCCTTTTTGTTATCAGCCTCTCTGTTATCAGCCTTAGATTGACATGGATGACGCCTGCTGGCGCTGTGCTTCTTGCAGTCGATGCAGGGTAATTTTACGCACTTCATCACGACTCTGGCGGATGTGAGTCTGCAGTAAAAATTTGGCCTGTTCGCTATCCGCTTGTTGTATTGCAGACAAAATCGCGGCGTGTTCGTCATAAGTCGCTTGGATCCGTTCTGGCTGGGTAAAATCCAAACGTCGAATGATATGAATCCGTTCGCTGATCTCTGTATGGATGCGCGTCATCTCTCCATTCCCGGCAGCGGCCAGCAATTGGTGATGAAACTCCCGATCCTCCTCGCAGAGAGAGAGATCTGCTCGGCGCTCATCTTGGCTGAGGCACCAGATTTGGGTCAGGGCCTGCAGGCTATCGGGTAATGAGGGCAGGCTGCAGAGGCGTTCAATCGCGCTGCATTCCAACAGGATACGCAGGTCATAAAGTTCCTCAAAAACTTTGAAGTCAAAGGGCTTCACCTGCCAGCCGCTACGAAAATGTACCTCAACATATTGCTCTTGTTGTAGGCGGTAGAGCGCTTCTCGTACCGGCGTGCGACTGGCTTGAAAACGCTGCGCAATCTCTGCTTCACTGAAATACTCTCCCGGTAAAAGTTGAAAGTTAAAAATCAGCTCTTTGATCTGTTGATAGAGACGATCTGCGAGGTTTTGTCTGGGAGATTTTACACGGGCGCGCTGCATGCTCAGTTTTCTTGAGATTTTTTCAAATCGGTGATGTACGCACGCCAGCCGCCGAAGTGGGTGATATCTTTTGCACTCTCCAGTGCCAGCGGCTCACAGATGAAACCCTTCACGTTACGCCCGTCTTGCAGCAACAGATTGCCAATGCCTAGGGGTTCAGGGATCTCGGCAACAAAGGCACCCAAGTGTGCCAGAGGGATATCCCAAAGCTCGACAAGAATCGATGCGCCCTTGTCCGCTACGCGTGCTAATCCAGGCTTGGGGGGGGTGGTGTTGGCTAGGGCATAGAGACGATATTCAGGTGCGGTCTGGGTGGCTTCGACAAAGGCGGCATGGCGGCTCGTTAGCTGGAAGTTGAGCGGCATGCCCCGCAGGTGGGCACCGACCACGGCCACCCTGACGGCACCGGGGGCTAGAGTGCTGACATCCTCGGCTGCAGGTTGGAAGGCCTGGCCGGTGGCACCGAGTGGCAGGGCTAGATGGGCTTGCCAGCGTTGGCCGAAGTCGGCCAGGGCAAAATCATGCCAGGCATTGGCAATCAGCGTGATTCCGGCAGGTAGACCGTCTGCACGGAAGGGGGCTGGTAAGGCTAATGCTGAGAGATCGGCCAAATTGGTGAAGTTGGTGTAGGTACCAAATTGGGAGTTGTATAACACCGGTTCTTGCTGCATTTCTGCTTGGGTGCGAATTCTGGGCGAGGTGGGGACCACCAGTGCATCGACCTGAGAAAGTGTATGCTGAATCATCCGTGCCAGCTCTTGACGGCGGTATTCGGCGGCAAAGCAGTCGATGGCGGAGTAGTCCGATCCCTTTGTCACAATACTGCGCACCGTGCTCTCGATCTGCTCAGGTGCTTGCTGCAATAACTCCCCGATGGCATGCGTTCTTTCCGCCACCCAAGGGCCTTGATAGAGAAGTTCAGCCAGTTCCGTGAAGGGTGAAAAATCGATCTCGACCCAATCCACTAAGCGGCTCAGTTCGGCGCGTGCTTTCGCAAACGCCTCTTCGGCGAAGGGGTCGGCAAAGAATTCAAGTTGTGCGGGAATGGCAAACTTAGGCCGCTCAGGCATTCGGGTCGGTGTAGCAGCGGGTGGTTGGCGTGAGTAAGCATCTTCGAGATCCTGTTTCTGCCCTAAAATTTGCGCCACTTGTAGGGCATCTGCTGTGGTAAGCGCAAACACCGAGACACAATCGAGAGAGCGACAAGCAGGCACTACGCCTTGGATTGAGAACCAGCCGCGAGTCGGTTTCAGGCCAACGATATTGTTAAAACCAGCGGGGACACGGCCAGAGCCTGCTGTATCCGTACCTAGAGCAAAAGGCACTAACCCGCGAGCCGTCACTGAAGCGGAGCCTGAGCTAGAGCCGCCACTGATGTACTCAGGATTGAAGCTATTGGGAACCGCACCATAAGGTGAGCGTGTGCCGACTAAGCCGGTGGCGAACTGATCTAGGTTCGTTTTGCCGATCAAGAGCGCACCGGCTTGTTTCAGGTGCTGTACTACGCTGGCATCCTTCTCAGCCAGATAGGCAAAGGCGGGGCAGGCAGCGGTGGTGATCCAACCCGCGACATCAATATTATCCTTAACCGCAAAGGGCACGCCAAACAGGGGTAAGGCTTCACCCTGCTCACGACGCTCCTGCAGTGCCTGCCAATCTGTTTGCAGCTGGGTTAAGGAAAGGCGGCTGATCCAAGCACAGTCTGTCGCTTGATTTATCTGTTCAATGAGTTCTGTAAGGTAGGCATAACCTTGAGGGGTTTGGTGTGCTGTTTGCCAGTCTTTCAAGGTCCAGCCGAGGGTGCTTAAGGATGTCATGATGCTCTCACTAGTATTCCATCTTGTATACAAGACAAAGCAAAATGAGTGCCACGGATGTAAAAGCACCTTTTTTCAAAAGGTTAAGAGTCGATCTGTCGCGGCATCTAAAGGCAGGCTGCACCGACAGATCGCATAGAAGGCGTGTCTGTTTTATTTTGGGTCGTTTTACTCACCTGCGGTGGTTTAGGTTAAGAGCGCCTGCGCTAAGCGCTCATAACTGTGCAGACGATCCTTAAAGTCATAGGTGACGGTCAGAATCGCGATCTCTTCCGTAGCGTAGTGGTCGGCCAGGTGTTCCAGTTTATGCGCGCATTCTTCTGGGCTGCCTAAGACCATCGAGTCGATCAGAGCGTCATAAAACGCTCGATCCGAGGGGCTCAAATGGTTTTTCAGTTGCTGTACCTGATCAGGGCTCTGCACACGTTCACGGATACCTTGGCGGAAGAGGCGGACTTTCCAATACACGGCCGGGCCGGCTAAATACTCCGCCTCTTCACGGCTGCTGGCGCACAGAGCGGCGACGGCAAGGTTGACTTCAGGTTCACCCGAATGCCCGGCGGCATACCAAGCCTGTTTGTATTCGTGCATCACACTCACGGGTGCTGGATCAGGGCTGATGAAGAGTGCCAGCGCCATCTTCATCCCAACCTGGCCAGCCAGTGCCGCGCTGCCCCCGCTAGAGCCCAGCATCCAGGTTTGCGGTTTTGCCCTCTGGCCGGGGAGTAGCTGCAGACGCTGATAGGGGTGGTTAGCGGGTAGGGTGCCTTCGAGTAGATTTTGTAATAACCAGGCCTGCTCAGCATAGTCTTCCTGTCCTGGACGCGCTGGATACGCCAGAGCCTGAGTGGCCAACGCATCGCCACCGGGGGCACGGCCGATGCCGAGATCGATACGATCGGGGAAGAGCGTGGCCAAGAGGCTAAATTGTTCTGCGACTTTATAAGGGCTGTAGTGGGTGAGCATCACCCCACCACTGCCGACACGGATACGTTGTGTCACGCTGGCGATGTGGCTGATGAGTATTTCTGGACAGGGGCCAGCAAAATTGAGGCTGTTATGGTGTTCTGCCAACCAGTAACGATGGTAACCGAGACGATCACAGGCACGGGCTAATTCAACACTCAGGTGCACAGGAGAAAGGTCACTCGGTTGCCCTTGTACCGGGGATTGATCCACAACGTTCAGTTTCAGTGTCATGCCGCATCCAGATAGGTGATTAAAAAGCTAAGGTGTATGTATAACGAGAGGAAAGTTCTGGGGCTATCCTTTCTTTGCAGCCGATCTGTCCTCAGTGCGCAAGCTATTGGAGTTCACCACCCTGGGGTGACAGCGACGCGAGATGGATCAGGCCGCCGTGAGGCGGGTAAACAGTCAGATTGTCGCCTCGTATCCATAGCCAAGGAATCTTATAATCTTGTAGACTTCTTAAGTAGATCAAGGCGTTTAGCCCAAGGTGCAGCACCCTCCTTTCCCAATGCAAACCTCCAGATTTAAACACGGCAATTTAAACACTTATGAAGGTTTTGCATCGGCGTGAGAGAATGATATGGTGCAGTGCAAGAAATCGTGCAAAACATTACCTATCTCCTTCATCTCTAGAGGGCACAGTTTGTCTCAGGATCCCATCAAAATTCTGATTACCGGAGGCGATGGCCAATCCGGACAAGCGATTGCCCGTCTGGCGCAGTCCGATCCGTTTTTTCAGGTCACGGCGCTGCCGCGTAAGCAGTTAGACATCACCCAGCCGCATCAGATCATGGCTCAATTGGATCGTTATCTACCGGACTATGTGATCAATGCCGCCGGTTTTAACAGTGCCGATCGTGCCGAGCGTGAGCCGGAAAAAGCGCTGCAAATTAATGCCGAAGGGGTTCGGAATTTGGCGCTGGCTTGTGGAGAACTCTCCATTCCCGTGATCCATCTGTCTACGGACTATGTTTTTGATGGTCATTATGCCAGTGGCTATAGCGAAGAAGATCCGGTCGCGCCGCTGGGGGTGTATGGGCAGACCCGTCTACAAGGGGAGTTGTATCTCCAGCAGTTATTACCTCAGCATATCATTCTGCGCTGTAGTTGGATTTTCAGCGAGCGTGGGGATAACTTTATGCTGCGTTTGCTGAATGAAGCACGTGAGCAGAGTGTGCTGCAGGCGGTGGATGATCGTCGCGGTTGCCCGACCTCGGCACATGATTTAGCACGTGTTGTTTTGGCAATCCTGAAGCAACTCAGTTGTGGGGCAGAACCCTGGGGCATCTTTCACTATTGTGGTGCGGAAGTGACGACGCGTTATGGTTTTAGCGAGGCGTTGATTGCGGCGGCGCGGCAGTATGAAGATTTGAAGGTGGCAAAAATTCAGCCGGTCGGCTCGGCAGATCTGCCTTATGAAGCCTTGCGCCCTGCGACTTCAGTGCTGAAATGCAAAAAAATACTGAATGTTTTTGGGATTCGCCAGCGCCCTTGGCGCAGTGAGCTACAGCGTTTGATTCGTGAGTATTATGGGCAGATCCGCCTCTAACCGCGGACTGCCCTGCTTGCAGCCTCAAGCCCCGATTCTACAGGCGCTTGGCCTCATCTGGTTGGCTTGAGATCCTTAGAGAGCGAGCCTTAGAAAAAAGGCAGAGGGGTGCGTTGTACAGCGACCAGCAGAATATAAGCCAGGCTCGCACCGGCTAAGACTAAGCCCAGTAAACGCCCTTGAGTATTCGCAGCCCATTTAAAGGCGTAGAGCGCAAAACCTACATAAGCCAGCAACCCCAAAATCTTAGCCAGTACCCAAGGCACTTGGAAAGGATTCATCTGCATCACCCCCAACAAACCCAAGGCGGAGAGAATCAGCAGAGTGTCGATCACATGCGGCAGGATTTTCAGCAAGCGCTTTTTTAACGCCTTAGGATAAGCCAGCAAAAGTAACGCACGCAGCAGGAAGAAACCGAGAGTCAGCACCACAAAGGTGAGATGCAGGTGTTTGAACGCCATATACATAGATAGATACCCCTATAATCAAGTCAGCGCCAGACTCTGTCACAAGCCTTTCTGGCAAGCAAGCTTCTCTCGGCTTATTTGCGTCCTGCGCTTTGGGTAATACGTTCCGGACGAAAACCGAGTACAGCCAATACACAAAACACTAGAGTGGTCGCCAGTGTAATGAGGAGCGCTTGAGTATTCAGTTGTAGATAGAGGGCATGACGGACTAACTCCACCGCATGCGTAAAGGGGTTGAGACTACAGATCCAGTAGAGCCATTCGCTGCTCTCGCGCATACGCCAGAGAGGGTAGAGAGCGGAAGACATAAAAAACATGGGGAAGATAACAAAATTCATCACCCCAGCGAAGTTTTCCAATTGGCGAATACGCGAGGATAAGAATAAACCGATGGCACCCAGTAAAACCGCAGTGAGCACCAGCGCAGGGAGTGCGGCAAACAAGCCGGCATAGGGTAAGCGAATGTTCATCAGCAGTGCGATGGCAAAAAACGCATACACCTGGAGTAATGAAATTAGAGCGATGGCCATCAACTTACACAGCAATAATCCACTGCGTGGCAGAGGACTCATCAGCAACACCCGCATGCTGCCCATCTCACGGTCATACACCATGGATAGCGCACTTTGCATACCGTTGAACAGCAGAATCATGCAGGCTAGCCCAGGCACTATATAGGTTTCATAGGTGATATAGGTTTGATAGGGCGGGATGATCGATAAGCCCAGCGCGGCACGAAAGCCTGCCGCAAACACGACCAGCCATAACAGTGGGCGCACCAGGGCACTCAGAAAGCGCGAGCGCTGCTGGACAAAGCGTTGGAATTCACGGCGTAGAATACCGTTAAAGGCATGCAGACCCAGTTTAAACATCAGTTCATCTCCTTCGATAAACCCGTGATCTGCTCAAAGGCTTGCTGCATCTGTGCTTGGCCTGTTTGCTGGCACAGGTGAGCGGCTTGATCATCGGCTAGGAGTTGGCCCTGATGTAAAATCAACACCCGATCCTTAGGCTGAATTTCATCGATCAGATGAGTGGTCCAGAGCACGCTTAATCCCTCCTGCTGACAGAGTTCTCGAACATGCTCATTCAGGGTTTGCCGAGCGCGCGTATCCAAACCGGTGGTGGCTTCATCAAGTAGTAGGACAGAGGGTTGGTGTAACAGGGCGCGGGCAATCTCGACACGACGGCGGTGGCCGCCATTCAGATTCCGCACACGCTCATGCAGACGATCCGCTAACTGCCAGGGTTCTAAGGCTTTTAAGGCACGTTGCCGCGTTTCCTGGGCGGATAAGCCGTGTAGAGCGCCGTGGTATTGCAGGTTTTGCAGGACACTGAGATCCAGATCGAGTGTGCTTTGCTGGAAGACCACGCCGAGGTGACGCATCACCTGGCGTGGTTTGACATCCAGATCGATACCGGCGATTAGGATCTGTCCCTGTTGCAGACGATGTAAACGCGTGAGCAGAGAGAAGAGCGTGGTTTTTCCCGCGCCATTCGGACCCAGTAAGGCCGCAAACTCTCCAGTTTTAAGGCTGAAGTTCAGGTCGTGTAAGGCGGCTCGCTGAGCATAATGAAAGCTCAGATCACGCACTTCGATACTCATGCTCTTGTCCTCGGACTAGGGGGCCGCCACGACACCCCAAGGATAGCGCCCGACCTGGATGGTCTTGATCACCTGCATTTTATCCACATCGATGACCGAAACATCACCACTCACACCATTGGTCGAGATGACGTATTTATCATCCGGTGTCAGACCCACCCCCCAAACGCGCCGTCCGACCAGAAGATAGTCGAGTACTTCATAGGTCTTGGCATCAATCACCGCGACATGGTTTGCCGGGCCTAAGGCAACAAAGGCATAACGGCCATCTTGGGTGAGCTGGATGCCAACGGGCTGGATGCGATCTGGGTGAACACCTTTAATGGCGAAATTGATTTTGTGTACTTCCTGACGGGTTTCCACATCAAAGATGGTGACGGTGCCACCGATCTCAGCAGAAGCCCAGAGGAGTTTGGAATCATGGGTAAATTCGACATGACGAGGGCGCTGATCAATCAGTGTATTATCCACCAACTCCAGTGTTTCGGTATCGATCCAGTGCAGCATATTGGTGGTTTCACTGGTGTTCACCGCCCATTTACCATCGGGGCTCACCCCCATCCCTTCAGGCTCAATACCGACTTCTATCTGGCGCAGTACCTGATTGGTTTCGACATCGATGACGGAGACGATGTCATCGTCTTCATTGGCAATAAACAGCAAACGGTCATTCGGATGCAAAGCAAACTGCTCAGGATCATCGCCAGAGGGTAGATCCTTGATGAACTCGAAGGTTTTGGCGTCATAGACCTCAACTCGATCTGAGTCACTGGCACAGACATAGAGTTTGCTGTAATCACTATTAAGCAAAATGCCGCGAGGGCGCATACCTACATCAAAGGTTTTGATCACCTCCCAACTCTTGGTGTCGATCGCGGTGATGGTGTTGTCGCGCTCGTTGGAAACAAACGCGGTGCCTGCAAACACAGAACTGCTGGCCAGCAAAGCACTGGCAAGGAGAGTGGGTAAAAGACGTTTTTTAAACATGATAGAACCTCTTGTTATTTTACTCGGCATTGGCTTTCCGGGGCATCAAACCCTAGGGTGTCAAGATCTGTGACTGGATGCAGGAAACCTTCTTGTGGAGATAGGGACACCAGCGCACGTGGGTGCACTAAGGGGATGGGTTGGCGCAGCTGACCACTCCAATGACGGTATTCCAGACGACGGCCTTTGAAGCCGGCGAGCTGGAATTTATCGGAGAGGATAAACTCACGCAGAGTTTCCGGATCATCACTGCGCGTTTGTGTCACCGCTTCTCCGAGGGTGCGTACACCCGCCCAGCTGGCATAATCCTGCTCATTCATCCAGCGCTCGGCATGATCCTCAAAGCGGCTATGCAGTTGAGCCGCCCCCCAAGCTTCAACCACCTTATGCCAGGCTACAGGCGTCATGCCCTGAGTGCCGGCGACAGGGCGTGGTAGCCAGGTGTTATAAGGAAGATATTCACCAAAATCCCCGCGCTCATCGGCAACAATCACCACATCATAGTCACGCGAGCGGGTAAAGACGGGCAGTTCTTGCTGAGCTGTACGGCGTAGGTCTGTGTCGAAACTCCAGCTTTTTTCTTCAATGATGCGGCTGCCAAAGCGTTCTGCGGCACGTTTAACGGCAGCGGCATAGGCTTGATCATCAGGGTGTTGTCCGGTGATTAATAACCATTTATTCCAACGTTTTGCCGCCAGCCACTGCCCTAGAGCATCGGCCAGCATGGCGCGTGAAGGGATGGTGTGCAGCATATCCGGGATACATTCATTGACCCGTAAGGCATCATCTTTACTGCCCGCATTAAAGATGATCGAACCCTCTCCGACTTGGCTATGCAGTGCTTTAAGCTCCGCTTTGGGGAGATTGGCGACAAAAAAACGTACACCCTCGGCATAGAGGCTTTGGGCTTTCTCCAGCAGTTGTTCAGGGTTGTCAGATTGTAGCGCCTCGAGATGATAACGCTGTTTTAAGAAACGTCCGGTCGTATTGTTGTCTTTAATGCCGACTTCCGCACCGCGCAAACCCGAATCCTCAGGCTCAGGAAAACTGTTTGAGAGCACCGGCCCCCGATCTTCTAAGTAGCCCAAATACGCAATGCGTATGTCCAGTTCGCTGGCGCTCAGTGCTGAAGAGGCGAGGAGCGTCATCGCAGACAGTACGGAAGAACGCAGAGAGTGTTTTATTGTTTTCATAAGATTCATGCGTTTTTTAATTAGGTAATGACCTTATTCATGCTAGACACCGGGGCTGGGGAGGGAAATGTTAGTAAAGTAGTAATTATTTACTTCTTAAGTAGCATTTTTTTAAAAGGGGGCTGAGATAGGCTGATATAACAAAATCCTGATAAACATAATAAAGGAGTAGACACTATGTCTGCACGTATCGCTTTTCCAGCTAAAGCCCTGATTTTGGGTTTGGCTTTGTCCTTTTCGGGTGTGGCGTTTGCAGCGGGGGATTTAACTCAGCGCCCTGAACGTTTGCCCGCCCTGACACTGGGTAAGCTCACCGATGCCGAGTTGCTCGACTATTTTATGGAGCCTAAAGAGTATCGCCTGGAAACAGGGAAATCCTACCGCCTCAAGATACAGGCCTCCGGCTTAAAAGAGTATGCCCTGCGTGCACCGGCCTTCTTTGAAAACATCTATATCCGCAAGGTCGAAGCGGGCGGCGTTGAGATTAAGGGTGTCGGTCTGAATGAGCTCGAGTTTGAAGCCAAGGGTGAGGCTGAAATTTTCTTTGTACCGATTCGCCCAGGTAAGTTTCCTTTCTTCATCAAAGGCCATGAATCACGGGGTATGGAAGGTCATATCATCGTTGAATAAATACTCAGGTCGTTTCGTTTAGTACCTAAGTATCAAATAAAGCCACCCAAGGGTGAATGAAAAACCGAGCCGATTTTGATCACTATTACAAGCATAAATAGAGATCAATTTAATAAGTCTAAAAATGGGTGAAGCATTATGAAGCCAATTAGCAAAAAAGCCGGTTTGTTCACTGTTGCGTTGTTTTCTGCCGGTTTGTCCGGCTTGGTTCTGGCGCATGGAGATGTGACACCTCAGGCCGTCGAAACTAAGGGTTTAACGCCACTGGGAACTGAGTGGTTGGAAGAGAACCCTTACCGTCCTGGACATCCTGAATATGACGCAGCGGTGAAAATCGGTGCTTCGGCTTACAACCAAAACTGTGCACGTTGCCATGGTTTGGAAGCGATTTCAGGGGGCATAGCGCCAGATTTACGTGAGATGGAAGATGGTATCGAAGGAGATGAATGGTACCTCTACCGTGTACGCGAAGGTTCTGTTCGTGACGGTCGTGTCTATATGCCGCGTATGGCGGATTATATGGACCAAGAAGCCGTCTGGGCGATCAGAGCCTGGTTGGAGACTGTGAGTCATGGGCATTAAGCGACTGCTGAAATCCTGTACTGCTTTAACTTTGCTACTTGTCCTGCTCCCCTGGGGGCAGGCAAGTGCACGACCCTTCGATGAATTGATGGCATCAGGCTTTGTCCGTATCGCTGTCTACAAAGATTTCCCGCCTTACTCTTTTATTAATGATGCCGGTGAGCCTGCCGGGGTGGACGTTGAGATCGCACGCCTGATTGCGGATGAGATGGGGCTTGAACTGGATCTGTTCTGGATGTTGCCTGATGAGGATCTGAGTGATGATCTGCGCAACTATCTCTGGCGTGGTCACGTCCTAGATCATGAGCATAAGCATGAACGCTTGTCGGGTAAAAAAGTGGCGGACGTTATGTTGCGTGTGCCCTATGACAAGGATTTCAACTACATGCGGGGTTACATCGGAGAGGGCGTTTATGCCTATCAGAATGATTTAGTTGTGATGATGTCGCCTTACCAGCGTGAAACCTGGAAGCTAGCGCATGATACTCAGCGCCTTGAACAGGTGCGCACTCTCGCCGTGTTTCAATACCACCCGATTGGGGTGGAAATGGAAACCGTTCCTGCCTTTATGCTGACATCGGTTTTTAACGGCAATTTGCGTAAAAATGTTCGCCATTTCCGCAGCCCTGAACAGGCGTTTCTGGCCATGACCGAAGGTGAGGTGGCCGCTGCCATGGGGATGCGGGGTGAGCTGGAATGGTTACTTAATCAGCACTCTGATGAGCGCTTTAAGATGGGGGATACCACCTTCCCCGCGATGGGCAAACCCCATTGGGATATTGGTATCGCGGTGCGTGAAGCTGATCGTCAACTGGGTTATCTAGTCGAGGGTATTTTAGAACCCCTGGTCTTAAACGGGGAGCTGCAAGAGATCTACCAGCGTTACGGCCTGACCTATGAAAAACCTGCGTTTTTTGATTTCTGATCTCAAGATTCAATCGCAATAACACAACACTTCCGGCTGCCCCTCAGTCGGAAGTGTTGCTGCTTACCAAGACTGTGGCATACATAATAATTAGGAGATGCCCTATGTGTAAGAGAAAAAGCTGGGCTGCGTGTTGGTCCAGAGCCGGATTGGTGGTTGCCTTAGCCATCAGCCCCCTCGTTGCTGCGCAAACAGAAGACAGCGTGATGTGGGATTACACCCGTAAGATGTTTATCGGTGATGCCACCTACAGCTTTGATGAGCGTATCCGCGTTGAGCTGCCAAGCTTTGCTGAAGATTCTATGCAGGTTCCCTTAGGGGTAGATGCCAGCGGCCTGAATGAACCCATTCAACAGATGATCGCCTGGGCTGACTATAACCCTATTCAACACATCTTTACCTACCGCCCACAAGCCGGGGTGTTACCGCAAGTTTCCCTGCCCTTTAAAGTACAACAGAGTACTCCAGTGCGTGTCGCCGTGCAGTTGACCTCCGGTGAATGGCGCGTGGGCAGTGGTTATGTGGATGCCGCTGGCGGTGGATGTACTCTGCCCAGTGAGAGCCGAATGCAAGATGATTGGGTCAGCTCTCTTGGCCAGATCAGTGCCGGGCGTTTCTCACGCGCTAGCGGCGATCGTTTTAAGTTGCAGGTGATGCATCCGATGGATTCGGGTCTGGTCGCCAATATCCCCAGTTTTTACCTCGAAGAACTGCAAGTGCGCAGACCGAGTGGTGAGGTGCTGATTCAGATGCAACTCTCTCCTGCTGTGTCTGAAAATCCAGTGATTACCTTTGATACCGCGACCGGTGCAGCGGATGTCACGCTGTGGTTGCGTGATAACGATGGTAATGAATTTGAGCGCGCGCTTTAACCTAGGCATCGGTTTGCAGACAAGATAGAGAGGAAAGTTTATGCCAACGTTAATCACCTGGCTCTTGGCGCTGATGTGCGCGGCTTTGAGCAGTGCCAGTTGGGCGCTGAACTATGATTTACAACCGCGCCAGATTGCTGAAAACACCTGGGTTGTCATAGGTACCACCGAAGACTTTAGTCGCCAGAATGGTGGGGATATCGTCAACAGTGCCTTTATTGTCACCTCCGAAGGCGTGATCGTTTTAGATAGCGGTCCCTCGCGGCGATATGGTGAGGCACTCAAACAAAAGATCACGGAGATCACTGATCAGCCCATCTTAAAAGTGATCAACAGCCATCATCATCCGGATCATTTTTTTGGCAATCAGGCATTTTTACCGGCACCGATTTTGTCCCTAGAAGCGACCCAGCGCCTCATCGCCGAGCGCGGTGAAACCTATGCCGAGAATATGTACCGCCTAGTGGGTGACTGGATGCGTGGGACCGAGGTGGTGGTGCCGACTCAGACGATTCAGCCGGGTGTTGAAGAGATCGGCGGACATCGCTTTGAGTGGTTCGCCTTTTCTGGACACTCTGGCGAGCGAGCCGACCTGGTTTTGCTGGATCACACCACCGGGGTGTTATTTCCGTTTGATTTAGTCTTTTACCAGCGTGCAGCGACCACCCCGGATACGCCAGGGTTAGAGATCTGGTTACAGGATCTGGAGCGACTGGCCCAGATGGAGTTTCGGCAGATGTTGCCGGGTCATGGTGAGGTGGTGAGTGACTTAACGGCGCTCAAGCAGACTTCAGCCTATCTTGCTTGGTTGCATGAAACTCTGCAGGGGGCTGCCGCCGAGGGGCTGAGTAGCAGTGAGGTGATGCGTTTGCCTATTCCACAGGCGTTTAGCGAGTTGGCACAGGTACGCCAGGAGTTCGAGCGCAGTGTCACGCATCTTTATCGACACTATGAGCAGGCCGTTTTTACACAGTAGTAATACCAACGCACTAGAAATTCTAAACGAGGGATGGATGGTGTGACTTGTGGTCGCGGCCAACAATGAACAGGCTCCTGATGTATATCTGGGAAAAATAAAAAATAATTCCGTAAAGGTGATTAAGATGAAATTAGGCCATGGTAAATACTTCGCTGTCAGTGCACTTTTCGCAGCTATGACGCTGGGTATGCACGCGCAAGCGGCAGTAACCGATAAAGACATCCTGCAAGATCATCTGACGACTGATCGTATCGTCACTGATGGTATGGGATTGCAAAAACAGCGTTTCAGCCCGCTGACCAAGCTGAACAAAGACAACGTTAAAGATCTGCGCCCGGTTTGGGCGTTTTCTTTTGGCGGTGAAAAACAGCGCGGTCAAGAAGCTCAGCCGATTGTCGTGGACGGCGTTATGTACGTTTCGGCCTCTTATTCACGTGTGTTTGCGGTAGACGCGCGCACGGGTGAAGAGCTGTGGGAGTACAATGCACGTCTGCCCGATGGCATCATGCCTTGCTGTGACGTGATCAACCGTGGTGTGGGTGTCTACGACAACCTGGTGATCTTCGGTACGCTGGATGCGCGTTTAGTCGCGCTGGATAAGGACACAGGTCGTGTTGTTTGGCGTAAAACCGTTGCGGATTACCAGGAAGGTTACTCCATCACAGCCGCTCCTCTGATCGTCAACGGTAAAGTGATTACCGGTGTGGCTGGGGGTGAGTTTGGTGTCATCGGTAAAGTTGAAGCCTATGATGCTAAAACCGGCAATCTGCTGTGGACGCGTCCGACAGTAGAAGGCCATATGGGCTATGTCTATGAAGATGGCAAACAGGTCGAGAAAGGCATCACCGGCGGTGAAGCTGGCAAAACCTGGCCAGGTGATCTGTGGAAAACCGGTGGTGCGGCGACTTGGTTAGGCGGTACCTATGATCCCGATACCAACCTGCTGTTCTTCGGTACCGGTAACCCTGCACCTTGGAACTCACATCTGCGCCCTGGCGACAACCTCTACTCTTCTTCACGTTTGGCGTTGAACCCAGATACGGGTGAAATCGTTTGGTCTTTCCAGACTACTCCAAACGATGGTTGGGATTATGACGGCGTGAACGAAGTCATTCCTTTTGACTACAAAGAAGGCAACAAAACCATTAAAGCGGTGGCAACCGCTGACCGTAACGGTTTCTTCTATGTCTTGAACCGTGAAGATGGTCGCTTTATCCGTGGTTTCCCATTTGTGGATAAGATCACTTGGGCTTCCGGTTTGGATAAAAACGGTCGTCCGATCTTTGTTCCAGAAAACCGTCCAGGTAACCCTGCTAAAACCGATGGCCCTCAGGGGGCAACGGTGACCACAGCTCCTTCTTTCTTGGGTGGTAAAAACTGGATGCCGATGGCGTATAGCCAGGAAACCGGTCTTTTCTACGTACCTTCTAACGAATGGGAAATGGACATTTGGAACGAAGACGTTGCTTACCGCAAAGGTGCGGCTTACCTAGGTGCGGGCTTCACGATTCGTCCAATTCATGATGATTACATCGGCGTACTGCGCGCGATCGATCCGAAAACTGGAAAAGAAGTATGGCGTCATAACAACTACGCACCTCTGTGGGGCGGTGTCATGACCACCAAGTCTAATCTGGTCTTCACGGGTAACCCAGAAGGTTATCTGATGGCGTTTGATGCGAAAACAGGTGAAATGCTGTATCGCTTTAACACCGGTTCGGGCATCGTCGGTACACCTGTCACCTGGGAAATGGATGGCGAGCAGTATGTCTCTGTCGTTTCCGGTTGGGGTGGTGCGGTTCCTCTGTGGGGAGGTGAAGTGGCTCAGCGTGTGAGCAACTTCAACCAAGGCGGTTCGGTCTTTACCTTTAAACTGCCAAAAGCTTACGAGTGATTCAGGTCTAGTCTTACTCGCAAGGTCGTGTTCTACCTATCACCGGTTGGGGTTCGCCCCAACCGGTTTTTTCGTTTTGAGGGTCGTCGAATCACTCTCCAAGCACCTGAGTATCAGGGCGTTTCGGGTGTCTGAGCTTGAAAGCTGGCTAAGCGGCGCATGTCGGCGTCATACCAAACCCAGGCATTGCCTTCGAGACCGGTGTAGGTGACTTGCTCAAGAAGAGGCAGAAACTGACTTTCCAGCTCGGCCGTGTCGTGGCAATAACGCCGAGTGCTGGCGACGGGGCCTAAATTCAAACGATTCCCCTCAAATAATGCAGGCCCTGCCATGCTGTTACAGCCGGTGAAACCCGACATCTGCTGGCCTGTTAGCGTGAGCTGTGGCAACTGCTCGGCTTGAAACTGGGTTAAGTCGGGCAGATCAAGAGCCAAGGGTGACCAGGCGCTCAGCTGCCAGCTTTGTCCCTCAATCGCAGCTGGGCTGACGGGGCAGGTGGCATTGGCTGTGGTGTTCTGCACCTGTTGCAGATGCAGGTGGTGGCGTGCCGGGCCTTCTTCCGGTTGTGTCCAGATCTGTTGCCCCTGAGCTTCCAGGTAGAGGTAACTTCCAGCACCGGAACGACTGCTGAGGTAACTGCGCTCTAACTCCAGCCAAGTGTTATTCATCTCAATCGGGTAGAGCGCTCCAGTGCGGCATTCGCTTAAGATCGCACTGTCTGCAAAGTAGAGCAACATACCCTGGATCGGCCCTTCCAGTTTCAGTGGCTGCCAAGGTACAGGTTGCAGGCTATAGTTGAGTTGTGATTGGATCGGACGCCCTTCAGTATCGGCTTTTAACCAACCGCCAGAGCGGGTCGCAAAAAAGATCAGTTCCTGTTCCGGCTGTTGTAAGATCAAGCGTGTGCCATCCAGCTGCCAGCGGCCAAAGCTTTGCAGCGGTTCTGGGCTGCGATCTTGGTAAACTTCTTGGAGGAAATAACGTCCATCGGGTAAGAGATCTAGATGCATATCAATGCCTGGGCAGTCGGCACAGGGTAAAGTGCCTTGATAGGAACTGGCCGTTTGCGGCACTTTGACCTTATCTGGGGCGGCTAAGTCGAGATGGATCGAGTTTTGAGCACAGGCCGTTAAGAGCATCAGCGTGGCACCCAGGCCGATGATTTTGCAGGGGTTCCGAGACATGGGGCAGTTCCTTGGCAGTATAAAAATAGAGAGAATCACCGACTCAGCCGGGTCTGTCTCAACCCAGCGAGCACTGGCTTAGAGTCGGCTCAGTGAAGTGTTGTTCAATCTTAGCAGATGAATGGATCACTTCGCGCGGACAGCTCAGCAAAGGAAGAGAAGGCATGGTTATAGAAGAGAGGGAGTGGGCGATGTTAGATCTTGAGGTCCTCAAAGATCTGGTAGGGGATGAACCTGAAATTCTTTGTAGTCTTTTAGAGGAGTATCAAGCCTCTTTACGCAGCCTCAGCCTCGAGCTTTGGCAGCCTGAGACTGAGATCGCGCGCGTGCAGTTCTGTGCACATCGATTAAAATCGGCTTCACGCTCGGTCGGGGCCCTGCCGATAGGTGATTGGTTTGCGCAGTTAGAGCAGGCGGCAAAAACAGCTGATTTGACGACTATAGAGCAGATGCGCGCACAGGGGCCTGCAGCGGTGGCGGCGGTTTTGGCGCAGGTTGAGCAGGCGTTAGCCGGGCTTTAAGGAACAGAGTTCTAGGCTATTCGCCGTACCCTAGGCCTTGCCTAGGCTGAAGCGGGAAAGAAGGACTAGGGATTGATAGCAGTGACAGGTAGCACAACATCATGTTAAAGAATTCGCGGTCTACCCTCTTTATCGCTACGGACAGTAAAAGCCTAGTCGAGGTGTTAGAGGCGCAGTTGCATGAGTACTATGAGAAATGCATCTTTGAGGTGTCGGATCTACAGCACGACCTCGTGCAGGAGTTCGCCAAATCCTATGCTGATGTTTTGGTGCTGGGTTATGAATCCTTGGCAGCGGCTGAGCGCTTGGCTGACTTGGTGTTTGAACGCCATCTACAACAGCCGTTGAAACCCTATCGGGTGATTACCCTGTGTAAAAAAGCGGATGTGCGCCAGGCGTTTGACTTGTGTCAGGCGCGCAAATTTAATGACTATATTGTCTTTTGGCCGCTGAGTTATGATCCCTACCGTTTGCTGATGTCGATCTCTGCCGCGGTGGATGATCTGGAACATAATCAGAAATCTAAGCTTCTTTTGCGTCAGCTGGAGGAGCAAAAACACAGCATTGAGCAACTCAAAGCGCAAGCGGCGGCCAGGCCTTTACCGGATCAGTTGCTGTCTGAACCACTGCCTCTCGCTGAGCCCCAGCGCCCAACGCCGCCTGCGCCGAGCAGCAATGACTTGGCGCCTGCATTACAAAAACTCGATCAAATTCTCACGCAGTATTCAAAAACCCTGTCGCAGTTGCAGGCGGTGGAAAGCGTCGAGCGCTTACAGCCCTTACAAAGGGTGGCGGATACACTCTTTGCCGAATTACAGGCTTCGTTACAGATGTTCCGGCAGCTGCGTGCCGCCGAAGAACTGGCGGTGAGCAGCAAGCCGACACCTGCGGCCAAGGTGAGTCGTCCCACTGAATATCAACCGACACTCCTGGTGGTGGATGATGATCCTTTCCAGCGTAGCTTGTTAAGTAAGTTGTTGAGTGCAGCACACTATCAGGTGGAGTGTGTCGATGGTGGGTTGGCTGCCCTCAAGTTTCTGGAAAAGAGTCAGCCCGATTTGATTCTGATGGACATTATGATGCCGGATCTGGATGGTATCGAAACCACACGGCGCATTCGTCAGAACTCCCTGCTCAGCCGGATTCCGATCATTGTTATCAGTGGCTTACATGAGCGTGATATCGTTTTGGAGTGTGTGAAGTTGGGCGCCGCTGATTATGTGATCAAGCCTTACAATCGCTCACAGCTTTTGGAGAAGGTGCAAGAGGCGTTGCACACGCATCATCATTGAAGCGAGGTGTTATTGAGGCCCTGTATTTGCCCAAATCTGCAAGATTTCCATGACTTGAGACTGAGTGAAGAGATCCCCTTCACTCGGTGCTCGGGTGAAGTGTAGCCTTTCACCGCGCCAATTAAACGCTAACTGCCAAGCATGCAGATACATGCGCTCTGCCGCCTCACCGCCATATAAAGGATCACCCAGAATCGGCACGCTTAAGCTGGAGAGTGCGACACGTAACTGATGCGTGCGGCCTGTTTTAGGGTGAAGTCGATAGAGGCGTAATCCCTCCCCTAAACTGATCGAAATAAAATCGGTGATCGCGGGATGCTCACGACTGCGTAGGAGTTTAAATTGTCCACGTCGTGATTTGGCCATATCCCCGAGAATCCGTCCCTGCTTCTTTTTCGGTTTGCCTCGGGCCAGGGCGAGATAGGTTTTTTCGATCTGCTGTTGGGCAAACAGCTCACCAAATTCGGCGGCGGCTTCTGCGCTTTTGGCAAAAATCAGCAGACCGGAGGTGAGCTTGTCGAGTCGGTGTACCGGCCAGATCGGGTAAGCTAAATCGTTCGCTAACTGGGCTGCCAAACCGGCCTGACCGGATTGGCTGTGGAAATCCACGCCGGCGCACTTATCCACGACAAGAAAATCGGTCAAGTCGGCGACGAGGTGATACATTAGCAAGGCTCCAGCGGGATCAAGGCCGCTGAGTATAACGTGAATTTAGCGGCTGGGAGAGTTATGCAGCCTTGGGATCAAACTGAAGCTTTTGTTGAGGTGGTGCGTTTAGGCGGTTTTTCTGCGGCAGCGCGTGAGTTGGAGGTTTCGACCTCACACATCAGCCGTTTAATCGCCCGTTTGGAAGCGGATCTCGGCATTCAACTTTTATATCGCACCACACGGCAAGTGAGTCTGACCGAAGCCGGGCGTGTGTATTATGAGCATTGCCAACATCTGATTGCCGGTTTTCAGGCCGCGCGTGCTCAGATTCGCGATCTGCAAGCCAGCCCACGGGGATTGTTGCGTTTAACGGCAGGCACCACGTTTGGTGAGCGTTATATCGCCCCGCTTGTGCATAACTTTATGCTGCGTTACCCCGAATTAGAGGTGCAGATGCATTTCACCAATCGTTGTGTCGAGCTGATTGAAGAGGGCTTTGATGTGGCGATCCGCATGGGCGCTTTAAATGACTCCAGCCTGGTCGCCAAACGTTTGTGGGATCGAAATGAGCGGGTGGTGGCCAGCCCGGATTATTTCCAACGTTTTCCACAACCGCAAAAGCTTACCGATCTGGCTCAGCATCAGTGTTTATTGGGTTCGCGCGATAAGTGGAGTTTTGCTGAGCAGGGGCAGCGCCGTGAGGTGCGTGTCTCCGGGCGCTATCAAGCCAATTCCGGCCAAGCTGTGTTAGATGCTGCCTTGAAGGGCTTGGGTTTGGCGCAGTTGCCTGAATATTATCTGCAAGAAGCCTTGGCTTCGGGAGCGTTGATTTCGGTGTTGGATGCCTATCAACTGCGTGACTCCGCCGTTTGGGTGGTGTATCCACATCATCGTTATCTATCACCTAAAGTGCGGTTGTTGATCGATTATCTCTGCACGGAATTTGAAGCCAAACATCTGCAGGCCTGAGTGTTGGCCGCTGAGAGTGATTATTTCTTTAGAGCAACAATGATTTGTTCGGCAGACGATAATCTCAACGACTAGACTCTCTATAATGCGATCAACAAGTTAGCCTGAGTTTTGCGTTGAGATACGCATTTCATGCCTTTTTATAAGCCTGTCTGATTCAATTGAAGGAGTCATCATGGAGATGATCAAAACACGTGCTGCCGTGGCCTGGGGCCCAGGTCAACCCCTCTCTATTGAAGAGGTCGATCTGATGCCACCTCAAAAGGGTGAAGTCTTAGTGCGCATCGTGGCAACGGGAGTGTGCCATACCGATGCTTACACCTTATCGGGTGAAGATCCTGAAGGGGTGTTCCCGGCGATCTTGGGCCATGAAGGTGCCGGTATCGTGGAAGCCGTGGGTGAGGGTGTCACCAGCTTGCAGGTGGGTGATCATGTGATTCCTCTTTACACCGCGGAGTGTGGCGAGTGTAAGTTTTGTAAATCGGGCAAAACCAATCTCTGCCAAGCGGTGCGAGCCACTCAAGGCAAGGGGTTGATGCCTGATGGCACCACACGTTTTTATAAAGATGGACAGCCGATCTATCACTACATGGGCACCTCTACCTTCGCTGAATACACCGTGGTACCGGAAATATCTCTGGCCAAAATTAATCCTGAAGCGCCGTTGGAAAAGGTCTGTCTGCTCGGCTGTGGCGTGACGACCGGCATGGGGGCTGTGCATAACACCGCTAAGGTGAAAGAGGGGGATACGGTGGCCGTCTTTGGTTTAGGCGGGATTGGCCTGGCCGTGATTATCGGTGCCGTGCAGGCTAAGGCGAGCCGGATCATTGCCGTGGATATCAATGAGTCCAAATTTGAGATCGCCCGCAAACTGGGTGCCACAGATTGTGTCAATCCCAAAGATTACGATAAGCCCATTCAGGAAGTGATTGTGGATCTTACTGAGGGGGGGGTGGACTTCTCTTTTGAGTGTATCGGGAATGTTCAGGTGATGCGCTCGGCTTTGGAGTGCTGCCACAAGGGTTGGGGTGAGTCGGTGATTATCGGGGTGGCCGGTGCCGGACAGGAGATCTCGACACGTCCTTTCCAGCTGGTGACTGGGCGTGTTTGGCGTGGCAGTGCGTTTGGTGGCGTGAAAGGGCGCAGTGAGCTGCCGGGTTATGTCGAGCGTTATCTGCGCGGCGAATATGAGCTGGATACCTTTATTACCCATAATTTGCCTTTGGAGCAGATCAATGAAGCCTTTGATTTAATGCATGAAGGTAAGTCGATCCGCACCGTTATCCACTTCTAACGCTCATTTCTTTCAGGGCTAAATCCGCCTTAGGGTTTTGCCCTGCTCGGTTTTAAGGAGCAGGCATGATGTCTGAATTAGAGTTGCTCAGCCAGGTACGGTGTTTTGAGGGTGAACAGCGTCAGTACCGGCATGTCTCCAAACGTCTCGGCTGCAGTATGCAATTGAGCGTGTATCTGCCGCCGCAGGCGCAAACACAGAAGGTGCCCGCGCTCTATTGGTTATCCGGGCTGACCTGCAACGATCAGAACTTTAGCACCAAGGCCGGTGCGCAGCGTGTAGCGGCCGAGTTGGGGGTGGCTTTGGTGATGCCGGATACCAGCCCGCGCGGGGAGGGGGTGCCCGATGATCCTGAAGGCCATTGGGATTTTGGTTTGGGAGCCGGCTTTTATCTGAATGCCACTCAAGCGCCTTGGTCAGAGCATTATCAAATGTATGACTATGTGGTGGAGGAGTTGCCTGCGCTGTTACAGGCGCATCTGCCGCTGAGTGAGTTGCAGTCTATTTCCGGCCATTCAATGGGCGGTCATGGGGCACTGGTGATCGCGCTACGCAATCCAGGCCGGTATCGCAGTGTGAGTGCTTTTGCACCGATTGTGCATCCCAGTGCATGCCCTTGGGGGCAAAAGGCGTTCAGCCGGTATTTAGGTGAGGACCCAGAGCGCTGGAAAGCCTGGGACAGTGTTGAGCTGTTGCGCCAGGGGGCTGAGTTGCTTCCGGCCTTGATCGATCAGGGGCTGGCCGATAATTTTCTTGAGCAGGAGCTGCGCACACCCGACTGGCAGGCGGCTTGTCAGGCGCGCGGGCTTGAGGTGCCAGTGCGCTATCGCGAAGGTTACGATCATAGTTATTACTTTATCGCGAGTTTCATTGAGGAGCATTTACGCTTCCACGCCCAGCATCTGTTGCAGTGAATCAATACACGGCTGTGCTGCGGCCTGCCGTGTGGAGAGAAGACTCCTGTGCAGATAGATAGCGCTGAAACTCCTCTCGTATCCAGATACAACGCGGATCTTGATGGTTGCGTGCGTGCCAATACCAGTAGAAACGCACGGGTGGAAGCTCCAGCTCTGCAGGCATAGGTCGCAGGCAGAGAGGATGTCCGGCCGCAATACGCTCAGCAACGGCTTGGGGGAGAGTAAAAATCAGATTGCTGTCGACGCAAAAATCGGCCACTGAGGTAAACCCTGAAAGTCTGAGCATGACCTGGCGCTGCCAACCACGCTGCGCCAGGATCTTATCCATAAACCCTGGCCCTCGACCGGTAATGGAGACCAAGCCATGATGTGCTTGCGCGTAGTCTTCGACCCTAAGGTGTGACTGGGCTAAGGGGTGTTGTTGATCCATCAAACAGACAATTGGCATCTCCGCCACTAAAAAACGATGCAGGCTGCCTTCAAAATGAGCGGGAGCCAGACCGCTTAAACAAAAATCCACCTCATCTCGATCCAGCATCATAAAACTGTCGCCATCCTGGCGCAGGGTTTCAAAGCGCATCTGTGGTGCTAAACGGCGCAGATGGCGAATCAGCCCTGGCACATATAAAGACAGTTCTAAATCCAAACCGGTGATACGCACACAACTTTGATCCAGTGCGGGGTTAAATTCAGGTGGTGAGATAAGTTGTTGCAGCTGTTTGAGTTGTGCTTTTAAGGGAGCTTTCAGCTCCAGAGCGCGTGCACTTAAATCATAACCCTCTCCGGTTCTGACCAATAATGGATCGCCTAATCCCTCACGTAAACGCCCTAGAGCACGACTGACGGCAGGTTGGCTCATGTTTAACGCCAAGGCGGCACGTGAGACATGACGCTCTTCCAGCAGCACATCCAGAATGAGCAGTAGATTGAGATCTAAGCTACGTAAATTCACTTTTTGCATAGTGTGTATCCACTTAATTCATTAGAAGAATAGTGATCGCGCGGCTATGCTGCAAGCAGATCAATTGGAGAAAAGTGATGGCGTGGCAAACACACTGGCGTAATGACCAACAGGGGTATGGTTGGATCAGTATTGCCCTGCACTGGGGGATGGCTTTACTGATTCTGGCAATGTACCCCTTGGGTTTATATATCGTGTCCTTGGGATACTACGATCCGGGTTATCGCATCTATCCGCATTGGCATCGCAGTTTAGGAATCTTACTGGCTCTGCTGTTGCTGCTGCGCTTGAGCTGGCGTCTGATCAATCCGACACCGGAGAGTTTGGCACGCCAAGCTTGGGAAAAGTGGGCTGCGCATCTTGGGCACTTGGGCTTATATCTGTTGTTGATGCTGGTGCTGGCTTCAGGGTATTTCCTGTCGACAGCGGATGGGCGCAGTATCCAAGTATTTAATTGGTTTCAAGTCCCGGCATCACCCTGGTTCCATCGCCAAGAGGATTTGGCCGGTGAGATACATTTTTATGCGGCCAGCGCCATGATGTTATTAGTTGGGATACATCTGTTGGCGGCACTCAAACATCATTTTATCGAACGCGATTTTACGCTCAAGCGTATGCTGGGCTTAACTAAGGAGACAAAAGAATGAAGTTGAAACCGGTTTATGGTCTTTTACTGGCAGGCGCCTTGATGAGCACACCGGCTCTGGCTGCTGATTATGTGATCGATACTCAGGGCGCACATGCATCGATCAACTTCCGTATCGATCACCTGGGTGTGAGTTATGTGGTTGGGCGTTTTAATGAGTTTGAAGGGCGTTTTCACTATGATGCCGACAATCTTGATGCCACCTCGGTTGAAGTGACTGTGAATGTGGCCTCGATTGATTCGAATCATGCTGAGCGTGATCGCCACCTGCGCAGCAGTGATTATTTGGATGTCAGTCGTTTTGCTCAGGCTAATTTTGTTAGTACTGCCTATACCGATCTGGGTGAAGGCAAAGGCACGTTGGACGGTGAGTTAACGCTTTATGGCCAGACACAGCCTATCTCCATCGCTGTAGAGAAAGTGGGTGAGGGAGAAGATCCTTGGGGGGGGTATCGTGCAGGCTTTACCGGCACCACAGAACTGAATCTGCCAGATTTTGGTATGAAGTTTAATCTCGGGCCTGCGGCTGAGAAGGTTTACTTGGATCTCGTAGTGGAAGGTATCCGTCAGTAACACCTGTCGAGCGTTTGTCCAAAGCCCGCCGTCTTCGCAGCGGGCTTTTTTGTTATGGATATCATAAACAATACATAGGTGTATTTTTGTCGTCTAGGGCTTACTCTAGTCAGCCTTTTCTTAGCTGAGTTGATTGTATGCCTGGTATTTGGCTGGCCCTAGGAGCCTATGTGCTCTGGGGTTGTTTTCCACTGTATTTCTATCATCTGAGCCATGTCAGTCCGCCGGAAATTCTGGCCAATCGTATTGTCTGGTCTTTGGCGATGACGCTGATTTTCACACTCATTGTTGGGCGCATGACCGATCTCTGGCGGCTATTGGGTCAATCTCAGGGCATGTTCTGGTTAGCGGTGAGCGCACAGCTTCTTGCCGGTAACTGGTTGTTGTTTATTTGGGCCGTCGGACAGCAGCGTGCGGTCGAAGCCAGTCTTGGGTTTTTTATTACTCCTTTAGTCAGTCTGCTGCTGGGTTGGTTAATCTTGAAGGAGCGTTTGCATCCCTTGCAGGGGGTGGCGGCTGTGATCGCTGCGAGTGCTATTCTCTGGGAGATGTTCAGTCTCGGACACCTGCCTTGGGTCTCACTGGGTTTGGCATTTAGCTTTGGGCTGTATGGTTTAGTGCGCAAACAGTTTCCCGTGGATGCGTTAAACGGCTTGACCGTTGAAACCCTGTGGATGACACCGATGGCGTTGATCTGGTTGGGTTGGATTTGGAGCCAGGGTGAGTATCAATTGGCGCTGGGAAGTGAGATGAAAACCAGTGTGATGCTTCTGCTGCTGGGAGTGGTGACGGCTGTACCGCTGCTGCTCTACAACGCGGCGACTAAGCGCCTGGATTTATCCTTGGTAGGTTTTATTATGTATATCAATCCTACCTTACAGTTTCTGATTGCTGTTTTTGTGCTGCAAGAAACCTCACCGCCACAGCGTATGGTGACTTTTTTGCTGATCTGGATCGCTTTGGCGTTCTTTGTAGCGGGTTTGTGGCGACGTACGCGCACGTATCGAAAAATCGTTTAAGCCTTGCAGGATTTGGCTAGTTAAATTGAATGGGAGTTGTGTATGGTTTTTCCACCGAAGATGGCACGTTTTGTCGTCAGTTTTTTCATGTCAATCTATATGGTTGTGATTATGACGGCGGTGATTACCTGGGTGAACACGGGGATCGATGAGGGTTTTTTAGCGCGTTGGTTCCGTGCATTTTATATTGCCTGGCCGGTCGCGTTCACTCTGATACTGGTCGGTGGACCGAAAATCCAACACTGGGCAGGTAAGTTAATCCGCAAGCCTTGAAAAGGATGTAAGCATGTTCAATGAAAAACAATTAGATCGTATGCTGCAGCAGGCGCGTGCCGAAGCGGAACAGCTTGGTGTCGCGGTGAATATCGCGATCGTGGATGCAGGTGCGCATCTCTTGGCTTTTTACCGGATGCAGGGAGCGCTCTTAGGTTCAGTGGATATCGCGCAGCGTAAAGCGAAAACTGCGGTGCTCTTCCCGCTGCCAACGGAGGCTTTGGGTGAGTTAGTGCGTCAGGAGCAGTTGCAGAGCCTTGAGCTGAGTAACTCAGGCTTGATTCTGTTTGCCGGTGGTGAGCCGATTCGGCTGCAAGGTCAGCTGATGGGAGGCGTGGGGGTGTCTGGTGCCAGTGCGGAGCAAGACAAGCAGATCGCACGGGCGGCAATTGCAGCCTTGAGTGGCCAGGATTAAACACTGTTTAACAATTCGTGAAGATCATGGCAGACGTATCGAGCATCGAGATGTTCTTCTAGATGCCGATCGACAAAGTGTAAAAAGTTGCGCGCGCTGTAAGCCAGTCGATGCTCACGACGCACGATAAAATGCCAATAGCTTTCACTGGGTGGGGTGTCTAGATCCAGCTCCACGAGGTGTTGATTACCAGCGGGTAAGGCATGTTGTGAGATCACAGCGATGCCCATCCCTGCGGCAACCCCAACACGGATTGCTTCATTGCTGGCCATTTGTATGCTGCGCTGAAGGGTCATGCCATGCGTTTGTAACCAGCTATCAAACAGCATACGTGTTGCTGAACCCGGTTCACGCAGCAAAAAACGCTCCTGTTGTAACGCGCTGAGTGGCAGTTTTTTGGCTTGGGCCAAAGGATGTTGGGCCGGTGCAATCACCACGAGAGGGTTGCGCAGAAAGCGTGCCGCGAGTGCATGCTCTAAGCTGGGGGGGTGGCTAAAAATATAGATGTCATCTTGCTGGCGCTGGAAGCGTTCCATCATCTGGGCGCGGTTGCCTATCTCAACCGTGACTTCCACTTCCGGGAAGGCTTGGCTAAAAGGCCCGAGTAAACGCGGCAGGATATATTGCGCCGTGTTGACTAAAGCAATGCTGAAATGACCGCTACGCCCCTCTTGAAGGCCCTGCAACTGCTCTTGCAGTTCTTCAAAGCGCCCAAGCATATCTTGGCAGGCACTGAAAAGTGCTTCACCCGCTGCCGTCATGAATAAATGTCCCTGACGAAATTCGATCAAGGGTTCACCCACCGCTTCGCTGAGCCTTTTCAGTTGTAAGGAAATGGTCGGCTGAGTCAGGTGTAAACGGCGTGCCGCCTCACTGAGGCTGCCGGAGCGAATCACCGCGACATAAACTTCCAATAAGCGAAAAGTGAGATGGCGAAGTTTCATGTAAGACAGCTTCTATATTGATAATCATCTATAAGTATTTCTATAAAGTTTAATTAGTATAAATAATTAGTCCAGGGCAAACTTCTCTCCTTGCCAACCTATCCGCGTTTGGGTGTTCTCAGGATAGGTGCCTAAACTTGAAGCTTCAGCCTGTAAAAAAAGGAGGTGAACCCGTGCCGGATATAGTGGTGATGTTCTTTTTGCTGGGTCTGGTGGCCGGTTGGGTCAAATCGGATCTAAGCGTTCCCAAAGCCGCTTATGATCTCTTGAGTCTGATGCTGATGTTAACCATCGGTCTTAAGGGTGGGTTTGCACTGCACGGTCAATTACGTTTTTCGCTCTTGCCTGAACTTTTATTAGTGGCGGCCCTGGGGGCGCTCATTCCCTGTCTCCTTTACCCCATCCTGCGCAAGCTGGTGCAGCTGAATCGGGCAGACAGTGCCAGTTTGGCGGCACATTATGGCTCGGTTAGTGCCGGGACCTTTGCGGTGGCCTTGGCTTATACACAAACGCATGCCTTGAATACCGGGCCTGAAGTGACCCTGTATCTGGTGATGCTGGAATTGCCTGCCATCATCATGGCGATCTGGCTCTATCGCCGTGCTCAGCCGAGTTCAGGAGAGAAGATTGCTGGGGTTTGGCATGAAGCTCTGACCAACCGTGGTGTGATTCTTCTTGTCGGGGGTGTTTTGATTGGTTGGATGTATGGGCCTGAGCAAGGCGTAAATGTCACGGGCCTGCTGACCGGAGCTTTCCAAGTGGTTTTGGCACTCTTCCTTCTGGATATGGGCTTAACGGCTGCGGCCAGTTTGCGCCCTTTTCCACGCCAGCATTGGCCGGTACTTATGTTTGCCTTGGCCGTCCCGCCGGTCTTAGCGTTTGCGGGCATCCTGCTGGGTGTGGCATTGGGGCTGCCGGAAGGTTCGGTGTTGATTTTAGCGGCGATGACCGCCAGTGCGTCTTATATAGCGGCTCCTTCGGCAATACGCCAAGCCATCCCTGAAGCGGATATAGGTTTGGCGATGTTGGCGGCGCTGGGGATCACCTTCCCGTTTAATGTGATCTTAGGGATACCTTTTTACCATCAGTGGCTGCTGATGTTTTAACCTTGAGACACTCATCGATTAGGGTTTGAGTATTCGATATTCCAGATATATGATAAAAGAAATATATCTGGAAGTGAGATGAGTATGGGTGTGTTTGAGCGCTACCTCACACTGTGGGTGGGTTTGTGCATCTTGGTCGGTGTGCTCTTGGGAAATGCGATACCTGGACTGTTTGCAGGGATCGCTCAACTTGAAGCCTTCCATGTCAACTTTGTGGTGGCGATCTGTATTTGGATCATGATCTATCCGATGATGGTGCAGATCGATTTTGCTTCGATTAAGGATGTGGGTAAACGTCCGAAGGGCTTGTTCCTGACCTTGGTGGTCAATTGGCTGATTAAGCCCTTCAGTATGGCATTACTGGGTTGGCTATTTTTTCGTGTGATTTTTGCCGATTGGGTGGACCCACAAACCGCGGGTGAGTATATCGCGGGGATGATTTTGCTGGGTGTCGCACCCTGTACTGCGATGGTGTTTGTTTGGAGCCAATTAGTGAAGGGGGATCCAAACTACACTCTGGTACAGGTGTCGATTAACGATGTCATTATGATCTTTGCATTCGCTCCGATCGCTGCATTGTTACTCGGCATCAGCGATATTATTGTGCCTTGGGAAACGCTGTTGATCTCGACGGTGCTCTATGTGGTTCTGCCGCTTTTGGCCGGCATTTGGACGCGTCATCGGTTACAGCAGCGCCATAAAGACCAAGCCATTCAAGCCTTCCTGGCTCAGCTCAAACCCTGGTCAACCTTAGGTTTGCTCGCGACTGTGGTTCTACTCTTTGGTTTTCAAGCCCCAACGCTTTTGCAGCAACCCCAAGCGATTCTATTGATCGCGATTCCTTTGCTGATTCAAACCTATGGTATTTTTCTTCTGGCCTATGGGGCGGCGTATTGGTTGCGTCTTCCCTATAAGATCGCAGCCCCCGCTTGTTTGATTGGCACCTCAAACTTTTTTGAACTGGCGGTCGCGGTCGCAATTTCGTTGTTTGGTTTGCACTCAGGAGCTGCTTTGGCAACTGTTGTCGGGGTTCTGGTGGAGGTGCCTGTGATGCTATCGCTGGTGGCGTTTGCGAATCGCACACAGGGGTGTTTTGATCGTTAATCCCGTTATGCCTGCTGCCCAGAAAATATTCACTTTCCGTTTCCTTAGTCTAGACTCTAGAAAAAAGCCGCCTGCTTGCAACTCTTTGCTTTATTCTGAGTCTAATTTTTTCTCAAGGTAAGAGATGGTCTGATGTTATCTTCAGTCAGTCGCCTAACAATACATCGCCGCGCTACGACCTTCATCTTGATGGCGGCCTTTTTGTGGGCGCTGATTCTGCCTATCTCAACCCCGGTGTTAGGCATGACCTCGTCACATCACGCTTCAGAAAATGCGTTATATCCTCAAGCGCCTTGTGAATCGCATCTGACCCTAGAAAAGCAACAAGCACTTAGCTTTGCTGCAGCGGATGGCGTTGCGCCAGAGCTGGAGTGTAACGACCCCGGTTGTTGCATCCTCTGTACCGGCCTCATTCATCATTATGGTTTTTCACACGAAAAAACTCATGTCCAATTGTCTCTAATGGCGATCATGCCAGCAGATCAACAAAGCCTCGGTATCGAACGTCCTCCTAAAGCCTGATTTCTTCCTTAGCTCACTAGATTGAATTGCTAAAACTAGAACGAGGGTTTTCCTATGTTACGTCGAGACTTTCTCCGCATCAGTTTTGCGGGTGTGATGGTTGCACCTTTATATGCATGCATGCCAAAAGATCATGATCATGAAATGGCCGATCATTTAATGGAACATGCTGCAAAATCATTAAAAGATTGGGCAGCGGCCTTTCCTCAGCATCTAGATTTACGGCCTTTACCCAGAATCCAAAATCAGGTCGAGTGGCCGAATTTTCAGAGTCAGTTTGATATCGCGCCGACCTCGGCGCAGTTGACCTATGATCTGCAATCAGAGTTGTGGTTGTACGATGGCAAATTGGCGCCGGTCATAGAAGTAGAGGAAGGTGGGCAGGTTGAGGTGCGGGTCAGAAATCAGCTCAATCAACCGACGACCATTCATTGGCATGGTGTCAAAGTCCCCGCGGATCAAGATGGAGGGCCACATGAAGTGATCCCTCCGCAAGGTGAGCACCTGTACCGTTTCCGTGTACCGGAAGGTAATGCGGGCTTACATTGGTTTCATCCACATGCGCATGGATATCTGGCCGAACAAATTGCCAGGAGTTTAGCCGGAGTGCTTTGGGTCAAACCCAAAGATGATCCCATACCTCAAGAAATTCGCTCATATCTAATGATGGTGACGGATTTGCGCTTGGATGTTGAAGGTCATGTGGATGCCCATTCACATCTGGATTGGATGAATGGGCGTGAAGGTGACATTCTCTTGGTGAATGGCCTGCGAAATCCCATGCTGGAAGTGGCACCGGGTGCCACCTTTCGTCTGCGATTGATTAATGCGTGTGCGGGGCGTTATCTACGCTTACAGCTACAGGAGCATGATTTCCATCTGATAGGAACCGATGGTGGGTATCTAGAACAGCCTGTCTTGATGAGTGAGTTGTTGCTGGTTCCAGGGCAGCGTTGTGACCTTCTGGTACGTGCTACCACAGAAAGTCACAAAAACTTTGCGCTACAGAATCTACCCTATGATCGAGATTGGATGGGAGAAGAGCCGGAGCACTACCGTCGCACTGAAAATCTAATGTTGTTACGCACGCAGAATCTTGCCGTCGAAGCAGAAATTAGATTGCCTGAGTATTTGACCCAAATCCCTGAAATGCAGAACCCGAGCGTTTATCGGACTTTAACGCTCAGTGAGGAGATGGGCTCCGATGCGCTCTTGTCGGCAGGACATGAGATGGCTGATCATGGCGGCCACCCACCTCTGGTTAAGCCGCATGAAAATATGCGCTTTATGATCAACGGGCAGACCTATCAACCCGGTCGAGTCATGTTTGAAGGGCAGGTGGGACAGGTTGAGGAGTGGGAGATTTTTAACCAGTCGCATATGGATCATCCCTTCCATATTCATGGAACACAATTCCAGGTTGTGGCGCTGCAGGAGGATGGCCAGTCTTGGTCAGCACCGGCCTACCGTGCTTGGCAAGATACGGTGAATCTTCAGCCTAAGCAGCGTTTAAAGTTGCGCGTTGTTTTTGAACAGCCCGGTGAGTGGATGTTCCACTGTCACATAATTGAGCATGAAGAACTCGGCATGATGTCGAGTATTCGTGTGGTGTAAGGAGAAAGTATATGCTGAAATCAGTTTTGCTTGGATGTGTGGCTTCATTACTTATCTCGGCAGATGTCTTGGCGGAGAGTATGAAGGTTTATAAATCTGAGACCTGTGGCTGTTGTAATGATTGGATCGATCATGTGCGTGAGGCGGGTTTTGAGGTGGAAGCAATCAACCATGCAAATATGAATCAGAAGAAACAAGCGCTCGGTTTGCCTGCGCAATTAGCCTCATGCCATACCGCAATTATTGAGGGGTATCTAATTGAAGGGCATGTGCCTGCGAGTGATATTCTGCGTTTGTTACAGGAGCGTCCTAAAATTACTGGGTTGAGTGTGCCGGGTATGCCGCATGGTTCACCCGGCATGGAGACAGGACGTGTAGATGCTTATCAGGTGTTGGCATTTGACGTGGAAAAGAAAAGCCTAGAGGTTTGGGCGGAGTATTAAGACTGCGTAGAGAATCCTGGTGCAACCAGTACCAGGATTCTCTCTATTTCTTGCCAAGGAAGGGGTGCTTAAAGCTGTGTGATCAGTAAGGTGGCACCGACACCGATGAGTACCAATCCCCCCAGGATCTCGGCACGATGGCCAATCAACGCGCCTAAAGTGCGCCCCAAAAGAACGCCCAGTGTGACCATCGTCATGGTCGCCAAGCCAATCATGCTTGCCGCCCAGAAGATATTCACATCTAGGAAGGCTAGGGAAACACCCACCGCCAGCGCATCAATGCTGGTGCCCACCGCCGTGAGGCCTAATTTCCAGAAGGAGTGGCTGGTGGGTTTGCTCTCACAGGCTTCAACCGGTTGTAAACCCTCGTGAATCATATGCAGACCAATCGCAGTGAGCAGCCCAAATGCGATCCAGTGTCCCCAGCTTTCCACAAAGGTCACGGCGACTTGACCGAGGAGCCAGCCGAGCAGAGGCGTGATGGCTTCAATCGTGCCAAAAATTACCCCCATGCGTAGGGCTTCGCGGAATTTCGGTTTATACAGACAAGCGCCTTTCCCAACCGCCGCCGCAAAAGCATCGGTAGACATGGCAAGCGCCAGAATAAGAAGCGAAAAAAATGACATTGATCAGAATCCGGTCGGGCAATTGAGTCCACGAATTAACCACACGCCCGACATCGGCATGGTCAATTCGATGGTCTCGCCAACCGCGTGGCGTCTGTACCATGGCATGAGGCCAAGAATGTTGATACAGACACTTCCGTTGTGACAGAAGCAGGCTACTCCCCAAAGAAGTCGCAAGAATAGCATAATTTATATGTGAGGACAGCCTGGTGAGGCGAGATGCTTCCGGCAGTCCACTAGCAGCCCCAAAACCAAGCAGAAAATCCATTTAGTTAGGGGGAGGCTGTAGCTAAGCATCACTCGCTCAAGGTTAGACTGGCAAAAAGCTAAACACGCCATATCTTGGAGTTGATCGCTAAGGGCTTGAATAGCGAGCTTATGCTCATACCCAAGGAGAAGCTTGGTGCTGTTATGGCGCTACTTGAACAGAAGAGTTCCGCGTCAGGCACGATGCATGCGTCTCAGATGAAAAAACCTTCAAATGAAGATACGAAGAAAAGTCTTTCAGATGATCCATGGCAGGATTTGCTGGGGGATGAATCATGAGCGAAGCTCAAGTCGATCAAATAAATGTACTCAAGTTGAGCTTGTACGAAAGGTTAGTGGGCTATTTGGCTGGCTTCCAAGGTGGTAGAAATGTGCTGAGTTTTGCCGATGATTTCAAGAATAATGCAGGTCGTCCTACATTTAGTTTGAATTCCCGAGTCTCAATACGACTGTTCGAAGAAATTATAAACCACGCCATAATAAACGATAAATTTGGCGCAGTTCTGAAAACTGCGCCATAATTGCGCCATCTATTACCTTTAAAGGCGCCAAACCGACAATGTCTTCTAACACTGAACTTCTTGCTTGCATCCAAGAGTCTCCTCAAGGTGTCACGCTGGCAGAGCTTTTAACGCAACTTCCAAATGTTGCGAGGCGTACAGCCCAGCGTCAAATTGCGAAGTTCATTGATGAAGGGTTGGTGATTGCCCACGGAGAAGGTCGTGCCCGCCGATATTTTGGTGTGGATGTCCCGCTCAAAGCTGACATACAAACAAATAATAGAGATGCATTTCCTTCCTTCATTCCTGTATCCGCTGATAGCCAGGATATTTTAAGTTACATCAATCTGCCGCTTGAAGCCCGCAAGCCAGTAGGTTATCAACAGGATTTTCTGAATTCCTATCAGCCAAATAAAACCTGGTATTTGTCAGAGTCATTGCGTCGGCAATTACACAAAATGGGCAAAACCACGGATAGCCAAGAACCGGCTGGTACCTATTCTCGCGCTATTCTGAATCGGTTACTGATAGATTTATCCTGGGCCTCAAGCCATTTAGAGGGGAATACCTATTCCCGCTTGGATACACGCGAACTCATTGAGCATGGCAAGTCGGCTCAGGGTAAGGCTGCGATTGAAACGCAAATGATTTTAAATCACAAGTTCGCTATCGAGTTGTTGGTAGAAAATATCGATACAGCTGAATTCAATCACTATACCTTGATGAATATACACAGCGCACTGTCAGAAAACTTGCTGCCTAACCCAGCCGATGAGGGGCGGATTCGTCAGCACGCTGTTGATATTGGTAAGAGCGTATACAGGCCCTTGTCGGTACCGGCACAAATCGAAGATGCTTTGAAGGTAGTATTAAATAAGGCCAACCAAATTGGTGACGCCTTTGAACAGTCTTTTTTTATGATGGTGCATTTACCTTATTTACAGCCATTTGCCGATATCAATAAGCGAACCTCCCGCTTGGCTGCAAATCTACCATTGTTTCGCGCCAACCTATGTCCGTTGACGTTTCTCGATGTACCCGAACAAGCTTACAGTCGAGCGACGCTAGGAGTATACGAAATGGCGCGGGTCGAATTGTTGCGTGATCTATATGTGTGGGCTTATGAGCGTTCTACGCAAGAGTATTTGGCTATCAAGCAAGATTTAGTAGAGCCAGATCCCTTGCGTTTAACCTGGCGAGATTTTATTAAGCAAACGATTCACTTGATTGTTACCAGCCCCGAGCAAGACCCCTATGTTGTG
The DNA here is from genome assembly GCF_008368715.1 of Nitrincola tapanii. Lineage (GTDB taxonomy): Bacteria > Pseudomonadota > Gammaproteobacteria > Pseudomonadales > Balneatricaceae > Nitrincola > Nitrincola tapanii. The sequence continues at coordinate 316,307 of NZ_SMRS01000001.1, forward strand.
ATACAGCAAGTCGTTAAAGCGAAAATTCCTGAATCCGAACAAATAGATTTACAGGCGTTAATTATAGAAGAGTTGAGACGGTTGCATGAAGGTGTGTTGGCTCGTTACGGTTTGCGCCCATCGGAGTTTTCCGCATGGAAGGCTGAGCGCCAGTCTAATCAAGGCTGAGTACATTTTCATGGAGCATGATAACAATCAACTATAAAGTGTTGTGCTCAGTGGCATGGATAGCCCCTGTTCAATTCGGGTTGGGGGTATCACCTCTGGGGGTATCGAATGTGCCCCCAATTATACCCCCAATGTACCCCGGCTTTGCTGGGTACGGATGGGAACCGTTGGGAGCCATTATGGGCTGGAAGGCCTGTATTTTCTGGTGTCTTGGGAAGTTCTGGGAATGGGGGGAAGGGTATGTGGTGGAGGTCAGTGGCCTACTATTTAGGGTGTTTGATCTGCATATGTCAGGTCAAACACTCACTAAACTATGTTAACCCTTCTTTACGCCTCCATATCCGCAATCAAAATGATTGCATCATGTGGGTGCCTGTACTAAGGTTGTCTGATTGTTAGATCAAATCAGGTCAGGGACGTGCCAGAGAATAGTCAGTCTATACTGCAAAGTCAGCCTTATGCGCAGCGTGAGCGCCTCGCGTACATCGACTTCTCACTGCAATACCACGGCTCGGTGAGCCGCATCGAGTTGATGCGGCACTTCGACATTGCCGTCGCCTCCGGTACGCGTGATTTCGCCCTTTACCGCGAACTAGCGCCGGATAATCTGATACTGCGCCTCGACAACAAACGCTATTACCGCACCGACCGCTTTCAGCCCTTGTTTCAGCACGACACCCATGCAGTCCTGAACACACTGGCTCATGGATTTGGTGATAAGTTGTCCCTGACTCCCTCGGGCTCTGGATTCTGTGAAGAGGCGCCTGCACTGATGACACCCCCACAAGCAACTCTGGCGATTCTCACCCGAGCGATTAGCCAAGGGCTGGTGGTGGAGATGACCTACCTCTCTTTGGCATCTGGCCATAAACGCCGCCAAGTGGTACCCCATAGTCTGGTGAATAATGGTCGGCGCTGGCATCTGCGTGGCTATTGTCGCAGCCGTGGCGAGTTCAGGGATTTTGTCTGCACCCGAATTACTCAGCTGGACGCGGTCGAGAAGCCTGTCGCTGTGTCAGAACGCCAGGGTGCGGATGCAGAGTGGAATCAGTACATCACCCTTGATCTGGTTCCCCATCCAGGGCATCAACATCCAGAGGCGATCGCGCTGGACTTTTCCATGTCCGAAGAGGATGGGCAACCTCTGCTGCGGCTCAATACACGTGCTGCGCGAGCCGGTTACCTGCTGCAACACTGGCAGGTCGATGCGAGCCCTGACCATCATTTACCCCCCAATCAGTATCATTTATGGCTGCGCAACAGCGACACACTTTGTCGCAATGCTGCGTACCCTTTAACCAATTTACGACTGGCTCCTGGCTTTATGATGTCCGACACCGACTTCAGCGTTTCCCAGTCTGACTCAGACATGACGAGGTACAAATGAACAACACGGAACAGCAATTCCTAAACGACCTAGATGCGAAACTCTGGAAGGCCGCCGACAAGCTAAGATCTAACCTCGATGCGGCCAACTACAAGCATGTGGTCCTTGGGCTGATCTTCTTAAAGTATGTGTCCGATGCCTTCGAGGAGCGTCAGGAGTCTCTGTTAGAGTTGTTCCAAAACGATGACGACAACAACATCTATTATCTACCGCGTGACGACTTCGACAGTGACGAGGACTACCAGCAGGCGCTCCGAGACGAGCTGGAAGTACTGGACTACTATCGTGAGGCCAATGTGTTCTGGGTGCCCAAAGCCGCACGCTGGAATACACTAAAAGAAAAAGCGGTATTGCCGATCGGTTCCGTGCTGTGGCAGGACGATGCTGGGCATGACGTAAAGCTGCGCTCCGTATCTTGGTTGATCGACAACGCACTGGAGGAGATCGAAAAGAGCAATCTTAAGCTCAAGGGTATCCTCAACCGCATTAGCCAGTACCAACTGGACAATGACAAGCTACTGGGCCTGATAAACACCTTTTCTGATACGTCTTTCACCAAGCCGGTCTATAACGGTGAGCGTCTTAGCCTGCACAGCAAAGATGTACTGGGCCATGTTTACGAGTACTTTCTGGGTCAGTTTGCCCTAGCGGAAGGCAAGCAGGGTGGTCAGTACTACACCCCGAAAAGCATCGTCACCCTGATCGTCGAGATGCTGGAACCCTACAGTGGTCGTGTTTACGATCCTGCGATGGGTTCCGGTGGTTTCTTCGTCTCCAGTGGCAAATTTATTGAAGAGCATGCGAAAGAACAGCATTACGACCCCGCCGAGCAGAAGAAACATATTTCTGTCTACGGGCAGGAATCCAATCCAACCACTTGGAAGTTGGCGGCCATGAACATGGCAATCCGGGGGATCGACTTCAATTTTGGCCGAAAGAACGGCGACACCTTCCTTGATGATCAGCATCCAGATTTGCGCGCTGATTTTGTCATGGCCAACCCGCCATTTAATATGAAGGATTGGTGGAGTGAATCGCTAGCAGAAGATGCGCGCTGGAAGTACGGCACTCCCCCCAAGGGCAACGCCAACTTTGCGTGGATGCAGCACATGCTCCACCACCTGTCACCCACTGGTAGCATGGCACTGCTGTTAGCCAACGGCTCGATGAGCTCCAACACCAACAATGAAGGTGAGATTCGCAAACGTCTGATCGAAGAAGACCTGATCGAATGCATGGTCGCCTTGCCTGGGCAGTTGTTCACCAATACCCAAATTCCCGCCTGTATCTGGTTCCTGACCAAAGATAAGTCGGGTAAGGACGGTAAAAAGCGTGACCGCCGTGACCAAGTGCTGTTCATCGATGCCCGTAACCTTGGCTATATGAAAGACCGTGTACTTCGAGATTTCACTGCTGATGATATTCGAAAAGTTACTGATACCTATCATGCTTGGCAGAAAGGTATCGGCTATGAAGATATTTCTGGCTTCTGTGCATCAGCAAGTTTTGAGCAGATTGAAAAGCATGATTTTGTACTCACTTCAGGGCGATATGTTGGTGTAGCGGATGCTGAAGAGGATAACGAACCCTTTCCAGATAAAATGCAGCGACTAACAGCGCAATTAAAATCCCAGTTCGAAGATTCTGCTCGATTAGAAAAGGCGATTAAGCATAATCTAGTGAGGATAGGCTATGACTGGTAATCTTGTTCCTCTAAATGAATTTATAACCCTTCAAAGAGGACATGACCTACCTCATAAAGATAGAGTTGAAGGTAATATTCCTGTTGTTGCCTCTACTGGCATTACTGGCTATCACAATGTAGCAAAAGCAAAATCTCCAGGGGTTGTTATTGGTAGAAGTGGAAGTATAGGTGGTGGTCAATACATAACTGAAGACTTTTGGCCGTTGAATACTACTTTGTGGGTTAAAGACTTTAAAGGCCACAATGAACGATTCGTATATTATTTACTAAAGAATATTGATTTTACCTCATTCAATGTAGGTTCAGGTGTTCCCACTTTAAATAGAAATCATCTTTCATCAATATTGGTTGAAAATAAAGGCCGTAAATCTGAAGATGAGATTGCCAAAATACTTGGTGATTTTGATGACAAAATAGATCTCAACAACCAAATTAGCAAAAACCTTGAAAAAATGGCGCAGGTGATTTTCAAAAGCTGGTTTGTCGACTTCGAGCCGGTCAAGGCTAAGATCGCTGCCCGTGAACGCTGGCATGCCATACAATCGGGTAATGAGTCCGCTTCGCCCGCCTGCTATGCCGGTGAGTTAGCAGGCCAGCCTATCAATATCGACCTCGACACCTACATGAATTACGCCGCTATGCAAGCGATTTCAGGTAAGGATGCTAAGCAACTGGCCCAGATGCAGGTCGAAAAGCCAGAAGAGTATGCGGAGCTCTACGCTACCGCCGAGTTGTTCCCGTCTGCTATGCAGGATAGTGAATTGGGTGAAGTACCGAAGGGGTGGTCGTCTGTTCCCTTGTCTAGTTTATTCGAGTTGCACCGTGGTTTTGATCTACCGCAAAAGAGCCGTGAAGACGGTCTTTATGAGATCTACGCTGCAGGTGGTCTTCATGGAACACATAGTGAATACAAAATGGAGCCTCCTGGAATTATAACAGGCAGGAGTGGCGTGATTGGGAATGTTTATCTTAGCCTCAAGAAATATTGGCCCCTGAATACAACCCTTTATGTCCGGCAATTCAGGTTATGTGGACCTTACTATGCTTATCATTTGCTCAAAACACTAGACTTGAAAGCTTTGAATTCTGGATCAGCGGTTCCAAGCCTGAATCGGAACTTTGTCCATTCCATAGCAGTATTAAATCCAGGTGCCAGAGCACTAATAAAATTCGAAAGCGTTGCAAGCTCACTTTTTGAGCACATCGTCAATAACATTGATCAAAACGAAGACTTAAGGGTGCTTCGCGATACTCTCCTCCCCAAGCTCCTCTCCGGCGAATTGTCAGTTGCAGACATTGAAAGCGAGGTGGAAGCATGACCACACAACAAGTCCAGATTTTTACCAGCGCGGATGGTCAAGCCGAATTACAGGTTGCGTTGGATCAGGAAACCGTTTGGCTCAGTCAGGCACAGATGGGTGAGCTATTTAGCACCACACCCGAAAATATCCTGATGCACCTTAAAAATATCTTCAGCGATAAGGAGTTAGTCGAAGAGGCAACTACTAAGGAATTCTTAGTAGTTCGCCAAGAGGGTAAGCGACAGGTCAAACGCCAGATTAGGCACTACAACCTCGATGCTATTATCTCGGTCGGCTATCGCGTCAGTTCCAAACGCGCCACACAGTTTCGCCAATGGGCAACGGGTGTACTCAAGCAACATCTGGTGCAGGGCTACACGCTAAATCAAAAGCGTCTCGCTGAACGAGGCATCGAGTTTGAGCAGGCTGTAAGCTTGTTAAGTCGCACCTTGAGCAATCAGCAACTGGTATCGCCGCAAGGTGAAGCGGTGGCCGCTGTGATCAGTGACTATGCTCGTTCTTGGAGCTTGTTGCAGGGTTATGACGAACAACAATTGTCCGAAGTGAACATCAAGCAGCTGGATATGCGGTCACTGAATCTGGATGCAGCGTTGGCGGCCATCACGGAATTGAAGCAAACCCTAATCGCAAAGGGCGAGGCAACCGCGCTGTTTGGTCAATTACGTGGCGATGGTCTTACATCGGCACTGGCTACCATAGAGCAAGGCTTCGGTGATGAGTTGTTCTATCCGAACGTTGCCAGCCGCGCCGCACACCTGCTGTATTTTGTGATCAAGAACCACCCATTGGCCGATGGCAATAAGCGTAGCGGTTCCTTTCTGTTTTTGTGGTACTTGCGCCTGAATCAACACCTGTTGGCCAAGCCCGTCGAGCAGCTGATCAACGACAATACACTGGTGGCTTTGGCGTTGCTGGTAGCGGAAAGCCTACCGGATCAGAAAGAACTGATGATCCGCCTGATCGAACACTTTATATTGCTCAAGGCCGATACACCCGAACAGGATCAGTGTAGGTTAGGTTAGCACTTATGAAAGTTGAGCTTGAAAATCCATCCAAGCCCTGGAAGTCTCTTGATGACCAGCTTGCTTTGTTGAAGCAGCGAGGAATGCTTACTGACAATCAGGAAGCCGCCAAAAGCTATCTTGAACGCCTCGGCTACTATCGTCTTAGTGGGTATTGGTATCCCTTTAGAGTATTGGATCCGGTGCAAGCTCCGGGTAGTAAGACGCCACGACGTTTAGATTGTTTTATGGCAGGGAGCCATTTTGCGGATGTGGTGCAGCTTTACGTATTTGATAAGAAGCTGCGGCTGTTGGCTCTGGATGCACTGGAGCGTATTGAGATGGCCGTGCGTGTGGATATTGCTCACAAACTGGGGCGAAATGACCCCTACGCACATGAGAACCCTAAGTGCTTACATGGCCATTTCAGTAAGCAGGTTAAAAAGAGTGGTCTTGCCAAAGGCAAAACAGAACATCAGCTTTGGCTTGAGAAGTATCGCAGCCATCTTTGGCGTTCACGCCGTGAACCCTTTGTTGAGCATTACCTGAATAATTATGGCAGGCTGCCAATTTGGGTGGCTGTAGAGGTCTGGGATTTTGGCATGATGTCCAAACTCTATGCTGGGATGAAGATTGCTGATCGAGACTCAATTGCTCTGAAATATGGGGCGCCAAGTGGCGATACTTTTGCGTCTTGGCTTCGTAGCCTGAACTTTATTCGAAACGTATCAGCACACCATAGTCGTCTTTGGAATATTAACGTGTTGGAGCGTGCATCGATTCCAACCGATGCGGCCTATTGGCAGTATATGAACAACGCGCGCCCTTTTTATTATTTCTGCCTGATGCAGCTCATGTTAAAGGTGATTTGCCCCAATACGCGCTGGTATAAGCGTTTAGCAGCGGTGATCGCTGAATTTCCGGAATCACCCTCTAGGGCAGTGAGAATTGAAGACTTTGGCGTTGTTGAAGGGTGGCAATCTTGGAATTTATGGGCCCAGAAATGAGAGCCGGCGCGTACACAGTAAGACTGTGAAGAGGCGCCGGGCGTATTGAGAACAAGTATAAGCTGCTGACCTAAGTAGTCAAATAATTTTTCAGCCCCCTGTGCCTAAGCGCAGATTGTTAAGGGATTGACCGATGACTGAAGATCAACTGGAACAACACTGTCTGGCCTGGTTTGCTGAGGTAGGCTGGGAGCTGGCTCACGGGCCTGATCTGGCACCAGACGGGGTTACCCCGGAACGGACAGACTACCGAGAGGTGTTGTTGCAGGCTGATCTGGATGCGGCCATTCGGCGCATCAATCCTCACTTGCCTGAAAGCGCCGTAGAGCAAGTGGTTGCGATCGTCCGCAAGCCTGACAGTCTGGATACGGTGGTGAATAACCGCGCCTTCCACCGCCTGTTGCTGGAAGGGGTGCCGGTTGAGTACAAGCATGACGACCAGGTAATCCATGATCGTGCCTTCCTCATCGACTTTGACACCCTGGCGTTCAACCGTTTTCGGGCCATCAATCAATTCACTCTGCAAGGCAGCAAGCAGCTGCGCCGTCCCGATATTATCTGCTTTATTAATGGTCTGCCTCTGGCAGTTTTGGAACTGAAAAGCCCCAATGCCGAAAACGTTGATATCTGGGATGCCTTTAATCAGATTCAAACCTACAAAGATGAAGTGCCGGATCTGTTTGCCTACAACGAAGCACTAGTGATCAGTGATGGCTTTAATGCCCGTGTGGGTTCGCTGACCGCCAATCAAGAACGCTTCATGCCTTGGCGTACCATTAAACATGAAGATGATCGGCCATTGCTGGATTGGCAGCTGGAAACCCTGGTGCGTGGCTTTTTTGACCCAGAACTCTTTCTGGATTACATCCGTTTCTTCGTCATCTTCGAGACGGATGCTGAACGGCTGATCAAGAAGATTGCCGGATATCACCAGTTCCATGCGGTGCGTGAGGCGGTCAATGCCACAGTCATTGCTGCTCAAGCGCCTGAGCAGGAAGGTGTGGGTGAAAGACGCGCCACCTATGGCAGCGAAGTGGTACCTGGCAGCAAGAAAGCCGGTGTGGTCTGGCACACGCAAGGATCAGGCAAAAGCATCTCTATGTGCTGTTATGCCGGTAAATTGCTCCAGCAGCCGGAAATGAACAACCCGACGCTGATCATAGTGACTGACCGTAACGACCTGGATGGCCAGCTGTTTGCCACCTTCAGCGCGGCCAAAGAGTTACTGAAACAGGAACCTGTGCAGGCGGATGACCGCGATACCTTGCGACAACTGCTGGCCGAACGTGACTCAGGTGGGATCATCTTCACCACGGTGCAGAAGTTTGCACTGCTGGAAGAGGAGCAGGGGCACCCGATTCTGAATGATCGCCACAATATAGTGGTGATTTCGGATGAAGCCCACCGCAGCCAATACGGGCTTAAGGCAACGCTCAAGCAAGACGGCACCTACAAATTCGGCTATGCCAAACATATGCGTGATGCGGTACCTAATGCAGCGTTTATTGGTTTTACGGGCACGCCTATCGCCACTGAGGATAAAGACACTCGCGCTGTATTCGGCGACTACGTGTCGATCTACGACATTCAGGACGCCGTCAATGATGGCGCTACGGTGCCGATCTACTATGAGTCTCGACTGGCCAAACTCGATATCAATCGTGAAATGATTGATGAACTCTCCGATCAGGTGGAAGAGGTGGTTGAGGATGAAGAAGATGTCGGCCAGCGTGAACGCACCAAGGGCGAATGGAGCCGACTGGAAAAGCTGGTGGGTGCCGATCCGCGCCTGCAGGAAGTTGCCGCCGATCTGATCAAACACTTTGAAACCCGCTCAGCAACTACGGATGGTAAGGCGATGATCGTCGCTATGAGCCGTGATATCTGCGCCCATCTATACAATGCCATCGTGGCCATTCGCCCTGAGTGGCACGACCCAGACCCTGAAAAAGGCGCGATCAAAATCGTGATGACAGGCTCTGCATCCGACAAGCCACTGTTACAGCCGCACATCTACAATAAACAGACCAAGAAGCGATTGGAAAAACGCTTCAAGGATCTGAATGACCCACTGAAACTGGTGATTGTGCGCGACATGTGGCTGACCGGGTTCGACGCTCCCTGCTGTCACACCATGTATATCGACAAACCCATGAAGGGCCACAACCTGATGCAGGCCATCGCTCGTGTGAACCGCGTGTTCAAGAATAAACCGGGTGGCCTGGTGGTGGACTATATCGGTATCGCCAACGAGCTGAAACAGGCACTGAAAACCTACACCGATGCCAAGGGGAAGGGAGAGCCCACCCACAGTGCAGAGGAAGCCTTCGCGGTGATGCTGGAAAAACTGGATATCATCCACGGCATGTTTGCACCCAGCCCGAAAAGTGCAGGGTTTGATTACAGCGACTTTGAAAAAGACCCTAATCGAGTCCTCATTCCCGCCGCCAACCATGTGCTGGGCCTTGATGATGGCAAAAAGCGTTTTCTGGATAATGTGTTGGCCCTGAGCAAAGCCTACTCACTGTGCAGCACGCTGGATGAAGCGCGTGAGTACCACAAAGAGATCGCCTTTCTCTCTGCTGTCAAAGCCGCCATCAGTAAGCACACCAGCGTCGACAAGAAACTAACGCAGGAAGAAAAAAACACCGCCCTGAAACAGATACTGGACAATGCCATCGTGGCCGGTGGCGTGGATGATGTGTTTGATCTGTGCGGTTTGAATAAACCCAACATCGGCCTGTTGTCGGAGGAGTTTTTGGAGGATGTGCGGCGTATGCCCTACAAGAACTTTGCGGTGGAGTTGCTAGAAAAGCTGATCAAGGACAACATCAAAGCCAAAACCCGCAACAACGTGGTGCAGGAAAAGAAATACGCCGACCGCCTGGAAGACACCCTGCGCCGATACAATAATCGCGGCATTGAAACGGCACAGGTGATCGAAGAGCTGATCGCCATGGCAAAAGAGTTTCAGGCCGAACTCGCCCGCGATGAAGCCCTTGGCCTGAACCCGGATGAAGTGGCCTTTTACGACGCACTGGCCAATAACGAAAGTGCCGTGCGAGAACTGGGTGATGAGATCCTGAAAACCATCGCCATCGAGCTGACGCAAAAACTCAGAGCCTCCACAACCGTGGACTGGCAGGTACGTGAAAGTGTACGAGCCAGACTGCGAATATTAGTCAGGCGCACCCTACAGCGGTTTAAATATCCGCCGGATGAGGCACCTATTGCTGTTGAACTGATTCTGAAGCAGGCAGAGGTGCTTTCCAACGCGTGGACGATGTGAGGGCACGAGTAGTGGTGTGCCTCCGCTGTGTTCGTGGGGGGGGTACCCGATTGAAACATGGCTTGGGGATGCGGTTACCTGTTTATGTTTCTAGTGATATAAAAATGTCATTTAGAACAAATAGTTGTGGGCGAAAGTGTGGAGTTAAAGGGTATACCCGTTAATAATTATTATGAGGTCGAAGACCTCATTAACAGACTGTTACATGCCAGTGGGAGTTGAAGGCATTGAATATTAAAGGATGCATGATGAAATATATTGAAAATTTAGATTTTGGTTTCGCCGATGCACAAAATTATAAAATGCGTGAAAACAAGAATCTATTTGATCGTGTTTTTATAAAAAATGATTATCTAGAGTCTCTATGTAAACCAAATATCTCTTTTTTAATTGGCGAAAAAGGCACTGGAAAAACAGCATATGCCGTATATATGTCTAATAGTGCTTATAAGAATAACAGGTCAGAAATAAAATACATTCGAGAAACTGAGTATAGAAAATTTATAACTTTAAAAGAAGAGAAGCACCTTCAGTTATCTGATTATACAAATATATGGAAAGTTATTATTTATCTTCTTTTGTGTCAGAAGATCAATGAAGAAGAAGGTGATAGTTTTAGTTTTGCTAAGTTTGGTAAGTTTAAGGCAATTGAAGAAACTATCAATGAATATTATTACAGTGCATTTTCTCCAGAAATCATTCAAGCCTTAGAATTTGTTCAAAATTCCAAGCTGGCAGCCGAATTATTAGCAAAACATGCCAAGTTAAAAGGTGAACAAAGTGAAACTTTCACTTTCACCGAAAGTCGGTTTCAAGCAAATCTTTTTTATATACAGAAAAAATTTGAAGATGCGATAAAGCAAATCAGACTAGATAGCAATTACCTTTTATTTATTGATGGAATCGACATTCGTCCATCTGGCATACCTTATGAAGAGTATCTTGAATGCATTAAAGGGTTGGCAAATGCTGTATGGGAAGTTAATACTGATTTTTTCCCATCAATTAAAGGAGGAAAGGGTCGCTGTAGGGTTGTGCTATTAATAAGACCGGATATTTTTGAATCTGTAGGCCTGCAGAATCAGAATGCAAAAATACGAGATAATTCAGTTTTCTTAGATTGGAAGACTGATTACATATCTCATAGAACATCTAAAATATTTGAAGTATCTGACCACCTCCTAGGTGTGCAACAAAATGGAGAGGCAAAAACTTTAGGTGAAAATTGGGATCACTATTTTCCTTGGAATTCTCCAAACGTCTTCGATACATATGAATGTCCTACCTCGTTCATTAATTTTTTGCGCTGGTCATATTACAGGCCGCGTGACATTGTTACGTTATTGACATTAATAAAAGATCACACCAAAGATAAATCGAAAGACAGTTTCACATTAGATGATTTTGAAGCTAGGGATTTTCAACGTGCATATTCAAATTACCTTTTAGGTGAGATAAAAGATCAGCTTTCTTTCTATTATCAGGGTAATGATTATGAGACGTTTCTTAAATTTTTTGAGTTCTTAAAAGGCAAAGATAAGTTTACATATAAGCAATATAGTAATGCATATGAAGAAATGATTGCTTACTTGAAATCTGTCAATAGATATCCTCCACAGTTTATGCATTCAAGAAATGAGTTTTTGCAATTTCTATATGACTTAAATGTTCTTTGTTATCTAGAACGGCCAAAAGAAGGAAAAGCCCACATCCATTGGTGTTTCAAAGAGAGAAATTATTCCAATATTTCTCCTAAAGTTAAAACCGACCTTGAATATCAAGTGTTTTATGGGTTGGCTAAAGCCTTGAATCTAGGCAAGCAATATTAAACACATGTAACAAGCGCCTGCAATCTGACCTCTGGCTACTGTCACTTTTTGTGCAATAATCCGCACAAAAAGCGCCAGTAGCCTCCGGCAGTTGAGGCGAGCGTTAAGCGGAAAGGAGAGTCATGCTAATTTCGGAGTCTTTCGCAGCATTCAAGGCCAAGCAAAAGAATGTTCAGTGGTCTGTTTCAGCAATTAGTGAAAATAATGAACTAGTGGTTAGCCTATGGGACCAGTTCTTTGAGAAACGTAGCAAGGGAACAATGACATACGCAGACCAAGTAAGTCGTTGGAAGGGGCTCGGAAATTCGGAGTTCATAGAAAACCTAAATATAGCCAAAGAAAAAGATCTCCCTGTTCGGGCGATTATTGCTAAGTCAAAAAATCCTAAAGCGGTGGCTGCTGGAGAACCTGCTAGCAATTTGGGTAATACTTTCCATCCAAAAAAAGATTGGACTGGTAAGTTGACGATATGGGATGGCGACAACTTTGAAATCGAATTTAGTCAGTGCAAATGAATCGCTTAACAAGCATAAGCACTTGACCGAAAAAGCTACACTTTTTCGGTCAAGTGTTATGAGCGTTAGCTGAAAAAAGGAATCAGTAGTGGAAACCTACTCTGTGGATATCAAAAAAGACGAAGAAGGCTACTTGGGTAGAGAGTGCCCCGAGTGTGAAAAGTACTTCAAGATAAAGCCGGGTACTGGTATCCCTGATTTCTCTGATTGTTATTGCCCCTATTGTCAGCATTTGGGTCCGCAAGACCATTTTTGGACAAAACAGCAGATTGAGTATGCCCAGTCAGTCGTTCTGAATAAGGTTTCTGGCGATCTTCTAAAGATGATGAAGAAGATGGAGAAGAAGCCAAAAAGAAATCAGTTTATTTCTATTGGCATAACCGTAAAGGGAAGGCCAACTCCCATTACCTACTACTCTGAGAAAGAACTTGAAGAAAAAGTCGAATGCAAAAACTGCACCCTGCAGTACGCTATCTATGGTGCATTCGGGTACTGCCCTGATTGTGCAGAGCACAACTCCCAACAGATAGCCGAGGCAAACTTTGATCTGGTCATAAAAATCCTTGATCTGGCTAAAGAAGCACCATCAGATATAAAAAGTAAGCTAATTGAAAATGGGCTGGAAGACTGCATTTCGGCATTTGATGGGTTTGCACGAGAGCGTTGTTGTGACCGATATCCTAAGCTGTCCTTTCAGAATATTTACGTAGCCAAGCAAAAACTCGAAGAATCCGGAATTAATATTGCTGAAGGTCTCGATAGATCCGAATGGGAGTTCGTCGTAAATCAGTTTCAAAAGCGCCACCTTCTTGCGCATAAGATGGGTGTAGTTGATGAAGAATATATAAAGAAAACGGGCACTCATCCAGAACGGTTAGGGAAAAAGGTTTCGATTACTGCAAATGATGTTATGTCATTGATAGATCACCTAAAAATAATCGTCTCGAATCTTTCAAAACATGTGCAGCGCAGCTAACAATTTACTGCACCGGAAAGGGAAAAGGGGTCGGCTTACCTTGGTCGTTATGCACCTCTGTGACGCAATCTGTCGCTCAGGTCGCGTAAGCTGAAAGAGTAATAAGCAAAAAGGAAAATGTATGTCAAATTTCGATCAAAATTTTGAAGCTGCACGTCTTGCCTCGTTGGCCGAACAACATTCAGACATTGTAAAAGTTACAGGAGAGGTGGTTTTCCGTGCGGAAGATGATGAAGACCGCTTGAGTGGTACTTCTTGGACACTTGAAGAAGATATTTTCGATCAGGTTACGGAGTCTGGTTTTAAGTTGCATCTGATTGAGCTTCTCGATGATTTTATTGCACACCGAGGCCAATGTAATGAGTTGCTCAAAAAAGAAGGGATAGTTCGTTTTGGTGATGGTGATTTGAGCATCGAGTGGCTGCCTGATGGGTCTACCCATTTATCAGATCATCTGGGTACGGAGCAGTAGGTTTGATTACAAAGCATGACTTGCCATCTTTGGTGACCAAATTTGAGCGCCTACCGGGTCAAATCAGTGAGCTTTCAAAGTCCGCTTTTGAAAATGTTTATGGCTCGGAAGCGGCTGCTCAGGCAAAAAACATAGTCTATTTTTTCTTGTCCTCAAAGCCAGTGCCTCGCCTCAATGGAGAGAGTTGCATCCTTTACATAGGCCAAACAAAAACCAGCTTCAAATCCAGATATTTCCGCCATGCAAGCCTGCATGCCACATCGAAAGCCAACTCGTTGAAATTTGACATGGTAATAAAAAATTACGGGGCAATAGAAATCGCCTTTTGTGATTACCGCAAGTTTGGCGACACTCTGCTTGGTGCTGAAGGGCAGTTTTTGTGGTGGTACTTTCAAAATCACGGTGAATATCCGCCAATAAACTACACCAAAACTAAAGTCAGAATAGATGCTGTCAGTGCATAACAAGGCCATTAAATTCGCTCCCTGCGGTCGCCGGACGCTCGCTCCTTGCGCCGTTTATGGCGGGCGTTAACGAGGAGGGCAATTCGTGCCAAGCATCTATCTTTTTCGGCTAAAAGCAATAAAAACTGCTCAAGGTGCTCTCTTTGAAAGCGGCACTTCAAGAGAAGAGTTTTTAACCACGGTTATCGAGAGCAAGCCTTCTGAAGAGCTTCGAGAAGGTTATGTTTGGCATGTCGGTAATGTGTTGAATGTGGGAGATGATGGACTTTTATTTGCGGCTGGCCGGACGACCAAAAAGAGCAAAGAGCTCTATGATGAAGAAACCGGGGATTTCACTCAGGTGGATGACGAAGAGTCTCCATTCACCTATGTCTACTTTGACAAAAAATTCAGCGTATTAGCCATAGAACCAAAATCAAAGCTTTCTCCCACGGTAAAGGGTATAGCAAATAGCCTAGAGAAGCTTTTTAACCAGCAAGCTTTAGTGCATGACTACGGAGCGAAAATAGAGATATCGGAAATATGGGACCCAGAGGATTTTCTTAAACAAATACGGGGCGCCTATTCCGTGGTTGGTTTCACTGTTGAGTTTAGCAAGCCGAATCCTTTCGACGTCGAGGCTGATTTTCACAAGCCGATGGAGCAGTACATAGAAGCAACAGGTGGACAAAAGGGAAAAACCATTGTTCAAGGCGACGACCTTGATCGAAATAGTATTGAGAAAGTGACTCGATCAGTTGCATCAACGGGCAATGATGCCTCAGCGAGGATAAGGCACAAGGAAGGGCAACGGCCCGTCACACGCCATTTACGAGGCGACCCGGTCAGTATTGCGTTTGACGAGGAGGAGCGACAAGAGCCAAAAGGTTTGATGGAGAGGGTTCGTGAAGCTTATGCGCGGATTCGGGGGCAAGATAAAACATGACTACGTTTTGGTCATGGCTCTTTAAAGGCTCAGGAAATGGAGCTGGTCTTAAAAGATTTCTGGATCGCTGGATTCTATTACATATTGCTGTTGGTCTTGCGCTGGCTTTTCTTATCCCCATACCGCTCAAAGACGCGGCGGTTACGCTATTATTACCAGTAGCTGGGATATTTATTGGGCTGTCCTTTGCTTGGGGTGGAAACGCCCAAGCATTGCTTCAAAGCACAGAAATCGAAAATATGTCCTCTTTTCGAGACGGCGGGTATGTAGAGTATGTCTATACCTTTCAGGCAGCCATTCTTCTAATATTAGTTACGCTGATTCTTTGGGCGATAGCCGGTCTTGGCGTTTTTGATATGGTGTGGCCAATCTGCTCGAATCATTACCTATATTTTTTGATCTCATTTTTCTTGTTCTTCTTTTCTAGCCTGACAGTGAGGGAATGCTGGCATGTTGTGCTGGGTGCACAAAGTATGCTCTTGGCGAGGTTTCAGATCAGGAAAAGGTCGAATGACCGTTAACAAGTGCAGGTTGTCGGACAGTGTAGTTGCACTCCACACCTGCCGCAACTGCAAGCGTTAGGCATCCATCACGGAGAAAGTATGCTCAAAAGACAAACAAAAAAATGCACGGCCACATTTATCCTTCTCGCGTTTCTCGTGTTTTTCCCCTTAGTAGCGGTGTCTTCGTCTGTAACTGGGGTTGTAGTGCTAGAAGATACGCCGGGCTGCGACCATTTTGTGGTCGAAACAAGTGGAGGCTACTCGCTGCTTGAATGGTATGGCGGTGTGGTGACTATTTGGGAAGGCGATAAAGTATTCGGTGAAATTCACTCTTATGGATTCAAAGATATCTATATCGACGGGCGCGGTGAAATGCGAGTTTGGGTTGAAGACTATTGGGTGTCTGATAGAGACGCACTTGAATATTTTCACAGCAATTGTCGCTGACGAAGAGTTGCCTAACACCTATGAGCCTTCTACCTGTCAATAGGCCGCAGGTTTTTTGTTGGCCGCGTCAGCGGCCAACATCAAGTCCCTGAGCCAGTGATCCTACTTCATCTGTCATCGTTGGCTGTTGGTGGGTTACAGCAAAAATACCACGGGCACTTCCTGCGGTCGCCTATTGAGGCCCACTTAACTTGGTGGTTCACCACTGCCAAGCCGAGTAGCTCCTTGCTGTTTGGCTTGGGGCACTTGACACTCATCGGTTAACCAGCATCTGTCCTATTAAAAAAAGCGGGTTACTTTAAAGTCCCAGGATCAAGCAATGGATACAGATTTCATTCAAGCGACAGGAAATGTCGTACCAGTAGATATGATGGACTCAATTGAGCACATCATTGAGGATAAACCATGAAAAGCATTGCTGTTATCGGATCAAGAACATTTGCCGATTATGGTCTGTTAGAGGAGACGTTAGTGGATTATCAGATAAGCAAACTCATATCTGGTGGTGCAAAGGGTGCCGATTCACTGGCTGAGCGGTATGCAACGAATCATGGCATTGAGCTAGTTGTTTTTAAACCCGATTGGAAAAAATATGGTCGTGGTGCCGGTCCGATTCGAAACCGGGATATCGTCGATGCCGCTGATCTTGTGATCGCTTTCTGGGATGGCAAGTCCAAAGGGACAAAATCAGCTCTGGACTATGCGGAACAGAAAAACAAACAAGTCATAATTAAGCTCATTACGAACCCCTAATGATAACTGCTATCCGATCTCTCTTATATTCAATTAACCACGAGTTTTTGAATCATTGAAACCATTAATTGACCGACAGTAGCTACTTCTTGATGAAGATAATGATCATCATCGACCAAGACTTATCTGGTCTTGTTGACTTTTGCCCATCGAACCGCGCTCTCTACTGACACAACGTGTGAACAGCGGCGATAGCGGTTAGATTTGGGGTCGGATAGAGCTCAGCACAAATTGGTAGACCAAGTGCTGGTGGCATTAATAGCAAACCATCAGGTTTCAGTACCTTGTTTGCCATTCTAATTGATCAGACCAAGTCCAAACACATCGATGATGGCTGTTTGGTGATAGAGTTTTTGTACTGCGGCTAAGTGCTCTGGTACTACTGATAGAAATTCATTCAGTATCTGAATCGCGTTCAAAGGAAGATCAGTTTTTGAGGTTGAGCTATGAAAGAGATTGAGCCAATTAGCGAGTTCCTTTTTCCATGCAGTCATGTGATCAGCTACTTTTCTCAGTCGATCGGGTTCCGTGTCACCATTGAACAAATTGATATAGAGACACCTTTGAATGGGTTCTAGTTGATCAAGCGGTATAGGCGCATAGGCTCTACAAATGCATTGATCAATGGGTCTCTCACAATCGATGTCTGGACAAGGAATAAACAGGGCTTCCTCAATTTCTGGATCGTCTTCGAAGATCTGACATTCAAAGCGATCGTTTAACGGCAGTTGGTGGAAGAGAAAACCAGCCGCGATTAAATGATTTGACCCATGAACAATCAGGTTTGTGAAAACCTTTTTGACTTCTCGGCGAGGCTCCTTTGTGTATGCAAGGTCGGTCGTCTCAACTAAATCCAGAACTCGCTTGAGTTCAGCTAATTCATGCAAACTTTCACGTATGTGAAAAACGAGATCATCGATTTCCTGTTTGGAAAAACGATTCCCTAAGCATTCTTGTAAGATCTGTTTTATGGAGTTCATCTAAATCTCATCATTGATCAGCACTTGGTTTTATTTTATCCGCCTTGTACGACATATTTTGTCGCATTAATCGTTAAACTCTAATTTGAATATTTGGATCCCATCGAAACACTCTTTAGGTAGGTTCATGGAACAAGAAAAGAAAATTAAGCTGGCAGCAGGCTTCATCACACAAGCTAAGAAAATCGTTATTCTGGCAGGATCAGGCATGAGCGCAGACAGTGGACTACCAACGTTTCGTGATAAGTCAGGTTATTGGAAAAATGCATCTATAGATCATTTCAAGATGGCGAGCTACACAACTTTTCTCAATGATCCCGTTGTATCCTGGAGTTTTTATGCTGATCGAATAAGTAGTTACCGAGCTTCAAAGCCGCATCTTGGCTATGAAATTCTTCATGGCTGGTGCAAACGGCTGGGGGAGGATAATTGTTTTGTATTTACCTCTAATGTTGATCAGCTTTTCTTGAAGGCAGGCTTTGCTGACCAGCAGATCTATCACTGTCACGGTACTCTCGATTTTATGTATTGTAGTGACAAGAGTTGTCAGAGCCGGCAAACAGGTCTTAAACATAATTCGGAGCAGCTGCTTCTAAAAATTCATAATGGAGCTCTGCCTATCTGCTCATGTGGTCAAATCATGAGGCCGCATGTCATGATGTTCGGTGATCAAAGTTTTCATCACTCAGCAAATGATCAGGCTATTGAAAGATGGAATACATTTCTCCAGTCGATTAAGCGAACAGACAATCTAGTGGTTTTAGAGATAGGGGCAGGTTCTACCGTGACTACCGTTGAAGATGTCACTTGGCAGTTATCTAAGGTCGCCAGTGCGGTCATCCAAATTAATCCAAACAAACCCGCACCATCAGAAAGTGATAGTGAATGGATCAATCTCAATGGAAGTGCCTTAGCAACGTTGATGGCATTAGATGATTCCCTTTGTCACGATTTCGGGGTGTCTCAATGAAAATGAGGTTTTGCTGGAGAACGAGTAAACCAGAAATGATGCTTAACGAAGATGAGTGGCAGCAGATTCGTTCGTTGTCTGAAGGTACGCTGGCAAACACTATTGCATTGCAGAGTAAGGGTATTTCAAAACAACAAGCCGCAATAATCCTGCACAAAAAGATGGTGGATGCCTACAACACACTTACGAATGGTAATCTTCCATTCGAGGACTGGCATTTGATCCAATATTTTCAACTCAACCACTATGGTCCAGACTGCAACAAATGTGGGTTGCCATTGCGCACACCGAACGCAAAATTGTGCGTTAGCTGTGGGTCGACATATTCCAATTAAACAACAAGTTAACATTGCTGGTGACTGGGAATATCTGTTTATATATGTTTAAGGTTTGTTTGCCAATCGGTCGAGGAGTGCTAGGTGTCAACTCAAATTGATCAGAGTTTTTTTAAAGCCTTTGTCACAGAATATAATGATGATATTGGTGGTGAAACATACTTAGACCCATTGGGACAGCTAGTAATCTGGTCTTCGTATGGCCAGAAAATTTTCAAGGGTCGCTTGAACTCTGTATCTAACGATGTCCGCAATTACACGCTGAATCTTCTGCATCACGGTGTGATTCGCTACCTGCAAAGGGATGAAACCTTTCAGGCTGATTGGAAGGATAGCCTGCAATTTGTCCACGCCTGCTTGATTTATCTTGAAAACCTTGTTACCTACGCTCTAGTCAGTTCGACCGATCCTGAAGTACAAACCCAGGGTATTCTTGGGAGTTCTAAGGCTCACACCAACTTGTATGGGAGTTCTACTGCCCACACCAACTTGGATAAAGAGGATAAGAACCCAGAGCTGATATTTAACGGTAACATGAAAGAGGGTGAGGACTTTCTGCTAGTTCGTCAGCTTGGTCTTGGCGTTAGTGGTCGTTATAAAACACCTTTTGTTAATATGGGGTTTTTCAACTCCAGCTATAGTTACACTGGTCCAAAAGCTGATCGACTTTGGGATGAATTCCATAAGCTGTTAGATAAAAAAACTCAGCTAAAGAGTTGCTTTGAGAAAGCGGTGGAGCACTTGAAAGAGCTGGTGCCCCTAGAAAAAAACACCAAGCAATTGCGTTGGGCAGAAGTCCCTGAGGATCTAAAACAAGCTTATCGTGAAGTTTTTAAAACCAGTCAGAATGTAGGGAGAATAAGCCGTGATTTCTGGCTGTCGGTGACTGGATTGAATGAAGGCGCTGCAAAAGCCATTGCACAAGCCATCGCGGAAATCTCGAAAGAAAACGGCTCCGTCAAGCCTCAAGAGGTTTTTAGTCTGGCTCAACAAAAGATGGTTGCAGATGATACCGAAAGAGAAAAAATTGACTATGTCCTGACGATAGAGCCTTTTTTGACCAAACTGGACCTGTTGTTTCGAGTTGCTCAGCAGAAACAAACGCAAAGCCTAGATGACATTAAAGCGAGCTGGGAAAAGCTAGGGCTATACGACAACACCCTGCCTGATTTAGCTTTAAGTATTGAGAGGACATCTGCTATTCAGGAGCCATTGAATGCAACCGGCAAAAAGCGCTTGGGCAAGCTGTTAAGTGCTGCAAAGCAGCCAAGCGTGACTAGTCAGCTTGAGTCTCTACTGGAATATCACGCTGAAATTATGGGGCAGCGAGGACAGTTGCCCTGGCTGCGGCTAGAACAGTCCGAGGTCGTTAATTATGGACGCACCTCAAGCCCGCTGGATAAGGAAAATGTATCTGGATGGGTCAACACCTACTACCTGCGTGAATTTCGTCATCTGTTGACGGGTTTAGGTGACGGTGTATGAAACTATTGAAAGAGTTTGAAACAGCAATAAAACTGGTCGGCGAGGTTAAGCGTGTCTGGATGACCACCTTTAACCTGAATATTGAGTTGGTAGAAACCTATCTCCTGCCGTTGATCCTGCATGCTTCGCATTTGGAAAAAAAGCCAAGGACGCGAATGGATTACGAAGCCATGCAGCAGGTGCTGGGTGAAAAGAACCTAGATGTTCGTGTTTTTTGTGATAAGCATTTTGTTGAATTGAGCCAGAATAAGCGTACGGCCTTGCCGGTGCATACGGTAGTGCCCGAACGGCTTGCTTCCAATGAGTCAGTAAAATTCACCAAAGATAGCCTTTTTCATCCCAAGGTGATTTACATTGAGGGAACTAATGGGGCTCAGCTTGGCGCTGGCAGCGCCAACTTGACAATCAGCGGTTGGGCGCGAAACCGCGAGGTTTTTTCTTTTGTTCCAGTTGATGATGGTGGCTTGGCAGCCTCTATCCGCAGCTTCTTTGAGCCCTTATTGAGCCATGTAGGTGAGGCTTTTCCTCAAGACTTTCCAATGCCTTCCGGCTCTTCTTCACAAGCCCCTGTTTTCTGCCATAGCCTAGCGGGCAAACCCTTTTTAGATCAGCTTGCTGATGAAAAGGGAGAGTCCCTTGCTGTCTGGTCACCCTACTTCCCACGCGATCTCAGTAGATTTGTAGAAGCGCTGCTGAAAGAGCGGTTTTCTTGGGTACGCCTGGTGCCTGATCTCGTGCAAAACCAATATATCAGAACGGGGTGGCACGAAAACTTAAAAAGGCTCTGTGAGCAACAGCAGTTAGGTTTCTTTCTTAACCCTCTTACATCAGGAGCTGACTCAGACGATCAGTGTGCCATGACGCATGCCAAGCTTTGGAAAACACCGAGCCGAAGAGCTGTCGGGTCATGGAACTTTACTCAACCGGGAAGCAATCTGGTCAAAGGGCAGGACAAACACTGCAATATTGAGGCAGGTCTTATTTTTCATGACAGCAAAACGGATCTTGAGGTTTACCTCGGACAACCGCTGGAGGTGAATGAAAGTCGATTTGCGAGTCAGGCTCTGCTTGATGAAGAAAGCCTGACTGTTCCGCCAACCCCGCCCTTTGATATCCAGGTGTTTTTTGACTGGTCGAACAGCACCTATAGCGTGAAGGGCATTTGGCTTGGTTCCGAAAAACCTCAACCTCTGACATTAACGCTGCCAGATCTTGCCCATGAGATGATTCTATACTGGCAAGCTGAAAATCCAGAAGGTGAAGTTAGGCTAGAGGGCAAGGCTGAAGTGTCAGAAGTTCAGGCACTGCTCAAGCAACGTAGCTACACCGCCATGCTGGATAAGAACCAATATGCTGGTCTGATTATTGAGTTGCATACGGGTTATCGAAGAGCCCAGGAGTACCCAGGGCTAAAAGAGCTTTTTGATGCCTTTGAGCTGTCCGGTGGCAACCCCACTGAAGATAGCGCGCCCTACCGAGTTCAAGATGAAGGCGAACAAGAGGAAGCCGGTGAAAGTTTGATGGCAACCACGGCTGAACCGAAAAGTAAGCAAGATCAGCTGAGCTACTTTCGAATGTTTTCTTTCAGCCAGCATTACGCACAGACCTTGGAGAACGTTAAAGACCCGCAAACCTTGGATCGTTGGGTGAGAATAAGGCCTGGGTGTCTACTAGAGCTTCACAAGAAAGTAAAGGCACGCATTAAGGCAGAACAGCCAAGCCTCTTTAACTGGTTTCTGGTGCAGGAAGTGAATCTACTGGTGGCTAAGGCAAGTGACCGCAATAAAAAACTTGGCGGGGAAGCCGAAGGCTCTTTGGCTCAGTGTTTGAGTAATCTTAAAATCAGGCTGCCAAGCTTGCCAAAAGAGCTCTCCGACGTTTACCAGGAATGGCTTGAAGAAGAGTATTCGAGATCAACCAGCGAGGGCACAAAATGAGCCAGCCATTTTGGGGTTATCTCACACCGAAAACAGTGGCTCAATGGATCGATTTTGGGCAGGCAAAGGAGGGGGTCGATCCAGCTGACCAGAAACACTCGATGCCAGCCAAACAAATTGAAGGCGTTGCCTACCTGTGGAATCTATTATCTAGTCAGGGAGTTGCACTTCTGGCTGATGAAGTGGGCACCGGTAAGACCTTCCAGGCCCTTGGTGTTGCAGCCCTGCTTTGGAAAATCAAACCTGATGCCCGAATTCTAGTCATGGCACCTAACCGTGACCTCTGCTTCAACTGGAAGCGTGAATTTTCTGATCTGGTGACCAGGCACTATCCGCATACCGATCACCAAGTAAAAAGTGGCGTGGATGGCGACCCCATTCCCAGTGTTCAGGTTTGTGGATCTTTAACGCATCTAGCAGAGCAGGTTGAGCTGGGCACTGCACACCTTTACCTAACCACTATTCATGCCCTGAGTCACCTGCTTACCAAGGAGGACAGGGAAAAGGTCAAGGATGGAAAGTCAGAAGCTGTTCAAATTCTGGTGGGGCAAATAGCAGGTGAAATCCACAAACAAATCAAGAATGCAGAAGTCATAGGTGCTGAGGGCTTTGATTTGCTCATCATTGATGAAGCGCACTATCTTCGAAATGTCAGGGGTGGCTCTCAAAAGGTCGAAGCTGCCAAAGCCTTCTTCGGCAGTGATCCGAATCCGCCTTTGGCTCAAAAAGTATTGTTGCTCACCGCAACCCCAACACACAGCCGCCTGGATGATGTGGGCAATATTCTGGGTTATTTTATTCCCGCTATTTACAAACACGATAAAAAAGCAGAGCGTGCCAGAGACTACCTGACGCAATATGGTTTGCGTCGTATGCGAGTGCTTGAAGCGGGGGATAAGTCCTACAGTAAACTGCATTACCGCCGTGAAAAGGCCTTGCCCGCAGAATTCAATAGTCCTGAAGAGGAAGGGTTCTTTGCGCTTTACCAGAAACGACTGGTTGAAGCACGGGCAAGTAAAGAGCGTGGTAAAAGAATTCGCTTGATGTATGGCTACCTTGAGGGGTTTGAGTCTTTTAGGGTGAACCAGCAAGAGGACGATGTACAGGGTGTTGGTGAAGAGAATAAAACCAGCTTTTCCAGGGCAGCGGATACCGAGTTGATTATGGCGTTGACTGCCAGTTATCAGAAAAAAACTGGGCAGTTACCCAAGCATCCTAAATATGACTCCTTGATTCAGGAATGCGTCGCCAGTTTACCAGCACCTGATTCCATTCAATCCAATAACTATAAGCATCTGATCTTTGTACGCAGGATTCCTTCAGTCAGAGAGCTGACACAGAGGCTCAATGAGCGCTATGACCAGTTGCTATGGCAAGAAATCGCTCATGCCTGGGGTGACACCGGCTCGTCGGTAGAATTAGATCAAACCTCTTGGCATTCAAGGGAGGCTTTTAAACAGTATGTCAAAGCCAGGGGGGAGTCTGAAACCGGGATACATGATGATGAAGGCTCAGATGAAGGTATTGCTGAGGAGAGCCACCTCAGTTCACGGATTGCAGAGCTCTTTGTAGCGAAAAAGAAAGAGGTAGGTGGGCAAACAGACGCTACGCTTGTCCGTTTGCGCTTCATACGGCCTGACAGCTTGTTTTCACTATTTTTAGAGCCTTCCAGTGACTACCTGAAAGGGGGGTATCAATATTATTACAGCAACGAGGGTTCAGAAGGTAAAAAGCCGAACTATAAAAAAGCCGCTGAGTACTGCCGTTTTAAAGCCTGGGATAGTCCCACAGATTTGCGTGCAGCTGTGGGTGATCTTCGGAAGCCCGATAAGCTCTTTGATAAAAATAGGACGCTCTTCAGTGTCTGGGCGCTGCTGACCGAAGGGCTTCCTAGCCATCTGCGCGAGAAGCTTGAGCGTTGGGCCAAAGAAGATAAAGCAGTCGCTGAACACTTTTCCAACTATGTGAAAGTCGGCTTTCTTTATGCCAGCCCCGTCATAGTAGAAATTTACTCATGGTTTGTTGAGTTTCGAAGGGATACTGGAGTCTCAGTTGATGCTCAGAAGAGCTATCAGGAGTTTTTTGGTTTTGTTAAGCCAAAGATTAAAGGTTCGCGGATGCTGGCTTACTTCATTGCAGCACTGGAAACCTTTGAGAGTGTTTGTGAAAAAATAGCGGGTAAGAAACTGAGTGACTGGCGTAATGACTGGAGTGTGTTCACTGGGCTGACGAGCCCTGCCTGGTATGCCAGCGGTGAAAGTGGCCACTCCCGCAAGCGACTGATGATTGGTTTTAACAGTCCCTTTTACCCCCATGTTCTGGTTGCTACTTCCGTGTTTCAGGAAGGGGTGAACCTGCATCTTAATTGCGACCAGGTGCATCATTATGGATTGCCGGGCTCGCCGGGTGACAATGAACAGCGAGTAGGCCGTCTGGATCGACTCTTTGGCTGTGTTCACCGCAAGCTTGAGCAAGGTGTGCCGGAACGGGAGCTCGGCATCCATTACCCTTTTCTTCAAAACTCGGTTGATGAAGACCAGGTGGCTTCTTTTATTGAAAGAAAGCGCTCGGTTGAAGATCGTATGGACTTATGCTTGGAAAGTGACTTTGATCCGGAGGTCAAAACAACTTCTCTGGAAAACTGGAAAGAATATTTGCGAACGCCAGTGCCCATAGAGCAGATAGGCATTACTGACCCCTATCCAGCAAAATTTGACCAGCCAGACTCCTACCCTGTGAAGTTCGCAACTGGAAAAGCTTTGGATGATCAAGTGGCAGCCTGGTTTAAGGAGGCGATTAAAGAAAAAGATGGAAAGGTTGAGCCGGTCGACACCAGCCAGACCGCTCCCAGACCACTTCTGAAAATTGACCTGACCACTAGCCAGCCGCACTCGCAATCCAACACGCCACCGATATTCGTCACGCTTGGTTTTATGCCGAGACTGTCCGCCTTGGTCACGGAAACCGTTTATATCGTTTCCCTCAGTGCCCATGTGGCCAACTTTAAAAATATCGAACAACTTTGCAAGACTGAACTAGACAAGAAGATAGCTGAGTTAAGCTCAAAATACCCTCTAGTCCGCCTTGCGCTTGAAAAAGAAAAAGGTCACCCGTTCTTCCTGAATACACGCTTGAATTACCCGTTGCTGATGCGGGCTAATGAACCAGCTGTACTGTCGCCTCACGTGATCCGGCAGGGGTTAGAGGAAGTGGCTGATTTTACGAATGAGCTGAGAAGTTATTTGTCCCAGGAGGCGAGCATTGAACAGCACATTGATCAGAGTCAGCGTATTCCCGGCCCTGCTCCCTTGCCAGAAAGCTTTTCTGGAGATCCGTCATCAAACTTGGTTGATTGGAAAAGCCTGGAAGCACTCCACGGGCAGGCTGACTATCTCGAAAACACTGTATCTGTTGACAGAATTAAAGACCTGCTGAAAATATTCTGTCTTGATACTGTTACTGAAGAATGTAAGATCGTCAAGTGCTTAATGCTGAATAGCCGTTTGCCTTTCATGAATTTTTGTTGGCAGCCGCAGCAGAAAGATGAAATGGCGTTGAGAGTTGGCTTGTGTGCCCCTGCAGCAGTCAATCAACAAACACAACGGAGATTGCTTCAGCGCTGGTTTAGTTATGTCATATCGCAATCTCCCTCTAAAGAGCAGGAGAATAATTAACCAATTTTCCTATGGTTGCTAACACTACTTTACGTTGGGTCGAAGTCGTGCGATTGGATTTATATAGGTTTGTTAGATCTTTTTGCGTCTTATGTCTAAAACAATTGAGACAGCTAACAGTTACATTGTTTTGAAACAGTGCTCAATTACGCAAGAACTGTGTTTGGTTTTGTAATCATAAACACATGTCTAATAATCGATCAAATCAATATTTTTTCGACTTAAGTCTTTTTTGTATTATTCGGACTCAATAGTTATTATGAATTAATTAGGAACATGTAATGGTATCAGGATGAGTAGTCAGCACAATACTTTGTTTAGGTATCTCACGTTGCTTCAGCTGATACCTAGATTACCGGGTTATAGAGCCACACCGACGCTGCAGGCCTTGCTAGAGGAACGTGGGTTTCAAGTTGACCTGAGAAGTGTTCAGCGTGACCTTGAGAAAATGTCGAACAACTTCCCTTTGCTCTGTGATAAGTCTCAAAAACCTTATCGCTGGTCATTCGACTCTGCATTCAAAAGTAACCTTCCTGCTCTCGACACACCCACGGCGCTTACACTAGTACTTGCTGAAGAGTACCTCAAAGGTTTGCTTCCTCAAGTGGCCATCGTTCAGCTCAATAACCAGTTTACTGCCGCTCGAAAATACCTAGAACAATTGAAAGAAAGTGGTTTTAGTGATTGGGCTCGACATGTCAAAGCTATTCCTAACGGTAAAGCGCTGATTCCGGCTCCAATTAACTCGTCTATCTGGGCAGAAGTAACCGATGCACTGCTAAAAGGCATCGCCTTAGATGTGACCTACTTAAGCCGAGCAAAAATGGAGGAAAAACAGCTAACACTTCATCCACTCGGTCTAGTGGTTAGGCACAGTGTGACTTACCTACTCGCCACTGTAGATGGCTATGAAGACATCAGACATTTTGCTCTTCATCGCATCAAACTGGTTAAACAAAGCAGTCTTGTCTATCAGCCACTGCTAGATTTTGATATTGATGAATACTTAAAGAAAGGTGTATTTGGTTATCGACTAGGTGAACAAGACATAGAGTTGGTGGCCAAGATACGGCCAGAAATAGCCTGGTTGCTATCCGAGACACCCTTGAGTCAGCAGCAGTCATTGTCTGAACCAGACGATGATGGATGGATCACTCTAAAAGCCATAGTTCCGGATGACTTACAGACGCAGTGGTGGGTGATGGGGTTTGGGGGGGATATTTATGTTCTTGAGCCACTACAACTAAGAATTAGGATAGCAGATCTCATCAAAACTATGCATCAACAATATATTGATTCTTCAATTTAGATAATAACCGCAACACTTATGTGCTGAATCAAATCGGAAGAAGGCCAACCGCCGAAATGTTTTAGCATTTTTTCGACCAAAAAAACGGTTTTTCCACATGAGTTATCGGCAGCTGACTGAAGAGCAACGATACAAGATTTTTTCGTAGTTCCAGGTAAACTCCTCATCGGTCACCGTACTTTCGGTAAATCACTCCACCGCGTTGTGTAGCAGGGCGATAGGTTTTCACGCTTCATCTGCCAGCTTTGTGAAACACCATCCCGAGCGAAGACCACCTGGCCTTTTTTCTGGCGATTGATCTTGTCTAAGGTGGCCATCAGTTGTGTGGATCGGCTATCAATAGGCGCCACATCAAATAATCCCTGTTGTGAAATCGACTGCTCATAAAAGTCGCTGAGCATGACGCCCGCCTTCATAAATGCATAGCCTCTTTTCCAGATACTACTGAGCAGTTCGTTGGCGACGGTAACAAGCACGCGTGTATCACTAGAGGGATGCATCAAGGTTCTGGACACATTATTGGAGTATTGAGGCTGGTTCTGATTAAAAACATTGGTGCGCAGAAACACTGTCACCATGCCGGCATTCATACCCTCGTTACGCAGATTTTCAGCGGCTTTAGTCATATAGCTACTGATTGCTTGGCGCATATCGGATAACTGCGTGATACGTTGCCCGAACGAGCGTGACACGAAGATCTGTTTTTTGTGGGGTGGGTTGTCATCAAAGGGAATACAGGCAATTCCGTTAAGCTCTCTAACAGTGCGTTCGAGTACTACAGAGAAGTGTTTTCGAATCCATGCAGGGTTTGCATCGGCCAAATCCAACGCGGTAGAAATCCCTAACGCCTTAAGCCGTTTGCCAATGCGTCGGCCCACGCCCCAGACATCACCCACATCGGTTATGGCCATCAAGCGCCGTTGGCGTTGTGGATCGGTTAGGTCGACTACACCGCCTGTCTTAGGGTATTTCTTAGCACCTTGGTTCGCCAGTTTTGCCAAAGTTTTGGTGGTGGATATGCCAAGACAGCAAGGGATGCCGACCTCTCTTTTCACGGTATCTACAACGGATCTTCCGTAGGATGCCAGTGAGCCTAGATTTTCCATGCCGGATAAGTCGAGAAAGGCTTCATCGATTGAGTAAATGAATACACTCGGTGCCAAACGCTCAAGGGTCGTCATGACTCGATTGGATATATCGGCGTAGAGGGTGTAATTCGAGCTAAAGGTGATCACGCCGTGATCTTGAATGATCTCTTCTATCTCAAATCGCGGTGCGCCCATCTTAATGCCGAGCGCTTTCGCGGGTGCGTTGCGAGCGACCGCACAACCATCATTATTCGATAAAACAATGCAGGGCTTATCGACCAAGTCAGGACGAAACAACAACTCAGCGCTGACATAGAAGGAGTTCATGTCACATAAGGCATAGATTGGCATGCGCTACCTCTGCATGGCTCGCACTAGGTGTGTCACCACCCCAAAGAGCTGTAAGTCAGATCCCTCTTTGATCTCAATCGGTGCATACCGTCGATTTTGAGGTAACAGTTGTACTTTGGGTTTTAATGCCAGCGTTTTGACGGTAAAAGCGCCATCAACCGCTGCTACAACGGTATCGCCATGCTTGGCTTTGATCGAACGATCAACTACCAGGATGTCGCCCGCGAAGATACCGATCCCATTCATCGAATCGCCATCACAGCGCACCATATAGGTTGAAGACGGGCGGGGGATGCAGAGTTCATTCAGATCAAGACGCGTATCCTCATAGCCTGCGGCAGGACTCGGAAAGCCACAGGGAACCGATTCGCTGTAAAACGGGACGGCTGTTTTACTGAGTGCGTCTACGTCGACTGATCCTAATAAAGTGACGGTCATAAAAGACACCTAAGCGGATACTGTTTATATATACAGTATAAG
Source organism: Nitrincola tapanii (assembly GCF_008368715.1). GTDB lineage: Bacteria > Pseudomonadota > Gammaproteobacteria > Pseudomonadales > Balneatricaceae > Nitrincola > Nitrincola tapanii. Next base: position 345,679 of record NZ_SMRS01000001.1, read on the forward strand.
AGAGATATCAAAAGGATTCGAGTGTTATCAACTCGCGGTTTTGGATTCACAGCATGCAACAGAGGGGCAGCCTAAGTGACCCAGCTATGAGAGGATGAGATTTACTAGGTGCCATCTGGCTTCAATCATGCTGAGGCCTTCTTGGTTTCGATGGCACAAATCACATTGTTTTTACCAGCTGCCGATTTTAATTGATCCATGTAATCAGCCCAATGCTGCATCATTTCTCGCCGTTGATCCAAATGTTTGGTCCTGTTATAGCTCCTCCCGTTCGCATCCTTTACTTCGTGGGCAAGCTGCTGCTCTATCCACTCGATCCGATAGTTCAGGACTTCATCCAGTAGGGTGCGCGCAGTGGCTCTAAAACCATGTGCTGTATGTGTTTCTCTGTCGTAGCCCATTCCTCGCAATGCGATACGCACAGCCCCGTCTGACATAGGGCGGCTGGCACCTCGGGCGCTTGGGAAGACGAATTGACTACGCCCCGTAATAGGCTTAAGGCTTTCCAAAATCTCGATACTTTGCCGTGCTAGAGGGATGATGTGCTGTTGGTGTGTTTTCTCGGCGGTAATCTCAATGCGTTTTTCATCCCAGTTTATCTGATCCCAGCGAACGTGACGAAGCTCACCTGGTCTGCAGAACCAAAGCGCAGAGCATTTCAGTGCGGCAATAACAGCCGGAGTACCAGTGTATTCGTCGATAGAAACCAGTAAGCGTCCAAGTTCTTTTGGATCTGTAATTGCTGCGAAGTGGTTTTTCTTGGTGGGTCGTAATGCATCTTTAAGATCCGTACATGGATCCCGCTCACAACGGCCAGTCACAATGCCATACCGGAATACCTGCCCAGCCACTTGCTTTACTCGGTGCGCGGTTTCTACGTGGCCCTTGTCCTCGATCTTGCGAAGTACCGGCAGCAGGTCGAGCGCACTGATCTCTGATATAGGACGGTTGCCGATTGATCCGAACAGGTGCTTTTCCAGCGCTCGTATTGTCCGGGCTTGGTGCCCTTCTGATTTATCGCTCATGCGTATAGAAAACCATTCACGGGCGATCATCTCAAAGCTGTTTTCTGCGGCTTCGCGGCCAGTCTGCTTCTGAGCCTTCTTGGCTGCGCTGGGGTCGATACCTTGCATCAGTTGCTGGCGGGCAATGTCTCGCTGTTCACGGGCGGCGGCCAGACTCACATCAGGGTATACACCAATCGCAAGACGTTTTTCTTTTCCATGAATGCGGAATTTTAAGCGCCAGTATTTGCCCCCGGTAGGAGTGATTTCTAAGTACAGAGACTTTTCATCGCTCAGGCGGTAAGTCTTTTCTTGGGGTTTAGCAGCTTTGATCTGACGGTCTGAAAGTGGCATGTCGCCCTCTCCTCAATTCGAGAGGGGGCATCAGTTTGGGGGCATGAGAAATTCAAGTCGGTGATCTGCCCCCAGAGATGCCCCCATTATGCCCTGGATTTGGTGGCACTTGTTGGGATTGTCTGAAACTGAGAATAGGCTTTGATGCCTTATGTTTCAAGGGGTTCAAGACTGTCTGGGAATGGGTGTGAAGGGTATGTGGTGGAGGTGGCGGGTTTCGAACCCGCGTCCGCCAATCCTCTGCCTCAGGACCTACATGCTTAGGCATCTCTATTGAGTTAACCCATCACGACCCGAGAGCCAGGGTGTTTAGGGCGAGCCTTTTTAGTTTTAACCGTTCAGCTTAAGGCGAAGCATCCGGGCGATTCTGTCTCATATGACACCGCGAACCTCTGAGTTACAGACACCTTAGAGTGCGGCGCTAGCTGACTTAAGCAGCTAGAGCGTAGTTATCGTCGTTTGCAACTATAACTGTGTGATGAGGGATTTACGAGAATCATCACGTTCTCGGCATGCACCCAAGGGTTCGTAATCAGCGTCGAAGCCAAGTCACCCCCGGAAGACCCGCGAGTATACTACAGTCCGTTGCAAATACAAGCAGGCTTTACTGAGCGGCCATCACGCGCTGTTTTTGGCGCTCCCAGTCTTTATTTTTTTCAGCGGCACGTTTGTCATGCAGCTTCTTGCCTTTCACTAAGGCGATTTCACATTTTACACGGCCTTGCTTCCAATAGAGCGCAAGTGCCACGCAGGTATAGCCCTTGGCCTGTGTTGCACCTACGAGCCTGTCGATTTCACGCTTATGCAAAAGCAGTTTGCGATCACGACGCGGATCAGCCACAACGTGGGTGCAAGCCTGAATTAACGGTGTGAAGTGTGCGCCGACTAGCCAGGCTTCGCCATTTTTTAACACAACATAGGAATCGACCAGTTGGGCGCGTCCATCACGTAGACTTTTGACCTCCCACCCGGTCAGCACCATGCCTGCTTCGAACTTTTGTTCGATGCTGTATTCATGACGTGCCTTCTTGTTTTGGCAGATGGTGGCGCTGGTAGGTTTAGCTTTCTTTTTTGACATGGCGGCATTATATCGATGCGCTTGCGGCTTTGAAAGCGACATTTGCCGGCGCATGTGGCTTGTCAAAGGCGCGGGAAAGTTCAACAATCCCTGCACCTTATTTTCGCAGAGTGCAGCTTGAGCTTATGCAGCGTACAACTTCGATACACGGGCGCTGGTCGCATCGCTGGGTGTTTATCCTGGCGGCGCTGGGCTCATCTGTGGGCTTAGGCAATATTTGGAAGTTTCCTTATATCACCGGGGAAAATGGCGGCGGCACCTTTGTCCTGATTTATCTGCTCTGTGTCGTTTTAATCGGCCTGCCGTTGATGATGGCAGAGGTGTTGATTGGGCGTCGTGGGCGCCTGAGTCCAGTGAATGCCATTGCTCTGTGCGCACGTGAAACCAGTGTTTCTCCGCGTTGGCAGCTTCTAGGTTGGTTGGGCATGCTGACAGGTTTCTTGATCTTCTCTTTTTACTCCGTGGTTGCCGCTTGGATTCTGCATTACATCCCCGCCATGGCGAAAGGTGTGCTAGCCGGTGCCGGCATTCAGCAAACGTCGCGCTACTTTGAGGCACTGCTGGTCAGCCCCGAAAGGTTAATTCTGGGGCATAGTGCTTTTGTTGGGGTGGTCATGACGGTGTTGGCATTGGGCGTGCGGCGTGGCTTGGATCGAGCGGTGCGGATCATGATGCCGGCGCTCTTCTTTTTATTGTTACTTTTATTAATTTATGCCGCCAATACGGGCTATTTTAAACACGCATTGGTCTATCTGTTTCATTTTGATCTGGAGAAAGTGACGCCCCAGAGTGTATTGGTGGCGATGGGGCATGCTTTTTTTACCCTGTCGCTGGGGATGGGGGCGATAATGATGTATAGCGCTTATATGGGGCGTCGGGATTCCATTGGGCGTAGTGTGCTGTGGATAGGTTTGCTGGATACCTTGATCGCCTTGATGATCGGTTTGGCCATTTTCCCCATCGTTTTTGCCAGTCAATTAGATCCTGCTTCGGGGCCTGGGTTGGTGTTCATTACCTTGCCTGTTGCTTTTGCGCAGATGCCAGCAGGGCAGGTATTGGGTTTTGTGTTCTTTATCTTGGTGGGTTTGACTGCTTTGACTTCGGCCATCTCCTTGATGGAGCCGGTCACGGCTTGGACGGTTGAGCGCTTTAAAGTCATGCGTTGGCAGGCTGCGCTCATCTGGGGTGTGTTGGCTTGGCTGCTGGGTTTGGCGGTGCTAGTTTCGTTTGAAACCATGTCGAGTTTGCGTTTTTTCTCGCGCAATCTGTTTGATTGGCTGAATTACTTTACCAGTAATTTGTTTCTACCTCTGGGGGGATTGGGCTTGGCGATTTTTGTAGGATGGAAATTGAGCCGGCGTGTGACTGAGAGCGAGTTGCATTTACAACAAACCTGGCTCTACTTGGCCTGGTATTTTGCGATCCGTTATTTAGTCCCGGCTGCGCTGGGGATCATCTTTGTCGCGAATCTGTATAATATTATTTAATTTTGTAGAAGATAGGGCCGAGTCGGATGGCTGAGGTGTATCGAAGTGCTTTAGTGCTGCACACTGCAGAGCAGATGTTTGATCTGATCAACGATGTGCGGCGTTATCCCGAGTTTGTGCCCTGGTGCTCAAAAACCGAGCTGCTGGCCGAAACGCAAGAGATGATAGAAGCCAAGCTTTATGTCTCGAAAGCGGGATTAAGCTACAGTTTCACGACGCGCAATCGTAAGCAGCGTCCGTTGTTAATGGACATGGAGCTGGTGGAAGGGCCTTTCTCTGAGTTTAGTGCCGGTTGGACCATTACGCCTTTGAATGAAGAGGCGTGTAAGGTTGAGTTTGTCATGAAGTTTAACTTTTCCGGCAAGCTGGCGAACTTGGCAATGAACAAGGTGTTTAATAGCGTGGCGACAACGATGGTGGATATCTTTGTCGAAAGAGCCGATAAACTTTATGGCTGAGGCGTAAGTGATGATGAGTGTTGAGGTGGCCTATGCGCTGCCAGATGAGCAGAAAATTGTGCGCTTAAATGTGAAAGAAGATTGCACGGTCTATGAGGCGGTGATTCTGTCGCGTATTTTTGAAAGCTTTCCGCAAATTCAGCCAGAGACCGATCCGATGGGAATTTTTGGCAAGGCCGTGAAAGATCCAAAGACCACTCTGCTCAATCCTGGGGATAGAGTGGAGATTTATCGTCCTTTATTGGCCGATCCGAAGGAGATTCGTGCGCGTAAAGCAGCGGAGAAGGCCGCTCGTGAAGCTCAAGAAGCGGCGGAAAAAGATGCCAGCTCTTAAGAGGTAGCATCGACTCAGAGGTGATAGCTTTTAAGGGTTGGTCGCACCAGTGGGTTTGAAATCACCGCTGAAGCGCACCAGAACACCTTCTTCAAAATACAGCGTAATGCGTTCTTGAACACGTGGGCCTGAGCCAGGTTTTAAGCTGTAGAGATAGTCCCAACGGTTATCCGTAAAGGTGTCGGTAACCAGAGGAGTACCCATGATGTAACGCACCTGGTTGTGGGTCATGCCGGGGCGTAACTGATCCACCATTTCCTGGGTGACTACATTGCCTTGTGGGATGTCTATTTTGTAAACACCGGGGAAACAACCGCTCAAAAGAAGTGTGGCGCTCAGGAGAATCAGGATCTTTCGCATTTGTAAATAACTTCCACTTTGCAGCGTAAACAATGATAATGAAGTCTACCACTGCATATCCCAAACCGCATAGTGAATAGAGATAGATTATGGCACTTGAAAATCAGGAACTCCGTAAAGCAGGTCTAAAAGTGACCTTGCCTCGAGTGAAAATTTATCAGTTGCTCGAACGCGCTGGTGAAGGTGAGCACTTCAGTGCTGAAGATATCTATAAGATGCTGATGGAGCAGGGTGAAGATGTGGGCTTGGCCACAGTTTACCGTGTGTTAACTCAGTTTGAGTCCGCCGGTCTTGTATCTCGTCACCATTTTGAAGGTGGTCATTCTGTGTTTGAATTGGCCCGAGATGATGATCATGATCACATGGTGTGTGTCAAAACCGGTCGCGTGAATGAGTTCACCGATCCACGTTTAAATGCCTTATTAGATGAAATTGCCGAAAATGCCGGCTTCACGATCACGGATCGTACCCTTTATCTCTACGGCCATTTTAACGACGACAAGTAAGATCTTTCTGTCCTGATACAGATGGTGGTCTTTAACCGCCATCTGTGCCGCTTCTCCTCCAACACCGTCTAAATCTTCAGTCCGACCTTTAGTGTTTGAGCATCTCTTTTGCATGTTTCAATGTGGTGGATGTCAGCTCGATGCCGCCGAGCATACGTGCAATTTCTTGAATTCTGGCATCAGATTCTAGCGTTTGGATCTGTGTCGCCGTTGCATGCTCTAAATCGATTTTGCTGACGTGCAGATGCTGATCGCCCTGAGCGGCGACCTGAGGTTGATGGGTCACACAAAGGACTTGCGTGCGCTGCCCCAGCTCCTTTAATAAGCGCCCGACCACTTCCGCGATTGCGCCACCAATGCCCACATCCACCTCATCAAATACCAGTGTCGGTGTGGACGAGGTTTGTGCGGTAATCACCTGAATAGCTAAACTGATACGTGATAGTTCACCGCCTGACGCAACCTTAGCGAGTGGTTTGGCGCTTTGGCCTTTATTGGTGCTAATCAGAAATTCCACCTCTTCTAAGCCCTGTGCACCGGCGTGTTGGCTATCGAGCGGCGTCAGTTGTACGCGAAAATGTGCAGAAGCCATGCCGAGGCTGTGCAGTTGCTGATCGACCGCTTGGCTTAAGGCTAGGGCAGCGCTGCTGCGTTTCTGGCTGAGTTGCTGTGCCTGTTGAAGAAAACGCAGGCGTGCTTGATCGGCTTCGTGTTGCAGCTGTTCAATCGCTTCATCCGATTGCTCTAAACCGGCCATTTCCGCCTCTAACTGGCGATGCAGGGCGCAGAGTGCTTCCGGTGCGACACGGTGTTTGCGTGCGATGTCATAGATGCTGCTTAAGCGCTCCTCTACTTCTTGTAAGCGTTCGGGATTCATCTCAACCTGATCGATAAAGTGGCGAATCTCACGGCTGGCTTCTTCTATTTGGATTTGGGCGCTGCTCAGCATGTCGGCAGCTTGCGGCAGAAAAGGGGAAAATTTTTGTAAGCCTTCGAGGAGCTGCAAACTGTGGCTGAGAAGCTCTAAACAGGTTGTCTGTTCGCCTTCGCCTTCTGCAGTGAGTTGCAAAACTTGGTGTCCAGTTTGAAGTAGGCTGCCGGCGTTTTCCAGTTGCTGCTGCTCCTGCTCTAACTGCTCGAGCTCGCCTTCACGTAAGTCCAATTGATTCAGTTCATTGAGTTGGTAGCTTAAGAGTTGCAGGCGGGCTGTTTTTTCGGCGCTGTCATCGGTGAGGCGTTGTAAGCGTTTTTGTAGGCCTTGCCAGTGCTGATAGTGCTGTTTGACGTCCAGTGCTAGGGCGGTTTGTTGCGCAAAATCATCCAGCAAAACGCGATGAAAATCTTTTTTCAGCAGGCGTTGATGTTCGTGCTGGCCGTGGATATCAACTAAAAACTGTCCCAGCTCACGTACCAGATTCAGAGGTGTGGGTTGACCATTGATATAGCTGCGGCTGCGGCCTTCGCGCGTGATCACGCGACGCAGCTGACATTCGTTGTCCATGTCCAGATCCTGTGCGGCTAACCATTCGCGTGCTTCCGGGATGTCTGCTAGATCAAACAGCGCGGTGATTTCGGCACGTTCTGCACCCAGTCTGACACTATCGCTATCGGCGCGATCTCCTAATGCCAGGGCAAGTGCATCCAGCATAATGGATTTTCCGGCACCCGTTTCGCCGCTGATGACCGTCATGCCGACTTTAAGGTCTAGGTCCAAGTGATCGACGATCGCGAAATTCTGAATCAGAAGTTGTGTGAGCATGCTGATCTCATACATGGTTATTTATACAGTGTTTTATGTATAGGGCATTTTGCTCTTTCCTGCAAGTCTTGTGAAAAACTTCTTCGCGGTTGGGCTTGAATTCAAAGCGGCTGGCCCAATAAAGCAAAGCAAGCTTATCTAATTGCAATTCAAGCACAACAGGAGACTTGCGCATGGCGAATGAACAGCAGAAGCCGGTCGAGCCCGCTGCACCCCAACAGGCTGAACAGGACATCCAGGCTACGGCGGCAGAATCCGTGGTGGAAAGTCCGGAGGTGACTGCACAAGCCGAACCTGAAACCGATGCCTTGGCTTTGGCACAGGCCGAAATCGCACGCTTAACGACTGAACTTGCTGAGCAGCAGTTGCGCACAGCGGCTGAAATTCAAAATATGCGTCGCCGTGCCGAGCAGGATGTTGAAAAGGCACATAAGTTTGCGTTGGAAAAATTTGCCCAAGAACTCTTGCCCGTTCTCGATAGTTTAGAGCGTGCGATTGAAGCCTGTCAGTCTGATGATGCGGCCGTCAAAGCCCTGCGTGAAGGGGTGGAAATGACACTCAGCATCTTCTTAAGCAGTGTTGCGAAATTTAACTTGGTGGTGGTGAATCCTTTGGGTGAAGCCTTTGATCCTGAGCTACATCAGGCGATTTCTATGGTGCCAGCGCCGGATGCGGCCCCGAATTCCGTGGTCGCGGTGATGCAGAAGGGTTACAGCCTGAATGGCCGCTTGGTACGTCCTGCGATGGTGATGGTTGCAAAAGCCTAATTCACGCTTGAAAAGTAAATCTATGGCCTTATATAGGCAGCAAGTCCTTAAGACAGAATTTCGCCCAGTTAGGGCAACAGAATACGGAGCAGAACATGGCTAAAATTATCGGTATCGACCTTGGCACCACCAACTCTTGTGTGGCCATTTTGGACGGTGACAAAACACGTGTTATCGAAAATGCTGAAGGTGATCGTACCACGCCTTCTATTATTGCTTTCACCGCTGATGGTGAAACACTGGTGGGTCAATCCGCGAAGCGTCAGGCGGTAACTAACCCTGACAACACCCTGTTTGCGATCAAGCGTTTGATCGGTCGTCGTTTTAAAGATGATGTGGTGCAGAAAGACATCAAAATGGTGCCCTATAAAATCATCGAAGCAGACAACGGTGATGCTTGGGTTGCGGTGCGTGATAAAAAAATGGCCCCACCTCAGGTTTCGGCTGAAGTTCTGAAGAAGATGAAAAAGACCGCTGAAGACTTTCTCGGTGAAACCATCACCGAAGCAGTGATCACGGTACCGGCTTATTTCAATGACTCTCAGCGTCAGGCCACTAAAGATGCAGGCCGTATCGCGGGTTTGGAAGTCAAACGTATCATTAACGAACCGACGGCAGCGGCCTTGGCTTATGGTTTGGATAAGGGCAAAGGTGACAAGACCATCGCGGTATATGACCTGGGTGGTGGTACCTTCGACGTGTCCATTATCGAAATTGCGGATGTAGATGGCGAACACCAGTTTGAAGTCTTGGCGACCAACGGGGACACCTTCCTCGGCGGTGAAGACTTCGATTTGGCCATCATCAACTATTTGGCAGATCAGTTTAAGAAAGAGTCTGGTATCGATCTGCACAACGATCCTTTGGCCCTGCAGCGTTTGAAAGAAGCGGCTGAAAAAGCCAAGGTTGAGTTGTCTTCTTCTCAGCAGACAGATGTCAACCTTCCTTACATTACAGCCGATGCCAGCGGTCCTAAGCACCTGAACGTCAAATTGACACGGGCAAAATTGGAATCTTTGGTTGAAGATCTGGTTGAGCGCTCACTGGAGCCTTGCCGTATCGCGCTGAAAGATGCGGGTCTGTCTGTTTCCAGCATCGAAGAAGTGATTCTGGTCGGAGGCCAGACGCGTATGCCTCTGGTGCAGAAGCGTGTCGCGGACTTCTTTGGTAAAGAGCCACGTAAAGATGTGAACCCGGATGAAGCGGTTGCGGTTGGGGCGGCGATTCAGGGTGCGGTGCTCTCCGGTGACGTCAAAGATGTGTTGCTGCTGGACGTGACGCCTCTGACGCTGGGTATCGAAACTATGGGCGGTGTAGCGACACCTCTGATCGAGAAAAACACCACGATTCCGACTAAGAAATCCCAGGTGTTTTCAACCGCGGATGATAACCAGACCGCGGTGACGATTCATGTGGTTCAGGGGGAGCGTAAGCAGGCGAGCCAGAATAAGTCTCTGGGTCGTTTTGATTTGGCGGATATTCCACCGGCACCCCGTGGTGTGCCGCAGATCGAAGTGACGTTCGACATTGATGCTAACGGTATTCTGAATGTGTCAGCGAAGGATAAAGCGACCGGCAAACAGCAGTCGATCGTGATCAAGGCCTCTTCCGGTCTGAGTGATGACGAGATCGAACAGATGGTACGTGACGCAGAAGCCCATGCGGAAGAAGACAAGAAGTTTGAAGAACTGTCGCAGGCGCGTAACCAGGGTGATGCCATGGTGCACACGGCCAAGAAAACTTTAAAAGATGCGGCCGATAAAGTCTCTGCGGATGAAAAAGAGAAGATTGAAGTGGCCATTACCGCTTTGGAAGAATCTTTGAAAGGGGATGATAAGGCGGACATCGAAAGCAAAACGGAAGCGCTGACTGAAGCAATCTCTAGCGTCGCTCAGAAGATGTATGCGGATGCGGCGGCAGCGGAAGGTGCTGAGGCGGCAGAAGGCCAGCCTGCAGATGATGTGGTTGATGCTGAATTTGAAGAAGTGAAAGACGACAAAAAGTAAGCGTTTGCCAGCAGGTTACAACGTAATGTGAGGCAACGCGGGCACTGGCCCGCGTTGTCGTGTCCGGCTCCTAGAGAGTCAAGCCTAACCGGACTGATTTCGGACTATGTCAAAGCAAGACTATTACGAACTATTAGATGTACCGCGTGATGCCTCAGAGCGAGACATCAAAAAAGCTTATCGCCGTTTAGCGATGAAGTATCACCCCGACCGTAATCCTGACAACAAAGAAGCCGAAGAGAAGTTCAAGGAGCTGAGTGAAGCTTATGAAGTCCTCTCCGATGCGCAAAAGCGTGCTGCCTATGATCAGTTTGGTCATGCCGGCGTGAACGGTCAGGGCGGCGGTGGTTTCCATGGCGGCTTCGAAGGCAATTTCTCCGATATTTTTGGCGATGTCTTTGGTGATATTTTTGGTGGCGGTGGGTCACGTCGTAGCAGTGTGCAACGCGGTTCTGACCTGCGCTATAACCTCGATCTCACCCTGGAAGAGGCGGTGCGTGGCTGTGAAAAGAGCCTGCGTGTGCCAACGCTGGTTGCCTGTGAAACCTGTGATGGAAGTGGCGCTAAGCCGGGAACCAGTGCACGTACCTGTGGTACCTGTGGTGGCGCGGGTCAGGTACGCATGCAGCAGGGTTTCTTCTCGGTTCAGCAAACCTGCCCGACCTGTCATGGTAGCGGTAAGGTCATTCCTGACCCTTGTACAGACTGCCGTGGGCATGGTCGTGTTGAGAAGGTCAAAACTCTTCAGGTTAAGATTCCAGCAGGAGTTGATACCGGAGATCGCATCCGCTTGGCGGGCGAGGGTGAGGCCGGTTCCTTTGGAGGACCCGCCGGTGATCTTTATGTCCAGGTAAATGTAAAAGAACATCCGATCTTCCAGCGTGACGGTAAGCATCTCTACTGTGAAGTGCCGATCAGTTTCGTGGATGCTGCGCTAGGTGGTGAACTGGATGTGCCGACCCTGGATGGCCGCGTTAAGTTAAAAGTGCCTTCTGAAACACAAACCGGTAAGCTGTTTCGCTTACGCGGTAAGGGTGTGTTGCCTGTGCGTGGTGGCGGGGTTGGTGATTTGATGGTTAAAGTTATCGTGGAAACACCGGTTAATCTGAACAGTCGCCAGAAAGAGTTGCTGCGAGAGTTTCAGGATGCCACTGAAGAAGGCCAACATAAGCACAGCCCGAAACGTCATGGTTTTTTTGATTCCGTGAAGAAGTTCTTTGAGGATATGACCTGAACGAGGGGTCATACAGAGGTGAATAAATGATCCGAATCGCAGTAACCGGTGCTGCCGGCCGTATGGGTAAAACGCTGATTGAAGCGATTCAGCAGAGTGATGGGGTTTGCCTGAGTGCCGCGATTGTGGAGCCAGGCAGTAGTCTGATCGGTGCCGATGCAGGTGAGTTGGCGGGTGTTGGTAAGCTGGGAGTCGTGCTGGTCGGCAGTCTGCAGCAGGTGATCGATGCGTTTGATGTGTTGATTGACTTCACCGCACCCGCGGTGACCCTCGAGAATCTGGCGATCTGTCGCGCTCAGGCGAAACAGATGGTGATCGGTACAACCGGTTTAACCGACGCTGATAAAGCCGAGCTAAAACAGGCCGCTGCCGATATGGCCTTAGTGTTTGCACCTAACATGAGTGTGGGTGTAAACCTTTGCTTTAAGCTTCTGGAAGTCGCGGCTAAAGCCCTCGGGGACGATGGCGGATACGATATTGAAGTGATTGAAGCCCATCATCGTCATAAGGTGGATGCCCCGTCTGGTACGGCGCTACGTATGGGTGAAGTGGTGGCGGATGCCTTAGGTCGTGATCTGAAAACCTGCGCAGTGTATGGGCGTGAAGGTTATACCGGTGCACGTAGCGCGAAAGAGATAGGTTTTGAAACCATTCGAGCTGGCGATGTGGTGGGTGATCACACGGTGCTGTTTGCGACCGAAGGTGAACGAATTGAGATCACGCATAAGGCTTCCAGTCGTATGACCTTTGCCAAGGGAGCGGTGCGTGCGGCAATTTGGTTAAAAAATCGTTCTGCCGGACTGTATGATATGCAAGATGTGCTGGGGCTGAAATAAGTATGTATAAGCTCTGCTTTTTTGTCCCTGATAGTCATCTGGAAGAAGTTAAGCAGGCGCTCTTTGCTGTCGGTGCGGGCCGAATCGGTCACTATGACAGCTGTTGTTGGCAGGTGCTAGGCCAGGGGCAGTTTCGCCCCTTGCCGGGCAGCCAGCCGCATATTGGTGCGCAGATGCAACTCGAAATTTTGCCGGAGTGGAAGGTGGAGATGGTTCTATCTCCTGAGGTCGCTCGACAAGCGGTAGAAACCCTCAAATCCTCGCATCCCTACGAAGAGATCGCTTATGAACTGAGCGCTCTAATCGATCCTGATTTGCTCTAAATCAAGCACTTCCCTCGACTCTGTTGCTTAAGTGTCACAAGCATGGCTTAATCTGACGTTATCGTGAATCGTCAGGGAGTGAGCTTGTGTCACAGCTGCTGTTAAGTTACTCAAAGATTCTTGAGATAGTGGGTGATCTAGTTCGTGTCTATGTCCCCGCTCCCGCGCAGGGAGAGGTCGGCAAGATCGGTTTTGGTGACCTCGCGCTGATCGAAAATACGCAAGACCCCTCGCAGCCGCCTTATCTAGCTCAGGTGATTGAGCTTGGGCGTGAAAGTGTTTCACTTCAGGTTTTCTCTGGTACTAAAGGCCTTTCCACGCAAGCGAGTGTGCGCTTTCTAGGGCACTCGATGCAGGTGGCTTTCTCCGGCAATATTCTAGGGCGCGTGTTTTCTGGAGCGGGAGAGCCGATCGATTCCGGCCCGAATCTGAGTGAAGAGCCGCATATTGAAATCGATGGCCCCACAGTAAATCCGGCACGACGCGTTTTGGCCTCGCGCATGATTCGTACCGATGTACCGATGATCGACATCTTTAACTCCCTGGTTGAAAGCCAGAAAATCCCCATCTTCTCTGTTGCCGGTGAGCCCTACAATCAATTGTTAGCGCAGATCGGTGCTCATGCCGATGCCGATATCATCGTCTTTGGCGGTATTGGTTTGATCTTTGACGATTATCACTTCTTTCGCCGTGCCTTTGAACAAGCGGGTGTGCTCGCTAAAACGGTGATGTATGTGCATCTAGGCTCAGACCCGACCGTGGAAGCCCTGTTAGTGCCGGATATGGCGCTGGCCGTGGCAGAGCGGTTTGCTGTCGAGGAAGGTAAGCGAGTGCTGGTGTTATTAACCGACATGACGGCTTATGCAGATGCCTTAAAAGAGGTGGGTGTCGCGATGGAGCATGTGCCTTCTAACCGAGGCTATATCGGTGACCTTTACTCACAGTTAGCGCGGCGCTATGAAAAAGCTTGTGATTATAAAGGCGCGGGTTCCGTCACTATTCTTTCGGTGACCACTATGCCGGGTGATGATGTCACCCATCCGGTACCGGATAACACCGGCTATATCACCGAAGGCCAGTTCTACTTACACAATGGTGTACTCGATCCCTTTGGTTCCCTGTCGCGTCTTAAACAGCATGTGATCGGCAAAGTGACTCGTGAGGATCATGGTCAGATTATGAACACCATGGTGCGTTTTTATGCCGCCTCACAGGATGCCTTGCAGAAGCAGGCGATGTCTTTTGAATTGACAGAGTATGATCAGCGGTTGTTGAAGTTTGGTGAGTTGTTTCATCAACGTTTTATGGATATTCGTGTGTCCTTGCCTCTGGAAAAAGCCTTGGATCTGTGTTGGAAAACGCTGGCTGAGTGTTTTGAACCTGAAGAGTTATTGATGAAACAGGCGTTGATTGATAAGTATTTTCCGACTGCAGCCTTGGCAAAGGGGTAGGCCGTGACACGTCTGGCGCTTAACAAAAGCACGTTAAATAAAGAAGGCCGAAAGGTTAAAGCCTACCAGAAATTTGTGCCGGCGTTGGATCTGAAGCGTAAGCAGTTGTTGGCCGCACGAGTGAGCACGGAAAAAGAAAAGCATGCACAGGAAGCCGGATTGCAAGCCCTACAAGCCTTGGTAAAAGCACAACTGCCGATGTTGCCGCAGTTTCAAGGTCGTGTTACCGATCTGGTGAGGATTAAATCTTTGCAATTGAGTGAAACGAACCTAGTCGGTATCCGCCTGCCTTTATTGCAATCTTTGGAGATTGAGATTCCGCCTTACTCCTGTTTAGCCAGTGCGCACTGGTTGGATCGCTTAAGTGAGCAGTTGTGTGAAATGGTGCGCTTAAAGACCCAGCTGCAGATTACCGAGCAGCGTTTGCGTTTGCTCAATCGCGGTTTGCAGAAAACCACGCAGCGTCTGAATCTGTTTGATAAGGTGTTGATCCCGCAATCACAGAAAAACATCCGCAAGATCCATATCGCTCTGGCGGATGCAGAGCGTGCCGGTGTGGTCAGAGCCAAAATTGCTAAAAACAAACGCTTAAAGGCCAGTGCATGACAATTTTACGGGTGCAAAAAGTCGCCCTGATTGGGCTGACACAAGATAAACCCTCGATCTTGGATGCGGTGCAAAGTCTGGGGTTGATGCATGTGATTCCTTTGCAGGCCGCCGGTACGCATACCCAGGACGATGCGCTGGAGGTCAACCCTGAGCGCTTGAAACGTGCATTGCAATACCTTCTGGCATCGCGAGAAAAGCGTCGCCAGGTCCTGCGTGCGCCTAATTTTAATCTGGCTGAGATGCTGACACGCATCGACAAGAATCGTAGCCAGCGCTTAGAAATGACCTCGCGTCGTGACTTTCTAGAGAAACGCATCCGCGATCTTGAACCCTGGGGCGATTTTAACCTGCCTGAGGTTGAGGCGCTGGCGCATCAAAAGCTTTGGTTCTATCTGGTTCCCAACTTCAAGATGCGTGAGGTGGAACGCTCAGGTTTGATCTGGACATCGGTGCATCAAGACAACCGTTACCACTATATTGTGGTCTTGTCTGCAACCGAACCTGATGCCAATCGTATGCCGGTGGCGCGTACCTTAACCGGTCAGGTGCCCTTGTCGCAGTTGGAACAAGAGTTAGAAGATCTCGAAATCGCATTGGAATCGGTGGAAGCAGAACGTGAAGCTTTGACGCGCTGGATCTACCAGTTGCAACTCTATATGGCCAGCACCGCTGATGCAGCCGATTTAGCGCGCGTGGCCGAGATGACCTGGGATGTAGAGGACGTGTTTGCGTTACAAGGCTGGGTCGCCGTTAAAGATATCGAGGCGCTATACGACTTTGCGCAACAACAGGGGCTGGTGTTTTTGGTGGAAGAAGCGGATGTGGATGAGTTGCCGCCGACACGCTTGGAAAATGCCGAAATCCTAGGCGGTGGTCAGGAGGTGGTGAGTTTCTTCCAGACGCCCAACTACCATGCTTGGGACCCGTCGCGTGTCGTGTTTTTCTCCTTCACCGCTTTTTTTGCCATCATCATGTCCGACGCCGGTTATGCCTTGTTGATGGGTGGGTTATTAGCCTACTACTGGCGTCGTTTAGACAGTTCCGTCACGGCGCGACGTTTGCGCAATCTGAGCCTGGCTTTGGTAACGGCCAGTTTAGTCTGGGGTGTGGCCGTTGGTAGTTATTTTGGTGCGGAAGCACCGATCGCGGCTTTAGCAGCACTGAAATTCTTCGATCTCAAAGATTTTGACGGCATGATGGCACTGTCGATCAGTATCGGTGCGGCGCACCTGATTTTGGCGAATGTCATGATGGCCTGGGTGCGGCGGCGCTCGCTCCAAGCCTATGCTTCTTTGGGCTGGGCTCTCGCTGTCTTATCCGCTCTTTTGGGCTGGTTGTTCAGCTGGCCCTGGATCACTCAGTTTGGATTGTTAGCAGGGGTCGTCTTGGTTCTGGTGATGACCGAGCAGGGGCAGGTTTGGCAGCTTCGACAGATTTGGCGTGGTGGGCTGGCATTGACCAACTTAACCAAGCTGTTTGGGGATGTGCTGAGTTATTTGCGCCTTTTTGCGTTGGGTTTGGCCAGTGCATCTTTGGCCATCACGTTTAATCAATTAGCCAGTGATGTGGCCACCGCCCTGCCGGGGATAGGTGTATTTTTGCAGGTGTTGATTCTCTTAACCGGGCATCTGTTGAATTTTGTGTTGACCGTAGTCAGTGGCGTGATTCATGGATTGCGTCTGAATCTGATTGAATTTTATAACTGGAGTTTGGCGGATGAAGGCTATGCCTTCCAGCCCTTTGCAAAACAGGAGGTAACCCCTTGGAAAACCTAATTATGGCTTTAGGCTGGGCGGGTCTGTACGGTCCGATGGCACTCGGTGCAATCGGCAGTATGATCGGCTGTTCTCTGGCCGGGCAAGCGGCAGCGGGGGCTTTGTTGGAAACGGAAACCGGGCATGGTCGTTATATCGGGATCTCCGCCATGCCTTCCTCACAGTCAATCTACGGCATCGTGGTCATGTTTGCGTTAAATCGTGAAATGACCCCGGAAAGTGCACCGGGTTTGGCCGCGATTGGTTTGCTGTGTGGTTTGGCATTGATGTTCAGTGCGATCTATCAAGGCCGCAGTTGTGCGTCTGCGATTAATGTCTCAAAAATTCGTCCAGAAATCTTTGGTATGTCTTTAGCCCCGGCGGCTATCGTCGAAGGTTTTGCGGTTTTTGCCTTTATTTTTGCACTGGTGCTCAGTGCCGGCGTCCCCGCTTAGGAGTGAGTCTATGAATAGGCAGGAAAAGCATCATCCCTCCTCGGGTGTCGAAGCGCTGATCGAGCAGTTGCGCAGTCAAGGGGTGGATAAGGGGCGTGAAGAAGCGCAGGCCTTGCTGAAAGACGCACGCCAAGAGGCACAAAAGCTTCGCGAAGCCGCTGAACATGAGGCGGAGCAGCTTTTACAAAAAGCCAAGCGTGAAGCCGAACAACTGCATCAAGCGGGCGAAGCCGCCCTGAAAATGGCAGCTCGTGATTTACTCTTAGATCTGAAGGAGAGTATGGCACGCAGTTTTGCCGATCAGGTGGAGCGTCTGGTTGAACAGCAGATGGATAATCGCGAGTTCATGCAGCGCTTAATCCTGGAGCTAGCGGGTAAAGTATGTCGGCAAACGCAGATGGACGCTGAAGGTTTGGAAGTTCTACTGCCGGAGGAGTTTATCGGGCTGGATGAGCTGCGCCGCAATGCGCATGAGTATCGCCAAGGCCGTTTGAGTCAGTTTGTACAGTCCTTGTCTGCAGATTTACTGCGTGAAGGTGTGGTGTTTGATACACACGAAGGTCAGGGCATTCGTATTCGTTTGCAGGGACGTGATGTCGAAATCGACATGACCGATGCGGCGGTGGCTCAGGTGTTACTCAAACACCTTCAGCCGCGCTTTCGAGCGCTGCTTGAGGGAGTGATCCGCTAGTGTCTGCCTACTATACGTTGGTGACTTCATTACCCTGGTTGCCCGAAAAGATGCAGCGCTGTCGAGATTTGCCGATCTCACGTATCGCCTTGGATCGGCGTTTGAGTCTGCTGGCAGATGAGGATAAACAGCGTCTGCAATGGGCTGAAGCACTCTACCATCGGTTTGCTTCGCGTATCAGCCTGCAGCCCGATCAAGATTGGGTTAAAGAGTGGCAAACGCTGTGCTTGAAAATTGATTCGGCTCCGTTGCATGAGTGTATCTTGTTGCGCTTAGAGATGCAGACATTACTGGCCGCATTACGTTATCGCCAGCGCGATCGGACCCAGGCTGAGCACTTTCGTGGCATAGGGCGCTGGACCCAGCGTATTCAGCAACATTGGCAAGAGCCCTTGTTTGGTCTGGAAGGTGCCATCCCTTATCTGGAGGAGATGGGGAAATTGTTTCAGCAGGGTTTGTCGGGCGATCTGCAAACCTTTATGGATGACTATCTCTGGCAAGACTTGTTAAGGGTTGAGCGCAGTGAACATTTTACGTTTGAAACCGTCGCCTGCTTTGTGCTGCGTTTTGGCTTGGCCGAACAGCGCCTGCAAAGTGATGCGGATGCGGCACTGACTTATTTTGCCACCCTCAGTGATGATCTGATGCAGCACAGCGGCATAGAGCGTCAACTTGAGCAGATGTTTGAGGATTTTTCCTGATGAAGGAAACACAGGTAACCGCTCGCGTCGCGGGTGTGCGCGATGACATCGTCACCATCGTGCTGATGCAGAATGAATCCGGTGAGTATTTTCCACTGACCAAAAACGAAGTGGTCTATATTTGTCCCAGTCGTTTGGCCGTGGATGGTCGACAAGAGCGCTTGCAAGCAGAAGTTCTGCGGGTGCGTCACGGTGAAGCGGATGTCCAGGTATTTGAAAATACGCGTGGTGTGGCCATAGGCGATCCGGTTGAGCAGAGTGCGCGTCTTTTATCGGTGGCTTTAGGGCCAGGTTTGCTCGGACAGGTCTATGATGGTCTGCAAAATCCGTTGGAGCTGATCGCCGCCCAACAGGGATTCTTCCTGCCGCGTGGTTTGGAGGTTTCGGGTATTGATCAACAGCAGCACTGGTCCTTTCAGCCCTGTGTCAAAATAGGTGCCAGGGTGAAAGCCGGTGATGCCCTGGGAAGTGTCCAAGAGCGTCGCTTTGCACACAAAATTATGGTGCCTTTTGATCTGCGTGGAGAAGCAGAGGTGACCTGGGTACAGGAAGGGAGCTTTACGGTGACTACGCCTGTCGTTAGGTTGCGGGATGCACGTGGAGAAGAGCGGGAAATCACTCTGCAGCAATTTTGGCCGGTGCGTATTCCGGTGAATCGTCATCTTCTGCGTGAAGGCTACAGTGAGCGTCTTTATCCTGATGAGCCTATGCTCACCACGATACGCTTGATCGATACCTTTTTTCCCGTTGCTAAAGGCGGCACAGCCTGTATACCTGGGCCTTTTGGGGCCGGTAAAACGGTTTTGCAAAGCCTGATTTCACGCTTCTCTGATGTCGATATCGTGGTGATCGTTGCCTGCGGTGAGCGTGCCGGTGAAGTGGTGGAAACCATAACGGAATTTCCGAAAACCCCAGATCCCAAAGGCGGAACGCTGATGGATCGTACGGTGATTATTTGTAACACCTCCTCTATGCCGGTCGCCGCACGTGAGGCGTCTATTTACACGGGGATTACCATCAGTGAGTACTATCGTCAGATGGGCAATAACGTGCTGCTGATTGCTGACTCGACTTCGCGTTGGGCGCAGGCGATGCGTGAAACCTCGGGGCGTCTTGAGGAGATTCCCGGTGAAGAAGCCTTTCCAGCCTATCTGGATTCCGCCGTGCGTGCGCTCTATGAGCGAGCCGGTGTGGTGCGCACCAATGATGGCTCCTTAGGTAGCCTGACATTAATTGGGACGGTGTCACCCGCGGGCGGTAACTTTGAGGAGCCTGTTACCCAATCGACGCTGCGTACCGTGAAAACCTTTCTAGGGCTCAGTGCGGATCGTGCCTATAAACGTGCCTATCCTGCTGTTGATCCGCTGATCTCTTGGTCGCGTTATCTGGAGCAGTTAGAAGGTTGGTTCCAGACACATATGGATAAGGATTGGGTGCCGCAGGTTAGGCAGATGCTGACACTTTTGCGTAAAGGTGAAGAAGTTCAGCAGATGATGCAAGTGACTGGGGAAGAAGGCGTTACCTTGGATGATTATCTGATTTGGCAGAAAGCTCAGTGCTTGGACCAAGTGTATCTTCAGCAGGATGCCTTTGATGCGGTAGATATTTCAGCGCCGATTATGCGTCAGCGTGATCTCTTTCGCTTGCTCTATCGCAGTCTGCAGCAGCTACCGCCCTTTACGGATAAAGAGGCGGCGCGGCATCATTTTGTGCAGTTAACCAACCTTTTCCGTAACCTGAACTACACCCGTACGGACAGTCCGGAATATCAGCGCTACATTCAAGAGATTGAACAGCTGGGTACGGTGGCTCACTGATGTGTACCAAGCTCACAATTCACTGTGCCATCGGCACCTCGATCGAGGTGAAGATGGCGTAGTGGGAAGTCGCCGGTTTTGCGATCCGCAAAATAAAAGCGCAAGGCATTACCAATGGTGGGGAAAGCCAGCTCCTGCCAAGGGATCTCCTCCTCACTAAATAGGCGTACCTCTAAGGACTCCTCGCTGGCGCTGAAGATGGGTTCAGGTAGATCGGCTAAATAGATCATCTGTACCTGATCAACATGCAAAATAGAGGTTAGGGTATAGAGCTTACGAATCACCACTTCAGCATTGGCCTCCTCAAGTGTTTCACGTAATGCCGCTTGTTCAGTCGATTCGCCATTTTCCATAAAGCCTGCCGGCAAGGTCCAGAGACCGTAGCGTGGTTCAATCGCACGACGACAGAGAAGTACCTGGTTTTGATAAACCGGTAGACAGCCGGCGATGATGCGCGGATTTTCATAATGGATCGTATGACAGTGGTCACAGACATAACGATGCCGGTTATCGCCCGCGGGAATCTTTTGTGTGACCGCTTGGCCACATTGTGAGCAGTATTTCATCCGAACAGTCCTTGAATGGGTGTCTTCATTGTAGACAGAGCGGTATGGCTGGTCGAGCTTTGTGAGCTAAGTTATGATCCTGAAATAAAAGGAGAGTTCATGCTGCAAAGCTTAGTGCAGAGATTACAGGCCCATCAGGCGCAGGCGTTGCCGCCACGTCCACAACAGGCTTCGGTGTTAGTACCCATTACCCGCCATGAACAGCATCCTGAGTTGGTGTTGACTGTGCGTGCTCAGCATTTGAATACGCATCGGGGTGAAGTCTGTTTCCCCGGCGGTAAACAGGACAGCGGAGATCTGAGTTTGGCGGCGACTGCGCTCAGAGAAGCGCAGGAAGAGATCGCGCTGCCGAGTGAGCAGGTGGAGTTGGTTGCTCCTTTGGGGCAGTTACTTTCTAAGCATCAGCTTCTGGTGACCCCTTGGGTGGGTTTGATTCCCGTTGAGCAAGCCTTGTCTGCCAATCCAGATGAGCTGGCGCGGATTTTTCGTGTCCCTCTGGCTTTTTTTCTGGAGACCCCCGTGCGTTTTGAGCACTATGCTCTGCGCGGATTACAAGTCACCTTGCCTGCTTGGGATTATGAGGGTGAACACATTTGGGGCCTAACGGCTTGCATTATTGCGGAGTTGTTAGAGGTGGGTTTGGGTCTGGAGGGAGTGCGAACCCAACGACCGGAACAGAGATAGCAGACGGTCTCTGTCCGGTATCCAATGCTGGTTTTAAGCTTGGCTGCTTTTTGGCTGGCGAATCATGCGTGCGGTTTGAATAAATTTATCCTGAATCTGCAGTGTTTCGACACGATAGTGGCCAATCTCTAAGCAGACATTGGCATCGGGCAAGGACTCCAGGGTTTCGGTGATGAGGCCATTTAAGGTTTTGGGGCCATCCGTGGGCAGATCCCAGTGCAGAGCACGGTTGATATCACGGATATAAGCACCACCATCGATGAAAAAGCTGCCATCATCCTGAGGATGAATATCCTCAATCAGATCGTTGTGCTCAGCGGAGAGTTCACCGACGATCTCTTCCAGAATATCTTCCAACGTCACAATTCCGAGCACATCTCCATATTCATCCACCACAATACCGATACGGCGGCTTTGCTTTTGGAAGTTGAGGAGCTGGGTTTGCAGAGGCGTACTTTCTGGGACAAAGTAAGGTTCGCGCGCGACCTGAACGATCGCTTCTTTAGTGACTTCGCCACGTTGAATCAGCTGCGCGAGATTGCGCATGTGTAGGATGCCCACCACCTGATTCACATCACCGTGGAAAATCGGTAAGCGGGTGTGTTTAGTACGTGAGAGCTGTAACAGGATTTGATCCAGCGTTTGATCCAGGTCGATGCCTTCAACCTCATTACGCGGAATCATAATATCGTTAACCGTCACTGCCTCCAGTTCCAGTACGCCGAGTAGCATCGATTGGTTGCGCTTCGGTAATAAGGCGCCGGCCTCATGCACCAGTGTGCGCAGCTCCTCGGTGCTGAGGTGGTCATTGCCATTGTGCAGGGTATTTACACGTAAAAGGCGCAGCAAACCATTGGTAATAGCATTAATTAGCCAAACCAGTGGATAAAATAATTTGAGTAGAGGTTGCAACGCATAGGCGGCGGGAAAAGCGATTCGCTCAGGATGCAGCGCGGCCAGGGTTTTCGGAGTGACTTCCGCAAAGATCAAAATGACCAATGTTAATACAGCGGTGGCGACCGCAATTCCAGCTTCTCCCCAGAGTTGAACGGCGATGATCGTTGCAATCGCAGATGCCAGAATATTAACAAAGTTATTACCGATCAGGATCACACCAATCAAGCGATCGGGGCGCTCAAGCAACTTGCTGGCTTTGGTGGCAGCGCGATGATTCTTTTTGACCAGATGGCGAAGACGATAGCGATTTAGCGCCATCATCGAAGTCTCCGAGCTGGAGAAGAATGCGGAAAGAAGTATCAGAAAACCCAGGAGGATCAGTAATGAGCCTATCGACGCGTCTTCCAAAAGAGGGAACCTTTATTGATCAGATGGCTTGCCATTGTCTGGACACTGGCCCTGGCTGTCAATAGATCCTAAGTCAGGAGTGTAGAATCAACTCCAAAACGATTTTTGAACCAAAGAAGCCGAGCATCAACAAAATAAAGCCGCTCAGCGTCCAGCGTAGCGCTGTTTGGCCACGCCAGCCTAAGAAATGATGGCCGGCCAAGAGCAGGGCAAAAATCAGCCAAGCAGCCAAAGACAGCAGGGTTTTATGGACTAAGTGCTGAGCAAATAGATCGTCTACAAAGACAAAGCCGCTGATCAGTGCGGCGCTGAGGAGGAAAATTCCGACCCAGAGCATCTCAAATAATAAGCGCTCCATAATCTGCAAGGGCGGCAGGCTGGCCACTAAACCGCGCGTATGGTGCTGTTTCAGGGCTAGTTGCTGACGTGATAAAAGAATGGCTTGTAAGCTGGCCAGGGTGAAGATGCTATAGGCCAAAACCGATAAGAGGATGTGCAGAATCAAGCCGCCTTCATAGGGTTTGATTAGGCCTGAATAGGGGATAAAGGCAGCGCAAAGCAAGGAGAGGGTAGCAATGGGAAAGACACCGATAAACAAGTTGTCGATGCGCTGACGTAAGCTGCTGCCAATCACCAATGCTGCCACCAACCAAGTAATCAGGCTGCTAACACTAAACACACCCAGGTCGATGCCCTGAGGTTGGTGTAGCGTTTGGTAAACCGAAGCACCATGTAAAAGAAAGGCGATAAAGGCCAAGCCAAGCACCTTAAGACGTGGGTCCGGGCGTTTAGCGCAGGCATATTGCCATTGTAAAACACTCGCCAAAAGATAGGCGGCACTGGCAGTCAGGGTGGTCAGGCTCAGCATTGCTTACAAGTCTCCATACAGGCCAACAAGTGTGGCATAAACTCAGTCTTGAGGAAATATAAGCTGCCTACCACTCGGTGGCTTCTGTATAATGTTGGGTTATTCGATTTTGCCCTGGGCCGATGCGCCTGAAAAGCGACCCCCAGCTCTAGATGATTGAGGCACTGCATGTTTGACAATCTGACACAACGACTCACCCAGACGCTGCGCAGCGTGACCGGTCAGGCGCGGCTGACGGAAGAGAATATCAAAGGCACGCTGCGTGAAGTGCGTATGGCTTTGCTGGAGGCAGATGTTGCGCTGCCTGTAGTGAAAGAATTTATCAATAGCGTGAAAGAGCGCGCAGTCGGCCAAGAGGTCAGCAAGAGCCTGAGCCCAGGACAAGTCTTCGTAAAAATTGTCAACGAAGAGCTGGTCCGGGTGATGGGTGAAGCCAACTCAGAACTCAATTTGAGTGTCACACCGCCGGCGGTTGTGATGATGGCAGGTCTACAGGGGGCGGGTAAAACCACATCGGTGGCCAAGC
Source organism: Nitrincola tapanii (assembly GCF_008368715.1). Taxonomy (GTDB): domain Bacteria; phylum Pseudomonadota; class Gammaproteobacteria; order Pseudomonadales; family Balneatricaceae; genus Nitrincola; species Nitrincola tapanii. Next base: position 369,612 of record NZ_SMRS01000001.1, read on the forward strand.
TCTCACGCTTTTTAAAAGAACGGAAAAAGAAAAAAGTGCTAGTGGTCTCGGCTGACGTTTATCGCCCTGCAGCGATTCGTCAGTTGGAAACGCTGGCCGGCGAAGTCGGGGTGGATTTTTTCCCCTCGACGGCTGAGCAAAAACCGATTGATATCGTGAATGCCGCGATCCGACATGCACGCTTGCAGCATCATGATGTGCTGATCGTGGATACGGCAGGTCGTCTGGCGATTGACAGTGAAATGATGGCCGAAATACGTCAGCTGTATGACGCGGTGAAGCCGATCGAAACCCTGTTTGTGGTCGATTCCATGACCGGCCAGGATGCCGCGAATACCGCCAAGGCCTTCAGTGAAGTCCTGCCATTAACCGGTGTGATTCTGACCAAAACCGATGGTGATGCGCGTGGCGGGGCGGCCTTATCGGTGCGTCATATCACCGGGCAGCCGATCAAGTTTCTTGGTGTCGGTGAGAAGAGTGATGCCTTAGAACCCTTCCACCCAGATCGTGTCGCGTCCCGCATTCTGGGAATGGGGGATGTGCTGAGCTTGATTGAAGAAGCTGAGCAGAAGATCGATAAAGACAAAGCGGAAAAGCTGGCGAAAAAGATTACTAAAGGCAAACTCTTTGATCTTGAAGATTTCCGTGAGCAGATCCAGCAGATGAGCAATATGGGCGGCATGATGAGTATGCTGGAGAAGCTGCCGGGTATGGGACAGATGGCTCAGGCGGCGCAAGCCGCGCAGGCTGAAAAAGGCATGAAGCAGTTTGAAGTCATTATTAACTCCATGACACCGGCTGAGCGTCGTAACCCTGATATGATTTCAGGTTCACGCAAGCGCCGTATTGCGCTCGGATCGGGCACTCAGATTCAGGACGTGAATCGCCTGCTCAAGCAGCATAAGCAGATGGCGAAGATGATGAAAAAGTTTGGCAGCAAATCCGGCATGATGAAGCTGGCGCGTGGCATGAAAGGAATGATGCCACCCGGAATGGGCGGTGGCGGCGGATTTCCGCGCATCTGACTTGTGATTGCGCCTTTCCAAGATTGTTTGTTTCGCGTACAATTCGCGGCTTGTTTTCTGAAAGGTCCTTATCTGGCCGGCTCTTAAAGCGATCCAGGTGGGGTTTATTAACGATGGGCGATCTCAAAACCCATCCTTGCGAAATAAAGGGGTCCAGCGCATGGTCACTATTCGTTTGTCTCGCGGTGGCGCTAAAAAGCGTCCGTTTTATCAAATCACTGTTGCCGATTCACGCTGTGCGCGTGACAGCCGCTTTATTGAGCGGGTGGGATTTTTCAACCCGGTTGCTCGGGGTCAGGAAGAGCGTCTGCGTCTCGACCTGGAACGTGTAGATTACTGGATCAGCAAAGGTGCACAGCCGTCTGAGCGTGTTGCCCAGCTGGTGAAAGAAGCACGTAAAGCTGCACAGTAAGCAGGTTGACGGGCCTGATAGGTATGAACTCAGTAGACTCTCAGTCGGCAGGAACTAAGGCAGTCGTAGTGGGCCGTTTTGCGGCACCTTACGGTGTGCGGGGTTGGGTGAAGATTTTTTCTTTCACCGAGCCGATGGACAATGTACTGAAGTATCTTCCCTGGCAGGTTATCCATGATGGGCGCCTGGTTCAGCTCAAGCTGGAGGAAGGTAAACGTCATGGTAAAGGCTTGATTGCCAAGCTCTCTGGTTATGATACCCCTGAAGCGGTACGGGCGTTGTCGGGGCTCGAATTTTTAGTCGAGTCATCACAATTACCGGCACTTGCAGAAGATGAGTACTACTGGAGTCAGCTTGAAAATCTTTTGGTATATACCGAATCCGGCGTGTTGCTGGGTCGGGTTGATCATCTGATGGAAACCGGTTCCAACGATGTGCTGGTGGTTTATCCCACAGCAGAAAGCATCGATACAGTTGAGCGGTTGATTCCCTATTTGCCGGATCAGGTGGTTAAAGAGATAGATCTAGATTCAGGACGCATGCGGGTCGATTGGGACCCGGAGTTCTGAGTGATGTGGTTTGGAGTCGTCAGTCTCTTTCCAGAGATGCTGAACGCGGTCACGCAGTTCGGAATCACCGGTAGAGCGGTACGCCAAGGACTGATTGAGGTCAGTTGCTGGAATCCTCGTGATTTCACCCAGGACCGCCATCGCACAGTCGATGACCGCCCTTACGGGGGAGGTCCCGGTATGCTGATGAAGGTGCAGCCTTTGCGTGATGCGATCCAAGCGGCAAGAGCTTCGGCTCCAGGTGCGGCGCGAGTGATCTACTTGTCTCCTCAGGGACGGCGTTTAGATCAAAGCGGTGTACGTGAATTGGCCAACCAAGAAAGTCTGATATTGGTGGCCGGGCGCTATGAAGGTATTGATGAGCGCCTGTTGATGACCGATATCGATGAAGAGTGGTCTTTAGGTGATTTTGTCCTCAGTGGGGGTGAATTACCGGCCATGGTGATGATAGATGCGGTGGCACGAATGCTGCCTGGTGTCCTTGGGCATCAGGACTCTGCAAGCGAAGATTCTTTTGCAGCAGGTTTGCTGGATTGTCCGCACTATACTCGCCCCGAATCTCTAGATGGATTGGAAGTGCCGTCTGTGTTGTTAGGAGGTAACCATGCTGAAATCAAGCGCTGGCGTTTGAAACAGCAATTGGGCCGAACCTGGCAGAGACGTCCCGATCTGTTAGAAAAGATCAATCTCAGCCCGCAGCAGCAAGCGCTGTTAAGCGAATATATCCGCGAAGCCGAGCAGGCGTGCGGTTGAAAAATACAGGAGCGAGCCATGAGCAGCAAAAGCACAATTATTCAGCAGATTGAAGCTGAACAGATGAACAAAGAGGTGCCATCTTTTGCACCAGGCGATACAGTTATCGTCCAGGTTAAGGTGGTTGAGGGTGAGCGTACACGTCTGCAGTCTTTTGAAGGCGTTGTCATCGGCAAGCGTAATCGCGGCCTGAACTCAGCTTTCACAGTGCGCAAAATTTCTCACGGTGTGGGTGTTGAGCGTACTTTCCAGACTTACAGCCCAGTGATTGACAGCATCAGCGTCAAGCGTCGTGGTGATGTACGTCAGGCTAAGTTGTACTACTTGCGTGAGCGTAGCGGTAAATCTGCACGTATCAAAGAAAAACTGGCTTGATCTGACGATCTTGCTAGAAAAAACGGCCCTGGTGGCCGTTTTTTTTCGCCCTAAAATTAGGTGCAAAGAGGCCTTGAAACCTCAACAGATTTGGCCCTGCCTGCTTCGCATTCTCGGACAATTCAGCTTAGAATGCAGAGAAGTATTATTCCCTAAGGATTATGCCACTATGCGTTGGATTCGTCGGTTCTTGCTGCTTGTATTACTGCTGATTCTGATAGCAGCGACGGTCTATGCCTATGCCTACTATCGCATTAAAAAAGAAGTGGATACGGCGTTGGCCGCGACGGCGCCCTTGGTCACCCTTGACTACAAGGGATTCAGTTTGGATCCGCGGGGTGCAGTGCGCTTAACACAACTCTCCTTAGCGGCCATGGGGCAAGCACCGATTGTGATCGAAAGCCTAACCCTGCGTTCTGCTGATCCTCTGTTTTTGCTCAACCCGCAGAAAGCACTGAACCGGGCCGAGTTGCCGGAACACCTAAGTGTGCATCTGCGTGGTTTGGCGTTGGATCTGAACTCACCGCTGTTTCTCTCCTTGGATCAGATGAGTCGCAGTTTGAATGCTGCTGAACCAGGTATTGATCCTGCGGCATTGGGGTGTGGTCCGGTGCGGCGTTTTGATCTGACCGCTTTGCGTATGATGGGGATGCGGCAAGTGCAGCTGGATATGGATGTCAGTCTACGCCCTGATCCGAGCGCTGGACGTTTAGACCTGAATCTTTATACCGATCTGCGTAGTTGGTGGACAACGGGATTAAGTGTGAATATGGCCTTACCGGCCGCCGGAGCAGGTTGGTCACCCTTGGCCTTACGTGTTTATCAACTGAGTGTTGATTACCAGGATGTCGGTTTTAACCGCCGCCGCCAGGAGTTTTGTGCGGCGCAAGCCGGTACCGATGTCGCGAGCTATCAAGCAAATCATCAAGCCTTACTCTTGCAATGGTTGGCAAGCCAGGGTGTAGAGCTTTCCCCTGCCTTGCAAAGTGCGTATCAAGCATTGCAAACACCCAATGCGCAGGCCAGCGTGAGTCTGATTCTTCCGGGTGGATTGGGGGTTGCGGACACCATGATGTCAGAAGCGGATTGGATGGCGAAGCTTGAGCGCCTCCGCATCCAGTTAAACGTGAATGAACACAGTCTCGCGCTGCAAGATGAGTTTGATTGGATGCAGTGGTGGCAGGGGTATGGCTCAGTGCCTGCACAGACAACGGCTGGCTCGGACGTGGTGACGTCAGAAGTGGCATCAGAGGCAGAGTCGGAGGTAGACGTTGAGTTAGAGAGTCCTTCTTCTATAACGCCGGAGGCTGTCGAGCCTAGATCCGAGACGCCAATACGCCCACAAGCCATGAGTCGGCGCTTTGAAGCGGTGCAAGCTGGCGAATTGCCTCAGTACGTTGGCCATCCAGTGCGTTTTTACACCTATTTTGGTAAGCGTATTGAGGGGGTGCTGATCAGCGTTGAAGGGGGTGTTGTTAGGGTTGCGGAGAGGGTGAATCGAGGTGTGGCTGAATATCCAGTGGAACTGGATAAGTTGCAAAGCATGGAAGTGTATCGTTGAGTGATCGTCGTTTTAACGCGCAGATTCCTACCGAGGCTTCTGTGGCGTTGATTTCGAACTATATTCAAGCGCTCTGGCTGGAAAAGGGGTTGAGTGCTCAAACTCAGTCGGCTTACCGTCGCGATCTGAATCACTTTGCCTGCTGGCTGGAGGCGCGTGCTTTAACCCTGCTTCAGGCGCGGCGTGCCGATCTTCAAGCCTACCTTGAGAGGCGACAGCAAGCAGAATTTAAATCTGTCTCCAATGCGCGCTTTCTCTCTTGTGTGCGAGGGTTTTACCGTTTTTTGGTGCGTGAAGCCTATATCACCCTCGATCCCACACTGAATTTGGCGAATCCTAAACTTGGACGTCCTCTGCCGAAAACGCTCAGCGAAGCCGATGTTGAGGCACTGTTGGCGGCACCTGATACTTCGGAGCGCTTGGGGTTACGTGATCGCAGTATGCTGGAGTTGCTCTATGCCTCGGGCTTGCGGATCAGTGAATTGGTGGGTTTGACTCTAAGCCAAGTTAATCTGCGTTTGGGGGTTATACGGGTGATAGGGAAGGGCGATAAAGAGCGCTTGGTGCCGATCGGCGATGAAGCCTTGTACTGGCTGCAGCGTTATCTTCAAGGCGCGCGCGCCGATTTGCACCCTTTGTCCGGAGAAGAGGTGTTGTATTTAAGTCAGCGCGGTCAGCAGATGACACGCCAAACCTTTTGGCACAGAATACGCCTTTATGCACAGCAGGCAGGGATTCACAAAGCGCTTTCTCCCCATGTATTACGTCATGCATTTGCGACGCATCTGCTGAACCATGGTGCCGACCTGCGTGTCGTGCAAATGTTGCTGGGCCATGCCGATCTCTCTAGCACCCAGATCTATACCCATGTGGCGCAACAGCGCTTGCAAGCCTTGCATCTGGAACACCATCCGCGAGGTTGAACTTTATTTTTTGCTCAGACTCTGAGTACAACTTGGACTTAAAAACGCTTGAGGCTATTTATGAAAAAATCGATGCTGACCCTAGTGCTGCTCTTGCTGGCAGGTTTTTCTTGGGCAGAAGATAGCGCAGAACAGCAGATACGTGCGCAGTTACAGGAGGCGGATGCACGCATCCCGGTGGATTCTATTTCCCCGGCAGAGCTGGATGGCTTTTATGAAGTCACGCTCGACAGTGGTGAGTTGCTTTATGCCACAGCAGATGGTCAGCACTTTTTTATCGGTCATCTGTTCCGCGCGGATGCTGAAGCGGGCTTGATTAATCTAACCGAGTTGGCGCAGAACCGTCAGCGTGTCACCGCGCTCAAACAAGTGCCGGAAGCCGAGTTCATTACCTATCCGGCTCAAGGAGAAACCAAAGCAAGCTTGGTGGTTTATACCGATGTGGATTGTACCTATTGCCGTCGTTTGCATGCGGAGATCCCTGAGTTAAATAAGCTGGGGATCGAGATTCGTTACTTGGCTTTCCCGCGTCAGGGGCCGAATTCAGCGACCTATAACACCATGGTATCGATCTGGTGCGGTCAAACCCCTGCTGAGCGTAATCGCTTAATGGATCAGGTGAAGGGGGGGAAAACGATCGAAAACCAGAGTTGTGATAACCCTATTCGTGAACATCTCCAGCTGGGGCAGGCGATGGGTGTGAGGGGCACTCCTGCTTTGGTTCTGGAAGATGGTAGTTTGATTCCAGGATATCAACCGGCCAAACAGTTAGCTCAGGCGCTGGGCCTACGCTAAAACTCTGAGCCAGAGCTTGGAAACGGGGAGGATGCATGGTGCAAGCTCCCCGTTTTTCGTTATACTAGTGCGCATTTTTTCAGTGCCCTGTTGGGTGCCTGTCTGTCTTAAAATCAGTTTGTGAGGTGTCGTTTGAAACCGGTAAAAGTGGGGATCTGTGGCCTGGGTACCGTCGGTGGTGGTACGTTTAATGTCCTGACGCGCAATGCCGAAGAGATCGCACGTCGCGCCGGTCGTCGTATCGAGGTGGTTGCGATTGCTAGCCGTCATGCTAACCCTGCCTGTGCTACGGGTGAGATACCCTTGCAGGCGGATGTGCTCGCCTTGGCACGTGATCCTGAAATCGACATCATTGTTGAACTGATCGGAGGCTATGATACGGCACGTGAGCTGGTGATGACGGCAATCGAGCAGGGTAAACACGTGGTCACAGCGAACAAAGCCTTGATCGCGGTGCACGGCAACGAAATTTTTGCGGCCGCGCAGAAGAAAAACGTTGTGGTGGCTTTTGAAGCAGCGGTGGCGGGCGGTATTCCGATTATCAAAGCGATACGTGAAGGTTTGGCCGCCAACAAAATTAATTGGTTGGCGGGCATTATCAACGGTACCGGCAACTTCATCATGACAGAAATGCGGGACAAGGGCCGTGCTTTTGCGGAGGTTTTGGCGGAAGCTCAGGCCTTGGGTTACGCTGAAGCTGATCCAACTTTTGATGTTGAAGGGATCGATGCGGCGCATAAGCTGACCATACTGGCCTCCATTGCCTATGGCATTCCGCTGCAATTCAGCAAAGCCTACACCGAAGGCATTAGCAAAATCACCCCGGATGATGTGCAGTACGCCGAAGAGTTGGGTTACCGCATTAAACATCTGGGCATCAGTCGCCGTACTTCAGCCGGTATTGAACTGCGTGTACATCCTACCCTGATACCAGCTTCCGCCCTGTTAGCCAACGTCAATGGTGTGATGAACGCTGTGGTGGTCTCAGGGGATGCGGTAGGGCAAACGCTGTATTACGGACCGGGTGCCGGTGCCGAGCCGACCGCTTCTGCGGTAGTGGCGGATATCGTCGATGTGGCACGTATGTTGGGGGCTTCGGCGGACAGTCGTGTACCGCCTTTAGCCTTCCAGTCCGCTGAGTTAGCGGAAACTCCAGTTTTACCCGTAGAGGCCGTAGTGAGCGGATATTATCTGCGTTTACAGGCGGTTGAGCGCCCGGGTGTTCTGGCCCATGTGACCCGCATCCTCGGCGAAAAAGGCATCAATATCAGTGCCATCATTCAGAAAGAAACACGGGAAGCCCAAGTGCCTGTGATCATGATGACGCAGCGTGTCGAAGAGCGCATGATGAATGAAGCGATTCGTGAAATTGAAGCCCTGCCCGATATTCTGGGTGAGGTGATTCGTATTCGTGTTGATCACCTGGCAGATTAAGGATTAAACAGATGAAATATATCTCTACACGTGGTCAGGCACCGGTACTGGATTTTGCGGATGTGTTATTAGCCGGTTTGGCGGAAGACGGAGGGTTGTATGTCCCCGAGACTCTGCCGCATTTCAGCGCCGCAACCATCGCTTCTTGGGCTGAGCTGCCCTATAACGAGCTGGCATTTAAAATCATTCAGCCTTTTGTGGCCGGTTGTATTGCCGACGTTGATCTGCAGCGCATGATTGATGAAACCTATACTGGGTTTAATCATATCGGTGTAGCGCCTATGGTGCAGTTGGGCAGCAATGAGTGGGTACTGGAGCTTTTCCATGGCCCAACCTTGGCCTTTAAAGACTTTGCTTTGCAGCTGTTAGGGCGTCTGATGGATCATGTGCTGGCCCAGCGTGGCGAGCGTTTGGTGATCATGGGGGCGACCTCGGGAGATACCGGCTCAGCAGCGATTGAAGGGTGTCGCCACAGCCAGCACCTGGATATTTTCATCATGCATCCTTACAACCGTGTATCTGAAGTTCAGCGCCGTCAGATGACGACGATTCTAGCGGATAATGTTTATAACATTGCGCTGGAAGGCAACTTTGACGATTGCCAGGAGATGGTCAAAGACAGCTTTGCGGATCAAGCCTTCCTCGGAGGCTTAAAGCTAGGTGCGGTGAATTCGATCAACTGGGCGCGCATCATGGCGCAGATCGTCTATTACTTCTCTTCGGCACTCTCGGTGGGGGCACCGCATCGTGAGGTTTCTTTCTCCGTACCGACGGGTAACTTCGGTGATATTTTTGCCGGTTATCTGGCTAAGCAGATGGGATTACCCGTACGTCAGCTCGTAGTGGCGACCAACCGTAATGACATCTTGCACCGTGTGATCTCGGGTAACGATATGTCCAAAGGTCAGTTGGAGCATACCCTTTCACCTTCGATGGATATCATGGTTTCTTCTAACTTTGAGCGTCTGTTGTTTGATGTGTATGGCCGTGATGGTGCGGCGATTGCAGATCTGATGCAACGCTTTAAGAAAGAGGCGGTACATCTTGAACCCCAGCGTTGGGAAGCTGTCCGTGCGCTGTTTGACAGCTATGCGGTGGATGATGCTACCACCTGTGATGTGATTCGCCAGGTACATGCTGAGACCGGTTATTTGCTGGATCCGCACACAGCGATTGGCGTGAAAGCGGCGCGTGAATGCCGTCGTGATAGCAAGGTGCCGATGATTACGCTGGCGACCGCGCATCCGGTGAAATTCCCGGAGCCGGTGGTTAAAGCGGGTTTGCAATCCCCGCAGTTACCCGCGCATCTGAGCGATCTGTTTGAACGTGAAGAGCGTTATAGCGTCTTGCCAAATCGCATAGCCGAAGTACAAGCCTTTATGGCTGAGCGCGTTAAACATTAAGCGCCACTGCAAACCCATCCAGAGTTTTAAGTTCTAGCCTGTGGCAGGGATCTCATCTAAGGTCTCTGCCACACTTACCTACAGCTGAGTTGGCATGTCTAACGTTCAGGTTCTCGCGCGGTCTTTTCCTGTCAGTCTTCCCTCGGCGCTGCAAAGCCTGCATCCGGTTTTGGCGCGTATTTATGCGGCACGTGGTATTGAAGATCCCGCAGATCTTGGGCGTCGTTTAAGTGAGCTTTTACCCGATCAACCGCTAAAGGGCTTGGATTCAGCGGTTTTGCGTCTGGAGCAGGCGTTACGCCAGCAAGAACGGATGTTAATCATCGGAGATTTTGACTGTGATGGTGCGACCAGCACGGCACTAGCGGTTTTGGCCTTGCGCATGATGGGCGCAGAACAGGTCGATTATCTTGTGCCTGATCGTTTTCGTTTTGGTTATGGTTTGAGCCCTGAGATTGTCATGGCCGCGCAGGCGCAACAGCCGCAGCTACTCATTACGGTGGATAATGGAATTTCCAGCCTAGAAGGGGTGGAGACGGCCAAGCGTTTAGGCATGGATGTGATCATCACCGATCACCATCTACCTGGAGAGCAGCTACCACAAGCCTGTGCCATCGTTAATCCGAATCAACCCGGATGCGAGTTTATGGCTAAATCGACCTGCGGAGTGGGAGTGATCTTTTATGTGATGATCGCTTTAAGACGCCATCTGCAACAGCAGGGTTATTTCATCGCACAGCAACGTGCGGTGCCCAATCTGGCCGAGTTATTGGATCTGGTTGCACTGGGAACCGTTGCCGATGTGGTAGCCTTAGAGCGCAATAATCGCACCCTGGTATATCAAGGCTTGCAGCGGATTCGTGCGGGTTTGGCGCGCCCTGGCATTTTGGCCTTGTTAGAGGTGTCGGGTCGGCGGCGTGAGCAGTTGGTGGCTTCGGATCTTGGTTTTGCTGTTGCACCGCGCCTGAATGCGGCGGGTCGCCTGGAGAATATGTCGATCGGTATAGAGTGTCTCTTGTCTGAGGTGTATGAAGAGGCACTGGAGATGGCACAAACCCTTAATGATCTGAATCTGGAGCGCCGCGATATTGAAGGTAGCATGCAGCAGCAGGCACAGGCTTGGTTAGAGCGTTTTAGCCTCGATCAGCAGGATCTCCCCTGGGGCTTGTGCTTGTTTGAACCCAGTTGGCATCAGGGGGTGGTGGGTATCTTGGCGTCCCGTATTAAAGAGCGTGTGCATCGGCCTGTGATCGCTTTTGCACCCGGCGAGGGGGATGAAATTAAAGGTTCGGCACGCTCAATACCCAGCTTGCATATCCGTGATGCACTGGATGCCATCGCTGCGCGGCATCCGGGTTTGATCCGCAAGTTTGGAGGGCATGCGATGGCGGCAGGTTTATCTTTGGCGCGTGCGGATTTATCAGCTTTTGAACAGGCGTTTGATGCGGAGGTGCGCCGTCAGCTAGATGCCAGTGCCTTGCAACGCCGTTTGCTCACAGATGGTGAGTTGCATGAAAGCGAGATGACCCTAGAACTGGCGCAGCTGTTGCGTGATGCCGGTCCTTGGGGGCATCAATTCCCTGAGCCTCTCTTTCAAGGACGTTTTCGTATTTTGCAGCAACGCTTGGTAGGGCAAAAACATCTGAAATTACTGCTGGCCAAAGCTCAGGGGCAGCAGGCCTGGGACGCGATTGCTTTTAATATCGATCTGCAGATCTGGCCGAATCCAGAGATTGAGTGGGTGGATCTTGTCTATCGCTTGGATGTGAATCACTTTCGAGGCCAGACGCAGTTGCAGTTGATGGTGGATTTTTTAACACCCTCCGCTTCTTGATAGTTAAAAACAATCAAAACTGTAACATATCTTAATTTCCAAAATCTTAGACATTCGCCTACTATGGGCTTCGTTGAGTAACGACAACCCTTATAGGAGAACACAATGTCTTTGATTAATACTCAGGTAAAACCTTTCCACGCAACTGCTTACCACAATGGTGAGTTCGTTCAGGTCTCTGATGCTGACCTGAAAGGTAAGTGGTCTGTGGTTTTCTTCTACCCAGCAGACTTCACTTTCGTTTGTCCAACTGAGCTGGGTGACCTGGCTGATTTCTACCCACAGCTGCAGGAAATGGGCGTTGAAGTTTACTCAGTTTCTACTGACACCCACTTCACTCACAAAGCTTGGCACGATGCGTCTGAAACCATCAAGAAGATCCAGTTCCCAATGATCGGCGACCCAACCGGTGTGATTACTCGCAACTTTGGCGTGATGATCGAGCAGGACGGTCTGGCTCTGCGTGGTACCTTCGTGATCAACCCAGAAGGTCAGATCAAAGTTGCTGAAATTCACGATCTGGGCATTGGCCGTTCTGCTAAAGAACTGGTTCGTAAAATCCAGGCAGCTCAGTACGTTGCGTCTCACGACGGCGAAGTTTGCCCAGCTGCTTGGCAGCCAGGTGGCGAAACTCTGGCGCCTTCTCTGGATCTGGTTGGCAAGATCTAATCTCACCCCTCAGGTGTGATATAGCCGGCCCTGATCTGGGGCCGGTTTCTCTACCCCCTCTCTTTGATTGATTAAATTAAAGGACAGTCTCATGTTGGACGCGAATCTTAAGAAGCAATTGGACACCTATCTGCAGAATATCGTTAATCCGATTGAGCTATCCGTGTCCATGGATGACAGTGCTAAATCACAAGAATTACTGAGTTTGTGTCAGGAGATTGCTGCGCTGAACAGCAAGATCAGCCTGACGCAGATTCACGATGGCAGTGAGCGTGCGCCGAGTATGGCCGTCGGTCCTCAGGGACAAGCCGCACGGGTACGCTTTGCCGGGATCCCTATGGGACATGAATTTACTTCTCTGGTTTTGGCTTTATTGCAGGCGGGCGGTTATCCATCCAAAGCTGAGCCGGAATTGATTGAACAGGCCAAAAACCTGAAGGGTGAATTTCATTTTGAAACCTATATTTCGCTGTCCTGCCAGAACTGCCCAGATGTGGTTCAGGCACTCAACCTGATGGCGATTTTGAATCCGAATATTAGCAACGTGATGGTCGATGGCTCCCTCTTCCAGGAAGAGGTGACTGAGCGTGAGATCATGGCGGTGCCCACCGTTCTGCTTAATGGTAAACCCTTTGGTCAGGGGCGGATGACGCTGAAAGAGATTCTGGCCAAACTGGATACGGGAGCGGCGAAGCGTGAAGCGGCGGCTCTGAATGAGCGTGAGCCTTATGATGTTTTGGTCGTAGGCGGTGGACCTGCTGGCGCAGCGGCGGCGATCTATGCTGCACGTAAAGGGATTCGTACTGGCGTGGTCGCTGAGCGTTTTGGTGGCCAGGTGATGGATACGGTTGGAATCGAAAACTTTATTTCGGTCAATTACACCGAAGGCCCCAAGCTGGTCGCAAGCTTAGAGCAGCACGTTAAAGAATATGATGTGGATGTGGTGGTTAACCAGCGTGCGCAGAAGCTGCGTAAAGACAAGCTGATCGAAATCGATCTGGAAAGCGGCGCGACTCTGAAATCTAAAGCGGTAATTCTGGCCACGGGTGCACGCTGGCGCGAAATGAACGTACCGGGTGAGCAGGAGTATCGTGGTAAAGGCGTGGCGTACTGCCCACACTGTGATGGCCCTCTGTTCAAAGGTAAGCGTGTCGCAGTGATCGGCGGCGGTAACTCAGGTATTGAGGCGGCAATCGATCTGGCCGGTATTGTTGAGCATGTCACCGTCCTGGAATTTAGTGACACTCTGCGTGCCGATGCCGTGTTGCAGAAAAAAGCCAGCTCGATGAAAAATATCACCATCATTAAGATGGCGCAGACAACCCAGGTGCGGGGTGACGGTAAGAAGGTGATCGGCCTCACCTATAAGGATCGTGAGCGTAACGAACTCTTTGATCTGGATGTGGCCGGTATCTTTGTCCAGATCGGCTTGGTGCCGAACACGGAATGGCTCAAAGGCGATATGGAATTGACGCGTTTCGGTGAAATTGAAGTCAATAGCCAGGGTGAAACCAGCATTCCGGGTGTCTTTGCTGCCGGGGATGTGACCAACGTACCTTACAAGCAGATTATCATTGCCATGGGCAGTGGAGCCGCTTCAGCACTGGGTGCTTTTGATTACCTGATTCGTTCTTCAGTAGAAGACGAAGAAGCGGCATAACTCAGCGTTCTCCTCAAAGCCCGGCCTGCTTGCAGCCCGGGCTTTTTTTCATCATACGTCTGTGGAGGCAAGATGACGGATTACTGGATAGGCGCCCACGTCAGCGCTTCAGGTGGCGTTGAAAATGCGCCGGATAATGCAGCGGCTATCGGTGCCAATGCCTTTGCCTTGTTTACGAAAAATCAACGACGCTGGGAAGCCAAACCTCTCACGCCTCAGTCGATAGAGGCCTTTCAGCGGCGTTGTGAAGACTACGGATTTCAGCCCGAGCAGATTCTTCCACATGACAGTTATTTGATTAATCTGGGGCATCCTGATGCCGAAGCCTTAGAGAAATCACGCCATGCGTTTAAAGATGAGATGCAGCGTTGTCAGCAGTTGGGTTTGAGTCTGTTAAATTTTCATCCGGGTAGCCACCTGCGTGAAATCAGCGAGAGTGCCTGTTTGCAGCGCATTGCTGATTCCATCAATCTGGCATTAGAGAGCTCGACAGGTGTGTGCGCGGTGATTGAAGCAACAGCTGGGCAGGGGAGTAACCTAGGGTATAGGTTTGAGCAGCTGGCTGAGATCATTGACCAGGTGGAGGATCAAACGCGTGTGGGGGTCTGTCTCGATACCTGCCATATTTTTGCGGCAGGGTATGATTTACGCAGCCCGCAAGCCTGCGCTCAGACGTTTGATGAGTTTGCCTCGATCGTCGGTTTTCAGTATCTCAAGGCGATGCATCTGAATGATTCGAAAGGAGGGTTGGGCAGTCGGATCGATCGTCACCAGTGTTTGGGGCAGGGTGAGATCGGTTGGGACGTGTTTCGTTATCTGATGCGCGATACACGCTTCCAAAAGATGCCTTTGATTCTGGAAACGCTAGAGCCAGAAAGATGGACTGAAGAGATACAGCAACTGCGCCGTTTTGCCGCGGACCCTCAAGCCTAGTGGCCCCAAACGCGGATTTTGGGTGTCTGCTAAGCTTGATACGGGTCAAATAAACACCCGATAAGCAGAGGTTGTGAACCGAATTCCAGCAAGAGGTTGCCCTGACTCTGTTCAGCCTCTTGCCTTCATTCTATGATGAGCCAGAATCTTTCAAGGCCCACGGCAGATTGGAGAAGTATGCAACTGTCGGATCAAGCACGCACCTTACCGCGTCTACACCTTATCGGCACTCTATTGATCATCAGCTGCTTAACACTGATGCTCTCTGGATTCTTTACCTGGCACAAGGTGCAAGAGCACAATGCGTCGATTCAGCGTATCGAGGCGGCTGTCTCACGCCAAATTGAAGCGCGCTTACAGGCTGAGATGGAAACCGCACTGGAGTCCATTCACTTCATCCAACAACAGGCGGATGCGCAGCTGAAAATGCATCTGCGAGAGCAGGTCGATCAAGCCTGGTCGATCGCACAAAGCCTCTATACACAAAGCCAATCCCTACCTGTTGCAGAGCAGCAGCGTTTAATTGTGGAAGCTCTGCGCCCGGCACGTTTTTTTGAAGAGCGTGGTTATTATTTTATCGATGATATGAGCGGGCGCTTTATTCTTTTACCCACAGCGCCTGAATTTGAAGGCCAGCTCCTGCCTGATAATCAGGATGATCGTGGTCATTTTATTATGCAGGGTCTGATCGAAGCGGCGCGTTTGCCGGAGGGGGAGGGATATTCACGTTACCGTTGGTATCGCCCTGATGATCCTAGCCGTATGGCGGATAAGTTAGCCTATGTCCGTTATTTTGAGCCTTTTGACTGGCTGATTGGAGCTGGGGATTACACCTATGAGTGGGAGAAGCGTCAGCAATACGAGATGCTGATGCGCTTGCGAACTCACCGTATAGGGTTGGAAGGCTATATTGCGATTCTGGATCGCTCGGGTCAGGTCTTGTTATCCGTGGACAGCCCCCATCTTGAGCAAGATACACCGGCAGAATACAACGAGCAGGTGTCGGCGGCTTTGGCGTTGATGCTGCAGACTGCAAATGCCGGCGGTGGTTATCTGCGCTACCTCTGGAGGTTGCCGGATCAGGAGGAGCCTGTTTGGAAAACGGCCTGGGTGGAATCATCACCCTTCTGGGATTGGATTTTGGTGGCCACCCTATATGAGGATGAGGCAAAAGGCATACTGCAATCCGAGATGCAGGCGTTTGAGCAGGCCTTGTCGTTAGCCTGGAAAGATTATCTTCTCGTGATGATGTTAACCCTGGGATTAGCGCTTTTGGGCTCACTGGGCTTTTCGCGTTGGTCGGGACGTTTGTTCGCGGCGTATCATGCCGAGCGACATGAGCAACAACAGCGTCTCGCAGAACAGGCTGAGGCACTGAAAGAGAGTGAGAGTAAACTTGCTACCATTCTGGACAGTGTAGAGGCTTACATCTTCATTAAGGATTGTGACTATCGCTATACCTATGTCAATCACAAGGTCGAGCAGATTTTTGCACAGCCGCGGGAAGCCATTCTGGGTCAAGGAGATGCGCAGTTTTTCAGCCCAGAAAGTGCGCGCTTGATTGCTGAGCAGGATACACGTGTTCTGCAACGAGGTGAGCGCGTGGCAACTGAGGAGCAGAGCTACTTAATCAGCCAAGATGCGTGGCATACCTTTCTGACGGTGAAGTTGCCACTGCGTCGAGAAAATGGCGAAATTTATGCGCTTTGTGGCATCGCCACGGACATCAGTGAGCGTAAGGTGATGGAGGATCAAATCCGCCATCTAGCCTTTTATGATGCCCTGACGGGATTAGCCAATCGGCGCCTGTTATTGGATCGTCTGCAACAACAATTAAAAAGTCAGATGCGCCATCAAGAATTAGGGGCCTTGTTGTTTATCGATCTGGATAACTTCAAAACCCTGAATGATACCCTTGGCCATGATGTTGGGGATCAGCTCCTGATTCAGGTGGGGCAACGTTTAGGCTTTTGTGTGCGAGAAGAAGACACCGTTGCTCGCTTTGGCGGCGATGAATTTGTCGTTATGTTGTCACATTTAACCAAAGAGGAGCTTAAAGCAGCGGCCAAAGTGCGTGAAATCGCGGAAAAAATCCTTGATACCCTGCGTCAATCCTATCGTTTAGGGGGTAAGGCCCAGGTGATTACGCCCAGCATCGGCATCACCCTGTTTGCAGGTCAGGCGTCTGCTGAAGAACTGCTGAAACAAGCGGATCTGGCGATGTACAAAGCTAAGGAGAGTGGCCGTAATCGTTTGCACTTCTTTGATCCAACCTTACAAACTCAGGTGCTGCATAAGGCGCAGTTGGAGCATGAGCTGCGCCATGCGCTGCAGACTAATGAATGCGTGCTTTTTTACCAGCCACAGGTGGATGCTCAAGGCCGGATACTGGGTGCTGAAGCCTTGATCCGTTGGTTACACCCGCAGCGAGGTTTGGTGATGCCCGCTGAATTTATTCCGATAGCAGAAGCGTCAGGTTTGATACTGGATTTAGGGCACTGGGTTTTGGAGGCGGCTTGTCGTCAGTTGCAGGTATGGCAAACCCATCCTGTCGCGCGCGATTGGGTGCTGGCGATTAACATCAGTGCGCATCAGTTTCGCCAAAACGATTTTGTTGAGTCCTTAATCGCCTTAACGCAAAAGTACGCAATTCCCGCCGAGCGCTTAAAACTGGAGCTGACCGAAAGTGTTTTGATCGATGATATCCAGTTCGCCATCGAGCGTATGCACTATTTAAAAGCGGCAGGTTTTGGCTTTGCGTTGGATGATTTTGGTACAGGCTATTCTTCCTTGGCTTACATTAAACAGTTGCCACTGGATCAGATCAAAATTGATCGCTGTTTTATTGATGGGTTACCCTTAGACAGCAATGATGCGGCGATTACCCGTATCATTATTCGCTTGGCTCAGGAGTTTAATTTGCAAGTGATTGCCGAAGGCGTGGAAACCCAAGCGCAAAGAGACTTTTTGTTGGAGGCGGCCTGTGTGGCTTTCCAAGGCTATTGGTTTGGTCGCCCGATGCCGGCAGATGAATTTCTGTCGCATGCTTTGGCTCAGGAGGGCGTATGACGTTTTGGCAACCGCAACTGCCGACACAAGAGGTGAGCCTAGAGCAGGAAGAAACCCTCTATCAGGGTTTTTTTCGCTTGAGTCGTTTACACCTCAAACACCCGACTTTCCAGGGCGGTTACCTGAGTGTGACCCGTGAAATCTTTCAACGCGGCCATGCCGTGGCCGTATTACTGATTGATCCCTGGCGCGAAGCCTTAGTTTTGATCGAGCAGTTTCGTGCCGGTGCCTTAGAGGCGCCAGGTGGCCCTTGGTTGCTGGAGTTGGTCGCAGGCATGATCGAGGAAGATGAAGCGCTGGATCAGGTGGCCAGTCGTGAAACTTTGGAGGAAACCGGTCTGCAGATCGATGCCGTAGAACCGATTCTCGGTTATCTCAGCAGTCCCGGTGGCAGCGATGAGTGGATTCATCTGGTTTATGGTTTTGTGGATTCAACGCAGGCCGGCGAAATCTCCGGTTTGATCGCAGAAGGGGAAGATATCCGAGTCTTGACCCTGCCGATGCTTGAGGTATTTCAACTCTTGGATCAAGGGGTGTTAAACAATGGTGCGATCATCATTGCGGTACAATGGTTGCGCTTACACCAAGAGCGCATTTTGGCACAAGGGCGAACTCGATTGGCGCCCTCAAATCCAGAGAGATGAATGAAAGCGAAATATGTGCCCGATCTCACACGCCAAATGGCATTGGGGCAAAGTAACTATCTGCGTTTGTATAAACTTCTACCCGATTTAACGGCCGGCGTGCGCCGTGAGTTTGAGTTGGCGTCTAGCCGTGGTCATCAGCGTATTCGCTTAGAGGTCGAAGAGGAATTTCGTTACACCAGCACCGTAGTAATGGGGGTTCAGGAAGGGCATGCTTCGCCTTGGCTGCAATCACCGGAGTTGGTGATACGCTTGTATCATGATGCGCGCTTGGCCGAGGTGGTCTGTGCGCGTCGTCGGCGTCAACTCAGTGGTGTGTATCCTTATCCTAATCCGCAGATGCATCAACCGGATGAAAAGCGTCAGCTCAATGAGTTCCTGGGGGAATGGTTAAATCAATGTCTGAGTTATGGCTTAGAAACCCAGAAGGTGCTGATTTGATGGCCGCTAAGTTGCTGCTGCAAATCAGTGATTGCCATTGGATGCCGCAAGCGGGAGGTTTGTTTCGCGATCAAGACCCAGAGGCTCAACTCAAGGCGTTGATCGCACAATTGCTCGATGAAGCTATCTATCCTGACCTGTTAGTGCTGACGGGAGATCTGGTTCATCATGGTGCGGCTGAGCGTTATCAAGCACTTTTAGCGGCGCTAGCCGCCTTGCCCTGTCCCAAGATTTGGTTGCCAGGGAACCACGATGATCGCACAGCAATGCAGGAAGTGGAACGCAAGGCGCCTGCTGAGCTGAGCCGAACGCGATGTCTATTGGGAGCTTGGCAGCTTGTCTGTCTCGACTCGACCTATGCCGCGGATGGACGCGGAGCCGGTTATTTAAGTCCAGCAAGTTGGCAGGTTTTGGCAGAGATCCGCAGTGAACCTCAGCAAATGCCTGTTCTACTCATGCTCCATCACCATCCCCTCCCGACCGGCACCGATTGGCAAGATGCCATTATGCTGCAAGATGCTGAGTTGCTTTGGGCCTATCTGCAAGAAGTTCCGCGAGTGAAAGGGCTGATCTGTGGACATCTGCATCGAGCGCTCTATTGGCAACATCAGGGAATTGAGGTCTGGTCCGCCCCTTCCACGGCTTTGCAGTTTAGTCCGGCTTGTGGTCATGCTGAGGTGGAACATCTGCTGCCTGCATCCTTACCGGGCGTGAATCTCTATCATTTACATGACGATGGCCGCATTGAATGTGAGGTGCGACGTTTAGCGTCGGCTTGGCATGATGCACCACAAGGCTGATCGGTATAACGCTTGGAGAAGGTGATGCTGCGATCTACCCCCCTGCTTATCTATATACATGGCTTTAATAGCTCCCCCGAGTCCTGGAAGGCGCAAGTCCTGCACAGCGCGCTGCAGGCGCATCCGGACGCCGATTTTGAGCTTTGGGTGCCGCGCTTATCTCACTGGCCTGCCGAGGCGATGGCTCAACTTCAAGCGGGTATCCAAGCGGCAGGGGCTCGCCCCATCACCCTGATTGGTAGCTCTTTGGGGGGGTATTATGCACTCTACCTCGCGGAGCAATCTCCACAACTGCGGGCTGTGTTGGTGAATCCTGCGATTTATCCCTATCGTTTGTTGGCCGATTGGTTGGGGCAGAATGAAAACCTCTACACCCACGAAGCCTATGAATTAACACCTGAGCATCTGCAGCAGTTATTGGATCTACGTGTCGGTGGTGTGACGCATCCCGAACGTTACCTACTCTTGGTGCAAACCGGGGATCTCACCCTAGATTATCGTGAGGCGCTGGCCTTCTTGCCGGATTCTCCCCAATTTGTCCAGGTAGGGGGCAGTCATGGCTTTGAAGAGTTTGCTACACTCATCCCCGCAATTTTAGACTTTGCGCAGGGTGAGTTGGCACTCCCGCCTGCGACCCCTTTGCCCTTTGTGACTAGCTGAACGGAACCCCCATGTCGAAGCAATATACCGCAGAATCTATCGAAGTTCTCAGTGGCCTAGATCCGGTCAAGCGCCGTCCAGGTATGTATACCGAGACAGATCGTCCAAACCATTTGGCTCAGGAAGTGATTGATAACTCTGTCGATGAAGCGCTGGCCGGGCATGCCAAGCAGATAGATGTGGTGCTGCATGAAGACGGTTCTCTGTCGGTCACCGATGATGGACGCGGTATGCCGGTGGATATCCATCCTGAAGAGGGCATCAGTGGGGTGGAGCTGATCCTAACGCGTTTGCATGCAGGGGGTAAGTTTAACAACGACAACTATACCTTCTCCGGCGGTTTACACGGTGTGGGTGTCTCGGTAGTGAATGCCTTGTCGAAGTTGCTGCAAGTCGAGATCAAGCGCGATGGCCAGGTGTATCGTATCGGCTTTGCGGATGGAGAGAAGGTTTCCGATCTGGAAGTGATTGGCAGTTGTGGCAAACGCAATACCGGAACCAGCGTGCGTTTTACACCCGATGCCAAATATTTCGACAGTCCGCGTTTTAGTGTGTCGCGCCTGAAGCACAATCTGCGTGCCAAGGCGGTACTCTGTCCGGGGTTGCGTGTCACCTTTACGCAGCAACTGAGCGGCGGCCAGGTGGAAAAAGAGGAATGGTTCTATGAGGAGGGGCTGGAATCCTATCTAAAAGGCGCGACGCAGGTTTGGGAAACTCTCCCGGCTGAACCTTTCTGTGGCAGCCTCACCGGTGAAGAGGATGCCGTAGATTGGGCGGTACAGTGGCTGGTGGAAGGGGGAGATCTGACGGCGGAAAGTTACGTCAACTTGATACCCACCGCGCAGGGTGGCACCCATGTGAACGGTTTACGCACGGGCTTACTGGAAGCGATGCGTGAGTTCTGTGAAATTCGCAATCTATTGCCCCGTGGCGTGAAACTGGCTCCAGATGATATCTGGGAGCGATGCTGTTACATCCTGTCTGCCAAGATGCGAGATGCTCAGTTCTCCGGACAAACTAAGGAACGTTTATCTTCACGTGGTATTGCCGCGTTCATTTCCGGTGCGGTGAAGGATGCTTTCTCGCTATGGTTGAACAGGCATGTGGAAGAGGGTGAAAAAATTGCTGAGTTGGTGATCAGCAATGCTCAGAAGCGTTTGCGTAGCAGCAAGAAGGTGGTGCGGAAAAAGGTGACGCAAGGTCCAGCCTTGCCAGGTAAGCTCGCCGACTGTTCAGGTGCCGACACAGCATTATCTGAACTCTTTTTAGTGGAAGGAGATTCCGCGGGTGGATCGGCTAAACAGGCGCGTAGCCGTGAGTTTCAAGCCATCATGCCGTTGCGCGGGAAGATCTTGAATACTTGGGAAGTGGATTCCACAGAAATTCTGGCCTCACAAGAGATTCACGATATTTCGGTGGCCATCGGCGTTGACCCAGGATCGGACAAACTTGAAGGTTTACGTTACGGTAAAATTTGTATTCTGGCGGATGCGGATTCCGATGGGCTGCATATTGCGACCCTCTTGTGTGCTCTGTTTATGCGTCATTTCCGCCCTCTGGTCGAGGCCGGGCATGTATATGTGGCGATGCCGCCTTTGTACCGTATCGATGTCGCCAAAGAGGTCTACTATGCTCTCGATGATGCTGAACGTGATGGCATTATTGACCGTATTCGAGCCGAACGTAAAAACGCCAAAATTGGGGTGCAACGCTTTAAAGGATTGGGCGAGATGAATCCTCTGCAGCTGCGTGAAACGACCATGTCGCCTGATACGCGCCGTTTAGTCCAGCTCACGCTGGAAGCGAATGATGATACGCAAGAAGTGCTGGATATGCTGCTGGCGAAAAAACGTTCCGGTGATCGTAAACAGTGGTTAGAAGAGAAAGGGAATCTGGCTGAAGTGGGCTAATATTCAGCTTAGGCTCAGGCCCAAGGGCTTTTAATAAGGCTTCTAACGACCTAAGGCTTTGCAACGGGCTAAGGTCATTTGATGGCTTAAGGTTTATTCATTGCGAGCCACGCTTGAGATTCATCAGGCGATTTGTAATCGAGATGAAGTGAGGAGCTCACCATGCCCCGTTGGTTCAGTATTGTCTTGTTTAGTGTGTTTCTCCTTGGTCTGCAGGGTTGTTCAAGCTTGCAAGGGGTCGCGGAAAAGCCACAGGTCAATATCACCTCGTTTAGCCTGGCGCCTGGCAGTTCAGGTTTGGCACCGAGCTTTCAAATCGGGGTGCAGGTGGTCAATCCCAATCGTGTGGCTTTGCCACTCAAAGGCATGACTTATGCCGTGGAGATAGAGGGGTATCGGATCCTCAGTGGTGCGACACCGGATCTGCCACGTGTGCCGGCCTATGGCAGTGCCGACTTTGTGATTCAGGCTAGCCCCGATCTCCTAGGCAGTGCCCGCTTACTCAGTGATCTCTTTTCAACGCAACGTGACAGCTTTCAATATCTATTTAAAGCGCGTTTAGATGCCGGCTCCTTGCTGCCGATGATTCATGTCGAAGAGGTGGGGCGCTTCCAGTGGAATGCGGCACGTCCACTCTTGCCTTGAGTGTCCTGCTTTCAAAGCGCCAGATCCCTAAAGGGCTAGGCCTAAGCCCAGGAATAACAGTAACCAGATCAAACTAAAGAGTGCCACGGCTTGTGTGCGTCCCCAACGCTCCCAAAGCCGAGGCCCGGTGTTAAATGCCGCTCTGCCAGAATCGTCTGAGTCTGGAAGGGCGCGCACGTTTGCTGCCGGATCAGCCGTGAGCCTTTCCGGTGTTTTTCCAAGTGGCTTATTCTGCTCTGTATCAGGTTTTGCATTCAGCTTTTCACCCAATTTTTCAACCATTTTTTCACCTAAGACCCATAGATCGCCGGCAGGTAGGCTGGGCAGATTGCGGCGTAACAAGGGATAAGCCAGTAAGAGTGAAAAGAGGGGCAACCAGATCAGGCTCAAGTAGGCACTCGGGGTATTGAGTAAACCTGGCAGGGCGAGGTCGATACTCAGATAAGTGGGTAATAAGAGAGCCACCAGCATCAAACCTAACCAAGCCAGACCCAAGCTGGGATGTTGGGTAACGCTAGAGGCCTCTTTGGCATGGCGTTGGAGTTGCCATAAGAATCGACTCATCAACAAGCTGGTGGCGACGGCTGAAAAACTCACTAGGGTGATAAACAGGCTGGGCAGCGGAAAGAGGCCTAAACCCTCTTTAAGACCCAGTTTTGCGGCAATCCCACCGCCCACTAAACCGATCAATGCCAGGGGGGGCAGCATCAAACTGATGGCCAAGAGCACGCGGGTGAATAGGCTGCCGATGGGATTAAAGTTGACCGACAAAAATAGGGCGCCTTTTACCAGGCCGTGGTGCAAAGCATAAAATGCGATCAGTGGGATTAATGTTTCACTGGCTTCAGGCACATAAAAAATCGCGGCAATCGCCAGGAGCATGACACCCATCTGGCTAATGCTGGAGTAGGCAAGGATCGCTTTCGGTGCGCTTTGTAGAGAGCCGATGAGCCCGGCACCAAAAATCGCCAGCGCCGCCAAGACTAAGAGTAAATGTCCCCAAGGAATAGAGGTCATCAGTCCCAGGGGTAAGAGGTTGAGCCAGGCAAATAAACCGGCTTTGATCATCGCACCACTGAGCACCGCGCTGGCCGGTGTCGGGGCCACAGGATGCGCAAGAGGTAACCATAGATGCATACCGGCCAAACCGGCTTTGACACCAAAACCCAGTAACCAGCAGAACAAAATGAGATTTTGATGAGGGGATTCTACGAGGAGAGCCCCTAGTTCTTCTAAGCGCGGCACCTGTCCCGACAGTTCTTGGCTGGCTAACCAGAAGCCGGTGAGAATCAGCATCTCCCCTAGAATCGCCATCTTCAGATAGGCGCGCCCGGCACGATAGGCTTGTACAGATTGAGAGTGAATCACCAGCCCATAAGCAGCAAACGTCATCAAAGCAAAAAAGGTGTAAAAGCTCACCAGATCCGCGCTGATTAATAGCCCAAGGTTGCCGGTGAGGGTTAATAACCAGAGACGCCAGAAGCGTTGAGTATGCCGAGTAGGCGTCTCATCACCTTTAAAATAACCCCAAGCGTAGAGTGCACTGAAGATCCACAGCAATGCGGTGAAAAGTAGAAAGGTTTGATTTAAAGGCGTGGTGTGCCAAAGGCTACCCAACAAAAGTTGCGGTAGATCTAATTGCAGCGGCGAGCCCAGGCTGTAAATCAGAGCAGGCAGAGGGGCCAGTAGCGCGCAAAAGACAGGTAGGCGTTTGGAATCACTTAGACACAGCAGGATAAAGCCGGTCAGGGGTAACAGAGGTATCCAGAGCAACCCCCAAGTCATGGTAGATACTCCCGTATCACGATCAACTCAGCCCAGCTCAAAGGACTCCAGCTGGCGGCGGCAAACAACCCTGCGGCTAAGCTGAGGGTTGCTGTCACGAGAGTGGGGAGCAGTAACCAGGGTGAGCTGTCGCGCCATAGCCGCTTAGATTCAGATGCCTGCTGCGGCCAAGCGGCGGGTGGATCAGAGAACCAGATGCGTTTTAACACCGGCAAAAAATAAGCTGCATTGAGTAGGCTGCTGGCGATCAATACGCCGAGCACCCAGGGCATGCCGGCCTGCAAGGCGCCTAGGCCGAGATACCATTTGCTGATAAATCCGGCAATCGGAGGTAAGCCAATCATGCCCAGCGCACCGAGGGTAAAGGCTGCACTGGTCAAAGGCATGCGTTGTCCTACACCATTTAACTCATGGATTTTATGAATGCCCAGTGTTTCCGCGTAATTACCGGCACAGAAAAACAGTGTGACTTTCATTAAACCCTGATGCAGTAGATGGACTAAGCCGCCGAGTGTACCCAGTGGGCCAAAAAGGCTGATGCCGAGCAGAATGTAAGACACCTGACTGACCGTGGAAAAGGCCAAACGCTTTTTAATATCGATCTGTTGCAGGGCTCGCCAGGAGCCATACAGAATGGTAAATGCGGCAATCAGTGTCAGGGGTAAGAGGAGCCCCTGTTGTGCGCTCAGTTCGATACCATAGACATCATACACCAGGCGAATAATACCAAAAGCGCCTGCCTTCACTACCGCGACAGCATGCAGCAAGGCACTGACCGGTGCTGGGGCAACCATCGCAGTCGGCAACCAGGCATGCAAAGGGAAAATGGCGGCTTTCACGCCTAAGCCAACCAGTAACAGGAAAAAGATGCCACTCATCCGTCCTGGGTGTGCGTGAAAGGCTTCGGCCAGGGCGGCCGTGTCACCAAAATTCAGCTCACCTACTTCGGCATAGAGTAAAGCGACACCGAGTAACAGCAATACACCGCCTGCCAGGGTATAGATCAGGTAAGTGCGTCCTGCGCGAAGTGATTCGGGGGTGCCACGATGTACGACGAGAGGATAGGTCGAAAGTGTCAGCAGCTCATAAAAAATCAGGAAGGTGAGGAGATTACCTGCCAGTGCGATGCCCATGGTGCTGGCCACACAGAGGCTAAAGAATCCAAAAAAACGACTGCGATTCGGCGCGTTTTCCAAATAGCCTATGGCATAAAGCGTCGTGAAGAGCCAAAGCAAGGAGGAGAGCCCGGCAAACAACATGGCTAGTGCATCCGCTCTTAAGACCAGCGATAAACCGGGTAAGATCTCCCAGCTAAATTCCGGGTAATCCTGTTGCAGTACTGCTTGGATGAGAAAAATGACTAACACCAGCTTCAAGCAGGCCGCCGCAATATTAATCAGACTGCGTAAGCGGTGACGGGCTTCCGGTAATAAAAAGATCACCATCGCCGCCGTGAAGGAGGTCATCAGAACTGCAAGCGGCAGCAGATTCATCCTAAAGCCTCCGTAAAGGGACCGGGTAACGCGAACCAGGCTAAAGGCCAGGGCGCAAAAAAGCCCAAAAGAATACTGAGTGCCGCCAAGGTTAAAGCGCAGAGCTCCAGCATCAGGCTAGGTTGACCAAATTGCACGCTGTCCTGGGTTTCTAAATAGGTGTGACTGAAGACGCGGAATAGATAGGCCGCAGACAATAAACTGCCGAGAAGAATCACCAGTATCCACCACCATTGTCCAGAAATGAGAGCGCTTTGCAGCATTAACCATTTGGCACTAAAACCACCGCTTGGAGGCAAGCCCATCAAACTGACCGCGGCTAATCCAAAAGCAAAAATGTTCATGGGGCGATAACGACTTAAACCGGCTAAGGCGCTCAGCTCACTGCGTCCGGCACAAAGAATCAGATTACCTGCCGCCAGAAACATTCCCGCTTTGGCCAGCGCGTGTGATAAGAGCATTAACCAGCCACCCTGGCTGGCTAGGTGACTGGCTTCGCTCGAACTACTGCTCAGCAAAGGAAAAATCAGCAAGAGATAACCCAGTTGGGCAACCGTGGAGTAGGCCACGACCTGTTTTAATTTCACCTGCTGTAAAGCCATCCAGCCCCCCCAGAAGAGTGCTCCGGCACCGAGCAGACCGAGCAGTTGTGCCACCTCTAGGCTGCGTTCTGGCATCTCCAATTCGACCCACAGACGTAAAGCGATATAAAACGAAGCCTTGATCACCAAGGCGGAGAGTAGTGCGCTTACCGGTGTGAGGGCACCGGCATGAGCCGGAGGTAACCAGGTGTGTAATGGAAAAAAAGCGGTTTTTAAGGCCAAGCCCGCCAGGATCAAGGCTAGGGCCAAAGCACTGAGCGGCCCCCAGTGAAACACCTCGGCCAGCAACTCTAGATCGAGAGTGCCGTGCGCGCCATAGAGCAGGCTGACCCCGAGTAGATACCCTAAAGAGCCTAGCAGAGCGGCAAAGAGATAACGTAAAGCGGCTTTGACCCGACTTGCTTCGCCGCCTAGAGCGACTAATCCCACGGCGGCGAGGCTTAACAACTCTAAACCGACATAGAGATTAAACAGATCCCCTGCGAGCCAGATCCCATTCAGAGCGGCCCAGAGGAACCAAAAGAGTGGCCAAAAACCCGGTTGTTGGCTGGGACGAAGATAGCTTAGAGCATAGAGGCCGCAGAGGGAGGCAATTAGGCTCGTCATCATCAAAAAAGCGGCGGCTAAGCCATCCAGACGCAGGACAATCCCAAGGGGAGCACCCCAGCTGCCGAGAGAGTAAAACAAAGGCTCATCACTGGGCATCCAGAGCAGGAGCAGTAAGCTGGCGAGGGCTTGCGATAGGATCACCAAAAGACTGCTGATTTGTGTAGCACGCAAAGGCAGAAGACCGGTTAAGCAGGCGGCGGCTAATGGAAGAATCAATAACCAAGGCAGGAGGGCAAGGCTGCTCATTCGTCCTCCTCGGTGAGATGGCTCTGCTGGCTCAGTTGTGTCCAGCGTCGAATCAACATGAGTGTTAGGGCTGTTGCGGCCACTGCCACAACGATGCCGGTCAGCACCAGCGCTTGTGGCACCGCATCCACCCCGCCGCGTCCAGATTGGGCCAAGCCCACTAAAATTAAGAAGGTGCCGCTCCCCAGCAGGTTAAAAGCGATTAAGCGGCGCAGAAGATCATCATGCAGAATAAAACCAAAGAGTCCGATTCCACACAAACCGGCCCCTCCGAGGGCAAAGATCAGATAGGTGTTCATGCCGATTCCTTACGCATCTGATGATTGAGGGTAAAGAGGCTGAATAGAATTAAACCTATGGAAAAGGTGAGCGCTAACTCGATCAGTAAGATCAGCTCTCCGGCCCAGGCGCTTGGATAGGTTAGCAGGGTTTGTCCGGCCAGCATGGAGCTGCTGGCGACCACAAGAAACAGAACAAAACCGACCAGAACGCCGATGCGCAGTAGGTGCTGTGAGACCTGCGCATCCAAAGCCAAACCACACAGATGCATCAGGATGAACGCAGCGGCAAGGACGGCACCGGCTTGAAAGGCGCCTCCAGGTTGATGAGCGCCCGCCCAGAGGAGATAAGTGGCTAATAACAGCATGCCAGGTAACCAGAGTGCGAGGCTGGCGCGTAGGAAAGGGTTATGCAGCTGGGCGCCGCTGAGTTGTTCAAGAGGGTGCTGGCGTTCATGTAAGCCTTGCCCCGCGAACAGCGCTAACAGGAGCACCCCTATTTCCAAGAGTGTATCGTAGGCACGAAAGTTCAAGAGCACCGCTGTGATGGGATGGCTGACACCGGAGGCATCAAGTTGTGCCGTTAAGGTTTGATCGAGCGCAATCGGCATGGCGGGCGCTTGCAGCAAGGCCCAACTCAGCGCCAGTGTCAGGCTCAGGCCGGAAAACACTGCCCAGAATATACGTGTGCGATGAACGCAAAGTAAAGCATGTTGCGGCTGTTGCTTCAGGGTATCGAGCAGCAGCACGCCCGTAATGCCGGTTCCTAAAGCTGCTTCGGCTAAGGCAATGTCCGGTGCATCCAGACGGATCCAGACCAGTGTCAGCAGTAAGCCTAATAAAATAAAAAAGACCAAGGCCCGAAAAGCGTTGGGGGTCAGGAGGGTGGTCAGGGCGAGCGACCAGAGGCCGCAGACCAGCAGCAGATCAATCATCCGACGGTTCCTGTGGCAAGGGCTTCTCTGCCGGGTGATAACACGCATACCAAGCGACAAGATGACCACTCAAGGTGCTGGCAAACATGACGAGCAGCCAGATCAGCAAGAGCTTGAGCGCCACGCCAAGGGAGTTTGTGCCGAGGATTAAACCTAGCACGATCAACCCGAGTCCCAGGTTATCGGCTTTGGTCAGCGCATGCACACGACTACAGGTATCCGGAAAGCGTAAAAGGCCGATGGAGCCGACCACAAATAAAACTCCTCCCGAGATGAGTAGAAGACCTTGTAGACTGGTCAGAAGTAGTGTCGGCAGGAAACTTTCCATGATCAGGAACTCCGACTTTTATGACGGCCAGCGACCAAGGCAACGGCCAGCATCATCGCCAGCATCGCCAGAACCAGTGCGGTGTCGCGTGCGGCCGGCTGCAATTGCCATTCCGCCAGAATCAATAAAACAGCCACACCGGTGGTGCCTAGGAGTTGTGCACCTAAGAGACGATCTGCCAAGCGTGGGCCGCGCCAGATGCGGATCAAGCCCAGTAATAATGAGCCGAGCAAAAGCACAAGCGTGACGCTATAGACCCATATCATCGGGATTTAACTCCTTGACCTATCCAAAAGAGGAAGCTGAAGAAGAGGGAGCGTAAATAGACGCCTGATACGGTTCTCCACCTGAACTAACTCCGCTGCAGCCTTGTCGGGTTGATCCAAACAATGGATCTCCAGGCAGTTAGGTTGCCAATTTAGACTTAGGGTTCCCGGCAAAAGGCTGATGACACCCATCAAGCACCAAAGTGGCAATCCACTCAGTTCAGTCGGGTAGGTAAAAACACTGGGATGGAGCGGCAGTTTAGGATCGAGAGTGCGGCGCGCGATATCCAAACCCGCAACGCAAGAAGCCTGAACGAAATAGAGCAAAAAAGAGGGTAAAGCGAACAGGCACAGGCGCGCCGATTGCATAGGGTCGGCTGTCTCTGGCGTGGGGCTAAGACGCAGACTTAACCAGGCGGCGAGCAAGCAGGCCGGTAGGCCCAGTAGCCAAGCGGAGAGCGCCCCTTCGCTGAGCAGTGACCAAAACAGCAACGCCAGTAAAAGGCGCAGTAGAAAAGCGAATGGATCGGAGCGCTTTCTACGGGTTTGGGAAGCGCTCGGCCGGTGGCTAACGGAAGGCATCACAGTGATCCTGTTCCGGCACTGCAGGGGTGAAGAGGAGCGCATCCGCGCTATAGAGCCGTTTGTCTGCCTCGGTATAGGGTGCTGGGAGATAGGCTTCAGGCAGTTGAGTTGGCTGGATAGAGGTTAAGAGTAAAACCTCGACAGCCTCTGGACCTAACCAGCGTGGAATGCCGAGATCACGCTGGGCATGTAACGCGCCGGTGATCAGAAGATTCACCTGATCCCTGGCCGTGAAGGCGCTTAAACGACGCGCCATATGTTGATCTCTTGCGAGCTGTACATTCAGCATCGAGGGCAGTTGGTTTCTGGGCAGATGGCCACAATGGCTTTGCCACAGCAGCTCTAACATATAACTGCTGTGCGCACTGTCCAATACTCCTTCGGGTGCGCCCTGTTGATAGGCCTGGCGTTGTGCAGACGGTTCTAGATCCGCAGCAACCACCCCCTTCGCCTGTTCCAGGGCGAAGCGAATGAGTGGCGAATAATCCGACCAAGACCAGCCAGGATTCCAGTCAATCGCCTCGGGACTGAGTGCCTCCGGCTGTGCCAGCAGCGCATCCAATGCGGCTTGCTGGCCGCTATTTAGCATTTCAAAAGCCACATAACCCAGCTGTTCTGAAGCGGCAAGATGTTGAAGAATTTTCTGCTGAGCGGCGTGGTGTTCAGGGTGGCCATGCTGTTCACCGATAATTAACCAGGTGCCGGGTTTCAGTTGATCCAGCCACGTGTTCAGTGGCCCTAATGTCTGCTGTTCACGTGACCAAACTTGGCCAGGCAGAGGATTCAAGGACGGCTCGGTGCTTTCAGGTGAGGCCTGAACCCCTAGCCTGAAGCTCATCAGAAGAATAAAAATTAGGCCAAGTCTGAATCGCATTAGCGCTCCCGGGTTTTGACATCCAGATAATCACGTTGAATAACAGTTTCTAAAGCATTGACGGCCGCCACCAGCTCATCGAAGGTTTCACGACAAGCACGTAGTTGTTTGATCTGATCGGGTGAGGGCACCTGATCCGGTGAGATACGCGCAATATCCAAAAGTTCACGGATATAAGCGGCACGGGTGTGAGCCACCATCGAGAGCAGGGGTTTCAGATCTTCGAGACTGAGTTCGGGGATCGCAGGGTTGATAATGCTACGATTGATCTCACGACGATATTTTTCCAGTTCCAACAATAACCGGTTGTTACTCACAGTCATGGTATAGTCTCCAAAGATAAACCACTGGGCGTGTTTAATTATGGCTGTAGGCTTGAAATTCTGCAGCCTGTTTGTTGATATTTATGCGAATTTTGAATCTTCCTGGGATAGCCGATGTCCATCGAAACCACCTTTAATGGCGAAACCGAAACGCTGGCACTTAAAGCCTTCAGCGAAAAAGCCTACCTTGATTACTCAATGTACGTGATTCTAGATCGTGCTTTGCCTCATCTGGGTGATGGCATGAAACCGGTACAGCGCCGTATTGTCTATGCCATGTCGGAGCTGGGTTTAAAAGCCAGTGCCAAGTACAAAAAATCGGCGCGTACCGTCGGTGATGTACTCGGTAAATTTCATCCGCACGGTGATTCTGCCTGTTACGAAGCGATGGTGCTGATGGCTCAGCCCTTTAGTTATCGTTATCCACTGGTCGATGGTCAGGGGAACTGGGGATCACCGGATGATCCAAAATCCTTTGCGGCCATGCGTTACACCGAATCACGCTTGTCACCCTATGCTGAAGTTTTACTGCGTGAACTGGGCCAGGGGACGGTGAATTGGCAGCCTAATTTTGATGGCACGCTAGAGGAACCCGAAGTTCTACCGGCGCGCCTGCCGAATGTTCTGTTGAATGGCAGTACAGGCATCGCGGTGGGTATGGCGACCGATATTCCGCCCCATAATCTGCGTGAAGTGGCGGCAGCCTGTATCCATCTCTTACACCAGCCCCAAGCCAGCGTTGCCCAGTTATGTGCGTTTATCCCCGGCCCGGATATGCCGACTGAGGCGGAAATTGTCACCCCCGCGGCTGAATTACAGAAAATTTATGAAAGCGGACGTGGCTCTTTGAAGATGCGCGCCGTGTATAGCCTGGAAGAGGGCGAGATCGTCATTACCGCGCTGCCTTATCAGGTGTCGGGTGCCAAAATTCTTGAGCAGATCGCGGCACAGATGCAGCAGAAGAAGCTACCGATGGTCACCGATCTGCGTGATGAATCGGATCATGAGAACCCCACGCGCTTAGTGATTATCCCGCGCTCAGGGCGTATCGATGTTGAGCAGTTGATGGCGCATCTGTTTGCCTCCACAGATCTGGAACGGAGCTATCGCGTCAATCTGAATATGATCGGGGTCGATGGGCGCCCTCAGGTAAAAGATCTGCGACAAATTTTAACTGAGTGGTTAAGCTGGCGAACGCAGATTGTCCGTCGACGTTTACAGCATCGTTTACAAAAGGTGCTGGATCGCCTGCATATCCTGGAAGGTTTGTTGATTGCCTATTTGAATATCGATGAGGTCATTCAAATTATCCGCGAAGAAGAGGAACCTAAAGCGGTGATGGTGGCGCGTTTTGGGATTAGTGAACAACAAGCGGATGCCATTCTTGATTTGAAACTGCGGCATTTGGCGAAGCTAGAAGAGTTTCGTATACGTGCCGAACAAAGCGAGTTGGATGCGGAGCGCCAAACCTTACAAGCGACCCTGGCGTCTGATGAGTTAATGCGCGATCTCATACGCAGTGAAATTGAAGCGGCCGCAGCCGAGCATGGTGATGAGCGTCGCTCACCGATCGTGGCACGTGCGGAAGCTCAAGCCTTTAGTGAGAAAGACCTGCTCAGTGCCGACCCAGTGACGGTGGTGTTATCTAAACAGGGCTGGATACGTGCCGCACGTGGGCATGATATCGATGCGGCAGGCTTAAGTTATAAATCCGGTGATGGTTTTAAGCTGGCCTGTTTGGGGCGGATGAACCAGCCAACGATCTTAATCGATTCGACGGGGCGCAGTTATAGTCTGGACACCCATGCCTTGCCTTCGGCACGAGGTCAGGGCGAGCCGGTGACCGGTAAGCTGACTCTGCCGAAAGGCGCTAGTATTGAAGGCCTGATCTGTGCACAAGAGACCGATAAGGTGCTACTGGCTTCGGATGCCGGTTATGGTTTTGTTACGTCGATTGCTGAAATGAGCAGCAAAACCAAAAATGGCCGTGCAGCCTTGACGCTCCCAGATGGGGCTAGGGTGTTGTCACCTGTACTGATTGCTTCCTTGGCAACCGATCGGGTCGCCGCCGTGACCAATGAAGGGCGCTTGCTGGTTTTCCCCGTTGCCGAATTGCCGGAGTTGTCCAAAGGCAAGGGGAATAAGCTTCTGAATATCCCTTCAGCGCGTGCGGCCTCGCGGGAAGAGTATCTGGTGGCGCTGACCTGCTTGTCAGCAACCGATACGCTGTTGGTCAGCAGTGGTCGTCAACAGCTTAAGCTGAAGGGTGCGGATCTGGAGCCCTATCAGGGTGAGCGTGGCCGTCGCGGACATAAACTGCCGCGTGGTTATCAAAAGGTGGATGCCTTAGGTGTGGTGGCTGAGATTCAGGCGTAAAACCTGAACCCCTTGAGCCTTGAGCCTTGAGCCTGAAGGCTTGGATAAATAGCCGTTTGGAGGCTATTTATCCGGCCTGATCAGGTTTTTGGCTGAGTTTGCTTAAGAGGTGGCGTGCTTGCTTCTCTAAGAGCTCTTGATAGGAGTCGGCAATCCGTAAAATCAATACCTTATCTTCATCTTCACGTCGGAAACTTGCACCTTCTAACAATGAACGCTTGAGATCTGGTGCTTCAGTTAACGCCGTATGGCTGATCAGTTCATTGCTCTGCGTGCTGCGTGTTAAGAACTGCGCTTCCTCGAATAATCGCTCCAGACGCTCTTTGCGACCTCGGACCAGCGCCATATGCAGATTCATCACGGGGCGGAAAAGACGAATACGATTCTGATTAAACTGTTTGTACAGGTGAGTAAACAGCATGGCGGCACAGACGGCGTTGATACCGTGACTGTCATCTTCTTGTGCTTGATCAAAAATGATCTGCATATCCCCTAGGGCACTGACCACTAGGCGGCCGTTGTAAATTGACGCTACAGAATTGGCCAAAACACGATAATTGCGCATCAAAACTTGGTGCTCTTCTGCTTCAACATATTCCGAATGCGCGCTGGTGGTATCGATCAGCAGTAAATAGCCAGCTTCCTGTGCGGGCAGAATCAGCTCAAGATCCTGTTCAAAAGCTAGGAAGGGAAGCGGTTCATCTTCACGGCTGGCAATCAGTGGATTGATGCGTGTCGGCGGCGTGCTTTCCTCTTCGAGCTCGACGGCGGGCACAAACAGGTGGTCATACGCATCTGATTCTGCGGTTTCATCGGCAAACTCTTCCCCCCTAAGGTTCAGGCTGGGCGTGAATTTGGGCATGCTGGGCTGTGAGGGCTCCGGTTTTAATAGAGAGACCAGATCCTGGTTATCGAAAGCGCGAGTGTCCTGGCGGATCTCAGGACGATTTTGGGCCGCTAGGCTGGGTTCGGGTGTCAGCGTCTGATCAGGAATTTCAGGGAATTCAGGGGTTTCCGCTGCTATTCCAGTTTCGGGTTGGAAAAAAGGTTCGAGTCGAGCGTGTTCAGGCGATCGCGCTGGCTGGGTGGCTTGTGTGGGTGCGCTGATAGATTTACTTGGAGTCTGTGGCTCTGCACGTAGATTCAAAGCGCTCAACTCGGCATCTAAATCCAGTTCAAATTCGGTGACGCGACTGATTAAGGGTTCGCTCAGCACAGGCGGAGT
Organism: Nitrincola tapanii; assembly: GCF_008368715.1. GTDB lineage: Bacteria > Pseudomonadota > Gammaproteobacteria > Pseudomonadales > Balneatricaceae > Nitrincola > Nitrincola tapanii. The sequence goes on from NZ_SMRS01000001.1 coordinate 404,052, forward strand.
GTCTAAATCGACAGTCCAGCTTTGGGTGGCGATTTCCGGCTCAGCATCAGCTGCCAAAGGCGCTTGCCGATCCTGAGGGCTTAGCACAACCTCGTCAAGCTGTGGCTGTGGCTGTGGCTGTGGCTGTGGCTGTGGCTGTGGCTGTGGCTGTGGCGCAACGGCGGCTTTGGCGGGTGTACTTTCAACTGGCGGTGGGATGACCAGAGGTAAAATATCATCTGGATTGATAATCGGAATACTGTCTCTGAGCGCTTCTTCAGACAGCTGGGCGCTGCGGTAGCGGTCGGATGTCGTCAGATCCAGGTCGTCACTCGACACTAACGCATCTTCATCTTCTGCGGTGGCTCTTGCCGGTGTGGGGCGGCTGCTGAGACTGACCCAAAGACAAAAGAGGGTAAGGAACGCGGTGGTGCCGGCGGCGATCAGAAACTGTTTCTGTTGCTCTTGCAGCATAACCTCTAGGGGCTCAGGTGAACTCCAAAGACTGATTTCACCTAAGCGCTCACCGGAGCTGATCAGTTCACGGCTGACAGCGATCCCTTCATGTTGACCGGCCATTCCGACTAAGTGGCCTTCGGCATCCGTTAAACGCATCCCGGCAATCATGGGCAGTTGGGTTAATTCACTAAGTAGGTAGCTGGCGCTGATGCGGTCATTGCTTAGAAGTAAGTTGAGAAACAAGGGGCTGATGCTATTCACTAAGCGTTGATTATTCTGTTCTGAATAGACTTCTGCTTGCTGGCGCGTTTCCATGCGCAGGTAAGCGGAGGTCGTCAGCAAGCCGGTGATCAGAACCAGAGTCGTGATCAGCAGCGGGCGCAAACGTGAGCGAGGTGGATGGACAGGCGTTTGGCTCATGAAAGATGAAGTTCCGCGGTTATTGAAATCCAAGAAAATAAGGCCAAAAAACCCGTAAATCATAACAGGTCTCGGCGGGTGCTCACAGAGATCTGCAGAGAGTGTGCAGAAGCAGAATGACCCCTGTTTCAGAGAGCGCTATAATAGCGGCTTTTAGCCTTTCTCGGGAACCAGGCAGGATGAATGTAGAAGAGTATATGAAGACGCTGGGTCAGCAAGCGCGCCTTGCCTCCCGGCGGATGGCCAGTGCAGACACAGGTGTTAAAAATCGCGCCCTGGAGGCGATGGCCAAAGCGCTGGATGCCGCACGTGCTGAGCTAGCGGAAGCCAATGCACTGGATCTGCAGGCCGGTCGTGAAGCGGGTTTGGATGCGGCGATGCTCGATCGTTTAGAGCTGACCCCAGCACGTATTGATACCATGATCGAAGGGTTACATCAGGTGGCGACGCTACCCGATCCAATCGGTGCGATGACTGATCTGAACTATCGCCCTTCTGGAATTCAGGTTGGCAAAATGCGTGTTCCCCTCGGTGTGATCGGAATCATTTTTGAATCACGTCCGAATGTGACGGTGGAGGCAGCCAGTCTGTGTTTGAAGTCGGGCAATGCGGCGATTTTGCGCGGCGGCTCTGAATCCGTGCATTCCAATCAGGCGATTGCACGTTGTATCGCGCAGGGCTTAAAAGCGGCCGGTTTGCCTGAAGCCGCCGTGCAGGTGGTTGAAACCAAAGATCGAGCGGCAGTCGGGCATTTGATTACCATGCCGGAATATGTCGATGTGATCGTCCCACGTGGAGGTAAAGGCCTGATTGAGCGCATTTCTGCCGAAGCCAAGGTTCCAGTGATCAAGCATCTAGACGGTATTTGCCATGTCTTTATTGATCAGGCAGCCGATAAGGTGAAAGCGATTAATATCGCACTGAATGCAAAAACGCATCGTTATGGTACTTGCAACACCATGGAAACCCTGTTGGTACATCAAGCGATGGCGGCCGAGGTTTTACCTGATCTTGCCGAACGTTATCAGTCGGTTGGAGTGGAGTTGCGAGGGTGTGCGCGTACCTTGGCGTTACTGCCCGGCATTAAAGCCGCAGAGGAAGTGGATTGGTCGACGGAATATCTAGCGCCCGTACTGGCGATCAAGGTTGTGGATCATCTGGCGGAAGCGATCGAACATATCAATCATTACGGCTCGCATCATACCGATGCAATCGTCACGGAAAATTACACCGATGCGCGCATTTTCTTGCGTGAAGTGGATTCCAGTTCTGTGATGGTGAATGCTTCGACGCGTTTTGCCGATGGTTTTGAGTATGGTTTGGGTGCGGAGATCGGGATCTCCACAGATAAAATCCATGCCCGAGGTCCGGTGGGTCTAGAGGGGCTGACTTCTCAGAAGTATATCGTTCTAGGTGATGGGCACCTGCGTCGTTGATGAATGCTCAACCCTTCGTCTTTATGGGCGGGACTTTTGATCCCGTGCATAACGGCCACCTGCGTACCGCGCTCGAGATACAGCAATGGTTAGGCTGCGCTCAGGTGTGCCTGTTGCCTTCGGGGCAACCGGTGCATCGTGAGCAAACCGGTTGTTCGGCGCAGGATCGTTTGGAAATGGTGCGTTTAGCCGTGCGTGATGCCGCGCATCTCAGCGTGGATGATCGTGAAGTGAGATCGGATGCACCCTCCTATTCATGGTACACCCTGAAATCCTTACGTGAGCAATTCGGAGCCACGACTCCGATCTGTATGGTGATGGGCATGGATGCCTTCTTGGGGCTGCCGAGCTGGTATCGATGGCAGGAGCTGCTGCAGTTCAGTCATTTGATCGTGGTCACGCGCCCCGGTTTTGGCTTGCAACCGGATCCACAACTCCAGGCTTGGTTGCAACAGCATCAAACTCAGGACGTCAATCAACTCTTTCGCCAAGCGGCAGGCAAGGTTTGTATTCATGAATTAACTCCGCTGGGCATTTCCGCCACACAGATACGGCAGTTAATTGCCAGCGGTCAGTCACCCCGCTATCTACTGCCAGATCAGGTGTGGGAATATATCAAAATACATCAGCTTTACGGCTATCAATTAAGGTAATAAGCAACTCATGCAAACAGAACAACTGATTCAATTGGTTCAAACCATTCTTGATGATATGAAAGCACGCGATGTGGTGCTTTTGGATGTGATTGGCAAATCCAGCGTGACCGACTATATGCTGATCGCCAGTGGAACTTCTAAACGCCACGTGGGCTCTATAGCGGCGGAAGTGTTAGAGAAGGTAAAGGCCGCAGGAGTCCGTCCTATCGGTACCGAAGGGCAGAATGTTGGAGATTGGATTTTGGTCGATCTCGGTGATGTGGTCGTGCATGTGATGATGCCGGATGCGCGTGTGTTTTACGATCTTGAGCGCCTTTGGCGTGCCGATCCCAGCGCGGATGTGCAGGTGAACGCTTAATGCGTGTCCGGCTCTTGGCGGTGGGTCAGAAAATGCCCGGCTGGGTAGAAGCGGGTTTTAATGAGTATGCCAAACGCCTACCGACTGATTTTCAGTTGGAACTGGTTGAAATCGCGCCAGGCTATCGTGGCAAGGGCGCTGATATTGCCCGTGCTATCCGCAGTGAAGGGGATGCGATGCTGGCCGCGCTGCAAAAAAATGAAAAGGTGATCGCTCTGGAGGTTGGCGGGCGTTCTTGGTCAACCGAGCAGTTGGCGCAGGAAGCCGAAAATTGGCGTATGGATGGACGTAATCTGGCCTTACTTGTCGGTGGACCGGATGGTTTAGATGCGCGTTGTGTTGCTGCCGCGGATCAGAAATGGTCTTTATCGGCGCTCACCTTACCTCATCCCTTGGTTCGCATTGTGTTAGCCGAACAGTTGTACCGAGCCTGGACTCTGCTCCAAGGCCATCCTTACCATAAATAATTGGGCGTTATGTCAGAAAGCCAGCGAATCAAAGATCCAAGCAATGAAACCGCAACCTTTCAGCGGCGTGCTTGGCTTGCGTTTTTTTTGGTGCTGCTGGCCTTCATCATTCTGATCAGTCGTGTGTATTACTTGCAGGTCGTGGAGTATGAGCGTTACACCGCGATTTCAGACCGTAACCGCATTCAGCTGCAACCCGTCGCACCCAGACGCGGGCTGATCTATGACCGCCAGGGGGTATTGCTGGCCGATAATCAGCCGACTTTTAGTGTGACGCTGTTACGCGAAGAGATTCGTGATCTGGATACCACGATTGCAACCCTTGCTGAGTTAATCGAGATCAGTGATCGTGATATCGAACGTTTTCGTCAGAGGTTAAATCAGCGTCGACGACCTTACGAAACTGTGCCGTTGCGCTTTCGTTTAGATGAAGAAGAGATTGCCAAGATTGCAGTGAACTACCATCAACTGCCGGGAGTGCAGGTGGAGGCGGATTTGATCCGTTATTATCCCTTTGGTGAAACTCTGGCGCATGCTTTGGGCTACGTCGGACGCATTAATGAGCGTGATCTTGAGCAGATCGATCCGCGCAAATATGCCGGTACTCATTACATCGGTAAACTGGGGGTGGAGAAGTTTTATGAACCGATTCTACATGGTCAGGTCGGTTCACAAAAAGTGGAAACCAATGCGCGTGGCCGAGTGCTACGTATTCTTGAGCGCGAAGATCCAGTGCCAGGCGCGGATTTGCAGCTCAGTTTAGATATACGCTTGCAACAATTTACGGAATCTCTGTTGCAAGGTCGGCGCGCCTCTGTCGTGGCGATCGACCCGAATACCGGCGGTATTTTAGCGTTGGTCAGCACCCCCGCTTACGACCCTAACCTATTTGTGATGGGAATTTCGGCAACCGACTATAACGCTTTGCGTGATTCCCCCGATCTGCCTTTGTTTAATCGTGCCGTACGCGGCGGCTATCCTCCGGGCTCGACCATCAAACCAATTATGGCTATGGCGGCGATTGACAGCAAAACCGTACGCCCCGACTACACCATTTGGGACCCAGGGTATTATCAGGTCACTCAAGGAGGTCGGCGTTATCGTGACTGGAAACGGGGCGGGCATGGCCGAGTTAATTTGAATCTTGCCATCGCTCAATCTGTGGATACCTGGTTCTACGATGTGGGCCATCGTATGGGTAATGAGCCCATGGCGCACTATATGCGCATGTTTGGTTTTGGTGAGATCACTGCCGTGGATACACCGGAAGCGATCCGCGGTGTGCTCCCGACACGAGAGTGGAAGCGCGGGGCGATGGGGGAGCCCTGGTATCCTGGAGACTCGATTAATATGAGTATTGGTCAGGGGTACATGGTTGCAACGCCCTTGCAGCTGGCCATTTCAGCGGCAGTTTTAGCCAACCGTGGGCGCTGGGTACAACCCAGATTGTTGATGGGTGTGATCTCGGAGGAGAATCCGGATGAGTTGACGCTGCCCGATCTAGTGACTGAACGCCCGGTACCTGAGGATGTAGTCGTGCATCATCCAGAGTTTTGGGAGCCAATTATCCAAGGGATGGTGGATGTGGTGCATGGCCCAACGGGCACCGCGCGTCGCGTGGCGCAGGGGATGCAATATAAAATGGCCAGTAAAACGGGAACGGCGCAGGTGATCGGGATTGCACAGGATGCACGTTATGACGCCAGTAAAATCGACGAGCGCTTCCACGATCATGCGCTCTTTATTGCCTTTGCACCGGTTGAAGATCCAAAAATCGCGATCGCGGTGGTTGTGGAAAATGGGGGGGGCGGTTCCAGTGTGGCCGCGCCGATTGCTCGCGAAGTGATGGATGCCTGGCTCTTGGATGATTACACCAATGATTTGAGGTTGCCCTGATGAGTCGTGATTTTCAGCGCACCATGCCAGGGGCTAGAGATCACTTTAGCCAGGCACCCAGTTGGTGGAGTTACACCCGTTTAGACGCTTGGCTGCTCAGTTTTCTGCTGCTGTTGTGCGCCTATGGGCTGTATATCCTGTACAGTGCATCGGGGCAGGATATGGAGTATGTACAGCGTCAAGCCGTACGTATGGGCGCCGGTTTTTTCTTAATGATTCTGATGGCGCATCTGCGACCACGTGCCTACCTAACCCTCGCTCCTTGGCTTTATGTATTCGGAGTCGGCTTGTTAATCGCTGTACTCTTGTTCGGTGTGCAGGCAAAAGGTGCGCAGCGCTGGATCGCTCTGCCAGGAATGCGTTTTCAGCCTTCAGAGCTGATGAAGTTGGTGCTGCCGATGGCGATGGCAGCCTATCTGGTGCGCGGCAGTTTGCCACCTAGTCTACCGCGGTTATTGGTGTCGCTGTTGATACTTGCTGTACCGGTCGCGATGATTATGAAACAACCAGATCTAGGCACCAGTCTGTTGATTGCTTCCTCTGGAGCCTTTGTGATTCTTTTTTCCGGCATCTACTGGCGCTATGTTTTTCTGGCCCTGGCGGCTTGTGGTGCGGCGCTACCAGTGCTCTGGAGTGTGATGAAGGAATACCAGCGGCAGAGGGTGTTGACCTTTATGAATCCAGAAAGTGATCCGCTCGGTGCGGGTTGGAACATCATTCAATCCAAAACTGCGATCGGCTCCGGTGGGCTCTCGGGTAAAGGCTGGTTGCAGGGAACGCAATCCCAGCTAAACTTCCTGCCGGAATCCCATACCGACTTTATCATTGCCGTGGTGGGTGAGGAGTTGGGCATGTATGGCATTCTATTACTGGTCTGTCTGTACCTGCTGATCATTACACGGGGCTTGGTGATTGCTAGTCGCGCTACCGATAGCTTTGCACGCCTCTTGGCCGGCAGTGTGACTTTAACTTTTTTTGTATATGTGTTGGTCAATATTGGCATGGTAACCGGCTTAATGCCGGTGGTGGGTGTGCCTTTGCCGATGATCAGTTATGGAGGGACTTCCATAGTGACACTGATGGCCGGCTTTGGCATTCTAATGTCTGTCAACGCACATTCCCCTCTGCAGCGGCGTTAAGGAGATAGTATGCGACTTCATAGATTTAAATCGATCGCCTTGGCGGCACTTTTGTTTACAGGTGTAGGGGTGACGCCAGCACAGGCCAATTATGCTCAGCATCCGGATGCGCAGGCAATGATTCAACGCCTGGTAGCTGAGGGATTTGATGAAGCTTGGTTACGTTCAACGCTTGCTCAAGCGCAGCGCCAGGATTCGATCTTGGCAGCGATGGATCGACCGGCTGAACGACGTTTTAATTGGACAGAGTATCGTGCGCTCTTTGTCGAGCCGCAGCGTCTGCAGCAGGCTTTGGAGTTTTGGGCTGAGCATGAGCAAACCTTGGCACGAGCTGAAGCGGAATATGGCGTACCGGCTGAAATCATCGTCTCAATTATCGGCGTGGAAACACGTTATGGCCGCATTATGGGGCGTCATCGAGTCTTAGATGCCTTGGCGACGCTTGGTTTTGATTATCCGCGTCGGGCTGAGTTTTTTCGCGGTCAGTTAGAGGATTATCTGCGCCTGGTGCGTGAAGAAGGGGTAGAGCCTGGGCAGCTGGTTGGATCCTATGCTGGGGCGATGGGGTATGGTCAGTTTATCCCTTCAAGTTTCCGTCGTTATGCGGTGGACTTTGATGGGGATGGTAAACGAGATATCTGGAGTAACCCTGTTGATGCGATTGGCAGTGTGGCCAACTATTTCCGCGAACATGGTTGGAAAACGGGTGCGGCGGTACGGGCGCCGGTTCTATTACAAAAACCGGTGGATGCTGCGCTGTTTAATACCAGTCTGCTGCCTGAAAAAAGTTTAATGGAGTGGTCACAAGAAGGGATAGCGACCAGCGCGGATCAGGAACTTTCCCAGGCCGCGGCTTTGCTGAGTTTTGATACGGATGACGGCCAGCTGTATTGGTTCGGATTGCATAATTTTTACGTGATTACGCGCTATAACCACAGCCGCATGTATGGTATGGCGGTGTATGAGTTCAGTCAGGCTATACAACAAGCACGTTTGGCGTCGCGGAGTTGATCGATGCGTGTTCTTTTTATTTTTCTAAGTGTCGCATTTCTGCTGCTCTCTGGCTGTGCTACACAGCCTCCTTCGGTGTCAGACGGCGGGACTAAACCACCGGCTAGCAGCGGCGGGCGTTATGCTATGAAGCATGACCGCTATCCGGTGAATCCCCCCGATGTGAGTAAGATTCCAGACGCGGAACCGCGTTTTGAACCCTACAGTCGGGGCGGTAATCGTAGCCCCTACGAAGTGTTTGGTCAGACTTATTATGTTTTACCTACCGCGGTCGGCTATCGAGAAAAAGGCATGGCTTCCTGGTACGGTGAAAAGTTTCACGGTCATCACACCTCGAATGGTGAGGTCTATGACATGTATACCATGACCGCAGCACATAAGAGTCTGCCCTTGCCGACCTTTGCTCGTGTGACCAATTTGGATAACGGCCGCTCGGTGATTGTGCGGGTCAATGATCGCGGTCCTTTCCATGAAGATCGAATTATTGATCTCTCTTATGCCGCGGCCCATCGCCTGGATATTTTGCGTGAAGGGACTGGGCGCGTTGAGGTGGAGGCACTGACACCGGGACGTTGGACAGAAGCGATTGCACAAAGTGGTGCACAAGCAGGCGCTGCTTCAGCCAACATCCCTGCACAGAGAGTGGAACCTGCCGCCGCTCCTGTGGTCACTCGAGATAACCGTTACCTTCAGGTCGGAGCTTTCTCTGTGGAGGCGACCGCGCGCCAAGTGCAAACTCGTCTGGTGTCCTTGAGTGAGGGTTTGCCCGTGGGGGTCTATCAAGTGAACCCTAGCGAGCGTCCACTCTATCGAGTAAAAATTGGCCCCTTGCAAGCAGGGCAATCCCTTGAGGGATTGATCTCACGCTTAGCCGCGGCCGGTTTCCACTCACCGCACCTGGTGGACATGCCCTAATTCGAAAGGTAGAGTGATCCGCTCTTCGAGATGAACCTAATGAACAGGATATTTTTCTCTGATGAACCCTATTCGCCCCTCTATTTATTTAGTGTTACTGCTGTTTAGTCTGATTTTGGTGCCTCTGGCTCAGGCGAATAATCTGATGCCTTCGCCACCGCAGTTGGCGGCACGCTCCTATTTGATTATGGATGCGCACAGTGGCCAGGTGCTGGTCGCGCAGAATGAACATGAGCGTTATCCTCCGGCGAGTTTGGTCAAAATTATGACCAGTTACATCGCGGAACAAGAGATTATTCGCGGCAACTTGGCCGAAAATGATTTGGTCACGATCAGCGAAAAAGCTTGGCGTACCGGCGGATCGCGTATGTTTGTGCAGGAAGGAACTCAAGTCAGTGTGATCGATCTACTGCGCGGCATTATTATCCAGTCCGGTAACGATGCATCGGTCGCGATTGCTGAGCATATTGCCGGTAGTGAAGAGGCGTTTGCGGACTTAATGAACCAGCATGCACGACGTATTGGCATGACCAATACTCATTTTGAGAATGCCACGGGTCTGCCTTCAGATAATCAATATGCTTCGGCCTATGACCTTGCTTTGCTGGCACGAGCCTTGATCAATGATTCCCCTGATTATTATCCGATTTACGCGGAAAAATACTTCGAATACAACAAGATTCGCCAGCCTAATCGCAACCGTTTGCTGTGGCGTGATGATACGGTGGATGGCATTAAAACCGGCCATACCAATGCCGCAGGTTATTGCTTAGTTGCGTCGGCAGTACGTGATGACATGCGTTTAATCAGTGTCGTGATGGGATCGGCGAGTGAAGAAACGCGTGCTCAGGAGACACAGCAGTTGCTGGCCTATGCGTATCGTTTCTTCCGCACACATCAGCTCTATCAAGCCGGTGAAACCTTGAGTCAGTCACGGGTTTGGGGCGGTGCCAGTGACCAGGTGCGTTTAGGAGTGGCGGAGTTGATGGCGGTTACCCTACCGCGTGGCCAGGAAGATAATATTGAAGTGACCTTGGATCTGCCGGCGCGTATTAAAGCGCCCTTAGAGCAGGGGCAGGTGTTAGGCCGTGTGGTGGTGAATTTAAATGGCGAAGAGCTGGAAAGCCGAGATCTGGTCGCACTGGAAGCGGTGGAACCCGCCGGTTTATTGAAACGGATTTGGCACAGTATCCTACAGTTCTTTATGGGATTGTTGGGTAAGTAACCCATTTTGAGTGAACAGTGAAACATGAGTGAGATGACAGAAGCCCCTAAGATCGAATTTCCCTGTGCGGACTATCCGATTAAGGTGGTGGGCAATAACGAAAACAATTTTTACGGCTTTGTAGTAGAAACCGTACAAATTCATGCGCCGGATCTTGATCTGACGAAAGTTAGCATTCAAGACAGTCGTAATGGTCGTTTTCAATCGGTACGCCTGAAAATTACCGCTACGGGTGAAGCTCAGCTGAAACGGCTGTTTGAGGATTTAAAGGCCTCCGGGCGTGTGCACATGGTGCTCTAAGGCATGGTGATGGAGCAGCTGCGGGTGCGCGATTTAGGTCTGCAACCCTATCTGCCCGTGTGGCAGGCGATGCAGAGCTTTACCGATCAGCGTGACGAACAGACGGCGGATGAGATCTGGTTTGTCCAGCATGAACCGGTGTTTACGCAGGGGCAAGCGGGCAAAGCGGAGCATCTGTTGAATCCTGGCACGATTCCCGTGATTCAAGCTGACCGCGGGGGGCAGGTGACCTATCATGGCCCAGGCCAGCTGGTGGTGTACCTTTTGTTGAATCTGCGCCGGCGTAAACTGGGTGTGCGCGATGTCGTCACCTTGATGGAAGACGCCGTGGTGAATCTGTTAGCTGGGCAAGGGATTCAAGCCCAAGCGCGCCCCGACGCTCCCGGTGTGTATGTCGCCGATGCTAAAATCGCGTCCTTAGGCTTGCGCGTGCGTCGAGGCTGCTCCTTTCATGGTCTGGCGTTGAACGTGGATATGGATATGACCCCTTTCCTCAGTATTAATCCCTGCGGTTATGCGGGAATGCGGATGACCCAAGTGCGGAATGAGGGCAGTGCCCTGACGCTAAATGCCTGTGCGAAAGTCCTACTAGATTACTTGGTTAATAAGATCGGTTATACTCAGATCGATTCCTACACCTCATTGGAAAACTGAAGTTATGTCTGAAACCCCATCCAAAGCCAGCGTTCGCGTGGAGCAGGGCGTTAAGCTGCGTGGCGCGGAAAAAATGGCGCGTATCCCAGTTAAAATTCTGCCGACCGAAAAAGACGAAATGCCACGTAAGCCTGATTGGTTGCGTGTACGCATGGGCTCTAATACTGAAGTTAAGCGCATTAAAGATAAGTTGCGTCAGCATAAGCTGGCTTCAGTCTGTGAGGAGGCCAGCTGCCCAAATATCGGTGAGTGCTTCAGCCACGGCACAGCGACCTTTATGATCATGGGTGATATCTGCACACGTCGCTGTCCGTTTTGTGATGTTGCCCACGGTCGGCCTAATGCACTGGCTCAGGATGAACCGAAAGAGCTGGCCATCGCGATTGCGGACATGGGGCTGCGTTACGTGGTGATTACTTCAGTAGATCGTGATGATCTGCGTGATGGTGGTGCTCAGCATTTTGCCGAGTGTATTCGTGAAACACGTGAGCGTATCCCAAGCATCCAGATCGAAACACTTGTGCCGGATTTCCGTGGGCGTATGGATATTGCTCTGGAGATTTTACAAGCCACTCCGCCCGATGTGTTTAACCATAACCTAGAAACCGTGCCGCGTTTATATCGTAAAGTGCGCCCGGGTGCGGATTATGCTTGGTCTTTGGAGTTGCTGAAGCGTTTTAAAGCCTTGCGCCCAGAGGTTCGTACCAAGTCGGGTTTGATGGTGGGTGTGGGGGAAACCAATGAAGAGATTATTGAAGTCATGCGGGATATGCGCGCGCATGATATCGACATGATTACGATCGGTCAGTATTTGCAGCCAAGTCGCAATCATCTGCCTGTTGATCGTTTTGTTACGCCGGCGGAGTTTGCCGAATTTGAGCAGATTGCCAAGGAATTGGGTTTCTCGCATGTAGCCAGTGGACCCTTGGTTCGTTCATCTTATCATGCGGATCTACAAGCCAAGGGGGAGAAGGTCGGCTGACCTTAACCCCCCCCATCTCAAACCATCTTTAGCCTGTTACAGCGTGCTAAAGATGGTTTCGACCAGATCGTCCATGCAGACAATACCCAAGAGAGTATTGTCCTGAAGAACCAGAACGCGTTTGATGCGGTTTTGGGCCATCAAGCCAGCAACATGCTTCACCGCTAGGCTCTCACCCACCGAAATCACAGGTTTGATGCAGATGTCGTAGACATTGATCAGATCAATATCGCCGTTTTCTGCGATCACGGTCTTAATGATATTGGTGTAGGTCACCAGTCCATAAGCGTCACTGTCGTTGGTCTTTTCAACCACTAAAGATTTAATGCGTTTGCTTTTCATCAAGCTCAAAGCATCACGCAGGGTGGCGAAAGGGGAGATGGTGACGACATCTCGTACCATAACGTCTTTAACCAGCATAAGGGATTCCTTTATCAAAGAGTTTCTTTTAAGTGACGCTCAAACTTTTCCAGTTGCGAGAGATCAATACCACCTAGATGTTCCAGAGGAAAGCTGAACACCACTCCCTGTGAGTTGTTCTCTTTATCGGTGGTCAGAAGTTGCTGCACCGCTTTTAGGATCTCCAATGAGAGCCCCTTCTCCAGCACCATCAAAAGTACCGATTGGCTACCCTCATAGGTCAGCCCAAAGAAGGTTTTTTTGCTGTTATTACTGATGCCGCGGCCAGTTAAAATGGTAATGCCGCCTGCGCCAAGATCGCGGGCTTTGTCGATCACCGATTGTTCCAGATCTTCTGGAACGATTGCGGCCAGTACGGAGAATTTCATGTGCTCACCCTATTCTTTTTACTCAGCAGATCCATCAGGATTGCATAGCTCATCACGGTTACTATGGGGAAGATTGAAGCAAATGCAATCAAACCAAAACCATCAATTAATACGTTTCGACCTTCGATCTGGGTTGCCAGGCCGATGCCAAGCGCGGTGACCAGAGGTACGGTGACTTCCGAGGTGGTCACCCCGCCTAAGTCAAAAGCTAAAGCGATGATATATTTAGGTGAGATAGCCGTGAGCAAGATCACCAGGCTATAACCCCCGATAATGAAATAGTGCATGGAGCCACCGGTGATTAAACGATAAACGCCGATGGAGATGCCTAAGGCGACACCCAGTGCGACCATGATGCGTATCGCGTTACCTCGGATTTTACCAGCCGCCGCTTCTTCCGCTTGTTGTCCAACTGCAATCAGTGCCGGTTCCGCCATAGTAGTGGCAAAACCTATCATGAAAGCAAAGAGATACACAAAGGTGTAACCATCAAGAGCGAGCAACTGCTCGGCCATGCTGTAACCAATCGGGAAAAGGCCGATCTTGAGGCCAACAACAAACGCATAAAGACCGATGATCACCAAGAGAAAACCAAAGGCTATCTTAGGTGGGTTGCTCAGAGGGCGTTTGAGAATGATGTACTGAAAGAACAAAATGGTAATCAGAATCGGCAGGACATCACGGAACATACTCAGCAGATCAAGAATGCCCTGCATCAAGGCTGAATGACCCACTATTTGATCTTGAGTTTGATGCACTAGGGAAACCATCTCAGCGGGCATCGAATACACATAGATCCCGTATAGCTGCACGCTGATCATCGGCACCATCACCGCCATAGCCACCAGGCCAAAACCATCAATCAGAGGGTTACGGCCGCGGATAGAAGAGGCTAAGCCTATGCCCAAGGCGGCAATGAGCGGAACGGTCACAATATTGGTGGTCACGCCGCCGGAGTCGTAGGCTAATCCAACAATCTCTTCCGGTGCAAAGAAGGTCACGATCACGACCAGGATATAACCAATGATCATGTACCAGTGAATCGGGTGGCCAAAGATGATACGAAACACCCCGAGGGCAATGACTAGGCCCACCGAGGTGGCGACTAAAAGACGCAGCACTAAGGCGTCAATGCGCCCTTCGCTGATCTCTTGTGCCTGATTGGCCACTGCAATCAGCGCAGGTTCCGCCACCACGGCGGAAAAACCCAGCGCAAAACCAAATGCCAGCAGAATAGGCACTGAGCCCTTGCGTGCAAACTGATTGGATAAGCTTTTGCCAACGGGGAAGATGCTTAAATCTAAACCCTGGAGAAAGAGTGCGACGCCAACGGCTACGATCAACAGACCAAACGCCATGCTCAGGCTATTGTCCGGCACCTGCTGAAGGATGGCGAGCTGGAAGAAAAGCACAACCGCAACGATCGGAAGAAGATTCTTCAGAGCGTGAAGGAAGGCGTGGAGAAAGCTTTTCAGATAAAGCAAACTGACCTCTCAGGACAAGCAGGGAGTTGCCCAGTATAAGCACTGGATTTATAAGGTCAATCCTGTTGCGTTGGCTTGATCTCGGGGCTGAGCTTGTGGCCAAGCCCCGGTTTGGCTCTGAGGGTTAAATCAGATGCAATCAGCGCTCGCGTTTCAAGCGGTGACCGGACGCATATTCGTTCACATTAATCACGTGATCCCCAATGCGCTCTAAACGGTTCAGGGCATCAATGAAGACCATACCGGAACGGGGTGGGTAATTTCCATTTTCCAAGCGGCTATAGTGATTTTTGCGGAACTGTTTGCGTTGCTTATTGATACGTTTTTCCAGCGCAACAGCCTCTTCCAGTTTGACCTCTTCCGGTTCGCGTGCCACGTTTTGAACCATGTTGAGGATGGCATCATGTAAAACCTCCATCATGATTCTGAGCTCTTCAAAAGCTTCTTCGGGCCAATCACTCTGGTATTCAGAGAGCTTGTCGGTGGTCTTGGCAGTTTGATAATAAATATCGGCAATACGCTCCAGATCGTTGAGCATCGCCTGCATATTGTGAATCCGCTCGGTGAGCTCATGCTCTAAAGAGGTGCGTTCACTGATGCGTACCAGATAGTCCGAAATCTCCACTTCCAACTGGTCGGTGGCCTTCTCATCCTTGCGTAGCTTTTTTAACAGATCTTCACGATCGGCATTCGGATCAAACAAGAGTTCATTCACTCGGCCGTGCATCCGATCAACAATACCGGCAAAGATCTGTATCTCTTTTTGTGCCTGTTGAATGGCAAACAGAGGTGAGGTCATCATCCCGGTACTGATGTATTGCAGATGAAACTCATCTTCTTCACCGCCGCGATCAGGTTGAATGTATTCAACAAAACGCACCAGATAAGGCACCAGTGCAAAGAGTAAGCAGACATTCAGTACGTTAAAAGTGGTATGAAATAACGAGAGGGCGAGGGTGGCGTTAGAACGTGCTTCCACATCTCCGCTTAAAACGGAAACGGGAGATTCAGTGAACAGCTGTACAATCATATCCAGCGCGTTGAGGACCGGATAGATGAGGAGCATCATCCAGAGCACGCCAATCACGTTAAAGAAAAAGTGGAAGCGGGCGGCGCGTTTGGCATGCACATTCCCGACGAGGGCGGCAATGTTGGCCGTCACCGTGGTGCCGATGTTTTCACCGAGGATCATCGCGGCCGCAATTGGGAAGGAGATCCAGCCCTCAAACAACATAACGAGGGTGATCGCAGTTGCGGCAGAGGACGATTGTGTCAGCAGGGTGAGGATCGTACCCACCAAGACAAATAGGATTAGGGATAAATATCCATAATCAGTAAAGCTGTCGAGGAAAGCGAACATAGCCGGGTTGTTATTGATATCCGGTACCGAGCCCTTAATAAATTCCAGACCGATAAACAGAATACCAAAACCCACCATAGCTTCTGCAATGTTGCGCCAGCGTGCATTTTTCGAGAAGAGGAACGCAAAAAACAAACCGATCAACGCCAGCGCGATGGGGGTAATCTTAAATTTGAAGCCAAATAGTGCGACCAGCCAGGCAGTAATGGTGGTGCCAATGTTGGCACCCATGATGACGCCAGTGGATTGCACAAAGGTGAGGAGGCCTGCGTTCACAAAGCTGACGGCCATCACGGTGGTGGTGGTGGACGATTGGGTGATGGCGGTGGTGCCAAAGCCAGTCAAAACCCCGGTTAAACGGTTGCGTGTCATGCCACCGAGGATGCCTTTGAGGCGGTTGCCGGCAATCTTCTGCAGTCCCTCACTGAAGATTTTCATGCCGAAAATAAAAATCCCCAGAGATCCGATTAACTGGAGGAAATCAAAAATGCTATAGGTCATGACGGGGCCTGGCTTTTAAATGTGACAGGGAGGTTAAGTTTTTGTGACAGGCATTCTGACGCTGAATTGTTACAGAAGTGTTAAATTTTTGTAACAAAGCGGCAGAAACTTCGAAGCTTGCGGCTGAAAAGTTTAGATCAAAGCAGAAGGTGTTCAGCGAGGAGCCTGGATCGATCAGAGAGAGGCTTGGGCTTGTTAAACGAGGGCTAAATTCAGTGCTTGGAGAAGGCTTGGAAATAAAATATTTGTAAATATAAGTACTGTGGGATTTAACAAGCATTGTGACGGGCCGATGTTTGTCACAAAAAAGATGGTAGCGGTGGGCGGACTCGAACCGCCACGCCGGTAAAGGCAACGGATTTTGAATCCGTCATGTCTACCAATTCCATCACACCGCCAACTCGAAAGCTTCAACCCTTGCTCGAACTCAGTCTTGCTTGGTGAAGTGAGGCGAGATTATAGCGAGTTTTTTCGAGGCGTCAATCAAGACTGAAAAAAAGTTTCAGTTGAGTTAAACTGCGCCACCTTTGTTCTGTACAGATCGGCATCATGCAATTAAGTGACTTTTACTTTGATCTTCCTGATGAATTAATCGCACGTTATCCCTTGGAGCAACGCAGCGCCAGTCGCTTGCTCTGTGTCGAGGGTAATACAGGGGCGCGTCAACATCGACAGTTTACCGATCTGGTGGCTTTACTTGAGCCAGGCGATCTATTGGTGTTTAACGATACGCGTGTGATTCCCGCGCGTTTATATGGGCAAAAGGCTAGTGGCGGCAAAATTGAATTACTGATTGAGCGAATTCTGGGTGAAGATCACGCTCTGGCGCATTTGCGCGCGAGTCGTGCGCCCAAGCCTGGCACCGAGCTTATATTAGAGGGTGGGTTGCAGGCTGAAGTCCTGGGGCGGCGTGGCAATCTGTTTGAGTTGCGCTTCCAAGCTATGTCGTGCAGCCTGCTGCAAGCGTTGGAAGACCACGGCCATATCCCCTTGCCGCCTTACATGCAGCGAGAAGATCAGCATTCAGATCGTGAGCGTTACCAAACGGTTTATAACGCCAAACCTGGTGCCGTCGCGGCGCCGACAGCCGGCTTGCATTTTGATGAGCCCTTGTTGGCAAAGCTTAAAGATCAGGGGATCAACACCGCCTTCGTGACTTTGCATGTGGGTGCTGGAACCTTCCAGCCCGTAAAGGTAGACAATATTCATGAGCATCAAATGCATGCGGAATATATCGAAGTCAGTGAGCAGGTCTGTGCGGCGGTGCGTGCCGCCCGCGCGCGCGGGCGTCGTGTTGTGGCGGTGGGGACAACCAGTGTACGTGCTTTAGAAAGCGCTAGTCAGAGTGGTGAAATTGCGCCCTTCTGCGGAGATAGTCAGATTTTCATCTATCCCGGTTATCAATTTCGCAGTGTGGATGCACTGATTACCAATTTCCATCTACCGGAATCCACGCTGTTGATGCTGGTCTCTGCCTTTGCGGGATATCGGTCGATGATGGAGGCTTATCAGGAGGCGATTGCTGAGCGTTATCGTTTCTTTAGCTACGGTGATGCTATGTTTTTAACCCGACGCACCCTGTTGGATGAGGAGAGTTTGTGAGTCGTCAATGTTTTATGCAGTTTGAGTGCTTAGCCGCCGAGGGTAAAGCGCGTCGTGGGCGCTTAACTTTCCCTCGCGGTAGTGTGGAAACCCCGGCTTTTATGCCGGTGGGCACCTATGGCACTGTGAAGGGGATGCTGCCACGTGATATCAAAGAGATTGGGGCGCAGATGATTCTGGGCAACACCTTTCATCTGATGCTCAGACCGGGCACTGAAATTATCGGTTTGCATGGCGATTTACATGATTTTATGCAGTGGCAAGGCCCGATATTGACCGATTCTGGAGGTTTTCAGGTCTTCAGCCTCGGTAAGATGCGCAAAATTACCGAAGAGGGTGTGTCTTTCCGCTCGCCTGTGGATGGCAGTAAGGTGTTCCTCAGCCCTGAGCGCTCAATGGAAGTGCAGAAGGCGCTGGGATCGGATGTGGTGATGATTTTTGATGAATGCACACCCTATCCGGCCACGGAAAAGGAAGCGGCAGACTCCATGCGCTTGTCTTTACGTTGGGCAGAGCGCTCAAAGAGGGCGCATGGAGATAATCCCTCGGCACTCTTTGCCATCGTTCAGGGGGGAATGTATGAGCATCTGCGCGATGAGTCCTTAAAAGGCCTGGTTGAAATTGGTTTTGATGGTTATGCCATAGGGGGCTTATCCGTCGGTGAGCCGAAAGAGGATATGGTGCGGGTGCTGGATCATACGGCCTGGAAGCTCCCGGAAGACAAGCCTCGCTACTTGATGGGGGTGGGTAAGCCCGAAGATATTGTTGAAGGCGTGCGTCGTGGTGTGGATATGTTTGATTGTGTCATCCCGACCCGCAATGCGCGTAATGGCTTCTTGTTTACCTCAACCGGTGTGGTGAAAATTCGTAATTCGGCAAACAAAACCGATACCCGCCCACTGGATGAAAATTGTGATTGCTACACTTGTCGTAATTTCAGTCGAGCCTATCTGCATCATTTGGATAAGTGCGGCGAAATCCTGGGTGCGCAGTTGAATACCCTGCACAATCTGCACTACTACCAGACCCTGATGGCAGGTTTGCGCAACGCCCTTGAACAGGGTAAATTGTGCGACTTTGTAGACGAATTTTATGCGGCAAGGGGCTTGCAAACCCCGCCACTTGCCCCCATTGATTCAATCACTCAACCCTTGGAGAACGCTGAATGAGCTTCTTTATTTCCCCTGCCTACGCGGAAGCTGGGCAAATGGACCCAGGCATGTTTAACATGCTATTTCTGGTCGGTTTTGCTCTGATTTTTTACTTTTTCCTTTGGCGTCCACAATCTAAGCGTGCCAAGGAACATAAAGCATTGGTTGGTGGTCTGAGCAAGGGCGATGAGGTGATCACCGCTGGTGGCATCATTGGTAAAGTCGTGCGTTTGACGGATGACTATGTGGTGCTTGAAGTCAGCGATGGCGTGGAACTGAAATTCCAGAAAGCGCATGTCGCGGCAGAGTTGCCGAAAGGTACCATCAAAGAAATCTAAAACCTTTTAGGTTGAATCTAGCGCCACTGAAACAGGTGGCGCTTTTGTTTGCTGAGGACGGAGCACGATGCTCAACCGTTATCCCCTGTGGAAAAATCTCCTGATTGTACTGGTCTTAGCGGTGGCAGCGATCTATGCCGCCCCTAACCTCTATCCGGATGACTATGCTGTGCAGATTTCCGGTTCACGCGCAGTCCATGAAGTGAATGACCGTGTGATGGGTCAGGCGCTCTCCGTATTGGAAAATGAAGGGATTGCCATCAAATCAGGTGGGATTGAAGGGGGAGCCGGTTTAATTCGTTTCAGCGACAGTGATGCACAGTTGCGTGGCCGCGAGGTGTTGGCGCGTAGCTTGGGCGAGAATTATGTGGTGGCGATGAATTTGGCCCCCACGACACCCGATTGGCTGATGGCCTTGGGTGCAGGTCCGATGAAGTTAGGACTTGATCTGCGCGGTGGTGTGCACTTCTTGATGGAGGTGGATACGGTACAGGCCGTGGCGCAGCGTCTTGAAGTCTATGCCAGCGATATTCGCACAACTTTGCGTGAGCAGCGTTTGCGCTACCGCAGTGTTGAATTGATGGAAGATGGTCGTTTGGCCGCACGTTTCGCGGATGCGGAAACGCGTGACCAGGCGCAGAGCCGTTTGCGTCGTGATTTCTCTGAGTTTGCTTTTGAAGCGGCTCAACAAGAGGAAGCGTATCTGCTCTTTATCAGCTTAAATGAGCAAACGGTGCGTGAAATTGAAGATTATGCGATCGCACAGAACTTGACGACACTGCGTAACCGTGTAAATGAGTTAGGCGTGGCGGAGCCTTTGGTGCAGCGTCAGGGGCGTAATCGTATCGTGGTGCAGTTGCCGGGTGTGCAAGATGCGGCGGCCGCGAAGCGCGTCATTGGTCAGACGGCTAATCTGGAGTTCCGTCTCGAGGCGTTAGCAGATGCCAGTCGTGCGAGTACAGAAGTCTTTGAGTTCCGCTCCGATCCAGATCGCAAAGCGACACTGGAACGTGAAATTATTATAACCGGCTCTAGTGTCGCTAACGCGAATGCGGCCTTTGATGAGAATGGCATGCCCCAGGTTTCGATCACGCTGGATGCACGTGGCGGGCAGATGATGAGTCGTGTTACGCGTACCTCCATTCAACGGCGTATGGCGGTGGTTTTTGTCGAGCATAAAACGCGGAATGTGATGGAACGAGTGGATGGGGAGATGGTTGAGCGTCGTATCCCTTACACCGAAAAGCGTATCATCTCTCTGGCGACTATCCAAAGCGTGCTAGGCAATCAGTTCCGAATTACCGGTTTGGACAGTCCGCGTGAATCCTCAGAGTTAGCCTTGTTGTTGCGGGCCGGGGCTTTGGCTGCGCCTATCTATTTTGTTGAAGAGCGTACCATTGGCCCGAGTTTGGGGGCCGCAAATATCGAAATGGGAATGAAGTCGGTACAGATAGGCTTTGCCCTGGTACTGATCTTTATGCTGCTTTTCTATCGGGTGTTTGGTCTTTTAGCGAATATTGCGCTGACCTTGAACTTGATTTTATTGGTTTCGGTCATGTCTTTGTTGTCTGCGACACTCACGCTGCCAGGGATTGCCGGTATTGTTCTCACAGTGGGTATGGCGGTGGATGCCAATGTGCTGATCTTTGAACGCATTAAAGAGGAGCTGCGATCAGGAAGTCCGGTACAGACTGCGATCCATGCCGGCTTTTCACGCGCCTTTAGTACCATCCTAGATGCTAACGTGACCACCTTGATTGCGGCGGTGATCCTGTTTGCGATGGGAACCGGGCCGGTTAAAGGTTTTGCCGTGACTTTGTCCGTAGGGATCGTCACCTCGATGTTTGCGGCCTTGGTGATTACACGCGCGCTGGTGAATCTGGTGTATGGAAGTCGTAAGCTTGAAAAGCTTTGGTTGTGAGGCAAAAGAATGATTCATATTCAGCGTCAAATTAATTTCATGGGGCTGCGCAAAGGTGCTGCAGCCCTATCGATCATCCTTCTGTTGGCGTCCATTCTGTCTTTGGCCATTAATGGTTTAAAGTTTGGTTTGGATTTTACCGGCGGTAGTCTTGTAGAAGTTACCTATGAGCGCCCTATTGAGTTGGAGGCTGTGCGTGCCACTCTGCGTGGTGCAGGCTATCAGGATGCGGTTGTGCAAACCTTTGGTGCCGCTAACGATATTTTGATTCGCTTGGGTGAGGCGCATGATCCGCAGCTGGGGCAGACCATCCTGCAGCTTCTGCAATCAGCAGAAGAGCAAACCGTCACGCTGCGGCGTAATGAGTTTGTGGGTTCCCAGGTCGGTGAAGAACTGCGCGAGCAAGGTGGGCTGGGCCTGCTGGTTGCCTTGATGATGGTCATGGTCTACCTGGCATTTCGCTTCCAGTTTAAGTTTTCGGTTGGAGCGGTCTTGGCTCTGGCGCATGACGTGATTCTGGTGTTGGGTTTCTTCTCCTTTCTGCAAATCGATTTTGATTTAACGGTGTTGGCAGCGGCCTTGGCCGTGATTGGTTACTCACTTAACGATACCATCGTAGTTTATGATCGGATTCGTGAGAATTTTCGCATTATGCGGGTGAGTGAGCCGATCGAAGTACTCAATCAATCTTTAAATGAAACCCTAAGCCGTACTATTGTTACATCTTTGACTACACTCTTAGTGTTGGTGGTACTGGCGTTTTTTGGTGGTGAGATGATTTATGGTTTTGCGATTGCCCTCCTGGTGGGGGTGGTGGTTGGAACCTACTCTTCGATCTATGTAGCAGGCAATATCCTGCTGATGTTGAATGTCAGTCGTGAAGATCTGATACCGCCTCCTCCGAAAGAAGAGGATGAGGCGGAACAGCTCCCGTGATTGAAAAGCCGGCCAGATAGCCGGCTTTTTCTCTTCAGGTGAGCGAATTAATGAGAAAAATACGGAATTAATATGAGTAAAGAGTGGATTTCTAAAGATCCCAACGCACAGCAGGAAGCCGAAAAATACGCGAAGCCTGTGCCCAGCCGTGAATTTATCATGGAGTTTATGAAGAAGTGGGGCGTACCCATTTCTCACCCTGATCTTTGTGCCGAGTTAAACCTGCACTCGGAGGAGGATATTGAGGCGATCCGCCGCCGCTTAATCGCAATGTGTCGCGATGGGCAGTTGATCTCCAATCGCCGTAATGAGTTCGGGTTGATCGAGAAGATGAACCTAATCTCTGGGCGAGTGATCGGTCATCGGGATTGTTTTGGTTTTATTCGCCCAGACGACAACAGTGATGATCTGTTTTTAAGCCCGCGCAATATGCGTGAGGTCTTTGATGGCGATCGTGCCTTGGTGCAGCAAATCGGTTTTGATACCAAGGGGCGCCGCGAAGGTAAGATCGTTGAAGTGCTTGAGCGTAATACGCGTAAGCTGGTCGGGCGTTTTGATGGCCAGAACGGTTTTGGCACCCTGATCCCAGAGAATCAGCGTATCACCCATCAAGTGATCGTCGTACCTGATGCTGAGGCCGGTTTGAACTACGAAAGTGGCCAACTGGTTGTGGTGGAGCTGATCCAACAACCAAGCCGTAAGTTGCCTGCACGTGGACGTGTGGTGGAGGTGCTGGGGGATCATTTAGCG
Source organism: Nitrincola tapanii (assembly GCF_008368715.1). Lineage (GTDB taxonomy): Bacteria > Pseudomonadota > Gammaproteobacteria > Pseudomonadales > Balneatricaceae > Nitrincola > Nitrincola tapanii. Next base: position 426,780 of record NZ_SMRS01000001.1, read on the forward strand.
GCTGGCATGGAAATTCAAGTGGCGATTCATAGCCATGACATTCCCAATGAGTGGCCTGAAGCAGTACATCAGCAGATCGGTGAGTTGACCCCCGAAGTCGCTGAAGCGGATAAACAGAACCGTTTTGATCTGCGAGCGATGCCGTTTGTGACGATAGATGGTGAGGATGCGCGCGACTTTGATGATGCGGTTTATGCGGAGAAAAAGCGTTTTGGGGGGTGGCGTCTCTGGGTGGCCATTGCGGATGTCTCCTATTATGTGCGTCCGCAAAGTGCTTTAGACGAAGAGGCGATTAAGCGCGGTAACTCGGTTTATTTCCCAGAATATGTTGTACCGATGCTGCCTGAACTCCTATCCAATGGCCTTTGTTCGCTGAATCCCAAAGTGGATCGTTTGGCGATGGTCTGTGAGATGACACTGGGCCGTTCCGGTAAGTTGAGTGATTTCCGTTTTTATGAGGCGGTGATCAACTCGAAAGCGCGTTTGACCTACAACAAGGTGGCTGCGATTTTGGGTGCGGTGGAGTCGGATCAGCAGGAGGCGTTGCGCACGACCTATGCCGAGGTGGTGCCGCATTTAGAGCAGTTGTATAGCCTCTACAAAGCGCTGCGAAAAGCACGCGATGAGCGTGGAGCGATCGATTTTGATACCGTTGAAACACGGATTAAATTTGGTGCTGATCGAAAAATTGAAGAGATAGTGCCGATTCACCGCAACGATGCGCATAAAATCATTGAAGAATGTATGTTGTGTGCCAACGTGGCGACGGCTCGTTTTCTCGAGAAGGCAAAAAAGCCCGCACTTTACCGTATCCATGAAGGCCCAAAAGATCAGAAGCTGGAGAATCTGCGAGCCTTCTTAGGTGAGCTGGGTTTGAATCTGCCCGGTGGAGCTAAGCCTGAACCCAAAGATTATCTGAAGCTGGCTTCGGTGATAGAAGCGCGTCCAGATCAACATATCATCCAAACAATGATGTTGAGATCGATGCAGCAAGCGATCTACAGTCCAGAAAACTTAGGACACTTTGGTCTGGCCTATGCGGCCTATGCGCATTTCACTTCCCCTATTCGTCGTTACCCTGATCTTTTAGTGCATCGAGTGATTCGTAGTGCCTTGCACGCCGGGGTGAAGTTAAAGCATCTAGCGCGTCCCGACGGTTTTAAACCGCAACCTCATTTTGTCCATGAGTACAGTGTTGAGCAGGCTTTAGCTCTGGGTGAGCACTGCTCTATGACCGAGCGGCGTGCGGATGAAGCCACACGTGATGTCGTGTCCTGGTTGAAATGTGAATATATGCTGGATCATATCGGCAGTCATTTCAGCGGTGTGGTCGCGGCGGTCACAGGTTTTGGTTTGTTTGTCGAAATCAGTGATCTGTATGTCGAAGGTTTAGTGCATATCTCGGGTTTACCGAGCGATTATTATCATTTTGATGCGGCCAAGCAGCGCTTAGTGGGTGATCGTACGCGCAAAATCTTTAAGCTTGGAGATCGAGTCTCAGTGCGGGTAGTGCGGGTTGACCTAGATGAGCGTAAAATTGATTTTGAACTGGTGGATGCCGCTTCGAGCTCAGGTTCCAATGCGAGTAAAGCGCCTGCCCCTAAACGTAAAGAATCAACCCGTGATAAGTTGCGTCGTGGGGATACCCAAGCCGCTAAAAGCCCACGTGGCGCAACCTCTGCATCCGGTAAAAAACCGTCTCGGAAACGCTGATTTAAATGACTGAAATAATACTCATGACCCTCTCCGGCAAGGATAAGCCGGGTGTGACTTCGGCCCTCACGGCCATCCTGGCGAACTATCAGGTCAATATTCTTGATATCGGTCAGGCGGTGATTCATAACACCCTGTCTTTAGGTATTCTATTGCAGGTTCCACCTGAGTCTGAGTCTTCGCCCTTGTTGCGTGATCTTCTATTTCGCGCCCATGAGCTGGATATGATGGTACGTTTTGAGCCTGTCTCCGAAGCGGATTATCAGGATTGGGTCGCCGGCCAGGGCAAATCTCGCCATATCATTACCTTGCTTGGACGGCGTATCAGTGCGGCCCATATTGCACGTGTGACGGATATAGCCGCACGTCATGGGCTGAATATTGATAACGTGAATCGACTCTCTGGGCGTTTACCCTTGGAGAAGATTGCCAGTCATGATCTGAATACCAAAGCCTGTGTCGAGTTTTCGGTGCGGGGGATTCCCGCAGATGCCTCGGCACTGCGTCAGGAGTTTCTGAAAGCGGCTGCGGATTACGATGTAGATATCGCCTTCCAACAGGATGATATTTTTCGACGTAATCGCCGCCTAGTGGTATTTGATATGGACTCAACCTTGATTGAGGCAGAGGTCATTGATGAGTTGGCGAAAGAGGCCGGTGTCGGTGAGCAGGTGGCTCAGATTACCGAAGCGGCCATGCGCGGTGAATTGGATTTTGATCAAAGCTTCCGGCGTCGAGTGGCCTTGCTAAAAGGCTTGGATGCGAGTGTTTTGGAAAAAATTGCCCAGCGACTGCAGTTGACGGAAGGAGCAGAACGTCTAGTATCGCGTTTGCATGCCCTAGGCTTTCGAACGGCTATTCTCTCAGGTGGATTTACCTACTTTGCTGAATATTTACAGAGACGTTTAGGTTTTGACTACGTCTACGCTAATCAGCTGGATATTTCTGAAGGGAAAGTTACCGGAGAAGTGGTAGGCAGTATCGTTAATGGCGAGCGTAAGGCACAACTCTTAATCGAGTTGGCTGAGCGTGAGGGAATACGTTTAGAGCAAACCATTGCTGTCGGAGACGGCGCCAATGATCTGCCGATGTTATCCATTGCCGGATTAGGTATTGCTTTCCGCGCCAAGCCTTTGGTGCGCGAACGTGCGCGGCAATCGATTTCAACGCTCGGTCTAGATGGTATTTTATATCTGATCGGTTTCCGCGACCGGGATGATCTTGACCAGGATCAGCACGCGTCTTCCTAAACCAGTAGAGAACATGTGCTTGTCTAATCACCTCGCTTAAGCGAGGTGATTTTTTTGGATAAAGCCCCGCGTGTAGGATCAGTGTTCAAAAAACGCATAATCCATCTTCGGACGAGGCGGCTGTAAATAATGCCCTTGAATCAGGTGGACACCCAGGTGGAAGAGTTTGCCCATGACGCGTGTATCTTCCACCATCGGGACGATTAAAGAGATATGTTGTGCCTGCACGGGTTCTAGTACACGCTGTAACTGCTTCAGAGTGATCTGCCCAGAGGACAGGTCTTTCATATAATTACCATCCAGCTTGATATAATCCAAAGGCGTATCTTTTAACAGATACTCCGATTCTGAAGTACTGCCATAGTGTTTCAGGCAGATACGGCAATGCAATTTTTTCAAGGCGCGGCAGAAGGCCTTATAGTGAGATGGGTTGGCGAGCGCATCTGTTTCGCTGATCTGGAACACCAGATGATCCGCAGGTAAGCGCATATTGCGTAGCTGCTCGGATAACCAGGGAAGGAGCGACTTGTTCTTGAGAGTGCGGCTGGTGATATTGATGAAAAGACGGTTGCGTTCGCCTTGATCGAGCGCCTGGCGCAACAGCAGAATACACTCCTCTAACACCCACATATCCATACGTGCCATCACCGAGTCATCACTGATGGAGCTGAGAAAAATATTCGGTGAGATTTCGTGATCCTGATCGGTTAACAGGCGCAAGAGTATCTCGTAGTTGCAGGCCTTGTCTTCGGTATTCAACGGCACGATGGGCTGGAAGAGCAGGCGAAAGCGATTATGGCTGATCGCATCCATCAGCTTGCGTACGGCTTGATGGTCACTTTCGGGTAGGTGGCCTGAATGCTCCAGTTTATGCAGGCTATAACCATTACCGCGCCGCCCAGCGTGATGCAGGCTGGCGGCCGCCGTTTTGGCGCGGGTCAGCATTTCGGTGACGCGTGGTGCCGTCTCATTGATCGAAGCAATACCGATCGAACAGGTGGTGCGCAAAGAGATGTTGGCAAAGTTTTCTTCGATTTCTGCGATGGCTAAACAGAGTTGCCGTGCTAAAGCGGTGGCTTTTTCGGTACTCGCATCAGAAAAAATAATGCCGTAGGCTTCATTATCCAGATGTGCGACACAGTGTGCAGGATTGATCTTTTCTTCCAGAAGTTTACCTACGGCATGGGTCATCAAATCGGCCGCTTCGCTGCCTGCTTCTTGCAAGATAGTTTCATATTGATCTAGGGATAGGTAAAGAAGGTTACAGTCATGTCCGCCTTCGCGTGCCTTATTAATCGCTTTATCTAATTCTGCTAGGAAAAAGGCATCGTTATGAAGGCCGCTGATCGGATCTTCTTTGGCAAAAACATCTTGATCTGAATGAAAAGGCAGAGTGACTTCTAATTGTAGACAAGTGGCTTCTTGAAACGCAGATATAAAGAAAGTGAACTGAGCACGGAATTCGGTATGATCTGGGCGCAACGCCGTAACGAGAAGTTCACTCTGATTGAACTCACCTTTTTCAACTTGCGCTAAGCTTGTATATAGCGCCTCACGATCAGCGGATGTGATAAACCGATCTAAAGATAATCCTTTTAAACTACCGAGCTGATCATAACCAAATAACTCCACAAAACTCTCATTCACATATTGTAATTGCCCTTCTTGGCAATACGCGATGGCCGTGCGTGAGTGTGCAATTAAATCCTGATTACGCTGCTCTGTTTTTATCAGTAGATTTTCGATGTGACGCAACTCACGTTTAACCTTGCTCTGTTCGAGTGTGCGGTTGATGTATTGGATAATTATTTGGGGATCTTTTGCAGCCAGAATAGGTAACGTATTCGCTTTAAGTAGAGCGAGATATTCTGCTGTATCGGGTATCCGATGGAGCAAGGCTAGGACTGGAATTTCTTTTTCCAAGCGTTTTAGATGCAGGCTGATATCGATAGGGGTAGGAGCTTGTGCATTCTCATCACAACTCAAGATCAGATCCCAGCTGCGTTCAGGTAAAGAACTGAGGAATTCTTTCTCATCATTAATAAACCGGCACATCGGTGACATTTGCACATGGCGTAAAACGGCCTGGATGCTTGCCGCATGTTCTTTAAAAAAACCAATGAACAGAATTGAAACACTAGGCCGATTGGCAGGATTGCTCAGTTGCGAAAGTTTTTCCAGTAACGCATCCGGTGTTGACATTCAGACGATCCCTTGAGTGCTTGGCTGTGAGTGCTGGTTTCAGCTGCTAAGCTATGTTCACAAACTGAATCTAATGATAATCGCTCTGATGCAAGCTGTCAGCTCAAACTCAAGGGTAACGAAATAACGGCTGATAAAATATATGAAGAGGGGAGAAGTGACGAATGGCTGGGGTAGGAGGACTCGAACCTCCGGATGCTGGAATCAGAATCCAGTGCCTTACCAACTTGGCGATACCCCAAACATAATGGTGGCAATGGCGGGACTCGAACCTGCGACCCACGCATTATGAATGCGTTGCTCTAACCAACTGAGCTACATTGCCAGATGGCAGGGGTAGGAGGATTCGAACCTCCGCATGACGGGATCAAAACCCGTTGCCTTACCGCTTGGCGATACCCCTAGACCGACTTGAAACGCGCTTTGGTGGCAATGGCGGGATTCGAACCTGCGACCCACGCATTATGAATGCGTTGCTCTAACCAACTGAGCTACATTGCCAGCGCTCTTTCAAGGCCGCAAATTATTCGCTTTTTGCGGCCTTGTGTCAACAGTGTTTTGCGAAAAAAACTTCAATTAAAACAGTTAGGCGTCAGGCTTTAGACGTTAAAGCGGAAGTGCACAACGTCGCCGTCTTGAACGACATAGTCTTTGCCTTCCAGACGCCACTTGCCGGCTTCTTTAGCACCTTGTTCACCTTTGTACTGAATGAAGTCGTTGTAGCCGATGACTTCAGCACGAATAAAGCCTTTTTCAAAGTCAGTATGAATGACGCCCGCTGCTTTCGGTGCGGTATCACCCACGCGGATGGTCCAGGCGCGAACCTCTTTGACACCAGCGGTGAAGTAGGTTTGTAACCCCAAAAGCTGGTATCCGGCACGAATAACACGGTCAAGGCCGGCTTCTTCCATGCCCATCTCTTGTAGAAACTCAAGCTTTTCTTCGTCATCCAGTTCGGCGATCTCGGATTCCAGCTTATTGCAGATGGCAACAACTTCAGCCCCCTCCGCAGCGGCAAGTTCGCGCACCTTGTCGAGATGTGGATTGTTTTCAAAACCATCTTCCGCCACGTTGGCGATATACATGGTGGGTTTAGTGGTTAGGAGGTGTAGGGTTTTGCTTAAGCGTTGCTCTTCTTCATTCAGAGAGAGGGCGCGCGCCGGCAAGCCTTCACTGAGGTGGGGGAGAAGTTTTTCTAATAGCGCCTTGATGGCAAGGGCTTCTTTATCTCCGCCCTTGGCGTTGCGCTGAACACGCTGCAACTGTTTTTCCACGGACTCGAGATCGGCTAAAGCCAGTTCGAGATTAATCGTTTCTATGTCCGCTAGGGGATCAATGGTGTTCGCCACGTGGATGACATTGTCATCTTCAAAGCAGCGGACTACGTGTGCGATGGCGTCAGTTTCGCGGATATTGGCTAGAAACTTATTGCCTAGGCCTTCACCGCGTGAGGCTCCGGCAACCAGCCCAGCAATGTCCACGAACTCCATAGTTGTTGCCAGAATGCGCTCAGGTTTCACGATCTCAGCCAGGGCGTTGAGGCGTGGATCAGGCATGGGGACAATGCCGGCGTTCGGCTCAATGGTACAGAAAGGAAAGTTCTGTGCCTCGATACCCGCTTTGGTCAGAGCGTTGAAAAGGGTTGATTTGCCTACGTTGGGCAGGCCAACAATGCCACATTTAAAACCCATGATCCTATCCTGTTGATTATTCAGCCGTTAAAGCTGTGTAGTTGATTCATTGCTCTTTGCCAGTGGCCGCTGAGGGCGAGTGGCAGATATCTGAGGGCTTCATCACTTGCCGCTTGAGTTTTCAGGCGTTCAGTCTCTGGGGCGCGTGTTAAAACAAAACCGGCGACTTGGCTAGCATGGCCGGGGTGGCCGATGCCGAGGCGTAAGCGGTAAAAATTGCGCGAATTACCCAGTCGGCTGATGATGTCGCGTAAACCGTTGTGCCCCCCATGTCCGCCGCCTTGTTTGAAGCGCGCGCAGCCTGGAGGTAGGTCGAGTTCATCATGCACCACAAGAATGGCTTCTGGCGGGATCTTATAAAAACCGGCCAGTGCCGCAACGGCTTTGCCGCTTAAATTCATAAAGGTGCTGGGAATAAGAAGATGTATGGCTTGCCCTTCGATCAGGGTTTTGCCATAGAGGCCGTGAAAGCGAGGATCGGCCTTTAAGGAGAGATGCTGGTGGGCAGCAAGCTGCGCCACCAGATCTTCACCGGCATTGTGTCGGGTGTGGGCATATTGGCTGCCGGGGTTGCCGAGGCCAACAATGAGCTGAATCCGATCGTTCATGCCGGTTTAAGAAGTTCGTGAAACTTACTTCTTAGCACCGCGTGGAGCGTAGCAGTAACCGATACCCTGATCGTGATCTTCACCACGACGCAGTGCAACGATTTCAACGCCTTCTGGCAGAACGATGTCTGACAAGTGAGCGATCTGGCCGAGTTCGATCTTCGACAGATCAACATTCAGCATTTCAGGCAGATCTTTTGGCAGACACAGGACTTCAGCGGTTGAGGCTTCAGCAGCAAACTTCGCAGCAGCTTTAGATGCAGCAGATTTTTCGAAGTTGATGAAGTTCAGAGGTACCTGAATCTTGATCTTTTTGCTCTCATCGATGCGCTGGAAGTCAGCGTGCAGAACCACAGGCTTCGCTGGGTGACGCTGCAGATCCTTGATGATAACAGGAGTCAGAGTGCCTTCCAGGTCGATGCTCAGGATAGACGAATAGAAGCCGTCTTCCAGCAGCATGCGGTACAGATCTTTACCGATGACAGAGATGGCTTTAGGTGCTTCAGTACCGTAGATGATACCTGGAACCAGGCCCTGATGACGCAGGCGGCGGCTCGCACCTTTCCCCTGATCTTCACGGCTAACAGCATGAACAACAAACTTAGACATGGGTTTTTCCCTTATAAATTAAAAACTGCAAATCCCGCGACCAGGTATTTGCAGTTTTGTTGTGATGCCCGGCTGGGCAGAATCAGGCCTGTTTCCTTAACGGAACATGGCGCTGATGGATTCTTCGTTGCAAACGCGGCGTACCGCCTCTGCCAACATAGGTGCCAGCGTTAACTGGCGAATTTTTGCACACTTCATTGCTTCAGGCGACAGCGGAATCGTGTCAGTCACGACCAGCTCATCCAGTTCAGAGTTGCTGATGTTGCTGATGGCTGGGCCAGAAAGTACAGCGTGTGTGACATAAGAAACAACGCGCGCGGCGCCTTTCTCTTTTAGAGCGCGTGCGGCTTTGCAGAGCGTGCCAGCAGTATCGCACATGTCATCGACCAGGATGCAGGTACGTCCCGCGACATCCCCGATGATGTTCATCACTTGAGATTCATTTGCACGCTCGCGGCGTTTGTCGATGATCGCCAGATCACAATCCAGCTGTTTAGCCACCGCACGCGCACGGACTACACCACCGACATCGGGTGAAACCACCATGATGTTGTCGTAGTGCTGATCCATAATATCGTCGAGCAGAACCGGAGAGCCGTAAACGTTATCAACCGGAATGTCAAAGAAACCCTGGATCTGATCGGCATGTAAATCTACGGTTAGTACACGATCGACGCCGGCGCTGGTCATCATGGTCGCAACCACTTTAGCGCTGATCGGAACACGTGTTGAGCGTGGACGACGATCCTGGCGAGCATAACCAAAATAGGGAACAACAGCGGTGATGCGCGTTGCAGAGGCACGACGTATCGCATCCACAAACACGATCAGTTCCATCAGGTTATCATTGGTGGGGGCACAGGTCGATTGGATGATAAAAACGTCTTTACCACGAACGTTTTCTTGAATTTCGACGCTGACTTCACCGTCGCTGAAACGACCGACAGAGGCTTTTCCCATAGGGATGTCGAGGCGTTCTACCACCTTTTTTGCCAGTTCAGGGTTGGCATTGCCGGTGAAGATCATCATGCTGGACATGCGCTTTACCTTTTCGATCGTTTCAGTATGGATTGAGGGAGCAGAGAGGATCTCAGTCATATTCAATGGCTGGGGTAGGAGGACTCGAACCTCCGGATGCTGGAATCAGAATCCAGTGCCTTACCAACTTGGCGATACCCCAGTAATCTCCTGTTAAGCAGAGAACTGCCTGGTTAGGAAGGCGCGTATTCTCCACAAAAATTGATCGGAAATCAACCCTGATACTGCCTTTAGGCTCCGGTTGAGTGCGGTTTAGAGGCCTGCTGCCTGCACACCTTGTCAGGGGTTACGGCAGCCGCCAACGGTGTATCGCCAGCGTGACCTGTAAACTCTCGCGCTGCATACGTAAACGTCCTGGTAAAATCAAACCTTGCTCGGTTTGTTGATAACGCTGTATCTGGATTTGCCAACCGGCTTGATGAAACGCATAACCTTGATCCATCACCACTTCTTGGAAGGGGAAAAAGGGGTCGGGAACACCACGTATCCACCAGTTGGCATGACTGACCGGTAGGCTCCAGCCGAGCACTCCCTGCATTAAGGCTTCGGGAGAGCGTGCGACATAACGATCGTCTTCCCCGGCAACCGTCATTTCGACCTGTCCAGGGCGTCCTTCTAAGCGCGCTACACCTTGGTTAAACGGGCCTGCGGTTAGATTGATCAGATAGGCCGTGTCCTTTTGTTGCCACTGAATGCTGGCCGATTCTGATTTGTCGGCTTGGCGGATATTAATGCGTCCTTCTAGCTGCCAATCTTTGAGGAGCCGTGCTTGGCGTTGATCCTGATTTTCCGGAAGAGGGGCTTCTGTGCGCAGGCTGCTACAACCTGCCAGCAGGAGCATGAATCCGACGAGGAGCAAAAAACGCAGCATTAGGGCTGACCTCGGTGTAAGCGTTGAACCATATCGAGCAGATGACGATCTTCCGGATGCTCGGCCAATTCTTGTGTGAGTAAGCTTAAAGCATCTTCTTTACGTCCAAGACTATAGAGCACCTCAATCAGATGCGCAGAGACTTCTGGATCTGGGTAGAGTGCATAGGCGCGTTCTAAGAAAAACAGCGCTTTTTCAGCGCGCCCCATCTTGAAAAGTACCCAACCCATAGAGTCGAGAATCGCGGGGTCCTCGGGTTCTTGTTCTAGGGCACGGCTGATTAAGGCATGTGCCTCTTCATAGTCCTGAGTGTAGACAGTCAGGGTATAGCCAAGGGCGTTTTGCAAGAGCGCACTGTCGGGTTCGAGAGCAATAGCACGGCGCAGATCACGCAGCATGCGCTCGGGCTGCTCGGGTTCGTAGCTGAGTGCGCGTGCGTAGAGTAAACGGGTGTTGTTGGGACGCGTTTTTAATGCTTCGCTGAGAACGGCTTGTGTCTCTTTCTTCAGGTTTTGTTTGCGTAACCACTCTGCCAGCATCAGGGTCAACTCAACGCTCTGCTCAGGCTGGCGTAAACTGGCCTGACGCATCAGGCTTTCAACTTGTTCGCGATGTTCGGCTTGGTTAAAGAGCTCTAATAAGCGTGCTTGTGCCTGCAGGAAGGTGGCACCTTGGTCAACCGCCTGATAGTGCCCAATGGCAATTTCTCTCTGCCCTTGCAGTTGTGCGATATGGCCAAGATAAAATTCGAGGTCACGGTTCTCAGGCATTTGGCGCTGTAGGCGTTGTAACCATTCTCGGCTGGTATCTAAGCGCTGATGATCGAGCAGGAGCAGGGCAAAATAGAGCTGCAGTTGTGGTTCATGGGCAGCACGTTGCAGCAGTTGTTGAATGCTGCGTTCGGCACGTGAGTATTCGCCCAGCTCAAGCAGGGTGCGTGCATACTGAATCTGTAGAGGCTGTTGCTCTGGGTGGCGCGCAACGGCGCGACTGAGCAGATCGAGAGCTTCGTTATTGCGGCCAAGTTGTAACAGAATGTCGGATTTTTGCAAAACCAGCTGGGGCTGGTAGGGCTGCTGCCGCAGGCCTAGATCAAACATCTGCAGTGCCAGTTCGGGTTCGTTCAGACGCAGATACAACAAGCCTCGGGCTAAAAAGAGATCCAAGCGCTCAGGCTGCACTGCGCTGATTTCATTCAGCAGAGTCAGATATTGTGATGCCACCTCTACAGAGAGGGCCTCGCTTTGGCTGCTGATCAACAACAGAGCATCGGCCTCACCTTCTTCGTCCATTAACAGATCGCGTAAAAGCGGAAGTGCTTCACTAAAACGTTGCTGATGCAAAAGAATGCTGGCGACTAAGCGTCGAGGTTCAGCGGCTTGCGGGTCGGCTAGAGACCAGATCTGCGCTGCTTCTAACACAGCGGAACTGTCACGCATGAATTGGGCAATGCGGGTTGCACGTTCTGCCACCGCGACATCACGCGTAAGGCTGGCTTGGAAGAGATATTTTTCCAAAGCCTCATCAAATAAGCCACGATGCCCTGCAATCTCAGCGCTTAATAGATCAAATAGGGATTCCCGATTCAGTTGTCCGGGCAGGTATTCAATCGCAGGTAAGGGGTGTTCGCTGAGTGTCCACTCAGGTGGGGAATTCATCGTTTGTGGGGCGGTGGCACAGCCCGTTAGGAAAAGGCCGCAGCTGATCGCCAGGGCGACAAACTTATTCATCAGTAGGGAGGATCCTATACGCCGGATTATAGTGCCACTATAGAGTAACTCTCAGGCTTTTGTCGATTATCCCTCACTCTACGAGGTACCTGTCCAGATGGATGACTTAATCCGCGCAGTTGAAAGGTGTATGATTAGCCGCTTATTTCAGTTAGACGGCGTAGTGTAACGTTTCTATGGCATTGCTGGCGTTAGGTATCAATCATAAAACCGCTCCGGTTGAGGTGCGCGAACGCGTGGCTTTTGCACCGGAAAAGCTGGCGGACGCCATGCGGCAAGCGCAGATCTATGCGGATTTGCAAGAAATTGCCATTCTTTCTACCTGTAATCGTACTGAGCTTTATTGTTCTGCTAACAGTGAAGATAAAGAGCAATTGCTGCAATGGTTAGGGCAGTACCATCAGCTCGATCCTCACCTTCTCGCCCCGTGCAGCTACTTGTACGAAGAGGAGGCTGCCGTGCGTCACATGATGCGGGTGGCCTGCGGTCTGGACTCTCTGGTGTTAGGGGAGCCACAGATATTAGGGCAGCTCAAGTCAGCCTATAGCCTGTCGCAAGAGGCCGGTGTTTTAGGCGCAGAGTTGGGGCGCTGGTTTCGCCACACTTTTAATGTGGCCAAAAAGGTCCGTACCCATACCGCCATTGGCCAAAATCCGGTGTCTGTGGCCTACGCGGCGGTGAGTATGGCGCAGCATATCTTTGCTGATCTACGCCAGAGCCGCGCCTTGTTGATTGGCGCCGGTGAGACCATCGAATTGGTGGCACGCCATCTGCACCGTGCTGGCGTGCGTGAGATGACGGTGGCCAATCGTACACTCGGGCGTGCTTTGGAGTTGGCACAGGAGTTTTCCGGTCGTGCGATTGCTCTGGGTGATATCCCAGAGGTCTTGCCGAAGATTGATATCGTCATCTCATCCACCGCCAGTCAACTCCCCATTCTGGGTAAAGGCGCGGTGGAAAGCGCGTTAAAAAAACGCCGTCATCAACCTATGTTTATGGTTGATATCGCCGTTCCTCGTGATATTGAAGCTCAGGTGGGAGAGCTGGATGATGTCTATCTCTACACCGTGGATGATCTTAAGGATGTGATCGAAGAAAATCAGCGTGGTCGTGAAACGGCAGCTCAAGAAGCTGAGACGCTCATCGAAGCGGGGACGCATGAGTTTATGCGCCAGCTACGGGAGCTGGATGCTGTGGACACGCTCACGGCCTTGCGTCAGCAGGGGCAGGTGATCTGTGACGAGATGCTGGAGAAGGCCTTGCGGCAACTACAAAGCGGTAAGCCGGCTGAAGAGGTGATGTCGATTTTAGCGCGTGGTCTCACCAACAAACTGCTTCACTCTCCGACGGTCCAGCTGCGTGAAGCGTCCGCAGCCGGGCGTAAAGACCTCAATCGCCTTGTGATCGAGCTGTTTCAATTACCGGATCAAGACGTCAGCAATTCAGGCTGATAGGACATTCAAAACAATGAAAACCCGTTTGCGTGATCGCTTAGAACACCTTTCTGACCGCTTTGCTGAATTGGCTGCTCTGCTGAGTGAAGCTGAAGTCATTGCGGATCAGAATCGCTTTCGTGCTTACTCTGTTGAGTATGCGGAATTGGAACCTCTGGTGCAGGAGTTTCATGCTTATCAACAAGCCGAGGAAGATTGGCAAGCGGCTCAGTTGTTAAGCGCGGATGCGGATGCCGAAATGCGCGATTTGGCACAAGAGGAGATGGTTGCGGCCGAGGCAGAGATCGCACGTTTACAAGCCTCCTTGCAACTCTTGCTTTTACCCAAGGATCCGAATGATCGACGCAACGTCTTTCTAGAGGTGCGAGCGGGAACCGGTGGAGATGAAGCGGCGATTTTTGCCGGTGATCTTTTCCGTATGTACTCCCGTTATGCAGAACTGAAAGGTTGGCGTGTTGAGGTGATCAGTGCCAATGAGGGTGAGCATGGTGGCTTTAAAGAGATCATTTCACGCATTGCCGGTGATGAAGTCTATGCGCATCTGAAATTTGAATCGGGCGCTCACCGGGTTCAGCGGGTTCCAGAAACTGAGTCGCAAGGGCGTATTCACACCTCTGCCTGTACGGTGGCGATCCTGCCTGAGTTAGATGAAAGTGCTGAGGTGGCCATCAATAAAGCGGATCTGCGTATTGATACCTATCGCGCCTCGGGTGCTGGTGGGCAGCACGTCAATAAAACAGATTCGGCAATACGGATCACTCACCTGCCTAGTGGATTGGTGGTGGAGTGTCAGGAGGAGCGCTCCCAGCATAAGAACCGGGCGAAAGCGATGGCGCTACTGGTTTCACGTTTACAGCAAGCTGAGCAGGAGCGGATTCAGTCGGCTCAAGCCAGTACCCGTAAATCCTTGGTGGGCAGCGGTGATCGTTCTGAGCGTATTCGCACCTATAATTTTCCCCAAGGCCGCGTGACAGATCATCGTATCAACCTCACCCTGTATAAACTCACCGAGGTGATGCAAGGGGATTTGGATGCGGTCATTCTGCCTCTGCGACAGGAGTATCAGGCTGAACAACTGGGTGCGCTGAGTGATGAGAGTGACGCATGACGCTTGCGGAAGCCTTAGCGCTGAGTGCAACGCTGGAAACCTCGGAATCTCCACGTTTAGATGCGGAGCTCTTGCTCAGTGCGGTGTTAGAGCAAGAACGCAGTTATCTCTTTACCTGGCCAGAACGGGTGTTAACGCCGGCCCAGATTCAGGCCTATCAACAGCTTTTGTGCAGGCGGCAAGCGGGAGAGCCCATCGCTTACCTGTTAGGTAAAGCCTCCTTCTGGACGCTGGACTTGGAAGTCTCGTCGGCCACTCTGATCCCGCGTCCCGATACAGAAACACTGGTTGAGTGGGTATTGGCGCATTATGATGCGCGCCCCTATCGTGTTGCGGATTTGGGGACAGGTACGGGCGCGATTGCCTTAGCGCTTGCCAGCGAGCGCCCGAGCTGGTCCTTGTGCGCCAGCGATCGAATTCCCGAAGCCTTGGCGCTGGCGCAGCGTAATGCCGAACGTTTGCAGCTCACGCAGCAGATCGAATTTTGCTTGGGCTCCTGGTGTCAGGCCTTAACAGGAAAGTTTGATCTGATTTTGAGTAATCCCCCCTATATAGATGCCGAAGATCCGCATTTACAGCAGGGGGATGTACGTTTTGAACCTCTGTCGGCACTTGTGGCACCGGAACAGGGATTGGCGGATATTCGTGAACTGGCTGAGCAAGCACCTGAGTATTTACGACCCGGAGGACGGTTGCTGCTTGAGCATGGCTGGCAGCAGGCTGCTCAAGTGCGAACACTTTTGTTGGCTTTGGGTTATCAGGAAGTCTTTAGTGCGCAAGACTGGGCGGGTCGAGAGCGTATCAGTGGAGGGCTTTATGCGGGATGAAGAGTTATTGCGTTACAGTCGTCACCTCCTTTTGCCCGAAATGGATGTGGAAGGTCAGGAACGCTTGCTGGCCAGCCGCGTGCTGATTTTGGGCTTGGGTGGTCTGGGGAGCCCCGTTGCACTTTATCTCGCGGCCGCAGGTGTCGGCCAGCTCTGGTTAGCCGATGATGATGTTGTGGATTTAAGTAATTTGCAGCGGCAAATTCTACACACAGCGCAGCGTATCGGGGAAAGCAAGGTGGATTCTGCGATGCAGAGTCTGCAGGCGTTAAACCCAGGAGTGACTTTACATCCGCTGCGTGAGCGTTTGGATGAAGCGCGTCTGCAGCAGCTGTTGCAGAATCTGGATCTGGTGGTGGATTGTACCGATAACTTTGCCATCCGCTTTGCGCTGAATCGAGCCTGTGCCCAAGCGCAAGTACCTTGGGTGTCGGGTGCCGCCATTGGTTTGAATGGCCAGGTCAGTGTTTACGATTTCCGTCAGGCGCATACACCCTGTTATCAATGCTTATATCCAGAAGGCGATGATCAAGCGATGACCTGTTCTGAGTCGGGAGTCCTAGCGCCTCTGGTGGGCGTGATAGGAACCGTGCAAGCCTTGGAAGCGGTGAAGCTTCTAGCCGGTATTGGCGAGAGCTTGGCTGGACGCTTACTTCTCCTGGAAGGGGCGAGTCTACGTTGGCGGGAAATGACGCTACGTCAAGATCCGGCTTGCCCGGTTTGCCTTCAGCGCCAGCAAGGCAAACTGGCTGAGACTGAGTACTCGGGTGGATTAAACGATGTCTAAAAGGCGCATTAGATAGATCCCGGAACTGAGGGTGAGGACAGAGCCGAGTGTAGTGGTCAGGACGATGTTGGCGGCAAGCGCGGCATTCCCTCCCATCGACTTGGCCATCACAAAACTCGCTGCCGCCGTGGGGCAAGCAAATAGCACCATCATCACCGTCAATTCTTGTCCTCTAAAACCACTCAACCAAGCACCTAGCGTTAGGAGCACCGGCATAAACACCAGTTTTGTGCTGGTCGCCCAGAAAGCCTGTCCGGAGGTGTCCTGTAAGCTTTTCAGATTCAATGTGCCGCCAATCGCGAGGAGGGCTAAAGGCAGGGTGAGGTTGGCAAAATAGCGGCCAGTCGTTGAAACAACTTCGGGTAAAGGAATGCTGAGATAAGACAGGGGTAGGGCTAGGAGGACGGATAAAATTAAAGGGTTTTTGAAAATCTCCAACAGCGTTGAACCCAGGCTGACCGCTTGCTGGCTGCGCATCGGTAGTGTTAAACAGATGATCGCGAGCGTGTTATAGAGAGGGATCACCAAGGCCAGTAACAAGGATGCCTGAGCAAGACCGGATTGACCGTAGAGGTTAAAACTGACGGCTAAACCAATAATGCCATAGTTGCTCCGAAAAGCACCTTGAATAAACACGCCTAAATCTTCGGCGGCTTTGATCCAGCGCGCAGCCAATACCCAAATCAGTAGATAAATCACCAGAGTGCCGATCACCACATAGATTAGCTGCCCTGGATTAAAGACGGCATGAAAATCCATCTGGGCAATCGACATGAACACCAGTGCCGGTAGGGTGATGGTGAATACCAGCTTGGAGCTCACATTCACGAAATTTTGATCGATTAATCCTAGACGTTTGAGTAGATAACCCAAAAAGACAATAAAAAAAATTGGGGTGACAATGTTGGCAGTGAAGGCCAGAGTGTCGAGATAGAGGTTCAAGGTGCCGCTCCTCGGTGGCATATCCAGAGGAGAGGCAGCATACGCTAAGGGTGGAGTTTCGGATAATCAAAAAGCTGTATGGAAGCAGAAGCAGAACTGATTTCAGCCCAATGATTCAGAGGCAACTGGAGGGCGAGAACGGCTGAAGTCGGAAAGGCCTCTAAGCGCTCTTTTAATAGAATTTCGGCCAACTCTTGGAGACCTGGGTTGTGGCCGACAAGCATCAGAGAATGGCTGGAGTCTGGCTGCTCAGAGAGAAACTGCAACAGATGCTGGCCACTGCATTCATAAAGGCTCTTCTCGGCGCGAGACTGAGTGGGCTGGAGATCCAGTACGCCGATGAGAGCCTGAGCGGTGAGTAGGGTGCGTCGAGCCGGGCTGTAAATCAATTGATCCGGGAATAAGCCTGCCTGTAGTACGCGCTCGCACATGGCGGGCAGGTTCTGGCGTCCGCGGCGATTTAACGGGCGGTCGAAGTCCGCCAAATCAGGGTCTTTCCAACTGGATTTAGCGTGACGAACCAGTATCAGTTGGCGCAGGATGTGATCCATAGTCTTCCTCAATTCTTATCCGCTTTCGCAAGTTTTAAACCCACACGCAAGATGGTATCTCCTTCGATAGCTTTGACTACCAGGGTAACCGGCCCTACTTTCACACGATCACCGACGACAGGATGGTTGGGGAGATTTTGTGCCAAGTAATCGCCTAGGGATATCTGTGCTTCCCCTTCAATTGGTATACCAAAACCTTGTTGCAAATCGGCGAGGGTGATATTGGCATTCAGTTCAAAAAGACCAAAGAAGGTGGTTTCTTTGAGCGCCGGGATCGACTCGGCCGAGCTGAAGAGTTTTGCGAGGGGCGCTTGTGTCTCGATGGGGCCAATCACCGCCAGGCGATCCTGAGGTTGCAGTTGAGTTTGAGCATGATAAGGCAGGAGCTGATGGTCTCTTAACAGAGCACTGATCACAATGTCGGGGGGGAGGCGGATGCCTTCCAGCGTACGGGGGGGCGTCCAGTGCTCGCCATCCAGCTCAAAAATCATCAGCTGATGCGCTTTCTCGCCACCCCACTCCAGTGGTATTTCCTGCAAAGGTTTGGCCTCGGCGGGCAGCTCTAGTTTGAGCCAACGCGCCATGCGTGCCAGAGTGCCCCCTTGCACTATCAAAGATAAGACCACAACGATAAACGCCACTGTTGGAAAAAGATGTGCCTGATCAATGCCTGCCATCAGAGGGAAGATGGCTAGGACGATGGGGACCGCGCCGCGTAAACCGACCCAGGCGATAAAGAGTTGCTCACGCCAACGAAAGCCGAAGGGCCAAAGTGTCAGAAAGACGGATAAAGGTCGTGCTACCAGAATCAACACCAGAGCCAGCATCAAACCTTCACCGATATAGGCCATTTTCTCTTCGGGTGCCAGCATTAAACCGAGAATCAAGAAGAGGCAAAGCTGAGCGAGCCAGGCCAGGCCATCATGGACTTGCAGGATGTCGCTGAGCTTTTTCTGGCAACGGTTACCGACAAGGACTCCCATCAGGTAGATGGCCAGAAAACCACTGCCGTCGAGCAGATAGGTGCCCGCAAAAACGGTGAGTCCTGCCGCTGTCACCAGGAGTGGATAAAAAGCGGCCAGCAGGTGCACACGTTGAATCAGTTTGGCAAGCAGCCAACCCCCGAGCAGCCCCCCAAGCGCACCAAGACTAATTTGTTTGATCAGCAACCAAAGCGCATCCCAGAGCTGAGGTGGGGTGTCGCGTGTGATCAGCTCCAGTAAGACGATGGTTAAGAAGATGGCCATCGGATCATTGCTACCGGATTCAATTTCCAGGGTTGCGCTGACGCGTTGATTCAGGCGTAAACCATGGTTTTGCAAGAGTGCAAAAACGGCTGCAGCATCCGTTGAGGAGATGATGGTGCCGATCAAGAGGCCGTACAGCAGAGGTAAATCAAAAATCCAAACCGCAGCTAGACCGGTGATTCCTGCAGTGATTACTACACCTATCGTGGCGAGGGTGATGGCCGGTTTGAGGCCAACGCGGAAGGTTTCTGCGCGGGTACGCATGCCGCCATCCAGCAGGATGATGGCCAGTGCGAGGTGGCCGATCAGAAAGGTGGTTTCAGTGTCGGTTGGGAGTAAAGGAATATAGCTGTTCTGACCCACTAGCATACCGATACCTAAAAAAAGCAGCAGGACGGGCATCCCAATACGATTGGAAAGTGGGCTGAGCAGAATGCTGATGACCAGCGTCGCTGCGGCAAAAAATAGGGTCAGAATCATCGTCAGCTTTGATCTCTTGTCTGTAAATGCTTGGCTGGGTGCAAAGGCACGTGTGCCTTACCCAAAAGGATTATCGCACAAAGAAGATCATACAGGATGTCAGAGAAAAGTTACGACTAAAGTACGGAGCCTCTGCATCACTTGCACTATGGTCGAGTGATGCAGAGACAGGGCAGAGTGATTAGAGGCTGGAAGCGGATGGGATGACACGTGCGTAGAGGTCATGCAGAGCGGTTAGTGCCTGGCGTTTGATCTCTTTGGCGGGTAGGACTTCACCACTCAAGGGATCGGGTAGATCACGTGTGTCCGTGGCATCGGCAGGCACCACGGAGAGAAAACCATGATCCAGAGCAGAACGCACCGTGGCGCTAATACACATGTGCGTCATGTAACCCACTACGATTAGATACGGCCGTCCGCTGGCTTTCAGGGCTTCAGCAAAACCTTCAGCCGTAAAGCTGTTGGGCAGCTGTTTGCTGAAAACCGGTTCATTGGACAGAGGGGTGAGCGCATCGACAATCGCCGATCTCGGTCCTTGCGGATCAAAGATGCTGCCGTCTAATCCGAGGTGACGCACGTGAAAGACCGGCGTACCAGCTTGACGGGCGCGTTGTAGCAGATCCTGAATCACCACTAAGGAGGTTTGGGCCTCAGGTAGAGCCAGTTCGCCGCTGAAGTATTCATTTTGTACATCCACGATCACCAGATTGGCATTCGCCAGTGTCACGCTGTCCTGATGCAGACCTAGGTAGTCAGATAGAGTTTTTGTTTGAGTCATGAAATACACCTTAAAAGCGTTAGGGGCAGAAGAACACTCAGAATAAAGGCAAGTCAGATGAACGCACAGACGCAAAAAAGCAGATCACAACCGCAAGAAAGCAGAGAACTCAATTGGAATGATCTGCGCTATCTGATGGCGCTGGTACGTGCCGGGAGTTTAGCCGCTGCTGCACGGCATCTACAGGTGAGCGATACTACGATTAGTCGTGCGGTGACACGTTTAGAGGCTGCGTTGGGGATGGCTCTCCTGCAACGAGTAGAGGGGCGGTTACAGTTAAGTGATGCGGTGACGGCCTTATTGCCTTTGTTGGAAAGTGCTGAGTTGGCCTTAACCCGTGCCGCCGATTGGGCGGATCAGGAAACTCAGGGGCTTTGCGGTTGTGTGACGATTACGGCCCCGCCGATGCTGGCCAATCACTTATTAATTCCCGCTTTACCGGAATTGCGCACGCGCTATCCCGAGTTGCAGGTGAATTTTATATCCAGCCGCGAAAACCTCAACTTACAGCGTCGTGAGGCCGATCTGGCCTTGCGTCTGGCGCGCCCGACGCAAGAGGGGTTGCTGACACGCTCACTTGGATTTATGCAATATCAAGCCTGTGCGCGGCGTGATTGTGAGCCAAGCACTTTGCCCTGGATAGGTTTGAACGGAGACTTAGCTCAGCGGCCCGAAGCGAAATGGTTAGCGCGACAGATGTCGGGCCAGTCAGCGCTCTTGACGGTGAATGATGAATCCTCGTGGTTACAAATGTTGTTAGCCGGTGTGGGGCGGGGATTGTTGCCGACTTGGATGTTGAAACTCTATCCAGAGCTGTCTGTGATCGAGACGTCAGAGGCCTGTCCAAAACGAGAGGTCTGGTGGGTGTGTGATCCAGCGCGGCGCTCTCTGGCAAGAATAGATGCGGTATTGGAGTGGATCGAACGGCAAACACTGTTAGAATTGCGCCTTTAGTCTTGGTACTAAGGAATATTACCTATGTTTACACCCTCAAGTTTAGGGCGCTCGCTGGTCTTAAGTCTGATCTTGGGATTCACCTCCCTAGCGGCTTGGGCACAAGAGGGGCTGTCCGCCGTTGCCATCGAAGCCTATATTAAAAGTCTGCCTAAGGTCGAAGCGATGGGGCAGCGCATGGAGGAAGAAGGGCGCAATCACGCCTGGTTGCAGGAAGTGGTGCCCCAAGCAGGTGAAGCCTTTAATCCGCATCAGCGTGGTGTTGCGCTTTTGCAGACAGAAGCCGCGCTGGAGTACGCTGAGCTGACCGGCATCGTCACGGCGGTCGGCTTTACCAGCGCCGAGCGCTGGGCGGAGGTTGGTGACCAGATTATCCTCGCGTATGGTGCGTTAAAAGCGGAACAGGAAAGCCCGCAGTTATTTGCGATGGCATCTGAATTTCAGGGTGTGAATCCGCAAATGTTAGCGATGTTGCCGCCGGAGATGCGTTTGCAGGTTGAGCAGGCGATGCAGATCGTCCAAGCCTTTTCGCAAGTCCCTGTTTCAGATCGAGATGCTTTGCGTCCCTATTTAGGTCGTATTGATCATCTACTCAACCGTTAAGGAGCCAAGGATGCCTCTGTCAAAACCGGTACGTCGGCGTACCCTGCATACCCGTCAAACACTTTCCCATGCCTTTCAACGCGAAGATGGTCTGTGGGATATCGAAGCACGCATGACGGATGTCAAAACCGATCCAGTGAATAATCCTGAGCGTGGAGGCTTTGTCGCCGCCGGAGAAACTTTCCATGACATCAGTATGCGTTTGACCATCGATCGAGAGATGAAGATTCATGCGGTGGAAGCGGTGATGGATTCCACACCCTTTAAAATGTGTCCGCGCATTGCTGAGCGTTATCGGCTGTTGGAAGGGACACGAATCGGGCCCGGCTGGTTGCGCCAAGCGGCAGAGCTGACAGGATCCATTCAAGGTTGTACGCATCTGAATGATCTGCTGCGCCCTTTAGCGACTACCGCCTTTCAGGCGCTGTGGCCGAATGAGGGAGTGGATAATATGGATGTCGGCTCGC
This sequence comes from Nitrincola tapanii, assembly GCF_008368715.1. GTDB lineage: Bacteria > Pseudomonadota > Gammaproteobacteria > Pseudomonadales > Balneatricaceae > Nitrincola > Nitrincola tapanii. Next base: position 448,690 of record NZ_SMRS01000001.1, read on the forward strand.
AGGGGGTGATTAATACCTGCCACACCTGGGCGCAAAATTCCCCTGCCGTCAAACTCTATCAGCCCCAGTATTATTCGGAGCAGCCACCTGCCGTTCGTGGCAAAGGTCGTGAAGAGGGATAAAATCCTAGATTAGGTCGGCTGAAGCATCAAAAAAAGCCAAAGAACTAAAAAAGGCGCCCGAGGATCCGGGCGCCTTTTGAGTCTATTCAGCGGTTTAACTTGCAGCGCTCAACTCAACGTTTACAGCTGCGCAGATGGCAGAGTGGACGCAAGACCATCAGTGCATACACAGTGACCGCTAAAGAGCCCCCGATCAGTGCTAACCAGTCGATGCTGGTCTGCACATAGCCCATTTGCGAATTAAAAAAGCTCGGCAGAACAAAGAAGGCGATCAAGCCAAGTATTGGGCCGAAAATCCAGGCAAAGCGACCTTGGGTGGACAGGCAGCGATAGCCTTTACGACGTCCCGCCAGTTGTGCTGCCACGAGCACGACTAAAGCCAGGATAATCAACCAGAGCCAGGGCTTCAGAGCAAACCAAAGAACAGTCAGAATTCCAGAAAGTGTCATAGTGTCTATCCTCAGATCTTGCCTTCAAGCATGGCGTAGTAAGCAGGTTGCAGCATCTTATCTTTCATCACCCAAACCGCCCAGGATTCCTCTTTCGGATCAATGAAGGAGAAAGAGGGCAGAAGTTCAGCATTCCAGCCAAACTCGACCAGCATCGCTTTACCGACTGCCGTAATCATTGGGCAAGAGGTGTAACCATTGTGTTTTTCAGGTAAGGGTTTGCCTTGAATCTGAGCAATGAGGTTGGGTTCAAGAACCGTCGCCTGCTTTTTGACGCTGGCAGCGGTTTTGTTGAATGGCATGCCCATCACATCACCGATACCAAACACATTTTTATACACAGGGTGCTGGAGGGTTTCACGATCCACTTCCATCCAGTTGCCCGCAAAAGGACCGTCCTTAAAGATCAGTTCGCTCTCACGTACCGCTTTCGGGGCGGCCATGTGCGGCACAACATGGATAAAGTCGTAATCCTGCTTAACCTCTTCACCGTCCTGTAAACGGAAGGTGGCTTCGCGACGATCCGCATCCAGTGCAACCAAGGTATGGAAGTCGTGGCGGGTCAGGCCTTGCTCTTCCCAGCGTGCTTTGACAAAGTCATTGTAATAGTCAACGCTGAACACCCGATTGGTTGGGGTGAAGAAATGCATATCAAACGCATCACGAATGCCCGCATCTTCCATGCGTGAAAGGGTCGTGAAGGTCATTTTCAGGGGCGCGCCGGCACATTTAATGGCCGTAGGTGCCAAGGTAAACACGCCGGTACCTTGACGTTTTGCCAAGAAGCGCTCGATCTCTTGATTGGTTTTGTCCGCCGCATCGATGCTCGCGTAGACGCTACCGACCCCCTTGCCTTGGCCGATCAGATTCACATCCATGCCTTCGATCTTGTCATACTGGAGTTCCACTCCGCAGGCCACGATGAGGTAGTCATATTGGATGCTATCGCCATTATTCAGACGTACCTGGTTGTTCTCAGGGTCGTATTCAGTGACCAGAGCACGTACCCAGTTCACGCTACCCGGCAACCATTCAGCGGTTTTGCTGATCGTCTGATTTTTGTTCCAAACCCCAGACGCGACCAGTGTCCAGCCGGGTTGGTAATGATGTTCTTCACGTGAATCAATGACGGTGATACGCGCGCCCTTAAGGCTGCGCGATAACCGGTTGGCCATAGCCGTACCACCGGCACCGGCACCGCTGATGACGATGTGTGCATTGGTAGAGATGCTGTTTGCGCTTGCATTTCCGGCTAAGCCCAGCAGCGGGGTCGCGGCTGCGGCACCCAGACCCAGTTTAAGCAGATCGCGACGACGAAGATTCGTCAAATCCGGTGTATGTTTCGACATAAGGGGGAGACTCCGGTTTCATTCTTATCGACTCGTCAGAGACTTAAAGGTCGGGTCTGACGGATCATGGGAGTATAGTTTTTCCTAAGCTAAAGTAAATATAACTAATGTATAAAGTAAATATTCTTTTTTGTTATAAACAGTTCGGGCTTTAGTCAGGTTGTGATTTGAGCCTTCTTAAACAATCCCCTTCTTAAGGTGCTGGTCATCCAGGAAATAAGCTCGTTATACTAGGGCGCATCTCCCCCGCTTGGCCGGAACAGGAAATCAGGGCAGCGTGAACCCTCGCAGAATTTCGTATGCAGACAAACAGGTCCTGTTGCTGGAAAGCAGCGGCAATATGCGTGCAACCATCGTACAGATGTTGCGCCAGTTAGGGGTCGTGAACATTCGCCCTATGACCTTGAGTGAGCGGGTGCTGGATGTGGTGCGTGATGAGCCCTTTGACATCGTTCTGCTGGGCCACAATACGCGTGACAAGATCACCGGCATTCAGTTGCTCGAAGAAGCGCGTTACCGGGGTTACATGCGCCCGACCACCGGCTGGATTTTTATGACCAGCGATTCCTCGCAAGAGATTGTCTTGCATGCGATTGACAGCAATCCGGATTATCTCCTGAGTAAACCTTTTAGTGCTGAAGAGCTGAAATACCGCATCGATTCATTGATTGCGCGTAAGCAGGTGTTGCGCCCGGTTGATGTCGCTTTAGAGGCAAAGGATGCGCTGGCCGCATTACGTGCTTGTGATGAAATCAATGCTCAAGATCCTTGCTATGATTTAGCGCAACGTATTAAAGCGCGTTTGTTGATTCAATTGGGCCGTGCTCAAGAAGCTTTTGAGATTCTCGAATCACGTTATTGGATCACCAGTGATAAGGATACGGGCCTGGTCTTGGCGGAAGCGCTCTTGGCGCTCAATCGTCTGGATGAGGCGATCGAGCTTTTACAGTCTCTAACAGAAACCTGGCCTTTGTTGGTGCCCGCCTTGGATCTCTTGTCTAAAGCTTGGGAACAAAAGGGCGAGTTAAAACTTGCCCAGCAAGCGCTACAGGAAGCGACGGCGCGTTCGCCCTTAGGCATCCCGCGTCAGTTAGAGTTGGGCCGCGTGGCGACACAAACACGGGAGTTACAGGTGGCAGAGGGGGCGTACAAACGTTCGATCCAACTCGGGCGCAGCAGCTGTTACCGCTCACCAGAACCTTTTCTACGCCTGGCTAATATTCGGCGTTTAGAGATGCAGGATGCCCCGAGTGGGCGTCAGATTGAACTGCGTAACGATCTGGATACGTTGTTGAATCATGCTGAGTTCACCTTCCCTAAGGATGCGGAGTTGAAGGTGCGCAGTGCGCTGTTGCGTGCGCGGGTGGCAGAGGATCTGCAGGATGGCGTAGAAGCTGAGCAGATGCAGCGTAAGGCTGAGCAGCTGAATCGTCAGCTGGATAGGCCACTCGATCTGCGCCGTGAAGGCCTGATTCTCTCCGCAGATCCTGTGCCGATCCTTGAGCCAGTGGCAGAGGAGCCGGCGGCAGTTGGTATGCCGAAAGATCAGACGATGAGTGATAAGATGAATCGGTTGGCGGCTCAACATTATTTGGCCGGCAAGTTCGCTCAGGCTTTGCGTTATCTTAATATGGCGGTTGAGTACAATCCTGCAAATGCCTTGGCCTTATTGAATTTGGCGCAAATTTATCTTGAAGTGGCACGAGATCATGCGGATAAGCGCGCCGATCGGTTAAAAATGGTACAGCGTTTTTTACAGCTTACCGCACGGATGGCCTTGAGCCCCGAAGCAGGTGAGCGCTTGCAGCAATTACAGGACTGGTCATTACAGCCGGTTGAATCCTTACCTAAAGGCTCCTTGGCGCTGCTATTGCGCTAACCACTGGAGGAAGGCGTATGTCTGATTCATCCAAGCATTCTCCAGTGTTGCGTGCTGAACGGGTGGCGTTGACTTATTTTGTTTTCGCCATGCTGTGGATCTTGACCTCGGATTATCTCTTGGGTGGACTGATCAGCGACAGTCGTACGCTGGTCTCCTTGAGCATGTTCAAGGGCATCTTTTTTGTCTGTACCACTTCGGCACTTTTGTATTTGGTGCTGCGGGTCACGGCGAGAAAAAACCGAGCTGAGCAATCTCAGTCGATGAAGCGCAGTTTTCTCTGGGTTGCGATGGGTTTGATGCTCTTGGTGCCCCTCTTATCCGTCTCAACCATCCAGCTCAGTCGTCCGCTGGCGCTACAGCAAGCGGGTGAACAGCTGTCGGCCTTGGTGACTTTGAAGAGCGCGCATTGGGAAGATGAGCTTAGTCGCACATCTGAGGTGTTGGCGTGGTCGCCACTTGAGCGTCAAGCCCTGAAGCAGGATCTTGAACTCTGGCCTCTCGCCAGTCAGCAGGGACAGTTTACCTGGGTGACCTGGCAAAACGAGCGCTGGTGGAGCTTGGATGCCACCGGTGAGTTGTCAGCCATCGATCTGCCTATTTCTTTATCCCTCCTGCACACGCAAACCTGGCCGCTGCTGTTAGATCTTGAGATGCCCGAAACTAAGCAGCTCAGTGCTTGGGTGCCTTTAGGTGATGAGGGCTGGCTGTTGGCTGAGCAGAGTTATGCTCAAATATACCAGCCGGTCTATCAGTTAGTCATCTGGGTGGCTTTGCTGGCGCTGGCGACCGCCGTTGCGGTGGGTGGTGCGCTCCATCTGGTCTGGCGACAAAGTCAGCGTTGGTTAGCGGCGGTCAAAGAAGTGGAGTGGCATGCGGCGCACGAAGCGGAGCTGCTGCATCAGCGTAATCTCTACAACACCCTGTCACAAACCAATCAAACCATTATTCGTAGCACGCATGAAGCCAAGCTCTTTCAGGATATTTGTGATATCTGTATTCGTTACGGCGGGCTGAAATTTGCCTGGATCGGTCGTCTGGATGAGGAGAATCATCTGCATCCAGTGGCCCAGGCAGGACAAGATCAGGGGTTTATTCGTCAGCATTATGCGCGTGTTGAGATAGAAACAGATTCGGCTCGGGATCCGGTCAGTCTTGCGGCCATTCAGTTACAACCTGTGATCTGTGATCGCCTAAATCAAGATTGTCCCTATTGTCAAAACCAGCAGGTGGCGTCCTCAGCCAGTTTTCCTATCGTGGTTGAAGAAGGGGTGTACGCGGTTCTGAGTCTGTATGCGGATGAAGATTGTTTTTTCAGTCAGGATATCGTGGCCACGCTGTTGGAGATGACCAGTGATATTGCGTTTGCGATCCGCTTTTTGGAGCAGGGAAAAGCCTTGCAGTCGGCGGTGCGGGTGATTGAGGCCAGTCCGGTGGTGCTGTTTCGCTGGGAGCTGGATTCTAACACTTGGCCCGTCAGTTATGTCTCACAAAACGTGCGGCGCTGGGGATATCAGGTTGAACAGTTTCTTTCAGGTCAGCTCAATTATGCCGATATTGTGCATCCAGATGATGCGCAGCGCGTCACGGCGGAGGTGGAGGCTTATCTGCAACAGGAAGGGATTCAGGAGTATTTCCAGGAGTACCGCATCTGTTGCGCTCAGGGTGAGGTGATCTGGGTTGAGGATCACACCAGGGTGGTGCGTAATGAGCAAGGTGAGATACAAGCAGTTGAAGGTGTGGTCAGTGACATCAGTCAGCGCAAGGAGAACCAGCAGCGTCTCGATTATCTTGCCCATCACGATAGTTTGACTGGGCTCTATAACCGTCTACAGGTTTTAGATGAGATCGCGGCACATGCTCATCCGAATACAGCGCTTTTGATGTTGGATTTAGATCGCTTCAAGGATGTGAATGACACCTTCGGGCATGAAACGGGTGATCAACTTCTTTGTCAGGTGGCACAGCTTCTCCAGCGAGAAGTACCTGAAACGGCGACCTTGGCGCGTTTAGGTGGGGATGAGTTTGCTTTGTTGCTGGAGGCAGAAACTCAAGACTTGATGCGCTTGGCGAAACATTTGATTGCGATTTTGCAGACGCCAATTCTGCTGCCAGAGGGGATGGAGATTCGTATCGGTGCTTGTGTCGGGATCAGTCGTTATATAGATTGCGGTCGCCGAGGTGAGGAGTTACTGCGGCAAGCGGATACCGCACTCTATAAAGCTAAAGAAGCGGGACGAGGGCAGGTCTGCTTTTACAGTGATGAGCAAACACGCGCTTCGCGTGAGCGCTTAGAAATAGAGGCACGTTTACGTCTGGCGCTTGAGCGGCAGGAGTTAAAGGTGGTGTATCAGCCACAAATCGATCTAAAAACAGGTGAGCTGGTCGGTGCTGAAGCCTTGTTGCGTTGGTTTGATCCCCAGCAAGGCGCGATTTCTCCCGCACACTTTATCCCTATCGCCGAGCAAAGTGGTTTGATTCTACGTTTAGGTCACTGGGTGTTAGAGCAGGTCTGTGAGCAAGGATTGCGTTGGCAGCAGCAAGGTTATGCACCGCTGACCTTGGCGGTCAATTTGTCACCCTATCAGGTTAGGCATGGCAAGGTGTTAGCCATGGTCCAGGAGGTGCTAGCGAGCACCGGTTATCCCGCTCAATTTCTGGAGTTGGAATTGACCGAATCCGCCTTAATGCGCCAGGAGGATGAGGCCGAAACTCTTCTCGATGAGTTAAAAGCTTTGGGTGTCAGTTTGGCGCTAGATGATTTTGGCACCGGTTACTCCTCTCTTGCCTATTTAAAAACCTTCCCTATCGATGTGCTCAAAATTGATAAGAGTTTTGTGGATGATCTCGAAAGTAATCAGGATGATCGTGAGATAGCCGCGACCATCGTTGCCATGGGGCATACGCTTGGTTTAAAAGTCTTGGCGGAAGGGGTGGAAACAGAAGAGCAGTTTGAATGGTTGCGCTCCCTCGGCTGTGATTATTTCCAAGGTTACTTAAAAAGTCCGGCAGTCAGCGCAGAAGAGTTTGTACGTTTCTTGCAGCCTAAGAGGGATGAGGGTTAGTCATGGCCTCCATTGGAGGCTGAAAAGAATGCGTAAAATATTGATATATAAGATTTATTGGATTTTATTTTTTTAATATACCCCCAGGCTGTTACCCCTCAATTCCACAGCCCGTACTTGTAGATTAGTTACTCAAAATGAGTAACGGTGAGTAATAGTTACTTGACTAGATGCACGGGTACAAACTAAAGTTACGCGTAACACGGCCCCCGCCTCTTTGCTCTTACTTCGGTAGGATGTCATACGCGGGGGTTTTTTATTGCTAGCCAAAATTTACCACCATGCATCCCAGCCATCCGGCGCTCCCATTGCCTCGAAACCGATTTTGTAGTCCGACGCAACGGCAGGGAATTCTTCAAGATGTTCTTTTACACGCAAATGCCACCGGCTTGATGAGTTCAGCTGCAGTACCATATGCCGGCAAATGGCCATGAGCAGAAACGGCCGTGATATCAGTTCTTCATCAGATAGATTACGGCCTCTTAGCATATCCAGCCATTCTAATGCGCCAGATTCGGGAAGAGAGGGCTGGTCTACGATGTTGCGATTCCATAGTCGGCTATGGTGTGCACAGATATTTCTAAGATAGTTAAGGGAGCGCAACCAGCTCTGAAATGCCTCCCAGTCTGCAACACCATATTGCATGGCAATCTGAGTCTGATGTTTTACTTTCATCATGGCAAAGAGTTGCGATAAGGCTCCAAAATCCCAGGTTTCGACGGCCACCCAAATAGGCAAGTCTGTGCCATGCTTCGCTTTGTAATGCTCGACAAAATCTTCTTTGGAGCGCGCTTCAACGTGAATGCGCTTTCGGGTCCACGCATTGAAAGCCGTTGGTTTGCCACCGCCTTTTGTTTTATTGGCGAATGACTTGTGCAATTTATCGGGCTTGGTGTGAGCAAACGTATCTAGCCTGCCCAGTAAATGTGCAATATCAACACGCAGCGCAATTTCAATACGTTCCAAAGCGTCAAGTAACAATAATCTCAGCTTTTTATCAAACAGGTACAATTTGACAGCATCGCGCAGCTCGGTATTAGGAATAAAGCTATCCGTAATATGAGACAGACGCCCTGCTTCATCAAACTCTTTGTGCCTGAATGGATACCAGTAGGCGCTCAGACGGTAGTATCCAAATTGCTCAAGCGAAGTCAGTGCCGCGGCATCATCAGAAACCTGCATACCGCGGTCTTTGAGTTGCTCAAGCTGTTGTTCGTAACTCAGCCAAGGTCTGGAATAGGACATAGCGGTTAATCCTGTAGAAGTTCTTCCTGTAATTTTAATGGGCCCGTAAGTTTGATCCACGGTTTCTGTCGCTTAGATAACCCTAGTGAATATCAAAATGTCTGAATACCAAGCCGGTATTCGTTATGGTCAATCTGCGCTTCGCAGTACATAAAGCCGTGCTGGTCTGCACCGCTTTTTACCCGGTCTTTTTGTTCTTGCGGCATCATGGCACCGCAGATGACCGAGACAGTGACGTCGGTGGGCATATGCAGGATACGGTTCGGGTCGTATGGAATCAGCCCAGCTGGTATTACCCCCAGGAGTTTTGGGGTGGTTTTATCCCTACATTCCAGCATATCGTCGCTACAGCAAAGGTCGCAGGTAAGGCGGTATTCCTGTTCATATTCCCAATCGCGGCTTTTAACGAAGAATAAATCCAGCAGCGATTCGTAATCGCTTTTTTCCGGAGACTGTTCAGTAATTCGCTGTTGACGATACTGAACCGGGCGCAAGTGACGGTGATGTTCGACTTTACCGGAAAAAATGAATGGGACCTGTCCAGCTCCAACACCATGCCCCGGTGTTCATCGGCGTAATGCGACCACATCAGCAGGTTATCGATGACCGATTGCGGCATTTGCCGTTTGCATGCGTGATAGATTAAATAATCGGTAGACGGCAGCATTTCAAATGGGTCGTTCAGGGCGCTGCGTGGTGTGCAGCGCAGGTAGAAGTTGCTGAAAAACTCTGCCTGGTAGGGCATGTATTTATAAAGTGTTGGAATGTCAGTCATCACTTGGCATCTTTTAGTGGTACGCCAGCTGGCGGTGTTTTGGTTTCAATGCCGGAGGTCATACCTGAACCTACTTTGTCTCTTCTGAAGTCAAACATGTTCATGTCAAAAGTATTGATGGCGACTTGGTTGTTTCCCGTTGAATGAGCAATCAGGCGCTTGTGACGTTTCTTGTAGGGAGCCATGGCGTAAGAACCACCAAACTCACCAGTATTAACGAGAACGACAGGCTGATACATGTGGTAGTGCAATGCTTCTACCATAGTGTCAAAAGAGCCTACATCTGTGTTCATTGCCGGAATAAAAAGTGCATTGGATTTATCCTGTAAGTCTGCGCTGAGTTTTATGTCGGTTGCGTCGAAGCAAATTGCACTCGTCAGTTTGAAGCCTTGCTTGTCTTTGAACTTAGGCTGCTTGAGTTCAATAAAGAGTTGATAAGGGCGCCAGGATTGAATTTTTAATTCTCTCTCGCCTTCCATCATATGGAACTTGCCTTGAAAGCGTTTAATCTCATTTTGGTTACCATTGTGTTTGCGAGGCACAATCCATACGGCGCAATTGTTTGGGCCCATAACATTTGGCTGGTTTATGAATCCTAGTCCGGCTAAAACAATCGCGTGTGTTTTTCGGGAAAGTTGAACCAATATGTCCATATCGTCCTGGTGAACTGACAACTCCGGCCAGACTATCAAATCAATATCCTGCTCTCGTTCGCCTGCTTTACAATCATCAATTTGCTGGGCTCGAATATGTTTGACGACAAGCTCTGCTACTCGTGCTACATGGCGACGATGTTTGTAACGGTAGTCAGGATTATCAAGTAGTGTCCCCGCCGTGACGAAGTCCTTCTTAAACGGCAGCTTGGACTGCACCATGGCTACCCTGAGTGACTTTTTGCTTTCGTTCCAATCTGGGTATACAAGCTCAGGAAGCCCCGGCATACCGGAAGACTGACAATAGTTCTCTTTCAGAACATTTAGTCGCTTATTCACTAATTCGCTGACGTTTTTAAACGTGTACTCCCTTGGCCATTCAAAGCCTTGGTCATTAACGTGAATACCGGGCCAACGGAGTAGCTTGGCTAACAGGGTCGATAGCCATGTGGAAAACTGCGCAGCTTCACCTGCCAAGGCTTCAGGAGTTGTCATCATGCCAAATTGGCGTTTGAAACTGGTTGATTTCAGGCCGCGGTAACCGGTTCTTGGAGTAAACGATTGGCCGAAGCCGGTTGGATCTGCAGAGCCAGCAAGTACGGCCCGCATTGCCAGGGCAATACGTTGCAGCTTCATAGGCTCAACATCCGTATGCTTAAGATGCTCTGAAATCACAGATAATGAAGTCTGTGAGGTAAATTCTTCTATTGTTAATTCTTGTTCGAAGACTGAAAAGGAGGGTGGATTACTGTATCCCGAAGTGCTTTTTACTTTTGTACGACTCAGATCAATCACATCTTCCTGACCAATCGGCGATTCCTTTGCAGCGTCCAATAATGCACTAAAAAGTTTGAGTGCCATTATCTCGTTGCCTAATGGGCTGTCATCACGACTACTGATCTGATAAATCCCCATCGGTTTAGAAATATCTTTCAATGGCTTCGCTGATGGTTTTACATTCAGGTAGATACTGTCGGATAGTGTGCTGATGAATCCAGTCTTGTTTGCTTCGTACCATTCATACTTAATCGCTCTGGCGTGCAGTATCAACGAACGAACAAATTCTGAATCCTGGGTCGCTATCTTTTCAATAATATTTTGAATGCTTATTTGTCCTACGTGTAGATCAAATAAGCAGCTGGCAGCACGCAGAATAGGCTTCTGGTCATCAATAAGCTGGCTTGCAAGTAGAATACAAGATGCGATGCTTTCGTCAGTAATACTCTTTTCAAGAGATATGTTGCGGAAGCCTTTAGCCAGTTTGAATATCAAGTCTTGTTCGATGTCACCGCACGATTCTTCGAGGGTAGTATCGAGTCTCACAAGAAGCAGGAATCTGGCCTGCTCCGCGAGCAGATTGAATGGCCTATCGTTGTTTTTGTTTGCAGGCGAGCTGACCTTACTTTTTTCATCACTGCCTGGCTTAGTATCCGTCTCAATGTCGTTTAATACGTGCACAGCTTCGTTTTGCAGCAAATCAAAGTAGCTATTCACGTCGGCATGTGCTGGTATCGCCTGAGGGTCTTTACGATGAATAGTGACTGCAGAGTGCCTGAAAATTTCTGCCAGACAATAAGTTGCTACCGCTGCCTGCTTTAGCTCGGCTTCGCCGATATTCTTTGAAGTCTGACATCTCCTGAGTCTGACATCCCTCAATTGCTCCAGAACGGGTTCAAGCACTTTTGGGCTGGGAAACAGCTCCAGACCTTTCTTCAGCAGGAGAACAAGGGCAGGGTCATGTGACCATGAGGCAATCAGACGGCGAGCTATACGCTCTTGCAGGTAGTCCCAATCACCGGCTATCGGGTTACCGCTTTCATCGGTTTGACGTGACGTGAAGTGACGCTTCTCATTAAGAATCCGTGTGATTTTGTTGGCGGCAAAACGTTTAAGCGTGTCTTCCCGTACATCGAAGACACTTTTCTCAATGGCGGCGAGCCGGTTTATACGACACTCACCCTCTTCCGAATTCTGGTCAACCTTGGAGCTATCGGATAGCATCAACAACGATTCTAGTTGAGTGAGCAGCTCATCGGCACTCTCGTTGCTCAAGGGGCCACTAAGATTACTTTGCATAGCCTCAAGCGCGCTGGATATCCCTTTCGATTTACCGCGGTATACCTCTACCTTGGTTTTTTCTTTATTTAGTTCCAGTCCAATTTTTTTAAGCTCTGGTTCGAGCCATGTATTGATCGCATTCCGGATATTCCTTAGTGGAGTAGGATTATCTGCATTCCTTGCAGGCCCTGTTATGACCAGTCTCATATCGTCCACGTAGCGGCAGTAGTCAATCAGGGTGAGGTTCTTTGCGGGTGTTTCAGGTAAGCCGCTTTTGATCCACTGCGACATCTGAGTGTCAAATTCGAGCATGTAAATGTTGGACAGAAATCCCGAAGCGACCAACCCTTGTGGCAAACCTTTGCGAGGTTTTGGCACAGTGTTTGTCGCACAAAGGTGATATGCCTTTTTCGCACACTCTGACCAGTCCCAGTTATTAAATGCCATGAGCAGTGTTTCAGCTGTGCCTTTGGCAGAAATGGGTGTGTCCTGCTCCGCCTGAACGATCCCCCGAATCTTCTCGACAAGTTTTTTTCTGTTGATCAGGTCAAAGAATTGCTTGAGGTCAAGCTCAACCAGATAGACCTCTTCATCGGCTGATTTTTCCGGGAGCGTTTTGGCGGCAAAATGATAGGGGCGTTGGAGGAACTTGCGATAGTCAGTGAAGTATTTGCTGTAGATGGTCGTAGCGCCGTAGTTATGCTCAGCGGTCAGATTTCCTTCAGAGTCTTCACTGTATGTGCAATAAAGCCGGTTGCCGTAACTTACAACCTTCTTTTCGTGCACTTCATCATAATCGGTCGACGGATCGCCCTGCAGAGCTTCGACATCATTTGCCAGGCACATCATGACAAGGGTCATGATGGTTTGTTCTTTGATGCCTATATGTGCAAGGGGGCGGAGTTTTATGTCATCAGGCGTTTCAGGCTCCCACTTAAGGCAGTAGCATGGGCCATCAGATGGGTTATCAAGATAATTGTCGCCTTCTTTAGGACAGGTATTTTCGATAAACGACCAGTGTGCTGTTTTGGGTGCAGGCACAAGCTTCAGCTTCTCGAAGGATAGCTTCCCACTGCTTATGTCATTAACCCATGCTTGGCAATGCTCTGCGAGGTGGAGTGCCGATTTATCCAGCTCAAAGTTATCGGCATACCAGTTGGTGTTGCGGATATAGTCATGCGCTTTTTTCCATGCCAAAGCCATCAGCATCTTGTCGGCTAGATATAAATCGGTCAGCCGAAGGCGATCATATTTTTCTGGGATTTGCGGCATGGGGTTTTCCTTAACTTAGCGCCTGCTCGACAATGGCGTCGGTGAGGTTTAGCTGGGTGTCGCTGGCGTGTTGCAGGCGTTCTTTCAGCTGGTCGCAGAGGGCAAAGAGTTCGTCAACTTTGGCGACGATACGCTGTTGTTCAGCGAGTGGGGGGAGAGGAACTAGAAATTTACCTAAATCCGCAGCAGATAGGTTTGGTTGTGCAGTTCCGTTGTCATAAGTTTTAATCTGTATATTTGCCAAGTTTGAGTTTAGGTACACCATGGCAAAATTTTGAAGGCCATTCATAGCTGTTTTAAGAATGACAAGTGAGGATGCAATGGCACCTATACCAAAGTTTTTGACCAGAGCATTCTTACCCAGAGAACCCCGTAGACAGAATAAAATGTCTCCATCCAAGAATTTTCCACCGCTTAATCTTGAGAAATGTTCCTCAGAGATGAAACTCAAGTCTTCCGTTGAAACACCCCCATTCTCTAGTTGGCCTGCATTTACAAAGGGAATTCCTTTCTCTACAAGCGCTGCTTTGTTTGGATAGTTTTTGCTTCTATCGCCATTTTCTAAATGAAAGATAGCACTGATACAAGACCACACCCACCCCTGCGGCAGTTCAAACGGTTTTTCGTCGTCGTTGACGGGCGGCAGTGGTTTTTGTTTTTTGATTTTGCCTTCTTTAACCAGTCGGGCTTTTTCGGCGTCGATGCGTTTGAGCAGTTCGGAGGCCGGTTCGTCGTCTGGGTTTTGTGGAACGAGTTTGCCCATGACGGCGAGCTGGAGGATGGTGTCTTTTAAGCGATCGATGGCCCAGGCGCCCATGGGGCCGGAGAACAGCAGGTCGAAGTGTTGGGCGAGGCGTTGCCAGTTGTCGCTGAGTTCCTGAGCGCTGGTGGCGTCGGTGAGAGCGCCTGCGGCTGGGGTTAATAAAGCAGACAGCAGGGTGTCGGTGAGCTGCTGGTGGGCGTCGAGCTGGTGTTCGCTTTGCTGTTCCAGCTGGTCGCAGAGGGCCATCAGTTCATCGACTTTGGCGACGATGCGTTGTTGTTCGGTGAGTGGGGGGAGGGCTACCACGTAACCTAATAGTTGATCTTGTGTAATTCCCGCAACTGTAGTGCCTGTTCCCTCAATTTTAATTCGGCTATACGTGTTCAGAAAGTACTCAAGTTCAATCTGAGAGGACAGTTTGACCCCTTTTAAATCTTGATTGATAGCTATGGGGACTTGGGCAACCCCAATTTTTCCCAGACCCATCCGGGTGCAGATTAATATGTCACCCTTATCAACAAGTTTGCTTCCAGATTCTAGAGCATCGGCGGTTATGTAATCCTGTGTTGCGTGGATATATTTAGATTTACCCAAATCTTTGACGCTCGCCCAAGGTATATCCCCATTCCAGTAGTCAGCATTACGCTTGCTTGGTGTACCACCACTGATAATTGAGTTAAAAAAAGTACCTAGCCTTACCCACTCCCACCCCTCCGGCAGTTCAAACGGCTTTTCTTCATCCGTCACCGCCGGCAGCGGCTTCTGCTTTTTCAGTTTGCCGTCTTTAACCAGCTGCGCTTTTTCCGCTTCGATGCGTTTCAGCAGTTCCGAAGCCGGTTCGTCGTCCGGATTTTGTGGCACCAGTTTTCCACGCACGGCCAGTTCTAAAATCAGCTCGCGCAGTTTGTTAATACCAGCTAGTTCGATTTTACGGTTGCTGCCACGGCCTGCCGTGGATTTGTGGCGCACGGCGCTGGTCCACAGGTCGATATGCTCGGTCAGCAGTTGCTGCGGGTTTGCCAGCGCTTGGGTGGCCGAAGGCGCTGGTGAATTGTTGCCATGGTGGCCGGGCTGGTAGCGCGCTGCGCCTTCGTGAATGTGCTGGGTCATTTGGCGTTAGCTCCGCCCAGGGCTGCCGCCAGAATGCCTTTCAGCTGGTCACGCAGTTGCTGTATCTCCTGTTGCTGTTGGGCGTATTGGGCCAGCAGTTCGTCCGGGTCGTGGCTGATTTGTTCGCCCACGTGGGGGTTTTTAATATCTAGGTTGTAGTTGCGCGCCTGAATATCGGCGATGCTCACTTTCCACGCTTGTTCGGTTTCTTCACGCGCGGCAAAGCCGTCGGCTTCGTTGCCCCACCAGGCAATTTCGGTTTCAAACTCGCTGAACTTCATCGGTTTGGTTTTGCTGTAGCTTTTTACCCCGGCCGGGTAGGGGTGTTCGTAGTACCAGATGTGTTCGGTTGGCTGGCCTTTGGTGAAGAACAGCAGGTTGGTTTTAATGCCGGTGTAGGGGTTAAACACGCCGTTGGGTAAGCGTACGATGGTGTGCAGGTTGCACTCGGTCAGCAGTTTTTCTTTCAGGCGGGTTTTCATGCCTTCGCCGAATAAAAAGCCGTCGGGCAGTACCACGGCGGCGCGGCCACCGTCTTTCAGCAGGCGGATAAACAGCGCCATGAATAAATCGGCGGTTTCGCGGGTGCGGAATTCGGCCGGGAAGTTGTTTTCAATGCCGTCTTCCTCGGTGCCGCCGAAGGGTGGGTTGGCCACAATCACGTCCACCCGTTCGTTTTTACCCCAGTCGCGGTAAGCGCGTTTCAATGTGTTGTCGTGGCGAATCTGGTTGGGGGTGTCGATGCCGTGCAGAATCATGTTGGTGGTGGCCAGCAGGTGTGGCAGGGGTTTTTTCTCCCAGCCGTGAATGCTGCGTTGCAGTACCTGTTCGTCGTCGGGGGTTTGTACGTAGTGACGGCGTTTGTGTTCGATGGTGCAGGTTAAAAATCCACCGGTGCCACAAGCCGGGTCCATCACGCTGTCGGCCAGTTTGGGGTCGACACGGTTCACCATAAATTCGGTCACGGCGCGCGGGGTATAAAACTCGCCGGCGTTACCGGCGCTTTGCAGGTCGCGCAGAATTTGTTCGTACATATCGCCAAAGGCGTGGCGCTCTTTGGAGTTGTTGTAGTCGATGCCTTCCTGAATTTTGTTAATGACCTGGCGAATCAGCTGGCCCGATTTCATGTAGTTGTAGGCGTCTTCAAAGACGTTACGAATAACCACGGCGCGGGCATCGCCGCTGGTGTGCAGCTGTTGCAGACCGGGGAACAGGATGTTGTCGATGAAGTTTTTCAGGTCGTCGCCGGTCATGCCTTCGGGGTCGGCGGCCCAGTTACGCCAGCGCAAACCGTTGGGAATGGGGCTTTGGTAGTCGTCGTTCAGCAGTTCCCATTCCTGTTCGCGGTCGTCGTAAATTTTCAGGAACAGCATCCACACTAACTGGCCGATGCGCTGGGCGTCGCCGTCGACGCCGACGTCTTTACGCATGATGTCTTGGATGGATTTAATAACGCTGCTGATGCTCATGGTGTTCTCTGGGTTCTGTCGTTTGGCCGCACCGCCCGATGATGGATGGGGGCGGGCGGCACTGTGTTTAATTCAGGGGGGTCGGGTTAGCCGGCTTCGTCGTTGTACAGGTTGTCTTCCAGTTCGCGCAGGGCTTGTTGGTAGCCGGCTTTGCTGCCAAAGGCTTTTACCAGTTCCATGGCGGTGCCCAATTCGTTAAAGGGCGGCAGTTGCAGCACTTTGGTGTCTTCAATGGTGCCGATGCCGGTGTCGGCGTATTTCTGCAGCAGGGCATCAAGCACAGCGCGGGCTTGCCCCTGGTATTTGTCGAAGTAATTGCGACGACTGGCTTTGGCAGCACGTTGTTTACGTGTCAGGGCTGGCTGGCCGTAAACTATGTGGGTAATGACATCGAACGGATCGGGTTCGTCACCCAGCTTTTTGCGAACCTCGGCGGTAATGTCATCCCAGATCACGCCCTGGCTGGCCAGTTCGTCGATGATGACTTGTTTACGTTCAGCATCGTGCCAGCGTTTCAGGAAGTCTTTCAGGGTGGCGTACTGCTCCTGCACGGTTTTGCGGGTGTAGTCGGTGAGCTCTTCGGTAATCAGTTTGCCATCGCTATCCAGGTATTGAACACGTCGCCCTGTGATGGTGAAGGTGACGTTATTCACGATGAATTTTGTACGTGGTGCGTCACCGTTTTCACCGCTGGTGTTGTCAGGGTGGTAGCCGGGATGGGGTTCACCCAACTGGGTGTTGGGCAGGGTTGGATTGCTGCTGGCATCACCGGTTGGGTAGGTGTTGTCGCCGTTTTCATCCTGCTCGGCTTGCTGGTCTGGCGGCACGGCTGATTCACCGGGGCCAGGGGAGTACACCATCACCGGGTCGCCATCAAATTGTTCGTCGGCGAAAAGTTCGGTGGCTTTTTTGAAGTCGAGAATGGTGAACCAGGTTTTGCCGTAGTCTTCATCAATCCGGGTGCCACGGCCAATGATTTGTTTGAACTCGGTCATGGACTGGATGCGTTGATCCAGTACCACCAGTTTGCAGGTTTTGGCATCAACGCCGGTGGTCATGAGTTTGCTGGTCACAGCGATCACCGGATAGGGTTCTTCCGGGTCGATGAAGTGGTCGAGTTCCGCTTTGCCTTCTTGCTCATCACCGGTGATGCGCATCACGTATTTGCGATTTTTGCGTACCTGCTCCGGGTTCAGATTGACCAGCAGCTGGCGCATGCGCTCGGCGTGGTCGATGTTTTCGCAGAAGACGATGGTTTTCTGCATGGGGTCGGTTTCTTGCAGGTATTCGGTGATGATGCTGGCCACCAGCTCGCTGCGGTGCATCATCACGATGTTGCGGTCAAAGTCACGCTGGTTATAGATGCGGTCGTCAATCAACTGGCCCAGCATGTCGCGCTGGCCTTTGCTGGGACGCCAGCCTTGCACGTCTTTGTCCAGATCGACCCGGATGACTTTGTAGGGTGCCAGATAACCGTCGTCGATGCCCTGCTTCAGCGAGTAGGTGTAAACGGGTTCGCCAAAGTAGTGAATGTTGGATACTTCGTCGGTTTCTTTGGGGGTGGCGGTCAAGCCAATATGCGTGGCAGCGCTGAAGTAGTCCAGGATGGCGCGCCAGGCAGAATCATCAGCGGCGCTGCCACGGTGGCATTCGTCGATCACAATGAGGTCGAAAAAGTCCGGGCTGAATTGCTTGTAAACATTGCGTGCCTCATCGGTGCCGCTGAGTGCCTGATACAGGCCCAGATAGATTTCGTAGGACGTGTCGACTTTGTTGACTCGATCTTTGCCGCGCTCCACCGCCAGTTGTTGCTCGATTTTTTTACCGTTGCGCTCCATGCCTGCGGCATTCGGTGAGAGCTTGGCCATGGCACCGGCAAAGGGTTTGAAATCGTTGTTCATGGTCTGATCGACCAGGATGTTACGGTCGGCCAGAAACAAAATGCGCCTCTTTTGTTTTGACTTCCACAGTCGCCAGATAATCTGGAAAGCGGTGTAGGTTTTGCCAGTGCCAGTGGCCATCACCAGCAGAATGCGATTCTGACCTTTGGCCACGGCTTCCACGGCACGGTTGACCGCAACCATCTGGTAATAACGGGGTGTGCGGCCGTTGCCGTCGTCGTAATAGGGTTCTTCGATGGTGGATTGCTGAGCCTTGCCAATGCCTTTCCATTGCAGGAACAGCGGCCAGAGGGTGTCCGGGCCGGGCAATTCATCCAGCGCCAGCTCGGTTTCAGGTTGGCTGAACAGTAGGCCGGAACGGTCGTGAAACAAGAAACCGTCACCGTTGCTGCTAATGGCAAAGGGGACGTCGAGCTTTTCGGCGTAATCCAGCGCTTGTTGCATGCCATCGCCCAGCCGGTGTTTGTTGTCTTTGGCTTCGATAACGGCAATGGGTTTATTGGGCTGGTAGTTCAGTACGTAGTCGGCTCGCCTGGGTGCACCGCGACTGGATAAGCGCCCGCGTACCTGAATGCGGCCTGCACCGATGGTGTACTCTTCCAATACTTGTGTCTGGATATTCCAACCCGCCTGGATGATGGCCGGTGTGATGTATTTGGTGCGGATATCCGTCTCGGTCAGGCTGCGCTTGTCCATGCTGATGGGATCGACTCCGGTCGCTGAGAATTTAGTTATCAGGAGTGTACTGGAGTTTGCCGGAGCGCTAAAGCCTGTGGGCGGGTTGCTGTGACGGGTTTTCCTCTTTAGTCAGATTGTAGCGTTCACGCCAATACTTTGAGCCGTTGGGGTGGATAAGCAGATACTGGTTAGTATGTAGTAAGAAACCCAGTATTTGTGCGGGTTGTGGCGTTTTTTTGAATGTTTCTGGATGGATTTGAAAAGAGGGCTGGCCTCCCCACAGGGACTCGAACCCCGATCTGGCCCTTAGGAGGGGCCCGTTCTATCCGGTTGAACTATAGGGAGTTGAACTGCTAGCGCCAGCTTCTATTTATTTGGTGCCAGTTGCTATCAGCTGCGGGATTCTACGGAGAAAAAAAGCAGAGATCCAGTGCTCTATCGCCAGATCAGGCTTTACCTAGGCTGCGTTGAGCTTCGTAGTTGCCTTTGCTGCCTTGGGGATCATAGATAACATTCGCTTTATGCTGCCCTTGCAGCAGGCTAATCAGCTGGTCGATGCTTTGTTTGCTGCGGCTCAGGATCTGTTCGTTACGTTGATTAGCGGTTTGCACCTGCTCTAGGTTGAGTGCTAACTCTGTCCAATCTTGCTGAAGCTCGATCGCTTGTTGTGGGGGAAGTTGTTGTGTTAAGGCTTCAACCCCTTCACGTGCCGGAGTAAAACCCAGCAGGGTCAAGGTTTGATTACGCTCTAAAACATTACGCTCAATTTTGAGTAGAAGCTGTTTTTTGGCCTCGGTAGTCTGCGTCAGTTGATCCAGGTCGCGACTTTCCAGGGCTTGGCGCTCGCTCTCTAGTTGTGCCAAGAGCTCTGCAAATAACGCAGAACCCTGGCGAACCAGGGTAAAAAAAGTCGGGAGTAGATCTGAAGACATCACAAAACCTCGTGGCGACAGGGCGTCATCTCAATAGCTTAGTCAAACAATGCATCAAAACGCATCATTTTATCGGCAAGCCGCTCGCTGTTAACCTCATATCGACCCTCTAGAATCGCGGCACGTAAGCTGGCAACCTTGTCAGCGTCTACATCAGGTGTAGCGGCTAGGGTTTGTTTCCCTACGCTGGACATGGCTTGCACAGCGTCACTTAGACGCACGGTATCCTGTGATGCATAAGCTTGAGCGGCTTTCTTACCTGCGACTGACCCCGAAGCGGGTGAGTCAGTAGCTTTCGGCTTAGCATTGGCGGTCTGATTTGAGGACAGACTGTTGAATTCAATAGCCATCCTAAAATACCTCGTAATCTGTGTCTGCTCAGGTTATCGGTCAAGCGACATAGATCTTTAATCTTTTTTTCACTTTTTATAGCCTGCTGTTCTAAAACGGCTGTTCAGATCCCTTAGGGGACGCGCACCACACCTGGCGCAATGATCATAGCATGCACTTCATTGCCGGAGCTTTCATTGCGTACCCGAATCTGCTGCCCTAAACGCCCATCTTCAAGGGCTACCCCGAGTGTGCGAATGGTCAGGCCTCCGCGCTGTGCTTCGAGGGCGACACGCTCGCCGCGAGAAACCGCCAGCGCGGCTTCCAGCTGACGTGGGCTGATCACCTGATCACTGCCGATGGGGCGGCGCACTTGCATGCCCACCAGATCATCGAGCTGTGTGTAATAGTCGTTGCCCAAGCGCGTAATGTCTTGTTCCAGCAAGCGTAGATCGCTGCTCTGTACACGGCTGTTACGAGCAAGGGGACGAGTGCTCACGACCACGGGTAGAAATTGGCGTATCTGTGCGCTGACGAATAGACTCCATTGAGGCTGGGCGCAGTTGACGCGCGCGGTGACTCTTTGGCCTGTGCTAAAGGGTAATTGAATCTCTAAAGGGGCTTGGCAAGGCGCGAGTTGCAGTTGCGGATTCACGGGGCTGACTTGAATCTCTAGCCGACTTTCGGGCAGGCGCTGGAGATAGGCTTCCGAGATGGCGCGCTCGACGCTTTGTTCTATCTCGACGGCGGTGGTGTTTGCCTGGCTCAGGGGCGCAAATAAAAAAAACGCCCAAAACCCTGCAACTAGTGTTAAATTAAAGGTATTCACGTGCGTTATGCAGACCCAAGCTAGCGCCACTTATGTTCAACCCAAATGGGATAAGATCGAATCATGTCAGGTATATTGGATAGTGTAAACCTGCGTACTCAGATGGTAGGCCAAAACCGCCTTGAGCTGTTGCTTTTCAGTCTTGAAACATCCCAGCGCTATGGCATTAACGTGTTTAAGGTGCGTGAAGTCTTGCAGTGTCCTGAGCTCACTGAGGTGCCACGCAAAACCAGCGTCATCAAGGGTATGGCACATATTCGTGGTGAAACCATTCCTGTTTTAGATCTCTCCGAAGCGATCGGGCGTAACCCTGTTCCTGCCGATGAAGAGCGTAGTTGTTTTCTGATTGTGGCTGAATACAACAAGCGCACCCTGGCGTTTTTAGTGCGTAAAGTGGATCGTATTCTGAACACCAACTGGGATCAGATCATGGCGCCACCGGCCGAGATAGGCTCAGACAACTATCTGACGGCGGTTTTTGAGTATGAAAATAAGCTGATCGAAATTATTGATGTTGAGCAGATCCTGGCCGATATCTATCCGACGCCGACCGAGGTCAGCACGGAAGTTGCGAATGAAGATGTGCGCCAGGTTGCGCGTCAGCATCACATCATGATCTGTGATGACTCTCAGGTCGCGCGTCATCAGATGCAGCGCAGTCTGGAAAGTTTAGGCTTGCGTGTCACCGTGGCTAAAAATGGCCGTCAGGCCTGGAATCTGCTGAAAGATATGGCGGATCGAGGTGTGGATGTGACCGAGTATTTCTTGATGCTGATCTCAGATATCGAGATGCCGGAAATGGATGGTTATACCCTGACGTCTATGATTAAAAGTGATACCCGTATGCAAAATATGCATGTGATTTTGCACACTTCGCTCAGTGGCGGCTTTAACGTCTCGATGGTGAAAAAAGTGGGTGCCGACGGTTTCCTGGCCAAATTTAATGCGGATGATCTGGCCTCTGTGGTGGTCAAGCGCATGCAATCCCTAGAAAAACACTAATTACCCAGGGCGACAGAGTTGAAAAACGGATTCTCTATCAGTGCCGACGAGTTTCGTCAGTTCAGCCAGTTTTTGGAAAAGAGCTGTGGCATTCTCTTGGCGGAGCATAAACAGTATCTGGTGCAAAGCCGCTTAAGTCGGATTATGCAGCAGGAAGGTTTTTCCAGTCTGTCGGAGTTGATTGAGCGGTTAAATCAAGCGCGTGGCTTGAGTCTGAAGGAGCAGGTCATCGATGCCATGACCACAAATGAGACTCTTTGGTTTCGTGATGTGCATCCCTATGAGATTCTGAAAGAGCGCCTGCTGCCTGAATTGGCCAGTGCCAGTAGTTTTGGCAAACTGCGTATCTGGTCAGCGGCCTGTTCAACCGGTCAGGAACCCTATTCCATCAGTATGATTCTTGAGGAGTTTCGGCAATCCAAACCGGGTAGCTTTGCCAGCGGGCAGGAGATCGTTGCGACCGATATCTCCTCGAGTGTGTTGGAGCAGGCGCGTCGCGGTGAATATGAAATGCTGGCTCTTGGGCGAGGCTTATCGCAAGAGCGCTTAACACGTTTCTTCACCTCCAGTGCGGAAGGCAGTTGGAAAATCCGACCTGAAATCAGTCAGCGTGTGCGTTTTCAGAGCCTGAACCTGCTTGGTCAATATTCCATTCTTGGGCAGTTCGATATTATCTTCTGTCGTAACGTCTTGATCTACTTCTCCTCTGAAGTCAAAACAGAGATTTTGCGTAAGATGCATCGTCAGCTGAAACCGGGAGGCTATCTTATTCTCGGTGCATCCGAATCCTTAAATGGGCTGGCTGATCTTTACCGCATGATTCACTGCCGCCCCGGCATCATCTATCAAGCCATCTAACGCACTTTGCCGCTTCGCCGGAAGGGAATTGCCGCTTCCGGCCTTTTCTTCAAGCTCTGCTCTCGAAATCCCCAATATAATCCATATAAATCAAACAAGTAGATTGTGTGGCATAGGGTTTGCTAATTAACTAGGCAAAGGGCTTAGGAGGCAAATCATGGCAATTAATTTCAAATCGGCGCTCGGAACACATGCAGAGGCTTTGACCTTGCGTGCACGTCGTGCCGAAGTGATTTCCAACAATATTGCCAATGCCGATACACCTAATTTTAAAGCCCGCGATCTGGATTTTAAGGCGGCCTTAGAGGGGCGTATGTCCAGCTCAGGTATCGAAACTGTTTCTTTAGTGCGGACACAATCCGGCCATCAGCCCGCTTTTGTAAATCCGGATTTTGCTGCCGATCTGCTCTATCGGATTCCGCAGCAGCCGGCAGTGGATGGTAATACGGTTGAGGTGCAGGAAGAGATGGCGCGTTTTACCGATAACGCCTTGCGTTACCAAGCCAGTTTTGAGTTTTTGGATAGTAAGTTCAGTGGTCTGAAAAAAGCGATTAAGGGTGAATAATCATGTCTCTGTCTAATGTTTTCGGGATTGCAGGTTCAGCCATGACGGCTCAGACCATCCGTCTCAACACTACGGCCAGTAACATGGCCAATGCTGAAAGCGTCAGCTCCAGTGAAGGGGAAACTTACCGCGCACGCAGACCGGTGTTCGCCTTGCAAGCGCCTGAGGCTTCACAGTTGTTGGCGCAGGATGCCGCACTGGTACCGGGGCAGGGCGTGAAGGTGCTGGAGATCGTCGAGAGTGATGCTCAGCTGCGCATGGCGTATGAACCCGATCATCCTGCAGCGAATGAAGAAGGTTATGTGTTTTACCCTAACGTCAATGTGATGGAGGAGATGGCCGATATGATTTCCGCCTCACGTTCATTTCAGATCAATGCTGATGTGATGAATACCGCAAAACAGATGCTGCAGCGTACTTTGTCCTTAGGGCAGAGCTAAGGTTGAGCAGAGGATAGAGCCATGAGCACCATTAACGGCAATAACAACATCTTCGAGATGATCAACCAGCAGAATCGTGAGCAGCGTACCACGGGCTCCGATAGTGCCGGTGACAATCAGATGTTTATGAAACTGCTGATTGCCCAGCTGCAAAATCAGGATCCGACCAGTCCGGCCGACACCAACGATTTTATGCAGCAGATCTCCAGCATGACCATGGTGGAGTCCATGACCACCATGGCCAAAACCTTTGAAACCATGAGTAACAGTCTGCTGAGTAGCCAAAGCGCACTGCAAGCCTCCTCTATGGTCGGGCAAAGAGTCTTTATCAATACCGATATCGCGCAGCTCACCCAAACGGGGGGCGGTTTACCCGGTACCGTGAGTTTAGAAAGCTCAACAACTGATCTGCGGGTATCGATTTACGATCAGGGCGGCAATCTGGTGGATCGAGTCAATATGGGGCAGGTGCCTGCCGGTGAGCGCAGTTTTGTTTGGAATGCCGGTGATGAAGTGCCCGCGGGTAACTATCGCATCGTCGCAGAAGCCTTTAATGGCACAGAATATCAGCAAGTCGATACCTTTATGCCGTTTACCGTGAATAGCGTCACGCTCGGTCAAAATGGTATCGGTATGAAGGTGAATACCGCGATCGGTACCATCGACTTTAAAGATGTGAAACAAATTGGGTAAGTGAGGGTAGAGCCATGTCATTTAATACTGCAATCACCGGTCTGAAAGCAGCCTCCACGATGCTGGATGTGACCGGTAACAATATCGCCAACGTGAGTACCACGGGTTTTAAATCCTCACGCACTCAGTTTGCAGACTTATATTCCACCGCAGTGGTCGGTGCCGGTTCCAGTAATACACCGGGTACCGGTGTGACGGTTTCCGGTATTTCTCAGGATTTTAGTGCCGGTACCATTGAATTTACCAACAATAACCTGGATTTGGCGATTAACGGTTCTGGTTTCTTCCAGCTCGATGACGGTCGTGGCAGTGTGACTTACACGCGTGCTGGCGCTTTTGAGCTGAATAAAGATGGTTTTATCGTTTCCCAGAGCGGAAAGTTTTTGCAGGGTTATGGGCTGGATGAGCAGGGCAACCAATTACCGGTTGGGCCTTTAGCGGTGAGTGAAAAAGAGAGTCCACCTAAAGCGACGGATAATATACTCTTGTCTTTTAATATAGATGCGCGGGCTGATGCATCTAAGTTGATTCCAACCTATGATAAAGACGTGCCTGGCTCCTTTACGTACACTACAACTGTGCGCACTTTTGATAGTTTGGGTAATGAGCAAACCATCAAATTTAACTTTGCCGAACAGCGTCCTGTTCGTAATGTTTTTGCATATAACGTTACAGATATTACAGATTTAAATATTTCTACCATACAGGTTACTAAAGCTATCTTAGATGGAACGACACCCTTAAGCACTGATCCAACTGTTGCCTTACCGCAATGGGCGATTGAGCTTCAAGAGATAGATCCAAGAATAGATATCTATTCAGTCCGTGTTGATACCGTGCAGGTTCCGCAGTTGGATGCATCTGGTCAGCCAGTGGTTGATGGAGCAGGAAATCCTGTGCTAATTCCCAATGAATTATTGAGATTTGAATGGGCTTCCGAGTTTACTGATTCAGGTTCTATGCTAGTTAGGAC
This sequence comes from Nitrincola tapanii, assembly GCF_008368715.1. GTDB lineage: Bacteria > Pseudomonadota > Gammaproteobacteria > Pseudomonadales > Balneatricaceae > Nitrincola > Nitrincola tapanii. The sequence goes on from NZ_SMRS01000001.1 coordinate 474,100, forward strand.
GGGTGCAGGAGTGGATATCCCTCAAACACCGGCAAATGTTAGAAATCCATATCGTGATGCAAATGAGATCCGAACTTATGCGATTGCGCCGGGTGCTGGTGGAAATATAGAAATAGGCGGTGTCACGACTATCATTGAACCGAATTTGACACCACAGCAAGCGGCGCAGGCGATAGCCGCTCGACAGGCGCTTATTCTCGATCGTAATCCAGCTGTTGAATCTGTAACTGCTGAGTCTGGTAATATCATCATTCGCTTTAAAGCGGATGAGGGCAATATACCGGATGATTTTCTGACACCTACAATTATAGCGAATGCTCCTACACCTCCTGCAACAGCCGTGTTGACCTTCGAACTTGATTCAACAATTCAAGGAGATAACTCTTTTCAGGGTGTTTATCGGATGTATGGATACTTGAATAACGAACAAATTTTGGATTTGGGAAAGATTCAAGATCCTGGAGAGTCTGGTTTTGCAAATAATGAAACTGAAACTGGCCCGGTTATTATCAAATTTAATCCATCTAATGGTCTGTTAAAGTCTATTAATGGCCAAGAATTTCCTCCAAGTGGTGTTGTTCCAAGCATTGTCATTAAAAATGCTGATCCTGCGGATGAAACTACGGAGTTGAGTCTGAATTTGGGTAACACAACCCAGTTTGCATCGGCTTCTATCGTAAAAAATCAACAGCAAAATGGTTATACTAAAGGTGATTTGATAGGCGTGACTTTTGCTCCGACAGGAGAGATGATCGCATCTTTTAGTAATGGTACGGATAAACGTTTAGGAGTTGTTGCTTTTGCGACCTTTGAGAACCAAGATGGTTTACAGCCGGTCGGAAGTACTGAATGGATTGCAACTTTGGCATCGGGGAATGCGATCTTGAATCCACCGGGTACAGGTTTGAACGGTACCTTGCGTTCAGCTGCACTGGAGCAATCCAATGTTGATTTGTCGACTGAGTTGGTCAATCTGATACAGGCACAGCGTAACTTCCAGGCGAACTCTAAAACATTAGAGACTGCGAATAACATCACGCAGAATATTCTAAATATTCGGACTTAATCAAAAAGCTTAAGCACCTAAACCGCCCTTTCTGACAATTCGGTCAGAAAGGGCGGTTTTTTTATGTTTTAAATTATGGCACATCTATTGCAGTTACCTATGTAAAGACACCTAAAGCGGCAAATTTCCACCGCAGGTTGTAGGAGTTGTTATGGATAAAGTCTTGTATGTGGCAATGACGGGCGCGCGGGAAAATATGAACGCGCAGCAGATTCGTGCCAATAATTTGGCGAATGTCACCACCACCGGTTTCAAACAGGATTTTGAGCAGGCGCGTGCCATGCGTGTCTTGGGCGAGGGTTATACCTCACGCGTCTACTCCATGGCGGAAACTCCAGGCACCAATCGTGCCACGGGGACCTTGCAAGAAACCGGACGAGACTTAGATGTGTCGGTGGTGGGTAACGGCTGGATTGCAGTGCAGGGGCCGGATGGCAATGAAGCTTATACCCGTGCCGGAGAGCTGCAAATCAATGCCGCGAATCAGTTGGTGACGGGCAGTGGTTTGCCGGTCATGGGTGCCGGAGGTATTCCGATTGTGATTCCACCCGCCCAGAAGATCGAGATTGCTAACGATGGCGCTATTTCTATCCGCCCCATGGGAGATAACGCCGTTGAGCTGGCGCTGGTAGACGTGATCAAAGTGGTGGAGTTAGATCCGGCGACCTCTTTCAAAGGCCCAGATGGTCTGATGCGTACCGATGATCGTGTTCCTTTGCCACCCTTGCTGAATGCCAGCGTTCGCTCCGGTTATTTGGAAACCAGTAATGTGAATGCGGTGGAAGAGTTAACCGCGATCATTGGTCTGTCGCGTCAGTATGAGATACAGGTCAAGATGATGAAAACCGCAGAAGAAAATTCTAGCGCTGCAGCTCGTATTCTGCAGTTGAGCTGATAAGGAGAAATTACCATGCACGGCGCCCTTCATGTCGCAAAAACCGGTTTGAGTGCTCAGGATACAAACCTGCGCGTCATCTCCAACAACCTGGCCAACATTAGTACCGTTGGCTTTAAAAAAGATCGCGCGGTTTTTGAAGATCTGCTCTATCAGATTCGTCGTCAGCCCGGTGCGCAGAACGCGGCTGATGCTCAGCTGCCCTCAGGTTTGCAACTGGGGCATGGTGTCCGTACCGTCAGTACTCAGAAACAGTTTTTCACCGGTGATCTGCAGATCACCGACCAGCCTTTTGATTTGGCGATTAATGGTAAAGGCTTCTTGCAGGTGCTGCAGCCGAACGGTGATATTGCTTATACCCGTAACGGTCAGTTGCATCTGAATGGCGAGAATCAGGTGGTCACAGCGGAAGGTTTTCCAATCGAGCCGGCGATTGTACTGCCCGGGGAGGTGGTGAACTTTAGTGTTGGGCAAGATGGTTTGGTGACGGTGGTGGTCGCGGGCGACCCTAACCCACAGGAGATTGCCCAGATTGAGTTGGCGGATTTTGTGAACCCGCAAGGCTTACAGGCGATAGGTCAGAATCTTTTTATTGAAACCGCGGCCAGTGGCGCACCGATAGTGGTGAATCCTGGGGAAGAAGGAACCGGTATTCTGAAGCAAGGGATGTTAGAAGGCTCGAACGTGAACGCGGTGGAAGAGCTGGTGAATATGATCACCACACAACGGGCCTATGAAATTAACTCGAAAGTGATTTCGACAGCGGATCAGATGCTGTCCTTCGCAACTCAGCAGCTTTAAGGCTGGGCGCTTAGTTTGAGTGGTCAATTAGAGAGGTCAAAAATGTCTCCGCACCTGCCCAAGTTGATGATGTTACTTGTCATGAGTCTACTTCTCAGCGCGTGTGTGAATAAAGCACCTAAGCCTGATAATCCTTATTATGCGCCGGTGCAGATGCCGTCTTTTGATACACCGAGGCCGGTCAATGGTGCCATCTATCATGCCGGTACCAGTGTGAATCTTTATGGCGATGGGCGTGCGCACAGAGTCGGTGATATTTTGACCATTAACTTGACTGAGCGTACCCAGTCCTCGAAAAGCTCCTCTACCAGCATCGATAAAAGCAGTAATGTCAATCTGCCGAATGCCACGGTGATGGGTGAACCGGTCACGGTTTTTGGTCGGCCCTTGAGCGCCTCGGTGGGAGGGAGCAGCAGCTTTGATGGCGATTCTTCATCCGATATGAGCAATCGTTTAAGTGGTAATATTACGGTGACGATTCACGAAATGTATCCGAATGGAGTGATGCTGGTGCGCGGTGAAAAGTGGCTCACGCTCAATCAAGGGGATGAGTATATCCGAGTCAGTGGTTTGGTGCGTCCGCAAGATATCAAACCGGACAATACCATTGACTCAACACGTTTAGCCGATGCCCGGATCACCTATAGCGGTACCGGTGCGACGGCGGATGCGAATGTGATGGGCTGGGTGTCGCGCTTCTTTATCAGCGCCTTGATGCCTTTTTAATTTGTCGCCCCTTTAGAGGATCTTGGCGTAAGCCTAAGATTGGAGAATCTAAGAATGAAACGCCTATTTCTAACCAGTTTGCTGTTGCTCTTAACTCTGAGCGTACAGAGTGCTTTGGCCAATACCTCGCGTTTGAAGGATTTGGTTTCCGTTTCCGGCGTGCGCTCTAACCAGCTGGTGGGCTATGGTTTAGTGGTGGGTTTGGATGGCACCGGGGATAAGACAAATTTTACCTCACAAACCTTTCGGAATATGTTGAACAACTTTGGTGTGGCGATTCCTCCGAACATTAACCCGAATTCAAAAAATATCGCCGCTGTCGCGATTCATGCGGATCTTCCACCTTTTGCCAAGCCTGGACAAACGATCGATATCACCGTTTCCACGATTGGCGATGCCAAAAGTTTGCGTGGCGGTTCACTGCTCATGGCGCCGATGAAGGGGGCCGATGGACAGGTGTATGCGATTGCTCAAGGCAACCTGATCGTTGCGGGTTTTGGTGCAGAAGGGCGTGATGGTTCGCGTTTGTCCGTGAATGTGCCGAGCGTTGGGCGTATTCCGAATGGGGCAACGGTTGAGCGTGAAGTGCCGAGCGGATTTGCACAGGGGGACAGCTTGATGTTGAACCTCAATAATCCTGATTTCACCACGGCACGCACGGTGGCTGACCAGATCAATGGATTGCTCGGCCCAGATGTGGCTTCGGCGTTGGATTCGGCATCCATCCGAGTGCGTGCACCGCGTGATCCGTCACAGCGTGTCAGTTTCCTCTCCGTGTTGGAAAATCTACCGATTGAATCCGCACAGGAAACCGCAAAGGTGATTATCAACTCACGCACGGGCACCATCGTGATCGGACAGAATGTGCGTGTTTCGCCGGTGGCGATTACCCATGGGGGCTTAACCGTCACCATCACGGAAGAGTTGGATGTGAATCAGCCGGATCCGTTAGCGCGTGGGCGGACAGTGGTCACGCCACGGACGGGTATTGAAATCGATGAAGGTTCTGGCCGGATGTTTGAGTTTGCACCGGGTGCTTCGCTGCAAGATATTGTCGAAGCAGTGAATAATGTTGGCGCGGCACCAGGTGATCTGATGGCGATTTTGGAAGCCTTGAAGCAGGCCGGTGCCCTGAGAGCAGAGTTAGTGGTGATTTAAATGGACAGCCGTTTTCCTTCCTCAAGTGCGGGTTTGTATACCGAGCTGAATCAGCTCAACGACCTGCGCCGTAAAGCAACGAGTGATGAGCAGGCCGCACTCAAGGAAGTGGCACAGCAGTTTGAGCAGATTTTTATCAGCATGATGCTGAAAAGTATGCGTGATGCGAATGACGTGTTTGCTCAAGACAATCCGTTTAACAGCCAGAACACCCGTTTTTTCCAGGATATGCACGATCAACAGTTGGGTATGGAACTCTCGCGTACCGGCAGCTTTGGCTTAGCGGAAGTCTTAGTGCGTCAGCTGAGTCAAACCCCCACGGCCGCACTCAAGCCCTTTGGCGATGAAGAGAAAACAGAGAATCTCAGTGATGCGGAAGTGATGCTCAGCCGCATGTTGGATAGCACCGGCTCCTTGGCGGCTTCGGCGGTGTTAGGGCGTGCACATACACTGAACGCTGCCACTTCACCCACGCCGGAAGAGGCACCTGATGAAGTGGTTGAGGCGATCAGCGCCTTGCAAGCAAAAGATGAGGCACCTCTGCCGAGTCGTTTTAACTCACCCGATGAATTTGTCAGCGCTTTACTGCCCTTGGCTGAAGAGGTGGCCGGTGAACTGGGTGTGGATCCCAAAGTGCTGCTGGCACAGGCCGCGCTGGAGACGGGTTGGGGGCGTTTTATTATTGAGGGCAGCCACAACCTGTTTAATATCAAGGCCGATTCACGCTGGGGTGGGGAGCGCGTGAGTGTGTCCACTCTGGAATATCGTAACGGTGTGGCGCAAAGGGAAATGGCTAGTTTTCGTGCCTACAGTGACTATCGTGAGAGCTTCCGTGATTATGTGGAGTTCTTGCGCAACAATCCGCGCTACAGCCAAGCTCTGCAACACACCGGGAATCCAAGTGTTTATCTGCGTGAGCTCCAGGCGGCGGGGTATGCTACAGACCCTGCCTATGCACAGAAGATCGAACGAATTTTTACCGGCACAATTTTAGCGCGTGCCGGTGGCTCTGAGTCTCAAGAAGGTTGAGATTTGGCCGATAAACAGATGAATACAGCCAGTTAGCGTTGAATCACACTGGCGGGAGAGGAAAATGTCTAGTTTTAATCTGTTAAACATTGGCGTGCAAAGCTTAACGGCGAATCAAGCCGCGCTCGGTGTGGTCGGTCAAAATATTGCCAACGTCAATACGCCTGGCTATAGCCGCCAGATTCCGAATTTTATCTCCCGTGATACCCCTTTTGGGGTTGAAGTCACCAATATTCAGCGTATTGCCGATGATTTTCTGACACGTCAATACTGGTCAGACAACTCGACCTTTAACAAAGCTCAGGTCTATACCGAGTTTGCCAACCGCCTCGATGATCTCCTCGCTTCAAACACCACCAGTGTGTCTACAGCAATGGATAACTTTTTCCTGGCCATGCAAAACGCAGTGGATGATCCCACCTCACTTCCTAACCGTGAATTGATGATTGCCGAGGCCAACGCCCTGACACGGCGATTTAATGATTTAGGCTCATCCCTAGCGCGGCAGAATCTAACACTCAACGATCAGCTCAGTATTTTTTCGCAAGAAGTGAGTTCGCTCTCCTCAAATATTGCCGATTTGAATAACAAAATTCGCTTAGCCGTGGCAGCGAACAAGCCTGCGAATGAGCTGCGTGATCAACGTGATCAATTGGTGGATCAGCTTTCAGGTTATTTGGATATCACCGTGGTGGATCAGGGGGCGGGTGAGTACAGCATCTTCGTGGGTAATGGTCAGCCGCTTGTGGTGGGTATGAATGCGAATACCCTGGCAGTAAAAATGGGGGATCCCGACAATACACAGCCCGGCATCGCCGTGGTGATCGCCGGTCGGGTGACCGAAGTGACCAACCAGATCAGTGGCGGAAAAATCGGTGGCCTATTCGAATTTCGGGAAAAGATGTTGAATCCCGCCATTAATGAGTTAGGTCGAATCGCTCTCGCATTTCAGGATTCGATGAACCAAGTGCATCGTGAAGGGATGGATCTGGACGGTCGGCTTGGAGATCGCTTCTTTACTGATATTAACACCAGCACGGCTATGCAGCAGCGAGTCTCGGCGAAAAGCACCAATTCATCCAGCCTGGAAAGTGCCGGTGTGCGTATCACCGATGCCAGCAAACTGCCGGCGTTTGATTTTAATATTGTGTTTTCAAACGCTGAACATTTTACGCTGGTGCGTGATGATGGTCGTAATCTTTCCTCTGCACAGATGCAAACGGTTTCCTCTCCCGATCAGGTCGTCGATGGCTCGGTCTATCGAGATGCCACCAGTGGCAAGGTCATTATCGGATACCAGGGGATGCAGATCACTCTGGATACGCGCTCGGGCTTCTTCCCTAACGATACGTTTCGTATACAACCTAATCGTAATGCGGCGGAAAATATCGGGGTGTCGCTGACCAATGGTCGTCAACTGGCTTTAGCTTCCCCGATACGTATCAGCGGTGCACCGGATAACACCGGCACCGGTGTCGCCAGCGTTGAAATTACCAATATCAGCGCTAAGGCCTTTAGTGATTCGGGCGTCCTGAAACCCCCTGTGCAGATTCTATTTAACAATAGTCAGCAGATGACCTATACGCTCTATGATATCAGCAACCCCAGCCAGCCTAAGGTTTTGGATCTGGGCTTGGGGCCTCTGGAAAATCAGCTATTTAAAGCCGGACAGCCGATACAATTGGACGGTTATTCACTGAAAATAGTGAATCAGCCGGCACCGGGTGACCGATTCTCGCTGTCTTACAATACTGATGGCGTATCCGATAACCGCAATGCCCTGCGTTTAAGTGATCTTCAACAAAAAAAATTGATTGATGGCGGTTCTTACCAAGACGCTTACGGCAGTTTAGTGTCCTCCGTGGGTACACGGACTTCGGTCGCACAGATCAATCTTGAAGCTAACCGTTCCGTGCGTGAAGCGACGGCCAATGCCAAGGCCAGTGTCAGTGGTGTGAATATGGATGAGGAGGCCGCACGTTTAGTGCAGTTCCAACAAGCCTATCAAGCCTCATCTCAATTGATTCGAGCCTCTCAGACTATTTTTGATAGTCTGTTGGCAGCGATATAGGAGGAATGAGTGATGCGCATTTCAACTCAACAACAGTTCCTCAACTCTGTAAATAACATGCAGCGTCAGCAGACGCAGATGGCCAAGCTGCAGGAGCAGATCTCATCAGGCAAGAAAATTCTTAAACCGTCTGATGATCCGGTCGCCTCATCACAAATCGTCAAGCTTGAGCGTGAACTGGCGCAGTTTGAAAAATTTAAGATGAATGTTGATGTGACTCGGCGCCGTCTGGAGTTAGAAGAAACCATCCTGACCGATATTCACAGCGTCATCGATCGCATGCGTGAGCTGACCATTCAGGCCGGTAATGGGGCCTTATCGGATGCGGATCGTAAATCCATCGCCACCGAACTCAGGCAGATGGCCGATTTTGCCGCCGGTTTAATGAATACCAAGGATTCACAGGGGGAATACCTGTTTTCAGGCAGTAAAGGCCTGACCCTGCCCTATGAAAAACTCGCGAATGGGCGTTATGTGTATCAGGGGGATGATGGTCAACGTAATATACAGGTGGCACCTGTTTTATACGTCCCCTCCAACGACTCGGGCCAATATCTGTTTGAAGCGGTGAGTCAAGCCACTCGTGTTACACAGCTCGAACCCGAGCGAGGCCTAGAGCCACTTAATCTGGAGGTCAGCTTTCCGGATCGTGAGGCGGAAAAACGTTTTGCGGATTTTACGCGTAATCTAGGTGTGTTGAGTGCTGAGGTCTTTCTAGAAGAGGCGGGGCGTTACGCTTTTCGCTTGCTCGACTCGAGCGGTCAAAATGTCTTACCTGCAAATATTCCTTTGGGCGAGGCAGCGGATTTCCCGCAAACTCTCAATATCGAGGGCGCACAGTTTCTGTTGGCCTCAGCGCCGGCCCCAGCTCAATTGGGTTTTAACACTCAACCGGAAGTGGCGGGTATTCGTGCGATTCACCTTGAAGATGCGGAAGTTGCTCAGCGTTTTGATCAGTTGTACGACGCGATTACGCTGACTTTTGATGCCGTAAACCTCACCTATAGTTTGCAGGATGCGAATAATCAGCCGATCTTACTCAATGGACTCACGGACTTCCCCTATGCGCCCGGTCAGTCTATTCAGGTGGCGGGTTATCGTTTTGATCTCGGCACCCCACAAATGGGGGATCGCTATACACTGGATCCTCAAAACAGTGGTGCGCCTCTTCAACCCCTGTCAGCTGTGCGTTCGACTCAGGTGGGGGATGCGCTGGAATTAAGTGACTTCTTGGCAGAAGCGGCGTTACAGGGCGTGAGTGAGTTGGAGTTGGTGTTCGATACCACAGAGCTTGAAAGTCTTCCAGCTTATTTCGATGTCATCGTGAACTTTGGCAGTGAAACCTTTACGCAAACGGTCTCACTTCCTTTTAGCTCACCTTTAGCGCTGAATTATAGTAATGATGGCACCAATACCCTCTCAACGGGTATCACGCTGGATCTGAATCTCAATCAGCTCAAAAATGGTGAAAAACTCACCATTCAATTGGGTAATGAGCCGCACGCTTCAACGCTCCTCCAGGTGGAAGATGTTAAGCAGAACATGCTGGATATCGCTTTGGATTTAGCGGAGTTGTTGGAAAAGCCGTTAACGGCGGCAACAAAAACGGAATTCAATCAGTTTACGGCACGTGCTTTGGACGATTTTATCCGTGCGGCGGAGCGCAACCTGGAGGCACGGACAACGATAGGTTCACGGATTAATGCGCTCGACAGTGTAGATGCATCGAACCAGGACTTTAAACTTTTTACCGAAAGAGCCCTGTCATCGATTCAAGATCTGGATTACGCCGAGGCCATCAGTCAGTTCAAATTAACGGAACTGGCCTTGCAGGCGGCGCAGGCCACCTTTGCACGCGTACAGAATTTGAGTTTATTTGATTACTTGCGCTAACAGCCACGGGTAAGCACTAATCGAAACGGGTATAGGCGCGCCGTGCCTTATCCGTTTTTTGTAATTCGGAGTGCTCTTCCATCAATTGCTGGCGCTTGGCACGCACCTCCGCTTCGATACGTTGATCGGCCAAGCGCGTCGCTTCAATGACTTCACGAAACGCCTCTGCAGTATCACGCTCCACCAAGGGCGCTTGCTCTAACTGTTCTTTCAAGGCTTGTAACACCACGGCCCGTTGCTCCTGGTAAAGCTCCAGGCTTTGCCAATCTTCATCTTCGCAGCATTTAACTGCTGCGGAAGTGAGTTGGCCAAGTTCATGGGTTAATTGCATTAAGTTTTTCATCGGCAAGCTCTCATCTGCAACGCGCTTATGGGTACTGTTTAGTGACCCTCTTTATCGCCAGTGTTTATCGCCACTCTTTATAAACATGCTGCGCAAAAATAGAAAAAAGTATAAAAAACTACTCAAGCTCTGGTCGAAGTGGACGATAACCTAATCAAACCAAACAACTGCATCTAAGCCGTTGTTTCAGTTTCCAGGGTCAGTGGCATGTTACCACTGCTCTTAACTCAGGAGATACAGTCATGGCTATGGTAATCAATTCAAACATTATGTCGCTGAATGCGCAGAATCAGCTGTCCAAGTCACAGTCGTCTATGCAATCTGCGATGGAGCGCTTGACCAGTGGTAAACGCATCAACGGTGCCAAAGACGATGCCGCAGGTCTTGCTATTTCTAACCGCATGAGCTCACAGATTCGGGGTCTGAACCAGGCTGTTCGTAACGCCAACGACGGTATCTCCATGATCCAGACCGCGGAAGGTGCACTGGAAGAGTCTACCAACATCCTGCAGCGTATGCGTGAACTGTCCATCCAGTCTGCCAACGGAACCTACTCACAGGGTAACCGTCAGACCTTAAATGCGGAAGTTAAGCAGCTGGTGGCTGAGTTAGATCGTATTGCTCAGACTACTTCTTTTAACGGCCAGAATATTCTTGATGGTTCCTTGGGTAAAACCTCATTGCAGGTTGGCTCTGAATCGAATCAGACTATTGAATTTAGTATTGGTAAAATGGATGCCAAGTCCTTGGGTATGGGATCGACTAGTGCAGACGTAATGGGCGCAGAAGTTGATTGGACTGCTAGCTTTGGTCACAACCAGGTGCTGATTAATGGTCAATCCATCATGGCTATTGGAGAAACTTGGGATGGTAGTGCAGCGCCTCCTGATACAGCTGCGGAACTGATTGAGAAAATCAATACCAACGTGAAGGGTGTAACAGCTTCTACTTATGTAGGCGTGACCGCAGACAGTATTGGTGATGGTGTATTGGACGGTACCAATTTAACAGTTACTGTTAATAAGTTGGATGGAACTACAACAGCTATAACTGTAACAGATACACAGAATTTGAATCAGTTGGTAGATAAATTAAATGCTGAGGGTGGTGGCTTAATTTCAGCTGCACTTAATCAAGATGGTAAGTTGACAATCAGTGCTGAGAATGTACAAGGTCTTACATTTACTGACAGTGCTAATGCAACAGGTACCTTAAGTGCTAAAGATGCTTCCCTGATGTTGAACTCTAATTCTGGTGATGGAATTGTCATTGAGCGTGGTTCAAGTGGTACGCTTAGCGATCTGGAAAACTTGGGTTTCCGTGAAAGTAATAAACCTGGCGTCATCGAGGGTGAAGCAGTTAATGGGGATGCTTTTGTTGCCGGTGATGTAAAAATCAACGGGGTTGATGTAGGCAAGAGTGACAGCGGTGGTCTACAAGATAAAATTAATGCGATCAACTCCGTATCAGCTGACACAGGCGTAAGAGCGGTTGCTTTTAGTGGCACCGAGTTGGATTTCGGAAGTGTTGATGTGACCGCCTTAACCGGTGGTACATTCTCACTGAATGGGGTTGATGTGGCGATTACAGCGTCTCCGGCTAATCTCCAGGCTGTTGCTGATGAGATTAATGCTGAGAAAGATGCTACTGGAGTGACAGCCTTTGTATTGGGTACTCGTTTAATATTTGAAGGGGACGTATCATCGATCACCTTTGGAGATGAAACAGGTGGTGGAGATGCAGTAGGAGATGTTTTCGGAGATGGTACTAATGTTGCCCAGTTTGCAGGTAATGATGTGGCAGATGGCGACTCCGTTGCTGGCGGTATAAAACTTATCTCGGACAATGGATCTCCGATTAGTGTTCAGCTTTCTTCTGCTGGGGCCGCACGCTCTGGCTTGTTGGAGAGTAATGCCTCTGCTGATGGCAAATTTGGTGCCGCAGTCAACAGCATCGATATCTCCACAGCTGCAGGTGCGCAGAAGGCGATTGGTATCATCGACAACGCGCTGGATACCATCAACAACCTGCGTGGTGACTTGGGTGCGGTGAATAACCGTCTGGAATTCACCATCAACAACCTGTCCAGTATCTCTCAGAACGTGTCGGCTGCCCGCTCACGTATCGAAGATGCCGACTTTGCTCAAGAATCGGCTAACCTGTCCCGTTCACAGGTACTGCAGCAGGCCGGTACCGCGATGTTGGCTCAGGCCAATGCGCAGCCACAGCAGGTGCTGTCACTGCTTCAGTAAGCTAAACTGAGGTGATGAACCCGGAAATGCCGCCCGCTCCCCCGGGCGGCATTTTTTATGTAAAGGCGATGAATGATCGTGTGTTTTATGCATCACTAGGAGGTGTCAAATGTCAGTTGAAAGCCTTGGAATGGCGCTATCGGTTTCACCCGAAGCCGCTAAACTACCTGAAGTGCAAACACCCCCGGCTTCAGCTTCATCAACCGGCGTACCGGTGACGAGCCGCTCTGCTGAAGAATCCGTTCAGCTTTCACCCGAGCAGATTGATGAAACTGTCGAGAAGCTTGAGGAAGCGATCGATCAGCTCAATAGCTTGATGCGGGATGGTCAACGCGCTTTGAACTTCAGTGTGGAAAGAGATATCAATAAGGTTGTTGTGAAAGTCATGGATGTTGAGACGGAAGAGGTGATTCGCCAGTTTCCAGATGAACAAGCGTTAAAGTTTGCCAAGCACTTGGAAGGGATGATGGGGCTGCTGTTTAACGAAAAAGCCTAGATCCTGTGAGGCGTGTTTTTTATGAGGTGCTGTTATGACTAATATAATCTCTTCACTCGGGGGCGGTTCGGGTATTGATACTGTCAAGCTGGTCAAAGACCTGGTTGAGATAGAGCGTCAACCCGTTGAGCAGCGTCTCGATAAAAAACAGGCAACTCTTCAAGCTCAGATTTCCGGCTACGGGGCTTTAAAAGGCGGTTTGAGTGATTTTCAAGCCTTGCTTAAACCCCTGAACAATCCTGAAACCTTTGCTGCGCGTAATGTTTCCTTTACCGAAAGTAATACGGTCACCCCGACCAAAATCGATGCCAATGCCGTCACCGGTAATTATCAAGTTGAGGTGATGCAGTTAGCGCGGGTGCAGTCGTTATCGACCGCGGTTGTTTCGGATACCAAAGCGGAGATGGCCACCGGAACCTTAAATATTCGTTTTGGTACTTGGAACGGTGATCTCACCAGTTTTAACCCCAATGCGCAGAAAGAAGGGGTGCAGATTAAAATTGATAGCACTAACAATACCTTAGAAGGCATTCGAGATGCCATTAATGGCGCGAAGGTGGGGGTTCAGGCGTCCATCATTGCCGATGGGGGACAGTTTCGTTTATTGATTGCCTCTCCGACAGGTGAAACCCAGGCTTTAGAAATTTCGGTCGATGAGGATGCGGGTGCGACTGGCTTGAGCCTATCGATGTTTGAGTTTAATCAAGGCGCTCAGGCGTTAACGCAAAATCAAGCGGCGCAGGATGCACGTGTTAGAATCAATGGTCTAGAGGTCAGCCGTGCTTCCAATGATGTCAAGGATGTGATTCCAGGTTTGGAGTTTACGCTGAATCGTGCCAGCCCGAATGAGATTATTAACTTTTCCATCAGTGAAGATAAGGCTACCGGCGAGCAGGCCGTGCGCGATTTTGTCGAGGGGTTTAACGACTTCTTTAAGTTTGCCTCGACGCTAACCGGCTACTCCCGTGATGAGGATAATCAGCTGGTACGGGGTGATTTAGCCACCGACTCGATTGCCAAAACCATGGTCAGCCGGATGCGTGAAATTTTGGTGGCGGCTGTGCCGGGCCTGCAGAATAACCAGGCATCGCTTGCCATGATCGGCATTCGGACGGAGTTGGATGGCACTTTGTCGATCAATGAGACCGAATTTAGCCGGGCAATGAATGATAACTTTGCGATGTTTGGCAACATTTTCTCACCGCAGGTGAACTCATCATCCCCCCTGCTGGAGGCCAAGTTAGGCACATCGGGTGCATCCGCGCAGCCAGGCCAGTACGATATTCGAATAACCACACAGCCCGCCAAGGGCAGTTTAATGGCAGGTGTGTTTGATCCCATCGATACCTTTCCACTCAATACCGGTACGGATGAGTACAGTTTCAAGGTGCGTATTAATGGTGTGGTGTCAGGTTTAATCACTTTGCCCGAGAATCAGGAATACAGCTCTGCAGAGGCGTTGGCGACCGAGTTACAAACCTTGATCAATAGTGATGCCAAGATACAGCAAGGCCGTGCTCAGGTGGATGTCAGTTTTAATGCTGCAGAAAATCGATTTGAGTTTGTGTCGCGTGAATTTGGCGCGATTTCAAACGTCGGGATTACCGAGGCTAGTACGGCGATGGAGGCTTTGGGGTTAGGTCAGCGCAATGGTGTCGCGGGTCGAGATGTTGCGGGTACCATTAATGGTGTTGCCGGTTTTGGTGCCGGTAATGTGCTGCTGCCGGCCTTAGGTACGCCGGCTTTCGGTTTGAACTTTACGGTTGCGCCGGGTGTGAGTGAAGCGAGAGTGGATTATTCACGTGGGTTGTCGGGCGAGCTGGATAGATTGATCCTCGATTTCTTATCCAAAGATGGCGCGGTGAGTACCCGTGAAGCGAGTATTAATAATCAGCTAGAAGCGATTTCAACGGATCGAGAGCGTTTGGATGCCCGCATGGATAAACGTCTGTTGCAATTACAAGCACAGTTCCAGGCGATGGAGCGTATAATCTCCAGCTTTCAGGCAACGGGTGATCAGTTAGATGGTATTTTAGATCGCCTTCCATTTACGGCGAGTAAGCGATAACGCAGTCGGGTCAATGCCCAGAGGTTTGTAATGATAGCGAACGCACTAAAACAGTATAAATCGGTGGATTTGCAGGCAACTGTTCAGACCGCGTCACCGCATAAGTTGATTTCCATGCTACTGGCGGGTGCGCTTGAGGCCTATGCAAAGGGTAAGGGCGCAGCTGAGCGCAAGGATTTTGAAGCCCGTGCCAACCACTTAAATAAGGCGATGGAAATCGTCTTAGGCTTGAAAAGCTGCTTGGATATGGATCAGGGGGGTGAGGTATCTGAGAATCTGGATCGCCTCTATGACTATATTCTGATGAATACGCTGACAGCCAGTCGAAATAATGATGCGGAGTTGATTCAGGAGTTAATCGGTTTGCTTCTAGAAGTAAAAGAGGGCTGGGATGAAATGCCTTTAGAGTTTAGGCAATAGAGATTAGAAGATTGATTGTTAAAAAAGGGACTCATTTGCAGTCCCTTTTTTCTTATACGCTAGTGTTTCTTAGGCGATAGAGCGAATCAGTGTGATGCGTTCGGTCTTCGGGAGGAGAACTTGTATGGCTTTGCGACTGCGCACGTTAATGACCACGGGCGCTGCGAGGTTCGCTTGGATCGTTTGATGAGCAGGAATACTTTCGGCTTCAGAGGGTGTTGTGTTACCGTTTTTGTAAAGGAGTACCACCACAGCAAATTCATCTTGCTCTTGTAAGTCAATGAGTTGGCATTGCTCGTCGGACAGAATAAATTCATAACCCAAATTTAGCAGTTGTGGCTCCATCACGGAAAAGCACAGTTCTTCATCTTCAATAGACTGTAACCAGTGCACGGTGGGTTTGCCTTCTTCATGGAAAACTTTAAACCCCTTGCTGGATTCAAACCCCGGAAGCCCTTGAGGGAAGGTAATAATCTCATCGTCTTGAATCTCTTGGGGACCAAAGAGCGCGGTGTTGATTTGCATGTTCATTCCTTATCAGATGTTGTTAAAAGTGGGAATGCTAGCGGCTGATAACTTCTTCGACTCAGCTTAACTTAATTGCGCAAGATTGCCATGATTTACAGCAGGTTTTTGCGTGGGAGTTGATTCGAGGCTTGAGTATGCAGTCTCTGTGTTGGTTTATGCCGTGTGGCTGGCCTTCTCATGACGCAGGAGTAGGGCACTGAATTCAAGGAAGTCTGATAAGTGATGTTCGATAATGGCGATGGTGATCGGAAGTTGCAGGGTTTGGTAGTCATGTACGGCAATGTTGCGAAACCCAACCATGTTTTTTAGACGCTCTGCTAATTTTTTAGGGATGATATTTGCTTGAGCCAATACACAGAATACTTCACGTGAGCTTTGAGGTAATCCGAGTTTATGCTGGCGTATTAAGTGATTGCCGAGATCGAGAGCGGCTTCACAGGCGCGTTGAATGTTTAGAATTGCAGCGTCCTGGCGTGTGAAGTCTGCGCTGAAGGTTTCGGGGTCTTTGTAATATTCTTCTTGAGCCCGCGCTACACAGCGTTCGATGCTGGCTGATTTGTTCAATAAAACGTCATTGACCATAGATGCGCCCTTGGCGGTAGATGTCTTCTAGAAGTGGAGCGCGTGCTTCATCGAGCCGCATCTTTTCACTGATGATAAAGGTTTCATAGAGTTCGGCTTGGCTGTCGCGTGACCACCAAAGCTCACCGGTGGTGATGACTTGATATTGCATCACTGTGCTGGCTGCCCGTAAGTCTAAAAGATCGACCTCACATCCAGCCAGATCCACTAAGGTTTGTGCGAGTTGCCAGAGCTGAACGGGATCGGCATAACCTTCGACCAGCACGGCCAGATCGAGATCACTGTTTGCATGGACGGTACCTTGGATGCGACTGCCAAAGGCATAAATACCCAATAAGCGCGGAAGTTTAAGTTGGAGTTGGGTGATGATCTCTTTTTGTTTCATGCCATACCTTGACTGGATCAGTTCTTCTGATCAAGCCTGAGGGCTTTGACTTTATCTCCTGTCAGGCCCGAGGCTTGTACGATCTGAATATCGTTAAGTAGGTTTATGTTAATCAGATTGCGTGCCATCTCGCGCTTGGCTTCCATGCGGCCTTGTTGAATGCCGCGTTCTGCCTACGGCTCAGGCCATTTTTTGATGCGTTCAGACCACATATCAGGCACCTCATGTAAATCTTGTAGATCATTAAATTCTGGTAATTCCATTCCTAGGGCGCGATTAGCTACTAATACTCGGTGTATCCAAACGACAAAAACCCGTCGCAGTCCTCGCTGCTCAGAGGCTTGTAGTCATTCAATCAGAGAGCCTAGTACTTCAAGCATATCCTGTTCATCGCGGTTATGCTCGAATCGAAATAGGGCTGCAACCAAATTTCGCATGGTTTTCGACCATTCCGGCTGATTGACGATCGCGCCTTCGTCTGGAAGTAAATAGGAAAGGTTAGGGCAGTAGTGTTCTAGTTCACCCGGCACTAGTTCGACCAGTTCAGAGATATTTTGTGCCGTACTCCAGCGAGATTCGCCGTTATAGAGTACTAGGGGTAGCACGGGTGGGCGTTTTTCATTCGGAGTCAGGGCCTCCCAGGCTTCTTTAACAAACCCCGTTAGCAAATCCTTGACCATTTCAGGATCAGAGAAGAGCAGTTTGTAGTTGTTGTCGTCAGGAGTTGCCATGCTTATGCCTGCCGTATGGGACCTGTTTAATTAGGTCTTTTAGAGAGTAGATCAGGCACCCCAGGTAGCAATAGGGAAGCCTTGATAGTCCTCTTGGTGTTGCCAAATACGCTCATCCCAAGTGACTTTTGCATCACGATTAAAAATCACTAGATGTGCTTCATCGGCTCCGACCTGTTGGGCGTAATCGGTGGTTTGTTCTAAGCCTTTGCTCAGGGTGGTGTCTAAAGCCCCGCGTAGGATTTTGAGTTCAATGACGATGCGCTGCATTGGGCCATAAAAACCTTGCTGTTTATCCAGCGGCCATTCAATCAAGAGATCGGTACGTTTGCGCCCGAGGCCATACTCACGACTGATACGTCCACCCCCATTGATAATGCGCTGTAAAAACGCCTGCATCAGCAGTTGTGGGGCGGCTTCTTTATAATCAAAGCCTTCACTCCAGCTGTCGCTGTGTTCACGAAAGAACTGTTGGAAGGCTTTGAGGAGTTTGTGGGTGTTGAGCGAATGATCAGCGTTGATGTACCAGCTTTGTTCCTGCTCAGGGATGCGGGTTTGGGCAATCCAGCTGAGTTCGCGAGGAATAATCTCTTGATAGATACGATTACTGATCGCCACCTGGGGGTGGGTGGTGATGATGCCAAGATCTTCAACATATTGTTGATCATCTGCGATGATTTGGCTGATGGAAAGATCCTCCTCACTGCTGAGCAGGGCGCTGAGTACACGGTGAACTCTCGGCTCACGTAGTTTATCGGCCAGTTGATCGAGATGGGTGGCACGGGAGTAGATCAACCTTTGCCGTGCGGCTTTGTAATCTTCCAGTGTCAGGGCGTAGGTGCGATCACGTGCTTGACGATCATGCCAGGTGAGTTCATGCCCGAGCGCGTTGACTAACCAGGGTTGGCCTTGGGTATCGGCCCAAAGCTCTGGAAATATAGCAGGATCAAAGAGTTGACCCGTCTCTTCGGTATGCTGCAACCATAGGGCTTCACACTCCTGATAACTGAAGTTGCCCATGCGCAATGAAGCGGCTTTGATATTAAAAGCGCTGCCACCGGTGATGATTTCTGCGCCCTCCTGTTGCATTCGATAATCCCGTACATCGCGCACGCCACACAGAATAATCGCCTGAGGAAAAGCACTGGGGCGTTGTGCATAACCGGCGCGAATTTGGCGCAGCAAAGAGATGAGGGTATCACCCACCAGGGCATCGACTTCATCGAGTAATAAGATGGTGGGTTTTTCACTCGATTGCGCCCAGCGCTCAAGGAGTGAAGAGAGCTGATCTTGCGCAGGCAGGGCTTTGCCATCGGTTTGATACCAGAGTGCGAGCTCGGGATGGTTCAAATGCAGGCTGATCGACCGGGTAATCGCACTACAAACAGCCGGAATCCCTTGGGTTTCATCCCCGCGTGCGGCTTGTGCGCCTTCAATGTTGGCATAGGCGCAGGCATAACGGCCGGAGTTATTGAGTTCTTTCATCATCGCCAGTAAAGAGCTGGTTTTACCCGTCTGGCGCGGTGCATGCAGGACAAAATAACGCTTCTGCTGAATGAGAACCTGAATCTCTTCCCAGTCAACACGCTGCAGCGGATCGATATGGTAGTGATCTTCGATGATGGTTGGGCCGGCGGTGTTAAAAAAACGCGACATGGCAACTCTCGTGTTGAACATGAATGCACTGAGTATACAGTAAGTGGGAAAAGAATAACGCGAAGGTGGGCAGGAGCGGTAAGAGGAGGTGAGAGGTTCACAAGCGCATCCCTGCTAGATCCCCTCTCGTCGCTGACCTTCCTAGTTAGGCACCCCAAACAGACACGCTCTGCTCTTTCCAGGTGCTCTCGTCTTGCCAAATACGCTCATCCCAAGCGACTTTTGCATCACGATTAAAAATCACTAGATGCGCTTCATCGGCTCCGACCTGTTGGGCGTAATCAGTCGTTTGTTCTAAGCCTTTGCTCAGGGTGGTGTCTAAAGCCCCGCGTAGGATTTTGAGTTCAATGACGATGCGCTGCATCGGGCCATAAAAACCTTGCTGTTTATCCAGCGGCCATTCAATCAAGAGGTCGGTACGTTTGCGCCCGAGGCCATACTCACGACTGATACGTCCACCCCCATTGATGATGCGCTGTAAAAACGCCTGCATCAGCAGTTGCGGGGCGGCCTCTTTATAATCAAAGCCTTCACTCCAGCTGTCGCTGTGTTCACGGAAGAACTGTTGGAAAGCTTTGAGGAGTTTGTGGGTGTTGAGCGAATGATCAGCGTTGATGTACCAGCTTTGTTCCTGATTGGCGATGGTAGATTGTGTTGACCAAGTCAGCTCACGCGGAATGACTTCCTGATAGATCTTATTGCTGATCTGCACGCTAGGATAGGTTGTTACCAGCCCTAAATCTTCGACATAGAGCAGATCATCTTCTGGGAGGTTAAGACTGCTCTGTTCAGTATTGAGCAGCGCGCTGATCAGGCGATAAACACGTGGCTCCCTTAATTTATCGGCCAATTGATCGAGATGGGTGGCACGGGAGTAGATCAACCTTTGCCGTGCGGCTTTGTAATCTTCCAGTGTCAGGGCGTAGGTGCGATCACGTGCTTTACGATCATGCCAGGTGAGTTCATGCCCGAGCGCGTTGACTAACCAGGGCTGGCCTTGGGTATCGGCCCAAAGCTCTGGAAAGATGGCCGGCTCAAAGAGTTGACCCGTCTCTTCGGTATGCTGCAACCATAGGGCTTCACACTCCTGATAACTGAAGTTGCCCATGCGCAATGAAGCGGCTTTGATATTAAAAGCGCTGCCACCGGTGATGATTTCTGCGCCCTCCTGTTGCATTCGATAATCCCGTACATCGCGCACGCCACACAGAATAATCGCCTGAGGAAAAGCACTGGGGCGTTGTGCATAACCGGCGCGAATTTGGCGCAGCAAAGAGATGAGGGTATCACCCACCAGGGCATCGACTTCATCGAGTAATAAGATGGTGGGTAGAGGGGAGAGCTGTGCCCATTGTTGTAGTGTTTGCGTTAAACGATGTTGTGGGCTGAATGATTCTTTGTGCTTTTGATACCAGTCAAACAGAGCGGGCTGTTTAGTATGTAACTGAATGGCATTCACAATAGCATCACAGGCAGCCGGAATCCCTTGGGTTTCATCCCCGCGTGCGGCTTGTGCGCCTTCAATGTTGGCATAGGCGCAGGCATAACGGCCGGAGTTGTTGAGTTCTTTCATCATCGCCAGTAAAGAGCTGGTTTTACCCGTCTGGCGCGGTGCATGCAGGACAAAATAACGCTTCTGCTGAATGAGAACCTGAATCTCTTCCCAGTCAACACGCTGCAGCGGATCGATATGGTAGTGATCTTCGATGATGGTTGGGCCGGCGGTGTTAAAAAAACGCGACATGGCAACTCTCGTGTTGAACATGAATGCACTGAGTATACAGTAAGTGGGAAAAGAATAACGCGAAGGCGGGCAGGAGCGGTAAGAGGAGGTGAGAGGTTCACAAGCGCATCCCTGCTAGATCCCCTCTCGTCGCTGACCTTCCTTGTCAGCCGCCAATCTTCAGTAGAAGATTGGGCTTATTCGGCAATCTGAATCGTCCTGACTCTGATCACATCCCTGTGTGATTGCCTAGTTTTAGATTACTGCATCGCAACAAAATTGCCATAAAAATTTTTCTCAAAAAGGGTGAAAATGCCCTGTAAATTGGCGCTAATTCCTTTTGATTAGTGTCAAACTATTGACAAATTGGCTCAGCAAGGTAGTGTTCCGACAAGGGAAATGCAGGCCATCTGGGTATGAATGACTATAATTTTGACGCTTTGATTCTGGATGATCGTGAAGATCGTGCCGCGCAACTGCGCACTTGTCTCGAATATAGCGGATTGAGCTGTCATATTTTTGACTTTGTGGGCTGGTTACAGGCGAGCGCTCACTTTGATTTGAGCCGTATCGGGGTTGTGTTGGTTGGTACCAGCCAGTTACCCATCGCTTTGAGCCGATTGTTGGCGCAGTTGCAGTATGCGGATCAGCCTTTGCCCAAGCTTTTATTAGACACGCAGGCAGATCTTCCCGCGGAAGAACGTTTGAGTTTGGGGGTGTTAGGCGAGCTCACGCCGCCCTATCGCTGGGTGCAAATGCAAGATTACCTACATTTATGCACCACCTATCGCTCCGGTTTGCGGCCACAAGCCTTGGCGGAGGTGCGGGGTTTTGTCGGCCAGAGTCCAGGCATTTTAAAAATTCGTCAATTGATCGCTCAGGTCGCTGCGCGTGATGCCAGTGTCTTGATTACGGGCGAGTCGGGTACCGGTAAGGAGTTAGTGGCGCGTGCGTTGCATCAGCACTCAGCGCGCAATCAGGGGCCGTTTGTGCCCGTGAATTGTGGTGCCATTCCCGCCGAGTTGTTGGAAAGTGAACTCTTTGGGCATGAAAAAGGTGCCTTTACCGGCGCGATTTCGAGTCGTGCCGGACGCTTTGAGCTGGCGATGGGCGGTACGCTCTTTTTAGATGAAATTGGCGATATGCCTCTGCCGATGCAGGTGAAATTGTTACGCGTTTTGCAAGAACGGCAATTTGAACGTGTTGGTGGTACAAAAACATTGCAAGCTGATGTGCGTATTATTACGGCCACGCATAAAAATCTGGAAGCGATGATGGCGGCGGGAGATTTTCGTGAAGATCTTTATTATCGCTTGAATGTTTTTCCTATTGAAATGCCGCCTTTGCGTGAACGGGTAGATGATCTGCCTTTGCTCATTCATGAGTGTAATCAGCGCATGCAGGCTCAGGGTTTAAGTGCGGTGCAGTTGCATCCACAGGCTTTAAGCTCTTTACGCTTGCATCCTTGGCCTGGAAATGTGCGTGAACTGGTGAATCTGTTGGAGCGCTTGGCCATTGTTTATCCCGATGTCATCGTTGGGGTGTCTGAGTTACCGGCAAAGTTTCGGCATCTGGAAGAACCTGATCCTGCGCGCTACCACTCTCTTCTTGGTGATGTGCCATCACTTGATACGCCGCCGATTGAGGCTGTTTCAGGCCTAGTAAGGATTCAGCTGCCACGTGAAGGGATTGACTTAAAGGCGCATCTCGAGGAGCAGGAGCGGTTGTTGATTGAGCAGGCTTTGGATACAACGGGTCAAGTTGTGGCACAAGCGGCACGTCAGCTACAGATCCGCCGTACCACTTTGGTGGAGAAGATGCGCAAATATGGGATAGAGCGAGCATGATCGATCCACAACTGGATGCCCAAACTTGGGACCCTGCCGGAGCGGTACATCAAGGACGTTTACGCACCTTGACGCAAATGATGCCAACGGGCTTTTTGGTGATCGATAATCGTGGGCGGGTGATTGATGCGAATCCGGCGGCGCAGGAAGTGTTAGGGACGGAGCTTTTGAATCGCCCCTGGCTGGATATTATTCAAAGTTGTTTCGCGCCGCGACCGGATGACGGTCATGAGGTTTCGTTAAAAAATGGGCGGCGTGTCAGTTTGGCGACTCAGGCTTTACCGGATGAGCCAGGTCAGGTTGTCTTTATTACAGACCAAACCCAAACGCGCGACCTGCAAGCACGCTTGGCACAGTATCAACGCTTGTCAGAGATGGGGCGCATGATGGCGTCCTTAGCCCATCAGATCCGAACCCCCTTATCGGCGGCGCTGATTTATGCCACCCATTTGATGTCCGATGAACTCAACGATGAACAGCGTGTACGCTTTGCGGGCAAGGTTAAATCACGTCTGACGCATCTTGAGCAACAGGTGCGTGATATGTTGATTTTTGCACGCGGCGAAACGCGCTTAGAAGATCGTGTGCATGCCGATACGCTTCTTCTGCGTATCGAAGATCTATTAGATCAGCCTTTAGTGCAGCATGATGCGGATTGTGATTTTATCCCGGCCACAGAAAACTGTCTGATTCAATGCAATCTGGAAGCGCTATTAGGGGCTATTCTCAATCTTGTGAATAATGCCTTGCAAGCCAGCGGCCAGGGTGCACAGATACAGATACGGCTGTTTTGTGCAGAAGATCGGCTGCATATCTGTGTTGAAGATCGAGGTCCTGGCATGGATGCTCAGGCTTTACAAAAAGCCCAAGAGCCTTTTTACACGACAAAATCCCACGGCACGGGTTTAGGTCTGGCCATCGCTCAGGTGGTCGCGCAGGCTCATCATGGCGATTTTTATCTAAACTCCACGCCAGGCTTAGGCACTCAAGCCTGTCTATCCCTGCCTTGCATAGAAGAGTAGTGCGTCAGATGGCACAAGTATTAATAGTGGAAGATGATCAGGATCTGCGCGAAGCCCTGTGCGACACGCTGAGTTTGGCGGCGATCGATTGGTTGGACGCGGCGGATGCTGAAACGGCGCTGTGTCTGCTGGAAAAGCAGTCGGTGGATATGGTGGTGAGTGATGTCAATATGCCAGGTATGGATGGGCATGCATTATTAGGGCATCTGCGTCAGCTTTATCCTGGGATGCCTGTTGCGTTGATTACCGCCTATGGTCAGGTGCATAAAGCGGTTGAGGCGATCCAGCAAGGCGCCGTGGATTATTTGATGAAACCCTTTGAGCCGCAGCAGTTGGTGGCTTTGGTGAAGCGTCATACTCAGGGGCTAATGGGCGAAGTCGATCAGGCGGCGCCAATCGCCGAAGCACCGGCCAGTCGGCAATTATTGCAGTTGGCACGGCGAGTGGCGCAAACGGATTCTACTGTTTTGATTACTGGGGAATCCGGTACCGGCAAGGAGGTGCTGGCGCGTTATATACATCAGCATTCTTGTCGTGCCCAGGCACCGTTTATTGCCATTAACTGTGCCGCAATTCCTGAAAACATGCTTGAAGCCACGCTGTTTGGCCATGAGAAAGGGGCGTTTACCGGGGCTTTGCAGGCGGTACCCGGCAAATTTGAGCAAGCCAATGGCGGTACTCTTTTGCTGGATGAAATCAGTGAGATGGATGTAGGCTTGCAGGCCAAGCTTCTGCGCGTGCTCCAGGAGCAAGAGGTCGAGCGTATCGGCGGGCGGCGCTTAATTCAGTTAGATGTGCGTGTGTTGGCCACGAGTAACCGTGATCTGGTTGAGGCGGTTAAACAGCAGCGCTTTCGTGAAGATCTTTATTACCGCTTGAATGTGTTTCCATTGCAGTGGCCAGCTTTGCGCGAGCGGCGTGAGGATATACTTCCTTTGGCGCAGCGTTTATTGCTAACCCATGCCAGCAAGATGAAGCGTGCAGCCCCTCATTTCTCAGATCAGGCGCGTGCCTGTTTACAGGCCTATGATTGGCCGGGGAATGTACGTGAACTCGATAATGTGGTGCAGCGTGCCTTGATTCTCCAGACCGGATCGGAAATTCAGTTGGCCGATCTGCATTTATCCAGTCTAGCCTTGGATTTGTCCTGCGAGCGGGAAGCGCAAGCACCCATGCCGTCGAAGACGGTTGAGGATGAGGTCTTGATCCAAGGCGCGGGTAATTTGTTGGACCAAGATTTACGTCAACATGAGTATCAATTGATCCTGGATGTGCTGCGCAGCTGTCGCGGGAGTCGTAAGACGGCGGCTGAGCAGCTAGGGATTAGCCCGCGTACTCTGCGTTATAAGTTGGCGCGTATGCGTGAAGAAGGAATTGATCTGGATCGGCTGCTAGAAGGTAAGTGATGGCTCACTTCTTTTGATCTCTAGGACTAACGTAGCCCCCTTGATCAGACCAATGTCTAATTAAGGGGCTGCACCGGCTTCTGTATAAACATCATAACCCGTTTGTAGTGCGCCGGTATGCAACTGAATAATAAGAATCCTAAAGGGCGCCAAGGGTCGCATAACAACAAATCCTAAGCTAAGGGCATCTCCATGAGTGAAGAAAACGTATTTCCCGTCGATCCGGCTTTTGCGGCACAGGCTCACATCGATAACGCCAAGTATCTGGCCATGTATGAGCAGTCGATCAAAGATCCGGATGCGTTTTGGGGTGAGCAGGGTAAGCGTATTGATTGGATCAAGCCTTACACCCGAGTCAAAAACACCTCCTTTGACCCGCACAATGTTTCGATCAAGTGGTACGAAGACGGTACGTTGAACGTTTCTGCAAACTGTTTGGATCGTCATCTGGCGACCCGTGGTGATCAGGTTGCGATTATCTGGGAAGGTGATAACCCAGAAGAAGATGAAAAAATTACCTACCGTGAACTGCATGAGCGTGTGTGCCGTTTTGCCAATGCGCTGAAAGCTCAGGGTATCCAGAAGGGTGATGTCGTCACTCTGTATCTGCCCATGATCCCTGAAGCTGCTGTCGCGATGCTAGCTTGTACACGTATTGGTGCAATTCACTCCATCGTATTCGGTGGCTTCTCACCTGAAGCACTCTCTAGCCGTATCATCGGTGCGAAATCTAAGCTGGTAGTGACCTCTAACTACTCACTGCGTGGTGGTAAGCAGGTTCCTCTGAAAGCCAACGTTGATGAAGCGATTACTGAGCACGGTGCCGGTGAGTTTGCGAAAACAGTTGTGGTAGTTCAGCGTACGACAAAAGATGTTGCCTGGGATGCGGATCGTGATGTGTGGTATCACGAAGTCTGCGCCGCTGCTTCTGCAGATTGTGAGCCTGAAGAGATGAACGCTGAAGATCCGATGTTCATTCTTTACACTTCTGGCTCTACCGGACAGCCAAAAGGTCTGCAGCATACAACCGGTGGTTATCTTGTTTATGCATCCATGACGCACGAATACATCTTCGATTACCACGAAGGAGATGTGTATTGGTGTACAGCGGATGTGGGTTGGGTAACTGGCCACTCTTACATCGTTTACGGCCCTCTGGCGAATGGTGCCACAACGCTGATGTTTGAAGGTGTGCCAAGCTATCCCGATAACAGCCGTTTCGGTCGTGTGATTGAGAAACACAAGGTTAACCAGTTCTACACCGCACCGACTGCCATTCGTGCTTTGATGCAGCAGGGTGAAGATGTACTGGGTGATTCAGATCTGTCTAGCCTGAAACTTTTGGGCTCAGTGGGTGAGCCGATCAACCCAGAAGCCTGGACTTGGTACCACCGTATTTTCGGTAAAGGTAAGTGCCCAATCGTAGATACCTGGTGGCAGACTGAGACGGGCGGCATCATGATTGTACCACTGCCGGGTGCGACCCCAACTAAACCGGGTTCAGCGACACGCCCATTCTTTGGTGTGCAGCCTGCGCTGGTGGACAACGAAGGCAACGTGATTGAAGGTGCCGGTGAAGGTAATCTGGTGATCGGAGATTCTTGGCCAGGTCAGAGCCGCTCAATCTTTGGCGATCATGAGCGCTTTGTTCAGACCTATTTCTCAACCTTCAAGGGTTACTACACCACCGGTGACGGTGCGCGTCGTGATGAAGATGGTTACTACTGGATTACCGGTCGTGTCGATGACGTTATCAACGTATCCGGTCACCGTATGGGAACGGCTGAAGTTGAATCTGCACTGGTTGCGCATCCCGCAGTTGCTGAAGCGGCTGTGGTAGGTTATCCACATGAGCTGAAAGGTCAGGGTATCTACGTTTATGTGACGCTGAAATCTGGATACGATCAGTCAGATGAGTTGATGAAAGAGCTGCGTAACTGGGTGCGTTCTGAAATCGGTCCGATCGCATCACCTGATTTGATCCAGTTCGCTCCGGGGATGCCAAAAACACGTTCCGGTAAGATCATGCGCCGTATTCTGCGTAAGATTGCTGAAGATGATTTCAGTGCACTGGGCGACACCTCGACTCTGGCAGATCCATCCGTAGTAGATGATCTGATTGAGCATCGTCTGAATCGCAAAGGCTAAAAAAGCCGGTTGATTTAATAAAACTCCCCCCTGGCGCAGGTCAGGGGGGAGTTTTGCGTTTTAAGAGATGCTATCATGCAGCCTGTAACAATGTGGGCGTATATGAGGAAGATTATGCAACTGGCGCAAAAGGTTATTATTGCTGACGATCATCCCTTGTTTCGGGCAGCGTTAAAGCAGGCAGTGATGCAATCCGTTCCTGGCGTAGAAATTGTTGAAGCTGATTCCTTATCTGCTGTTCAGGGTGCCGCTGAACAGCACGCGGACGCTGATCTGATATTGCTTGATATCCACATGCCCGGTGCGCATGGTTTCTCTGGATTGGTTTTTTTACGTGGCCAGCATCCGTCTATCCCCGTTATTGTTGTGTCGGGCAGTGAAGAGCCGCATGTCATGAAGCGGGCGATGGATTATGGTGCATCGGGCTTTATTCCGAAGTCTGCGCCCCTAGAGGTGATCGCCGAAGCCATCACGCTGGTGCTTCAGGGTGAAGAGTGGTTGCCGCATGATGTAGAAGGTGTGGAAGATCTGCCAGAAGAGGATTATCAATTCGCTTCAGCGCTGGCTTCCTTGACGCCGCAGCAGTTCCGAGTACTGACGATGTTGACGGAAGGCTTGTTGAACAAGCAGATTGCTTATGAATTGAATGTCTCGGAAGCGACCATTAAAGCCCATGTTACCGCGATTTTGCGTAAGCTCGGTGTGCATAGTCGGACTCAGGCGGTCATTGCGGCTCAGCGTTTAGGCGTTGAGCCGGCAAAAACTGAACTCTAAAAAACTGAACTTTAATCGGTTCAAGGGATCGAGCTTAAGTGGGGCTTAGATAGGGCGATCAGTTCTGTACAAAGAATAGAGAATTTGAAGAGGCGGCGGATGCAATCTTTTGCATCCGCCGTTTTTTTGCGTGAATTGAGCCTGTTCACTTACTCGCGAGCTAAAGCAATCACCTTGTTAATCATCGCTCTCAGCGCTGCGGGTCGTACGGGTTTTGTCAGTAGATGCGCACCAAAATTTTCAATCTCCTCTTTGACCTCATCAGTGCGATCTGCGGTAATGACGATCGCGGGTATCGGGCGTTTCCAAAGTTCGTTCAACTGGGTTAGGGCCATGATGCCCGTGTTGACCTCACTGAGATGATAGTCCGCTAGAATGATGTCGGGTGTGAAACTCTGTTCACGAACTTGGCTTTCGGCCTCATCCGCACTTAAGGCCGTCACCACCTCACATGACCATCCCCTCAAGAGTGCGCTCATGCCTTCGAGAATTTTGGGTTCGTTATCTATGACCAAGACCTTGATGCCGTTCAAGCCTTTACTGCGAATCCAACCGCGCTGTTCAGGTTTGTTGCGGACTGCTAGGTTGGCATCACCTAAGGGTACGCGGATACTGAATACCGATCCCTTACCTTGCCAAGAGCGTACCTGAATCTCATGGCCGAGCATGCGGGCGATACGCTCAGTGATGGCTAAGCCCAAACCTAAGCCTTTTACCTGAGTATGGCGCGGATTATCGATGCGTTTAAACTCTTCGAAAATTTCACCGAGTTTATGTTCTGGAATGCCTACCCCCGTATCCCATACCTCTAGCGTTAGAAACGGTCCCTGACGACGTGCGCCCAACAAGACTTTGCCTTGTTGGGTATAGCGCATGGCATTGGAAAGGAAGTTTTGTAGGATACGACGCAGGAGCGCGGGATCGGAGTAAACCACCTGATGGCAATTGACGTGGCGAAAGGTCAGTTTACGTTCAGCGGCAAGCACGGTGAATTCGGCGCTAAGATTATTAAACAGAGTTTCCAAGGCAAAATGGCAGGGCGCTGGCTCTAAGGCACCGGCATCCAATTTCGAGATGTCGAGAATGGTGGTAATCAGCTCCTCTGCCGCGCGCAGTGAGCCATCCAGGTTTTCAACGAGCTGATTCACTTCGGGTGCATAGCTATGCTGCGCCAGAGCTGAAGTAAACAAACGCGCAGCATTTAAAGGCTGCAGCAGATCATGGCTGGCTGCGGCTAAAAAGCGAGTTTTACCTAGGTTGGCGGCCTCTGCTTCCGACTTAGCTTGGCGCAGCTCATCCTCAATCAAGGCGCGGATGGTGTTTTCTTTACGCAGCTCTTTATTCACCACGGACAGCGCGTGGGTGCGTTCGCGGACGCGTTGCTCAAGGTTCTCGTTGGTTTCTTGTAGCGCTTGTTCCGCTTTGCGGCGCTCGGTGATGTCTTGGTACAGGGTGAAATATCCCAGTAGATCACCGTGCTCACCCATGTGGGGAATGTAGGTCACTTCAGCAAAACGTATGCTGCCATCCTTAGTTGGCAAGCGCGTCTCAAAACGCTGGCGCTCCCCCTTTAAGGCCTTGTCAATATATTGACGCCGGTATTCGTACTCATGTGGAGGTAAAACCTTGTAGCAAGGAAGACCGGCGATCTTGTGGCGATCGACATTAAAAGTATCGGCATAGGCCTTGTTCACAAATAAATAGTTCATCTGTGGATCAAGGTAAGCGATTAACACCGGAACATTGTCCGTGTAGATACGAATGTTTTGCTCGCTTTCACGCAAGGCTTCTTCAATGCGCTTTTGTTCTGTGACATCCATGTAGGTGTTGACGTAACCACCATTTGGCATGGGGTTGCCACGTATCACCAAGACACTCCCGTCGGGGCGCTGGCGTTCATAGGAGTGTGGCAGGCTGTCTTGCAGTAGGCTCAAGCGCGCTTTGACATGTTCTTCCACCGCGCCTGGGCCATATTCGCCTTTGCGTGCGTTGTGGCGGAAAATATCTTCGATGGGTCGGCCAACACAGATGAGTCCATCAGGATAGTTAAACATCTCAACGTATTTGCGGTTCCAGGCTACTAGGCGCATCTGCTGGTCTACCACGCTAATACCCATGCCGATATTTTCAATCGTGGACTGCAGGAGTGAACGGTTGAATCTTAAGGCTTGTGAGGCTTCGTCTACGATGGCCACCACATCTCCGATTTGCATCTCCTTACCGCGTAGAGTGGAGTCCATCACAATGCGTGCAGAGGAAGCGCCGATCACGCCGGCCAGTAAACGTTCCGTGTATTGGATGAGCTCAGGGCTCGCTTTGTCGCCGGACAAAGGATAGGTCTCGCCACGTTTGAGGGCGAAGCCGGTAAAGGCATGTTGAGTACGGCTACTTCCAAGGAAGCGTTCGGTCAGAGTTTGCAGATCGCCTACTGAGACTTGGCCAAATAGCCGGGATTGGTCGGACAGATCTTTGTTATACACATTCAGGAAAGCACTCGCCTGAATGCGATCGACTAAACGGCTGCGAGACCAACGTGACACCAGAATATAAAAGAAAATATTCAGGCTAAGGCTCCAGAGAACACCGTGGGTTAGCGGATCCAGTCCACTTAGGCCAAATAATGAAGTCGGTTGCAGCCAAAGCGCCATCCCTTCTGTGGGGGGGAGGAGCGCATCGATACCCCCGGGAATCACACCTGCGGCACGCATGGTGGGGAGAACCAGTGTGTATGTCCAAAGTAACATACCAATGATCATGCCGGCGAGTACGCCCTGGCGAGTGCCGTGCTGCCAGTAGATGCCGCCGATGATGGCCGGTAGAAACTGCACTGCCGCGACAAAAGCCAAGAGCCCGAACGAGGCGAGTGGGCCATGATCCCCGAAAATACGATAGTAAAAGTACGCCAATAGCATCAAGCATAAGATGGTGATTCGACGGACACGCAACAATAAGGCACCGAGGTCGCTGGCTTGAGATAAGCGTAACCAGCGAATGCGGAAGAGCAGCGGCATGATGATATCGTTGCAGACCATGGTGGAGAGGGTGATGCTGGCCACAATGACCATACTGGTGGCAGCCGAGAGTCCGCCGATAAAGGCAAAAATGGCCAAATAATCCCAGCCTGCTATCAAGGGAAGCATTAACACATAGGAGTCGGCATCTGTACGGGTGCCTGCGAAAATATCCAATCCTGCCACGGCAATGGGTAACACAAAGAGACCGAGTAGAAAGAGGTAAAGTGGGAAAAGCCAGCGCGCCATTAATAGATTACGGGGGTTGGTATTTTCGACGACGGTGACATGAAATTGACGCGGTAAGCAGATGACGGCTGCACAAGCGAGTAAGATTTCAGTTAAAAAGCTCTTGCCAAAAGGACTCTGGAAATTCGGATTGACCTGAAGTTGATGTGCCACCAACCCTAAAGCTTGGCCTGGGCTCTCGAAGAGGAAAAAAATCACAAAGAAACCCACGGCAAGAAACGCGGTGAGCTTGACCATCGACTCAAAAGCTACCGCGAGCACCAACCCAGGATGGTGCTCGGTCGCATCGATGTGGCGTGTACCAAACAAAATGCTGAAGATCGCCATTAAGAGCGCGACAAACAGCGCGGTATCGCTGCCTTTGCTTAAAGCTTCTGTTGCGCCGGGCGCGATAGCGTTATAGCTGATGGCGACGGCTTTGAGTTGTAGGGCGATATAGGGCATGGTGCCCAGCACGGCAATAATGGTGACAAGTACCGCAAGGCTCTGGCTTTTGCCGTAGCGTGAAGAGATAAAGTCCGCAATGGTGGTGATGTTCTGCTGTTTGCTGACCAAGATGATTTTCTCGATCATGCGCCAGCCCAAAATAAAGACCAGTATCGGGCCAAGATAGGTGGCCATAAACTCCCAGCCCGTTGTTGAAGCACGGCCGACAGCACCGTAAAAAGTCCAGGAGGAACAATAAACGGCCAAGGATAAAGAGTAGATGACCGGGTGGCTTGCCCAGCGTTGTCCTGTCGCGCTTTTGTCACCATAGTAGGCAATCGCAAAAAGGAGGATGAGGTAGGCGATGGAAATGAGGATGATCAGCCAGCCGGAAAGCATGATAGGACTCATCTAGGTGAAAGAATTTGCTATAGTGTACTGCTTAGGTCGCTTGAGCGCAGCGCTCAGACGATTTTCTTATAATACCATTGTCGGGTGTGTCGGTTTTTTTATCACTAGCGGATTGAGAGGGATTGGCCTAAAGCCCCCGTTTTGTGCTGCTCTTTTCCGCTTCTCGCCATATTTCAGTAATAAAATCAGAGGCTTCAGACTAAAGTCGGGGCTTTTCTTTTACATTGTCTCTTTGTTAGATTGACCCTGTAATTTTCTTAACTCCCAATAACAACAAAACGGAGAACGGCAATGGCAGATGATAAAGCAAATGCTGCTGCGTACTGGAAGGCGAACGTTCGCCTCATAACATGGAGCCTGGTGGTTTGGGCTCTGGTCTCTTATGGTTTTGCCATACTTTTACGTCCAATGCTGGCAGGCATTCCAATCGGTGGTACCGACTTGGGTTTCTGGTTTGCTCAGCAGGGATCAATCCTCACGTTCATCGCGATCATTTTCCATTATGCGTGGAGACTGAACAAGCTGGACAAAGAATTCGGTGTTGAGGAGTAAGGCAGAATGAGTCAATTTGCAATCAACCTGATATTCGTGGGTGCATCCTTCGCCCTTTATATCGGTATCGCGATCTGGGCTCGCGCCGGATCTACTAAGGAATTCTACGTTGCGGGCGGGGGTGTAAACCCGATCACCAACGGTATGGCGACCGCAGCGGACTGGATGTCTGCAGCTTCCTTCATCTCTATGGCGGGTTTGATCGCAGCCGGTGGTTATGCGAACTCTACCTTCTTGATGGGCTGGACAGGGGGTTATGTACTGCTGGCGATGCTGTTGGCACCTTACCTGCGTAAGTTTGGTAAGTTCACTGTACCTGACTTCATCGGTGACCGTTTCTACAGCCGTGGTGCACGTCTGACAGCGGTTATCTGTTTGATTGTGATGTCAGTGACTTACGTAATCGGTCAGATGACAGGTGCTGGTGTAGCCTTCTCGCGCTTCTTGGAAGTGAGCAGTGCTGCGGGTATCTGGATTGCAGCGGCAATCGTATTCCTCTATGCCGTATTCGGCGGTATGAAGGGTATCACTTACACCCAGGTGGCTCAGTACGTTGTACTGATCATCGCTTACACCATTCCTGCTGTGTTCATCTCTCTGCAGCTGACCGGCAACCCAATTCCTCCTTTGGGTCTGTTTGGTACGCATGTTGAATCCGGTATTCCGCTTCTGGAAAAGCTGGACGAAGTTGTTCGTGAACTGGGCTTCCGTGATTACACCGCTGATGTAGACAATAAATTGAACATGGTTCTGTTTACACTGTCTCTGATGATCGGTACTGCGGGTCTGCCACACGTAATCATCCGTTTCTTCACAGTGCCTAAAGTTGCTGATGCGCGTTGGTCTGCAGGTTGGACACTGGTCTTCATCGCTCTGTTGTACCTGACAGCGCCTGCTGTTGCGTCTATGGCGCGTTTGAACCTGTTGACTACTATCTACCCAGATGGCCCACAGGCTCCAGCTCTGGATTATGAAGCACGTCCTGACTGGGTGAAAACCTGGGAACAGACTGGTCTGATCCGTTGGGAAGATAAGAACGAAGATGGTCGTATCCAGTTGTACAACGATGCTAATGCGGCTTTCGCTCCAACAGCTGAAGCGCGTGGCTGGTCTGGTAACGAGTTGACTGTAAACAACGATATCCTGGTATTGGCTAACCCAGAGATTGCGAATCTGCCAGGTTGGGTTATCGGTTTGATTGCAGCGGGTGGTATTGCGGCGGCACTGTCAACCGCGGCGGGTCTGTTGTTGGCGATCTCTTCGGCGATCAGTCATGACTTGATCAAAAACATCATCAACCCGAACATCAGTGAGAAGGGTGAAATGATGGCGGCGCGTATCTCCATGGCCGGTGCGATTCTGCTGGCAACATGGTTGGGTCTGAATCCACCGGGCTTCGCGGCTCAGGTTGTGGCACTGGCCTTCGGTATTGCGGCGGCGTCTCTGTTCCCTGCGCTGATGATGGGTATCTTCTCTAAGCGTGTGAACGACAAGGGTGCGATTGCAGGTATGGTTGCGGGTCTGTTGTCGACTGTG
Source organism: Nitrincola tapanii (assembly GCF_008368715.1). Lineage (GTDB taxonomy): Bacteria > Pseudomonadota > Gammaproteobacteria > Pseudomonadales > Balneatricaceae > Nitrincola > Nitrincola tapanii. The sequence goes on from NZ_SMRS01000001.1 coordinate 508,305, forward strand.
ATCTATATCTTCCTGTTCTTGGGTTGGTTCTTCATCCCTGGTACGGCAACCTTCGCTAACACTCCGGATAACTGGTTGTTTGGTATCTCCCCACTGTCCTTCGGTGCTGTGGGTGCGGTGATCAACTTTGCAGTGGCTTACGGCGTCTCTCTGATGACTGAAGAACCTCCACAGGAGATTCAGGATCTGGTTGAGAGCGTACGTACTCCAAAAGGTGCTGGCGCTGCGTTGGATCACTAAGTAATAATACGGCCCGAAGCCAGATCCCGTATCTGACCCAAGGTTGAAGTAGACATCGGGCTTCCAACTGGAAGCCCGATTTTTTTGAGGATACAACTATGTTTTGGCATCTGATTGCCGCCATTATTGCTGCTGTAGGTGGCGCCGGTGTTGCGCTCTTATTACGTGCGCTGACGCGTAAGCTCTTGCCGAAATGGATTATTCCAGTCTTTGCGGGTTTAGGGATGCTCGCCTATACCATTCACTATGAATACACCTGGTTTGACTATAAAGAAGCGCGTTTGCCGCAAGGCTCTGTGGTTGTGGCGAGTGAAAAGGGGGCAATGTTTTGGCGTCCTTGGACACTTCAGTTTCCGATGGCGCTTGTGTATACCGTTCTGGACGGTGCGAACGCTCAGGTGACGGATACGGATCAGGGGCGTGTGGCGCGTTTTGTACTCTATCGCTTTGAGAAGCAGCATCTATTATCGACGGTGACCAGCAGTGCGCATCAGCTGCTCTGTACCGAGCAGGTGATGTTTCGTTTAAATGAAGAAGGTTTGGCGCAGTTTAATACCCTCACAGAGTTGGAATTTAATGATCCTCTGTATCAGGCCTTGTGCTCAGACTCGGGGCGGTAAATTTTTCTTAAACAGGGTTTGAGAAGGCATGTCAGCTGTCCATAACGCTTTCTCGACACGAGCACTGGGAATGGCCAGTGCCGCCGATTGGTTGTCGGCGGCCTCTGTTTTGGCTTTAGTCGGGCTCATGAGTCATTGGCCACGGGACGCTTCGCTTTTTATTTTCGCTTGGTTAATCGGCTATTTGCTGTTAGCCGTTTGGTTCGCGCCTCATCTGCGCGCTCCGGGGCAGATGACGATATCGGGTGTGCTGCGCGAGCACTTTGCTTCCCGAGCCTTGGGCCTTTGCAGTCTGCTGGCTGTGCTCTTGATTACCTTTATTTACCTAGTTGCTCAGTTACGCGGGTTGGGGATTCTGTTTTCACGCTATCTTGAATTGCCCCGTACTGCAGGGATCTGGGTGGGTGTTTTGCTGCTGGGGTTTTATACCCTGTTTGGTCAGGTGAAAGGCTTTGCCTTGCCGCGTATCTTGCAATACGGCTTTATTCTGACGGCGATGCTTCTGGCCGTTCTTTTCATCTCTGAACAACTCAATGGTCATTTTCTCTCTTTAGGTGTTTTTTTACCTCAGGCGTTAGCTGGGGTGGATCATTCTTTGCTAAGCCTTTTTCAGCAGTTGCAGGCTGAGGAAGCATCGGTTTGGTTTATCGGGCAATGGTCTTGGGTAGAGTCGGTTTTGGTGTTCTTAGCTTTGGTGGCTGGCACACTGGTGTTACCTCACGCCAGTTTACGCTTTTTTAATATGCCCAATTCACAAGTCGCGCGTAAAACGGCAGCTTGGGCTTTATTCTGGATCGCTTTGTTGTATAGCTTGATCCCTTTTCTGGCGATCATGGCGGAATGGCAGCTGCGGCAGGTAACGGAGCAAGAGCAAAATATAGAGCGCACGCAGATGCCTGTTCCTCCTAGTTTGTTGGCTTGGGAGCAAAGTGGTTTTGTTCGCTGGTTGGACCCTTTGCCAGTTGTACAGGAGCTGCCCAGCGATTTAGAAATCGCCTTGAGTGAAGAGGCGCATAAACAAGCACTGGCAGCGGCTTTATTAACAGAACTTGATCTTGAGCAAGTGCCACCTCAGCCAAAATTGTATATTGATCGAGATATTCTTTTGTTGGCGGCACCCGAGATGGCACAGATCTCGGCGTGGGTAATCGCGTGGCTTGCCGCAGCGGTGTTGCTGGCTTCTTTGTCGAATGCGGCCACTATGTTGAATCTTGTCTCCACGACGCTGGCACGAGAAACCGTCATGGCTTGGCGTAAAAGGCCTTTATCGATACGGCGTGAATCGATGTTGGCGCGTTGGGTTCTTTGTGGTGTTTTGCTGCTTGCCGCGTGGGTGGCTTTTTATCCAGTAGGTAGTTTGTTGGATTGGGTGGCTTTGGCTTTTGCATTAGCTGCCGCCGCGCTCTTCCCGCCGGTTTTGATTCGTGTGTTAGGTTGGCAGGTGGCGAAGACTTGGGTAGTCGCTTTGGTGTCGGTCAGTTTAGTGATCACGCTGGGTTATGGTCTTTGGGATTTTGTGGAGCCTCAGGCCTTGAGTTTACCTGTTCTGGCGTTTGCGGCTTTAGTCATGTTGACGCATTTAGGTCTGTACAGGATAGTGAGAAGAGGATTTTTTCCGGCTGAGAAGATCCCGAGCGAACAATAATAATCAAACGGAGTGTGAGCCATGTCCGATTCTTTCAAGATGGATAACCTGCCTTTTAGCTTGTTGGATGAGCGTGAACAGGCGCTGATGAATAACCATCTTGATATTGCGTACTTCCAAAAGGGAGAAACCATTATCGAGGCCGGCAAACCACCGGAAGGCGTGTTTATCATCTTTAAAGGTCGTGTTGCGGAAAGCGATGTGACAGAAATTGATGAGAAGGGTATTCCACAAAGTAGTAATGTTTTTGTGCATTACGAAGATGAGGATTATTTTGGTGGTTGGTCGGCGCTGCATGGAACCGCCATCCATAATTTTATCGCGGTTGAAGAAACCATTTGTCATCTGTTGCCGACCAAGGTCCTGTTGGAACTGATGTCGAGTAATCATCTTTTTGCAGATTATTTCCAGCAAAATCTTACCGCTAAGCGTGAAATCGTGGCTCAGCATGGGCAAAGCCAGGATATGGCGGAATTCATGTTGGCCCGTATTAATGATGGTACGATTCGCGAGCCCTTGATTGTGCCTGAAGGTACGAACTTGCATGAGGCCACGCGTTTAATGCGTGAGATGAAAGCGGATTGTGTGTTGGCGAAAAAGAAAAACCGTTATGGCATGGTCACAGGTACGGACTTGTTGGATGCCGTTGTTCTAAAAGGCATGTCTTTAGATGCAGATGTGTCGGACATTGCCAGCTATCGTCTCATCACTGCCGAGCCAGACGATTATTTGTTTAACGCTTTGATTTTAATGACGCGTCAACAGATTGAACGTGTTGTGGTGATGCGTGGCCCTGAAGAGTTAGTCGGTATCGTCGAGTTAACCGATGTTTTAAGTCATTTCTCTAGCCATTCTCATGTTATAGGTTTGCGGGTTGAGCGTGCGCAGAGTATTGAAGAGTTGCGTGAAGCGGCTTTGGGTTTAACCGATCTGATCAAAGCCTTGATTTCGACTGGCGTAAAAATACGTTTCACTATGGAACTTTTGGCGGCAATGAATGGCCGTATTATCTCTAAGTTATTTGATTTGATTATTCCGAATGATGTGCGCCCTCATGTCTGTTTGATTGTGATGGGCTCCGAGGGTCGGGGTGAGCAGATTATGAAAACCGATCAGGATAACGCTCTTTTAGTACGCGATGGTTTGGAATGGTCGAAGCTGACAGAAACCATGCGTCTATTTAGTGAGACTTTAATCTCATTCGGTTTTCCACCCTGTCCAGGTAATATCATGGTGTCCAACCCAGAGTGGGTGAACTCAATCGATAGCTGGACACGTAAATTGACGCGTTGGAGTCAAAACTGTGATGGTGTGTCGGTCATGAATTTGGCGATCGCCGTAGATGGTAAACCCATTGCCGGTAATATTGCTTTGTTCAAAGTGGCGAGGAATGCGTTTTTACGCAGTATTCGCAATAACGATATATTCTTTTCGCATTTTGCCAAAGCCGCGCTGAATTTTGATACCCCCTTAACCTTCTTTGGAAATCTCAAAGATAAGGGGCAATTAGATATTAAGAAAGGTGGTATTTTCCCGATAGTGCACGGGATTAGAACCATGGCGCTGGAAGAGCGCATTTTAGAAACCAACACCTTTAAGCGTATCGAGGCGTTGGTGGAGATGGGACAGATACCTAGGATCGTAGGTGATAACCTGATGGAGGCCTTATCACTTTTTATCCAGGTACGATTAAAACAACAAATACAGCGTGTGGAAGCCAGTGAAAATGGTTTGGATAAGACGCCCAATGCAATCGATCTGCAAAGATTGAATAAGCTGGAGCGTGATCTTTTGCGTGATGCGCTACGCATCGTCAAGGATTTCAAAAAGTTCTTATCCACGCGCTACCACATAGGTTCATAAATTATGATCTTGCCCCGCACCATACGAAGAATGAAGGAGCGTAGGGATCATCGCGATGGTCCTTATGCCCACTTATTTGAGCCTTATCAAGGTGATGAGGTGGTGTCTCTGGATTGTGAAACCACGAGCTTGGATGTTAAAAAAGCTGAAATTCTCTCGATTGGCGCTGTACGTATTCGTGGTCGCAAGGTGATGACCAGTGAGCGCTTAGATATCAAGCTTAAGCCGCCAGCGTCATTAACCGGTGATTCGATTAAAATTCATAAGATTCGTGCCGCGGATCTGGTGGATGGGGTAGACATTGATGAAGCGCTGGAACAGGTGTTAGCCTTCGTTGGAAATCGCCCTATCTTGGGTTATTACGTCAACTATGATATCCGTGTTTTAGATAAATATTTCCGCCCTAAATATGGGTTTGGTTTGCCCAATAAGGCGATTGAGCTTTCTCATGTTTATCACGATATCATTAAGTGGAAAACGGTTGGGGGAGATCTTGATCTGCGCTTTGATACCATCTCGAAAAAACTGGATATCCCGATTATCCAGCGCCACACGGCTCTAGGCGATGCTATCACGGTGGCTTTGATGTACGTTCGTTTGCGTCATGGTTCTCCTCCCTCCGTAGCTTGAGTCTTCAGCTCGGGCGTCAAGAAAGAAGCAGGCTTTATGGCCTGCTTTTTGCTTATACAGCTTTACAGTGATTTATATTGACGCCAGTGTGACGGATATCTGTCGCAGATGGTGGCGCTTCGGCTTGTATCCGAGGTGTATCTCTCTATAATGTCAAAAAAATGCCGTATTTAGGGTAGGGCTTCACCATGATTGAACGTGCCGATATCTCCAGCCTTCTTTCGCAGATGCGTAGCTTGCGTGCGGAAATGCAGTCAGGCGTGCGTCAGGTTGAGCTCCCTTCATTACAGGGTGCGTTACCAGGGCCGGGTGGTATTACTCAGGCGGATAAAAATAGTTTTGCGACCTTGCTGAAATCCGCAGTCAACTCGGTCAATGAACAGCAAAAAAGTGCAAATCATCTGCGAGAGGCTTATGAGCGAGGCGATGCCGGTGTCGATCTGCCGCAGGTGATGATTCAAGCTCAGAAGGCTTCCGTTTCTTTCGAGGCGATGACTCAAGTGCGTAATCGCTTGGTCAGTGCCTATGAAGATATTTCTAAAATGCCGATCTAATAATCAGGTTGCTTATTAAATGGACAATGCTGCAGGAACCTTAAACAAGGGCGGTTTGATGGCAGGCTTCAACAGTCTGGGTATCTTGCGTCAGCTCGGTTTGATGGTCGGCTTGGCGGCCAGTGTGGCGATCGGTGTGGCGGTTGTGCTCTGGTCGCAGAAACCAGACTATCGAGTTCTTTATTCTAATCTGAGCTTTGCCGATGCCAATGAGGTGATCGAGCAGCTGCGTGCCAACAGTATTCCTTTTCGTTTTGATGCCGACGGTCGAGCGATTCTTGTCCCGGAATCCCACGTCCATACAGCGCGCTTGCGCTTAGCCTCGGAGGGTTTTACTGCAGATAAAACCGTGGGCTTTGAGCTGATGGATCGTGAGCAGGGTTTGGGAACCAGCCAGTTTATGGAAACCACCCGCTATCGCCGTGGTTTGGAGGGTGAGTTAGCGCGCACTATCTCAAATATGGTCGCGGTGCGTTCGGCGCGTGTGCATTTGGCGATTCCAAGAGATACGGTGTTTATCCGTGATCAGCGCAAACCGCGCGCGTCTGTGTTTCTGGAACTCCATGCAGGTCGACAGTTGGAGCGCGATCAGGTTGCTGCGATTGCCAGTCTGGTTGCTTCAAGCATCCCTGAATTAGATCTGCAAGATGTCACCTTGGTGGATCAGCGTGGTCGTCTGCTGAATATGCGGGATGCGGATACCGATGTGGTGTTGGCTGCTCGTCAGCTGGAGTATACACGCCAGATAGAAGATACCTTGGTCAATCGTGTCAATAGCATTTTGCAGCCCGTAGTGGGATTGGGGAATTTCCGTGCTGAAGTTTCGGCGGATATCGACTTTACCCAGGTGGAGCAAGCCAGCGAAATCTACAATCCTGACCAACCCGCGCTGCGCAGTGAGCAGACTCTTGAGGAACGTCGTGCGGCCAGTGATGCGGCAGTGGGGGTGCCGGGTGCTTTGTCGAATCAGCCACCCGGGCCGAATTCGGTTCCCGAGGTGATGGCGGACGGTGCGAGTGGTGGTGCGGGTACTGCCGCGGCGGGCAGTGGTCGTAATCAGGCGACGCGTAATTTTGAGCTGGATCGTAGCATCAGTTATACCCGTCAGCAGACGGGGGGTGTCAAACGTTTGACGGTGGCGGTGGCAGTCGATGATTTGATGAGCGTGAATCCAGAAACGGGGGAGCGGACACGAACACCTTGGTCAGAAGCCGATCTTGAGCGTCTGCGTCTCTTAGTACAAAACGCGGTGGGTTATTCTGCTCTGCGTGGTGATAGAGTGGATATTATTAATACAGCTTTTGTTCCTCCCGAGGTGTTTGAGTTTGATGAGCCGGGCTTCTGGCAGCAAGACTGGTTTTGGGGCTTGATCAAGCAACTTTTAGCGGGTCTGTTTGTGCTGCTTCTGGTGTTAGGTGTCTTGCGTCCGATTATGAAAAATATTGCGGCGGCGGGTGGTAGTCGTATTGCCGGTGGCACAAGTGCGGCAGGCGATGTTGCCGCCGAGCTGCAATCTTTGGATGCGGGTGTGATCGCCGATGATAAGGTGACTTTTGGCGGTTCAGGCTCTGCAATGTTCGCTGGGGGAGCGAATGAAAGTTTTGATTATCAGTTAAATGCGATCCGTAGTTTGGTAGCGGAAGATCCCGCGCGAGTCGCTCAGGCGGTAAAGCAATGGGTGGTTGAGCGTGAGTGAGCTGAGTGATATCGAGAAAGCCGCGGTTCTTTTGATCAGCCTAGGTGAGGCGGATGCTGCTGAGATTCTCAAGCATTTGGGTCCGAAAGAAGTGCAGCGTATCGGTGAGGCGATGTCGCGCTTGGATAATGTGCCTCAGTCTCGGGTCGAGGGTGTGGTCAGCGACTTCTTGGAAGTGGTGAGTGATCAGACTGGTATCGGTATTAATAATGATCGTTATATACGCGCGATGTTGAATCAAGCCTTGGGTGAAGATAAGGCTAAAACACTGATCGATCGTATTCTATTTAGTACCAATACCTCCGGCTTGGATACACTGCGCTGGATGGATCCTCGTCAGGTGGCGGAGATTATTCGTTTTGAGCACCCTCAGATTCAGGCGGTGATTGTTTCTTATTTAGAAGCGGATCAAGCCGCGAATGTATTGGGTTATTTTGACGATAAAGTCAGACTGGATGTCTTGATGCGTGTGGCGGCACTGGATCAGATCCAGCCCCAGGCGCTGCAAGAGTTAAATGATATGCTGGAAAGCCAGTTTACAGGCCCACGCTCAACTCAGCTGACCAAGTTGGGGGGGGTGCGTTCGGCAGCGAATATAATGAACTTCATTGAGACTCAGATTGAAGTGGAGTTGATGGAAGGCATTAAAGAAGTGGATGAGTCGCTGGCTGCACAGATCCAAGATCTGATGTTTGTCTTTGATAATCTGATCGATGTGGATGATCGGGGTATTCAGGTGATTCTGCGTGAAGTGCAAACCGATGCGCTGGTGATCGCTTTGAAAGGTGCCGATACCGCTCTGCAAGAAAAAATCTTCAAGAATATGTCCAAGCGTGCGGCTGAACTCTTGCGTGATGATCTAGAAGCGAAAGGTCCGGTACGTATTAGTGAAGTGGAAGCGGCGCAGAAGGATATTTTGGCAGTGGCCCGACGTCTTGCCGATGAGGGCGAGATTAATTTGGGTGGCGGCGATGAAATGATTTGATGTCAGCATGAAAAAAGACTTCCAGCCCCCCACGCGTATCCCCGCATCGGAACTCTCCGAGTTAAAATCCTGGCATCTACCTGAAATGCTGCCTCTGACCGACTCTCCGGCCTTCTTTGCGCAACCCCATCCGCGCCATGAAGAGGATAGGGTATTCGTCACCGATGAAGAGGTGGTCGCTCAGACCTTATCGCTTGAAGATATAGAGCGTATTCGTGAAGAGGCTTATCAGGAGGGTTTTGCGCAAGGCCGTGAGGAGGGGTTTGCTCAGGGTCATATTGAAGGGCAAGCGGCGGGTCAGTCTGAGGCTTTGCGTTTGGGTGAAGAACAAACGCAGGAGCGCTTAGAGTTATTGCAGGCGATTGCAGAGTCTTTTCGACAGCCCTTAGCCCAGCAAGAGCAGGCTCTGGCAAAACATCTAACTGAGTTGGTGTTAAAGATCAGTGAAGCGGTCGTCAAAACCGAGTTGGCCGAACACCAAGCTTTGTTTCAGCAAACGCTAGAGAGTGCTTTGGCTCAGCTGCCCAAACAAACCAGCCCCTTTACCCTGCGTGTGCATCCTCATGATGTCGAAAGATTGGATTGGCTGGCTGAGCGTTATGATTATGTTGTGCAAGAAGATTTGGCTTTAGCCCCCGGCAGTTGTGTGTTGCTGAATGAATGGTCGCACATAGAGTTCGATGTTGAGAAACGTTTCGCACAGGTGGCGGAAGAGTTTCGTCAACGTTATCAACTCCTTTATACGGATCCCCATCCCAACAGTGGAGAGGCTTAATGTCGCTGCTGGCGCGTTTTCAGCAACTGGCGGATAAGCCTTTTACCTCGCCGACCCCTCAGGTCTGTGGTCAGATTACACGTATGATTGGATTAACGTTGGAGGCGGCCGGATTGAAGGTGGCCTTGGGCGATAATTGTAGGGTTGAAGTCTCACCGTCGCATTGGGCGGAAGCTGAGGTGGTGGGGTTTTCCGGCGATCGTATTTTTCTGATGCCTCTGCATAGTATCGAGGGTCTGCGCCCGGGTGCACGTGTGATCCCACAGGAGGCCGCCAGTTTGGTGCCGGTGGGTTTTGGTTTATTGGGGCGTGTGATCAATGGTGTAGGTAAGGCACTGGATGGCAAAGGTCCGCTGGATGCTGAAGACTGGGTGCCCTTGGCTGGAGAGGAAATTAATCCTCTGCAACGCCATCCTATCAGTGAGCCTTTGGATGTCGGCATTCGAGCGATTAATGGTCTGTTGACTGTAGGTTGCGGTCAGCGTTTGGGCTTATTTGCGGGCAGTGGTGTGGGTAAGTCCGTGTTATTGGGAATGATGACGCGTTATACCCAGGCCGATATCACCATTGTAGGTTTGATCGGCGAGCGTGGCCGTGAAGTGCGTGAGTTCATCGAGCATAGCCTGGGCCCTGAAGGGATGGCGCGCTCGGTGGTTGTGGCGTCACCCGCAGATGATTCACCCTTGATGCGCTTGCGTGCAGCGCAGTTGACTACGCGTATCGCCGAATACTTTCGGGCACAGGGTAAGCGTGTGCTTCTATTGATGGATTCATTGACGCGCTATGCTCAGGCACAACGTGAAATTGCCTTGGCTATCGGTGAGCCACCGGCGACAAAAGGTTATCCACCGTCTGTTTTTGCTAAGTTGCCTAAATTAGTGGAGCGTGCGGGCAATGCGGCCGCAGGGCAGGGATCCATTACGGCATTTTACACAGTGCTCACAGAAGGCGACGATCAGCAAGATCCTATTGCGGATTCGGCGCGTGCGATTCTTGATGGACACTTTGTTTTGTCGCGCGGATTGGCCGAGCAAGGGCATTATCCGGCGATAGATATTGAGGCTTCGATCAGTCGTGTGATGCCTCAGGTCACTTTACCTGAACACTTGCAACGTGCTTTGGAGTTTAAGCGTCTTTACTCGCGTTATCGGCAAAACGCAGATCTGATATCGGTTGGGGCTTATGCGCGGGGGAGTGATCCTCTTACGGACCGGGCCATTGAAATGTTGCCTTTGATTAACGCCTATCTTCAGCAAGGTATGCAAGAATCTATGCCCTTATCACGCAGTCAGGATGAGTTGGCTTTGGTGATGAGTGCGCCTCAGCAATCTCCGCAAGTCGGGAATATGATGGTGTCGGGAGTTAGGCGGTGACGGCAAAGCGCTCACAACGTTTAAATCTGGTGCTGGATCTAGCAAAGCGTAAGCAAGCGCAAGCCGATCGTTTTTTGGCGGAGGCGACTCAGCGTGTCCAGCAGGCTGAGGCTCAACGTGAACAGTTGCAAAAGTACCTGTTGGAGTATCAAATGCAGTTTACCCAAGCGGGTCAGCAGGGATTAAGTCCGGCGCAGCTGCAAAATCATCAGGCCTTTATCAATCGCTTGCAAACTGCCTTGCGTCAACAAGCGCAAACCTTAAATTTAGCGCAACAGCAATTAGAGCAGGTTACGCGGCATTGGCAAGAAACCTACGCACAAACTCAAGGTGTGGATAAGTTAACGCAAAAAGTGCTGCAAGAAGAGCAACGACAACAAGATAAAAAAGAGCAGCAGGCGATAGATGAGCGAGCTCAGCATCGAACCCCTGGGCCCTTTTAACCTTATTCCTAAAGCCTGACTTCTATCTAATTTCTCACGCAGTTTCATACAAAAGCCTACCTGATTTTCACCAAAACCTATCTGGATCGATTTGGCTTGGTTATTGCTAAGACTGAGTAAGATGAATGTATGTCAGGAGCGGTGTATGAACTCACCTAACTCAATTCAGTTGCTTGGCGGTTTGCTCAGTTTATCCACGCCCAGTTCGGCGTTGGGGCTTGAAGGCGGCACCTGGATGCCGGGTGCCGGTGTTTCGGGGGCTTTTGCAAACTGGTTAGGTCAGGCGATGCAATCTCAACCTCAAGCAGAGGCCAGGATATTCTCTCAGGGTTTAATGGATGCATCGACGGGGCAAGATTTCGCCGCAGAGGGCAGAGCCTTGCCGCAAATCGCTGAGTCCTCAGCTGACCTCGATAAGCTCACCGCTTGGTTGCAGGATATTCTCCAGGGTGAGCCGGCTGCGATGCGGGGCTTATCTAATGAAGAGCAGGCTTGGTTACAGCAGACCTTACGGGCCTGGTCGAACTTGCATCAGGAAGGTGGAGCCGTTCCTGAGAACGAGAAGTGGACAACGTCGCCAGCACTCGAAAATTTAAAAAACCAGTGGCAACTTTTGTCAGATCAATTGGAATCCAGTGGCCGTTTGCCCCTGCAGGCTTGGTCATCTCAGACTTTGAGTGAGGCTCAGGAACTCGCCGCCCAAGCTGAGACAGGTTTAGAGGCTGAAAGTTTGGATTCTATGCTACGCCTGTTGGTGTCGATGCTGAATCCTCAGGCTCCAGCCGATCAGGCCGCTTCGAGTGCGCAAACAGCTCAAGTCGATGCTGTCAGTGAGCAAGGCCTTGAAGTGCAGATGGAGGCCTCCTTAGAGTCTTCATCGCCTGCTGAGGCACTGTCCACCCCTCTAACTCAACCCGATGAGGTGGACCCTCAAGAAGTAGCTTCCAGTTCAACGGCAATGGAGACTGCACGCGCCTCGCAGCGTGCAGCAGAAGAGGTACTGCAAGCGATACGCGATAAGCTCTTGGCTCGGCAGGAGGCGCGTGCTGAGGCCTTGGGGCCAGGTCAGGCAAAAGGACAATTAACCGCTTTAGCTGAGGCGTTGCGAAGCTTGGGCATGGGTCGGCCAGATCCGGTTCTAAAAGGTGAAGCGGATGGCATCAGAAATAGTGATGCCGCCACCTCGACACCTTTGGAGACTGCGGCTTTGCCGGAGTCCTCTTCGCTTGCTGCTCTGGTGAATCCTAGGTTGGCGGCATCTGAATCCATGTTGAATGCTGCGACAGCGTCTCAAACGCAAATACCCCAGCCCTCTCTCTTAGCACAAGCGGTGAATCAGGTGGTGAACGGCACGCTTGATGCGGAAGCTGAGGTTGAGGGCTTGAATCCTGAGCCGAAAGCGGTGCTTCGAGAAGTGACTTTAGCGGAAACGGTTGGGCGTCAAGTGGAGCCTGGATCAGCACGCGCTGAGGCGAGTGCCTCGAATTCAGCGGCTCAGACAACATCTGTATCAGGCTTAAGTGCCCAGGCAAGCAGCTTAAATGTGGCTGCACCCACGCAAGAGGGATTAACCGCAAAAACGGCTTCGGAGAGTCTGGAATCTCAGCGCCAGTTGTTAAATCCAAATTTTGCGCGCATTTTGGGTGAGCGTAGTCTCATGATGGTTCAGCAGGGACCGCGTGTGGCTGAAATTCGTTTGGATCCGCCAGAGTTGGGTTCTTTGCGCATTCGTGTTCATCTCCAGGGCAATGATCAAGTCAGTTTGAGTTTTACCGCCTCGAATGCGGCTGTGCGTGAAGCGATCGAGCAACAGTTGCCGCGTTTGCGTGAGATGTTTTCAGGGCAAGGGATGCAGTTGGCCGATGCTTCGGTATCGGATCAGTCTCCCGAGCAGGAGCGTCAAGCGTCCTCTGCGCGCAAGGGGCGGTCCTATGGGCGTGAGAGTGCTGAAGCCGATCTGGAAGGTTTGCCACAAACGCTCAAACCTCTTGGGTTGGTTGACTATTACGCTTGAGGTTCTTCACCTCTGCCGTGGGGGGTGTGATATATTATCAAACCATTCAGATTCTTGCGAAGAGGTAGCGCATGGCAGAGAAAGAGGCAGTCGAGCCTGCAGCAGAAGGTAAGGGTTCTTCGAAAAAACTGATCATCATCATTGCTTTGGCCGTTGTGCTGGTACTGGCCGGTGGTGGAGCGGCAGCTTGGTTTTTCTTGAGCGGTTCATCCTCTGAGGATCCCGATGCGCCTAAGGTTGAGGTCAAGCGTCCGGCGATCTATGTCAAATTGCGTACTCTGGAAGGACGGCCTATGTTTGTGGCCTCCATGCAATCCAGTTCAGGACAGCGCCATCTGATGCAAATTTATGCTGAAGCCAAAACGCGTGACCCTGCTGTGGAGCAAGCACTTAATCAACACATGCCGCTGGTGGTCGCCCGACTCAATACGCTATTTACTACGGCGGATCCTGAGAGTTTGCGCCTGGTGGAAGGTAAGCGAGCGCTGCAACAGCAAGCCACTGCAATTGTTCAGGAAGTGATGTCGGATAAGGCTGGCAACTCGGGCGTTGAAATTGTGCTCTTCACCAGTATTGTGATGCAGTAATAGGGAAAGCGCGCTATGTCCGTGAAAGACCTGCTGTCACAAGACGAAATTGATGCGCTTTTGCATGGTGTTGATGAGGGTGATGTTGAAACGGCTGAAGATCAGCCCGAGGACGATGGCTCGGGTGTTCGTCTCTATGATCTAGCCAGCCAGGAGCGAATTGTCCGGGGTCGTATGCCGACTCTGGAGATGATTAATGAGCGTTTTGCACGTTCAGCCCGCACCACCCTGTTTAATCTCATTCGTAAACCTGCGGATGTGACGGTTGGAGGGGTGCAGGTGATGAAGTATGTGGACTATATCCATACCCTGTATGTTCCGACCAGTATGACCTTGATGAAAGTGCACCCTTGGCGAGGCACAGGTTTATTCATCATGGATGCTAAGCTCGTCTTCAAGCTGGTTGATCAGTTTTTTGGTGGCGATGGCCGTCATGCCAAAATAGAAGGGCGTGATTTTACCCCGACTGAAACACGCATTGTTTTTAAAGCTGTCAATCAATTGTTTCAGGATATGTATGAAGCTTGGTTGCCGCTGGTCAAACTGCGTTTTGAGCAGACGGGCCATGAATTGAATCCAGCGATGGCTAACATTGTCAACCCCAGTGAAGTGGTTGTGGTCAGTACCTTTCAAGTCGATCTTGAAGGTGGAAATGGCGAGTTTCATGTCACCTTACCCTACTCAATGATCGAGCCGATTCGTGATCAGCTCACTTCAGCCTTTCAAAGCAGTGAACATGAGAAAGATGAGCGTTGGTTAAGTTCTTTGCGTCGCGATATCGTGCATGCCTATCTGGATCTGGATCTGTTGGTGGCTGAGCGAGTCATGACATTGCGTGATGTGATGGAGTTTGAGGTGGGGGATGTTGTGCCTTTAGAGATTCCTGAAGAGCTGACTTTGCTTGCCAACGGTGTGCCCATGTATACCTGCCAACTCGGCACATCACGTGGTAATCTAGCGGTTAAAATTCGAGAAGCGATTCAACAGGATGTGGATTAAACGTCAATGTCTTTTGCTCCCTATAAGGAGCGCGTAAAGGGCTTGGCTTCTTGTGTGAAGGGCTTATGTGAATCGCTTGTAGGGTGCTGGTGCGACTCTTTTGGAGACTAGAGTGTGAGTGAAGATGTAGATCAACAGGCGCTGGCAGATGAGTGGGCGGCTGCCATGGAAGAGCAAACCGGGCAGTCCCTGGCGGAGGATATTCATCGCGTTGAGTTTAATGAACTCCAGGATGAAGCTCAGACCGCAGCCGATCCTCGCCTTGATGTGATTCTTGACATTCCGGTGCGCTTGACCGTTGAAGTCGGTGGAACTGAGATTGCCATACGTAATCTGTTGCAGTTGAGTCAGGGATCGGTCATTGAACTGGCGCGTGTTGCCGGTGAGCCTCTGGATGTTAAGGTCAACGGAACCTTGATTGCTCACGGTGAAGTCGTGGTGGTGAATGATCGATACGGAATACGTTTGACGGATGTTATCAGTCCGCAAGAGCGTATTCGGCGGTTGAAATAAATCTTATGTTTGCCAAAGCGCTTAGCCTAAAAAAACATCTTTTACCGTTGATCGGTGGCCTATTTTATTTCTGGGGCACCAGTGCTTGGGCAGAGGGCAATAGTGCGGTGTCGCGCCCAAGCTATCCGGGAAGTGATCCACTGAGTTTCAGTGCCTTTTTGCAGTTGGCTTTGGGCTTGTTGTTGGTGCTGGGCGTCATTTTTTTCTTGGCTTGGTTACTCAAACGCATGAGTTTTCTACCGGGTCAGCACCCACAGTTGCGTATTCTAGCGGCGATTCCGCTGAGTCATCGTGAACGGGCAGTATTGATTCAGGTGGGTGATGAGCAGCTTTTGCTGGGTGTGGCGCCGGGGCAGGTCAATCTTTTAAAAAGCTTTGATCAACCTATTCTCACGACGGATATCGCATCGACGAGTGATTTTTCCAAACGTCTGCAGCGCTTATTGAATAGCAAGAGCGATGTACCGTCATGAGGTGGCTCGCTTTATTAGGACTGTGTCTAGTTTGCCTGATGCCGAGTTGGGTTTGGGCGCAGGATATCAGTCTCCCTGCGGTGACCATGCAGGTGGCAGAAGACGGCTCAACTGAGTACAGCATCACCATCCAGATTCTGGCATTGATGACCCTGCTGACTTTCTTGCCGGCCATGGTCATGATGATGACGTCCTTTACCCGTATTGTCATTGTCTTTGCAATTTTGCGTCAGGCTTTGGGTTTGCAGCAAACACCTTCTAATCAGGTGTTGGTGGGTTTAGCCCTGTTCCTCACCTTTTTTATCATGACCCCCGTACTAGACCGAGTGAATCAAGAAGCGGTTCAGCCTTATATGGCGGAAACACTTTCCAGTACCGATGCTTTGGCTGCTGCGGGTGTGCCCTTTCATGAGTTTATGATTCGCAATACTCGAGAAAGTGATCTTGAGCTGTTTATGCGAATAGGGGAGGTGCCTCCGGTCGAAACGGAAGCGGATGTCCCCTATCGAGTTTTGATTCCGGCTTTTGTGGTTAGTGAACTGAAAACGGCTTTCCAGATCGGTTTTATGCTGTTTATCCCCTTTCTTGTGATTGATCTGGTCGTCGCCAGCGTCTTGATGGCCATGGGTATGATGATGTTATCGCCGGTCATCGTATCTTTGCCGTTTAAAATCATGCTGTTTGTTTTGGTAGATGGTTGGGCGATGGTAGTGGGCACGCTAGCGGCCAGTTTTGGGCTTTAGCGAAGGAGGTCAGATTGCTGGTTGAAAATACCCTAGACCTTTATGGCGGAGCCTTCTGGCTGATCATTAAGATCGTTGCGATCATTGTCGGTCCTGCGCTGGTAGTAGGTTTGATCATTTCGGTTTTCCAGGCCGCGACCCAGATTAACGAGCAGACGCTAAGTTTCCTTCCGCGATTAATCGTCAGCTTGCTAGCGTTGATGTATGCCGGTCCCTGGATCGTGACCCAGATTATGGATTTGTTTACCTTCTTATTTATGAATATTCCGCACATGATAGGTTAAGGGGATGTTTGTCTCTTTAGCTGAATTGGAACAAATGGTCAGTAGTTTCCTCTGGCCTCTGTTCCGTATCGCTTCGTTTTTTATGGCCATTCCAATTATCGGTACACAAATGGTACCCATGCGTGTGCGTTTGGGCTTGGCTCTGGTGATGACGGCATTGATCGTGCCGGTTTTGCCGGAGATGCCCAGTTTCAGCGGTTTATCAGTTGAGGCTTGGTTGATCATTATTCAGCAGATCTTGATAGGCACGATTTTGGGGTTTGCGCTGAATATTTTGTTTCAGAGTTTTGTCACCGGAGCGCAGTTGATTGCGATGCAGTCAGGCCTGGGTTTTGCGATGGTGACCGATCCGGCAAATGGTGTCAGTGTGGTGGTGGTAGCGCAGCTCTATTCTATGCTGTCGATGCTCCTGTTTCTGGCGATGAACGGCCATCTGGTGATGATCGATATTCTTGCCAAAAGCTTTTATGTCCTGCCGGTTGGTTTTGAAGGCTTCTCGCAGGAGGTTTATTTAAAGTTGGTGCTGTCTTTAAGTTGGTTGTTTATGGCAGCCCTCTTAATGGCTCTGCCTGCGGTCACAGCTCTGTTAATTATTAACTTCGCTTTTGGCATCATGACCAAGGCGGCGCCACAGTTAAATATTTTTGCCATAGGTTTTCCTTTCACCATGCTAGTGGGACTGGTGATGTACTGGGCGAATTTGCCGATTTTTTACGACCATTATTTGCGGATGACGGATTTTATGTTGAATTTTATCCGTGACCTCTTACCCAATGCCTCCGGAGTTTAGGAATGGCTGAAGAAACGGGTCAAGAAAAGTCTCAAGAGCCTACGCAAAAACGTATTGATGATGCGCGTAAAAAAGGCGATATCGCGCGCTCCAAGGAGCTGACGACTCTAGCTCTGCTGATGGCAGCAGGTGCCGCCGCTTTGCTTTTTGGAGGTGGGGTGGCGAGAACCATGACTGATATCTTTGCGACGAACTTTAGTTTGAGTCATGAAGTTATCAATGATCCGGCTTACATGATTAGTTATCTATACCACTCTCTTCTCAATGCGTTTTTAAGCCTTTGGGGGTTTTTTCTCTTAGTGGCTCTGGCGTGTTTATTTGCCTCGATTGCATTGGGCGGGTGGAACTTTAGCGGCGAGTCTTTAATGCCCAAAGGCAGTCGTCTGGACCCGATCGCCGGAATTAAACGAATGTTTTCGTTGAAGTCCTTAATCGAGCTGTTGAAAGCAATAGCCAAGGTTCTGATCGTCGGTGCTGTGGCTGTACTGGCCATTACGCTGCTGCGCCCGGAGTTGATGGCGCTCACGGCCGAAAATGTCATGGCGGCGATAGGTCATGCGGTGACAATTATTGCCTGGGCGTTTCTGGTGATCAGTGCCACCATGATTTTTGTCGTTTTGGTGGATGTGCCTTTTCAGCTCTACGACTATCGAAAAAAATTGAAAATGACCATGCAGGAAGTGCGCGATGAGATGAAGAACACGGAAGGGAAGCCGGAAGTGAAGCGTCGTATCCGTCAGCTTCAGTATGAGATGTCGCAACGCAAAATGATGCAGGATGTGCCGACTGCAGATGTTGTGATTACCAACCCGACGCACTATGCGGTTGCAATACGTTATGACCAGGCAAGCAGTGATGCACCTGTGGTCTTGGCGTTAGGTGCCGATTTTGTGGCGCTGAAAATTCGAGAAATCGCGACTGAGCATCAGGTTCCGATCGTTGAAGCGCCTGCGTTAGCGCGCTCGCTTTTTTATAACGCCCGTATCGGTGATGAGATTCCATCTGGGTTATACAATGCCGTGGCACAAGTGCTGGCCTATGTGTTCCAGCTCCGAGATCCACTCCTTCCCCAATCCCCCAAAGCCCCACGCGAAAGCGATCTGGAGATTCCAGATGAGCTGCGAGTCGATCAATAGGCAAAATTCGCTAAGGTTGGCGTAATTCTTGCAAAATCAGACCTTTAGTCAGTCAAAGTGCGGAATTTCGTCATTAAATTGACGATTTAATTTCTTTTCAAACAGGTAATACCTCATCTTGGTCTTGAGGTGGGTATGATCTGTGCTTAATTGATGTTTTTTTGACGGTTGGTGGGTGTGGATCGAGCGGCAATCCTGAGTAACGTACGCAGTATCAGTCAGGGGAATCTGGGTATTCCTCTGTTGCTGCTTGTTGTCTTGGCGATGGTTACGCTACCTATGCCTACGCTGCTGTTGGACGTTTTTTTTACGTTCAATATTGCCCTTTCGATCGTTGTTTTGCTGGTCTGTATTTATGCGCTGCGGCCTTTGGACTTTGCTGTTTTCCCCACCATTTTGTTAGCGGCCACTTTATTAAGACTGGCTTTGAACGTCGCTTCAACACGTGTAGTGCTGCTGAATGGGCATGAAGGGGGGGCTGCTGCTGGGCAGGTGATTCAAGCCTTTGGTGATGTAGTCGTCGGCGGTAATTATGTGGTCGGGATAGTCGTCTTTCTGATCTTGGTGATTATCAACTTTGTAGTTGTAACCAAGGGTGCGGGTCGTATCTCTGAAGTGAGTGCGCGTTTTACCCTGGATGCCATGCCGGGTAAGCAGATGGCTATAGATGCCGATGTGAATGCCGGTTTGATCAGTCAGGATGAGGCGCGCGCACGACGCCAGGAAGTCACCCAGGAAGCCGATTTTTATGGAGCGATGGACGGTGCTTCGAAATTTGTTCGAGGTGATGCTGTCGCGGGGATTTTAATCCTGGTGATTAACCTTCTCGGTGGTTTAGCCATTGGCATGGTGCAGCATGACTTAGATTTTGATACGGCGATGCGCAACTACTCGCTCTTGACCATAGGAGATGGTCTGGTTGCACAGTTGCCTTCTCTGTTGCTCTCAACAGCGGCTGCGGTGATGGTGACGCGAGCCAACTCATCTGAGGCGATGGGCAGTCAGGTCTTCAGTCAGATGTTTGCATCGCCGCGTGCTTTGATGGTGGCGGCGGCGGTGATTTTTATTATGGGCATCGTGCCGGGGATGCCGCACTTCGCTTTTATCAGTCTGGCAGCGGCGGCAGCGGGTGCAGGTTGGATGATTTATCGGCGTCAGCAACAGGCGCAGCAACAGGAGGTGGATGAGGCCGATCTGCCGAGCACGCCGAGACCTGAAGAAGAACAGCGTGATCTCAACTGGGATGATGTGATGCCGGTGGACATGATCGGCTTGGAAGTCGGTTATCGCTTGATTCCCATGGTAGATAAGATGCAGGGTGGGCAGTTGTTGGGACGCATCAAAGGCGTGCGTAAAAAACTCTCACAAGATCTAGGTTTTCTGGTGCCGTCGGTGCATATTCGGGATAACTTGGATTTAATGCCAGGCGCTTATCGTATTACCTTGATGGGAGTGATTACCGGTGAGGGCGAGGTGTATCCTGATCGTGAGTTGGCGATTAACCCGGGGCAGGTTTTTGGTTCTTTGAAAGGCGTGGCGGTTAAGGATCCGGCGTTTGGCTTGGATGCCGTTTGGATCGAGAAAAGCCAGAAAGAGCATGCGCAAACGCTGGGTTATACGGTGGTGGATGCCAGTACGGTGGTGGCGACCCATTTAAATCAGATTTTACAGAGTCATGCGCATGGTTTGTTAGGGCACGAAGAGGTGCAGCAGCTACTCGATGTGCTGGGCAAATCTTGTCCTAAACTGGTGGAAGAGCTGGTTCCTAAGCGACTGTCGATCAGTACGCTTCTAAAGGTTTTGCAAAATCTATTGATGGAACAGGTTTCACTCAAAGACTTTCGAACCATCGCAGAGGCTTTGGCTGATGCAGTGGATCGGACTCAGGATCCGCTCTCTTTGACAGCGGCTGTACGAGTCGCCTTGTCTAGGCTTATAGTACAGAGTATCAATGGCTCCGATATTGAGCTGCCGGTGATTACTTTGGATCCGGCGCTAGAGCAGATGTTACTGGGTTCTATGCAGCAGGGTCAGCCAAATGATGAAACGCTCGTGCTTGAGCCGGGCATGGCCGAGCGCTTGCAGACCTCTTTGGGTCAGGCTGCGCAACAGCAAGAGATGATGGGTAAGCCTTCTATTTTGCTCGTGGCGGCTCCGGTGCGGCCATTGATGGCGAGATTTGTGCGTTATGGGGATCATCAGATTCATGTGCTCTCGTATCAAGAGATCCCTGAGAGTAAGCGTGTCACCATTGTTGCAACAGTGGGTGGAAATCATGGCTAGATGGCTGAGATCAACTCGAGTGCCGAATAAGGGAAGGATATGAAGGTTAAACGCATCTTCGCTCCAGATATGCGTCAAGCAATGCGCCGCGTCCGAGAGGAGATAGGCGCAGATGCCGTCATTATTTCTAACCACCGGGTTGCGGGGGGAGTTGAGCTAGTCGCCGCACGCGAAGAAGATTATGAGATGGCACAGGCCGAAATTCGACGCAATCGTCAAGCCCAGGCGGCGAAAATGGTGCGTCCTGAATCTAAGCGCCAGATGCCAGATGCCGATCTTGTTGCCGAAATGCAAAAAGCTCAATTGCGCATTGCGCAGGCGCGTCAGCGTGCGGAAGAGCCGCAAATACCGCAGGACATCCAGGCTAATCGTCAGATCGAAGATGAAGATGATGAAGATCTGCGCTTTATTCTACAGTCATTAAAAGCGCGACAAGAGAGTCGTCAGAAACCACCACTTCCTGATTTATCCGAAAACCCCTGGGACCTTGTACCGGATGGGCGTACGGAGCCGAGTGTGCATTTGCCTTCGGATGATGTGGTTCGCGGGATGCAGCAAGAAATACATCAGCTACGTGCTTTGCTTGAACAGCAGCTTAAGCAGATGCAGATGCCGGCGGCCTCGCAGGAGATTTGGCGTGATCCCCAGCATCGAGACTTGGCTCAGCAGCTGGAGCGTTTGGGCGTGAGTCAGGCGCTGTCTCGACAGCTGTTGGCTAGCCTTGAAACTGGTTTGTCCTTCGAGGAAGCCTGGCGCAATTTGCTGGCGCGCTTAACGGATTCAATTCCAGTGGTGGGTGAAGAGTTTATCGCGCGTGGTGGAATGATCGCATTTGTTGGGCCAACAGGTGTCGGCAAAACCACCACCATCGGCAAGTTGGCGGCGCGCTATGTGTTGCAGCATGGCAGTTCGGGGCTGGCATTGGTCACCACGGATTGTTTTCGTATTGCCGCACATGAGCAGTTGCGTACTTTTGGTCGAATTTTAGATGTGCCTGTACGAGTGGTGGATGAAAACCATAATCTCGAAGAGGTGCTTTTATCGCTGCGTGGTAAGCGCTTGGTCTTGATTGATACGGCCGGTATGAACGCTCAGGATCCGATGGGACGCGTGCAGCTGGATATGCTTTCTTCGGTATCGCTGCGATTGAAAAAGCTTTTAGTGTTGTCTTGTTCCAGTCAGCGCCAGCTTTTGGAAAATGCTTGGAAAAACTACCAGGAATTGGGACTGAATGCCTGCATTCTCAGTAAATTAGATGAGTCCGGTAGTCTGGGTGAGGCGATGAGTTTGGCCATTGAAAAGCAGCTGCCTATCGCCTATATCACAGATGGGCAGAAGATACCGGATGATCTAGTCGTGGCCACACGTGGAGATTTGGTCAGTCGAGCAGTTGTCACTGCTGAACGGCAAGGTGCGAGTGGTGCGCCCCAGGCCTCTGTCAATTATCGAGCCGGTTAGTAGGGATAAGGGATGATAAAAGAGGCTCACCCAGTAAAAGTGATCGCCGTGACCGGAGGTAAAGGTGGGGTTGGCAAGACTAACGTTTCGGTCAATCTATCGGTCGCACTGAGTGAAATGGGGCGGCGTGTGGTTTTGATGGATGCCGATTTAGGTTTAGCGAACGTCGATGTCCTGCTCGGGTTGCGCGCTAAGCGAACCCTAGCGGATGTGTTGGAGGGGCGTTGTAGCTTGCAAGAGGTGTTGGTGCAGGCTGCGGAAAAAATGTGGATTGTCCCTGCATCCTCCGGTACACAAGAGATGACGGCGCTTTCTGAACATCAACATGCCGAATTGATCCATGCCTTTAATGATATTGCCGATATGATGGATGTTTTGGTTGTAGATACTGCGGCAGGTATCTCAAATTCGGTAGTGAGTTTTGTGCGTGCGGCTCAAGAGGTGTTGGTGGTGGTCTGTGATGAGCCGACATCCATCACCGATGCTTATGCGTTGATTAAGTTGTTGAACCGTGATTATCGAGTGAATCGTTTCCGTGTCTTGGCAAATATGGTGCATTCTGACCAAGAAGGGCGCAATATGTTCAGCAAATTGCTCACGGTCACGGATCGCTTTTTAGATGTAACCCTTCAATATGTAGGCTCAATCCCTTATGATGAATCGGTTCGAAAAGCAGTTCAGAAACAAACGGTTGTTTTAAAGGCCTTCCCGAAAAGTCGAGCTGCTTTAGCTTATAGGCAGTTGGCAAATCGGGTCGATGGCTGGCCAGTACTCAAAAGCCCAAGAGGGCATCTGGAATTTTTCGTAGAGCGTTTAGTGCAGCAATCCTAAACGCTCTCAGCTGACGAAGAAGCGGCATGTATAACCAGCTTGAATTTAACTCGAGCCAAGACTTGATCGCGCAGTATGCTCCTCTGGTCAAGCGTATCGCTCAGCATCTGATGGCGCGCTTGCCGGCTAGTGTTACTTTGGATGATCTTTTGCAATCAGGCATGATTGGTCTACTCGAAGCGGCGCGTAAGTATGATCCGAGCAAAGGGGCCAGCTTTGAGACCTATGCGGGTATCCGTATCCGTGGGGCTATCATAGATGAGGTTCGGCGGGGTGATTGGACGCCGCGTTCTGTGCATCGTAATGGTCGACGTGTCGCTGAAGCGATCCAGGCCGTAGAAGCGCGGACCGGGCGTGATGCGACCGATGCAGAGGTGGCAGCCGAAATGGGGGTGTCGATTCAGTCGTATCATGCCTTTCTGCAAGATTCGATGGAAAGTCGGCTATTTAGTATTGATGAGCTGACGGAGCAGGATGAAGATCATTCTGCCTTACAGCTTGAGGCAGAGGACCAAGGCCCAGCAATTGCTGTGCAACAGCAGGGTTTTCGTGCTTCCTTGGTCGCGGCTTTGGAAAGTTTACCCGAGCGTGAGCGCTTAGTGCTTGCACTCTATTACGATGAAGAGCTGAATCTTAAGGAAATCGGTAGTATTCTGGGAGTCAGCGAGTCGAGAGTGAGTCAGATTCACTCTCAGGCTGCGCTTAGGTTGCGTAGCCGGCTGAAGGACTGGCAGTAAACGTAAATATAAAGGCCGATTCTGAATCGGTAAGTCTATCAGTGTCTTTGAGTTATAAAGCTGGGGGAAAGTGTCTTGAAAAAAGACATACGGATACTGGTGGTCGATGATTTTTCGACCATGCGACGTATCATCAAAAATCTGCTGCGTGATCTGGGATTCACGAATGTTGAAGAGGCTGATGATGGCAAAACGGCATTGCCGATTTTGCAGCAAGGTCGTATCGACTTTCTGATCACCGACTGGAATATGCCAGGCATGACCGGCATAGATCTGTTAAAGACGGTGCGAGCGGATCCCGCTTTGTCACATATCCCTGTGTTAATGGTTACGGCTGAAGCGAAGCGTGAGCAGATCATTGCTGCGGCTCAGGCGGGTGTGAATGGATATGTAATCAAACCTTTTACAGCGGTGGTGCTCAAGGAAAAAATCGAGAAGATCTTCGAACGACTCGAATGAGACCTGCCTGAAGAGAGTGACAGGATGAATAATAAAGTCGCCACGATAGAGTTTGAGGGTTTGGAAGCTTTTTTACAGCAGAAAGCCCGAGCATTGGTTACAACCCTTGAACAGGGGAATCTGGCTAGTGCAATAGAACTGATCAATGAGCTGCAACAAGCACGTCACCAAGTTTTTTATAATGAAGTAGGTCATTTAACGCGCGGATTACACGAAGCGATTAAGGCCTTTTCCTCAGATATTGATGAAAAAATGAGTTCAAACGCGGATGACAGTTTGCCTGCTATGGCGGACGCCTCAGACCGTTTGGCTTATGTCATTGAACTCACCGAAAAGACTTCTCATGAAACGATGGATCGTGTTGATGTGTCGTTAAGTCTGGTGGATCGTCTAGATAACCAATCGGAACGCTTTCGTGATCTTCTGCTCCTGGTGGGGCAGTTAGAAGGTGAGTTTAAAGCGTTAGATGGTGTCTATGATCGTACCTGTGCCGTCAAGGATGAGTCTGAAAAAACGATTGAGCAGTTGCGCTCGGTTCTCACCGATATTCTTGTCTCACAAAGCGTTCAGGACATTACCGGTCAGTTGATTCGCCGTGTCATCACGCTGATGACTCAAGTCGAAATTCAACTGGTCAAGTTGATGGAGATGGCAGCTAAGGTTGAGCGCTTGAGCGGTTTTGAGCTCCTGGCGGGTGAGGATGCGGAAGCATCTCAACAGAGTGAGGATATTGCTGCTCAGGGGCCGCAAGCGCGCACCAAACAAAAAAGTGCCGTGTCCGATCAGGACGAAGTGGACGAATTGTTATCCAGTCTTGGTTTTTAAGTAGGAGATCTCTATGAGTCTCGATGTAGATCAGGAAATTCTAGAAGATTTCCTCGTAGAGGCCGGTGAAATACTGGAACAGCTATCAGAGCAGTTGGTTGAGCTGGAGCAGCGTCCAGATGATCGTGATTTGCTCAATGCTATTTTTCGTGGATTCCACACAGTTAAGGGTGGTGCCGGTTTTTTGCAGTTGAATGCCATGGTGGACTGCTGTCATAAGGCGGAAAACCTGTTTGACTTGCTGCGTAATGGTGAGCTTAAGGTTTCGGCTACTTTGATGGACGTGGTATTGCAGGCTCTGGACGCTGTGAATCATATGTTTGATAACGTGCGCAGCGGAGAGGAGCCCGTACCTGCTTCGCCTGAGTTGATGCAACGTTTGGTCGCGTTCACCCAAGGAGGTGAGCCTGAACCGGTGGTCCCTAAAAAAACTGTGATTGAGCCGCCCACGGCGCCTCAGCCTGTGCGGGCTGACGTGGAGCGCCCCGTGAATCCTAATACACCGAATGATGAGTTTGATTTTCTGCTGAGTGAACTGGCAGGGGCGGCACCAGAAGAAGCCGTTAGCTCGGTGACCTCAGGCGATGATGATTTGATCACGGAAGATGAGTTTGAAGCCTTACTGGATCAGTTGCATGGTTCCGGTGGTGCGCCAGGTAAATCGCAGGCCATGCCCTCTGAAACGGTGGCTGCCAGTGGCGATGAGATCTCCGAAGATGAATTTGAATCCTTGCTGGACCAGTTGCAAGCGGCTGGCCAAGGGGCATTTGCGCATGTCAAACCCCATGAGCCTGAAGTTCCAACGGCCGCTTCTGCGGAGCCTAAGTTGACCGTTAAGCCTGCTGAGGAGCTGGACCCCGTGATCCTGCCGGAAACTCCCAAGGTTTCGGGATTGCAGCCTCAAAAAGTGGTGCAGGAAAGCAATGTACGTGTGGATACGGCATTGTTGGACAAAATCATGAACATGGTGGGTGAGCTGGTTTTGGTGCGCAATCGCTTAGTGCGTTTGGGCGGTGCCGGTGATGATGAGGAGATGTCCAAAGCCTTAGGCACTTTGGATATGGTGACTGCCGATTTACAGATGTCGGTGATGAAAACACGCATGCAGCCGGTGAAGAAGGTCTTTGGCCGCTTCCCGCGCTTGATCCGCGATCTATCCCGCAGCTTAAACAAAGAGATACAGTTAGAGTTACGCGGTGAAGAAACTGATCTGGATAAGAACCTAGTTGAAGCTTTAGCCGATCCTTTGATTCACCTGGTGCGCAATGCTGTGGATCATGGCATTGAGTCGCCGGCTGAGCGTGAGCGCATGGGTAAACCACGTGAGGGACATGTTCTGCTTTCTGCTGAGCAGGAAGGGGATCATATCCTGCTGATCATTCGTGATGACGGAGCGGGCATGGATCCAGAAAAGCTGCGTCGTCTTGCGGTGCAGCGCGGTATGTTGGATTCGGAGTCGGCTGCGCGACTCAGTGATCATGAGTGTTTTAATCTGATATTCCATGCCGGTTTCTCGACCAAGAATGAAATCTCAGATGTTTCTGGGCGTGGTGTGGGTATGGATGTGGTGAAAACTAAGATCACCCAGCTCAACGGTACCTTGGCGATCGACTCCGTCATGGGGCAGGGAACACAAATTGCCATTCAAGTGCCCTTGACCCTAGCGATTATGCCAACCCTAATGGTGACGCTTGAGGATCAGGCGTTTGCCTTGCCGTTGGTCAATGTCAATGAAATTTACAATCTTGATCTCACCAAAACGAATATTGTGGATGGACAGCAGGTCATCATTGTACGTGATCAGGCTTTGCCTCTGTTTCACCTGAAGCGTTGGATGGTGAAGGGCTGTGAGTATGAGCCATTGCCGGAGCAGGGACACGTCGTGATTGTGTCCGTTGGTACAACGCGGGTGGGATTTGTCGTCGATCAGTTGGTGGGTCAGGAGGAAGTGGTGATTAAGCCGTTAGGCTCGATTCTGCATGGAACTCCAGGTTTATCTGGTGCAACGATAACCGGTGATGGTCGAATTGCTTTGATCATTGATATCCCTAATTTGTTGAAACGTTACGCAGCGACTTGAGCGTGACAGATCAGGGGATGCTGTATGACTGTCAAAGTATTAATCGTAGATGATTCGAGCTTTTTTCGTAATCGTATTGAAGATGCGTTAAAAAGTGATCCGCGTATTCAAATTCTCGGCACCGCCGTGAATGGTAAAGAAGCCGTGGAGAAGGCGCGTTTACTCAAACCGGATTTGATTACCATGGATGTTGAGATGCCACAGATGAACGGCATCGAAGCGGTACGTCAAATTATGCGTGAAGCGCCAACGAATGTATTGATGCTCTCCTCCCTCACTCACGAGGGTGTTCGTGTTACCTTACAAGCGTTAGAAGCGGGTGCGGCGGATTATCTGCCCAAAGATATTCGTGCTTGGATGGATCGTTCAAGCCAATTGCGTAAGGATCTGATAGATCGTGTGGTGGCATTGGGTAGCTCCAAGCGCAGTTTTACGCGCTCAGTGTTTGACTCACGGCCCATCCCGGCGTCGACCGGCAGCATGCATGTCTTTAAACCGGATGCGGTGACTGCTCCGGTTTCTGCAACACCCTCAACACTCGCCGCGCGCAGCAGCTCTGCATCCATGTCTAAGTCCGGCTCTGCACGCGCGAAATTTCCGGATTGCCGTGTAGTGGTGATTGGAGCTTCAACCGGCGGACCCGCTGCTTTACAGCGAGTGCTTTGTGCTTTACCTGCTAGTTTTCCTTATCCCATTTTATTGGTGCAGCATATGCCGGGCACCTTTACCAAGGTATTTGCTGAGCGATTAAATCAGCAAGCGGCAATTCAGGTGCGAGAAGCCGTAGACGGTGATCGTCTCCAACCGGGTGTGGCGCTTTTGTGCCCGGGAGGATTTCAGATGATCCTAGATCCGCGTCAGGCGGATCGTGTACGCATCATGGCGGGAGATGAGCGTTTAATTTATAAGCCGAGCGTAGATGTGACTTATGCCTCTGCCGCTAAAACTTATCAGTCTAAAGTCTTGGCCATTATTTTAACGGGTATGGGTGCAGATGGCTGTGACGGTGCGCGCTTATTAAAGCAGTCGGGTGCGAGTATTTGGGCGCAAAGTAAAGAAACTTGTACGATTTATGGTATGCCGCAAGCCGTTGTCAATGCAGGCCTGGCGGATGCTGTGTTGGATCTAGATGATATCGCGGATCTGTTGGCGACACGTAAATAAACGATGCGATTTTGATGAATTTTAGGAAATAAGCATGCGGGTATGGTCTGTAGCCAATCAGAAAGGTGGCGTGGGGAAAACAACAACGGTCGTGACCTTGGCGGGTTTGCTCACAGAGGTCGGTTACCGTGTGTTGCTGGTTGATCTTGATCCGCATGGATCACTGACAAGCTATTTTCGCTTTGATCCCGATGAAATTGAGCGCAGTGTTTATGATCTCTTCGAGCAGCCAGCGCTGACAGCACCTCAAGTGAATTCTTTAATCCTTAAAACGTCCCATGAATCGATTGATTTGATGCCTGCGTCCACAGCGCTGGCGACACTTGAGCGTAAGGCAGTAGGTAAAGAAGGATTGGGGCTGCAAGTGGCCAAAGCTCTCAGGTTTCTGCAGGATCGTTATGATTTTGTATTAATCGATAGCCCACCTGTTCTAGGTGTTTTGATGGTGAATGCCCTGGCGGCTTGTCAGCATCTGCTCGTGCCGGTGCAAACCGAGTATCTCGCGCTTCGTGGTTTAGAGCGGATGGTGCGGACCATTGAAATGGTCAATCGTGCGCGTCGACAAAAATTGACGCATACGATTATCCCGACTTTTTATGATCGCCGCACTCAGGCATCGGTGAGTAGCTTGCGTGAGCTTTATCAACGTTATCCTGATCAGGTCTCAGGGGCAGTCATTCCGGTCGATACTAAATTCCGTAATGCGAGTATCAAGGGGTTAGTTCCCTCTTCATTAGATGCCGGAAGTCGTGGTGTGCATGCTTATGCGCGTTTGCTAAGACAGTTGTTAGAAGTGCGTAAAGCGGGGCAAAGCGGATGACAGATCAAAAGAAAGTTGTTTTTGAGTACTTGTCAGCCTTACTGAGTGAGCCAGAAACTTCTGCCGTCAATCAAGAAGAGATGCCGCTGGATCCTCAGGAGAATTCTCTCGAGTTGCCAGCCGTTGCTTCCCCAGAAGAGCCTCCAGTAGAGCTGGCGAGTGATATTAAGCTGCAGCGTAGAGCAGAGATGGTTAACGATCTACCAGAGCCAGAGCCAGAGCCAGAGCCAGAGCCAGAGCCAGAGCCAGAGCCAGAGCTTCAACCGGTTGGTATGATAGCGGCCAGTGCTGAGCCCGTCTTGCGTTGCATGCTGGTCAGTGTACAGGGGTTAAAGTTAGCGATTCCATTGGATGAAATAGACTCGACCTTCTGCATCTCCAGTATCAGTTTAGAGATCGATAGCAAACACGACTGGCTTATCGGTCAGTTTGAGCGTCAAGGAGCCGCGGTCAGAGTCGTGGATACTGGACTATGGATTATACCGGACACCTACTCTTTAGAAGCTTCGGGCTACCATGATCTGATTGTTTTGTCGGGGGGGCGTTGGGCTTTAGCCTGTAATGAGATACTGTCTTCAGTTGATCTGCCTTGCTCCGCTATTAATTTGAATCAGGATTTGTCGCGGCGCGCCTGGTTAAAAGGCACCTGCTTGGCGCAGCGCTGTGCTGTAATGGATACGCGCCAGCTAATGGATGAATTTGAGGTGATGGTTGTTTGATGTGGAACGAACTGCCTGGGTTGGCCATCGGGATGATCATCCTGATGGTCATCACTTTATTGCTGCTGGTGGCGCTTGCTTGGTGGGTGCGTCTGCGCTTGCGCAAACAAGAACAGCAGCACCAGGTGTTAATTAATGTTTTGCGTAACGAAATACAGGGCTTTACCGGTAGCTCCATCGGCATGGGTAAGCGTTTGTTAGAGATTGAAGAAAAATTAAATCTAACGGCTGAAAAGCAGGTTGAGTTGGAAAATCGTGATCCAGGTGTTTTAGCCTACAATCAAGCAGCTCGTCTCATGGAGATGGGTGCAGGGGTCGAAGATCTGATCAAAACCTGTGGTATCGGGCGGCCTGAAGCAGAATTGATGGCGCTTTTACACCGCGAACTGCAAACACAAGATAAAATCAGCCATAAACCCTAAGTGAACACTTCTTCAGTCGCTGTTATCTGTGCAGTGCATCACGTATAATTGCCCCCTTTTATCGACCTTAGTTTTAATTTAGGACATGTAAACATGGCAATTGAACGTACGCTTTCAATCATTAAACCTGACGCCGTCGCCAAGAATGCAATCGGTGCCATTTTGTCGCGCTTTGAACAGGCAGGTTTAAAAGTGGTTGCAATGCAGATGAAGAGCCTCAGCAAAGAGGAAGCTGAAGGTTTTTATGCGGAGCACAAAGAGCGTCCTTTCTTCGCAGATCTGGTTGCATTCATGACCTCGGGTCCCGTGGTTGTTCAGGTTTTGGAAGGTGAAAACGCCGTGCGTTTGAACCGTGATTTAATGGGGGCGACTAACCCTAAAGAAGCGGCTGAAGGCACCATTCGTCGTGACTTTGCCACCTCTATTGATGCTAATGCTGTGCACGGTTCTGATTCCCCAGAGTCTGCAGCACGTGAGATTGCATATTTCTTTCCAGGTTAATTCAGCCAGGAAAGCATGGGGTCGGTAGTGTTTCACTGCCGATCCAGTGACATCCAAGTTTTAGGTACACACATGTCTGCGACTGAACGCAAAATCAATCTTCTCGGTCTTTCTCCCTCTAAGCTTGAAGCCTTTTTTGAATCCTTGGGTGAAAAGCGTTTCCGTGCTACTCAAGTGTTGAAGTGGTTGCATCAGCGTGGGGCAAGCAGCTTCGATGAAATGACCGATATCAGTAAAGCGTTACGTCAGCGTTTAGCTGAAGTCGCCGATATTCGTGAGCCTGAAATCGTCTTAGAAAAGTTTTCTGCCGATGGAACACGTAAGTGGGTCATCCGTATGGATGGTGGCTCCAGTATTGAGGCGGTTCTGATTCCAGAAGGATCGCGTAAGACCCTCTGTGTTTCTTCACAGGTGGGTTGTGCTTTGGATTGCAGCTTCTGTTCGACGGGCAAGCAAGGATTTAACCGTAATCTCACCACTGCAGAAATCATCGGGCAATTGCGTGTGGCAATACGCTCTTTTGGGCCTTTTGACCCCGCAGATGAGCGACGTGTGACTAACGTGGTGTTTATGGGCATGGGTGAGCCGTTGCTCAACTTTGATAATGTCATGGACGCAACAGAGTTGATGATGCATGACAATGCTTATGGCTTGTCTAAGCGTCGTGTCACCGTGAGTACGGCGGGTGTAGTGCCTGCGCTGGATCGTATGGCCGGATTAACGGATGTGTCCTTAGCGGTTTCTTTGCATGCACCAAATGATGCTTTGCGTACGGAATTAGTTCCTGTTAACGCACGTTATCCGATTGCCGAGTTGATCGAGTCTTGTAATAACTACCTTAAGCACTTGAATGACAGACGCGTGATTACCGTTGAGTATACGTTGCTAGCCGGTGTGAATGATCAACCTGAACACGCACGTCAGCTCGTGAAACTCTTACGTAAAATGCCAAGCAAGCTGAACCTTATTCCATTTAATCCCTTCCCTAACTCCGGTTATGAGCGGCCTAGTGCGGAAGCGATACAGGCATTTAAGCAGATTTTAATTAACGCCAATATCGTTACAACGGTCCGCAAGACTCGGGGTGATGACGTGGATGCGGCCTGTGGTCAGTTAGTCGGCCAGGTTGATGACCGCACGCGGCGTAGTCAAAAATATCAAGCTGTGGTACAACAGGATCTTTCGACATTGAATCTCATTCATCGGGAGAGTTGAGTGAAACCGATCCTGGTCTGGCTAATCATTGCGGCGTTGACTCTAACTGGATGTGCCTCAAGGCAAGCCAGCAATGTATCAGAAACGTCTCCTGATGCGGCGCTTCAAGCTTATACTCAGTTGGGACTGCAATATCTACAGGTAGGTGACACGGCTAATGCAAAAATCTCATTGCAACGAGCTCTTTCGTTGAGTGAGCGTTACGCGCCGGCTAATAATGCCATGGCACTGGTCTTTCAGTCTGAGCGAGAAGATGCACTGGCTGAGCGTTACTTTAAGCGAGCGGCCGAGTTAGATAGCGGTAACGCAATGATCCACAACAACTACGGTGCCTTTTTATTTGCTCAGTCGCGTTTTGAAGAGGCCTGTAAACAGTTTTCTAAAGCCACTGAAGATCCTTTCTACACTTCACGTGCCCAGTCGTTTGAAAACCTAGGTCAATGCTATCGACAAACTCGTCAGCTCACGGCAGCGGAGCATGCCTATCGTCGGGCATTAGATCTGTCTCGTAATCGACCTATCGCTATGGCTGAGTTAGCGGACTTGCTCTTGGAGCAAGATAAGAATACCGAAGCGGCACAGTGGTTTAATCGTTTTCGTGAACTTGTTGATGCGCGACGTGCTCAACATACGGCGCGTAGTTTGTGGGTCGGTGTGCGTATAGCACGTATGGAGCGTAATGCAGGTTTAGCGGCGACCTACGGGTTGTTATTGCGTAATCTTTATCCGGATTCTGATGAATATCGTATGTTTAAGGAGTCTGCACTGTGAGCAGTGAAGCGCTGGATCCTAATCAAGTCTCCTTTCCTGGCCAGGTATTTCAGAAGGCAAGAGAAGAGTTGGGTTTAAGTATTGATCAAGTTTGTAAAGAGCTGAATCTTACGCCTAAAGTCATTCGTTTGATTGAATCAGGTCAGCCTGAAACCTTCCACAATCCTGTGTTTATGCGTGGGTATATTCGTAATTACTCGAAACGCTTGGGTTTGAGCGCAGAGAAATATGTAGAGTTGTTTGCGCATATGCCTGGAATCCATTTGGCGCCTTCGCAGATTCGCTCAACAACCAGTATCCCGAATGCTGAACTCGGGCGCTCGCCCTGGATCAAACTCATCACATGGGTTTTTGTTTTGACTCTGGTGGCGACTGTCATTTGGTGGTCACGCCAACAATACGGTATTACAACAACAGATACGTTACCTGTTAATCCGCTTACGCCTCAGGAGATAAGTAGGTCGGCAGAGGTTTTTGATGAGGATGTGCTCGAGTCGGGTGAGTCGGACACACCTGCTGAAGTCTTATCCGACCCAGACAATGGAGAGGAGCTCAGTAATCATGATGATGCGTCTGTAGCTAATGAAGAGCCCGCTGTCGAAGCACTGACACCTGAAACTCTAGATCGAATCTCAGAAGCTGACGTAGCTGAAGAGGTTTCAAGCTTCGCAGGTTTGGAGATGCGGTTTACCGATGAGTGTTGGGTGCAGATACGCGATGCTTCCGGTCAAACCCTCTACTCACAAGTGGCACGTCCTGGAGCGGTGGTTCAGCTTGAAGGGGTTGAACCTCTATCTTTGGTGATTGGCCGTGTTGAAGCGGTGAGTTTTATGGCTTACGCCGGACAGAAGGTGGATTTAAAGGCCTTAG
The DNA here is from genome assembly GCF_008368715.1 of Nitrincola tapanii. Classification (GTDB taxonomy): domain Bacteria; phylum Pseudomonadota; class Gammaproteobacteria; order Pseudomonadales; family Balneatricaceae; genus Nitrincola; species Nitrincola tapanii. The sequence goes on from NZ_SMRS01000001.1 coordinate 541,823, forward strand.
CTTCGGGTAATGTGGCTCGTTTTACCCTCCCACGCCCTTGAATTTCGTGTAGTTGATTAAGCAGGTATTGATTTGGCCAAGATAAAAGCCATTCGCGGTATGAATGACATACTGCCAGAACAAACACCTTGGTGGCAGTTTCTAGAAGAAAGTACACAAAGCGTACTTTCTTCCTATGGTTACCAGGAGATCCGTACACCTATCGTTGAGCAAACCGATCTATTTAAGCGCTCCATCGGTGAAGTGACGGATATCGTTGAAAAAGAGATGTACACCTTTGCCGATCGCAATGATGAAAGTTTGACTCTGCGTCCAGAAGGTACGGCGAGCTGTGTGCGAGCCTGTGAAGAGCACGGCCTGCTGTTTAATCAAGTGCAGCGGTTGTGGTATGCCGGCCCTATGTTCCGTTATGAGCGTCCACAGAAAGGGCGTTATCGTCAGTTTCACCAGATAGGAGTGGAAACTTTCGGTATGCAGGGACCGGATATCGATGCCGAATTAATTCTCATCGGTGCACGACTCTGGAAAAAATTAGGCGTAGATCAAGCCGTGAGTTTACAGCTGAACTCGCTCGGTAGCAGCGTGGCACGTCAGGCTTATAAAGAAGATTTGGTTGCGTTTTTGTCTAAGCATGTGGATGAGCTGGATGCGGATAGTCGTCGGCGTCTGCAGAGTAACCCATTGCGAATTCTAGACAGTAAAGATCCTAAGACTCAGGCGCTGTTGCATCAGGCGCCAGATTTCCATGCTTACCTAGATGACGAGTCTCGTCAGCATTTTCAGCAGCTCTGCGAATACCTGGATGCAGCGGGTATTCCTTACGTGATTAACCCGCGTCTGGTACGTGGTCTGGACTATTACGGTAAAACAGTATTTGAATGGGTCACCGATCGTTTAGGTGCGCAGGGGACAGTCTGTGCAGGCGGTCGTTACGATGGTTTGGTTGAGCAGCTAGGTGGGCGTGCAACGCCTGCGGTGGGTTTTGCTTTGGGTGTCGAGCGTCTGATTTTATTGCTGGAAAGTGAAGCCGGTTTGGCGGCTGAACGCTTACAGCAAGCCGATATTTATCTCTTGCCACTCGGAGCCGAGGCATCTAAGGCCGCAATGCAATTGGCCGAGGGTTTACGCAACGAAACGGGTTTGAGGGTTTTGTTGGGTTGCGGGGGTGGAAGTTTTAAGAGCCAGATGAAGCGTGCAGATAAATCGGGTGCTGAGATTGCACTCTTGCTCGGCGAAGATGAGCTGAGTCAGCAGCGAGTGACCGCTAAGCCTCTGCGCTCAGGTGAGGAGCAGCAGGCTATTTCTTGGCAAGCGCTGAGCAGTTATCTTAATAATCGATTTAAATCTTAATAGCGGGAGTTTGAGCCGTGGCGGAATTGCGCACAGAAGAAGAACAGCTTGAAGCACTTAAGCGCTGGTGGCATGAGTATGGAAAATCTTTGTTATTAGGGGTGGCGGTCGCTCTGGTACTGTTTTTTGGGTGGCAAACCTGGCAAAAGCGTGAAGCAAATCAAGCGGCGAATGCCTCTGCGCTCTATCAAAATCTGATTCAAAGTGTGGTGATGCAGTTAGATGAAGGTTCGGCCCGTGATTTAACCGGCCTTCAACAGATGGCAGATCTGCTGAAGGCAGATCATGCTAAGTCTACCTATGCGGGTTATGCGGCCCTTTTGATGGCGCGTGTGAAGGCAGAAGAAGGGGATTACGCAGCGGCTTTGACAGAATTGGATTGGGTGTTAAGTGCGAAGCTTGAGCTGGATCTTCATCGTGTTGCTCAGTTACGAAAAGCGCGTGTCTTGATGCAGTTACAGCGTCAGGATGAAGCTTTGATACTCTTAACCCAGTTTGATGCCGGTGCTTTCGAAGCGCAGTATCAGGAAGTGCTGGGGGATCTATACTTGCAGCTTGGCGATGAAGCTCAGGCATTAACGGCCTACGAGCGTGCGCTCGCGATACCGGCTGCAACGGAGCGTCCAATTTTACAAATGAAACGCGATAACCTTGGAGAGGCATCATGAGATCTCTGGTTAAAACGACAGTCAGTCTGGTTCTGGTGAGTTTGCTGACGGGTTGTGGTTTCTGGGGTGGAAAAAAAGACGAGGTGCGCCCGGCGCCACTTGTTGATTTTCAAACAGAAAGTCAAGTTCAGGTCGTCTGGAGTGCCCAGGTCGGTTCAGGTCCAGGTCGTGCCTTCCATGAAATGACGCCCTCAATAGATGCTGACCGGATTTATGCTGCGGATAGCAAGGGGGTGGTCAGCGGCTTTGATCGTATGACTGGTGCGCGTGCTTGGACGCAAAATCTAAAAGAGCCAATTATCGGTGGCGTGGGTGCTGGATTCGGGCAGGTAATTTTGAGTTCTCGCTCCGGTGATGTCATTGCTTTAAGTGGTAATGATGGTTCGGTGTTATGGCGTACAGCTGTCGGGTCTGAAGTCACTGCGCAAGCGCAGCTAAACCGTGAACTGGTAGTGGTGCAGTTGGTGAGTGGACGTATTGTCGCGTTGGATCGTCAAACAGGTGCTCTACGCTGGACTTTTGATGCACAAATGCCTGCCTTGACGCTGCGGGGTACCGGTACTCCCTTGCTGACTTCAGATGTGACCTTTGCAGGCTTTGCAAATGGCAAGCTGATTGCTATCAGTAATGCAAACGGAGCGATGATCTGGGAGCAGCGGGTTTCTTTGGCAGAAGGCCGTTCAGAACTGGAACGTATGGCAGATATAGATGGCCGCCCTCTGATTTTGAACAATGTATTATATGTTGTCGGCTATCAAGGACGTTTACTTGCGATCAACCCGTTTAATTCGCAAATTCTGTGGGCTCAAGATATTTCATCCCATCGTGGTTTGGCGACAGGGTTTGGCAATATCTACGTTGCTGCGGATAATGATCGCGTTCACGCGCTGGATGCGGCAACAAGTGCCAGTGTCTGGACACAAACAGGGCTAGATAATCGTCAGCTATCGACACCTAGCACACTGGCGAGTGCGGTGGTGGTTGCTGACCAAGAAGGTTATCTACACTTTATGTCTCAGGTGGATGGTCGTTTTGTAGCGCGTTATCGAGTGGATTCATCGGGTGTGCGTGGCGATATGCTCGTACGTGATGACATTCTATATGTGTTAAGTAATGCAGGCCGCTTAATGGCTCTGCGGCTTAACTAACTGTATTTAGTGACAGTGGCGGCTCTCCTTAGGACAGCCGCCTTTTTATTCTGGAAATAAGCAATGCTACCCGTTATTGCCCTGGTAGGGCGTCCAAATGTTGGGAAATCAACCCTTTTTAACCGTTTAACCCGCACTCGTGATGCCTTAGTGGCAGATCTGCCCGGTTTAACGCGGGATCGTAAATATGGCGAAGGCCGTTTAGGTGATCAGAGTTATTTGGTCATCGATACAGGGGGGATTAGTGGTGATGAGGCTGGGATCGATCAGGTCATGGCTCGCCAATCCCTGATGGCAATTGAAGAAGCCGATATCGTGTTTTTCTTGGTGGATGGTCGTGCGGGTTTAAATCCAGCAGACGAGATGATTGCCGATCATTTACGTCGGAGTGCAAAACCCTGTCATTTAGTTGTGAACAAAACCGATGGTATTGATCCAGATACCGCGATGGCGGATTTCTATGGTTTTGGATTGGGGAACCCGAAACCAATAGCTGCGGCGCATGGTCGTGGTGTTTTATCGCTGATTGAAGAGGTGTTGGCACCTTTTCCAACCGATGCTGAGCAGGACGAGGCGCTCGAAGAAGAGCGCTCAATGCGTATTGCCATCATTGGCCGCCCTAATGTTGGCAAGTCTACGCTTGTGAATCGAGTTTTGGGTGAAGAGCGTGTGGTAGTCTTCGATCAGGCGGGAACAACACGGGATAGTATCTATATCCCTTATGAGCGCGAAGGGCAAAAATACACTCTGATTGATACCGCCGGTATTCGTCGGCGTAAACATATCACAGAGGCGGTCGAAAAATTTTCGATTGTCAAAACCCTGCAAGCGATACGTGATGCCAATGTTGTGGTAATGGTGATTGATGCGCGTGAGGGTGTGACAGAACAAGATCTGCATCTTTTAGGCTTTGTAATCGATGCCGGTCGTGCGCTGGTCATTGCATTGAATAAATGGGATGGCATGAGTCATGATGACAAAGAAAAGGTACGTGAGCAGATACGCCGCCGCCTTGAGTTTGTTGCCTTCGCACGCATGCATTTTATCTCAGCTTTGCACGGCACAGGTGTGGGAGAGCTTTATGCTTCGGTTCATGAGGCTTATGACTGTGCCATGGCGAAGTGGTCAACCAATAAATTGACACGCCTGCTTGAAGATGTCGTGGCTGATCACCAACCCCCGAGCGTGAATAATCATCGCATTAAGCTACGTTATGCCCATCAGGGAGGGTCTAATCCTCCGATCATTGTGGTGCATGGTAATCAGACTGATTCTTTGCCGCAGTCTTATAAACGTTATCTAGAAAATCGCTTTACTAAAATACTCAAAATTCGCGGTACCCCCATACGTTTTGAATTCAAAACAGGTGATAACCCTTATGCGGGTAAACGGAATCTGCTCACCGCACGTCAGAAGGCGAAAAAAGAACGCAATATGGAGCATATTCGCGATCTGAAAAAGCGTGCTAAAAAGCGGGCACAGAAGCGTGATTAATCCCGATCTGACTGAAATCGATCAGCGGCCGATCGCTTTATTTGATTCCGGGGTAGGGGGGCTGACGGTGCTGAATGCAATACGCCAGCGCTTACCAAATGAGAATGTCATCTATTTGGGTGATACGGCACGTGTACCTTACGGAACCAAGAGTGCGCTCTCAATTGTGCGCTACGCTGAACAAGCCTTACATACTCTGATGGAGTATGACATCAAAGCTTTAGTCATCGCGTGTAATACGGCTTCGGCTGTTGCGTTAGAGCCTTTGCGTGCTCAGTATCCTGGCTTGTGTTTGTTGGGTGTGATTGAGCCAGGAGCAGAAGCGGCTTGTCAGCTCAGTTCTGAAGCGCGTATTGGTGTGATTGCCACTGAAAGTACGGTGAATAATCAGGCTTATCAAAAAGCGATTCTTAAAATTCGTCCCGAAGCGCATATTCGTGCGGCAGCATGCTCGCTTTTTGTAGCGCTGGCGGAAGAGGGCTGGCACGATGGCGAGTTGGTCGAGGCGATTATTGAGCGCTCCTTGCAGCCTTTATTTACTGAGTTTGGAACGCAACCTGCGCTGGATACCTTGGTGCTTGGATGTACACACTTTCCTGCTTTGAAGGATGCCATCAGCAAAGTGGTGGGCGCGCAGGTGCGACTGGTGGACTCGGCGGATACTGCTGCCGAGGCGCTATATCATGCACTTGCTCAGCGTCATGCGTTAAATGATGCCAATGGAATAGGTCAAGTGCGTTTTTTGGTCACAGATGGCCCAGAGCGCTTTGTGCGTGTAGCACGTAACTTCTATTGTGAAGCTATTGAAGCATCCAGCGTTGAGTTAGTTGATATTCAGCACCATGCCGCGGCTATGCTAGAAAAGAAGCTTTTCAAAAAAGTTAAAAATATTACTTGACCGACCTAAAGGGTCTCTGTAATATTCGCGCCTCGCTTGAGACGAAGCCTTCCGGCCTCGGTTGGAGACAGAGATTCTCTCAGCGATAGAAGCAGTTTAGTTCATTGTTTTCAAACAAGAATAAGTTGCTTCGGAAGTGTTAAGCGCAATCGCGGTGAAGAAAAAACTTACACGGGATTGAAAATAAAGCTTGACTCTTCGGACGAGGTCGCTAGAATACGTACCTCGCTTGAGACGACTCCTCGCTGAGGAGGTTGGCCAAGCCGCTCTTTAACAATCGATCAGGTAATGCGTGTGGGCGCTTGTTGAGATTGAGCATACAGCTTAATCAGGACAAGCAACCCAATGATATTCATTGAGATGTAATAGTTCCTGAGCATGAATTGGT
>NZ_SMRS01000002.1 GCF_008368715.1 Nitrincola tapanii
TGCGCATCGACGGCTCGGTCGCGGGCCTGGGCGCCGGGGCGGGCAACACACCGCTGGAAGTGCTGGTCGCGGTCCTGAAGCGGATGGACGCGAACACCGGCATCGATCTTTATCAGATTATGGATGTTGCGGAAGATCTGGTGGTGCCGATGATGGATCAGCCGATCCGAGTCGATCGTGATTCCCTGACCCTGGGGTATGCGGGGGTCTACTCCTCCTTCCTGCTGTTTGCGCAGCGTGCCGAGAAGAAATACGGCATCTCCGCGCGCGACATTCTGGTCGAACTCGGCCGTCGTGGCACGGTGGGCGGACAGGAAGACATGATCGAAGACCTGGCCTTAACCCTGGCGAAAGCGAAACAAGCACAGCAGGCATAAGTATGACTTATAGCGTTCAGATTCAGCCGGTCGGCAAGCAGTTTGAAACTCAGGGTGAGGACAGCCTGCTGGATTCGGCTCTTAAATCCGGGATCATGCTTAAGCATGGTTGTCGGGATGGCAAATGTGGCGATTGCCGCACCACTTTAGTTTCCGGACAGGTGGCCTATCCCGAAGGTCTGGAGTTGTCGGTATCCGATCAAGAAGGCAGTACGGTTCTGACCTGTCAGGCACGTGCGCAATCGGATTTGATTTTAGAGTCTCCAGAAGTGACCGAGTTTGAAGGCATCAGCATTCAAAAGGTGATTGGCCGTGTGATGCAGAAAAGTGTTGCGGCTGAGGACGTGGTGATTCTCACCTGCATGCTGGCTCCGGGCACCGAGTTTAAATACTTGCCGGGTCAATATGTGGATTTGACACTGGCCAATGGCGTGACGCGGAGCTATTCCATGGCGAAGGCGGATGCGCAGGATGGCAACATCGAATTGCATATTCGCTTGGTCAGCAGTGGCCAGGCCACCCCTTTCATTTTTAATGAGTTGCAACCGAAAAACCGAGTCACGCTGGAAGGCCCTTATGGCAGCTTCTATCTGCGTGAATCTGAACGCCCGATCATTCTTTTAGCCAGCGGTACCGGCTTTGCACCCATCAAAGCCTTGATGGAGCAGATGATCGCGACCGCTAACCAACGCTCAGTGCACCTCTTCTGGGGGGGGCGGCGTCAGCCTGATCTTTATCAGAATGCGTTGTGTGAATCCTGGGTGGCCTCCTTGTCATGGTTTAGTTATACGCCTGTGCTGTCTGATGAGGCGTGGAACGGTCGTCAGGGATTTGTGCATCGTGCGGTGATCGAAGATTATCCGGATCTATCTGGGCATCAGGTCTATGCCTGTGGTGCACCGATTGTGATCGAATCGGCTAAGCGCGATTTCGTCAAAGAGTGTGGCTTTGATTTGCAGCACTTCTTTGCGGATGCCTTTGTCTAAGGTTTTTATTTCTTAATAAGATACACATCTGTTTGTTATCAGGTGTGTATCTGTTTGGGAATAAAAAGACAGTCTCTGATGATTCGCAGTTTGGATCACTTTAAACGTAATTAATCCCTGATTTTATGCTTAGACAAAAGACGCATTATGAAGGGGTCTTGATTGTTGTAAAGTACAGAACTGTATGTTAATTTCATTCAACAGTAATAATAATAAACAACCGGAGTCTCGAAGATGATTAAACCGAAAAACAAACTGCTGAAACTGGGTGTGCTGCTGTCAGGTTTAGCCCTGTCCTCTGCAACCTTTGCGGCCAACACTGTTACCCTGCGTTATAACCAGTGGTTCCCTTCACAGCATTGGTCACAAGCAGACGGTCTCTACAAATATTTTGAAGAGATTGAAAAGGTCACCGAAGGGCGTGTCAAAGTACAGCCTTCGGCTAAGCCACTGGCACCGCCTACGCGTAACTATCAGTCTGTGGTGAGTGGTATCGCAGATTTGGCTTGGGGGCCACATGGTTATGCTCCCGGTGCCTTCCCGCTGACCGAAATGGTCGAATTCCCCTTTACCAACGAAGATGCCGGTATCTCATCGGCGGCTTATCAGCGTTTATTTGAAAAGCACCTTGCCGATGCTGGCATGCACAATGATGTGCATACTCTGGCAGTCCATGTGACCTCCGGTGGTAACTTGCATATGCGCCGTGACAAGGTAGAAGCACCTGCCGACCTGCGTGGTAAAAAAATCCGTGTACAGACCAGCGTAGTGGGTGATGCTTTGCGTAGTCTTGGTGCTGTGCCGATTTCAGGTTCCTTGTCTGAACTGCGTGAGTTTTTATCACGTGGCATCATCGATGGCACCACACTTTCCGATGAGTTGCTGACAGGTTTTAAAGTGGATAACTATGTTAACCACATCACCCAGATTCCTGGCGGTATCTTCACGAACAGTACCTTTATCATCGTCAACAAGGCGAAATGGGAAAGCATCAGTGAAGCTGACCGTGAAGCCATCATGGCGATTTCAGGTGAAGCCCTGGCGGTGCGTATGGGTAGCCTCTGGCATCAGAACGATCTGGAAGCACGTGAGCAGTTAAAAGCGAACCTCGGCGATCGTTATATTGTTGCCGGTGATGAGCTGAATGCGGCGATCGATCAGGCATTTGACCCTATCCGTAAAGTTTGGTTGGACAAGGCGGCTGCAGCCGGTCTGGACGGCGAAGAGTTGATCCGCTTCTATGAGGAGCAGATCAAAGAGTTGTCCTCTAACTAAGCGCAATATCTGGGCACTTCGTGATCACGAAGTGCCTTTTTTCTGTTTGAGGTTCCCATGAAAATGTCTTTTCTCAGCTTGTTGGAATATCTCTGTGCCAAGGTTTCACTTCTGGCTTTGATATTCATGGCGCTGATTACATTTATCGACGTCTTTGGACGTGTGGTATTTAACAGTCCTCTTGGTTTTGCGTATGAAGTAGTGGGTATCTGTCTCGCGATTTCGTTTTATGCAGGCCTTTACCATGTGCATAAAAAACGTAAGCACATCCGTATCGATTTGTTGGAAAAGCTGTTTTATGGACGCTTCGGACAGTTTATCTCCTGGTTATCCTATTTGGTGGAAATCGTATTCTTTACTGCACTGGTGATCATGGTGTATCAGCAGGCAGTTGAATCGAAAAACTTCGGTGAGATCTTCATGTTCTTAGGCATTGAAAAATGGAATGTTCTGGCGGTGATGTCGGTTCTCTCGGCTATTGCTTTGGTCAGCTTATTGGTGACCTTCCCAGATTCGCCTAGTCAGCCACAAGATCAATAAGTTAGTTAAAACCGAGGTCATGTTTTATGGTTATGTCCATTGCTTTTGCTGTCTTGCTTATTATGTTGTTTTTACGTATTCCAATTGCAATCGCAACCGGCGTCGTTGGAATCTGTGGTCTTGCCTATTATCAGGGATGGGGGCCGGCCTTCAGCCAGTTAGGAATGATCGGTACTGAAACTGTTCTCTCTTATGAATTTGCGGTGATTCCATTATTTATTTTGATGGGGAATATCATCAGCCGTTCGGGTTTGGCTGAGGAGCTTTATAATGCCACCCACGCTTTAGTCGGGCATTTTAAAGGGGGGTTGGCGATCACCACGATTGGTGCATCCGGGGGGTTTAGTACCTTTTGCGGATCGAGTTTTGCGACAGCGGCGACCATGACGCGTATCGCTTATCCTTCGATGAAAAAATATGGTTATAGTGATGGCCTAGCGACCGGTTCTATTGCCGCTGGAGGTACCCTGGGTATATTGATTCCTCCATCCATTGCTCTGGTGTTTTACGGCATTATCACAGAAACCGATATAGGTAAGCTGTTTGTGGCTGGGGTCATCCCCGGTATTTTAGGCGTGCTTTTTTACATCGCAGCGGTGCTGTATGTAGTGCACGTGAAAAAAGACAGTGCTGCGGGCACAGAAGAGGTGCCATTTCGTGAGAAGCTGTTAGCCCTTCGCCAGCTCTGGGCCTTTTCCCTGCTGATTATCCTGGTGCTGGGGGGGATCTATTTTGGTTTCTTCTCACCGACCGAAGCGGCGGGTGTGGGTTCCGTAGGTGCCATTGCCATCACCATGATTCGTGGGCGCTTCACTTGGAAAAAGTTACGTGATGCAGTGGAAGATTCGGCGGCAACTACCGTTGCTTTGATCGCGATTCTGATCGGCTCTTTGATCTTTGCCAATCTGGTGAATGTGTCCAACCTGCCGTTTCACATTGTGAATTGGATTGAAAGCCTGAACCTCAGCTTGCTGGGTGTGATTCTGGTGATGATCGCCATCTACTTTGTGTTAGGGGCGGTGTTGGAATCCATTTCTATGCTGTTGCTGACGGTGCCGGTCTTTTATCCGATTGTGTCCGGCATGGGCATGGATTTGATCTGGTTCGGCATCATTGTGGTGATTGCAACAGAGATCTCTTTGATCACACCACCGGTTGGCTTAAATGTTTTTGTACTTAAGTCAGTTGTGCCTGATGTGGATTTGAAGGTTATTTTTAAAGGGGTTTTCCCATTTCTGATCGCGGATATTCTGCGTTTAGCCCTGATCATTCTTGTACCCGGTCTCTCTCTGTTCCTGGTCGAGATGATGTAAAGCCAGTTTACCCCAACTGGTTGTGTGACCCAGGCTGACTCAGTGCCGCTGGGTTGGCCTGGTTTTTTGCTCTGAGTTAAGTGAATCAATCAGCTGTTCTTTACCCGCCCAAGTGGCGGGTATTTTTTTGCCTCTTGTTTTGGAACTGCTAGGCTCAAGCAGGGTCGCAGAAAAAAAGGAGAAAAGTCTTGAACTCAATTTTGTCTTGGCGTCTTGGGCTGCGTGCCTTGATCTTATTGGCTTTGTTGCTTTTTGTGGTGTTTTGGTGGGCACCCAAAGGAAAAGCGGAGCTAAGGGTGAGCAGCGAACACTACATGATTGAGCTGGAGATCCTGGCCGATGGGTTACAGCATCCTTGGTCGATGGTGTTTTTGTCTGATGATGAGATGCTCGTGACTGAGCGGACAGGTCAGTTACGTCGCATCCTAAAGGGGCGGCTTTTAGAGGAGCCGGTTGCTGGGGTTCCCGAAGTGGCTGTGGTCGGTCAGGGCGGTTTGTTAGAGGTGTTGGCACATCCTGACTTCGCGGAGAACGCTTGGCTTTATCTCTCATTTGCGGAAGAAACCCAAGAGGGTTTAACCACATCAGTGGTGCGTGGGCGTTATGCATCGGGTGTGTTGAGTGATCTTGAACCTATTTTCTCCGCGCGGCCGGCGTCAGCAGGCGGGCGCCATTTTGCCGGACGTATGGTCTTTGATCATCAGGGTTATCTGTACATTGCGATTGGAGATCGCGGTGAAATGCAGCGCGCTCAAATCGGGCAAGATCATGCCGGTAAAGTGGTGCGTCTGTTCGAAGATGGCCGTATTCCGCCAGATAATCCATTTCTAGGAAATGCCGAGTTTGATGATGCGATTTTTACTTGGGGGCATCGTAATCCTCAGGGCATGTTAGTGCACCCTGAAACCGGAGAGGTCTGGCTAAGTGAGCATGGTCCGCGTGGTGGGGATGAGATCAATCGTCTGCTTGCGGGTGCAAATTATGGCTGGCCAAAAGTGACGCACGGCATTGATTACACGGGCTTGCCGATTAGCCAATTTACCCAGCTGCCTGGGATGCAGCATCCTGAGTGGCACTGGACACCTTCCATCGCACCGAGTGGTTTGATCTTTTATGATCAAGCTGAATTTCCCCTCTGGCAGGGGCAGTTTTTGTCCGGTGCTTTACGTGAGCGTTTGATCTCCCGTTTGAGTGTTAAAGCCTCTGCGGATGAGGAGGGAAGTTTGCAGGAAGAGGAGCGCCTGTTACAGGGGTTTGCACAACGCATTCGGGATCTGCGTCTGGGTAGAGATGGTCATATCTGGTTGCTGACAGATGAAAACCCCGGACAGGTCGTGCGCCTGCGCCGGGTAGAGGCTTTGGAGTGAAGGCGTGCTTAATGAGCGTGAGGACGGAAGCGGCAATCCAGGAGTGGGCAGTTGTCACTGAGGAAATCAGAGAGGCGTTTAGCGCGTGCACTCTGGTTCTCCACTGAGTCATTTGGGTGCAGCAATGAAGTGGCAATCATATAGGAGTAGACCAAATAGGCGAGGTCATTGGCTTGCTCTGCCGGATGAGCCAGATCGACAAAGAGTTGTTCAATAAAGGCAATGCGATAACGATCCACTTCATCAACCGCCGCTCGCGCCATATCATCACGTCTTGCCCAGGCACGCAGTGAGATCTCAATGGAGGCGGCTTCAAAGGATTTATCACCTTTTAAAGGCAGCATCATCAGCTCGACCAGCTGCTCTTTGCTGCTCAAAGATTTTTTCTTTAAGCCTGCAATGACGGCCTCTGTGGCTTTCAGTCGCCACTTGTCCAGGATACCTTTGAGTAAATCCTGACGACTTTCAAAGTGATAGTAGAAGCTGCCGCGTGTGATTTTAAGTTCTTTGGCGAGATTATCCACACGCACCATGTCGATGCCTCCTGTGGAAAGCACCTTCATCGCTGCATTGATCCAATCGTTTCGTGAAAGCCTTTGTGATGCCATAGTGCTGTATCAGTCGTCTTGCTGGTGAATGTTGCAGAGCATCATAACATTGACATGCCTCTAAGTTAACTCTTGCTATAAAAGCTCTTTAGATTCATCTGTGTAGGTTATAAGTGCCTTGATTTAGATTGGATAATAAAGTGCATAGTCAGAGCCTCATCTATTAATGCACCTTTTAATTCAATATTAATGGATTAAAGTATCCCTCCTGATCTAAAACTTTCGTCATAAAAACATACACAAGTGTTTGTAGAATACACTTGTGTATGTTAAATTTTCTTTGCAATTTCATTCTCTTAGCCTAGGGAAAACACCTATTTAAGAGCTGGGAGCGCCTGATCGAGCGTGATCTATCACGCTGTTTCTGTATAACTCTAAAAATATGGAAGCCCATATGATGAAAACAATGAAAAAATCCTGTCTGGTTTTGGCTCTAGCCGCTGCAATGCCAGCCGTCAGCTATGCCGATGCCACGCTTTACGGTTCTTTCCGCCTGGGGATGTTTAACACAGATGGTCAGTCAGCTGCGCTGAATGACTATGCTAGCCGCATTGGTCTGCGTGGAACTGTCGATCTGGGATTGGAAAATACTCAGGGTATCTTCCACTGGGAGCAGGGCTTGAGCTTAAATTCGGGCGCGCTTGGGGGTGGTCGTTATGCCTCGGTGGGTGCTAAGGGCAACTGGGGTACAGTGATGGGCGGTAAGCTTGATCACCCAACCTATGCTTACGTGGGTAATGTGAACGAATTTGCGATGTCTGCTTTGCCAACCGGTTTGGATGTGGGTTATGTGCGCAATGGAAGTATACCAGGTGCTGCTGGCTTCCGTGCTGATCGTCGTATCGGTAACTCATTAGCGTATGTCACCCCAACAATCAGTGGCTTTGAAGCGATGGTTGTCGGTGTGTTTGGCGGTGAAGCTCCAGCGAGCAGTAGTCTGTTGGGCAACTCTGCGCAGAAAGACAAAACGCTGGATGGTTATAACCTAGGCGCTAAATACACAATTCAAGATTTAACTTTGGCTGCGGCTTATGGCGCAGTGAAATCAGACAAGCAATTGACGGGTGAGTTTGATATTGATTCCAATCTTTGGGGTGTTTCCGCTCGTTATAAGTGGGATAACTTCCGCTTTGCAACCAAGTATGAACAGTCTAAAGATAAGGTGGCGAACCTGAAAGATAAGGGTTATGCCATCAATGTCGGTTATGAACTGAACGGCTATGGTGCCTCTTTGGGTTACAGCACGACTAAGCAGGATGAAGCGGATCGCGAAAAAGCGACCTCTATCGAACTGCACCGCCGTATGGGCAATGGTGTTCTAGCGGTTGGTTATGTGGATTACAACTCTGCTGCAATCAACAAAGCTAATAGCTACAAGCAGTTTGGTAACCAACGTGCTATTTATGCAGATGACACGGCTTACCTGACGTACCGTCTGCAGTTCTGATCGCTATCCGACAAGGTGGATTCCCGGCTGCCTTGTCTGCCCTCAAATTCTGAGCTGAAGCCCTGGCTGGCGTGATCCTGAGTATTCCCCTTCTATTCAGGAAGCCAGCGCTGAAGCTGCAAGAATTGATCAAGCCCCGACTCAAGCTCTCTAGGTTTGGGTTGGGGCTTCTTCTTTTGTATTTGGCCTAGATAAACTGTCCTGTGCACTTAGTGCACCTTAGATGTGTTTTTCATTGCGTGCACAAGTGTCTCTTTCTAGACTAATAATTGTTCAGAAAACACTCTGCTACTCAATAATAATCATAAGGCTGGCATGCGTTCTTACTCTGCTGATTTTGTCTAGAAGCTAAATAGACTTAGAGTCATGATTGATGTGCTGAGCTAAAGTGCTAATAACAGGATAAAAACCAAAATGCGTAAAACCTTCTCGAAAGTGGCGATTGCCGCAACGCTCATGGGTGCCGTTTTTTCTCAGTCTGCCCTCGCTCAGCAGCTGCGTTTAGCATCAGGTTTGCCACCGATGCAACCGGCGAATAATCCGCTCTACACTGAATTTCAAAAAATGCTTCCTGAAGTATCTAATGGCCAGTTACGTGGCCAATTAGTCGGTATGGAAGTGGTGAATCTGGCGAATATGCGTACAGCAATTAACAGCGGTTTGGTTCAGGTGGGTTTGTTTCTTCCAGCCTATTTTCCAGCCGATCTGCCGAACTTTAACCTGATCGGGGATCTCTCCTTGATGGGGGGCTCGCCTCATGCCACCGCTGCTGCGGTCACAGAATATATAGCCACCTGTGCCGATTGTCAGGTGGAAATGAAAGCCTTGGGTGTGATCTATACCGGCTCCCATGCCAACCCTTATAACCTGTTAACAACTAAGCCGGTGAATAGCGAAGGTGATCTACGCGGTATGCGTATTCGTGTCGCGACCCCACAGCATGCACGTTGGGTGGAGGCGATGGGTGGAACGCCTGTAAGTATGCCGACCGGTGAAGCGTTTGAGGCGCTATCTCAGGGTATTATCGAAGGCACCGTTACTTCTTTATCGGATCTGGTGTCCTTTAACCTGCAAGATGTCATCAAGCATGCAACGATGATCCCCATGGGAACCTTTCATTCGTTAATTGACCATGCTGTGCGTCGCGACTCTTGGGCTTCTCTCTCTGAAGAAAATCGTGCCGCCTTGATCAAAGCCTCCTCGACTACCAGCATGTTGACTGTAAGCCGTTGGTTGGAAATGGTCGAGCAATCCAAAGAGGTGGCAGCCAAGAAAAACATCACCCTGATCGATCCCGCTGAGTCGATGTTGTCGGCGACGTCACAATTTGTGGCGGAGGATGTGGCGACTGCGGTCAGCATGGCAGAAGGGCGTTTTGGTGTTGCCGATGCCAAAGCTAAAATCGAACGTTTCCAAGCTTTAGTGGCTAAATGGGAGGAGATTGCCGCTTCTGTCGAGCATGATCCCAAGGCCATGCAAGAAGCCTTGCAACGTGAGGTTTGGGATCAGCAGGATCTGTCTCAGTACGGTCTATAATTTATATAGACAGTGATGCCGGTAAGCACTAGGAAGAGTGTTTAACCGGCATTTTTATTTCTTCAGGTCATCCAAAATGTCATTTTTAGCAAAGCTGGTTGAAAAAGTAACCCTGGCCTTAATGCTGGTGGGTGTGCTGGCCGTGGTGGCGATGATGCTGCATATCACCCTGGATGTGATGTTGCGGACCACTCTAAATTACTCTGTGCCAGCGACGGAACGTATTGTGACACGCTATTACATGGTGGCACTGGCGCTCTTACCTTTGGGTTGGGTGGAGTGGTCAAAAAATATGATTACGGTTGAGGCTTTCACTCAGCTCTACGGTAAATATGGTTTCCTCATCCTGAGTCTTCTGACCTCCTTACTCTCTGCCGTGATCTATTATCTGCTGGGCGTGGCAACCTGGGGGCAGGCGATAGAGCAGTTCAATCTTGGTTCTTACATCATGTCGCTGAATTTGGTGATCCCTATTTGGCCCGCCTACTTTTTTGTTCCCGTCGCTTTGTTTGTCGCCATGTTTGTGTGTTTAGCACGCATTCCTTTAATGCTGACGAACCGTTATTAATTCTTTTGCTTAAAGAGGTTGGCAAATGAGTATAGAAACAGGGGTGTATGGGCTGATTGTTCTGCTCATACTCTTGGCGCTGCGCGTGCCAGTTGCCATTTCACTGATTAGTGTGTCTTTGGTCGGGCTGACTTCCATGCTGGGTTGGGATACCGCGATTCATATGTTGGCATCGCGCCCTTATGATTTTCTGGCCCGCTGGACGTTAAGTGCGATCCCGATGTTCCTGTTGATGGGGTTTGTGGCCTATCACTCAGGCCTGACAGCAGGGCTCTTTAATGCCGCGAAGGTGGTGTTTCGCTGGTTACCGGGTGGCCTCGCGATTTCCAGTATTTTTGCCAGTTCGGGTTTTGCGGCCGTCTCTGGCTCGAGTGTGGCCTGTGCCGCTTCAATGGGGCGCATTGCGATCCCGGAAATGGTCAAGGCGGGTTATAAGCCGAGTTTTGCCTGTGGAACCATTGCGGCAGGCGGCACCATTGGCGCGTTGATCCCCCCGAGTATCTTGATGATCGTGTATGGTGTGTTCGCGCAAGTATCCATCACTGAGGTTTTCTTGGGCGGTATCACCATCGGCCTGTTGACCGCCTTGGGTTACAGTTTGACGATTCTGGTGGTGAGTGGATTGCGTCCAGATATCGTGCCACGGCGTTCGGAAGGTGCCTATGACTACTCCATGGCGCAAGCGGTGAAAGAGATTTGGCCGGTCATTGCCCTGGGTGTCATTATTTTTGGCGGGATGTTTTCCGGCGTGTTTACGGCTACGGAAGCCGGAGCGGTAGGCGCGCTGGGTGCGTTGTTGATTGCTTTGATTATCGGCAAATTGAACTTCCAGGTTTTGAAAGATTCGATGGTCGATACCCTGACCACAACCTCTTCCTTGTTGATTATTGGTGTTGGGGCGAGCATGTTCACGGTCTTCCTGAGCATGAGTGGCCTCTCAGGTTATATCCTCAATACCATGACCGGTTGGGATCCAAGTTATCTGCAACTGATGCTAATGATGGTACTGATTTATCTATTCCTGGGTTTGTTTATGGAGCCCTTTGGAGCCATGTTAGTCACCTTGCCAATTTTCTTGCCGATTCTACAGGGTATGGATATTAGCTTGATCTGGTTCGGTGTGTTTCTGGTGAAGTTGCTGGAAATTGGCATGGTGACACCTCCGGTTGGCATGAATATTTTTGTGATTAAGGGCGTAGCTTCACAATATGCTTCCTTGGTGGATATTTTTAAGGGCGTATCCGTTTTCTTAATTGCCGACCTATTCATCGTCGCATTTATGATTTTTGTGCCGGGCGCTGTGTTCTTCTTTATGTGAGCACGAATGATAGGAGGGGGAAGTCTCCTTATATTTTCTAACGCTTGAAAGAGAGGCATCTTTCAGCTTCAGCTTGATAATGGAAAAAAGTATGACAAACACATCTGCATTTGATGAAGTGAGTAGTAGTCGTTTTGCCCAAATACAAGAAGGTGATCTGGCGTTAAAGATACACTATAACGAAGTCGGAACGGGCGACCGAGTGGTGGTTACCCTGCATGGTTCGGGCCCGGGTGCGACCAGCTGGGCCAACTTCAGTAAAAATATTGAGCCGCTGGTGAAGGCCGGCTATCGCGTGATTCTCATGGACAGCCCAGGCTGGGGCAAGAGTGATCCGATCGTCTGTGATGGCTCGCGCTCCCACCTTAATGCTCGTGCACTCAAGGGCCTACTGGATGCTTTGCAGATCGAAAAAGCGAGTTTGATTGGGAATTCGATGGGCGGGCATTCGGCCACCGCTTTTACTTTGATGTACCCAGAGCGGGTAGAAAAATTGATTTTGATGGGCGGTGGGACGGGCGGCGCAAGTCCTTATACTCCGATGCCGACTGAAGGAATCAAGCGTTTGCAGCAGCTCTATCGCGAACCCACCATCGAAAACTTAAAAGCTATGATGGATATTTTTGTTTTCGATACCTCGGATCTGACGGAAGATCTCTTTCAGATGCGTTTAAATAACATGTTGGCACGTCAGGACCATCTGCAGAACTTTGTGAAAAGCTTGCAGTTGAATCCAAAGCAGTTCCCAGATTTTGGCCCGGAATTAACCAAAATCCAGCAGCCAACGCTTATCCTCTGGGGGCGTAATGATCGTTTTGTGCCGATGGATACGGGCTTAAAACTTCTTGCGCATATTCCAAATTCGGAGCTGCACCTGTTTAACCAGTGTGGTCATTGGGTTCAATGGGAGCACGCTTCCCGTTTTAATCATCTGGTTTTGGAATTCTTGGCTAACTAGCCGAGTTAAGGTTTCTGATCAGGCATTTAATAGAGTTAAATGCCTGGTTTCTTTAAAATCCTCAGTTGTTTTTTTGATTTATCTCGCCTTTATTTTGGACTGTTCGCCTGGTGCACGCAGCCCGGTTTTTTTCTTGTTGCGCTTCTGACCTTTTTTAATAATACTCCGGTCATTTTTGACACACTGATTGATTAAAATAATTCAAATAAGGATTCCATCCATGTTTAAAAAATCCTGTCTGGCGCTGGCCTTAGCCACCACGCTGCCTACTGTCAGCTATGCCGATGCCACACTCTATGGTTCTTTCCGCTTGGGGATGTTCAAAACCGACAATAAATCCGCCGTGTTAGATGATTACGCCAGCCGCATAGGGGTGCGCGGCAGCGTTGATCTGGGGTTGGAGAATACTCAAGGAATCTTTCACTGGGAGCAAGGCTTGAGTTTGAATACCGGCGCGCTCTTAAGTGGCGGGCGTTATGCATCGGTCGGCGCGAAGGGGGATTGGGGCACCTTGCTTGGGGGTAAGATCGATCATCCGACTTACGCCTATGTCGGCAGCGCCAATGAGTTCGCCATGTCCGCTTTACCAACAGGCTTGGATGTGGGTTATGTGGCGAATGGGAGTAAGCCGCAAAAAGGGTTTCGTGCCGATCGCCGGATCGGAAACTCTCTTGCCTATGTGACACCGAACCTTCAGGGTTTTGAGGCGATGGTAGCGGGCGTGTTTGGGGGTGAAAACCCCGCGAGCAGCGTGTTGTTGGGCAACTCAGCGCAAAAAGATAAAACCTTAGATGGTTATAACCTAGGGGTGAAATATACCTGGCAAGATCTCACCCTGGCGACGGCCTATGGTGCGGTGAAATCGAAAAAAGATGCTGCAGGCGTGTATCAGGTCGATGCGAACCTCTGGGGGATGGCGGCACGTTATAAGTGGGAGAATTTCCGCTTTGCGGCGAAATATGAGCAATCAAAAGATAAGATCTCAGGGTTAAACGATAAGGGGATCGGTCTGAACGCAGGTTATGAGCTGAACGGTTTCGGAGGTTCGATCGGTTATACCACCACTAAACAGGAAACCAAGGATCGCGAAAAAGCATTGGCTGTTGAGCTGCACCGTCGCATGGGTAAGGGTGTGATCGCTCTGGGGTATGTGGACTATAACTCAGCAGCGGTGGACCCTGCGAATAGCTATGATGGAACCACGGAGCGTGCATTAACGCCTATGTTTGGGGGGAATGATACGGCCTATCTGACCTACCGTTTGCAGTTCTAAACATGTCTCTAGGCTTTGGCTCCCTATCTTCAACCCGGTTTAGATAGAGAGCGATGATGCCTCTGCAAGCGCCGCTGTTTTCCCTTCCAGTGGTGCTTGCAGACTTCCTTGCAGGCGTAGCTTATTTGTTGGCTTAAGTGTTCGTTGTCGTAAAGTGACTCTCGATTTTTTCAACCGTTTCGCGCATTTTGGCCAGATGCTTACGTGCGGCTTCCTCCGGTAGCATGGCTTTGGCGATGTAAACCAAATTCAGTACCCCGACCACCTTCTCTTCACGAAAGATGGGCAGGGCAATCGCGGCAATTTTTTGCTCTTCATCCCATTCTGAATAGTTGCTGCCATAACCGCGTTGGCGGGTTTGCAGGAGGATGCGTGCGACATACTCAGGATCACGTGCCAACTCTCCTTGACGATCTTGACGACTGGCCAGAAGCTCTAAAAGTGCTTGGCGCTCGGCTTCTGGACAGAAGGCTAAATACGCCCGTCCGGCAGCGGTGAACAGAATTGGCAAGCGGCGGCCCACCATGGAACGATGAAAGGATAGGCGACTAAAACGATGCGTGGTTTCGCGCACCACCATGGCATCGACATCCAGCGTGCAAAGATCGGTGGGCCAAACAACTTCTGGCAGCAGGTCGGCTAGGAGTGGAGCGGCGAGGGCTGAGATCCACTGTTCATCACGGAAACCTTCACTCAGCTCACGCACTTTGAGGGTCAGTTGGTAACGATCATCGGATCGACTGCGACGCACATAACCCTCATCCTGCAGGGTTTCCAGTAAGCGCCTGACGGTGGTGCGGTGCAAGCCAGTCAAGCGCGCGAGTTCCGAGCTGCTACAACCACCGTCTTGGCGATTCAGGGTATTTAACAGCAAGAGTCCACGCGTCAAACCTCGAACCGTTTTGTATTCGGTGTCTTTGCTCGTTTCCGTTTCAGGGGATGGCCGATGCATCGTCTTTGATCTCTTCGCAGTCAGTCAAAATCAGACTGGTGCACTTAGTGCACACAAGTGTTCTTTTTGGTTGCTGATATTTTGCATAGCTTTCTATAATCAAGCAATAAAATCGCCAGATAAAAAGTGTGCAGGGTTGAATAAAATTCAGAGATCAAAGCTCTTTATTCAACATTTATTTTGAATCCATAAAATTCAATTTACTTTTTACTGGGCGCGGATTCTATTTTCCAGCCTGATGAAAAGCGTTCTCGCCGACTATTTCTTCAGTTGTGTTTAAACATAATAAATCGACGGTAGTAAAAACATGAGTGCAACGATGTCACAAACTTTATCTGCAAAACCTGACTATACAGCGGATGTCGTGGTATTGGGTGCCGGCCCAGTCGGCTTGACCATTGCGAATTATTTAGGCCAGGTGGGCGTGAGTGTTTTGGTGATTGAGAAACTGGATCAGTTGATTGATTACCCACGCGCCATCGGTATTGACGATGAAGCGTTAAGAACCCTGCAATCGATCGGTTTGATCGATAAAGTTTTACCCCATACCACACCCTATCATTGGATGCGTTTTCTGACCCCCAAGGGCCGCTGTTTTGCATCCATTGAGCCGAAAACAGACGAGTTTGGTTGGTCGCGTCGTAATGCATTTATTCAACCACAAGTTGACCGTGTGTTATTTGAGGGCTTAAAGCGCTTTGATCAGGTCGATGCCCTCTTTTCGCGTGATCTCCATCAGTTTGATCAGGATGCTGAGGGCGTCAATCTGCAGATGCGTACGCTGGATGGTAAAGAGGAGCGTGTGCGTTGCCAGTATTTGATTGCTGCGGATGGGGGCAACAGTTTTGTCCGCCGCACCTTAGGCATCGCATTTGATGGTAAAACGGCACCTAATCAGTGGATCGTAGTCGACATTAAAAATGATCCCTTAGGCACACCGAACATCTATATGTGTTGTGATCCGGTGCGCCCTTATGTCTCCGCGGCTTTGCCTCATGCGATTCGTCGTTTTGAGTTTATGGTTATGCCAGGGGAAACCGAAGAGACCCTGTCACAGCCTGAAAATATGCGCAAGCTTCTGGCCAAGGTACTGCCTAATCCCGATAAGGTCGAGCTGATTCGTCAGCGTGTCTATACCCATAATGCGCGTTTGGCGGCGGAGTTCCGTCGCGGTCGTATCGTTTTGGCGGGTGATGCCGCGCATATTATGCCGGTCTGGCAGGGCCAGGGTTATAACAGTGG
The DNA here is from genome assembly GCF_008368715.1 of Nitrincola tapanii. Classification (GTDB taxonomy): domain Bacteria; phylum Pseudomonadota; class Gammaproteobacteria; order Pseudomonadales; family Balneatricaceae; genus Nitrincola; species Nitrincola tapanii. The sequence continues at coordinate 15,761 of NZ_SMRS01000002.1, forward strand.
TATGCGTGATGCCAGCAACCTGGCTTGGAAAGTCGGCATGGTGGTAAAAGGCTTGGCGGCTGACTCTTTGTTGGATACTTACCAACAGGAGCGTCGTGATCATGCGCGTGCCATGATCGATCTTTCGGTGACCGCAGGCCATGTTTTGGCTCCGCCTAAGCGTTGGATGGGCACATTGCGAGATGGTATCTCTTGGTTGCTGAATTATCTGCCCCCGATCAAACGCTATTTCTTGGAAATGCGCTTCAAACCTATGCCCCAGTATGAGCAGGGGGTTCTCGTGAAACCTGAAATGAAGGTAGAGAAGAACCCGGTGGGGCGTTTGTTTATTCAACCTAAGGTACGTACTGAAGCGGGTGAGGTGTGCTTACTTGATGATGTCATCGGTTCCAACTTTGCCATTATCGCTTGGGGAACCCAACCGACTTGGGGCATGAGTGCGGAACAAGTCGCTTTTTGGAAGCGTTTGGGGACACGTTTTATCCAGGTCGTCCCCTCGGTGCAGATGGCTGTAAGTGTAGAGCTTCCTGAAGATGTGATTCGCGTGGGCGATGAACAGGGGCGTTTGAAAGAGTGGTTTGGCAGCTACCCTGCCTCCGTTGCGGTGATTCGTCCTGACCGTTTTGTGGCCGCGATTACTCTGCCACAAACTTTGGAATCCACCTGCACACGCTTGTCTCAGGTTTTGGCGGCCAAGCCTGCGCCCATACGCTCTACAGGCGAAGCCGTTGTTCAGGGAGTTTAAGCCATGACCACGATGTTGCACTGCATGTCCCACTCACCCTTAGTCGGGCATGTAGACCCTGAGCCTGCGGTTTTGGCTGAGGTGGAACAGATGATCGCTGCCGCACGCGCAGCGGTCGCAGAATTTGATCCCGATTTGGTGGTGTTGTTTGCACCGGATCATTACAACGGTTTCTTTTATGATCTGATGCCCTCTTTTTGCATCGGCACCGAAGCTTATGCTATAGGGGATTTCGGCACTATGGCGGGAGATCTGCAGGTACCGCAGGCGCTGGCCGAGGCGCTGGCCGCTGCTGTTCTGGAGGATGGCGTGGATGCTGCGGTGTCTTATCGGATGCAGTTGGATCACGGTTTTGCACAACCCTTGGAGGAGTTGTTTGGGGGGCTGGATACCAAGCCTGTCATTCCTATTTTTATCAATTCGGTAGCGACACCCTTGCCCAGTTTCCAACGTGCACGCTTATTGGGTGAAGCAGTGGGACGCTTTTTAAAAGGATTAAATCAAAAGGTTTTGATCCTGGGATCGGGGGGGTTGTCACACCAACCGCCTGTGCCTGAATTGGCGACAGCCAATGAACATCTGCAGGATCGCCTGAAGGGATCAGGGCGCCATCTACCCGCAGAAGAGCGTGAGGCGCGGACCCAGCGTGTGATTCAAGCCGCACGGCGTTTTGTTGAGGATCAAACCAGCTTGCACCCTTTGCATCCGCAATGGGATGAGTTTTTCATGACACAGCTGGCTGAAAATCGTCTGCAAGAGTTGGATGGAATGAAAAACGCTGAGTTGTCAGTGCTAGCAGGTAAGTCTACGCATGAAGTCAAGGCTTGGGTAAGTGCCTTTGCCGCCCTATCCGTGATGGGGGAGTTTAAGGTGACAGCGCGTTATTACCGCCCTATTCCAGAATGGATAGCGGGTTTTGGTGCTTTAACGGCTTACACTGAGGAGGCGTAATGAATCAGCTTTTAGAGACCCTGGCCGAGCAGTTACGTCAGGCCGAAGCCACACAGCAACCGATGCCACCGCTACGTGATCAGCTCGGTGACACGGATGCACAAGCCGCTTACCGCATCCAGCAGATCAATGTTGAGCAGGCGCTAAAACAGGGACGCCGCATCGTTGGACGCAAAGTGGGTCTGACGAATCCGCGCGTGCAGCAGCAATTGGGGGTGAGTCAGCCGGATTTCGGGACGCTGTTTGCGGATATGAGCTATGGCGATAATGAGCAGATTCCGTTTGCTCGCGTGATGCAGCCTAAGATCGAAGCGGAAATTGCGCTGATTCTTGACCAGGATTTGCCACATGCGGATACCACCCTTGCCGAGTTGATCCGTGCTACAGGCTGGGTCTTGCCCGCTTTGGAAGTGGTGGGGAGTCGCATTGAAAATTGGAATATTCGTTTTACCGATACCGTCGCCGATAACGCTTCCAGTGGCTGTTATGTGTTAGGTGGCCCAGCACGTCGTCTGGATGGCTTGGATCTGCTGCAGGCCAACATGCGCATGACACGTAATGGCGTTCAGGTGTCTCAAGGCAGTGGAGCAGAGTGTTTAGGACATCCCTGCAATGCTGCGGTCTGGTTGGCGCAAACGCTCAGTCGTTTAGGCACGCCTTTGCGTGCGGGCGATGTCATTTTAACCGGTGCGCTAGGCCCTATGGTGGCGGTGGAACCCGGCGATCATTTCCAAGCTGAGATTGAGGGCTTGGGTTCTGTTTCAGTGAGTTTCTCCCATTAAAACCACTCTCTGCAGGGTGTCGCGCGGCGCGCGGCGCGTTGATTAATACAAACATTCAATTTGGATGGGTTCATGAAAAAACTCAAAGCCGCGATTATCGGCCCAGGCAACATCGGCACAGATCTGATGATTAAGATTCTGCGCCATGGTCAATATATTGAAATGGGTGCCATGGTGGGGATAGATCCCAACTCAGATGGCTTGGCACGTGCCGCCCGTATGGGCGTGGCCACGACTCATGAGGGGATAGAAGGCTTAACCCGCTTACCGATTTTCTCTGAGATCGATGTGGTGTTTGATGCCACCTCAGCCGGTGCACATCTTAAAAATGAAGTTTTCCTGCGCGGTTTGAAGCCGAATTTGCGTATGATCGATCTGACCCCTGCGGCGATTGGGCCTTATTGTATTCCTGTAGTGAACTTGGATCGTCATCTACAGGATACCAACGTGAATATGGTGACCTGTGGTGGCCAGGCCACGATTCCTATGGTGGCCGCGGTATCGCGTGTGGCTAAGGTGCATTATGCCGAGATTATTGCTTCCATCTCCAGCAAGTCGGCTGGGCCGGGGACACGTGCCAATATTGATGAGTTTACCGAAACCACTTCAAAGGCGATTGAGGTTGTGGGCGGTGCTGAAAAGGGTAAGGCGATTATTATTCTGAATCCGGCTGAGCCGCCGCTCATCATGCGCGACACCGTCATGGTTTTGTCGGAAGCTGTAGATGAAGCACGCGTGGAAGCGTCCGTCTTGGAGATGGAAAAAGCGGTACAGAGTTATGTGCCCGGCTACCGTTTAAAGCAGCGCGTGCAGTTTGATCGAATTCCGCAAGATCAGCCGGTGACCATCCCAGGATTAGGCCGTTTCAGCGGTTTAAAAACATCGGTCTTTTTAGAAGTAGAAGGAGCCGCCCATTACTTACCGGCCTACGCGGGTAACCTTGATATTATGACCTCAGCCGCTCTTTCGACCGCTGAGCGTATGGCCGAGTCACTTCTGAGCGCGAAAGGAGTCTGATCATGAGCTTTAATCCTGGGAAAAAACTCTATATTTCCGATGTAACCCTGCGTGATGGTAGCCATGCCGTGCGTCATCAATACACGATTCAACAGGTGCAGGCGATTGCACGTGCGCTCGATCAAGCGCGTGTTGACAGCATTGAAGTGGCACATGGGGATGGTTTGCAAGGTTCCAGTTTCAACTATGGTTTTGGTGCGCATACGGATCTGGAATGGATTGAAGCCGTTGCCGAAGTAGTGGAGCATGCCCAGATCGCGACGCTGTTGTTGCCGGGTATCGGCACTGTCCATGATCTTGAAGCGGCGTATCGTGCCGGTGCTCGAATCGTGAGAGTGGCGACGCACTGTACCGAAGCGGATGTGTCACGTCAGCATATCGAACATGCGCGTAAATTGGGGATGGATACCGTTGGCTTTTTAATGATGAGCCACATGACCACGCCTCAAGGCTTAGCGGAACAAGCGAAGTTGATGGAAAGTTACGGTGCAACCTGTATCTATGTCGTGGATTCCGGTGGCGCGATGGCGATGAACGATATTCGCGATCGCTTCCGCGCCTTAAAAGATGTGTTGAATAGCGAAACCTTGACCGGTATTCATGCGCACCACAATCTGTCTCTGGGGGTCGCTAACTCTATGGTGGCCGTAGAAGAGGGATGTGATCGTATTGATGCCAGCTTGGCGGGTATGGGGGCCGGTGCCGGTAATGCACCTCTTGAAGTCTTTATTGCCGCTGCGGAGCGTCAGGGCTGGGAGCATGGCACGGATCTTTACACGCTGATGGATGCTGCCGATGAGATCGTGCGCCCCTTACAGGATCGTCCGGTGCGAGTGGATCGTGAAACCCTGGCCTTGGGTTATGCGGGTGTTTATTCCAGCTTTTTACGTCATTCCGAAGTGGCGGCTGAAAAATATGGTTTAAAAACCGTGGATATTCTGGTGGAGTTAGGTAAGCGCCGTATGGTTGGAGGCCAGGAAGATATGATCGTGGATGTCGCACTGGATCTGTTGAAGTCGTAAGCTTTCTTGACTTAGGTCATATATAAACAAAGCGAAGCATGGGAAACCTGCTTCGCTTTGTTTTTTTCTAAAGAGATCAATTGTTTTTTTAAAGTGGTCAAGTTAGTTTAGAACGGAATTCTGCCAGGGATAGGGCGGTCATGCCGTCGTGCTGTCCTTTCTTCCCAGGTGTCTCACCCTCGATTAAGAAGGATTTTTAGCATGAAACCTAAAGCGTTAGCGGTTGCACTCCTCAGTGCCTCTTTCACTCTGGCAGGCTGTAACGCCACACAGCAAAACACTCTATTCAGCAAAGAAAATTTAGGTACTGTGATCGGTGCCGGTGCCGGTATTTTGATTGGAAGCCAGGTGGGTGGTGGTGACGGGCGTCGTTTAGCCATGCTCGCCGGTGCCATTGCTGGGGGCATGATTGGTAAACATATCGGTGCCAGCTTGGATGAGCGTGATCGTCGTGCGTTAGAGATGCAGACCCAGGCAGCATTGATGTCGGGCCAAGATGGCCAGACGATATACTGGCAGTCTGAGCACTCAGGAGCGACTGCACAGATCACCCCAGTCGCCACTGAAACGCGTACGCAGGCCGCAAGCATGCAGCGTACGACCCGTGTCCAGAGTGTGCCGAACTTAACCCTGCTGAACGCACCTTATGAAACCACGGCGGGCGTCAATATTCGCAGTGCACCTTCGACCACTTCAGATCGCATCGGGAGTCTCGCGGCGGGCACCAGTTTTACCGCCTTGGGCCGCACGGATAATGATTGGATCGCGGTCGGGCGCCGTGGAGTGAATGTGGGCTATATCTATGCACCCCTGGTGCGACCCGTGGTGGCACAACAAGCCACCGGCACAGATTTGGATACCCTGGTGGTGAGCCGAAATAACGCAGATCAAAGTGGTTTTGATCTGGATAACCTCACCGTCACTACAGATCAGGTTCAGGCGGCCACTCAGTGCCGTACTTTGCAATACGATATTCAGGCGGCGGGCTCTGCCGAGTCAACTCAGGTCAAGGCCTGTCAAGCGGCTGATGGTGCTTGGGAATTGATCTAATACGGAGCCTGATCGTGAAAAAACGTTTACTAACCAGTTTGATTGCAGCTGCGGTTGCGCTGCCAGCGCAGGCGGCTGAGTATCGCTTAGCCTTTTCGCAAAGCGCGCAATTGGAAGTTTTTGTCGAGCATGCAGACGGAGTGGCTTGGTGTGCACCGAGTCTGACCTTGCGTTTTCAGGATAAGGGTGCGGCAGATAAAGCTGTTCTCGAGCAGATGATGCCGCGTATCGGTGCGTTGATCGATCGTGAATGTCCGGCCGCTAAGGAGGCACGTTGGTACAGCATTGCGGCAGAGGGTAACACACTGCAGCAAGGCCAGATCACGCAGGCTGCTGGCTGGCAGCTCACCTCAGCGCCAGCTCAGGTCGCGGCGAGTCCAGCCCCGAGTGCTCCGCTGCCACCAGGGCCTAATGTGGCAGCTGTGGCCGCCCCTGAAGTGACGGCCCCAGTGGTGGCTGTTGAGGCGGATCAGGTCGCTGCGCCCGCACCTGAGGCTGTCGCTGCTGAAACCGTTGCGGCCACCGCTGAGGCGCCTCAAGCGGCAGAAGCTCAAGTTGCAGAGGTTCAGATCACAGAAACCCCCGCTGCAGAAGTCATCGCCGCGCAAGTGGCGGAGGTGATTGCGCCTGAGCCAACCGCTGCGCCACCGATGTTTGCGGTAGCAGATTGGATGCCGAGAAGTTCGGCCGATACACTGGCCGCACAGAGCTTTAGCCTACCCTTAAAAGATCAGCAGGGATGTGTGTTTAACACTAACCTATCCTTTAATGTGACGGCGGAGTTTATTCGTAATCAGTCAAGCGGTATTCACTGTGCTGAGGATGGGTTGGCTCAAGGGCAAGGCCAGTGGCAGATCAGTCGCTCCGATGGAATGAATCTTGGGCGCATCGAGGCAGTCTTTAAGGATGGTCAAGCATTTATCAACATCCGTCCAGACTTCACACTGCAACATATCCTAGCTAACCAGTTTATCTATGTTTATCTAGGCAGTGATTCTGCGCGTCAGGTCCATTATCTCGCGGAAGGGCGTTATCATGGCCCGTCTGCGGCCTGGAACTTTGAACGCCCCAGACTTCTGGCGTTAACGGAAAAAATCGATCTTTTCCGTGATGCTGAGCAGATCCAAGCCGTCATTCAAGTGGGCAACGAAAAGTTGGCACCTCTGGTGGGATCACGCGTCAGCCATATCAGCTTTACGGCTTTAAAAGCCCCACAAGCTTGGTTTGAAGGGAATCATCATAATCAAAACCCCGATCTGCTTTACAGCATCACGCTGAATAAGCCCTACCGCCAAGAGCACTTTGTTTTTAACTTACAGCAGGGTAACAACCATCTGTTTGAGCGTGAACATCGTGAAGCCTTAGCCGCTCAACGCGAGCAAGAGCGTCTAGAACGTGAGCGTTTGCAGCAGGAAGCGCAAGCGCAGCGTGAGCGTCAGTTTGCCGCACAACGTGAAGCGCAACGTCAATCTCAAGCGCTCAACCAGTTCGAGTATCTGAATCGACAAACCGATGCTCAGCGCCTACAGGATTGGGTTCGTGAGGTGGAGTTTGATCTGTTTGGGGGAGATTACCTGCGCTTGATGAAAGGTAGCCAGCTGGAATATCGCCAGATCATCCAAGTGGGACGTAAAGCGCAAGAGGGCGAGTGGTCGGTCGAGGCGCCCTATCCGGCGCTCTTGCAGTCTGCTGAAGAGTTAAAAAGTGGTTGGTATCAATTCACGGGTACTCTGCGTTTAGATGCTAAGCGTCAGGACAAACAAGGGCTACCCTTGTCGGTTTTGACACCGCAGCTGTTGAGTCCTTGCGCGGATAGCCGTTGCTTGGATCAATTTAATGCTTTGCAGATCATGCGTAGCCAGATGGGGGATGCGAATTGGTCACCTGAAGCGGCGCAGGCTGTCATTACACGTTTTGAATCCGGCGACTATGAATAAACGGGGTTGTGCATGAGTAATCTATCGAAAACCACCCTGGCGGCAGGCGTCGGTGTGGGTGTTGTAGTGTTAGTGGGGGGTGGATGGTTTGGCCTTTCGGCTTTTGCCTCGGGTAAAGCCGAGCAGGAGTTAAAAGCAAAACTTGCACAAGCCAATTTGTTGCCCTACGTGACCTGGTCAGCTGTGAACTCCTCGCCCTTGGGTGGAGAGATCAGTATCCGTAACCTGAAGATCAACTATACCGAGCAGGGTTGGCGTGGACCTACTCTCTATCTGATGGATGCGGAGCGTGTGGTGTTAAACGGGTTTAATGCACCGGAAAAGGCTGTACGTGCCGCCGGGATTCAGCTTGAAAAAGTCAGCTTCCCTTCGATGCAGCGTGATCAAAGAGAGCAGAATCAACTGCGCTCTGCCTATCAAGATAGCCCGATTATGATGTTGGCGTACAATACCGGACGTCAGGAGCTTCCGCCTTTTTCGGTGGCGATGCGCTGGCAGTTGAATGAGCAGTTGGCCGGTTTGACTCTGTCTTTGGATCAACCCGAACTCTTGAGTTTGAGTGGCACAACGGCTTTCTCGGGTATGTTTGGACCGCTATTACAGCAGTTACAGAGCGACCCAGAGAATGTTGTGGCTTTGAGCGGAATCTTGGCGCAGATGGCGGCCACCACGGGATTAAGCCAGTTGGATCTGGAACTCAAAGATCAGGGAGCCGTGAACCGTTTGCTGACCCTACAGGCGCGTTATGCTCAAGCGAATGGCCAGCCTAACCAGTCGGCGAATGAGTTGTATGCCTTGATTAAGGGGGAGTGTCAGTCAGATCTTGCGGCAGTCTTTCGTAATCAGGATGCCTGTGATCGTTTAGCCAGTTTTGTGTCCGGTAAACAGAAACAGTTGGCGTTAAAAACCGTGACCAACGGCAGCTTAACCGCGAATGATTTTATGTTTGGTGGTTTGGAGCAGGTGAAGAATCGCTTGCAGCCTGAACTGCGTTAAGCGCTTGCATTTGGTTCACTGAGCAACGCCTCACTTAGACGTTCAATCTAAGTGAGGCGTTTTTTATTATATGGACTCTGGGATGAGTAAGGTTGGGCTGGGTTTGCCAATGTGATAACCCTGACCGTAGTGGATTCCTAACTCTTTTACCGCCTGCATCAAGGCTTCATCTTCGATATATTCTGCAACGATTTTGATATTCAGGCTCTGTGCCAGGGTCACGCTGCTTTTCACAAAGGCCATGTCTTTCTCGTCACTGAGCATGTTACGAATAAATTCACCTTCAATTTTGATCAGATCGATCGGGAAATGCTTAATGTAGTGGAAAGAGGAGTAGCCAGTGCCAAAGTCATCGATCGCAAAGTTAAAGCCTTCGAGCTTGAGATCGAGGACAAATTTTTCCAAGAGCGCCATGTTGCTGACGGTTTCACGCTCTGTCAGCTCAAATACAATACGTTTAGGATCAATCGAATAATCCAGTGCTAAGCGCCGGACTCGCGCTAAAAATTCATTCAGGATCATTGATTTAGGTGAAAGGTTGATAAACAGCATACCCTGGTAGTTTTGCTCTTCCATCTGCTCAAAGGCTTTCTCGATCAGCAGATAGTCCATTTTATGCACAACACCTATGGATTCCGCGACATCGATAAACTCGCCGGCAGAAATGATGCGCTCACCCAGGTCGATACGCATCAGTAGCTCATGGATCAGAACCTCACCTGTCGCCAGATCAATGATGGGTTGGAAATAGGGAAGGATGCGTTGTTCTTCTAGAGCATTCAGTACCAATAGGCTCTTTTCACCCATCTCTTTGAAGATATCGGCAATCTCATTGTCATCCGGGATGGCAATCTGGTTTTTACCGCTGCGTTTAGCCTTGTACATCATGTTGTCGGCCATGACAAAGAGGTCTTTGGGATCTTTGGCATGGCGGGGATAGACGGCAATACCGATAGAGGTGGTGGCACGCACGGTTTGGCCATCAGGGGTTTTGAGGGCTAATTTCTCTAAACGTGTAGCGATACGACGTGATACCGAGAGTGCTTGTTTCTCGCCGGCTTCGGGCAGAATAATGGTGAATTCATCCCCACCGTAGCGGGCCACCATATCGCCTGGACGGACAGCCGTTTCTAAGACCTGAGCAAAGCTCGATAAGAACTGATCCCCAAAGGCATGGCCGTAACGGTCATTGACACTTTTAAAGTTATCCAGATCCAGCATCAGCAAACTGAACTCTTCATGGTGGCGTGTGGCACGACCCACTTCATAGCCTAGGAGCTCACGGAACATACGTTGATTGTGTAAACCGGTCATTGGATCTCGTGTTGCATAGTATTCGAGATCTTTGGTGTATTTGTAGATGGCTTTGACCGAACCTACGAGATTTAACAAGGTGGTCAGGATACTGTCGATGACAATATGGCGGATGGGATCACGTGCCATCTCTGATTGCACGCCAATCCCGACAACCCCCCCAATCTTGGGTGTCTCCAGCAACAAGGATTTAGTTTGCAGCTCAATATCCTCACTGCTCAGGCGCAGCTTCTCATCTTCACTGCAGGCATTCGGACGGGCAATGTGGTGGACGATGCGCAGAATTTTTACATCGTCACGGAAGTGAGGATGGCTGCAGAGTTGGCGGCTGACCACGGCTTCAAATTGCAGGCGTGTGTCCTGACAAATGTCTTGGTACCAGAAGACTTCCAGCTCATAACCTTCATCCTCGACTTGGAAAATCGTGACCAGAGTATGGGCTTTGATAATGGTATTGATCTCGATCAGCAGATCCTTAATAAAGTCGCGCCAATCCTTGACCACATCCGAGGTGATAATAAATTTGCCTAGGAGCCGAATTTCAAATTCCAGAATATCTTTATCGACGGCCACATCTTTTAAGCGCTCAATCAGGATACGCAGTTGGCTGAAGGTCTGGTTGAACTCCTGGAAGTAGAAGTTCATATCATTCACATTCAGCTCTTTGAAATCGGTAACGGTATTCACTGCTTGAATACGCTCACTGAAACCTTCCATGGAGCGTTTGATCCGGCCGGTCGCAAATGCGGAAATGACCGTGGCCAGCGCGATGGTGAGTACAGAGAAAAACAGGAAGAGCACAACATAATCACGCCGGATTTCGCTACTGATGGCTTGTAAATCTTGGCGTAGATCGATGACACCCAGCACATCACCCAGCTCGGCATTGACATGACAGCTCAAACATTCGTAACGAGCTTGCAGAGGGAAGAGGCGACGTACCCCGCCGTGCTCTTCAAGCACGGCACCTTCCCCAGTGACAAAGCTGTTTTCAACCGCGGCATCTAGTTTCTGGTCTTCCACGGTGCCATAGATCTCTTTCACTTTTTCGCCACGAAAGAGTGTGATTTGAAAAGGGGTGTCGGTAAAAGCGTCTTGGGTACTGGCGATAAACTCTTCCAATTCGGGACGTGTCCAGCCTTTACGCATCACTTGAAACATGGTGTCAAAGGTGTAGCTGGCAATCGCTTCCGACGTTTCTTTCGCCTGGCGGCTGAGGATGTTTTCGTAAAGCAGTGACGCCGCAAGGGTGACACCGAGAAAGACGGCGAGGGCCACCGCCATGATGGAAGTGAAGACAAACCCTCTCAGGGTTTGTAGAAAGCGTAGCAAAAGGCTCAAGTCGTTTACTCTTGTTATATTCGACAAATAGCCCTGAAATCTATGAGGAATAGGTCTGAGAGTCAAGAGTGGACGTCCATGGCCTCTAATCACTCGATTTCAGGATCAGAGGCGCGGGAGTGTAGCAGTTACCCAAAACCCAGGCCAGCGCAGGATTTATATTAAAACAATCGAATATTCAATTAGTTATATCAGTCTTTTCTGATTTAAAGAATCGGCAAAGCCGCCAGAGTGCGCGTGAGCGTGGCTTGAATATCGGTATCTAATTTCAGTTGCGCGAGATCATCTGCGCGTGTCACGCCTTGCGTCAGAATAAACAGCGGTTTACCTAAATCCCGTGCATAACGGCAGAATCTTAAGCCGGAATAGACCATCAAGGAGGAACCTATCACGCCGAGGGCATCACTCTCATGCAGGGCTTGTTTAGCGTGTTCCACGCGTTCACGTGGCACATTATCACCAAAGAACACCACATCCGGTTTCAGGATTCCGCCACATTCGGGGCAGTCGGCGATCTGAAAATGGCTAAAATCTTCCTCCCAATCGGCATCTCCATCGGGCTTGGTGCGACCTTGCAGGTTGGGTAGGCTCAGCATTGGATTGAGTTGTAGGCAACGTTGATGCTGCTGATCTCGGCTCAAGCTATAACCACAGGACATACAGCACACTCGATCTGAACGTCCATGCAGATCAATGACCTGACGTGATCCGGCTTTTTGATGCAAACGATCAACATTCTGAGTGACGAGGCAGGTGACATGACCTTTTTGCTCCAGTTGCGCAAGATGGAAATGCGCGGCGTTAGGTTGTGCATCACGTATCACAGACCAGCCCAGTAGGCTTCGTGCCCAATAGCGCTGACGTACAGAGCGTTGTTGCATAAAAGCTTGATGTTGGACTGGCGCAGCATGCTGCCACTGGCCCTTGGCATCGCGATAGGCTGGAATGCCTGAATCGGTACTCATCCCGGCTCCCGTCAGCAGCATGAGTTTAGGGTATTGTTGGATGAAGTGCGTCAGCGCTTGGGCGCTGTCTTCAAGCTGGCTGAAGTGGATGCGAGAGGTGAGCGCAAACATGATCTTATTAAGGCTCCATCACGTAAAGAAATAAGAATTAAATCAGAGATCCGATGATGTCAGAACCCCGATACAAACTCTTTTACGACGGCAGCTGCGGTTTGTGTCAGCGCGAAATTCGACATTTACGCAAACGCTTGGTCGGTCAGGTCGCTTTAATCGATATTAACCAGCCAGGTTTTTATGGCTGGCAAGGGGTTAGTAAAGAGCAGATGATGCAGGAGATCCATCTGTGGAATGGCCAGAGTTTTGTCAAAGGCTTAGAGGCCACTCTGGTGTATTGGCGATTAGCCGGGCTGGGTCTGATCGTTGCCCTGATCCGCCTGCCCGGCGTCTTTTGGATGGCCAATAAGGCTTATCGAGCTTGGGCCGCTTGGCGTTTACAAAAATCTTTGCGCCAAAGCTGCCCGGTTCGATTTAAATAGGCCAGTCTGCTGCATCCACTTGATAGAGCGGGCGCTTCCCCTGATCACCTTGCCAAGTGCGAACGAAATCCCCATTGGGATCGTAAACCTGGGCCTGTTTATTTAGATTAAACTGTCTTTGTCCGCGTGGGTCGGCACCGACTCCCGCTAGATACTGCCAATTCCCCCAGTTACTGGCGGCATCATAATCGAGGAGATGGTGTTCAAACCAAGCCGCTCCCCAACGCCAATCTAGCGCCAACTCATTAACCAGGCAGCTGGCCACCAGTTGGCGGCCACGGTTTGACATATAACCGGTCGCTTTTAACTCTTTCATACAGGCATTGACCAGTGGCCAGGGCGTTGTTCCTTCGCACCAGGATTTAAACGCTTGTGGATAAAAACTGGTTAAGGGACGATGCGTATTTAAACCACGAAAACGAAACAGAGCGACTCCGTGTGCCTGTGCATACCATTGAAAGTATTCGCGCCAAAGGAGTTCAAAATAGATCCAATAGGTGGATTCATTAGCACCTTGGCGCTGTTCGTAGGCGTGTAAACTCTGCAGGATTCGCCTGGGTGATAAACTGCCTTGGGCGAGCGCAAACGAAAACTTGGTTGACAGGGTCCAGCCCTGCAAAGCATTGCGGGTTTCCTTATAACTCGAAGCAGCCTCACTGCTGAAATAGGTGTGAAGGTGTGCCTGTGCTGAGGTTTCGCCACCTTGAAAGAGTAAAGGTCTGGCGGGCTTGAGCGCTAAATCACCGGGATACTGTGTCTGTAATCTGGGTGCTGGCGGGAGCTGCTGAGGGGGCGCGAGCGGGGTGACTGAGTAGGCCTGTTTTTCGACCTGGCGGCGAAACTGTGAGAAGCTTTTCGGATAGGGATCGAGCTTAACCGGCAGAGTGTCTAGGCTAAACAGTGTGCGTGAGTCAGGTTGTTGATAATGCAGATACGGAAAGCGCTTTTGGAGTTGATTCCAGAGTTGTTGCTCATTCCAAGTTGAGTGGCGGCTGCGCAAAACCGAGCCGATGTTTTCCTGAGTAATGAGCTGGGTGAGTTGCTCAAGTGGATCTCCAATCAGAAGGTGTAGCTTCTGTCCAAGTTTGCTTAAGCTTTGGTCAAGATCTTGAATACCCTGGAGTAAAAAAGCTAAGCGTTGCGAGCCCATCGGCGCGAAACCATACCGATTAGGACGCAGCTCAAGTGGATCCAACACATAGACACAAAGTAAGGGTTGTGAGTTTTGGGCTGCGAGATGAAAGAGAGGCTGATCATCGAGACGAAGATCCTGCCCTAACCAGAGAAGTTGTGTGTCAGGCATACTGATCAATACTCATTATATGAATACACTGAGGAAACACTTTTTGTTACGTTGCCAAATCCTGATCCGACTTATCACGCTTCTAAGTCTGTTTTCTGCAGGTATGATGACATCTAGTTCAGCGCAGCCCCTGCAGGAGATCAAACCCATACAAATTGGAATTTTGGATTGGCAACATACTGTTGATTTCCAGAAGCATTGGTTACCGACTTTACATGGTTTGCAGAGTGCACTGCCCCATTATCGGATAGAGCTGCTACCGTTAAATTGGCAAGAGATGGATCTAGCTTTGCAGACACTAGCGCTAGATTTTGTGATTACCAATCCTGGTCACTATGTTGAGTTATCGACTCGCCACGCTCTCGCCCCTCTAGCCAGCTTGCAGCATTTTCACGCAGGCTTGCCTTTGCACCAGGTGAGCAGTGTGTTGCTCACGCGTGCAGACAGAAACGATCTGCAGACACTCTATGATTTGAAAGATCAACGTATCGGCGCTGTCGCTGCCGAGGCTTTTGGGGGTTATCAATTGCTCTTGGATGAGTTGGAACTGGCCGGTATAGAACGTTCAAGTTGGGAAAAGCAGGTAGAGTTTTTGGGTTTTCCGATGCAGGCATTAATCTCAAAGCTTTTGGCAGGCGAGTTGGATGCGGTTGTTGTCCGAAGCTGTTTGCCAGAACTTATGGAAGAGCAGGGCCTGCTTTATCTCAGTGATGTAAAAGTCATTGCTGCAAAATCGGTCGATCATTATGCCTGCATGACCTCTACGCCGATTTATCCTGGCTGGCCCTTTGCTCGCACACTTAGGGCAGATCCTATTGTGACCCGCCAAGTGGCTCGAGCCTTGATGGCCGCTGAGCCGGCTGTATTTGGAGACAGTTACAGTGATTGGTTGCCTCCTGCGAGTTACCAAAGTGTCTATGCCTTGTTTGAACGGTTGCGTTTGGGGCCTTATGCCGCTTTTCCACGTAACCCGATTAGCGCTTGGTTGTATGAGTATCGTTTTTATCTGATCTTCGCTTGTGGCTTAGTATTGTTATCTTTTTTACATCAGATTCGCAGTGAGTATTTAGTACGTCAACGTACGCTGGCGCTCGAGCAAGAAACCCAGGCCCGCTTGCAAGCTCAGCAGGATTTGGCTCTTCGTCAGCGTGAAGTGGAGCATCTATCGCGTGTGACTTTAATGGGCGAATTAACGGCGGGTTTAGCGCATGAACTCAATCAGCCCTTAACGGCGATCCACAATTTTGCGCAAGGATGTTTACGTTATTACGATAAAGAAGATGAAATCTTGTTGAAGCAGCGCCAGGCTCTGAGAGAGACAACGCAGCAAATTGTTCAGCAAGCGGATCATGCCGGTGAGTTGATTCGACAATTGCGACGATTTATGCGTAAAGAAGATGGCGTGACACAATGCGTAAGTTTGTGTCGCTTAGTGGAGGAGGCCTATGCTTTGAGTCAAAGCGCACTCTCGGCTCAGGAGGTTAAGGTGGATTGGGAGCGACCTGATGCGCCAGATAGCCTTCAAGTGAATCTGCACCCCACTCAAGGTCTACAGATCTTACTTAACTTGCTCAGTAATGCCTTGGAGGCTGTGGTCAAACAGCCGATCGAGCAGCGTCAGTTGAGATTTGAAGTCTATCAGCAGGGGCAAGAGGCCGTTTTTATCTGCTCTGATCAAGGTCCAGATTGGCCAATCGAACACGAAGCACAGATGTTTGAACCTTTTTATACTACTAAGTCCCAGGGCATGGGATTGGGTTTATCGCTCAGTCGCAGCCTGGCCGAACGTCAGGGTGGTCGTCTGACTTTAACGCGCTCAAAGGGTTGGACGCATGCCACTTTGTTCTTACCCTTAACCGCTGTCGCGTTTGAGGAGAAGGCTTAAATGAAATCTACCCCCTCTCCAGTGATTTGGGTACTGGATGATGAACCGATCGTACGCCAGTCATTGCGTTGGTTATTAGAATCGATTGATCTGCAAGTCCGAGATTTTGCGCGGGCTCAAACTTTTTTAGAGGCCTTAGAGGACGAGAATCCCGCTTGTGTGTTGTTAGATATTCGTATGCCGGACATGAGCGGATTGGAGGTACAACAACTCTTGCAGACGCGCATGCCTCATCTACCGGTTATTTTTATGACAGGACATGGAGATATCGCCATGGCGGTGCGAGCCATGCGTGCCGGTGCCTGGAACTTCTTTGAAAAACCTTTCCGTGATCAAGAGCTTTTGGAGTCGGTACAAGGCGCTTTACGCTGGCAAGAAGAACAACTCGAACAGAAACAAAATCAACAAAGCTTTTTACGCTGTTTACAGACGCTGACACCTCGCGAGCAGGAGGTCTTTGATGCGCTCATCACGGGCAAAACAACTAAGCAGTGTGCTGCTGAATTAGGGATTAGTACTAAAACAGTGGATGTGCACCGTTTTCATCTGATGCAAAAATTGGGTGTCGATTCTATAGCGACTTTGATCAGGCGTGCTTTGAGCCTAGGTTATTTAAAGGAGCGATGAAACTGGGTGCCGAAGCACCCAGTTGACGACAACCTAAGAGACGATTTACACCTTCGTCAGGCGCAGATAGGGACGCAGTTCATTCCAACCCTGTGGGAAGATGTCTTTTGCGGCTTCGTTGGAAATTGAAGGAGGAATAATCACCTCGTCACCTTTTTTCCAATCCGCTGGAGTAGCGATACGTTTTGCGTCACTCAGCTGCAGAGCATCAATGACACGCAGGATTTCATCAAAGTTACGGCCACAAGACATAGGGTAGGTCATGATCAAACGAATCTTTTTGTTTGGATCAATGATAAAGACACTACGTACAGCAGCGGTTTCACTCTCGCCCGGATGGATCATGTCGTAGAGTTCAGAAATTTTGAAATCTTCATCGGCAACGATTGGGAATTCCAGAGTGGTATTCTGGGTGTCATTTACGTCTGCAATCCACTTCAGATGCTCTTCAACAGAGTCGGTCGACAAACCCAGAGACTTAGTGTTGCGCGCTGCAAATTCAGCGGCCAGCTGTGCTGTACGGCCCATCTCGGTCGTGCAGACCGGTGTAAAGTCGGCAGGGTGGCTGAAGAAGAAGACCCAAGAATCACCGCTCCATTCGTGGAAGTCGATGTCACCCTGAGTGGTTGCAATTTTAAAGTTAGGTGCGGTATCGCCTAAACGTAAAGCCATCTTATTTCTCCTTTGTGGGTAAAGTTTGGAGCTTTGCTCCTGAACCGTGAAGCTATACTACTACCTATCTCAAAAAAGAATAAGCTTATTCTTTTTATCAATATAATAGTCAAATCTAATCTTACATCAGATTTTATTAAATTAACGAGCTCTAATTCTCGTTTGTCGACTTTTATCAGTAACTAAAGAATCCTTTAGACAGACCAAGATTTTGCCAATGGTGGCTATTCCCTCTTTTCGTTAAGGTTATCGCCGCAGCGATCCTGCAGTCGCTAGAAAACAAAAAAGAGGATGCGAGATGAGGAAAAGAGTTCTATCCAGCATGTTGGGGGGGCTGATATCTCTAACAATGTTCACGCCGAGCTGGGCATTTGAGGGGAGCGCGGAGCAAGGCAAGATAGCGGCGGCTGTTTGCATGGCCTGTCATCAAGCAGATGGCAGTGGGATGCATATGCCTGGAGGTGAGTCTTGGCCACGCTTAGCGGGTTTGGATGCAGCCTATTTATATAAGCAGCTGGTTGAGTTTAAAGAGGGACAACGGGTGAATGCTTCCATGGCACCCTTTGCAGCCATGCTGAATGATACGCAGATGCGGGATGTGGCTGTCTATTTCAGCCAGCTGCCCGCGACTCAGGGAAAAGGCGGTGAAGCGGCGGATGCTGATTTGCTGGCGCGAGGCGAGAAGTTGGCCACTCAGGGGGATTGGGATCTGTATATTCCCTCCTGCCAATCTTGTCATGGTCCGGATAATCAAGGCGCAGGAGAACACTTTCCCGGTATTGCCGGGCAGCATGCCGGTTACTTAGCGCGTCAGCTCAAAGATTGGCAAGCGGGTGTGCGCAAGAATGATCCACAAAATTTGATGGTGCCGATTGCTTCTCGTATGAGTGAGCGCGATATTCAAGCGGTATCTGCTTGGTTATCTCTGCAACCAAGTCAGGCTAATTAAAGGAGTTCTGTTATGTTTCCCAAGTACTCGATTTTAGTCCTGGCTCTGAGCACGGTCAGTGTAGTCTCTCAGGCACAAGAAAATCCTTGGCAGGTGACGTTTCCAGAACCTAAGGAGGGACAGTATGTGCATACACCTCCAACGCTGGAGGATCTGGAGGCGTCTAATCTGCATCCTGAATTAAAGCGTGTGATTCGTCGCGGTCATGATCTCTTCGTCAATACACAACAGTTACGTGGCGAGAATGTCTTTAATGATATGAATTGCAGCAGTTGCCATCTTGGGGAAGGGCGCCTGCCTTTTGCAACCCCTATCTGGGCGGCCGCTGTGACGCTGCCGGACTATCGTCCCAAAAATGATCATGTTAATAACCTGGAAGAGCGCATTGCCGGTTGTTTCAGCTACTCAATGAATGGTACGCCCCCTGAATATGGTAGCGACAATATGTTGGCCTTGGCTGCGTATCATAATTGGCTGGCGAAAGGGGTGCCAATTTATCAGCCAGGCAACACGCTCTATGGGCGTGGTTATCCCATCGAGAAACCTGAGCGTGAAGCTTCCTGGGAGAAGGGCGCTGATTTGTATCAGGTTCACTGTAGCCTGTGCCATGCTGAGGATGGCCAGGGGCTGAAGGTGCGAGGTGAGGTGCAATTCCCACCCCTTTGGGGCGATGACTCTTATAACTGGGGCGCGGGGATTTCCCGTGTGTTCACCCTGGCGGGCTTTATCCATCACAACATGCCTTTGGGCCAGCCACGCAGTTTAAGTGTTCAGGACTCCTGGGATCTGGCGGCCTATATTAACCGTCAGGAGCGTCCACAGGATCCTCGTTATACCGGTGATGTGGTTGAGACACGTGAAAAGTACCTGGATACCTTCCATACTCACACACAGTATGGTCTAGAACATCAGGGTCAGTTATTGGGGGATCACGAAAATACTGGAGGTAAAGATTTCCTAAAACCTGAGGTGCTTAAACCGCGCACTTACCGTTAAGTTCGCTCATAACTGAGCGGGTAGTGGGGTTGAGTCGCTGTGGTGTTGAGAAGGGACAGAGGGTCTGTCATCCCGCAGGATTCATCCATAAAAAAGCCCAGAGATTTGCGAAAATGCATCGCAGTCTCTGGGCTTTTTAGGTATTGATCTAGAACTTAATTAAATGCCTGACCAGGCTTCACACCCAATTTTTTCAGGACGATTGCCAGAGGGCAAAAACCCGTGAAAGCGGTCTGCAGCATATTCAGACCAACAAATGCGGTTAAGAATAACCAGTAAGGACTGACAAAGTGTGCCAAAGCCACACTGATTAGAATGAAGCTACCTGCAAACGCGAAAACCCAGCGATCCAAACTCATATCTGTCTCCATGACGTTGCTTTAATTAATAAAGATCTAATATAAGTCGGATATACACTTAAGTCTAGGTCCGTTAACGTGGGTTTCAACATTTAGGCTGCAAGGCTTCGCCTGCAAATTGGATTCCTTCCCAGCCTTGCTGCATAAACTGACGAATATTCTGATGATCCGTCGCGTCTGGATGCTTCAGCACATCGTCAGTGTAATAAGCACCAAAGGCATGCAACGTGGCTTGTGCACTTAACTGATGGCGTTTGGCAAAAGCAAAAATTTTGCAGGAACCATTATTGCTGTTCGCCGCATTTTCCTGGGCACCATTTTTAAAGGCGGTGGGAGTGAAGTCATAGTGGCCATCGATAACGGCCATCACTTGACTAAACTCCACCGGGCCTTGATTCAGTAGACGGATCAGATCCGTTTCAGACATGAGCATCTTTCCTAATCACAAAATTAAAGATTTTCTTCAGCAAACTCAGCCAGACGTGAGCGGAATACACCTTCAAAGTGCACACTCGCCGCCCCTTCAAAATCACGAAAGCGTTCGACAATATAGGTCAGACCTGAAGTCAGTGGGGTCAAATAGTTGGAGTCTATCTGTGCCAAGTTCCCGAGGCAGACCATTTTAGTCCCTTTACCACAACGTGTGATAATGGTTTTCAACTGTTGTGGGGTGAGGTTCTGAGCTTCATCGATCAAAACCACCGCATTCTGGATGCTGCGACCGCGAATGAAATTGAGTGATTTGAATTGGATATTGGCTTTTTCCAGGGCGTATTTCACACTGCTTTGTGGGCGCTCATCCTGTTCATGCATCGCTTCCAGGTTGTCGTTGATTGAGCTTAACCAGGGCGTCATTTTCTCTTCTTCAGTGCCAGGTAAAAAGCCGATGTCTTCGGCGACGGGAGGCGTTGAACGTGTCACAATGATTTTGTTGTAGCGTCCCTCTTCAATCACCATTTCTAATGCACAGGCCAGGGCAATCAGAGTTTTACCCGAACCGGCTGAGCCTAAGAAGATGCTCAGATCTATGTCAGGATCGAGCATAGACTGCATAGCAAAGGCTTGCTGAATATTAATCGGTTGAATGCCCCAGCAGCTCTGATTCATCAAGTGCGAATAGCCTAAATCCAGTAGCGTGACTTCTTGATCTTTAACGGCCACGGTGCGGGCGGCAAAGTCCTTGCTGCTGTCATAGATATATTCGTTGGGATAGGTGTTGGGCAGCAAGCTGACATCGACTTTATGAAAGGTCTGGCCACCGTCTTGATAGGAGTTCACCTTGTCCACCCCTTCCCAGAAAGGGGTGTCCAGGTATTGATAACCTTCAGGCAACAGATCGAGATCTGACACCAGTTGATCCGTACGATAGTCTTCCACACGCTTGAGTCCGGCACCGAGAGCCTTCAAACGCATGTTGATATCTTTGGTGACCAGAACGACTTGACGATGCGGGAAGGTGGCTTGCAGATGTAGCGCGCAGTTGATGATTTTGTTGTCTTTGTTGCGCTCATCCGGCAAAAATCCCGCGCGCGCCGTCAGCTCATGATCGGGGAAGATGCTCAAGCGCCCGAGGCGAATTTCCCGATCAACACCGGGTAGAAGAATGCGTACCCCCTTGGTGATCTGTTCTGAAGAGGTGGCGGTGCTGAGGATCGAATCGATAATGCGGATGGCGTGACGGGCTTCTTGTGCGACGGTTTGTTTGCGATCCTTGATGTCGTCCAGCTCTTCAAGCACCGTCATAGGGATGGCAACATCCTGTTCTTTAAACTCAAACAGGCATTTAGGATCGTGCAATAGAACATTGGTGTCGAGGATGTACAGTCTTGACGCTTTGGATGCGCTCATCGCTCAATTCCTTTGCAGAGGCTTTTCTTTAAACTAAATCAACTCTTCTGATTTGGCAATTTTTATCTGGGGTCGAAATTGCTGAGCCGAAACAGAGGCTTGCTGACAAAATTTTGCACTTGCAAAAGTGTCATCTTTTCGTAGTACACTGAAAATGTTTGGGAAGCCGCAAAGGAGGTCAGAGATGATGACCGAAGTATTTGTAAATGCCAGTGTGACCCCGATTGACAGTCTTGATACCCTGTCTCCCTACGAAGTTGCTCGTTTACAGGATCGCAGCAATAACGGGCTCTATGCACTTTTTCGTCAATGCGCGCTGGCGGTACTCAATACCGGCAGTGAGATGGACAGTACACGCAAAGTACTCGACCGTTACCGTGATTTTGATGTGTCGATCAGTACCAAGTTCAGTGATGTGCAGTTGGATCTGCACAATGCGCCCGCGTCTGCTTTTGTGGATGGTGAGATCATTCAGGGGATACGTGAACACCTGTTCTCTGTGTTACGTGATCTGCTCTATGTCCAAGATGAGTTGGATAACTGCTGTGATGGTTTGGGCGAATCGGAACGCACGACCAATCTTGTGTTTCATATTCTGCGCCATGCCGGTGCGATGCGACCCCATGTTAAACCCGATATGGTGGTTTGCTGGGGAGGCCATTCAATCGACCGGGTTGAATATGAGTACACCAAAAAGGTGGGATATGAGTTAGGGCTTAGAAAACTCAATATCTGCACAGGTTGTGGGCCGGGTGCGATGAAAGGGCCGATGAAAGGCGCGACCATCGCTCATAGTAAACAGCGTATCGCCAAGGGTCGTTATTTGGGGATTACGGAACCTGGGATTATTGCTGCGGAATCTCCCAATCCCATCGTTAATGAACTCTTGATCATGCCGGATATCGAGAAGCGCTTAGAGGCATTTGTGCGTGTTGGGCATGGGATTATTGTTTTTCCAGGCGGTGCCGGTACGGCGGAAGAGATCCTTTATATCCTGGGTATTCTGCTGCGTGAAGAGAATCGAGAGGTGCCCTTCCCACTGATTTTTACGGGACCAGAGGGAAGCGAAGGGTATTTCGAGACGGTCGATCGGTTCATCGGACAAACACTCGGTGCGCGGGCACAGAGCTTGTATCAAGTGATCGTAGGGGATGCACACCAAGTGGCTGCGCAGATGCGTTTAGGCTTGGCAGAGGTGACGGCGCATCGTAAAGCACAGCGCGAGTCCTATCATTTTAACTGGCAATTAAAGATACCTCTGGCGTTGCAGCAGCCTTTCGAACCTACACATGAATTGATGGCTGGATTAAATCTTTCACGCCATCAACCGGATTACGAACTTTCGGCGCAGTTGCGTCGTGCTCTGTCAGGTATTGTGGCAGGCAATGTCAAGGAGCAAGGAATTCGCGCTATCGAGGAGCATGGGCCTTTTGAGCTACGGGGAGATGCCAGCGTGATTGCTGCGCTAGACGAGTTACTCAGTGCGTTTGTTGAGCAGCGGCGTATGAAAATCAATCATGAGGATTATGTCCCCTGTTTTCGTTTAGCCGCCCATTAAATTTGGCATGGGATCTGAGGTTGAACACGGGTTTAAGCGGTCACGCTTAGTCCCGTGTTTGCACGGGGGTTTTCGGAGCTCGGGTGATTTTTTCCAGTGCTTGCTGGCGTAAGGCGCGGCGCAAAACCTTGCCAACTGGTGTGCGTGGTAAGCTGTCACAAAACTCAATGCATTTTGGGATTTTGTAGGCGGTCAGGCGTTCTCGACAGTAATTACGGATCTCTTCGGCACTGACTTGAGCATGGCGGGGAATCACATAGAGCTTAATCTTCTCACCGTGATGTTCATCGGGTAAGCCGATGGCTGCGCACTCCATGACATCTGGCATGGCGTTCACCACATTCTCCAGTTCGGTGGGATAGACTTTGAATCCCGAAACACTGATCACCTCTTTACTGCGATCAATGATTTTTAAGCGACCGCTATCGGTAAAGCAGCCAATATCCCCCGTATCCAGCCAACCATCCTCACCTAAGACTCGGCGTGTTTCTTCGGTTTGTTGCCAGTAACCCAGCATGACTTGTGGGCCTTTGACCCAGATTTCGCCGACAGCACCTTGCGGTAGGTTCTGCCGTTGCTCATCACGGATTTCGACTTGGGTGCGGCTGAGCAGAGGCCCAACACTGCCGAGTTCAGTCTGATCGGGTGGATTGACACTGACGACTGGCGAACACTCCGTTAGCCCATACCCTTCAGCGATATCACAACCTGTGATCAAGGCCCATTGTTCCGCTAAAGCAGGACTGAGGGCCATCCCCCCTGAGATGGTGATACGCAGGTCGGAAAAGTTAAGTTTCTTGAAAAGATCATTTTGCAAGAGCGCATTAAACAGCGGATTGATGCCGGCAAAAAACGTAGGTTTGTAGCGTTGGAAAAGCTTGGCTAAGCCTGGAATGTCGCGAGGATTCGGCACTAGTTCACAACGGCTACCAAAGCTAAACAGCGACAAACTTAGCATAAACGCATAAACATGGTAGATAGGTAGAGGTTGGAGTAAGCGTTCACGGCCAGGCGTGATATAGCTCTCTAATAATTCAGAGATCTGCTGCAAATTGGCCAGGAGGTTGGCGTGCGTCAGCATGGCCGCCTTAGCGGTGCCGGTGGTGCCGCCGGTATATTGTAACAGTGCAAGATCCTGGGTCTGTATGCTCGGGGCCACCCAATGATGTTCCAGAGGTTGTTTGAGAAGTTCACTCAACTGGATAGGATTGAGATGAGCAGGCCAATGAGCGGGTGGATAGGGTTTTTTCCAGCGCAAAATCTGATTCACCAATCCGCCTTTCCAGCCATGCAGGTCACCTAGTTGAGCCAGAATTACAGTGTGAATGTCGGTTTCTGCGATAATTTCACTTAAGGGCTGTGCTAAGGGGGTAAAGGCGACAATTGCTTTAGCGCCTGAGTCCTTGAGTTGGGTCAGCAGCTCATCTGCTGTGTAGAGTGGATTGGTGTTGACCAAAACCAGCCCAGCACGCAGCGCGGCGATCAACACTAGGGGGTATTGCATCAGATTCGGCAGTTGTACCGCGAGTCGATCGCCCGGTTTCAGTGGAGTATTCAATTGTAACCAAGCGGCAAAACGTCGCGTGAGTCGGTCGAGCTGACTGTAGCTGATCTCGGCTCCGAGATGGCCAAAAGCCGGTGCCGAACCATAACGTTGGAAGATCTCCGCAAAGAGCTCATTGAGATGCACAAAGTCTTTTTGCAGTGGGTGTAAGCCATTTATTGTTTTCATAGGCGAACCACTTGATATCAAGAAGAGGCTGGGCTGAGTCGGTGGGCCTGTACCTCACCCTCGAAAAACACCACCATTTCACCCGGCGCAAGCTTGTGCCAGGATTCGTTACAGGTTAATGGCTCAGTGGCAATCACGGTGACTATGTCATTCGGAGTGGTCACAGCGGCAAAGTCTACGGCTAGTTCACAATCACTCAGATGCGCTTGGCCAAAAGGAGAGCGCCGTGTAATCCAGGCCAATTTACTGGAGCAATAACAGTATAAGGACGACGCATCACTGAGTAGCATATTAAACACGCCAAGTTGACGTAAGCGTTCAGCACGGCTATGAATAAACTCCACCAACTGCTGACTATCCTCGGGAGGGGTGGGGAAGTGTTGACGAATTTCACCTAATAGCCAGCAAAAAGCATATTCACTGTCGGTGGTGCCCACCGGCTGATAAGTGCCGAGAGGCCATTCAAATAATCCAGGATCGAGTTGCCCATTATGGGCATAGCACCAGGTGCGTCCCCAAAGTTCACGGCTGAAAGGATGGGTGTTCTCCAAACAGACTTGACCTACATTGGCTTGGCGAATGTGGCTGATCACCACTTTGCTTTTAATCGGATAATCGGCAATCAGACGTGCGATAGGCGAGTCAATGCTGGGATTGGGGTCATGGAAAGCGCGTAAGCCCCGGCCCTCATAAAAAGCGATCCCCCAACCATCTCTATGAGGGCCGGTGCCGCCACCACGTTGCATCAAGCCGGTAAAACTGAAACAGATATCAGTGGGGACGTTGGCACTCATACCAAGCAGTTCACACATGCAGATCAGATCCTTTAGTCAACGGATTAGAGGGTTAGGGCCGCAGAGTGATGCGACTCGGCAGAGAGTCTATCACATCCTCTGCACTGTCGATCTCGGTAAAATTTTGTAAGCGCTTAACCGGCTCTGTCAGCAAAGCGGAAGAGGGTGTTTCGGGTAACAGGCGCTCACCGAGAAAGGTACCCTCGGCATCGATGGTCAATTGTGCGCAGCACACACGTGCTGTGACGTAGCCGCCACGCTCAATGTGCAGATGGTCACACACGACTTCGCCTTCTAAGCGACCACTGACAAAAATATGCCGACCTCGAATCTGACCTGAAATCAAACCCTGTTTGCCGATCGAGATATCTTCATCGGAATGAATATGCCCTTCAAATTGACCATCAACATGCATTTTACCGGTAATCTTTGTGTCTCCACAGAAGCGATTACCTTCGGCGATGATGGTTACTGCTGAGCGCTTTGATTGAGCGGATACATGGCGCTTAAGGATTCCCAAGGTATGTCCTCTACAGCTGTAAACAGACTCTCGAAATTATCCAGCCCCCAGCGGATGAAATGAATCGGATCGATAGGGGAGTATAAATGACGTACTTCATAATGCAGATGGGGGCCGGTTGAACGCCCTGTATTGCCACTATAGCCGATTTTTTGGCCCTTATGCACATACTGCCCGGCTTTGACACTGAGACGGCTTAAGTGGGCAAAGTAGGTTTTAAAGCCAAAGTTGTGTTGCAGGACAATTAAATTACCAAAGCCTGATCCCTGGTCAAATCCGGCTTGCTCGACGATGCCATCTGCAGTTGCGTAAATGGGGGTGCCTGTCGGCGCTGGAAAATCGATGCCGTGATGGGGGCTGCGGCGCTTGGTGACGGGATTTAGGCGTGAGCCAAAACGATCACCCATACGCACGCCTTTGATGGGTAAACCATTTGGAATGGAGTGCAGCAAAAACAAACGTTGAATACTGGCTGCTTTCAGCAGTGCGGAACGTTCTGCGGCTGTGGCCTGGGGAGGTAATTCACCCATAAAACCTAGCAGCGACTCCAATTCACTGAGGTCGGCATCCAAGCGTAGGTTTTCTTCCTCAAGTTGGCTGCGTTCATAAAAGGTTTCAGCAAAATGGTTACTCAGTTCAGTCAGGCGTTCCAGATACAATTGTTGAGTGCCCAGCGCTTCACTGAACTGATCTTCAAGTGCTTGTTTCTGTAACTCTAAACCACTGAGATCTTCACGCGTTTTGACTAAAAGTAGATTGGAAACAAAGAAGCTAAGCGCCGCGAGGATGAGAAATAGAGCGAGCAGGTATCCGGCGACCTGACTGAGAGTGTATTGGCGTGAACCACGAACACTGGTGAGGGTAATAATAAACTTCTGGCGCAAACCGACTACCTAGTTAAAACAAAACTGCCGGTATAGTACCGGCAGTTTTTGCATGATGTCGAGTCAGGAGGTTTGCTTACTCCTCTCGACTAGCCTGCTACGAGCTTAGCGTGGCGCACGCGCAGTGGAGGCATTGCTGCGCTTACCACTGGGTTTGCGTGGACCCTTATCTTTGCTAAAAGAACGGCGCTCACGATCGCCACGACCTTCACGGGCTTCTTCAGTCCAAGGGCGGATATTCAGAGCCTGACCGCAGATGCGTGCGCGTTTCAACGTCTGCAACAAATCCGCTGGAATGCTGGCGGGGAGATCAACCGTACTAAAGGATTCGTTGATATCGATACGACCAATAAACTGACTTTCAACACCGGCTTCATTGGCAATCGCACCGACAATATTGCCAGGCTTCACGCCGTGCTGATGACCAACACCGATCCAATAGCGTTGCATGCCTTCAGAAGGCGCTTCAAAACGTCCGCTACTGCGACGCTTACGATCTGTAGGCGCACTTTCATCGCGTGGACGACGTTCACGCTCACGTGCTACAGGGACTTCGCGCTCATCTAGGAAGAAGGCTTTGTCCTTGTGCATTAACTGCAGGGCGGCGGCAGCAATCTGAACCGGTGTAAGCTCGGTGTTAGCCGCTAAGCCTTCCAGCAAAGGTAAGAACTGCTGACAAGCGTCTGCTTCACTGGCTTTTAACAGTTCTTGCTGCAAACGTTCTACGCGCAGCGCATTGATCTGTTTAGCCGTGGGTAGCTCCAGTGTTTCCAACGGAGAGCGCGTCGTACGCTCGATCTGTTGCAGTAAGCGCTGTTCACGAGGTGCGACAAAAAGAACTGCATCACCATTGCGTCCTGCACGACCGGTACGACCGATACGATGGATGTAGGATTCTGCATCGTAAGGAATATCATAGTTAATGACATGTGTAATGCGCTCAACGTCGAGGCCACGCGCCACAACATCGGTCGCAATGACGATGTCCAGCTCACCACGCTTTAACTTCTCGACAACACGTTCTCGCTGAGCCTGGGCGATATCGCCATGGAGTGCGGCGGCAGGGAAGCCGGCACGTCCGAGCTGTTCGGCTAACTCTTCGGTCGCATTTTTCGTGCGGACAAAGATCAAAGCGCCTTCATGTTCGCGCAGCTCAAGCAGGCGGGTTAAAGCCATGATCTTGGACATACCACGTACCATCCAAACGCGCTGGCGAATGGTGGAGGCAGTCGCCGTTTGGCTCGCAATCTTGATGACAGCGGGATTCGACAGATAGTTCTCGGCGATACGACGGATGGCCGGCGGCATAGTGGCTGAGAAAAGAGCGATCTGGCGCTGAGCTGGCGTGTGCTCAAGAATCCACTCGACATCATCAATAAAGCCCATGCGTAGCATTTCGTCGGCTTCATCGAGAACCAGAGTTTGTAATTGATCTAACACTAGAGTGCCGCGACGGATGTGATCCATCACGCGGCCCGGGGTGCCGATCACGACCTGAGCGCCACGGCGTAAACCACGCAGCTGCTCATCATAGCCTTGGCCGCCATAAATGGAGAGGGTGCGAATACCGGCCAGGTGTTTAGAGTATTTTTCACAGGCGGTTGCGACCTGGAGTGCGAGTTCGCGGGTCGGCGCCAGAATTAAGAGTTGTGGATGGGTTTTGCTCGGATCTAAACGCTGTAATAAAGGCAGCGCAAAAGCAGCGGTTTTACCCGTTCCGGTTTGTGCTTGGCCTAACAGATCACGACCTTCCAGCAGCGGTGGAATAGCGCCGGATTGAATCGGGGAAGGGATTTCGTAACCTACGTCTTGCAGAGCTTCGAGAATAGCAGAGCTGAGGCCCAGATCACCAAAAGTGGCGGGGCTGATATCAGTTGTGGACATGCTGTGATGTTTACCTGAAATGAAGAGAGGTGTTTCGTGAAACGTGCCGCTCAGTTAGCAAAGAGGCTGGCCGCACACATATCAGTTCAGCAGCTTGCCCCAAGAAAGAAGCGCGAAGTATATAGACCCGGACGGCTTTTGTCTAGGTCTGTGCAGGCCCGCGTGATCGCTTAAGCGGGGGCGAACGGAATCCCGCGGAATTCGTATTGCACTGGGCTGTGAAGACTAAACGAATTTCTTCAGCGTTTGGGCGATCATGCGGGCATCGGCTAGAGCACGATGAGGGCGGCCTTGAATGTCGATTAGATGATGAACGCGTTCCTGATCTTCGTTGCTTAAGAATTGATGAAATCCTGTGACTTTAAAGCGCATCGGCAAGCCGGCGGTCATAAATAGGCGCCGCAACCACATAAAATCGAAATCGGGTGCATCCGAGATCACCTGTGTTTTGATGAATTCATTGAGCTGGCGGCAGGCGCTTTGCAGGTCCACCCCTTTTTCTTCCAGTTCGTCGCGGCGAATACCATGAATCTCTTCAGCAATATCATCCCAGTATTGCCAGCTGGCATCGGGTTTGATTAAAAAGCTTAAGGACTGCTCAGGATCTTCGAGTCGGCAAACACCAATTTCAATCGGATAAGAGAGATCAGGGTGCAGACCGGATGCTTCGATATCAATGATCATCATGCAGAATAGAGCCTTTCCAAAAACTTGATTGAATGCGAAGGAAATGATCCGGTATATTAGACCAGATTTTGACCGAAATGACATGGTTCACTTAAGGAGAGACTTTGTCCACCACCCCTCAACTGCTGGATCGCTTGGCATCGCTGACCTCTATTCGCGATATTGAGTTGCTGGAATTCAGCTTGCTGAAAACTCTGCATGAGCTCTTTCGACCCGAACAGCTGATTCTCCTCAAGTTGGATAATGTCGGTAAGCATCGCCACACTTTGCGTTATGGTAGTGATGGTCATCATGAATCAAGCATGACGCGGGCGCAGCGCAGTGAATCTCCTGAGGTCGAGTCGGCCTTGCGTATGTCGCAGCGCTTGGGTGGGGCTTATCATTCTAAGTTGGCCAATGGCAACAATATCTCCGCCTATCCCGTGTTGGATATGCAGTCGATGAATGTCTGTCTGGTGATTGAATCACGTCGTCCGGGTTCGCCGCAGGATGCGCGTTTGATTCAGGGGATGCTGCAAATCTATCGAAATTTCTGCTTGTTGATTGATGATGCTCAGCGTGATCAGTTGACCGGATTGCTCAATCGTAAGACCTTTGATGAAAGTATTCAGCGCGTGATAGGTTTGGTGGGCTTTCATGAGCTGCCCCCTGCTGTTCCGGGGGATCGCCGAAGTTATCCGGAAAAGGATCTTGGGGCGGGCCATTGGTTGGGTATAATCGATATTGATCATTTCAAGCGGATTAATGATAGTTTTGGCCACATCTACGGTGATGAGGTCTTGCTGCTGGTTGCGCAGATGATGCGTGAGTCTTTCCGCGAAAATGATCTATTGTTTCGCTTTGGCGGTGAGGAGTTTGTGGTCATCGCGGAGTGCCCGGATATGGAAGGCGCGCGCATGGCGTTTGAGCGCTTCCGTCAGCGTATAGAAAAACACCATTTTCCTCAGATCGGACGTGTGACGATTAGTTTTGGTGGAGTCCAGGTGCATAAAGATGCTCTGGTGCATAGTCTCCTAGATCAAGCGGACCAGGCTATGTACTATGCCAAAGCGAATGGTCGCAATCGGGTCTGTTTTTATGAAGATCTGGTGGCGAAGGGTGAGATCGTTCCGGTTCAGTATAATACCGGCGATGTAGAGTTTTTTTGATCTCGGTGTAAAGGGGTGGTCTTACCCCTTTGCGCGAGGTCTTTATTTATTATTAAGGTTGAGATAAGCATGTCGGTTGTGGCTTCGGATACAGTAGTGCAGTTTTTTTACACCTTGAAAAATGCTTCAGGTGAGCTGCTTGAGAGCAATCATGGACAAGATCCTATGGCCTATCTGCATGGCCATGACAACATGATCCCGGGTCTGGAAGTGGCAATGGAAGGGCGTCAGGCCGGTGAGCGTTTTGAAGTCACTTTGGCCCCCGAAGAAGCCTATGGTGAGCGTGAGGCGGATCGTGAAATGCGTGTCCCAATTAAGCATCTACAGGGTTTGCCTGCGGGGCACAAGCAGTGGCGTGCGGGCATGATTGCGCTGGTGCATACCGATCAGGGTGCGCGTCATGTCACCGTGACTAAGCCGGGTAAGTTTATGATCACCGTGGATACCAATCATCCTTTAGCCGGTCAGACACTGATGTATGAAATTGAAATCCAATCGGTACGTGCCGCCAGCGATGAAGAGATTGCACATGGTCATGCGCACGGCGTGGGCGGCCATCACCACTAAGTTGTTCTGATTTTCACAGAGCTGAGCGTTCAAGCTCGGCTCTCTATTGTCTTTCTCGTCTATTCTACTTGTTTGAATCCTGTTCCTTTTTGCCCGGAATAACTGAGGATTCGGCTCGGTTATTCATCTCCTCTGTTTTAAATTGTTTTTGATTTAAGTCGTGTCTAGGCTGTAATTTCATATCGGAAGTGTAAAACTTTGCATATAATCCTTTCTTGAGATAAGTCGAAATCTATCGATTTCGTCATCAAATTACACAGGAGATGCTATGGGTAAGTCGATTCTGAGTGTGGATGACTCAGCCTCTATCCGTCAGATGGTGAGCTTTACGCTGAAAGGCGCAGGTTACACAGTGACGGAAGCGGTAGATGGTGCACAGGGACTGGAAAAAGCCAAAACAGCTAAGTTTGATCTGATTCTTACCGATCAAAATATGCCGAATATGGATGGACTGACGCTGATTCGTAATCTGCGAGCTTTGCCTGCTTACCGTTCTGTGCCCATCTTAGTGCTCACCACAGAAGCCGGTGATGCGATGAAGGCTCAGGGTAAAGCCGCAGGCGCAACCGGTTGGTTGGTGAAGCCGTTTGATCCGCAAAAATTGATTGAAGTGGTCAAAAAAGTGATCGGTTAATGACCGCTGACCGGAGACCTGCAGAGGGTTCGACAGGATGAGTATCGATCTGAGTCAGTTTCATCAGGTGTTTATTGATGAAGCCTATGAGCATCTAGCGACCATGGAAAGTCTATTACTTTCTTTGGATCTGGATGCGCCTGATCTGGAAGAGTTGAATGCCATATTTCGTGCTGCCCACTCGATAAAAGGCGGGAGCGGTACCTTTGGCTTCAAAGATATTGCGGATCTGACCCACGCTTTGGAAACCCTGCTCGATAAGTTGCGTCGTCAGGAACTGCAGGTCACGGATGAAATGATTACCGCTTTCTTGCACTGCTGTGATTTGCTGAGTTTGATGCTAGAGGCGCATCAGGATGGCACGCATGTGGATGATCAAGCGGTGCTGGAGAGTAAAGCGCATTTGATGCGCCTGGCAGAAGGCAGTGAATCTGTGCTCCCAGTCACGGTGATGCCTGGCGCGCCGGAGAGCACTTTCACTTCGTCGCCTCACTTGAGTGCAAACCGCTGGCGTATCCATCTGCATCCGCATACGGATCTCTTCAGTGGCGCCGTCAGTGAAGCGGCGCTGTTGAGTGATCTGGCTGCGATGGGAGATCTGGTGCTCATCTCACGTGCCGCGAACAGCCAGCGTGTCTGGGAGTTAACCACCGCACTGAATCTGGAAGCGCTGGAAGAGGTGTTTGCCTTCGTGTGCCAAGCCGATGAAGTCAGCTTCGAGGCTCTTAACGAAACACCACAAGCGGTGACAGATGAAGATGAAGAGGATGCCTATGGCTTCTTTGTCGATGAGGACTCTTTGCCTGCTGCTCAGACTATCCAGGAAGAAGCACTCAGAGAAGAAGCCATCAGTGATGAAGATCCTGGTTTCGGTTTTTTTGTAGACTTAGAAAGCTTACCCGCGCACTCGGAACCAGAAGCCGCAGAGGAAGAGGGTTTCGGCTTTTTTGTTGACCCATCTGAGTTACCGGCGGCGCAGGACGCTGCCAGCCAAGCCGCTTTGGAGGCCGAACAAGGATTTGGCTTTTTTGTCGATGAGTCGGAGTTGCCGGTGCACTCTTCCGACACGGCAGAAATGTTAGGGCGCGCAGCTATAGCGACAAAGAATCCAGTGCCCGTGGCGCCGTCCCAGCCAGACTTAAAAACTCCTGCCCCTGCAAAAAACACAGAAAAAGCGAGCGGTGTTAAATCCGCGAGCAAAGCGGCTGCGGCTGAAACCTCGATTCGTGTAGGGATTGAAAAGGTGGATCAGTTGATCAACCTCGTGGGTGAACTGGTGATTACTCGTTCCATGTTGGCGCAGTCTGCTTCGATCCTCGATCCTGTGACTTATGAAGCGATACACAATGGTTTGGCGAACCTGGAGCGTAACTCCCGCGATCTGCAAGAAGCCGTGATGTCGATCCGTATGCTGCCGATTAACTTTGTTTTTGGGCGTTTCCCTCGTGTCGTGCGGGATCTGTCGCAGAAGATGCAGAAAAAAGTCGCCCTGAAACTAGTGGGTGAGGAAACGGAGTTGGACAAGGGCTTGATTGAGAAGCTGGCCGATCCGCTGACACATTTGCTGCGCAACAGTATTGATCATGGTATCGAGTCGCCCGAAATTCGCAGCCAGCTCGGTAAGCCTGAAGAGGGCACCATTACCCTGAGTGCGAGCCATCAGGGTGGCAGTATTCTGGTCGAGATCAGCGATGATGGAGCAGGGTTAAATCGCGAACGTTTGCTCGAAAAGGCGCGGGAAAAAGGCCTGCCGATCAGTGATAACCCCACAGATAAAGAAGTCTGGCAGTTAATTTTTGCGCCAGGTTTTTCGACCGCCAAAGAGATTACCGATGTTTCCGGTCGAGGTGTTGGCATGGATGTGGTGCAGCGTAATATTGCCGAGATGAAGGGGCAAGTCGAGATCGATTCTGTACCCGGCATGGGGACGCGTATTGGTCTAAGGTTGCCGCTGACCCTCGCTATACTCGACGGTATGTCTTTAAGAGTGGGGGAAGAGATCTTTATCCTACCCTTGACGCGCATCATCGAATCGATCCAGCCGGAAAGCGAGCAGCTCAAATCTGTTTCGGGCCAAGGGCGTGTTGTGCATATTCGCGGTGAATATGTGCCTCTATTGGAACTCTGGAAGCTCTTTACCTTGACCCCTAAATTTACCGATCCAGAGGCTGGGATACTGGTGGTGGTCGAAACCGTGGCTGGCAAAATGGCTTTGTTTGTGGATGAACTCATTGCCCAGCAGCAGGTGGTGATTAAAAGTTTGGAAACACACTATCGTAAAGTAGAAGGTATTTCGGGGGCGACCATCATGGGTGATGGTCGTGTCGCATTGATTATTGATATAGATCGACTGGCACGCATGCATAAAAGTGATGTGGCGCCTGAATCTATGTCTTTCTGAGGTAATCTAGATGGCAGAAATGAGAGATGAGCAGAGCCGTGTGGAAACACGAGAATATCTGACCTTCACTCTAGGTGCAGAAGAGTACGCAATCGATATTCTCAAGGTTCAAGAGATCCGTGGATACGACGCGGTGACACGTATTGCTAACACGCCCGATTACATCAAGGGTGTGATCAATATGCGTGGTGTGATCGTTCCCGTTGTGGATATGCGGTTGAAGTTTCACTTAGGTGAAGCGACCTACGATGCCTTTACTGTGATGATCATTCTCAATTTAGGGCAGCGCATTGTCGGGATGGTGGTGGATGCCGTGTCGGATGTGATTGCATTGAGTGATGACGATATTCGTCCCGCGCCTGACTTTGGAGCCACCTTTGATACGCAGTATCTCATGGGTTTGGCCACTGTGGCTGAGCGTATGGCGATTGTTGTCGATATTGAAAAACTCATGACCAGCAGTGAAATGGGTTTAGTGGATCAACTGAGTCAGACCGCTGTTTAAGGAATAATGGAGCAGACGTATGCGATGGTTTAATAATTTATCCACCAGCATCAAGATTGGTTTGATGAGCCTGGTGATGCTAGCTGCATTGATTTTTATTAGCTGGGAAGCCTACTTAGGGTATACCGGCTGGTCAAAATACGCTCAGTTGATGCGTGACAACCGTGTGCCTTCGATGGTCTCGTTGATGACTATGAATAAGGATCGTATGGCCATTCGTGCGCAAACTATTGATGTCTTAACCCAAACGGACGGGTATCAGCGCAAAGATGGCCTGCGTGCCATCGTTGAGCAGCGCCAGACATCTTGGCGTGCCATTGATGAGAACTGGGAGGCCCTGGCTAAGATTCCACGTGTGACTCAGCGCGGACAGGAAATCTATAATCAGCTAGCAGGTGAATATCGCGCTTGGCGCGAGATTTATGTAGATCTTGATGGTCTGATTGCCGCCATGATCGACACGCAAGATGAATTGCGTTATCAGCGTTTGATGCAGGAGTATCAGCGCACCATCAACCGCATGGTGCCGATCTCTGATGCGATGGGAGCCACTTTTGAAGCATTAGTTACACAAAACACCACGCGTGCGGCGGCGGATGCCAATGAGGCTGTCAGCACCTCACAAGTCGAGCTTAAACAGGTCACTGTAATTTCGATTTTAGCGATCCTGATCGTCTTAGCGCTATCCATGATGGTCTTCCTAAGTATGGTGCGTCCGTTACGTGCGCTGGTTGGCCACTTTGCCGCGATAGGTGAAGGAGATTTGAACCAGAAAATTGAGGAAACACGCAAGGATGAAGTGGGTCTGGCACTGAAAGCCTTGGCGGAAACCCAGCGTAAGTTGAAAGCCGATATCGAAGAAACGCATCGAGTGTCGAACATCAACCTGCGCATTAAAAATGCACTGGACAGTGTATCGGCGAATGTTATGGTGGCGGATGCTAATTTCGACATCATTTATCTGAACCCAGCGGTGCAACAGATGTTCCGCAATGGGGCGAATGAGATACGTCGTGAACTGCCGAACTTTGATCCCGATAATTTGATGGGTCGCAGTATCGATCTATTCCATAAAAATCCAGCACATCAGCGTAGTATGCTGGGGGCGCTGAAAACCAAACACAGTGCAACTATTCAGATCGGTGGGCGTACCTTTGCGCTGGTGGCGAATCCTATCTTCAACGAAGAGGGTGAGCGTCTGGGTTCAGTCGTTGAGTGGAATGACCGCACCGAAGAGGTGATGGTTGAGCGTAGTATTACCAGTCTGGTTGAAAAAGCGGTGGCTGGTGACTTCAGTGCACGTATTGATACCGAACAGCAAAGTGGCTTCTTCAAACGTCTGGGTGAGGGGGTCAATGAGTTGATGCAGGTGACAGATACTGGTTTGAATGAAGTCATGCGGGTTCTCGAGCACCTGTCGAAAGGCGATCTGACCCAGCAGGTGACTGGTGAGTATCAAGGTTCTTTTGGTCAGTTGCAGAGCAGCACCAATCAAACAGTGAGCCAGCTCAAGCAGCTGGTGGCTGAAATCAAAGAGTCAGTGGACGCGATTAATACAGCGGCTCAGGAAATCTCGGCCGGTAATACGGATCTCTCCCAGCGTACCGAAGAGCAGGCTTCAAGTTTGGAAGAAACGGCTTCCAGCCTAGAGGAGTTGACTTCAACTGTTCGTCAGAACGCAGACAATGCTCGTCAGGCGAACCAGCTGGCACAGGGTGCGAGCCAAGTCGCTGAAGCCGGGGGTGATAAAGCGCGCCGGGTTGTGAAAACCATGGAAGCGATCAGTGAAAGCTCGAATAAAATCGCAGATATCACCACACTGATTGATGGTATCGCTTTCCAGACCAATATCCTGGCATTGAATGCGGCGGTAGAGGCAGCGCGTGCCGGTGAACAGGGGCGTGGTTTTGCGGTCGTTGCCGGTGAAGTGCGCTCCTTAGCACAGCGTTCAGCAGCGGCGGCTAAAGAGATTAAAGAGTTAATCGGGCGCTCCGTAGATATTGTGCATGAAGGTTCGGCACTGGTAAAAGAAACGGGCTCTACGATTGAAGAGATTGTCGTTTCGGTGAAGCGTGTCACCGACCTTATGGGCGAAATTTCGGCGGCTTCGGAAGAGCAAAGCCAGGGTATCGAGCAGGTCAACCTGGCGGTGACGCAGATGGATGATGTGACTCAGCAGAACGCTGCTCTGGTTGAAGAAGCCGCAGCAGCAGCTGAGTCTTTGGAAGAGCAGGCCACAGCACTGGCGACATCGGTCGCGGTGTTTAAAGTCGATGAGCAGAGTCTGCATCTGGCACAACCAAGTGCCCCCCGTCTGGCGGCTAAACCCAGCTCAAAGGCACAGCCGAGTGCATCGGCCGCTAAGTCGGCACGTAAACCGGCTCCGCGCATTGCGCCACCGGCACGTCAGGATGACGATGAGTGGGAGGAGTTCTAACGGAGTCCGCTTATGCAGCGCGAATTTGATTTCACGGATGCGGATTTTGAGCGAATTCGCGCGCTCATACGCAAACGGGCGGGGATCTCACTCACCGCCCGCAAGCGTGATCTGGTCTATAGCCGGATAGCGCGACGCTTAAGAGTGTTGGGATTAAGCCGATTTTCCGACTATCTGGATTATCTGCAAAACCATAATCTGGAAGCTCAGGATTTTATTAATGCCTTAACGACTAACCTCACCGCTTTTTTTCGTGAGGAGCATCACTTTGTGCATCTAGCGCAACGTTTTGAGGCGCTGCAGGCGAGTCAGGCGCAAGACAAAGGCCGTATTCAGATCTGGTCAGCGGCCTGCTCTACCGGAGAGGAAGCCTATTCCTTAGCCATGACCGCAGTGGAGAGTTTTGGTAGTTGGACACCTCCCGTGAGTATCTTGGCGACAGATGTGGATACCAATGTGCTGGAGCACGCCAAACGCGGTGTCTACGGTATGGAGCGTATTGAGCGTCTGGATGAAGCGCGGGTTAAAACCTTTTTTCTGAAAGGACGCGGTGCACGTGCTGGCAGCGTTAAGGTGCGTCCAGAGTTACAGGCTTTGATCAGCTTTCGCTCTTTAAACCTGCTGGCGCCACAATGGCCGATGCGTGGAGGGTTTGAAGCGATCTTCTGCCGCAATGTGATGATCTATTTTGATAAACCCACGCAATACCAGATTCTGTCCAAACTGCATCCGCAGCTGAATGAGAGGGGTCTGCTGTATGCTGGGCATTCAGAAAGCTTTAATCACGCAACCGATCTGTTTCGCTCCATCGGCAAAACCATGTTTGCACCGGTGCGTGGCACGGCTAAGGAAAATTAGACTATGTCTGAAAGCGGTGAAGCGGGCGCAAGCAGTCTACCCGATCTCTATTTTGATCCCTATTTTGAGATGGAGGCGGTGAAGTTGCTACCGGGTGAGTACTACGTCACGGCACGCGACATGCTTCTGGTGACGGTATTAGGCAGCTGTGTCTGTGCCTGTATTCGTGACCCACAACAAGGGATCGGTGGCATGACACATTTTATGCTGCCGGACGCTTATCGTGATCAAGAACAGCAGCAGCGTTCAGTCAGATATGGTAGCCACGCGATGGAAGTGCTGATTAATGAGTTGTTAAAAATGGGGGCTGAGCGTAAACGTCTTGAAGCTAAGGTGTTTGGAGCCGGCAATGTGCTTTCGCGTCCAGGTAGTCATGTCATCGGCGAGCGTAACAGCCGCTTCTTGGTGAACTATTTACAACGTGAATCCATCCCGGTTGTGGGACAGGATCTGTTGGATAGTTTTCCACGCAAAGTGTACTTTTTCCCGCACAGTGGTCGGGTCTTGGTAAAGAAATTAAAACGTTTGAATAACACCACAATTTTTGAGCGTGAGGCGGATTATTTTCAGCGCCTGACAGATACTGAAATTACCGGCAATGTGGAGCTTTTTAGCTGATGGCGCAAGCAGATAAAAAAATCAGTGTCCTCGTGGTGGACGACTCAGCGCTGATTCGTAAACTCCTGACCGAAATTATCAACAGCCACTCAGATATGGAGGTAGTGGCCGCAGCGCCCGATCCCTTGGTCGCACGTGAGCTGATTAAGCTTCACAATCCAGATGTGCTGACTTTGGATGTGGAGATGCCACGTATGGATGGCTTGGATTTTCTGGAGCGTTTGATGCGCTTGCGTCCCATGCCGGTATTGATGGTGTCTTCCCTCACCGAGAAGGGTTCCGAGGTCACCTTCAAGGCGTTGGAGCTGGGCGCAGTAGATTTTATTGCTAAACCCAAGGTGGATATTGCCAGCGGTCTGCAAAGCTACTCTGACTTAATTGCTGAGAAGATTCGCATCACCGCCAGTGCCCGTATACGACCTTTAACACCGATCGCGAATAAGCCGATCCGGAAGGTGACGACTCAGCCACATAGGATGCAGTTTTCTTCAACCGAGAAGTTGATTTTTGTAGGCGCCTCTACCGGCGGAACTGAAGCCATCCGCGAGTTTCTGATGGACTTACCTGCGGATATGCCGGCCATCTTGATTACTCAGCATATGCCGGAAAATTTCACTCGGACGTTTGCGGAGCGCTTGGATAAGCTCTGTGCGCTGAAGGTGCAGGAAGCCACGCACAATCAACGTGTCCTGCCAGGTCATGTGTACATTGCTCCGGGCTATGCCCACATGGAAATTGTACGCAGTGGTGCCAATTATATGACCGCCTTAAGTGATGCCCCGCCGGTGAACCGTCATCGACCTGCGGTGGATGTATTGTTTAATTCAGCGGCTAAGGTGGCCGGAGCCAATGCCATCGGTGTGATTATGACGGGGATGGGTAAAGATGGTGCTCTCGGCATGAAAACCATGAAAGCCGCCGGTGCTTGGACCTTGGCACAGGATGAAGCGAGTTGCATCGTTTTTGGGATGCCAAAAGAAGCGATTGCGATGGGAGCCGTGGATGAAGTGCTGCCGCTGAATCGTTTAGCGAGCAGAGTAATAGAGAAGGTCGGTCAGCGGATTAACCGAGTTTAAAGGAAGGAATGGAAAGATGAAGATGATCTCTTGGATTGCTGCAGTGCTGGCGCTGCTTCTTGGAGCGGGCATCGCGCTTTGGCTTCATCCATTACTTGGTGTGTTGGCGGCTGTACTAATTCCATTGCTGGCGACTTGGCAAAGCCATCAGAAGTCTGCCACACCGAAACGGGTTCAGGACACAAAAAGCGGCCTGGTGCAGGAGGTCGTCGAGGTGCGTGAGGATCTGCATGATATTGGGGATTGTATCGAATCCGTAGTCTCCGAGATGGTGCAGGATATGGATGCACTTTTGGGCATGCAAAACGATGCAATGAATACCCTGGCAGCCTCTTTTGCGCAGCTTAAAGAGCAGATAGAACGTCAACAGATGCAGGTGAATACCCTGCTACACGGTGACGATCAGTTGGGTAGCACTCAGGGCGATAAAGAAGCCCGCATGGGAGACTTTGCGGCCAGCACCTTAAAAACACTGAATAATTTTGTCGAAGCAACGGTACAGATGAGTGCGGATTCGATGGAAATGTTGGAACGAGTCTCTCAGTTGTCGGATCAGATGCCACAGTTAATGCGTATCCTTGAAGATATCGACAATATCGCCAAACAAACCAACCTTTTGGCTTTGAATGCGGCGATTGAAGCGGCACGTGCCGGAGAGAGCGGACGGGGGTTTTCCGTGGTTGCCGATGAAGTGCGTGCGCTATCCAGCCGTTCAGCCAGCTTCAGTAAAAATATTCAAGATGGTTTGACCAGTATGAACGGCCAGATCGCCAAGCTGGTGGATGATGTGAGCCGCATTGCTTCTCAGGATATGAGCTTTATTATCGAGGCGAAAAAAGAGGTGCAAGAAGCGATAGACCGCTTGATGCAAAAGTCTGAGCAAGATAAGGCGGTTACCGAAGATATGGAGCAGATCTCACAAGAGCTGATGATGGCGCTCTTTAACGCCATGCGTGCTATGCAGTTCCAGGATATGAGCAGCCAGACCATTATTCATACCACCGATGAGCAGCGCCATCTATTAGTCCTAGCCGAAGCTTTGAAGAATGAGCGCAGTAATCTGGATACGGAAGCCCTCACACGCAGTATTGAGCAATTCCGTCGTGATCGCGAAAGCCGTAAATCTAACCCTGTTTCCGCCAGCTCCATGAGCAGTGGCGATATCGATCTTTTCTAAATTTATATTTTTGGACAATGGGACCTATGTCAGAACAGCAGGCACTTCTAAAACTACCGGAACGCTTTGATTTTAGCTTCCACAAAACTTTTTACAGTTTAAGTCAGGATATTTTCCGTCAAGCACAGAGCAGTGAAATTCTGGTCGATTTTGCTAATGTGCAGTATCTCGACTCTTCCGCCTTGGGCATGATTGTGATGCTACAGAAAAAGGCTGCTGAATCAGGGCGTAAGGTGGTCTTGATCAATGCACGCGGCAATGCGGCCGAAATCCTTGAGATTGCCAACATGGGTAAGCTAGTACAGATTCGATGATCTCAACACTGAAAGTGACAGAACGCAGCGACATCACCCTCTTACTGCTGGAAACCAACCCTGAACTAAATCAATTGTTCAGTCGTTTCCTTGAGCAGCAAGGTTATGTGGTCATTTCAGTGCTTAACTATGCTGCCGCCTTAGAGGTGATCTCATCCGATATCCATATTGATATCGCCTTGTTGGATCATCAGGATGTTCGTCTTAGCGCCTTGGATCTGTTGCCGCATTTAGTACGGGATGATTATCGTTTCCATATCCCGGTGGTGATTATCAGTGCCAGTGAGGATCGTGAACTGCTATCACGCTGCTTACAGATGGGGGTGGATGATTACATTGTTAAGCCGATCAATCCGTTACTCCTCTGCCTCAAGGTCGATGCACTGGTGTCAAAGGTACGTTTGGCGCGGATCATCACCAATCAAAATACTCGCCTGCAAAACCTGATTCACCATGCGCGCATGGAACAGGAGATGGCTTCTCATCTTTTTTATACCCATCTCTATAACGAGCAGGATTCACCCTTGCCGGGCTTGAGTGTGCGTTTGGAGTCAACAGCCGAGTTTAGCGGTGATTTGATTCAAAAAGCTTTATCGCCTTCCGGTAACCTGTTTATTTTGCATGCCGATGCGACCGGGCATGGTTTGTCGGCCACTATTACGCTGATGCCAATGTTGAGTATTTTCCGCGCAATGGTGGATAAGGGTTATCGACTGGGCAATATCATCCGAGAAATTAATCAGAGATTGGAAAGCCTGCTGCCACCGGATCGTTTTGTGGCCGCCAGTCTGATCGAGTTAGACCCACATAAACAGGAAGTGCATGTGTGGAACGGGGGGATGCCCACGCTCTATCTACTCGATGCAGAAGGTGAGGTTAAACATAGCTTTCGCTCGCGTCATATGGCGTTAGGCATTCTCGAGCAGCAAACTTTGGATGCAAATTGTGAAGTGATTCGTGTGCAATCAGGGTGTTGTTTAGTCGGTTATAGTGATGGTGTCACCGAGCAAACCGGTGCGCGCGGAGAACCCTTTGGGGACACACGCTTACTGCAAACATTAAGGCATCCACCGGCTCTAGACTTGCTCGGTGATCCTGAGGGGCCGGCTGAAATCCTGACAGAGGGTGTCCTCTATACCCTGCAACAGCACGCCAGTAGCCGCCAGTTTGATGATGATGTGTCGCTCTTTGTTCTCGAGTTTGCGGCCTTGTTACCACGCCTTTTGTCCTATCATGATGCGTCCGGCTTTGCCGACTTAAAGCATTTGGCACCTTTTCGCTGGTCGATGACGCTCTCCGGCCAACAAATCCAGCAACAAGAGCTAGCGGCGCAGTCGATCCAGTTGCTGCGCAGTATGGGTTTTTCCGAACATCAGTGTCAGCGTGTGTTTACCCTCTTAAGTGAGTTGATCAACAATGCCATTGATCATGGCATTCTTAAGCTGTCTTCATGCAACAAAGTTGATCAAGAAGGTTTTATGGATTTTTACCTGAAGCGAGAAGAGGCTCTGTGCCAATTGGCACCACAGGACCAGCTCACGCTGATTCTTGATTGGCAGCAGGGAGCGAAACCGACGCTCCAGGTGGAGGTGATCGACAGTGGCCAGGGGTTTGAGAATCTTCCATCACCTGTGACTGAGTCGCAGCACTGTGCCGGTCGGGGTTTAATGTTGGTGCGACAACTCTCACAATCCTTTACCTTGCTTCAAGGAGGAAGGCATGCCTGCGCCATCCTCCAATAAGCTGGGATTTGTTGATCCTCATCTGGCCTCTAACCATTATTATGATCGTCATTTTGCCACTGAAGCCGTCAAGGTTTTGCCGGGCGAGTATTTTGCGACTGAAGAGGAAACCATGATCGTGACGGTGCTGGGTTCCTGTGTTTCGGTCTGTCTGCGGGATCGTTTGACCGGTGTGGGTGGCATGAACCATTTTCTGTTACCCCATGATCGCTCAGGCGAAACCGGCCCTTTAGCGGCTTCAGGGCGTTATGGTCTGTATGCGATGGAATTGCTGGTCAACCACCTGTTAAAACTCGGCGCAAATCGGCAGCGTTTAGAAGCCAAGGTGTTTGGTGGAGGACAGGTGCTCAAGACCTTGCAGTTTAGTCAGGTCGGTGAGCGCAACGTGGCGTTCGTTTTTGAGCATCTGCGTAAAGAGTCGATTCCTGTTGTCGCGAAAGATGTGCTCGATCTTTATCCTCGAAAAGTGTATTTTTTCCCGCAAACCGGTCGAGTGCTCCTGAAGAAGATACGCTCCATGCACAACTCGACCATCATTGATCGTGAGAAGGCTTATCTGCAGCAGGTGGAAACTCGACCTGTGGCCGGAGCCGTCGATCTCTTCTAACCGACCCGTTTGCCATTTGGAGAAGAGTGGCCGATGCGGTATCAAGGAGCTTTCCATGTCCGATTCGAGTCAGACACCCTCCCTTGTAGGTTGGCGTGAGTGGATAGCGCTTCCTGATTTAGGGGTCGCTGCCCTGAAATGTAAAGTGGATACCGGAGCACGAACTTCGGCATTACATGCCTTTTCGGTAAAAGAGTTTAAGCGTGCAGGTCAGCGCTGGGTAAAATTTGGCTTACATCCCCATCAAGGATCCGATGAGGAGGTGTGGTGTGAAGCTTTAGTCAAGGATGTGCGTCAGGTCAGGGATTCCGGTGGGCATACCACTCGACGTTATTTTATAGAAACTCATGTGGTGATAGGCAAAATGCAGTACCTGATCGAACTCTCGTTAACGCGTCGAGATAATATGCGCTTTCGTATGCTGTTAGGGCGTGAGGCGTTAAAGGGTCGGTTTTATGTCGATCCGGCACGTTCTTATCTGATGGGAAAGGATCTGGCACCATGAAAATTGCCATCTTATCACGCAATAGCAAGCTGTATTCGACCCGTCGTTTGGTCGAAGCTGCCCAAGCGCGTGGGCATGAGGTCCGAGTGATTGATGCGTTACGTTGTTATATGAATATCACTTCGCATAATCCGCAGATCCATTATCGCGGTGAGGTGTTAGAGGGTTACGATGCGGTGATTCCCCGTATCGGCGCTTCCGTGACTTTTTATGGCACAGCGGTGCTGCGCCAATTTGAAATGATGAGCGTCTATCCGTTGAATGAGTCGGTGGCGATCACCCGTGCACGCGATAAACTGCGCAGCC
This sequence comes from Nitrincola tapanii, assembly GCF_008368715.1. Taxonomy (GTDB): domain Bacteria; phylum Pseudomonadota; class Gammaproteobacteria; order Pseudomonadales; family Balneatricaceae; genus Nitrincola; species Nitrincola tapanii. The sequence goes on from NZ_SMRS01000002.1 coordinate 60,010, forward strand.
TGCAACTCCTGTCGCGTAAAGGGATAGGTTTGCCCGTGACCGGCTTTGCCCACTCTCCAGATGATATCGATGACCTCTTGGATACGGTGGGCGGCGCACCTGTGGTGATTAAATTGCTGGAAGGTACCCAGGGAATCGGAGTGGTCTTGGCCGAAACCAAACAAGCGGCGGAAAGTGTGATTCAAGCCTTTATGGGGTTGAAACAGCAGATCCTAGTTCAAGAGTTTATCAAAGAGGCACGTGGAGCGGATATCCGTGCTTTTGTCATCGGCGGTAAAGTGGTGGCGGCGATGAAGCGCCAAGCGAAGGAGGGTGAATTTCGCTCCAATTTGCACCGTGGCGGTACCGCGACACTCTGCCGGATTACGCCTGAAGAGCGGGCCACGGCGTTGCGCGCGGCGAAAGTGATGGGATTAAATGTATGTGGAGTGGATCTGCTGCGCTCTAATCATGGTCCAGTCGTGATGGAGGTGAACTCATCGCCTGGATTAGAGGGCATTGAAGCGGCCTCAGGCAAGGATATTGCTGGTATGATCATCGACTTTATTGAACGCAACGCCAAGCCGAATCGGACACAAACCCGTGGGAGTGGTTAAGCGTCGAGCCAGGCAACGCCAGCGCGGACTTAAAGTCCGTGCTGACTGAAGGTTTGCATGACGTAGTGCACACGCTCTTCGGCGCTACGATGCGGTTTGCGGATCTTCTCGATATGGCGCAGTCGAGGTAACAAACCACGTCCATTGGCGACCTGAATGGAGAGTCCAGGGCGAGCATTGAGTTCTAACAACTGCGCCCCACGTGAACGATCTAAGACAATATCGGTTCCGATATAACCCAGATTACTCATCTCATAACAGCGTGACGCCAGCAGCAACATCGCTTCCCAGTCCGGGATGGAAAGATCTTTCAAAGGTTTTTTAGTGTCGGGATGCAACTCAATGGGGGTTGAAAACTGCACCGCTTTTAAACTCTGGCCTGTCGCGATATCTAAGCCCACCCCAACCGCCCCTTGATGCAGGTTTGCTTTACCGTCCGAGGCATGGGTGGCTAAACGTAACATCGCCATCACCGGATAACCGCGAAAAACGATGATGCGTATATCGGGAACCCCTTCGTGAGAGTAGCCCTTAAAGGTGTTATCAAATTCGATCAGGTCTTCAATAATGGCAACATCCGGGACGCCTCGTAATGAGTAGAGGCCCGCGAGGGTGTTGGTGAGATGACGCTTGATATCCTCTAGGCTGATCTCAGCTCCCGAGGCTTTCACAAACTTATCGCCATTGCGTCCGATGATGACGAGGATGCCTTTACCACCTGAACCTCGCGAAGGCTTAATCGCGAAGCCCTCCAGTGCTAATAAACGATCCTCAACATGGCTGATCTCATGTTGGGCACGTACCACAAAGCGTAGCTGTGGCGTGGCGACACCAAACTCCTCGGCTAGGAGTTTGGTTTTTAACTTATCATCCACCAATGGATAAAAGCGGCGCAGGTTGTAGCGGCCAATGAAGTCGACATTGCGGCAGTTCATGCCGAGGATGCCGGCTTTATGCAGTTGCCAGGGCAGTGCCCACTTCATTTCTGATTCTCCAACAGAGCACGGAAACGACGCAATTCAGAGAATTTGTAGCCGGTATACTGTCCCATCAACATGATCAGCGCCAGGATGACCAGGTTCAACTCCGGGAAGTTAAACGTCAGGTGTCCAGAGATCGGTAGTTGCATCAACAGATAAGCGAGTACGGCCACCAAGAGGCTGCCGCCCCCCTGTGTTAGGACCTCGCGTGGGCCTTCTTCTTCCCAGAGAATCGACATACGTTCGATCGTCCAAGCGATGATGATCATCGGGAAGAAGGTGATGGTCATACCGGTACTGAAGCCGAGCTGATAACCGACCAAGCTCAGGAAAGAGACTAAGAACACGACCAGGATGACCAGGGTTGCGATACGCGAGACCAAGAGGAGGTTAAGTCGGGAGAGGTAGGTACGGATTACCAATCCCATGGCCACAATCGAAACAAAGCTGATCAACCCCAAACCCAGTGAGGTTTGTAAGAACGCCAAAGCGATCAAAATCGGCATAAAAGTTCCAGAGGTTTTTAAGCCAATAATAATGCGCATAAACACCACCACCATTGCCCCCAAAGGTAGCAAGAAGAGGAGCTTAAACATACTTTGCTCTTCGATGGGCAGAGTATGTACCCCTAACCAAGCAAAACCCTGACCGGCAAACTGTGTTTGCGCCAATTCCAGGGAGGGAAGGGTTTGTTCAATCATGGAGAAGCTCACCCGTGAGCGGCTGCCCCCCATCACATCCAACAGAGAATCGCCGCCACGCTGCCAAAGCAGCAGGTTTTCAGGTAGGCCCTGTTCCCCCGTTTCCGGATTAAAGACCAACCAGCGATCATCAACAAAAATTTCGATCATCGGGGTGGTGGCTTGACGCCGCCGCGCATCTTCCAGATATAAACCGATGGCAATACGGGCAGGGATACCCGCTTGATTTAAGAGTTTTTCTAAAGCGGCCACACGGCTGGAAGCACTCAAGAGGAGCGCTGTATTCTGGCCAGGTTCTGGGTTTTGGATGAGGCGAATCAGTTCGCGTGTCAGGCTTTCGGGAGTACTGGACTTACTTTGCGCGAGTTCTAAAACATAGGTAGCCGCTGTGGCTTCTGGTTCATCCCAGAATACCTCTTTAACGCGTGGACGACGTTCAACGCGGCTGATAGGTTTGTCGGGATCGGTAATAAATTGCGCTTTATAATAGAGTGTTTGTGCACCCGTCGCCGTGTTTTTTGACCACTCTCCCCGGCGTTGGCCATCGTTTTCGATAATCGAAAAACCATAGCCTGGTGAGGCTGCTTGTTCATTCAGAAGAGTAAAGCCAGGCGGGTTATCGGGCAGATCTAAACTGGCTAGGACGGCTGTGCCGCTGGCATTAAAGTCGACACGTGCTTCGATCAGCCAAACCTGTTTCTGCTCACCCGGGAGCCAGGGTATGCCCAGCTGTAAGTGGCGGGTTAAGGCACTGCCGAGGCCGACTAAGATCAACAATGCAATGATGGTGTAAAAAGGCGCACGAGAGATCATGGGTTAGCCTTGTTGCTAAAAATCAGAAATTAAGAACGATTATCCCGGGAGTTTGGCAGTTGAGGCGGTGCAATATTTTGTTTACCGACATCGACCACCATCATATCTTTCAGAATATTGCGCCCAATCAAAACGGGGAAATCCAGATGACTACGATCTGTCAGCGTAAATTCAGCCGATTGGCTGACATTACCCAAAGTGAAACGCAGTTCAACCACTGGGCGGCGTTCGTAATCTTCACTGATCGATTGACTGATACGGACGACCCGCACAACCGGACGCTCAACGTTGGTATCATCCCCAGTAGCTGGGTGAACAAAATCAAAACGTACCCAGCGGCGTCCATCGCGTTCAAAAAATTGGATGTTACGTGCATCTAGGGAAGAGGTGGTGGCGCCAGTATCGATACGTGCGGGCAAAGTCGCATCCAGGCCGGAGAGATGGACCTGTTCAATCTCACCGACCAGTTGTTTCTCCAATCCACCTAGAACCAGCGTACCGCTTTCGCCTTGAGGCGGGCAGACGAGTTTAGGTTCAGGTTTACATTCAGGGGGCTTAACACGTTCAAAAATCGTTTCTTGCAAGCGTGTGACCACACTTTCCTGTGCCTCTAAGATGGAGCTGAGGCTCTGGCTTTGCTGGGCTTGAATGCCCTGCAAATGCTCATTTTGCGTCTGAATGCGGTGATCAATCCCTTCCAGCACACCCTCTTCCACATACAGGTGTCCGGGAGCACAGGCGCTGAGGAGGCCGGCACAGGCTAGAACCGAAAGAGAACGCCAATAAAACATCTGTAAACCCCTGATTATCCGCAAGGTATAAATGGCGCTATCTTACGCGAATCCGGGGGCTTCTTGCCAGTGGAGTCCCCCGGATTTAAAGACTTAGATCTGCATACACAGATATTTCATCTCTAAGTATTCTTCTAGGCCGTGACGTGACCCTTCACGCCCCAGTCCAGACGATTTAATGCCGCCAAACGGAGCGACCTCTGTTGAGATCAATCCAGTGTTGATGCCAACCATGCCATATTCCAGTGCTTCGGCAACACGCCACACACGGCTTAGATCCCGCGCATAAAAATAGGCGGCTAAACCATATTCGGTAGCATTGGCCAAAGCAATGACCTCTTCTTCCTGCTCAAAACGGAACAGCGGGGCGAGAGGGCCAAAGGTTTCTTCACGCGCAAAGCGCATCGCGGCATGGGCTTCACTGATGACGGTAGGCTCAAAGAAAAGCCCACCTAAGGCATGGCGCTGACCCCCACAAAGCAGTTTGCCCCCCTTACTCAGGGCATCCTCCAGATGGGCTTCTACTTTGGCCAAGGCGGCGGTATTAATCAGAGGCCCTACTTGGGTGCCAGGCTCAGTTCCCGGGCCTACCTGCAGTTTTTGTACAGCAGCACTAAAGCGTTCGGCAAACGCATCATAAATCCCCGATTGCACATAGATACGATTGGCGCACACACAGGTTTGACCGGCATTGCGGTATTTGGAGAGAAGGGCGCCGGCCACAGCGGCATCCAGATCGGCATCGTCAAAAACAATAAAGGGTGCGTTGCCGCCCAGTTCTAAAGAGAGCTTTTTTAAGCTGGGTGCGCAGGCTTGCATGAGATGAATGCCGACAGATGTTGAGCCGGTAAATGAGAGTTTACGCACACTTGGGCTGCTGCAAAGAACCTCACCCACCTCTCGGCTCTTTTCGGCATCGGCCGTGACGATGTTCAACACTCCGGCTGGAATACCGGCTTCTTCAGCCAGTGCCGCGAGAGCCAGTGCCGAGAAGGGGGTTTGCGGAGCCGGTTTGAGCACTAGAGTACAACCGGCGGCTAGGGCAGGTGCAACTTTGCGTGTGATCATGGCAAGGGGAAAGTTCCAAGGCGTGATCGCCGCGACGACCCCAACCGCTTGGCGAATCACAACCAAGCGTTTGTCGGCTTGGTGTCCGGGCAGTGTTTCGCCATATACGCGTTTGGCTTCCTCTGCGAACCATTCCACAAAGGCCGCACCATAATTGACTTCACCCTCTGCTTCAGCCAGCGGTTTGCCCTGCTCGGCGGTCATAATCTGAGCCAAATCTGCCTGGTGTTGCAGAATTAACTGATGCCAGCGTTTTAAATAAGTGGCACGTTGTGCCGCCGTCAGATTACGCCAGCTCGGTAAAGCGGCTTCGGCGGCAGCGATGGCGCGTGCTGTTTCGTCCGCACCCATATTCGGAACTGAGCCGAGTTGGGCGGCATTGGCAGGGTTGTAAATGGGCGTAGAGGCACCGGAGTCGGCTTGGCACCACTGGCCTTGAATCCAGGCATCTTGGCGAAAAAGTGAAGCTTGCTTGAGTTGCATCATTCATCCCTTCTGTCTGCTGATAGCTGTCAGGCTAGTATATCTGCGATAATAGTCACTTACGTTGATGCAAGCCTACTCCAAGCAGGAGTGGGCTGCCACTTAAGGCAGCCAATCTGACGTATGCCCCAATACCGATAATAGATGGAGATAACAATGATTATTCAGGTGAATACCGACAGCAGTATCGAAAATGATGAAGGCTTAACCTCTCATGTAAAAGCGGCTGTTGAGAAAACCCTGGGCCGCTTCAGCGAGAAAGTGACGCGTGTTGAAGTGCATCTGCACGATGAAAACGCTCACAAACCCGGTGAGCATGATAAACGCTGTGTTCTGGAAGTGCGTGTAGCCGGTTTGCAGCCGCTCGCAGTGACTGAACATGCGGACAGCACAGGCAAAGCGGTTGCGGGTGCTTGTGAGAAAATGAAGAGTGCTCTGGACTCGGCTTTGGGTCGTTTGGCGAACCACTAAGTTTTTATTAGCCAGATGAACAGACAAACGGGGCCTAAGGCCCCGTTTGTGTTTGGATCGCGATCTAAGCCCTTTTAATATTCGGATATTTAAGCCTCTTCAACTCCCTTAGAGCCAGAAAGCGATGATCAAGGCATAGCTGATCAAGGTGACGACCAAGACGCCGCCCAGGTTGAGAGCAAAACCGGCTTTAATCATCGACTGAATTTTCATATGCCCCGTGGCAAACACAATCGCGTTCGGTGGTGTGGCGACCGGCATCATAAACGCACAGCTGGCCGCTATAGCCGCTGGAACAGTGAAGAGCAGAGGGGACATATCCTGTGCAACCGCTAAAGCGCCTAAAAGTGGCAAGAAAGCGGCGGCGGTTGCCGTATTGCTGGTCACTTCCGTTAGGAAAATAATCACCAGTACCACAATCCCGATCACCAACAGCAAAGGCAATGTACCAAAGACACTCAAGCCGGAGGCGATCCACTCAGCCAGACCTGAACTGGTAATCACACCGGCCAAGGCCAAACCACCCCCAAATAGCAGCAGAACGCCCCAGGGAATCGCGTCGGCTTTTTCCCAAGACATCAAAAATACGCGTTTTTTGATATCAACAGGAATCAAGAAGAGCGCAATCGCTGCAGCGATGGCAATACCGGTATCGGTTAACCAAGGCATCGCATCATTAAATAGTGGGCGGAAAATCCAGGCCAGTGCCGTCAGAACGAAGACGATAGCTACCAGTTTTTCACCACGGGACATGGTGCCCATCTTATCCAGTTCGGCTCTCAGCATCTCATTGCTGTTACCTTTGATATTGAAGTTTTTGCGGCTGAGCCACCACCAGGTAAACAGCATCATCACTAAGGTGACGGGTAAGCCGATGACCATCCACTCGCCGAACCCGAGCTGCATACCGTGGTTGTCCGCCAGATAGCCGGCCAGCAGTGCATTCGGGGGGGTCCCAATGAGCGTCGCGATCCCGCCGACACTGGCAGCGTAGGCGATGGCTAACAATAAGGCGGTCGCAAACCTTTCCAGCTCACCTTCATCATCGGACTCCATCAGGCTGATCACCGAAAGACCGATAGGGAGCATCATGATTGCGGTTGCAGTATTACTCACCCACATACTGATAAACCCCGTCGCCAGCATAAAACCGGCAATTTGCTTGGCTGGCTTATCACCCACCGCGAGAAGTGTAAGCAGAGCGATGCGACGATGAAGATTCCAACGTTGCATAGCCAGACCGAGCAAAAATCCCCCCAAGAATAAGAAAATAATCGGGTTGGCATAGGGAGCCGTGGCTTGGCCCAGCGTCCCGACGCCCAAGGCAGGCACCAGCAGAATGGGTAAAAGTGAGGTGATTGGAATGGGTATGGCTTCAGTTGACCACCAGGTGGCCATGAGTAGGGTTAAGCCGACAACGGCCCAAGCTGTTTCTGACATGCCCTCAGGGGGTGGCAGAATAAAGGTGAGCAGTAAGAAAAACGGCCCAAGAAAAAAGCCAATCCAAGCGGCCACAGACATGCTGTGGCGTGCTTCTTCGGTGTGGTGCGGTTGAGCGTGGCTCATACAACCTCCCCATTTAGAGTGTTACTAAAGTCTAAAGGGGGTGCTTTTTACAGGGATTAGACCTAAGTGTAATTTATACTTTAGTCTGAATTGGTCAGACCAAATAGCCAAATCCCTGATGAGATCGCTGCTTTAGCTTCCCAAAAGTTTTTCGACTGCAGCCTTAAATTCTGCAGAATCGGGTCGCGTTGTGCTTGGGAAACTGGCGATCACACGCCCTTCAGCATCAATTAAATACTTATAAAAATTCCAGCGTGGTGCAGAGCTTTGACGCGCGAGCTCCTGAAAAATAGGATGCGCTGAACGGCCTCGCACATCGATATGGGTGTACATGTCAAACGTCACACCAAAATTCTGAAAGCAGATGCGAGCCGTATCGGCTTCATCTTTAGATTCCTGCTTAAAACTGTTGGACGGAAAGCCGGCCATTTTTAAACCGCGATCCTTATAGGTCTGATGAGTTTTTTCCAGGGCTTCAAACTGCCCAGTAAACCCGCAATGACTGGCGGTGTTCACAAATAATACCGGGTGCCCAGCATAACGCTCTCTGAGATTGACGATTTCATTAGAGTGAAGACGTTTAAGCTCATGATCAAAAAGTGCCTGGGTGTTGGGAGTCATTTCTTTTGCCCAGCTTGAATTAATCAGTAACAACTGCGTAGACAACAATATTAACAAGGAGCGGACTCTACGTTTGAATGAAAGCATAGCAACACCTGCGCGTTAGAGGATGGAATGAGTATAGTACGCTTTCAGTTGAGAGATGGATCCCGAGTGCGTGCCTGTAAGAGTTCGGCCAGGCGACGAATACCTGGGCCGGGATGATTAGGTTGGCTGATCACCAAATATAAGGGCACCCAGCGCTCGGCCCCTGTGGCTAGGGGCAGGGGTTTGAGTAAACCCTGACTCAGCGCTTCTTGAATATGTGTGTGTGGATACCACGCAAACCCCAGACCTCGGCAGGCGGCTTCGATAGAGGTGCGCGCGCTGCTCAGTGTCCAGCGTTGATCCGCGCCTAACCAGCCGGCATCCAAGCGTCGTGTGCCTGAATCCTTGACGACTAATTGACGGTGCTGGCGCAGATCTCGGGTATCCAAAGGAGTGGGTAACTGATGCAAAGGATGTTCTGGATGTGCCACGGCAATAAAACGTACGGTACAAAGAGGATCCCCAACAAATCCAGGGGGAACCCGACCACTGATCACCAGATCCGCTTCGTGCTTGAGCAAGGCTTCATCTGTGCCACTGAGAACCGTTTCACTCAGTGTGATGCGTATTTGGGGTTGCTCTAAAGCAAAAGTGGCCAGCGCATCGAGCATCCACTGGGCTGGAAAAAGACTGTCCATTGCGATACGAATTTCGGCTTCCCAGCCGGCCGCGAATCCTTGTGCGAGCGTTTCAATTTGATCGGCTTGTTGTAGCAATTGCCGTGCTTGCCGTAGCAGGGCTTCACCTGCATCAGTGAGTACAGAGCGTCGTCCTTCGATACGAAAGACTTTCAGGTCTAGTTCCTGTTCCAACCGCTGAATGGAATAGGTAATGGCGGATTGGCTTTTGCGCAGAGTTTCAGCCGCTTGGGCATAACCACCCTGATCCACGATGGCGATAAACGCCTGCCATTGCTCAAGAGAGATACGCATTTTACATCAACTTTTTCGATCATTATGAGTGGTTTTTCTCTATTCATTATTAGTTTGGTTGATTTGATAATGCAATCCATGCCAAATAATTTTCCATCAGATGAGGAATCGATATGTCTAAGAAATCACTTTTAGTCGTTCAGAGCAGCATTTTAGCGGATAACGGCCAGTCCAATGTTTTGGCTCAGGCGTTGATCCAGCGTTGGCAAGAAACTCATGTTGATAGCGAAGTTAAGGTGCGTGATCTGGGCGCTGAACCGGTTGCGCATTTTGATGCGGCGACGCTGGCGGCACTCATGTCTGCCGAGGAAGAGCGTACGCCTGAACAGGCGGCCGTTTTGGCGCAGTCTTCACAATTGATTGCTGAGTTGCAGCGCGCCGATCACTTGGTGATCGCGGCACCTATGTACAACTTCGCGGTGCCCTCGCAACTGAAAGCTTGGATCGATCGTGTGGTGGCGAACGGTATCACCTTTAAATACACCGATCAGGGGCCCGTCGGGCTGTTGCAGAATAAACCTGTCACCCTGTTGGCGACTCGTGGTGGTATGTATAAAGACGCTGGTCAGGATTTCCAGATCCCTTGGTTAAAGCAGGTGTTGGCGTTTATCGGTCTGACTCAAGTTGAGGTGGTCTATGCTGAGGGCTTGAATATGGCGCAGCAGCGTGAAGCTTCTTTGGCTGCCGCTCAGGCTCAGATTGCCGCCTTAGACTTGTAATGAGTATTTAAGATAAATACGAGGAGGCTCTATGTCTGAACGCCCAGTTCGCCGAATGATTCCGGCCATCGATAGCCAGGATGGAGCAGGCGTGAAGCTCAAGCGTAGCTTGGGTCAGCGCCAATCCTTACGTATCGATCCTTTTTTAATGCTGGATCATTTTTCATCGGATGATCCAGATGATTATATTGCCGGTTTTCCACCCCACCCACACCGTGGCTTTGAAACCGTGACCTACATGCTCGATGGTCAGATGCTGCATCGTGATCATTTAGGGAATGAAGGTTTGTTGCGCAGTGGCGGGGTGCAGTGGATGACCGCCGGTCGAGGTGTGATCCATGAGGAGCGTCCACAGCAGGAAGCGGGGCTCATGCGTGGCTTCCAACTCTGGGTGAACCTGCCGGCACAAGAGAAGATGAAACCCGCAGCCTATCAAAATCTGGAACCGGAAAGTATTCCCGAATATCGAGATGAGCAGGTGAGTTTACGCTTGGTGGCCGGGCAATTGTCCTGGCAGGGGCAGACTCTCACCGGGCCGATCACGGGGATCTCTACCGCACCTCTGTTTGTAGATATTCAGCTTCAACCTCATGCACACTGTGTGATCCCCGTTGCTGAGGATCTGGCGGCATTCACTTATGTGTTTGAAGGCAGTCTGTTCATCGAACACACTGCCTTGCCCCAGCATGCTGCTGTCGAGTTGGGTGCGGGGGATAGGTTAGTCTTAAGCGCGGGTGCAGAGGGCGGGCGTTGCTTGCTTTTAGCGGCACGCCCGATCGGTGAGCCGATCGTACAGTATGGTCCTTTTGTGATGAATACGCTGGAAGAGATCGATCAGGCTTTGCAAGACTATCGTGCTGGGGTGCTCACCGACCCAGCTTGAAGATATTTGACTTCCTGCATCCAATGATCGAGGGTGCGTAGAAGCAGTGGCAGCTCCAAGGGTTTCTTCAGGTGTCCCTGAAAACCCTTGCGTAGCCACTGTACCGCTTCGTCATCGTCCAGTGCGCTCAAAGCAATCATCGCCGTCCCAGGTTGCAGGTGTTGACGCAACTGCTGTTGTAAGTCTGAAATCTCTATGCCAGGCAGGTTAAGATCCACCAAGATGAGGTGGGGTTGATAAGTGGCCGCCAACTCCAAGGCTTCTTCAACGCTGGGTGTAGAGTAGAGTTTTACATCCTGATTGCGTTCAAGTAATAAACGCACCAGTTGGCGATTGGCGCTGTTCTCTTCCACATACAAAATTCTGAACCAAGGATATTGAGCGTTATCACTGGCCAGTTCGGTGCTGATCGGGTTGGAGCTTGAACTCGAGGGTGGCGCTTTAGGCGATACAAGATGCTGACGGGGTTCGCTCGTGTTGTAGAGTTGCGAAGAAAGATGGTGTGCGGCATCGGACCAGAGCTGGCGGCTGTGTTGTTCATCTTGATCTGCAATCGGTGTAATTAACCCCAGGACTTCTTGGCAAGCATTCAGAATACGCTGCGCACACTGGGTTTGGCTCTCGCTTAAGCCGCCTTCCATCTCCAAGAGCTGTGCGGCACTTAAAATCGAGGTCAGAGGTGTGCGTATATCGTGGTTGATTTTGCGCAACAGGTTCGCTCGTGCCAGACTGGAGCTTTCGGCTTGGCGTTGTGCCTGTTGAGCCAAGTCTCGTGCTTCGCGCAGATCTTCTTCAATCTGTTTGATGTGAGAGATGTCCGTGCGCATCGAGATAAATTGATAAATCTCACCTCGTTGATTCAAAAAAGGCACAATCGTGGTGCGTACCCAGTGCAAACTGCCATTTTTGCGACGATTGCAAATGTCACCTTGCCAGACCTGGCCTGCCTTTAAGTCTGCCCACATGCTGCGATAAAAACTATCGGGATGAACGCCGGATTTCAGTAAACTGTGAGTCTGGCCGATCAGCTCCCCACGGGAGAAGCCGCTGATTTCGCAAAACAGATCATTGGCATGAGTGATACGTCCTTGATGATCCGCATAGGTGACCAAGGAGTGATGATCCAGCGCTAAATGTTCGCGTTCACGTTCATAGACGAGCTGCCAAATGGGTGTAAACTGAGTTGAAGAGCGTCCGTGATCTTCAGAGGTTTCACCCGAATGTTCAGGAGAGAGAACAGAATCCTGTTCGGATGATTCAGAAGAGTTCATTGTGCTTTGGAGGCTTCTTATAAATTTGGATTAATGATTAAGACTAGCTTCAAACTTAGAAAAGTACAAATACAAAAAGTAGGTATATTTTTGTCAGCTCGCAGGCAGTGAGTGCCTGTCGTAAAAAGGATTAGGAGAATGCCATGCTGGATCTGGATCGTTATTTAAAGCTTATGGTAGACAAACAAGCCTCCGATCTGTTCCTCAGTAGTCATGCTCTGGTGCAGATGAAAGTGCAGGGTGTCATGCGCCCTTTAGGTGAGAAGCAGTTGTCGCCGAGTTTAGTTAAAGAGGTGGCTTACGGATTGATGAACCCTGGGCAGATCGCTGATTTTGAAAAAGAATGGGAAATGAACTTTGCCCATGAAGTGGAAGGTGTTGGGCGATTTCGTGTGAATATCTATCGCCAGCGGGGTGATGTGGCCTTAGTCATCCGCCATATTCGCAGTGAGATCCCCTCAATTTCAGAACTCAATCTACCCTCCAGTTTGCAAGATTTGGTGATGGAGCGAAATGGCCTGATTCTCATAGTCGGGGCGACAGGGTCGGGTAAATCAACCACCCTAGCCGCTATGTTGGAGCATCGTAATCTTTCCACGAGTGGCCATATTCTGACCATAGAAGATCCCATCGAGTATTTGCACAGCAGTAAATTGTCTCTGATCAATCAGCGTGAGGTGGGCATCGATACCCACTCTTTTAGTAATGCGCTGAAAAATGCCATGCGTGAGGCGCCGGATGTGATCATGATTGGTGAGATCCGTGATCGTGAGACGATGGAGCAAGCCATCCGCTACTCAGAAACCGGACATCTCTGTCTATCGACACTGCATGCCAACAACTCCAATCAGGCTCTAGAGCATATTCTGAACTTTTTCCATGAAACGGAAAGTCGCAAACTGACGATGGATCTGTCGCTTAACCTGAAAGCGGTGGTTTCGCTGCGCTTGGTGCGTGGGCTGAATGATCAGTTTATTCCGGTGACAGAAGTGTTGGTCAACACACCTTATGTATCTGAACTGGTGGCACGGGGGGATTTCACTCGACTGCGTGATGTGGTGGAAAATGCGGGCGATGGGGTGATGCACAGCTTTGATCAGAGTCTATTAAAGCTTTATCAGCAGGGGCGGATCAGTGAAGCGGAAGCCTTACATAATGCGGACTCCCGCAACAATATGTCATTGAAAATTCGACTTATGGCTAACTCTGTAGGCTAAAAGCAGCTGAACTCTGGGCTTCAGGGGCATGTGACTGGGGCGCAGTTGGCTGTGGAGCAGTCGCTTGCACTTCAATCTCATGCATCCAGCCTTGGAGTTGAATGAGTTGTGCGTCTAGTAAACCCTGCGGATTGAGTTTTTTAAGCTGCATGAGAGCGGTGCGCAGATGATGGATGGCGACTTTCGGACCGCTTTGCTGTAAAGCCAAGTGTGCTTCATGCAGGAGGAGATCACATTGGCAGCGTTGATAGGCGAGTTTTAACTCTGCAAGCAAAGCCTGCATTTGTGTCTGCGCAAAACCTTGCTGGCTCATTAAAGACACCAGCTCAACCATCTCTCTGACTAGAGCGCGTGCCCGCAGGGCGGCATTGCGTTCTGCAAACAGGCTGGGACCTTGGTTTTCTGGGAAATAGGGGGAGGGCAGAGGAGCTTCTTCAATTTGTGCCAGGGCTTCCATCTGGTGATTCAATTCAGAATTGCGTTGAATTTGATGCATGCGCTTGAGCAATAGCCGCATGAAGTTGAGCAAGGCTGAGCGCAAAGGAGCGGTCATGAATTCGGTCGGGAAGTTATTCAGTAGGTGCTCGCAACGACGGTACTGATCCCTTAGAGCCAGTAATTGAAAGTGGCGTTCTTGGCGTAGGTTCTCTGCACTCTGAAACGCTATGGCCACCATCATCATCACAAAGACAGCCATTAAAATGATAATCGCAGTTTCACTGGGTGACATGAGGTCTAGGGTTCCATCAGGGGTTTTGGCGAATATTGCCTTTATGTTAGCCGATCCTCTTGTGGCTTACACGCCAGCTGAGGTTGTTAAGTGTGTTGGAATTGATCAGTCTCAGCGCTTAACTTAAAAAATTTAAATTTTTTTAATTCAGAGTGTTGACGCGCAAAAAGCCTATACGTATTATTTGCGCCTCTTCAGGAAGCAACCTGACAGACACTCAAACTGACTCAAGTTAAGTTTGTTTAAGTCGGTCAAGCAGAGCGAAGAAGCTTGAGAAGTACCGGTCACGTCCCATTCGTCTAGTGGCCTAGGACACCGCCCTTTCACGGCGGTAACAGGGGTTCGAACCCCCTATGGGACGCCAACTTCTAAGATGCTTGTGTATCTTGGAAAGTTAAGCGGGAATAGCTCAGTTGGTAGAGCACGACCTTGCCAAGGTCGGGGTCGCGAGTTCGAGTCTCGTTTCCCGCTCCAAAACTTCTCAAACACGGTCACGTCCCATTCGTCTAGTGGCCTAGGACACCGCCCTTTCACGGCGGTAACAGGGGTTCGAACCCCCTATGGGACGCCAACTTCTAAGATGCTTATGTATCTTGGAAAGTTAAGCGGGAATAGCTCAGTTGGTAGAGCACGACCTTGCCAAGGTCGGGGTCGCGAGTTCGAGTCTCGTTTCCCGCTCCAAGCTTTATGTACAATTTATATGTCACGTCCCATTCGTCTAGTGGCCTAGGACACCGCCCTTTCACGGCGGTAACAGGGGTTCGAACCCCCTATGGGACGCCATCTCTTGCAGTGCCTGCGCTGCCTCGCTCTAAATAATTCATAGATCACATACGATTAATCAATACCTTGAATCGCGTTCGCTGCGTTTCAGAAGCCATCTATTATGCTTCTCTATTTAACATTCATCTGCGTATTGAAAATCCTCAGGTTTGCCCCCAGCTATTAAGATCGGTTTTGACAGGACTCGTTCATGACACAGGCATTACAGATAGATAATTTGCGTAAAACCTATGCCAATGGCTTTGAAGCCTTGAAAGGGATCTCTTTGCGGGTTGAGCAGGGTGATTTTTTTGCATTGCTCGGGCCGAATGGTGCCGGTAAATCGACAACCTTAGGCATAGTCTCGTCCTTGGTGAATCCGACGGCAGGCGAAGTCAAAATCTTTGGTTATGATCTGGCTCAACAGGTGACAGAAGCTAAGTTGCAACTGGGTGTTGTGCCCCAGGAGTTTAACTTTAATGCCTTTGAAAAAGTGGAAGATATTCTGATCACTCAGGCGGGTTATTACGGCTTAAAGCGTGCTGAAGCCAAGGCACGTAGTGAGGTCTATTTGAAAAAATTGGGCCTGTGGGATAAGCGTGAGCAACCGGCTCGGCGTTTATCCGGCGGTATGAAGCGCCGCTTAATGATTGCTCGTGCCTTAGTGCATCAGCCTAAGCTTTTGATTCTGGATGAGCCGACAGCGGGGGTTGATATTGAACTGCGTCGCTCGATGTGGGAGTTCCTATGTGAGTTGAATGCGCAGGGTACCACGATCATTCTGACCACCCACTATCTGGAAGAGGCGGAGTCTCTGTGTCGTAATATTGCGATTATTGATCAGGGTGAAATTATTGAAAATACCAGCATGAAGCGCCTTCTGGCGCAGCTGAATACCGAAACCTTTTTACTCGATCTGAATCAGGAACTGACGCAGTTGCCTAATCTGCCGGATTATCGTGCCAGCTTAATAGATCCACATTGTTTACAAGTTGAAGTGGCCAAGCAGCAGGGCTTAAATGAGTTGTTTGCTCAGCTTTCGCAGCAAGGTGTACAAGTGGTGAGTATGCGCAATAAAGCGAATCGTCTGGAGGAGTTGTTTGTGTCCTTGGTTGAGAAAAATCTGCAGTCCGGAGGGCGTGTCGCATGAACACATCGTTAATTTGGACAGCCTTCACTACCATACTGGTCAAAGAAATTCGTCGTTTTACCCGTATCTGGGTACAAACCCTGCTTCCGCCTGCGATCACCATGACACTGTATTTTATCATCTTTGGAAATCTCATCGGTTCGCGTATCGGTGAGATGGGTGGTTTTGGTTATATGGAATACATCGCACCGGGTCTGATTATGATGTCGGTGATTACCAACTCCTACGGTAATGTTGTTTCCTCATTTTTTGGCACTAAGTTTCAACACCACATAGAAGAGTTGCTGGTGGCACCTGTCCCAAATTGGGTGATTCTTGCCGGTTTTGTGGCCGGTGGGGTGGCGCGTGGTTTGGCTGTGGGCTTGATTGTCACACTCTTGTCCCTGTTTTTTACCAGCCTGCAGGTGCAGCATCTTGGTATTACCGTCACCACGGTATTGCTCACTGCGATCCTGTTTTCACTCGGTGGTTTTATTAATGCCATCTATGCAAATAGCTTTGACGATATCTCGATCGTGCCGACTTTTATTTTGACGCCCTTAACCTATTTGGGCGGAGTCTTTTACTCCATCAGCCTATTACCTGGTTTTTGGCACTTGGTCTCACAATTTAACCCGATTCTTTATATGGTCAACAGCTTCCGTTATGGCTTGCTGGGAGTCAGTGATATTCATATCGGCTTTGCCTTTGCTATGATTCTCGGATGCATTGTGATCTTGGCAAGCTATGCCTTGCACCTTCTTAAAATCGGCAAAGGAATTCGTAACTGATGAACGAGCATGAGGTGATTCAGCGGTCGCCCTTAGGTCAAGAGACAGATTATGTGAACCAGTATGATCCCTCATTGCTGTATCCGATTGCACGAGAGATTAACTGGCAAGCACGAGGGATTCAGCGTGGATCCTTGCCTTTTAAAGGGGTTGATATCTGGAATGCGTATGAGGTGTCTTGGCTGAACCCCAAGGGTAAGCCTGTGGTGCGTTTGGCGGAGTTTCGTATTGCAGCCGATTCAACACACATTATCGAATCTAAATCCTTTAAGCTCTATCTGAACTCTTTTAATCTCAGCTGTTTTGCCAATGAAGCGGAAGTACTCAAGCGTTTAGAGTCGGATCTGGCGCAAGCAGCGGGCGGACGTGTTCAGGTCTTTTTGCGTAAGCTGGATGCTCCCTTGCAGCTTGAACGCTTACAGGGAGAGTGTCTGGATGAACTCGATATTGAGGTCAAGCATTATCAGCCGGAGCCCAAGCTTTTACGCACCACTGATCGGGTGGTGGAAGAGACACTGGTCAGTCATCTACTGAAATCCAACTGTCCGGTCACAGGGCAACCGGATTGGGCCAGTGTACAGATACATTATAAAGGCCCAAGTATTGATCGTGCTGGGCTCTTGGCCTATTTAATCTCTTACCGTGAACATGGTGATTTCCATGAGCAGTGTGTAGAAACCATTTTTATGGATATTTGGAATCAATGTCGTCCACAGAAGCTAACGGTGTATGCGCGTTATGTGCGTCGCGGTGGATTGGATATTAATCCTTACCGTTCCAGCCTGGCTGCAGAGCCGGCCAATCCACGCTTGGCTCGTCAGTAAGGAGAAAAGATGGACGCTTTAGAGTTATTGTTAAATCGTGTGTCTTGCCCGGTGTTAGAGGGCCCGGCACCAAATCCCGAGCAATTGGATCTCATCTATCGGGCGGCTTTGCGAGCACCGGATCATGGTGGGTTAAAGCCCTATCGTTTTTTGCAGATAGAAGACTCAGGGCGAGAGCGCTTAGGGGCTTTATTTATCGAGGCCGCACGCATAGAAAATCCCAATGCGACGCAAGCCGAGTTAAATAAACTCGGTCAGAATCCTTTGCGTGCGCCGATGATTATCGTGGCGATAGCCTCTTTGTCTGAGCATCCTAAGGTTCCCAAAAGTGAGCAGAGATTGACCGCCGGTTGTGCAGCGCATGGGCTCTTGCTGGCCGCTTATGCGCAGGGTTTGGATGCGATTTGGCGCTCGGGTCCCATGGCCTTTAATCCTCAAGTGATGCAAGGCTTAGGTTTGGATGCGCATGAAGAAATCATTGGCTTCATTTATTTAGGTCAGAGTAAAAAGCGTCGACTAGCCAGCTGCCCAGCAGTCGGTGAGTTTGTACGCTTATGGGGAAAAGCATGAAATCAGATGCTGAATTTATGCAGCAGCTGTTTCAAGAGATCCCCTTGGTACAGGCCATGCAGTTGCAATCCTTACAGTTTGATGGCCAGTTCTTGGAGCTGAAAGTGCCTTTGGCGCCCAATCTCAATGATAAGGGCACCGCTTTTGGTGGTTCCTTAGCGGCACTTGCCACGCTTGCCGGTTGGTGTTTAACCACGCGTTATTTACACAAGCAAGGCTGGGAAGCTGAGGTGGTGGTCGTGAAAAGTGAGATTCAATATTTAGCACCGGTGACTCGGGCTTTTACCGCTCAGGCAAAACTGCCAAATGAGGCGTTGGTGCAGGCGTTCACTCAGTCGTTCTCCGAGCGAGGGCGGGCACGCTGGACACTTGAAGTGCTTGTGGAAGAAGCCGGACAGAGGGCTTTCGTTCTGACCGGCGAGTATTTAGCACGCGTGCGCCCAAGGCTGGAGGCAGCGTGAGTGCATGTCGCGGCTGAAGCCGTGAGCTATGTAGTATGAGCCTGAACGATCTTACTCGAACTTCTCCTCATCCCTGTCTGGATCTGCCTTCTCCTGAGTTTTGGCTAGCTCTAAGCGCTGCGCGCTGAGAATGATCACAGCCTGTTCAGGCACATCACGATGCGGGCCGACCCGAGTGGTACGGCCTTGAGCGATGGCGTCCACCTTATCCATGCCCTCAATCACCTGTCCAAACACAGCATAACCAGGGCGACCGGGTTGTGCATCTAGACTTGCGTTGTTCACCAGATTAATAAAAAACTGACTGCTCGCACTATGTGGATCGTTGGTACGTGCCATCGATAGGGTACCGCGCTGATTTTTTAGGCCGTTATCGGATTCGTTACGCACGCGTGCTAGTGGAGTCTTTTGTTCCAAACGTGCATTGAATCCACCACCTTGAATAACAAAACCGGGGATCACGCGGTGGAAAATGATGCCTTCATAAAAACCGGCATCCACATGGCGTAAGAAGTTTTCCACGGTTAAAGGTGCTTCTTTGGCAAAGAGTTCAATATCAATCTGTCCTAGGCTGGTTTCAAAGCGTACCTTGGGATTGTCTGCCCAAGCGGGAGACAGCAGTAAACTCACTAAAAGAATGAGGATCAAGCTGAGGTTGCGGGGCAAAGTCACGTTCATCTCCTGTAAAAAGTTCACACACAAATGTGTCCATGCACATCTTAACGGATCTCAAAGATCCCTGCAGCGCTGAAGTGGCTGATGTAGCGGCAGTGCCGCTGATCCTTGTCCACGTTAGATGCGTACCTTTAAGTGCGTTGTGCAAACAAAGAGCAATAAGCAGGAGAAAAGCATGCTGGCAAAGATCGTTAAAGTCGTGTTGGGTATAGGCTGCCTGATGATTCCGCTGGCTTGGGCGGAACCAACACTGCATCGAGCGGGTTTGAGCATGACAGCAGAAGAGGCCCTGGCTTTATATGGTCAAGAGCAGAACTTTGAGGTGTGGCGCAATGGTCGTGCAATCGGGACTCACCAGCTGCGCT
The DNA here is from genome assembly GCF_008368715.1 of Nitrincola tapanii. Lineage (GTDB taxonomy): Bacteria > Pseudomonadota > Gammaproteobacteria > Pseudomonadales > Balneatricaceae > Nitrincola > Nitrincola tapanii. Next base: position 79,516 of record NZ_SMRS01000002.1, read on the forward strand.
TTAGTGAAGAAAATGGCCTGCTCAGAGTGGATGCACACATGCGCTTGCACATACGCGCTCTAGCGGTATTTAACTACCACTATGAATATCGGGCTACGGAGTGGTGGCAAGAGGGGCGCTTACAGCGTCTGAGCGTAGAAGTGAATGATGATGGCAAGCGCGAATCTATCCAGGCACAAGCCGAGGATCAAGGCTTGCGTGTGCAGAAGGCACAGCAGCAACGCTGGCTGTCTCAGGATCTACTCACCACCAATCACTGGAATCCAGGCATCCTCGAAGCACAAGAGGTGCTGAATACACTCACGGGCGAAGCCAGCCAATTAGCGGTTGAACGCTTGGGGATGAAACGTTTGCAGTCTACCCAAGGCGAGTTAGAGGTGCAGAAATACCGTTTAGGGGCTGAATTAGAGGACACGGACACCTGGTATGATGCCCAAGGGCGTTGGTGGGGAATGGAGTTCTCTGCCCGCGATAAGTCGCGTATTCGTGTTCTGCCCAAAGGCGTGGAGGCGGACAATGGTTAAGGCTAAATGGGTGTGGATTACAGGAGGGAGCAGTGGAATCGGTTTAGCGACAGCACGAGAATGCCTCGATCGAGGTGACTATGTGATTCTTTCCGCACGCGATGCACAGAAATTGCAGCAGGTTTGTACGGAGTTAAATGCTCAGTTACCCAGCCCGCAAGCTTTCGCTTATGCCTTGGATGTCACCGATGTGCAGGCTTTGCAGGAGGCTTGGGAATTCATTTGTGGGCACTTTGCGCTACCTGATTGGATTATTTTTAATGCGGGTACACATACTCCCACCTCAATCGATTCGTTGCAGCCCAGCGTTTTTCGGCAACTGATGGAGGTTAACTACTTTGCGGTGCTGCAAGGGATTCATACGGTTCTGCCGCGTTTACGCGCGCAGCGACGCGGCACCATCGCGGTTGTGGCGTCTGTTGCCGGTTATCGTGGTTTACCCACGGCAGCGGCTTATGGTGCCAGTAAGGCGGCGATGATTCATGCCTGCGAAGCCTTTTATACTGAACTGCAAGGTTCCGGGGTTAAATTAAAATTGATTAATCCGGGTTTTGTGCGGACGCCACTGACCGATCGAAATGCGTTTGCTATGCCCTGTTTGATGGAGCCTGAAGCGGCCGCCAAAGCCCTCGTGCAAGGGTTGGAGTCGCCGGGCTTTGAAGTCGTCTTTCCTCGGCGTTTTGCCTATTTCCTCAAATTCTTGCGCTGTTTACCTTATGCTATCTACTTTAAGTTAGTACAACGGTTAAACGGTTAGTCTTCATTTTTTGCAGGATTTTCTATGTCCCCATCTGTAAAGGTTCAAGCAGAGCTTTATGCTCAGGCCTTCACTCATTTAACCCCTGAAAATTTAGAGCACTTGCTCTCTTTAGTCACGGTCAATGTGCATTTTCGTGATCCCTTCAACGATGTGCACTCCGCTGAAGGGATGCGCCGTATTTTGCTAGACATGTTTACACAGACGAAGTCACCTAAGTTCACGGTTACAGAAGTGGTGGCTGGGGCGGAGAGTGCTTGGATTGCTTGGATTTTTAACGCCGGTTTGCCGGTGATAGGAGAAATCGAAGTAGAAGGGGCCACACGTCTAAGTTTTGATGCACAAGGACGCGTGACCGAGCATCTAGATTACTGGGACAGCGCGCCGCTTTATTTTCGTTTACCCCTACTGGGATGGTGTTTACGCAAAATACATCAGCGTTTAGGCGGGCATTGATGGTAAGCCTTATTGACAATTAAGGCTTACCATCAAGATCAGTGAATCAAAAGCGGAGTGTATAATCCTTGGGGTTAATTAGAGTCTGAGTGTGGATGCGAAGCTTTTAAAGCAAAAGGTGCTTCTTTTAATTGATCACCACGCGTAAAGAAGAGGGTGACACTACCCAACTCCACACCCCATTTACTCACCTTAGCACGGTTAACCATTACCCCTCCAGGTTGTAAATACATCCAGTCATCAAAGTGAACACGCCAACTACCATCACCCACTTTGAGGTCCATTTTATATTGCCAATTTAATGCGTTGCCACGAACCTCACCGCTGGCATAGCCGATAATATCTGCGGCAGAACCTTGGTAACGCTGACCATCTAAAGGTGTAATGGTCCAGACACGACGATCACGTTCACCATCTGAGTAGAGAAAGTATTCATCGAGAACGAGCGTTTCACCATTCCATTCACCGAGGATCTCGACTTGGAACTCACGACGCAGCTTGCCAAAACGATCCTCAAAAATACCCCAAGCATACACACTGCCCTGAAAATACTCTTCTAGCACCAGTGTGGGTTGTTTGGATTCAAAATCCTCAATACTCATTTTGCTGCACCCAGATAAAGTCAGAGAAAGGATGGCAATCAATAACAGTTGTCGCATGAATTAACTCCGTTCAGACCTTTGTGATAAACAGCGAGCAATACGCTGCTGATGTCGGTTTTGGAGCGGAAAGCGCAACAGCAAAGTGATGGCTATGGCTTTCATTACGCAGGGGAGTAGGGCATAGATCAGCAAAATGGGGGTAGCGGATTGACTTTCACCCACCTCAAATCCGCTTAGGGCTAAGAGTCCTAAGGCGATCCCTGCCGCCAGGGCTAAAGCCAGTTTGGTGGCGCTGTTCCAGATGGCAAATAATAATCCCGTTTGGCGACGGCGATAGCGAAATTGATCCCAGTCGGCGACATCGGCTTGTAACGCGTGAGGCAGCGCCAGATCCGCACCCAGTGCGGCGCCGGTCAGAATACAGATCAGATAAAAAGCCAGCTGATCCCCTTCGCCCAGAAATAAAGCCGGAATAAAGCCGGCGATGGCCAACAGCATTGCACACTGCCAGAGATGCGTCTTTTCCACGCGCTGACTGAGTTTGAGCCAGATCGGTAGAGCTAAACAGGCCGATAAAAAATATAAGAGAATAAAACCTGGGCGATCCGCTTCACTGCCGCCCAGAACGCTGGTGATATAAAGAGGGAAGAGCACGGCGGGGATGCCATTAGCGATACCATTCACTAACCAAGTGAGAATTAAGCGTTTAGCCAACTGGTTTTGAAACACTTCACGCCAAGTGCCAAGCGGTGAGGTAACCCATTCAGGCGCAGGCAGTTGCCATAACAGCTGTGCCAGAAGCAGTCCACCTACACCCAGCGTCAGGAGTGCAATGAAGGTTAGGGCGGCGGCAGTGCTGAGTCCAAATGTCAGGGCCAGTACGGGTAACGACGCTGAAAAAACCAGTCCAAGGAGTGCGCAGGCTTCGCGATAGGAGGCAATCCGCGTGCGTTGATAACTATAGCGACTTAAGCTCCTGAGCCAAGTTAAATAGGGTACCTGGACGCAGGTCCAGCCTAGATATAAAAATATCGAAGCGAAGAATAGGGTACCGGCTACAAACTCTTGAGGCGGATTGACCAGCAGAAGTAATGAGGGGATGCAAATCAGTCCCCCAAGCATCATGATGAGTTTAAAGCGACGAGGCGAGGCGTGATCTAACCAGCGACCAATTAAGGGATCGGTCAGCACATCACTGAGTCGAGCCAGCATCAAAATTAAACCGGTCAGTGCCAGACCTAATCCAAGATGTTCGATATAAAAAGTCGGTAGCAGAACAAAGACCGCAACCGTTGGCACAGCCAGCGGCAGTGCCGGCAGACTGTAAATCCAGATCTGCCGCCGCGTCAGTTCGTCCTTCACAAGCTTTCCAACTGATAAAAGCCGACGTCGATGGAGCCGGCATCAAAACCACCTTCGCAATAGGCTAAATAATACAACCACATACGTTTAAAGCGCTCATCAAAGCCTTGGGCTTGAATGCGTGGCCACTGCTCCAAGAAGCTGTGGCGCCAGAGTTTTAGGGTGTGGGCATAGTCCTTGCCAAAAGTGTGTGTGGCACTGAGGTGGAATCCAGCTTGGCGAACTTCATGCGTTAAGCGCTCAGGACTGGGCAACATACCGCCTGGGAAGATATAACGCTGGATAAAGTCTGGGTCGCGGCGATAGCTTTCAAAGCGTTTATTTTCGATGCTGATGATCTGTAAAACAGCCTTGCCACCGGGTTTGAGTACGCGTTTTAGGGTATTAAAGTAAGTTGGCCAGTTTTCTTCACCGACCGCTTCAAACATTTCGATGGACACGATGTGGTCGTAACTTTGCTTAAGATCACGATAATCGGTGAGACTGAATTGACACAAATCAGTGAGTCCGGCCTGTTGAATGCGTGCTTGAGCATAAGCAAGTTGCTCCTTAGACAGCGTGATGCCGAAAACACGCACACCAAACTCGCGTGCCGCCAATTCAGCAAAGCCGCCCCAGCCACAACCGACTTCGAGTACCTGCTGTCCTGGTTTCAGATCCAGCATCTGAGCAATACGTCGATATTTCGCCTGTTGTGCTTCAAACAAACTTTGTTCGGGATGGGTGAAGAGTGCAGAAGAGTAGGTCATGCTCGGATCTAACCAGAGCTGGTAAAAATCGTTACCCAGATCATAGTGATAAGCGATATTACGACGACTACCACGCCGAGTGTTGGCACGTTTTAAATGCTGCAGCTTGTTGAAAAGTCGTGTCCAGAAGGTAGAGTTCTGACTAATCAGGCTGAGTTGAGCTTCATTGCCCAATGCCCATTGAATCAATGAAACCAGATCAGGGCTGTCCCACTCACCGGCCATGTAGCCTTCGGCCCAGCCCAGCAAACCATCACTGATTAAGCGTCGGATCGCTTTCATGGAATGCAAACGCAGTTCTGCGCGCGGCTCTCCTTCATGTGCCTGACCAAACTGCAGTGTTTGGCCATTGGGCAGTTCTAAATCGAGCGTGCCATAGGCTAAATCCGGCAGGTGGCGCAAAATCAGATCAAAACAGAAACGGCTCAGCCAGCCATGCTCGGGCAAAAGATCACGCGCAGAGAGGGCGTTGGTATCAGTGGGTTTCATTTTAGGGTCACTCCTTAACGGTAATAAAGGATACGCGCTCAGTTGGCGCTGCAGGTTGCGGCTGAATGCGCAGCCCTTTGCGCCAGAGTTGCAGGGCTTCCCAATGGATGCCCACAATGACCTTGAGTGTCATCAAGGGGTGGCGCAGAAACGCGCGTACTAGAGATCTATTGCTCAGGGTTTGCCGCTTGCCGGTAAAGGTGGCATCGAGCAGGGGGCCGTCTGCTTGACTTTGGCGGATCAGAACCGCGACCTGCTCAGCCGGAGGCGTCATCCGAAAATGATAACGGCTGGCCATGGGCATAAAGGGCGAAACATAAAAACCCTTGTCACAGGCTTGCCGAACCGTGCGAGAATCTTGAGCGTCTACAGGAATCAAATAGCTGTGGCGCTGTTTAAAGGTGTTACTGACTTCATAAAGAATGGCGCAGAGGTTTTCGTCAGGGTCATAACAATAAAAGACACTGAGAGGGTTAAACACATAACCGAGCATCCGTGGATAACAGAGAAGGCGTATCGGCCCATCCTGCGTATCCAGGCCTTTGCTTTTCAGAAGGTCAAGGATTTGCTGTTTGAGCGGGCGATCAGAGCCGTCACCATAGTCACGTTCATAAATCGAGTAGAGATTAAAACGATTATGAGAAAAGAGTTTGAGTGATTGATGCAGTCGCGGTAGCTCGTCCAGATCAATTAACCAGGAGGTCACACGATAGACAAAACGGTGGCGTTTAGGGGCGAGGCGATGATGCATCACCTCACCTTGGTAGAGGCAGGATTTTAAAGCCTCATTCATGCCACCGCCTCCTGTTTGGTCAGAGCGGGGCGCTTCGGTGGGTGTACATGAATACGAGAGTTGGGTTGTTCCAGCGACCAAGGGCGCTGACACCCTCCAAGCGCTTCGGCGACCGCTAAACCGGATTGCAAACCATCTTCATGGAAGCCATAGCCAAACCAGGCGCCACAGAACCAAGTGTTGCGAACGCCTTGTAATGACCAGAGCTGGCGCTGAGCTTCAACCGATTCCAAGGTGAAGACCGGGTGATCATACAAAAAACTACGATGAATGCTGCCCGCTTCCGGCTCTCGGCTCGGATTCAGAGTGACAAACAGCGGCGTAGAGTCGGGCAGATGCTGCAGACTGTTCATCCAATAACTCACGCTGATCTCATCGGTTTGTGCACCCTGAGATTGAGCTAAATAGTTCCAGCTGGCCCAGGCCGCACGACGTTTCGGCATCAGGCTGGCATCGCTGTGAAGAATCGCTCGGTTACGCTGGTAAGGGAAGTGGCGCAACAGATCGGCTTCAGCCGCAGTAGGTTCGGCCAATAGGTCTAGTGCTTGATCGGAGTGACAAGCTAAGACGACATGGTCAAAGGTTTCGCGACGTCCGTGCAGATCTTCCAGTATCACTTGACCGCCTTGGCGATGAATGCGGTGAATGTGGCTGTTCAGACGAATGCGCCCCTCAAGGGCATCTGCGATCTTATTCACATAAACACGGCTGCCGCCCACAACGGTGCGCCACTGCGGACGATCCTTGAGCTGCACCAAACCGTGATTCTGGCAAAAACGTAGGAAGGTTAAAGCGGGATAGTCCAGCATCTTGTCCGCCGGAGTTGACCAGATCGCTGCACCCATCGGAATCAGATGATCCTGCACAAAGGCGCGACCATAGCCTTTTTTCTCTAAAAGCTGTCCGAGTGACAAGTGGGCCACCTCTGGATCCTGAGCGAGGGATTCTGAATCCCGATAAAATTTCAGCAAGTCACGGATCAGGCCCCAGAAGGTTGGGCTAAAAAGATTGCGTCTTTGCGCAAATAAGCCATTGAGGTCAGTGCCGCTGTATTCCAAGCGACCTTGATCCATGCTCACGGCAAAAGACATCTCTGTTTCTTGGGTGGGAACTTCAAGATGCTTAAAAAACTCAACGAGATTGGGATAGTTCACCGGATTAAACACAATAAAACCGGTATCCACCGGAATTTTGAATCCCTCAGCACAGTCAACTTCGACCGTATTCGAGTGACCACCCAGGCGATCATCTTTTTCGAAAAGGGTGACCTGATGTTGTTGATTGAGTAACCAAGCACAGGATAATCCAGAAATCCCTGAGCCAATCACAGCAATTTTCAAAGGGCGAATGACTTTAATGTTCATGTATCAAGCCTCATGGCGGAAGCGGAAAAATTTCTTGCACTCTCTACGCTCAGACATAGAGGGATAGATCATAGGGTTTTTCGCTTTGTTCAGCGCGCACTCTTTCAAAAATCGTGGCTTAGGTGTAAAAGACTTGATCCATTGCACAGGTGAACTTCGTAGGAGGCAATAATGCAAGAAGATGAGCCCACAGGAGGCACCGTGAACGCAGTTGCCCAATTAGCGGAAGAGAGGAAAAAACAGGTGCGTGATGAATGGTCTGCACGCCTGACTTCTCTGGCCGAAACTCGCGATAAAGCCGTGTTTAGTCAGCTCTTTGTGTATTTTGCTCCGCGTGTGAAAGCCTACATTGTACGTTTAGGCATGCCTCTCGCGACAGCCGAAGAGGTCACCCAAGAAGCAATGCTGTCGGTGTGGCGTAAAGCGCATATGTTTAATTCAACCAAAGCGAGCGCCAGTACCTGGATTTTTACTTTGGCACGAAATCTTTGTATTGATCGTTTGCGCCGGGAAAAAGCTGTGGAATATGAGTTGCCGGAAGAAGAGCCTGATCCTGATCAGCGTGATATGGCAGAACATTCCGTGATTGAAGAACGTATGAATCTAGCCATCGCTCAGTTGCCCGAAAACCAGGCTCAGGTGCTGCATTTATCTTACTACGAGGGCAAATCTCATTCCGAGATTGCTGAACAACTGGGGATTCCCCTGGGCAGTGTAAAATCCAGATTGCGTTTAGCCTTTAGCAAGCTGAAAGCGCACTGGGGGGAGGACGCGTGAATATTTCTCATCATTTTGACGATGCAACCCTAATGGCCTATGCCAGCGGTAGTTTACCGCAAGGAATGGCCCTTTTGGTGGCTTGCCACTTGCATTGGTGCTCCGAGTGCCGCCAACGAGTACAAGAAGCTGAAGCTATAGGCGGAAGCTTGTTAACGCAAATCGCCCCTTTGCCCCTGGATTCCCAAGCATTGGATCAGGTGTTAGCACGTCTGGATTTGAATGATCAGGATGTTTTAGGTGATGCCATGGCGGAAGAAGTTTCCGCGCAGATCTTAAAGCCCCAGGTGCAGATCCCCGGTGATATACCTCCCCCCCTCTATCACTATTTACAAAAACCTTTGGATCAACTGCCTTGGAAACGTCTCGGTTATGGTGCCCATCAGTTGGATCTACATTTAGGGGGGCCTGGTGCAACCCGTTTGTTACGCTTGGCGCCTGGCGTTTCTGTTCCACATCACAGCCACTCGGGTAGTGAGTTGACCCTGGTACTGCGTGGTTCCTACACCGATGAGTTTGGTCGCTTTGCGGCCGGTGATGTAGCAGATCTAGATGGTGAAGCACATCACCAGCCTATCGTGGATACTGATCAAGATTGCATCTGTTTGATCGCCACCGATGCACCGCTTAAGTTTAGTGGCTTGATGGGACGTTTAGTACAACCTTTAATTGGATTGTAATATTTAACTATGAACCTGGTTTGGTTACGTAATGATCTGCGCCGGATGGATAATCCGGCGCTTTTTTATGCTTGTGAACACACCGGCCCAGTGGTGGCGCTGGTGACGCTCACCCCTGAACAATGGCGTAGGCATGATGAGTCGCCTTGGCGTATGGCGCTTTGGCTGCAACAGCTCGCCGCCCTAAGCACCCGTCTAGAGGCCTTGAACATTCCCTTGAGGCTGTTGGAAGTGCCAACCTTTGCTGAAGTGCCGGATGCCTTGGCTTTGTTATGCCAGGATCTAGGGGTGGAAAATCTCTGGTTCAATTATGAATACCCCTTAAACGAGCGCCATCGAGATGCTAAGGTTTGTGCACTTCTAGAGCGGCAGGGAGTTCAGTGTCGGGGGTTTCATGCGGAGTTAATCATTCCACCCGGCCAGATACGTAATGGCCAGGGCACACCCTTTAAAGTCTTTACTCCCTACAGTCGGCGTTGGCGTCAGGTGTTGCAGCAGCTCTATTTGCAGGCCCCTTTGCCGCTACCGGCTCGACAAGCACAGGCTGCTTGTGCCAGTGATTCGGTGCCTGCGGCTGAAACTTGGCTCGCCACGCGGTTTGCTGACGCCATTGCGCCGGATTCAACACGCATGCATTCGCTCTGGCCTGTTGGTGAGGAGGTGGTACATCAGCGCTTATTGGAGTTTGTGCAGCAGCGGGAACGCCAATATGCGCAGCAGCGCGATTTTCCATTTCGTGATCAAACCTCGCGTATCTCGCCTTATCTGACTCTAGGTGCTGTGTCACCACGTCAGTGTTTGTTTGCGCTCATGCAGCAGTATCAGGATGATAGGTGGCTCGATAGCACCTGGTTAACCGAGTTGATTTGGCGTGAGTTTTATCGCCATTTATTGGTCGATTTTCCAGAACAAAGTCGTTGGCAGCCTTTCCGACCCGAGGTGGAAGCTCGTATCCATTGGCAAGAAGATGAGCGTTTGTTTCAAGCCTGGTGTCAGGGGGAGACAGGTTATCCGATCGTGGATGCGGCCATGAAACAACTCTTAGCCACGGGCTGGATGCATAATCGTTTGCGTATGATCGTCGGTTCCTTTTTGACCAAGCTTTTACGTCAAGATTGGCGTAAAGGGGCGGCATTTTTTATGCAGCATCTGATCGATGGTGACTTTGCGTCTAACTTAGGTGGCTGGCAATGGTGCGCCTCGGTCGGTGCCGATGCCGCACCTTATTTCCGTATTTTTAATCCACAGTTACAAAGTGAGAAGTTTGATCCGTCAGGTGAGTTTCTCGCGCAGTGGTTACCCGAGTTGCGCCAAGTCTCTGCTAAAGCACGCCATTTGCCAGGCGCTGGGCAGGCTTTGGGTCGCCCAGCACCTATTGTGGATTATCGAGCGGCACGTGCAGCGGCCTTAGCCGATTATCAGCAGGCTTCTTGATCGATTCCCATTACAGGACCGCGAGCGCTGCGTCATAGTCCGGCTCTTGCGCGGTTTCTTTCACCTGCTCGGCATGGATGACCTGTCCCTGTTCGTTTAAGACGAGCACGGCACGAGACATGAGTCCCCGCAGCGGTCCTTCAATAAACACAACACCCAGCTGTGAGCCAGCATCACTGCGGAAGGTGGAGGCCATTTTGACCTTTTCTAACCCTTCAGCACCGCAAAAACGGCTTTGCGCAAAGGGTAGATCGGCTGAAATACAGAGCACCTGAGTATTCTCCAGGCTGGCGGCCGCTTCATTAAAACGTCGTACAGACAGTGCACAGGTCGGGGTGTCGATACTGGGAAAAATGTTCAGAACTAAGCGCTGTCCTTGAAAGTCGCTGATTTTAAAGTCGCTCAGATCATTCGCAGTAAAGTCCACATCTGGGCAAGGCTCACCGAGAGCAGGCAGTTCACCCTGAGTTTGAAAAGGGGTACCGCGCAGAAGAACTTGGGCCATAAACACCTCATTTGAAAAATAAAAGTTGTTTTTATGAGTTTAACAGCCTCCACAATATAGTCGGCGATGAGGAAGTTGTCTCGGTTTTTCAGCTAGACCCTCGTAAGAAGAGATCCTGCTGGCGGTGTCGAAGTTCGGCACTTGCAATTTTCTACTCAGTCGGCAAACTGATTTAAATTTCAATTGCATAGGTATTGGGCATGTCTCAGGCTGTCATGGATTGGTCGCGCTTGTTAAGCAGTAAGCGCTATGGCCATGAGTCTATTCCGCCACAAGAGATCGGTCGTAGTCATTTTCATAAAGACCATGATCGCATCATCTTTTCGAGTGCGTTTCGGCGTTTAGGCCGCAAGACCCAAGTACATCCCTTAGCCCTGAATGACCACATTCATACGCGTCTTACCCACTCGATTGAAGTGGGTAGCCTCGGTCGTAGCTTAGGGATCCGGGTCGGTGAGTTGATCGCCGACCAACTACCGGACTGGGCCAGCGCACATGACTTGGGCATGATCGTACAATCCGCTTGTTTGGCGCATGATATAGGCAATCCACCGTTTGGACATGCCGGTGAATTTGCCATACGTGACTGGTTTCGCCGCCATGAAGATGATCCACGCTTTATTCCTATGAGTGATGCCGAGCGAATGGATTTGCAAACCTTTGAGGGCAATGCCCAAGGTTTTCGGGTGGTGACCCGTATCGAAAATAATCTATTCGACGGTGGTCTGCGTTTGACGTATCCAACCCTGGGCACGCTGTTGAAATACCCCTGGACGGTAGAGCATGCGGGACCTAAAGGTAAGTTCAGCGTTTTTCACACCGAGGAGGATATCCTGCAAGGCTTGGGCGAGGCGCTGGGGTTGATTCCTTTGGCGCCTAATCGCTGGGCACGCCATCCTCTGACTTGGTTAATGGAAGCGGCGGATGATATCTGTTATGCCATTCTTGATTTAGAAGATGCGATTGAACTGCAGATTCTGACCTTTGATGAGGTTAAACCCATCTTGTTGCAGCTCTGCGGAGATTTGGACTTTGATGATGCTATCTTCAATAGCCAGGCTTCGGCACGCCGTAAAATCTCAGCCCTGCGCGGTAAGGCGATGGAGAATATGGTGAATTCTGCGATATCAGCCTTTTCACAACACTATGATGAAATTATGCAGGGACGTTATCAGGGCGAGCTTCTCCAAGATGGTGAAGCGCTGGTGCGCGAAGGGCTGCAAACCGCAAAGCGTGTGGCGCGGGAAAGAGTCTTTCCAAACAACCGTAAAGCGGAATTAGAGGTGGGCGCCTACACCACACTGGGTGTGTTATTGGATGCTTTCACCGCCGCTGTCTATGAGTTGCATCAGCAACAGGGACAGAATCTTGGCTACCGCACGGAAAAAATTCTCAATCTGATGGGGATTCATGCGCCTAAATCGGAGTGGAGCTTATATCAGAGCTACATGCGTGCGCTCGATTTCATTGGAGGGATGACCGATAATTACTGCCAGTATTTGGCAAAACAGTTTGGAGTGGGTGCCTGTTAAACAGAAACCTAAACACTTTAATCCGCTGAGTGAGCAGTGAACAGCATGGCATCCTTGCAAGATCAGTTACGTGGTTTAGTCTATTCAACCGAAACGGGGCAGCAGTGTCCGGATTGTCGTTGCCCCATCGCGGAATGTGAGTGTGCCCAGCGCGCGGAAGCCGAGCGTTTGGCGAGTCTAGATGGCGTGGTGCGGATTCGCCGCGAAGTGGCGGGGCGTAAAGGTAAAGGGGTCACCACGTTGAGCGGCATTCCTCTACCCGAAGTTGAGTTGAAGCAGTTGGCCAAACGTTTAAAGGCCCGTTGCGGGACAGGCGGCAGTCTGAAAGAAGGTGTCATCGAGATTCAGGGTGATCATCGCACTTTACTCAAAACCTTGCTTGAAGAGGAAGGTTTTAAGGTTAAGCTGGCAGGAGGTTAGTTATGTGGCGGCTTGGCTTGGCGATAGGTTTGATAGGGCTGAGCGGATCTCTAGCGGCGCAGGTTTACCATTATGTCGATCAGGATGGACGTAAAGTGTATCTGGATCGTTTAAGCCAGGTGCCAGCCGAGTACCGTGATCAGCTCAAAGAACTGTTTCCGGCACCGGCCATCCCAACGCGTGACTTACAGATACAATCCTCAAACAGCTCAGCCACCGCCAGTGAGCGGCAGCGTTTACAAGCGCAAATTGCAGAACTGGAACAGCCCATCCGCTTACAACAAAACAGTGTGCGGCTACCGGTGGTTTTACGCCAACAAGGGCGCGAGATCACGCTGAATTTAATTTTAGATACCGGAGCATCCATGACGGTGATTCACAGCCGTGCCTTGCACAGCGTGAATCTGCCGACGCAACCTTCAGGTTTTGCACAGGTGGCAGGAGGGCAGCGTATCGCAACGCGGCGTGCCCAGCCAGAATTATTGCAGGTGGGCCCCTATCCTCTGCACCAGCCTTGGATCCAAATTATCGACTTCATCGGCCCGGCAGAACATGATGGACTTCTGGGCATGGATTTTTTACAGCAGGCGGAGTATCAGTTGGATCTACCCGGTCAGCGCCTGATCTGGAAACCTCAGGAGCATCAGCGCTTGCAACAAGCACTGGAGCAGTTGCCCGATGAGGCGATGGATTAGCGGTCGTTATGGCCAAGAGAGCGCTCAGGATCGATCAGGTCACGCACTCGCTGCTTCAGAATTTTCGCCTCAGGAAAACCTTCATCGCGTTTGCGTTCCCAAATCAAAACACCGTCGCATTCAATCTCAAACACCCCGCCACGGCCTGGGATTAAACTCACCTCAGCTAGATCATCGGCAAAGGTGGAGAGCAGCTCTTGAGCTAACCAGGCTGAGCGTAACAACCATTGGCACTGGCAGCAGTAGGTGATGCGAATAACGGGTTTGTGCGCAGTAGCATTCATGAGATTTCCTCGTGAGGCGAGCACTTAAAGTGGATCGAGTTCCAGAGAGCGCTCGGCTAAGGTTAATTCCAGCGTCGCTTTCAGCAGTCGGTAGAGGTGGATGGCCGCATCGATCTCTTCTTTGCGATTGGTCAGGCTTTCAATATTCAATCCCCAGGCAAGATTGAGTCCGGCACAGGCCTCTAAAATCTGTTCCAGGTTGTCTTGGCAGATACGGATGGACTCTGTCAGCGGTTGTTCTGCCTGCAAAATACGTGCTTGTGTCGCGTCTGGAATCGAGATGCCCAGCCATTGCATAAACTCTAGGGTTTTTGCACTGCCACAGGGGGTGAAGGTCATGATGATACGTTTCGGGGTTTCACCTGTCTCTTCACAGAGTTGGGCGTAACTCTGTAAAAGGTCGATGGTGGCTTCGGCGTTATACACGGCCTGTGAGACAAAAAAATCACAACCCTGCTGCGCTTTTTGTTGTAAGCGTAGGTGTTCGTTGCCCTTACTAGCATGGCGCTCAGCGATGGTGACTCCACCCAGATGATAGTCCTGCGGGTGCTGTGCCAAGACCTCATAAGCTTGGTTCAAGTTTAAGCGTATCTCGCCCTCAGAGGAAGGACTGCCGACGAGCACAATATGCTGCAAGCCAAAATCACGCTGAGTTTCGTCTAACCAAGCTGAAAACTCCTTGGCATCACGTTGCGCAACACTTTTATAGGTCAGAGTTTCATGGCCGGAGCGTTGTGATAGCAAACGCGAGTATTCACGTGGGTCACGCGTTTCCATGAAAGGAAAGGGACGCGGAGTATCGATACGGCTGCTTTCATCCTGAATGTCGTAAACTATCAAACCATCGTATTCCAGGCTGTCTAAACGTGCTAACAGCTTGTCGGCAATCTCAAGCATCTGTGCATCATCGGTGCTGCGTTTCGGAGGGGTGGTGCCAATAAAATACACCCCTTGTTGCGGGTCACTGAATTTGGTGCGGAGTGTTTGAGTCATCTGCGATGGATTCCGTAGTTCGAATAAATGGCGGTTATTGTAGCAATGATGCTCGATCAGTGCTGCGACTTCAGAAGTGAAATCTTTGCTAGGAAAATTGAGGAGGGCTCATGTTGCCAGTGACAAGCTGCTTCATCAACCCGTTTTCTCGGATGCTGATGGCACGTTCTTCAAAGGAAAAAGAAAAAGTAGGTGAGCCCGCTTTGTACGCGTCACTCAGTGACCTTTACCTTATCGGATCTGGTCTGGATCATCTACTAATTATATGAAAATTAGTAGATGGACTGGGGATCTGGGTGTACACTCATCTTAGAAAAGTTAGTACGTGAGGCGAATTGCATGAAAATCCCAGTGTCACCTCCGGCACAAGAGAGGCTCCTCGATATTATCAAAAGCGGTGACGTTGACAAGATCGCGCAGCTTTTCAATAGGTCGATCGGGCCTTGTGATTTTAAAGGGCGTTATTTGCACTGGGATAAGCTCAGACATCTGACTATGCCAGAGGGGTATGATACCGAATTGTACTGGCTTGTAATGAGGGACTCTCGGTCGAGGATTTCGAAAGAACTTCCTTTTCGTGATAAGAGAGGAAATTCGTTTCAGTTTTGTATTCCAGATACTGTGATGAGAGACATACTTTGGATCAGTGAAAATGCCACGGGAGCGATACAGGCCGATAGTAAAATCTCAGATCCAAAAACCAAGCAAACCTATCTTATTAATTCGCTCATAGAAGAAGCTATTAATTCCAGCCAATTAGAGGGCGCGTCTACTACCCGTAGAGTGGCTAAGGAGATGCTTAGAACAGGTAGATCTCCGACAGATCATTCAGAAAAAATGATCCGCAACAACTATAATGCTATGAACTTCATTAGGGAATATAAAGATGAACTGCTCACAAAATCAATGATTTTAGAGCTGCATAGTCTTGTGACTGAGGGTACCCTTGCAGGGGAGGATTCTGAGAAGTCAGGTGTATTTCGTGGTAAGAATGATGATATTGGAGTCTACTCTCATGATGATAAATTGCTCCATACTCCGCCATCGCCAGATGAGCTTGACGATCGGATTCAGATGATATGTGATTTTGTAAATGCTGACTGTGATAAAGAAAGTCAGTTTATACCCCCCGTCATAAAAGCAATTGTTGTGCATTTTATGATAGGTTATGACCATCCTTTTGTTGATGGAAATGGTAGAACCGCTCGTGCACTTTTTTATTGGATTATGGCGAGGGAGGGATACTGGTTGATGGAGTATATTTCCATTTCCAGGGTGATAAAAATGGCACCCGCTCAGTATATGTACGCATATCTTCATACCGAAACGGATGGTAATGATGTTACATATTTTATTATTCATCAGCTTGAAGTTATAAAAAAAGCTATAAGAGATCTTCATAGTTATCTTGCGAATAAAACCGAAGAATATAGATTGGCTGCTAGTTTATTGGAGAAATCAAAGCTAAGTGGTGTTTTAAATCATAGACAGCTTGGTTTGCTGAAAAATGCACTCGATAACCCAGGGCAAGAGTACACGATTAAGTCTCATCAAAATTCGCACGGGGTAGCATATCAAACAGCGCGGACAGACTTGCTTGCTCTGTCTGACGACTTCAAACTATTGAGAAAGTATAAGGTCGCTAAGACAGATGTTTTTGTTGCGCCGCCAAATTTGATTGAAATAATTAAGAACGGATAGGCTCCTCTCCAAGAGGTGTTTCTGTGGGTAAGGGATGCTGGCAGATTGCACTGAATTAATCACAGTGAGCATCTTCTGTTCAAGAGTTCGGCGCTCCAGCCGCTATACTTAAAATCAAATGACCCTTCATGCCCATTTTGTTTTATGGGGTAGTCTGTCAAACACGAGGGGAATGCCGTTCAATCCTGTAGAGGAGTCGTGCTGTGATTAGTATCAAACCACCCTTGGCCACCCAACCAAAACCGGTGGAGACTCAAAGTCATGCGCCGGGTCAAAAAATGACGAATGCCTATGGGCGTGAGCTGACGACTCTGGAAACGCGCATTTTGGAAACCGTGGCAAAACAGATACCGGGCATGTCAGTCGAAGGCTTGCGTAAGCTGGATGCAAACGAGTACACGCCTGAAAAAGTCGCGGATCGCATCAGTGGATTTGTGGCGCAGGGGTTAGAGTTAGCGCGTGCCCGCGGAGAATCAGAAGAGAAGATTCAACAGCTCTATGAGCGTGCGATGAAAGGGGTTGAGCAGGGCTTCAAAGAAGCTAAAGAGATCCTGTCCGGCCTGGGTGTGTTGAATGGCAGAATCGCTGAGGATGTGGAAAGAACAGAACGCTTGACCTTTGATGCTTTGGCACAACTGGATCCTCGTCAGCAGCAAGTCAAGGCTCTAGAGTCTATGGCCGTCGCACAGCGTTATGAGCGGGCTGAGAGTTTTGAGTTAAATCTCACCACGCGTGAAGGGGATCAAGTCAAAATCCGTTTCGCCAGCCAGCAAGCCTTTCAAGCCAGTGCAGCGATGGTGCGTGATGGCCAGGGCAACCAGGCGACGGTTTTAGATATCAGTCGATCCGAGCGTTCCGGTTTTATGTTCAGCGTAGAAGGGAATTTAAATGCGGATGAGCTGGACGCGATTCAAACCCTGGTCAGAGATATCAGCCAGTTGGCGGATGAGTTTTTTAACGGTGATGTACAAAAAGCTTTTGAGCAGGCGCAGGATCTGCGTATGGATGGCAGCCAGCTCGCGTCTATGAATCTGACGATGACTCGCAGTGAAAGCTTCTCCAAAGTCCAAGCCTATCAAACAACGGAACAGCAAACTCAGGCAGAGGATAAACCGGGTCGCCGCCTTGGTCAGCTGATGCAAGCCTTGGCCGCAGAGTTGAATCAATCGATGCTTGATTTTATCCGCGAGCCTAAAGCCTTGGGTCGAGATCTTATGCAAGCTTTGGTAGAGCAAGACACTCGCTTTAAACTCAGCGGCACTGAAGAGCAAACCCGTCTGCGTGAAAACCTAGGACGCTTATTGCAAACCTTGGATCAGCCTCGGGCCAACCCGGAGTGAAAATTGGCTCAGTTGAGCAAGCATAAAACAGAAAAAGGGATCATAACGATCCCTTTTTGATATAACCCAGGCGGCCACAGAAGCAGATACGAGGGGTTTAATCCTTCACAACGTCAACAAAATACGCATCCTGGCCATTCACCTTCTCACGGACAAGTCCATGCACATCGGTTTCAAAACCTGGGAAGAGCGCATTAAAGTCGCGTGCAAATTTCAGGTAACGCACGATGGTGCTGTTGAAGCGCTCACCCGGTACCAGCAGCGGAATGCCGGGCGGGTAGGGCGTAACGAGCATCGCGGTGACCCGTCCTTCCAGTTCATCGATTGAAACACGCTCAACATCACGATGCGCCATGCGTGCCCAGGCATCAGCAGGTGTCATCGCCGGTTCGATGTTGGAGAGATACATCTCAGTGGTCACACGCGCGACATCATATTCTTTATAGACGTTGTGAATCTGATTACACAGATCACGTAGACCGATGCGCTCATATGCCGGATGTTTCTTGGCAAACTCTGGCATCACACGCCACATCGGCTGGTTATGATCGTAATCATCCTTAAACTGCTGCAGCTCGGTCACCATCGAGTTCCAGCGGCCTTTGGTGATGCCGATGGTAAACATAATAAAGAAGGAATAGAGCCCAGTTTTTTCGATGATGATGCCATGTTCAGCCAGATATTTGCTGACGATGGCCGCAGGAATCCCCTGCTCATCAAACTCACCGGCTAGGTTCAAACCTGGGGTGATGATGGTGGCTTTAATCGGATCAAGCATGTTGAAGCCCGATTCAATCTGGCCAAATCCATGCCATTTGTCCTCTGCGTGAATCACCCAATCATCACGATCACCGATACCCTCGTCGGTCAGATAATCCGGCCCCCACACACGGAACCACCAATCACTACCAAACTCTTCATCCACCTTGCGCATGGCACGACGGAAATCCAAGGCTTCGAGAATAGACTCTTCAACCAGGGCATGGCCTCCAGGTGGCTCCATCATCGCGGCCGCGACATCACAGGAGGCAATAATCGCGTACTGTGGGCTGGTAGAGGAGTGCATTAAGTAGGACTCATTAAAGCGATGCGTGTCGAGTTTACGCGAATTGGCATCCTGCACCAGAATCTGAGAAGCCTGAGACAAGCCCGCCAAAAGCTTATGTGTGGACTGGGTCGCAAAAACCAGGGTGTTTTCAGAGCGTGGACGGTTGGCGCCGATCGCGTGCATATTGTGATAAAACTCATGGAAAGAGGCGTGTGGCAGCCAAGCTTCATCAAAATGCAGGGTGTCGATTTCATCACCGAGCATCTCTTTAATCGTTTCCACGTTATAGAGAACGCCATCATAGGTGCTCTGAGTGATGGTCAGAATACGCGGTTTCTTGTTTTTCGCTTCACGCGCGAAGGGGTTTTGCTCGATCTTACGGCGAATGGTTTCTGGATCAAACTCACTCTTAGGAATCGGTCCAATAATGCCGTAATGGTTGCGAGTCGGCATTAAAAAGACGGGAATGGCGCCGGTCATGATGATTGAGTGGAGAACGGATTTATGACAGTTGCGATCCACTACGACGATATCGCCCGGTGCGACCGTAGAGTGCCAGACCACCTTGTTGGAGGTTGAGGTACCATTGGTGACAAAAAACAGATGATCAGCATTAAAAATACGTGCCGCGTTATCTTCACTGGCGGATACCGGGCCGGTATGGTCCAGCAGCTGACCCAGTTCATCCACTGCGTTACAAACATCGGCACGCAGCATGTTTTCACCAAAGAACTGGTGGAACATCTGGCCGACTGGGCTCTTCAAAAAAGCCACCCCGCCTGAGTGTCCAGGGCAGTGCCAGGAGTAGGAGCTGTCACTGGCATAATCCATCAAAGCTTGAAAAAAAGGAGGAGCCAGGCTGTCGAGGTACTTACGCGCTTCACGAATGATGTGGCGTGCGACAAACTCAGGCGTATCTTCAAACATATGAATGAAGCCGTGGAGCTCACGCAGAATGTCATTGGGGATATGACGTGAGGTGCGCGTTTCACCATACAAGAAAATGGGAATATCCGCGTTACGCTTGCGGACTTCATGGATAAAGTCACGTACAGCTGACAGTGCCGTATTGATCTCTACATCTGTGATGGCATCAAACTCTTCATCATCGATGGAAAGAATAAAACAGGATGCGCGGCTGGCTTGTTGAGCAAAGGAGGTTAAGTCCCCATAGCTGGTAAAGCCCACGATCTCCATCCCTTCGTTACGGATGGCTTCGGCCAGGTCACGAATACCGGAACCTGAGATGTTTTCAGAACGGAAATCTTCGTCGATGATGACGACTGGAAAACGAAATTTCATCAATACAGCCTGTCGTTGGGGGGTTAGCGTTACATTGTCTGACGCAAAGATGACAATTGTATTTCTGCTTCAGGTTCTGATACCGCAAAAGTATCTGAGTGCTTAAACAGAGTTTTCTATTGTAGGGGATCGTTGTCAGGGCAGCTAGCCGCTGGGCCAAAACTTATCAGGCTTTAAATTGATGAACCCAGAAACTGATGGATCTATGGGCTTAATGCGTGTTGGGATTGCATAAAGTCCGTATTTTGCGTATAAACAGAAATTTCAGAAAAAGGTAAAGTAAAGCGATGCGATTCTTATTTAGTGGTCTCCCTCTTCCTTGGCGTCGTCTAGGATGGGTCGCCTGTTTATTGGCGGTGAGTTTCAGCACCCATGCACAGGAGCTGCCTCAACCAGAAGGCTCGGTGATCTTGACGGTGTCAGGCTTGATTGAGCGTAGCAATACTCCAAGCGGTGAAGCGGAGTTTGATCGAGCCATGCTCGAGTCTTTGGCTCAAGTGGCTACCCAGACCCAAACCCCCTGGGCAGAAGGGGTGAATCTGTATGAAGGGCCCCTTATTCGTGCTGTGGCGGACGCGGTTGGAGCCAACGGTCAAACGCTGGTGATTACGGCATTAAACGACTACAGCGCCGAAATGCCTGTGTCAGATCTGTATGAGTTTGATGTGATTTTGGCGTTAAAAATGAACCAAGCCTACATGCGTGTGCGCGACAAAGGCCCCTTATTTGTGATCTATCCATTTGATCAGAATCCAGTATTGAAATCGGAGCTGTACTACAATCGTTCTGTCTGGCAGATTAAAGCCATTGAGTTTAAATAACCTCGGAGAAGTTGAGGTCTGTGGACAGCACGTCGAATTCTAAGCTTCCATCCTATCGATTGAGCAGCATTTGGATCTTGCCCTTATTAGCAGGGCTTTTTTTGAGTGTTGCTCTATTACTTTTGTTCGCTTTGCATGATCGTCAACAGCAAGTTCAGGATGCGGCGCGTGATGATGCTTTGTGGGCGGCTTATCAGCTGGATCGTGAAAATCTCAAGTTGTATGGGCATCTGAGCCAGTATGCCTTAAATCCAGAGAGCATGGATTGGGATCAGGTCGTTCTGCGCTTCGAGATCTTGCACAGTCGTCTTAATATCTTGCGCAAAGGTCAAATTGCGCTGTTGTTTGAAGACTTAGAAGATGCCAATGTCCTTTCACAAGCGGCGATCGGTGTCATCGAGCGCATGGATGAGTATTTTCTCGATGCGGAAGGTTTAAGTCTCAGTGAAGTTCAATCTCTACTGCGTTTATCTCAATCTCTACAGGGGATATCGGAACGTATGGTGACGGGGATGAAGGGCGTGAGTGCACGGCATATTACCCAAGCTCGCGCCTCACAAATGCAGCTTTACAGCTACCTAGGCATGATGGTAGTGCTGTTAACCCTCACCATGAGCATGATCATTTTATTGTTGATTCGTAAAATGCGTGATGTGCATCGTGCGCATCGGCAGTCGGAACGTCTAACAACACAATTGCAATTGGCGGTGGCTCGGGCGGAGGCGGCCAGTCGTTCTAAGTCTGAGTTCTTGGCGACCATGAGCCATGAGATTCGTACCCCCATGAACGGGGTATTGGGTATGACGGATCTGTTGCTGGCCACACCCTTGACCCAGGAGCAGGAACATTACGCACACACCTTGCATCACAGTGCCAGTGCATTATTAACCCTGTTAAACGACATTCTGGATATCTCTAAGCTCGAAGCGGGGCGCTTTCAATTAGAAGAGGTGGCCTTTCCTTTGGCGCCCCTAGTCAAGCAGGTCGCCGATCTTTTTGCTTCGCGACTGACGTCTCAAGCGGTGGACTTTAAATTGGAGTTGTCGGATCAGTTGGCACCCATATATCAGGGTGATCCCGGTCGTTTGCGCCAGATCCTATTGAACCTTGTCGGGAATGCCGTGAAATTTACCGAATCGGGTTACATTCGTTTATCGGTTGCACCCTATGCGGATGAACAAAGCCAGGGCATCTATTTCGAAATTGAAGACACGGGCGTAGGCATTCCTTATGAAGCACAAGCACGTCTGTTTAGTACCTTTACTCAGGCGGATGCCTCGACCTCTCGCCGCTATGGTGGTTCAGGCTTAGGTTTGGCCATCTGTAAGCGCATTGTTGAGCAGATGCGAGGCGAGATAGGATTCTTCAGTACGCCAGAGGTGGGTAGCCGCTTCTTTTTTAAATTGCCATTGGAAGCCGTCTTGGCGGCTGAACCTGAGTCGTCATTCAGCACGCCTCTAGCGGCGCAAACGCCGATGACTGAACACAAGATCGCAGAAGCGTTTAGCTTAAGCGAACCAGAAACTCCTGAAGCTCGTGTCTTACGTATTCTTGTGGTGGAGGACAATCGGGTTAATCAACAGGTTGCCCTTGGTCTATTGCGTAAACTGGGTCATGAGGCTGACGTCGCCAACGATGGTCTAGAGGGGCTGGAGAAGCTCAAGAGCCAAACCTATGATCTGGTGCTGATGGATATGCAGATGCCGAATATGGATGGTCTAGAGGCCACTCGTGCCTTACGGAAATTGCCGGGCAATATCGCGCAGATTCCGGTCATCGCCCTTACCGCAAATGCCATGGCGGAAGATCGTGAAGCCTGTTTGGCGGCAGGTATGAATGACTTCTTAGCCAAACCTGTGCGGAAGGAGGCATTAGAAGCATCGCTCTCCAAGTACCTTTAAATCTGAAAGTGGTGCTAAGCATCTAGATTAAAGCGGCTGGCAAGAAAAAGGAGGCCGAAGCCTCCCTGAATTAAATTTAATGCTTAGGATTTAAGCTTAACGTCCAAAGCGCTGTAAAGCAGCGATGCGGTCATCCAGCGGCGGGTGAGTGGAGAACAACTCCATCAAACCCTGTTTCAGATGGCTGTTAATACCAAAAGCCATCAGCTGATCGGGCATCTGATCAGGAATGCCTTGCTCAGCTTTCAGTCGCTGCAGGGCGGCGATCATCGCTGCAGGGCTGGCCAGAAGCGCACCGGCTTCATCGGCACGGTATTCACGCTTGCGTGAGAACCAAGACACGATGATCGAGGCCAGGATGCCAAAGATAATCTCAAATACAAAGACTGTGATGAAGTAGCCGATGCCGTGTCCGCCTTGGCTTTCGCCGCGTTTCAGGAAGCTATCCACGGCATAAGCGGCGATGCGCGCGAAGAACATCACAAAAGTGTTCACCACACCCTGAATCAGCGCCAGGGTGACCATGTCACCGTTGGCAACATGGCCGATTTCATGCGCCAGAACCGCTTTAATCTCTTCTGGACGAAAACGCTGCATCAAGCCTGCGCTGACGGCGACTAAGGCATCGTTTTTGTTCCATCCAGTGGCAAAAGCATTCGATTGCTGGGCAGGGAAGATGCCGACTTCCGGCATCTTGATGCCAGCCTTCTGCGACAGTTCCGCAACTGTTTCCAATAACCAACGTTCTTCAGCGGTACGTGGCTGTTGAATGATCTGGGTTTTGGTGGCCATCTTTGCCATAAATTTCGACATAAAGAGCGAAATAAAAGAGCCGGCAAAACCGAACACCGCACAGAAGATCAGCAGGGACTGTAGATTAAGTCCGGTGCCAGACAGGTAGTGATCAACGCCTAGAACACTCAGGGTGATACTGGCAATCAGAATCACCGCCAAGTTGGTGGCGAGAAAGAGCAATATTCTCATGATGATGGGTCTTCTCTGGTTAAGTTTAAAAGGTTAAAAATTTTGTACCCTTAGATTAGGGCGCATCCAGAAAGTTTCAAGACCCATCGTGCAGTTAGGTAGCAGGGAAAGTGAGCGGATCAGAGGTTTGCAACCTGAGACTCGATCACACTGCGCAGCTCCTGATAGGGTTCTACATTCTCTGGACGGAAGAACAGCTTGTAATACTGGCGCTCGGCCATGCGCCCCTTGCGGCCATTCTTATCTTCGGTGTAGAGCGCGTAGAGATAGCTCATCTGCAGATGTACGACCGCTGTATGCATTGGCAGCTCAAGGGTATGGCCTTCAAGGTCGATCTGCTTTTTAGTTTCTTTGAGCGTGTAAAAAGAAGCCTCAGCGACTTGATCGAGATTGATGAGGAAGTTGGAGGTCACGGGCACGATGTGGCGTTTATCAACGCCATTGTGCTGCATGTAGATGCCTTGGTTTTTCTTGATTTTGATGAACATGATACTAAGTCCCGAGATTAAGGCTGGTGGACTTTAGTATAAGGCAGATGCATGACATCTGCCTTACATCCAACACAATTATTGTTCGTAAGTGCGTAAAAAAGTAGCAATACGATCAATAGCTTCAGCCAGCATATCGGTGGCAGGCAGGAAAACAAGACGGAAGTGTTGAGTGTCCATCATGTTAAAGCCTGTGCCCTGCACAACCAGTACCTTCTGTTGTTGCAAAAGGTCGAGTGCAAAGCGCTCATCGTTGTGGATCGGATAACGCTCAGGATCGAGTTTCGGGAAGAGATAGAGTGCTCCCTGCGGTGGCACACAGCTGACTCCAGGGATTGCGTTGAGCATATCACACGCCATTTTAGCTTGATCGTACAAGCGACCACCCGGAACGATCAGTTCATTGATACTCTGATATCCGCCCAAGGCGGTTTGAATTGCATGCTGAGCCGGCACGTTGGCACATAAACGCATGCTCGCCAGCATGTCCAGGCCCTCGATGTAGTCGCGTGCCCGATGTTTCGGACCGCTGACAATCATCCAGCCAGAACGAAAGCCTGCAGCACGATAGGCTTTAGATAGGCCGTTAAAGGTCAGGCAGAGCACATCATCCGCTAGGGAGGCGAGCGAAACGTGTTCGATTTCACCGTACAAGATCTTGTCATAGATCTCATCGGCAAACACGATCAGAGAATGCTCACGTGCCAGTTCGATAATCTGCTTGAGCAACGCCTCTGGATAGACTGCGCCGGTCGGGTTATTAGGGTTAATCACCACGATCCCGCGGGTATGCTCGGTGATTTTGCTACGAATATCTTCGATATCTGGAAACCAGTTGTTTTCTTCATCGCAGCGATAATGCACCGGTGTGCCGCCAGATAGGCTCACGGCAGCCGTCCACAGTGGATAATCGGGCGAGGGGATCAGCATCTCATCGTTGTCATTCAGCAGTCCCTGCATCGCCATCACGATCAGTTCAGAGACGCCGTTGCCGATATAGATATCTTCAATCGTGACATTACGAATCGACTTGCGTTGGCACTCTTGCATGACTGCCTTGCGTGCCGAGAAAACGCCTTTAGAATCACAATAGCCTTGAGATTCAGGGAGATTATAAATTACGTCCTGAACGATCTCTTCGGGCGCATTAAATCCCCAGGGTGCGGGGTTGCCGATATTGAGTTTGAGAATGCGATGGCCTTCATCCTCAAGTCGTTTGGCTTCCTGCATAACAGGGCCACGAATGTCGTAACAGACGTTAATCAATTTGTTCGATTTGCGGATTACGGGCATGATTCAGATCCTAGGCTCCGACAAGCCAAAGCAAGCGTAAATTAGGGGCAATATCATACGCTTTGACAGGTTAAATTCAATGACTCTAGGCGGCTGTTACCGCTGAAGTGAATGAAATCAGATTGAAAACAGAGTGAGGGGTAAGATGCGTAGCAAAATTCAACGATCCGATCAGGAGTGGCAAGCGCTCCTCAGCCCAGAAGCCTTTTATGTTTGCCGTTTGAAAGGCACCGAACGTCCATTTTCGGGTGAATTTGAACAGCATTGGCAAGAGGGGATCTATCACTGTGTGGCCTGTGAAACCCCCTTGTTCAGTTCGCTCACAAAGTTTGATGCCGGTTGTGGTTGGCCGAGTTTTTATGCACCTATCGCGGAAGAGGTGATCGAAGAGTATTTAGATCGTTCACATGGCATGGTGCGAACGGAAGTGACTTGTGCCGTCTGTGATGCGCATTTAGGGCATGTATTTCCAGATGGACCAGAACCAACCGGTTTACGTTACTGCATCAACTCAGTCTCTTTGAGTTTTACGCCTAAATCTGCCTAATTAGCGTATTGAGATGCAAAAAGGCCTGCTCGATTTCAAAGCAGGCCTTGCACAACACACTCAGGCTCAACAAGTCTGTGGAGGTTAAAGCGCCCCTTCGATCAAAAAGCGGGTGAAGTTAGGATCGTTGAACGCTTGTGTGAGTACATCGGAAGCCAGCTCATTCATAAACTCACGGCTCTTCTGTTCAGAAGGCGTGCGTAATACCTCTTCGCGTTTTTCCGCTTCAAAGGTGCCGTTGTACTGGCGACGACCATCACTCGCTTGCATGCGAATCTTCATCACCCCAATCAACTCGCGACGTATGCCGTCACTGCGATGGTTATAGTGAATCTGTTCCAGTGTCAGGGTTAAGCGTGTTGGAGCCATGTTGTCTGAAGCGTTCACGCCCATACGATTCAAGGTGTTGATCGCGGCACGACGTATCTCACCACTGATATTATCCGTCACTGAAACCATGGTTTCGTTACCGACCCGATCGGCAATGGTGCCGATCTTCAGTTGGCGATGAGGATACTGCACTTCAACATTCAGCGGTACGGATTTAGGTAAGCGCGGAACGGAAGTGACTTCAGGCTGTAAAGTGACCCGCTGCGGCAGAGGCCCCGCACAACCAGACAGCATCCAGCTGAGGGAGATCAGTAGAGAGATGAGCAATAAACGGGAAGTGCGCACGCAGTGTTCCTCCATACTTAGGCTTGAAACCCAGGCTCCCCTTAAAGGGCCAGGGGGGTTAAATCTCGAATAAAGTCAGCTAAAGAGTCGGCCAGTCGATAGTGGGGCGCTTTGCCGGGTTTTTCTAGCCAGATGCTGCCGTCGTCATTGTTCAGGCTGATCACCAGGTCATCGTCTGGTTGTGCGATGGCCACAAACCAAGTCAATGGCAAACGGCGTCGTTGTTTGTCTAAGGCATGACCGATCAAGTTCCCACGCAGGCGTTCCAGATCTTCTTCATTCCAGACCTGCAGCAAGAGCAGTTCACCATCTGGCGCTTGCGCTGGCAAGGGATCTGACCAATAGCGTGAATAAAAAGTGATTAAATCGGGATGCAGCTCCACTTCAAGTGCTTGCGCTAAACGTGCAAA
Organism: Nitrincola tapanii; assembly: GCF_008368715.1. Classification (GTDB taxonomy): domain Bacteria; phylum Pseudomonadota; class Gammaproteobacteria; order Pseudomonadales; family Balneatricaceae; genus Nitrincola; species Nitrincola tapanii. The sequence goes on from NZ_SMRS01000002.1 coordinate 106,442, forward strand.
CATGTCCTCACCGGGTCTGCGCTCCTCATCCTGACGCACAGGTTGCCAAGTTAAGAGATCACCCGGCTGTCCCGTTTGTCGATAGCAGGGGCTAGGCCATGCGCTTTCAAATTCGGCAGAGGGGAAGCCCTGTTCCTGACAAAGCGTTAAGAAATCAGTGACAAAGTCATCTAAAGCCTGGGTCAGTAAGTGTGCCATCGTCTAGGATAGATCCTTTCAGCGAAGCTAGGTGAACAGCTCAATGATTCGTTTAAAGAGGCGCTACTCTAACGAGAGTGAAGGGTGGCCTCAAGATGAACTCAACGTGCTTGATCATAAATTAATCGATTTAAAAAAAGTTTAAATTTTTTTTGGTTAAGGGTTTGACACGGATCTAAATATCATTAGAATGCGCACCTCGTTGAGACACACTTTTACAGCGCGACTCAACGGGGACACTTGGAGCGGTAGTTCAGTTGGTTAGAATACCTGCCTGTCACGCAGGGGGTCGCGGGTTCGAGTCCCGTCCGTTCCGCCAAGTGTTGCAAAGCGTTACGTTATGGGCGAATAGCTCAGTTGGGAGAGCGTCTGCCTTACAAGCAGAGGGTCGGGGGTTCGAACCCCTCTTCGCCCACCATAACGGAGTGGTAGTTCAGTTGGTTAGAATACCTGCCTGTCACGCAGGGGGTCGCGGGTTCGAGTCCCGTCCATTCCGCCACGCTTTGAAACGCACAGCTTAAGTGTACTGGCCATAGGCCAAGTTTTGTTAGATTATGGGCGAATAGCTCAGTTGGGAGAGCGTCTGCCTTACAAGCAGAGGGTCGGGGGTTCGAACCCCTCTTCGCCCACCATAATCTGACGACCTTTCGGAGCGGTAGTTCAGTTGGTTAGAATACCTGCCTGTCACGCAGGGGGTCGCGGGTTCGAGTCCCGTCCGTTCCGCCATTAATATCCTCGTTTTATCTCATCAGTCAGATCCAATCCCTAGCTTATCTGTCTTCGGCATTCTCTATGCAATCTGATTCCGTCTATCTACAGCGACTTTCCTGGCCTGTTTGGCAAAAGCATGGAATTACAGTCGATGTCTTGCGTTTGGATCGATTGGATGAACTGATCAGTGGCAATAAAGCATTTAAACTACAGCCTTGGTCGCCCCCGAATACCCCTCAGCGTCCGCTCCTAAGCTTTGGTGGCGCTTGGTCGAATCATTTGCATGCCTTAGCTGCAGCCGGTCAGCGCTGGGGGGTATCCACTTGGGGCATTGTCCGTGGCGAACCGCCTGCTACAGCGCACGCAGCCATCCAAGATCTAGAGCGGATGGGCATGCAACTCATGTTCATCGATCGTGAAACCTACCGTCGCCGTGAAGAGCCTGCTTTTCGATTGAGTTTACAGGCTCAGATTGGGGAGTTTGAGTTAATTCCTGAAGGGGGAAATTGCCCCGCCTCAATTCTGGCTTGTCAGCAGATCTGGTCATTCATCCCAGATCAAGAAAAATGGGATGTGTTAGTGTGTGCGATGGGCACCGGTGCTACCTTGGCAGGCTTAATCTCAGGAAGAGGATCGCGTAAGACCCAGCTTCTGGGGATCTCCAGTCTAAAAATATCCACACCTGAGCTGGAAGTGATGGTTCGCCTAGCCCTCGCACGCGCGGGTCAGTCGGATCCAGGCGGTTGGCAGGTGCAGCCTTCGACTCTGCGTTATGGTGCCTTGAACGGACATCTTGCCTCTCTGTTTCAGCGCAGTGAAGCCTTAGGTTTACCTCTTGACCCCATCTATACCCTGAGAGCGCTTGATGGCTTGTTGCATCGCGTGCTCGCGGGTGAGCTACCTGTCGGTTCGAAAGTCTTGTTGTTGCATACGGGTGGCCTACAAGGCGTTCGTGGTCAGCGTGCACGAATCGAGTGTTTAAGTCCTGCCTTTCAAGGCCCTATGCCTTTATAATGCCTGCGGACTCTAACAAGATGGTAGCGCTATGGATCACTTTCGCAATATCGGTCTGATTGGTCGTTTAGGCAGCAAAGCGGTAATTGATACCCTGAAGCAGTTAATGAAGTTCCTCGATGATCGTGGATTAAATGTGATCCTAGATCAGAAAATTGCCGAGGTGATGCCCGGTCATGGCCGGCAAACCTGCAAGCAGAAAATGATGGGTGAGATCTGTGATCTAGCGATAGTGGTCGGTGGAGATGGCAGCTTGCTCGGTGCCGCCCGCTCATTGGCCATGAGTAACATCCCTGTCCTAGGGGTGAATCGTGGCAACTTAGGTTTCCTCACCGATATCTCTCCTCAGGATATCGAAGAGCGTGTCGGCGAAGTGCTGGATGGCCAATACAGCGTTGATACCCGCTTTTTACTGGATGTCAGTATTCGTCGCAAAGGCGAGTCTGTGGGTGAGTTGGTCGCGCTGAACGACTGTGTGCTCCATCCCGGTAAAGCCACCCGTATGATTCAATTTGAGCTGTATATCGAAGGGCAGTTTGTTTACACCCAGCGTTCAGATGGTTTGATTGTGTCGACGCCCACGGGCTCAACGGCTTACGCTTTATCAGCGGGTGGGCCGATCATGCATCCGAAGCTGGATGCCTTGGTTTTGGTGCCGATGTTCCCGCACACCCTGTCCAGTCGCCCGATTGTCGTGAATGGCAACAGTGAGTTGAAGTTAGTGATTAGCGAGGAAAACTCCACCTATCCCACCATCTCTTGTGATGGTCAAACCGATTTCAGTCTCACGCCGGGTGATGTGATTACCATACGTAAGAAATCGCACAAACTGCGCTTACTCCACCCAAGAGACTACAATTTCTATGAAACCTGCCGCGAGAAACTGGGCTGGAGTTCGAAACCGGGGCAATAGGAGAGAGTTGTGACAGAGCGAGTGGTATCCGGTTACGACTTGATCGGGGATGTACATGGCTGTGCCCTCAGCCTCAAGATTCTTTTAAGTCGGCTGGGTTATGTGCAAAAAAACGGGATTTATCAACACCCCGAACGCCAAGCAATTTTTATCGGTGATCTGGTCGACCGCGGGCCGCATATTCGTGAAGCCCTGCATCTTGTGCACGATATGGTGAGTGCAGGGCATGCGCAAATTGTGATGGGCAATCACGAATATAATTACCTTTGTTATCAAACCCCGGCCCCCAGTGGTTTTGCCCAGCCTTATCTACGCAGCCATACCCCAAGACATCGACGTATTCTGGAAGAGACGCTACAGCAGCTTGCTAACTATCCAGATGATCAGCGTGATTTCCTCAATTGGTTCCAAGAGATGCCGCTCTATTTAGAGTTAGAGCATTTTCGTGCGGTGCATGCCTGCTGGCATCAGGAATATATCGATCGTTTTACCGAATTAAATGGCGGCAATCGTATGACGCGCGGTTTCCTCTTCCGCTCAGCGGTTGAAGACTCCTTGGAGTGGACGATCATGGATCGCCTTCTGCGCGGCACCCATCTGCGCTTACCCAATAACGAAGTGATGATCAGTCGCGACGGTTTTGAGCGCCACTATTTTCGCACTAAATTCTGGGTAAGAGATCCCTATTATCTGGTGGATGTGGTGTTTCAGCCCGATCCTTTGCCGCCACATCTGGCACGTTTGCCGCTGACCCGTGAGCAAAGAGCCGATCTGATCTGTTACCGTGAGGATCAAAAACCTTTGTTTATCGGTCACTACTGGTGCCAAGGTGAACCTGAACCCTTAGCGGCGAATATTGCCTGTCTGGATTACAGTGCCGTGAAATATGGCAAGCTGGTGGCTTATCGAATGGATCAGGAAACCCGGATTCAAAAAGATAAATTTGTTTGGGTCGATGTCGCGCGTGAAGTGATTTTTTCAGATTAAGCGGAGCGGTGCATGCGCTGGCAAACACACTGGTTAAGTCTGTCTCTCATTCTCAGCGGGTTGTTCGTCAGCCTTTTAATTGGCTGGGGTGATCAGCGTGAAATGATGGCGCAGCTGTCCTTCACCGAATTTCAACAGGAAGGGCAACGTTTACTCTATCGCTCAGCCAGCAGCCTTTGGGAGCAGCATCAGTACTGGCGCTTATTAACCCCTACCTTTATGCACTTTAGCGAGATGCATCTGGTGTTTAATGCGCTGTGGATCTGGGTACTGGGTTCACGTATCGAGCTGAAACAGGGCACTTGGGTTTTTTTTAGCTTATTTTTGTTCAGCGCGATTAGCTCCAACTGGGCGCAGTTCAGCGTCAGTGGTCCACTTTTTGGTGGCTTATCAGGGGTAGTCTATGCCCTTCTAGGCTACACCTGGTTATGGGATAAATTGCAAAAGCGTGCCGTCTTTGATTTACCTCCAGCGCTGATGGGATTTATGCTGATCTGGTTGGCGCTGGGGTACACCGATCTACTGCAGACGATAGGTTTGGGCGCGGTGGCGAATACCGCACACCTGATCGGCTTGATCGCAGGATTGATTTTTGCGTTTCTCGGGCATCGGATCCTCCGTCTCTTTGCGTAATGACGACGTGATGGCAAATTTGGAATTAAGAGGACTCAAACATGACTTTTGAAGAGATGATCGATTCCATGACTTATGAGGTCTATGAATCGATGAAGCGTGCAATTGAATTGGGCAAGTGGGCGAATGGCCAGAAATTAACCCCCGCCCAGCGTGAACAGAGCATGCAGGCGGTGATCGCTTTTGAGCATCGCCGTAATGTGCCGGAAGCGCAGCGGGTAGGGTTTATTGATCGTACGCGTCCCGATGGTGAGCAGCACGGTTGTGATCCTCTACAACCACAGGTCTTAAAAATTCTGAACAGTTAATCGAGACAAGGCGCGGGGAAAGCGGATTTATGTCACAAAAACCGGTGATCTACTTAAAAGACTATCAGGCTCCGGCCTACCAGATACTGACCACAGATCTACGTTTTGAACTGAACACTGAAGAGACTCTGGTGACCAGTCATTTAAGGATTGTCCGCGCAGAAGGGGCCGATACCCAAGCACCTCTGCAGTTGCATGGCCATGAATCGGTCGAACTTATCTCCTTAACGCTGGATGGCCAACCGCTTGCGGCGCAGCAGTGGCAGCGTGAAGGGGAGTTGCTGAGCCTACAAGCGCTGCCGGCGGAATTTGAACTCATTTGTGTGACACGCATTCATCCTGCGCAAAACACCGCTCTTGAGGGGCTCTATCTATCGGACGGTATCTACGCCACTCAGTGTGAAGCAGAAGGGTTTCGGCGTATTACCTTCTTCCCGGATCGTCCTGATGTCATGTCGGTCTTTACCACCACCTTGATTGCCGATCAGAGCCAATACCCCATTCTACTCAGCAACGGTAATCCGATTGCTCAGGGTGAGTTGGAAGGCGGACGGCACTGGGTCACTTGGCAAGATCCGCATCCTAAACCCGCCTATCTGTTTGCCCTAGTGGCGGGTAACCTAAGTAAATTTGAAGATCATTTCACCACCGTCTCCGGGCGTAAGGTGTTATTGCAGATTTATGCAGAGGCCAAGGATCTCGATAAACTGGCATACGCCATGGATTCGCTCAAGCGTGCAATGCAGTGGGATGAAGAGGTCTATGGTCGCGAATACGATCTCGATATCTACATGATCGTCGCGGTTGACTTCTTTAACATGGGCGCAATGGAAAACAAAGGCTTGAATATCTTCAACACAGCCTGTGTCCTGGCACATCCACGTACCACGACCGATGCGGCTTTCCAGCGCGTCGAATCTGTCGTGGCCCATGAATATTTTCATAACTGGTCCGGCAATCGAGTCACCTGCCGCGATTGGTTCCAGCTAAGTTTAAAAGAGGGCTTTACGGTTTTCCGCGATCAGTGCTTCTCGGCGGATATGCATTCCGAAACCCTCAAACGTGTCGAAGAGGTGAGCATGCTGCGTACCGCGCAGTTTGCGGAGGATGCTGGGCCGATGGCGCATCCAGTTCGCCCTGAATCCTTCATCGAAATTTCTAACTTCTACACGCTCACCGTCTATGAAAAAGGTGCCGAGGTCGTGCGTATGCTGCACACCTTGCTCGGACCTGAACTCTTCCGTCAGGGCACCGATCTCTATTTTGCACGCCATGATGGTCAAGCCGTCACCACCGATGATTTTGTGCAGGCCATGGCCGATGTGTCCGGTCGTGATCTGAGCCAGTTCAAACGCTGGTACAGCCAAGCCGGGACACCGCGTCTGCAGGTGCGTGATGAGTATGATGCCGCGCAACAGATCTACCGTTTGCGGCTCAAACAGAGCTGCCCTGCGACACCGGAAGCGGCTGAAAAATTGCCTTTCCATATGCCGGTGAAAATCAGTCTGTTGGATGACGAAGGTGCTTTAATTCCCGGTACTCAGCAGGTGTTAGAGCTGACGGCTGCCGAGCAGGTGTTTGAGTTCACCCAGATTCAAGCGCAGCCTTTGCCATCCCTGCTGCAAGGTTTCTCCGCCCCGGTGAAGCTGGATTATCCCTATACCGATGCGCAACTGGCCTTCTTATCCAAGCATGACAACGATGGCTTCAACCGTTGGGAGGCCGGACAGCAGTTGGCTGTGCGCTTGTTGCAACGGCTGATTGCCGATTATCAAGCCGGCAAGCCGTTCAGCCTAGAGGCACGTTTAGTTGAGGTCTGGTCGAGTATCCTTGAGGATGAACAGATAGATCCGGCGATGAAATCTCTGTTGCTCACGCTCCCTAGCGAAGCCTATCTGAGCGAACTGGCTGAGGTCATTGACCCGGATGCGATTCACCAAGCGCGCCGTTTCCTGCGTCAGGCTCTGGCGCAGGCGCTGGAAGCGCAATGGTTGAATCTCTGGACAGCGATGGACTCCGAAGCGGCATATCAACCTACACGTGAAGAGATTGCACGGCGCAGCCTGAAAAATACCTGCTTGGGCTATTTGATGACGCTGGATAACGCGGCCTATTTAGCCTTGGCAGAATCTCAGTTCAATGCCGCCGATAATATGACGGAGCAGCAAGCGGCTCTGATGGCCGTTGCGCACTCGAACTTTAGTGATTCGGCAGCCGCCCTGTTAGATGAGTTTTTCCATCAATGGCAGCATGAGTCGCTGGTGATGAATCAGTGGCTAGGCATCCAAGCGTCTGATCCTAAGCCGGGCGCCTTGGCGCGTGTCGAACTCTTGCGTCAGCACCCGATCTACGATGCCCGCAATCCGAACAAACTGCGTGCGGTCATCGGCACCTTCTGCCAACAGAACCCAGTCAACTTCCATGCGTTGGATGGCCAGGGCTATGCTTTTCTGGCGGATCGTATTCTGGAGTTGGATCGTCAGAACCCTCAGATCGCTTCACGTTTATTGACACCCCTAACACGCTGGCGCAAATATGATGCTCAGCGACAGCAGCTGATGCAGGCACAGTTACAGCGTATTCTTCAGGAACCCAACCTATCAGGAGATGTCTACGAGGTGGCGAGTAAGAGTGTGTAAGTGAGTACCTGGAGACTGTGAGTTAGTCAAAGGTTGTAGCTCACAGACTCGATCCCTTTCCCGGGCTTCGATATACTCCATGTATAATTAATAACGATATTTGGGATGAACAGAATGGAAAGATTTCTCCAAGCCGATGATAAGTTTGATATCCAGCAGAATTTTCGTCGTGCACTGAAATGTAATGAACAGCTGACAACAGCCAAAGATGCGGTGAAGGATGCTAAAGCCAGCCGTGTCTGGATTGTCGCTCTGGTCATCATGGTGTTTGCGATGGGTTCAGACTTCTTCCTGGGTGCCTCAGCCGCCCTTTTCGCCCACTATTTTTACCGCATTATCCGTGCCTGGTACGCCGCCAGTCGTGCGGAAGAGTTATTGGAAGACAACGAGCGCTGGTTTGCGAGCAAGGGTTTAAAGCTGGAAGGTAAAGTACTCTACGCCAGCCAAGACACACAGTTACAGCAGCCATTAGATCCCTTTAACGATCAGGACTATCGTTAAGTTTAAGTGGCTTGAATTTAAGTGTCCTAAGTTTAAGGGGCCATCAAGGTGGTAAGTGGTTAACCGATCACCTGCAACCTTGGTGGCAAAGCTTGGAAATGGGTCTGATTACGACCCTGGTGCTTGCTCACATACAATGCCTGATCGGCATTCTGCAATAAAGTTTCAATCAACTCTGATAATTCAAACTCGTCCACTCTACGAGCTTCGCAAAGCGTGAAACCAAAAGAGGCTGTAATGCGCAGAGGATGGTTCTGATGAGTATGGAAGGGCTCAGACTCAATGCGCTGGCGAAGGCCTTCGACCACTCGTAACGCTTCCTCAAAGCCACATCCCGGCAATAGGATGGCAAACTCCTCACCGCCAAAACGTGCCAGCGTATCGGTACTGCGCAATGAATCCTGTAGCAAGCGTGCAACCGCGCGTAGAATCTTATCGCCGGTCAGGTGCCCATGCTGATCATTGACCTGTTTAAAATGATCTATGTCCACCAAAACACAGATCAAGTTTTCATCTGTGCGTTGGCAACGCTTAATCTCGCGTATCAACTGGGTGTTAAATGCACGTCGATTCAACACCCGTGTCAGCGCATCGGTATTCGAGTGTTTATGCAAAATCTCGCGGCTAATACATTGCTCCAGTGCTAAGGACACCACAGCCGCTAAATGTGAAATATAGTCATAGCGTAATACCTGGGTGTAACGCTCCGGTTCACGACTCCCGAGCGCCAAACAGCCGATTAAGCACTCCTCTCGCATAAGAGGCAAGAGTGCGCAGGAGGCAATATCGGTTTGGTTGGGAAAACAAAATTGGCTGAAATAACCATCCGGCTCACCACAAAAAAGCGCTTGATTGGGAAAGAGGCGAGGCAGCCATAAGGGTTGTTTGAGCAGTTGCAAAGCACGGGTAGCTTGATAGTTTGGACAGCTGTCTAGACACTCCTGCGCCATCTCCTCAGGGTCCAGCAAAATGAGATTTACGGCACAGAGTTGAAACTGATCGCGAAACTCAGAGGTCAGGTATTCCACCAGCTTAGCTAAACTCGTGCAGGAGAGAATGCGCAGTTGCGCATTAAAGAGCGCTTGTAATAACTGCTCATTATCAGCCGCCTTGTGCTGCATAATATTGAGCAAGCGGTGAAGATGGCGGTTTTCCTCACGCAATCGCTTAATTTCACTCATTGGCAGTCCTTTCCAGCCCAGCACATAAAAAGCGGAAGAAGTTAGGCAAAGCGAATCAGAATAAATCTGCAGAATTCATCTGAACGTACTAGTGTATATAAAAAAACCTAGGGAGAGAATCCGATGCAAGTACTGATCAGTGGTGGTACAGGCTTCATAGGAAAAAGGCTACAAGCTGCACTGTTGGCGCGTGGTGATCAAGTGGTTATTTGGAGCCGAACGTCGCAGAAAAACGCCCCAGGCGTGCAGTATGTCACAGATCTGGCACAAATCGATCAAACTAATCAAAGCATCGATGCTGTGGTCAACCTGGCCGGTGCCCCCATTGTCGATAAACGCTGGTCGGATGCGCGTAAAGCTTTGCTGCGCGACAGTCGTATCCAAACCACACGGCAACTGGTGCAGTGGATGGCTGCGTCAGCAACGCGTCCGAGTGTCTTGGTCAGTGGCTCAGCGATTGGCTACTACGGTAGCCAAGGTGATGAGGTCTTAGATGAAAAAGCCAGTGTTGCACCAGGTTTCACGCATCAACTCTGTGCCGATTGGGAAAGAGAGGCTGAAGCGGCCACAGAATTAGGTATCAGGGTTTGCCAGATACGCACGGGTGTGGTGCTTGGCCCGAAAGGGGGCGCACTGGCGAAAATGTTGCCGCCTTTTCGTTTGGGTTTAGGGGGGGCGATCGGGACAGGTCAGCAATGGATGTCCTGGATACATCTGGAAGATGAAGTGGCGGCCATCCTCTGGTTAATTGATCACCCTGAGTTATCGGGTGCCTTTAACCTGACCGCACCGAACCCCGCCCGCAATGCTGAGTTTGCGAAAGCGCTTGGGCGCAGTTTAAAACTTCCTGCCTGTTTACCCATGCCGGCTTGGGTGATGAAACTCATGCTTGGAGAAGCCAGCGAACTCCTATTAGAAGGGCAGAGAGTTGTGCCGCAAAAACTGCTAGATGCTGGCTTTCGCTTTCGTTACCCCGAGCTGGATCAGGCCTTAAACGCAGCGGTTAACGGCTAAGCGCCAATTGGCGGCGTTTGCGTAGAGTTTGGATTGCTTGTAACAGTAAATCTCCCTGCCAAACGCCCTCATGCGGATGTAGTAAGTGATGCTCCAAATCGAGAATCAAAAAGTTCAAGGTTTGGTTGCGTGCCACCTCATAAATGGCATCCAGGCCTTGAATGGCATGATCGGGCCAAAAACTGCGTGACCAACTCACCAAAGCGCTACGTGCGGCCTGCATATCATTACGCTCACAACTGGCCGCCAGGATTTGAAAGGCGAGGGCTTCATCCGCAATCTGTGCTGGCGACTGTGTTGATGAGTGTGTCGATGAGTGTGGCGCTGAAGGTTTTTCGGCACTCATCGGCTTGGCATTAGGCGCCTGTTGCAGAGCCATTGCCTCTGCCCACTCCACCGCAGAGGCGTTCGGATGATCTGGTTTTTCCGGTTTCGGCACGGATCTGAAAGCCAACCTCCAACCTCTGCGTTGCAAAGCCCAGGAACCGAAGGCCAACAGTAATAAAGCTGCGCCACCCAGAAGGCTGATCCAAGCAAGAGGCCAAGGCGTGTTCGCCTCGATCGTGCTGACAGGAGCGGCCATGAGTGGCTCGGGTAGGGCGATTTCCAACTCAGAATGGGGGGTGCTTAACACCCGCCCTTGCTCTGCTTGCGTGTCCCACCAATACAGATCCACACCCGGATGCTCATACAGCCCAGAAGCCTGAGGTTCGATCAACCACAGCTCCTGTAACCAGGTCGTGACACCTTGTGCCGAAGTGTGTTCTTCAAGATCACGGCTCAGTAAGCGGTAATGCGAATAGTGCGCGGCATCCAGTAACTGCTCGGGCAAACGCTCAGAAGTCAGCCCCTGGGCGATTAAATGCAAGTGCCGGATGAGGCGTGGTTGACTCTCATCCTCTAGGCTGCGGGTTTGATCACTTAGTAGCAGATCATTTGCTGGAAGCCAAAAACCTTGGCTGGAAACGTGTGCTTCCGGCATGACTTCAAGGACTAGATTATCCGCCAACAACTCCAGCTGATCAGCATTCTGAGGGCCTGGAATCCGCACGCCAGGCGCTTCAACCCCAACAAACCCAACCTCATCAGGGAATAAAGCATAGGTCAGCTCGGTCACATAAAAAGCTTGGCGATTGATATCGATTAACGCTTGTCGCGGCTCGCCCAGCGTGCGCACCTGGCCAAATTCCAGGTAAGGTGGAATAAATTCGGTTGATTCCGGTAAAGGGTCGCGGTGATAAATGGAAAAGGTTAAAAGTGCCTGAGCATTGCGATACACCTTCATCTTATCAAGCGAAGTCATCACGAAAGAATCGGCATCCGCCAGAATGGAGCGTGGTACTTCATTATCCAACACCCGCACACTCAAACTATTCGTGGTTTGGCCTAAGTATTCAATCGGCGCGAGTGTGATTAGCCCTGCTTGGCGTGGTTGCAGTTTAAATTGCCAGCGTGTTTGTACGGAGCGGCCCTGAGTCGTGTGGCGTGTCAGCAAAGAGCGTTGCGGCGAGCTGATGAGAAAGCTGTCTTGCCAAGAAGACAAATCCGGTGGCTCCGACAAACTGCCGGGCGCTAAAAAAGAGGCGACCAATCGATCATTCACGCCTAAACGAGAGGTGTCGAGATTCAGTTGCAAGCTACTGTGTAATTCAGCTTGAGCGGGCATGAAAAAGCCCGCACTCAGGCCCGAGCCAAGGCTCAAAGCTAATGAGAAAAAGGCCCAGCGCAGCGGGTTGAACCTGGCCATCTTCAGACTCCAACAGTCATTCAGAAGAGAAAAACCGATTATCCGCAAACTCAACCTAGGCTGCAATTGACATTTCCAATGTGCAATCAAATGCGTAGAATCCAAAAACTGATTGATGCACAGGAATGCGCGGTGAAAAAAGTCTTGTCGTTCAGCCTTATCTTAATTGCCAGTTTAGTCTTGATATTAGGCGTGCGCTTTTGGATGGCCGCGATTCAAGCCTATAAAGCCGATCTTTTTTTGGAACACTGGTCTGAGCAGGGTACACCACCGGGTCCTCAGGCTTGGCAAGCTGCACGCCAGGCAGCAGAATCCGCGATAAGTTGGTATCCGGTGGTGAATGGTGTGCATCAAGCACGTTTAGCCAGAGTCCATGAATGGCGCTATTTTGATCGTCCCTTTAATGATCCCGATGCTCAAGAGAGTCGGCGCCATGCTTTAAAGTATTACCGCCTTGCAACAGAATCACGCCCGCTTTGGCCGTACTATTGGGGCCAGCTAGCCTTAATGAAGTTGCACCTTCTGGAAGCGGATGATGAGTTTGAAACCGCTTACCAACAAGCCTATAACAGCGCGCCCTGGCAGGCGCTGCACTTATTTGAACTCAGCCAAATGGGCTGGGAGTTCTGGGATCTTCTTAGTGGCACACAAAAAACACAAGTATTGCAGGTGACCAAACAAGCCTTAGAAGCCGATCCTCGCAACCAGCGACGCATTCGCAAGCTGCTAGAAGACACCGAGCGTTTATCGCTGTTTTGTCTTTACTACACCACACAGGTTGCAGATGCAGACCGCCTCTGTTCTTGACTCATATCGAGTATTTCTAACTGTTTAATACTCTTACTCTATAACCCATCTCCACTATAACGGAGTCATTATTTGCTTCGTTTTAACCCACTAAAGACGCATAGTTTTTAGTGGGTTATCTATTTAAATACCCTTAATTCACTATTGCTTTATACCCTGTCTCTCATTAAAAATGAGATTAAATTTAAAGGGTTAAATTAATTTCTTTGGCTTAATTTAAAGAAAATAATCAATACCGAATTGTATATATATAATAGTGATTACCTGTCATTCATTATTATTTATATATGCTTCATCTACCCATTTTAGGCGTTGAGGAAAGCCATGTATCTCAGGGCGGTAGCGTGTCTGAAGCCTCTCGAACCGTGATAGACAAACCCAGAAACCTAGCAAAAAGTGTCACGGTCGAATACTCTTCTCATGACATTTTTAATAGATTGGACAAAGTATGAACATAGCCGTTGCCGGTACAGGATACGTAGGCCTCTCCCTTTCGGTTTTGCTGGCTCAGCACCATAGCGTCACCGCCGTTGATATCGTGCCAGAGAAGGTGGATCTGATTAATCAGAAGCGTTCGCCGATTGTGGATGCCGAGATTGAAGCCTTTTTAGCAGAAAAACCGCTGCAGCTCAGCGCAACTCTTGACGCCACCCACGCATATCGCGGTGCTGAAATTGTGATCATCGCCACACCAACCGATTACGATACAGATACCAACACCTTCAACACCCAATCTGTTGAAGCCGTGATTCAAAGTGTTTTGAGCGTCAACCCGCAGGCGCTCATGGTGATTAAATCCACCATCCCCGTGGGCTACACGGAATCCGTAAAAGCTAAATTCAAAACCGATAATATTCTCTTCTCACCCGAATTTTTACGAGAAGGCCAAGCGCTTTACGACAACCTCTATCCATCACGCATTATCGTTGGCGAAAAATCTGCACGGGCTGAAGCCTTTGCCCAACTGCTGATCGAAGGTGCGATGAAACCCGCCGCTGAGATCCCAGTGCTCTTCACTCACGCCACGGAAGCTGAAGCGGTCAAGCTTTTCTCCAACACCTACCTAGCCTTGCGTGTCGCCTACTTCAATGAACTCGATACCTACTGCGAAAGCCATGGTCTGAGTACACAACAGGTCATCGAAGGGGTGGGTTTAGATCCGCGTATTGGCAATCACTACAACAACCCCAGCTTTGGTTATGGTGGTTACTGCCTCCCTAAAGACACCAAGCAGCTGTTGGCGAACTACCAAAATGTGCCACAAAACCTGATTCAGGCCATCGTAGACGCCAACACCACACGCAAAGATTTTATCGCCGACCAAATCATCAAGCGCAAGCCGCAAACAGTCGGTATTTATCGCCTGGTGATGAAGCAAGGCTCCGATAACTTCCGTGCCAGCGCCATTCAGGGCGTGATGAAACGCATTAAAGCTAAAGGCATAGAGGTGGTGATCTATGAACCGGTGCTGAGTGAACAGGGCACAACCGAGTTTTTCAAATCGCCGGTGATCACCGATCTTGATCAATTTAAAGCACAAGCCGATGTCATTATTGCCAATCGCTTGGTGGCCGAGATTGAGGATGTGCAAACCAAAGTCTATACTCGCGATTTATTTGGAAAAGATTAAACGCATCTCATGCGCCTAACCCCAAAACAACAACAGATCATCGTTACCACCCTGCGCCGTTACTTTGGCCAGAGCAGCCGTATTCTGCTGTTTGGCTCACGTGTGGATGACAACGCCCAAAGCACAATGTAGGAACGATCGAGCTTCTTGACCCGTATGGTCGATAAGGAAATTGTTTTTTACGATACCCAAAAGCATAATCTGCCACACATCCACGTTGAGTATACTGAACATACAGCGGTTATCGGCATCGAAGAAGGTGAACTACTCGAAGGAAGTTTGCCAAGCAAAAAAATGAAGCTGGTACAGGCATGGTTGGAAATACACAGGGAAGAGGTCATGGCGGATTGGTCGCTAGCAGTGCGCGGTTTGCCTATTGAGAAAATTGATCCATTGAGGTGATCAAGATGTTGAAAGTCACGCAAGTCAGTCCATTAGCGAATGGAAAAGTCTATGTTGTGTTCAATGATGGCCAGAAGGGTGAAGTTGACATCAGCCCCTTCATGCAGAGCCCTTTCTTCCTTCAGCTCAAAGACGAAGCATACTTCTCAAAAGTCAGCCTTTTTTTCGGCGGCATTGGCTGGCCTGATGGTCAAGATCTGGGGCCAGACACGCTGGCGGCGGCATTACGGCCAAATACCAAGATCGAAAAAGCCAGTTAGCAAAGGAGTTCTACTCTGACTCCAATTTCCTCACACGCAAAAAAGGTAGCCTAGTCTGACCCATGCGCCTAACTCCACACGCCATACACGCCATCAAATCCGCCGTTAGCGCCATCTTCGGCGCAGATGCTGAAGTCAAACTGTTCGGCTCGCGCACGGATGACAACGCCAAGGGTGGTGATATTGACTTGCTGGTAAAGGTGGCACATACCGTCGAACACCCCGCTTGGGATGTGGCTCGGTTGCAAGCTCGTATCATCAGGCAACTGGGTGAGCGCAAAATCGACGTGGTTTTTGATACGCCCGATACACCCAAAGCGGCCATTCACCGGATCGCCGAAGAAACAGGAATAACCTTGTGAACACTCAGCAAGACATTCGCTGGCATCAGCGTTACCAACAGTACTGCAACGCCTTCACACTGCTTGAACAGGCTATCCGCATCCAGCAGCCCAGCGTGGTCGAGCGTGCCGGCATCATCCAGTTTTTTGAAATGGCATTTGAACTCGCCTGGAAGCTGCTGAAGGACTACCAGCAAGCAGAAGGTTTCGAGGTAAACAGCCCGCGCTCAGCCCTCAAACAGGCATTTCAGAACGGCCTTGTCGAAGATGGCCACCGCTGGATACAAGCGCTTGAAGACCGCAACCTGACCACGCATACCTACAACGAAGCAACCGCCATCGTGGTCGAGCAGAAAATCCGCGATGAAGACTATCCACTGCTGGTTAAATTGCGTGATCGGTTCGCAGGTATGATCAACTCATGAGCCTGGCGTAAGAAACAGGCCTCAAAGCCCATATCGACCGTGTAGGGATCGAGATTTACGCAAGAACCAACAGATGAAACTCCTCATCACCGGTGCCGCCGCTTTTATTGGCATGTACGAGATAAGCATCTGCACGATATAGCCCATTTTATTTAGAAAAGATTAAATTATTATGCCGACACTGAATCTCAAAACTGACCCGTTAAAAATACTGGTCACAGGTGCTGCCGGGTTTATCGGCTTTCATCTGATCAAAGCCCTGCAAGCATTCGATCATCAGATTGTTGGGATTGATAACCTCAATGATTATTACGATCCACAGCTCAAGCTGGAGCGCTTAAAAGTCCTTGGGCTAGAACTTGGTTCAGAGGGCCAAGCCCTCAACACGCAGGCGCGGTTAGCGTGTGGAAACCTGAGTTTCATCAAACTTGATCTGGCGGATCGTGCTGGCATCGCACAGCTGTTTGAGCAAGAAAAATTTGATCTTGTCGTAAACCTCGGCGCGCAAGCCGGGGTGCGTTACTCCATCCAAAACCCACACGCCTATGTCGACTCTAACCTAGTGGGTTTTGTGAATATTCTCGAAGGCTGCCGACAAACGCAGGTGAAGCATTTGGTATATGCCAGCTCCAGCTCTGTGTATGGGATGAACTCCAAGCAGCCGTTCAGTACAGAAGATCGAGTGGATTATCCCATCAGCCTCTACGCCGCCACAAAAAAATCCAACGAGTTAATGGCCCATACCTACAGCCACCTCTATGGATTGCCAACCACCGGCTTAAGATTCTTTACCGTGTATGGCCCCTATGGGCGACCGGATATGGCCTATTTCTCCTTCACCCAAAAAATACTCAAGGGTGAATCGATCGATGTCTTTAACAACGGCATTATGCAGCGCGATTTCACCTATATCGACGATATTATCGAAGGGGTGATGCGCGTGATGGAGCGCATACCGGCAGCACAAGAAAGTGAACTGACCCAAGCCCACGCCCCCTACAAAATCTACAACATCGGCAATAACCAACCCGTCACCCTGCGCCGCTTTATCACCGCCATTGAAACCGCCTGTGGCCAAAAAGCACAAGAAAACCTACTACCGATGCAACCAGGCGATGTCCCCATCACCTATGCCGATGTAGATGATTTAATTGTGGATACGGGATTTAAACCCAGCACCTCGATTGAAGAGGGGATAGGGAAATTTATGGAGTGGTATAAGAGATATTATGTTTAAACTGATTAAAGAGCTATTTAGCCTTCTAACACCCAATCAACGATCTCGATTTTACACGCTTCAAACTCTAGTCATATTAATGGCGATTACAGAAATCGCCGGGGTGGCTTCTATTGTGCCGTTTATGGCCCTAGTAGGCGATATGAGCCTCCTGCAACAAGACACGCTAATTGCGCAAGTCTATAATGCCAGCGGCATCAGCACCGAAGCACAATTTGTGTTTTTGCTGGGTGTCGGCGTATTGGTGATGTTGTTTTTATCCGCGCTCATTTCCATGTTCACCACCTGGCGACTCGCGATGTTTGCTGCCAAGTGGGCACAGAAATCGCCGATCGCCTGTATAGCCATTACCTCAAGCAGTGCTGGTTATTCCATGCGTTCGGCAGTAGCGCTCAGCTCACCAAACAATTTGCCAATGAATCGATTCGTGTGACCAATTCAATTTTGCACCCGCTTATGCATATGAGCGCTCGCATTGACTTGGCACTACTTGTGAGCATGGCCATTTTTATCTATGACCCGATGGTCGCGATTGTCGGCTTGGAGTTGTTTGCGTTGGTGTATTTGTTGTCAGTACTTTTGAAGATGTGTGCTTCATATTTTTCGGTCTCAATTTGTAATAGACATCAGGTAGATATTTTGTGTTAAAAAAAATCAAAACACTTACCAATACAGAAAACAAAAGACGCCTGATTAGTAATTTTTTCTCTCTTTCAGTGTTGCGTGGATTTCAATTTCTAATCCCGCTGATTACGTTGCCTTATTTGATCAGAACCATTGGCATTGAAAACTTTGGTTTAGTCAACTTTGCTTTATCGCTTGGCCTATACTTTGGCGCAATTATACAATTCGGTTTTGGTGTGACAGCAACTCGTGAAATTGCTCGAAACCGTGATAAAAAAGCAAAGTTAGAACAGATTTATTCCGCAACGCTATCAGCATCTATCTTATTGGCCGGGGTAGCTGCAGTTTTGTTTACTCTTATCGTTATTTCGTTTGAAAAATTTAGCAGCAATTTAGATTTATACCTCTTTACCTTAGCGTTTGTCGTTTTTCAAAGTCTATTTCCTGTGTGGTTTTTTCAGGGAATGGAAAAAATGAAATACATCACATTTTTAACGCTGGGTAGCAGTGGTTTATTTTTAATTAGCCTATTTGTTTTTATAAAACAAGAGAGTGATTTTGTCTTAGTGCCACTGTTGCAGGCTTTTTTAGCATTGCTGATCTTTATATTAGCGATAGTGCTGGTCAAAAAAGAATTTAAAGTTAATTTTAAAATGCCTAAATTGCAAGAGGTTAAATCAATATATCAAAGTGGACACCACGCATTTGTCAGCCAGCTTGCGCCAAACCTCTACAACAATTCAACAGTATTTTTGCTGGGGCTATTTACTAATAATACCCTTGTCGGGCTTTATACCGCCGCCACAAAGGTGATTGATGCCGTGATCTCGTTTGCCTATATTATATCCAACACCTTTTTGCCTTACCTTTCTCGTAACTTACAAAAACATAAGGTATTTCAAAAAATTATGTTGGTATCAGGCCTGTTTTTGACCGTCACTACCTTTGTTGCGGCGGAGTGGATTACAACATTTTTATTTAGCGCAGATAACCTCGAAATCGCTACCTATATCCAATGGTTGGCCATTTGCATATTCCTGATATTCATTATCATGACCTACGGTACGAATTATTTAATGCTTGTCGGGAAAGAAAAAATTGTTAAAAACATTGCGCTCTATACCTCGTTGATTTTTTTTGGAGTTGCTCTGCTTATTATTCCATTTTGGGGGATTTGGGGAGGGATTTTTACCTTAGTTGGTGCACGATTTATAATGGCCATTTTCCAGTTTGGCTTTTACCACAAATACAAACATCTAGGGTAAACCGCATGATCACACACCTCACCCCCAACCAACAAGGCTTGGTGCTTGAGTCCGATTTAGCGGGCGAGTTTCCGCTGTATCTTTATTGGCCGCAAAATCAATCGACCTTGTTGTATTCCACCTCGATTACCAAGTTATTAAACGATGCGCGTGTGCCGAAGCCATTAAAGATAAGCACGGAAGGCTTGTCGTTTTTATTGCAAAGCGGGGTGGTGCCACCGCCGAAAACCGCTTATCAGGATATTTACATTCTCGGCATTGGTGATAAGGCCAAGGTGTCCACGCTCAATGGTAAAATCGACATTCAGTTTAGCCACGAATTTCCGTTTTTAAATGCTAACCGTTTGCATGCGGATGAAATGCATCCGGATGAAGACTTGATTTTACAAATGCTGGCCGAAGCCACCATCAGCCGCATTGATGAAACTAAGCCGAGTTTTCTATTCCACAGCGCAGGCAAAGACAGCAACAGTATCGCGTTGGCGTTAGCGGAAGCCGGTTGGCAGGATAAGGTCACCTTGATTACCCATAAATCCAAAGGCCAGGCGGATGAAAGTGAAATCAGCGCCAACATCGCCAAACAACTGGGTTTTAAACATCAAATATTGCACGAAGTCGATCAACTGCAATTCAAACACAAACACGCCATCAACGACTATTTTGTTAATGCGCCTTTCCCTTGCACCGACAATGTCACTTTAGCCTATCCACTCTATGCCCACCAACTGCCCGAACTCAAAGGCGCGAATATTATTGATGGGATGGGGAATGATGTTTTCATTGGTCACATTCCAAGTCGCGCAGAATACAATCGTCAGCAATTATCAAAATATTTAAAACATAGCCGAGTCTTATCAAAATATTTCCCATCAGAAAGTTTGTTTCATGTTGCAGGGCGCACACGCGCAGAATGGACAGGTTTATCTGGGTTATCCTTTTCAGATGCCATGAAAATTTTACCAGATGCTTTTGATGTGTCGGATTTTTGGTTTAAAAAAGACACCAATCAGGATTATTTGGATTTTAGACCCTCGATTCGCGGAACAATTATTGACCAAGAAATTTTTACGCGAAAAGCCAGAAATTTTGCCGATTCGATCAATGCAAATATGGTTTTACCTTGGGCGAATCAACAAGTTGCCGAATACTTCGCCAAAATGCCAGAACAACACCTATTCGACCGCAAAACCCTAAAAAACAAACTCATCCTCCGCAAAATCCTCAAAGAACGAATCTGCCTCGATTCCGATGCGCTTGGTAAATATGGGTTTACGTATGATTTAAATACAGTTGTATTAGAAAATATAGATTTTATGTGCCGTGAGATTAAATCATGTATTTTTTGGGATGGAAAAAAAATTGCGAATATGTGCCTTAATTGGGTTGTTCTTTTTAGGAAACGAGAGAGGCGCTGGCAGCATACGTTATGGTTTTTTTATAGACTATATTTGATAAGCCATTTTTTAAACAACAGTAAATATGTTAACTAAAAAAGTTTCTATTTTCATGCCTGATTTTAATCCAGGTGGTGCAGAGCACGTTATGGTGACTTTAGGTAATCATCTAGTCGTAAATAATTATTTGGTCGAATTTATCGTTACAAGGCATGAAGGGCCTTTAATTGAAAGACTTAATGATAGTATAAGGGTGGTTTCACTTGATTGTAGTCTTTCAAATTCTATCTTTCCTTTAATTAGTTATTTAAGAAAATCTAGGCGTGATGTTTTAATCAGTACTCTTAAAGAGTGTAATTTGTACTCTATAATCGGGCGTTATTTTACCAAAAATGAATTTAAGCTTGTTATAAGAGAGGCAAATACACCAAGTGCTGAATATTTTTATGAAAAGACTTTAAAAGATAAAATTAAGAACTATTTTGTGCGAAGGCTTTATAAAAAATCAGATCAAGTTATAGCACTCTCACATCTTATGAAGCAGGAATTGGTTAGCCAAATAGGTGTATCTGAAAAAAAAATTAGTGTGGTTGGGAACCCTGTTGATATTGATAATATTTATAGGTTGTCAAGTGAGCCGCTGTCAGATCGTGAAAAAGCTTTTTTTGATTTATATGACTCTAAGTTAATTCTGTCTGTCGGTAGATTTTCTAAAGTAAAGAATTTTAAGTTTGGGATAGATTTATTAAATCTTTTAAAAAAAAATGGTTTGCACTATGGATACGTTATAGTTGGTGATGGAATTGAAAAAGCAAATTTAGTAGAAAAAGTAGAGGCATCTGGATTATCGGAGCAGGTTCTATTTGTAGGTTATCAAAAAAATCCATTTAAATATCTATCCCGAGGAAATGTCTTTTTAATGCCTTCACTTTATGAAGGATTGCCAAATGTTTTACTTCAGGCAATATCTTTGAAGCTAAAGGTACTTGTTTCGGATAGCCCGGGAGCAGGTCCATTACTAACTAGAGATTCTAAAGCAGGTTTAGTTTATTCATATAATGACTTATCTGATGCGGTAACTAAATTTATTGAAATTGAAGAAGAAAGTTTTGATATGAATTTTTCTTTTGAATATATTAAGAGTAATTTCTCGCAAGAAAAAATATTAGGTGTTTATTTAGATTTGATTGAGGATTTAATTGATGAAGGTTAGCATAGGTATACCTGTATACAATGCGGCTGAGTTCTTAGAAGATGCTATTGAGTCAATTATTGCGCAAACATTCACTGATTGGGAATTAATAATCATAGATGATGGTTCTACAGACAACTCATTAGCAATAGCGAAAAAATATGAATCGGATAAAGTTCGTGTTTATTCTGATGGTTTAAATAAGAAGCTTCCAGCACGCTTAAATGAAATTATTAGATTATCGAAATATGACATTATTGCGAGAATGGATGCAGATGATTTAATTTTGCCAGATAAATTTGAAAAACAATACAACGTTCTTATTCAAAATCCTGATATTGATTTGGTTTCAACAGGCATTATTGCAATTGATTCTAATAATAATGTTATAGGTACAAGATCTACACCTAATTCATATTGTCCATCATTGTTAGATGTAGTGGCAGGTCGCGCTGGTATTATTCATGCCAGTATTATGGTAAGAAAAGAATGGTTTGAACGTAATCCATATAATGAAGCAATTATACAAGCTGAAGATTTTCAGTTATGGATTGATGCTAAATTAAAAAATGATTTAAAAGTTTACTTTATCGAAGAGCCGCTTTACTGTTATCGAGAAGATCAAAATGTCAGTCTTGCTAAGATGTTGAGAGGCTACTATCAACAACGTCAATGCATTGCAGATTTATATGAAAGAGGTTTATTGCCTTTTTTCTATTCAGTGAAAGAGCGTTTTAAATTATTTATAAAATCTCTTTTAGTTAGGATGTTTTTTTTATTTAATAAGCAAAATATTTTATTAAAGAAACGTTCACAAGAAAGTTCTGAGAATAGTTATTATCAATCTGTAGTGGATATTATAACTAAATGAAATTTATTTTATGGTTTTTAGCTATTTCTGCATCGCAATTTTATGTTTTTAAAAGCGGGGTACCGCAACCTTCACATTTATTGCTGATATTAATTTTTTCATATTTTTTATTTGCTGATCAGCGGAATATATATTCAATCTTTTCATATAAGTATGTTAAGCCCGTAATTTTGTTCTTTCTATATGCTTTATTTGTTAATATATTTTTCGCCGTAATAAATTTTCACATTTCGTTTATTTTTTCAATTTTATATTTTTTGTTTGGTTTGTTAACTTTGGTTTTTGTATTGTTTTCTTTGGCTAAGAACGAATCTAATTTTAAACCAATCATATTTTCCTTGTATGCCGGTTTGGCTTTGCTTTTTAGTTTAACTTTACTTGAGATAGGACGCTTTGATTTTTTTCCAAGATTTAATGCATTTTTTAATGATCCTAATCAGATGGCTTTTTGGGCATTATGCGTAGCGGCTTCTTTTTTTCTATTATCTAGCGTTTATAAGATTAAGATTATTTATGTTGCAAGCGCATCTATTATGCTCGTATTTATCATTTTATCTTCTGCTTCTCGATCAGCTTTAGTTGGCCTGCTTCCTATGCTGTTAGGTTTGATTATTTTAAATAAAGATTACTTTGGATCGGTGTCGACTAAACTTTTTGGAATGATTTTGGGCTTATTTTTTACATCTTATTTTATATATACAATCAGTGGGCTGGAGCAGACCCAGTACTTGATGGATCGCTTTGTAACCACAGATACTGATCAGCAACTTTCTGATAGGGGTTATGATCGTTTTGCAGATTATTATCAATATCTTTTTTTTGGTGCCGGGCAAGGTGCTGATTTTCGTTTCAATTCAACCCATGAAATCCATTCAACATGGGCTGGAATATTTTTTTATTATGGTTTGATTGGTTTTTATATTTTCTTGCATTTTATACTGAAAATTTTCTTTAAGCTTTCTTTTGCTGAAAAGTTTATTTACCTTTCACCATTAATTTATGGCTTTTCAACTTTTGGTGCTAGATCTCCTATTTTCTGGGTTTTTATTGCAATTGCCATTTTTGTTGTTTACAAGAGAGTTAAACCTTTATGATTATACATAATATTCAAATTCTTCGTGGAATTGCAGCCGTTTTTGTTGTTTTTTTCATGCAGTCGAGTTATCAATTGATAATTCACATTCGATATTTTTTTTATGATTTTTAAAGGTGTTGGTTCTTTTGGTGTTGACCTTTTCTTCGTTATTTCTAGTTTTATAATGATGTATATTCACATTAATAAACCACAAACAATAAAATCTTTTGTCTCTTCAAGGGTTGTTCGAATTATTCCACTTTATTGGTTATTGACTTTTCTTTTCTTTATTGTGTTGCTGTTAAGAAATGAATATGATTTATTTTATTTACTCACCTCACTTTTCTTTATTCCACATTTTTTTCCTATGATTATCCTGTTGTTTATCTTGGCTGGACACTAGAGTATGAGGTTTTATTTTATACAATATTTGCTTTATCACTTTTTTTCAAAATGAAAGATATAGATTTTATTTTTTAATTTTAATTTTATTATTTTTTTCTTTTTTTATTTCAGCTACATTCTTAGAGTTTATTTTTGGTATGCTCATAGCTTATATATATAAAAATTTCTCATTAAAAAATTATTTGTCCATTTTTATGTTTATAATCGGTGTTTTATTTCTATATTTATCTCACGTCATACAGTTTATTGAAGAGCTTCCAAGGTTTTTAAAGTGGGGCTTGCCATCTTTTTTAATTGTTTTGTCATGTCTTAATTTGTATCAATTTAGGAATAGATTTTTTAATTTACTTGGCAATGCATCTTATAGTATTTATCTAATTCAAGTTTTTTCTTTGCCGATTATTTTTAAATTTTATTTTATTTTTAATAATGCAGATGTTTTCATTATATCATCTGTTACTTTCACAGTAATCTTGGGGGTTCTTTTATACTTTTTTTTCGAAAGGCCCATTACTAATTTATTAAAAAACTATATAAAATAATTTATTATGAAAATCGTGATCATCGGCACTGTTGCCAGTTCAATTCTAGGTTTTCGTGGCCCTATAATTCAAAAATTGTTGTCTGATGGGCATCAGGTTTTTGCGTTTGCAATTGACTATACGTCTGACCAAAAAAAACAACTTACTGACTGGGGTGGTGTGCCGGTTGATTACCAATTGTCGCGCTCTGGTTTAAATCCGTTTGCGGATTTAAAGATGATGTTTGCGTTAAAAAAGCAGTTGATGTCTATTCAGCCCGATATTGTTTTTTCTTATTTTGTTAAGCCAGTTATTTATGGCACTCTTGCTGCTAAATGGGCGAGGGTGCCCAAGCGTATTGCCATGCTTGAAGGTTTGGGTTTTGCCTTTACTGAACAACCAGAGGGCAAAGCGTTTAAAACCAAGCTGATTCAACAGATTCAATTACTGCTTTATCGGATTGCCTTTCCCGCTTCGACAGACTTAGTTTTTTTGAACCCTGATGATCGTGATGAGTTGTTGGTTAAACACCGGCTAAAAGCCAATGATGTCGCGGTCTTAGGCGGTATTGGATTAAGTTTGGAAGATTATCCCTATCAAAAACCTATGTTAGATAAGGTACGGTTTTTGTTTATTGGTCGTTTGTTGAAAGAGAAAGGTATCTTTGATTTTTTAGCGGCGGCAGATCTTGTTAAGCAGACCTATCTTGATGCTGAGTTTGTGGTGTTGGGCAGTACCGATACCACCAGCCCGAATGCCTTGTCTGATGCGCAATTGCAGGGTTATATAAAGCGTGACGTGATTGTTTATCCTGGTCAGGTGAGTAATGTGGCTGAATGGATAGCGGCCAGTTCCGTTTTTGTTTTGCCTTCTTATCGAGAAGGTGTGCCTCGTTCTAGTCAAGAAGCGATGGCGATTGGTCGCCCCATTTTAACGACTGATGTACCAGGTTGTCGGGAAACGGTGGTTGAGGGTGATAATGGTTTTTTTGTCCCGGCGTTTGATGTTGATGCCTTAGCTAAAAAAATGATTTGGTTTATTGAAAACCCCGATCAAATTGAACCGATGGGCTTGGCTTCACGCAAAATGGCGGAAGAGAAATTTGATGTGCATAAAGTCAATGCACGGATGTTAGAGATTATGGGACTTGGGTAGTTTGTGCTTTACGATGGCAAATGAGATTGAAAAGGGCACGAAATGATTTTAGTAACCGGTGGTGCTGGCTATATTGGGTCGCATACGTGTTTGGAGTTGTTGGCGGCGGGGTTTGATTTGATGGTATTGGACAATTTGTCTAATTCATCATTGGAATCGCTTAAGCGTGCAGAGCAGATTGCTGGGAAGCCGATCAAGTTTATCGAGGGCGATATTCGTGACCGTGAGCTGTTGCGGTCGGTGTTTCCACGGTTTGATATTGAGGCGGTGATTCATTTTGCTGGGCTCAAGGCAGTGGGTGAATCGGTAGCGATACCTTTGCGCTATTACGATAACAATGTGTCGGGATCGGTGGCTTTGTTTGAGGTAATGGCGGAGTTTAATTGCAAGCGCATGGTGTTTAGCTCATCGGCGACGGTCTATGGCGATCCGGCGAGTGTGCCGATTAAAGAGGATTTTCCGTTATCAACCACCAATCCCTATGGCGCATCGAAATTGATGGTGGAAAATATTTTGCGCGATGTCTATGCCAGTGACCAGGCCTGGTCGATTGGTTTGTTGCGTTATTTTAATCCGGTGGGTGCGCATGAATCGGGTTTGATTGGTGAAGATCCGAATGGCATTCCAAATAACCTGATGCCGTTTGTATCGCAAGTGGCGGTGGGATTGCGCGAGAAGTTATCGGTATTTGGCGGCGATTACGCGACGGTCGATGGTACGGGCGTGCGCGATTATATTCATGTGGTGGATTTGGCTAAAGGGCATGTTGCGGCCTTGCGGAAGCTCATGCAATCACCAGGCCTGCTAACCCTGAATTTAGGCACGGGGCACGGCTATTCGGTGTTGGAAATGGTGCGCGCCTTTGAACAAGCTTCGGGCAAAGCTGTGCCCTATGAGATTGTGGCGCGCAGGCCGGGTGATGTGGCGCAATGTTATGCCGACCCGGATTATGCGTTTGAGGTGTTGGGCTGGAAAGCGCAATTGGGTATTGATCGGATGTGTGAAGATGCTTGGCGCTGGCAGTCTAATAACCCGCAGGGGTATCGCTAACCTGTGATTGAAACAAAAGGATTAAATAGACATATCCACCCACCTAATTCTGATGCGGATTCATCCTCTCATGTTTAAACGTTTTTTCGATATTATCGCTTCAACTATTGGCTTGTTGCTGCTTGCGCCTGTAATCGTTTGGGTCGCTTTTCAGATCCGCCGCAAGCTGGGTTCGCCAGTTCTCTTCCGCCAAGTGCGCCCCGGTAAAGATGGCAAGCCTTTTGAAATGATTAAATTCCGCACCATGCGTGACGCCATAGATAAGGACGGCAACCCGCTGCCGGATTCCGAACGCATGACCCCTTTTGGTGCTTTCTTACGCTCCTCCAGTCTGGATGAACTGCCGGAGCTTTGGAATGTACTCAAAGGCGACATGAGCCTTGTGGGCCCTCGACCTTTGCTCATGGAGTATTTACCGCTTTACTCTAATGAACAATATCGCCGCCATGATGTTCGCCCAGGGGTAACGGGTTGGGCACAGGTGAATGGCCGTAATGCCATCTCTTGGGACGAGAAGTTTAAGCTGGATGTCTGGTATGTAGATCATCGCTCTTTCTGGCTGGATCTTAAGATTATCTATCTAACGATTAAGAAAGTTCTGGTTAGAGAGGGTATTTCGGCTGAGGGTGAAGCAACCATGGCAAAATTTACGGGAAGCGAGCGTTCATGAAGCGTTTAGCTATTTTAGGGGCCAGTGGCCATGGAAAGGTGGTTGCCGATATCGCTGAGTGTTGCGGCTGGAATGAAGTCGTTTTCTTCGATGACGCCTGGCCTAATGTCTCCGCTAATGGCCATTGGGCGGTAGCGGGCAATAGCCAAACGTTGGTCGAGTGCGTGGATACTTTCACCGGAGTGATTATTGCGATCGGCAATAATGCCATTCGAGCTGAAAAGCTGTGCTGGCTGTCTGAAATAGGGGCTCCTGTGGTGACTTTAGTGCATCCTTCTGCGGTTATCAGTCAATACGCTAACCTGGGTACAGGCACAGTCGTGATGCCGGGTGTGGTAGTGAATGTTTCATCGCAGATAGGTGATGGTGTAATTCTCAACACGGGTTGTAGCATTGACCACGACTGCAGCGTGGGTGACTGTTCTCATATTAGCCCCGGTGTGCGTTTGGCCGGGGGTGTCCGGATAGGTGCGCAAAGCTGGATTGGCATTGGAACTTCCGTGAAACAGTTGGTCAAGATTGGCCAGGGGGTGACCGTGGGTGCCGGTGCTGCGGTCGTCACTGATCTGCCCGATAGCGTAACAGCGGTGGGTGTGCCAGCTAAGGTGATTTGAATCGCTCACCATTCCTTCAGATGTGGTGTGGCCGACCTGCTGTAGTGGATAAGGAACTCTACTTGCTTGGATTACCATAATGGTAAATAATCAAACAAACGTGAGCGCTTATGCTGGGGTGCCGCCATTAGAAGGAATCACCCGCACTATTGCAGGCGGTCCATTGTATGAGCCTGCCCATGTTTTGGCTCTGTTACACCAAGGTGAGTCACATACACGTGCTTGGACGCGCAAGTGTATAAATGATCTACAGAGGTATGCTTTAGACGGAGATGATGTAGCTGTACTGTTGAAAGAGGCGCTGCAGCATGGACGTTACAGAAACTCTGAATGGTGTCAGCAGCGGCCGACTGGCCCTTGGGCGGCTTGTGATGCGTACATATTAACTAAGATGGAATGGATACCTCATGCGTACAAAGAGTTACCGGTTGAGTACTATATCAAATTTGCGATCGCTAAAAGCGGTACTGTAATACTGTTGGTATCCTGTCATTTGCCGGAAGATCGAGGTTAGTCATGATCAAATCAGCTCTATGCCCAATTTGCGGTGAGGGTTTATTAGCTCCGCAGGTCGAGATGGTTCCAGTGGAATACCGTGGCGTTATCAGGCAGATCGAAAGTCATCTATCCATATGTGATTGTTGTGGGTCCGAACAAGTTGGACCTGCAGAGTTACGTGCAAACAAGCGCTTGATGGTTGCCTTCAAGAAAGAGGTAGATGGTCTGCTTACGGGGGCGCAAGTGCGCTTGCTTCGAGAGCGTCTTGGAATTAATCAGGGTGAAGCCGCAAGAGTTTTTGGCGGTGGCCCGGTTGCTTTCTCAAAGTACGAAAGTGACGATGTGAGTCAGTCTGAGGCCATGGATAAGCTGCTGCGTATAGCGGATGCCTTGCCAGAGGCTTTTGCTATTCTTGCTGCCGAAGCAGGCGTGGCACCTGCCAAGCCTGGGGTGTTGTGGCAGATGCTTTCTGTTCCAGCGAGGGGTAGCGATGTTACATGCCTCAAGCAAAGACCCAGGTTGCATGTTGTGTCGTCTTCTAACCATGAGGTGGTAAGGGAATACGCATGACCATCTCACACACCCTTCAAAAAGCTATTGATAGCCTGAGGCTGCAGGACGTATATCTTCGGGATAGCTTTGCTCATTGCCATGATGAGTTTGATCCTAAATATTTGGGTGAACAGGAAGCGTTGAATGTTCAGCAGATGCACGTAGTAAGGCAAACCGTGATTGCCGACCTTGAAGGTAATGGGAAGCTGGTGCGTGTGTTTGTGCGTTTTGGTGTGCGTTGGGTCAACCCGATTGCAGAGCGATCTATGGATGAGCAGGGCTCGCCAAGCGTAGTGGCGAATATTGAGGCGGAGTTCATCGCTGAATATGCACTTGAACAAGAGATATCCCAAACGTGTATTGATGATTTCGCCACTCAAAATGCCAGTCTTCATGTTTGGCCATACTGGCGTGAGTTTCTCGCGTCGCAATGTGAGCGTATGCGCCTGCCGCGCATCGTGCTGCCTGCCTGGCAACTGCCTCATCACCGTCGGGAAGAAAGTTCCGGGTGCTAACTCTTCATTTTTCTTTGGGTAAATCATGCT
Source organism: Nitrincola tapanii (assembly GCF_008368715.1). Taxonomy (GTDB): domain Bacteria; phylum Pseudomonadota; class Gammaproteobacteria; order Pseudomonadales; family Balneatricaceae; genus Nitrincola; species Nitrincola tapanii. The sequence goes on from NZ_SMRS01000002.1 coordinate 135,821, forward strand.
AAACAGTCCTTTCTCTCCCTGGCCCTCTTTCACCGAGGAAGAGGCTAATGCTGTGCGCGATGTTTTGCTTTCCAACAAAGTCAATTATTGGACTGGACAGGAAGGGCGACAGTTTGAACGTGAGTTTGCCGAGTATGTCGGCACTGAGTATGCCATTGCGCTTGCCAACGGCACGGTGGCGTTGGATCTAGCGTTGAATGCGCTGGGTGTGGGAGCTGGGGATGAGGTGATTGTGACCTCGCGTACCTTCTTGGCATCGGTTTCCAGTATTGTGAATGCCGGTGCCGTGCCGGTGTTTGCCGATGTGGATGCCGACAACCAGAACATTACCGCTGCTTCCATAGCGGCGGTGATTACACCGCGTACCCGAGCCGTTGTTTGCGTGCACCTTGCCGGTTGGCCCTGTGATATGGACCCGATTATGGCACTGGCACAAGCGCATGATCTGTTTGTCATTGAGGATTGTGCGCAGGCTCATGGTGCACGTTATAAAGGGCGGGCGGTGGGTTCCATCGGCCATGTTGGCTGCTGGTCATTTTGTCAGGATAAGATTATGACGACTGGCGGTGAGGGGGGGATGGTCACCACTCAGGATAAGCAGCTCTGGTCAAAGATGTGGTCTTTTAAGGATCATGGTAAAGCTTGGGAGGCCGTTTATGAACGTGAGCATCCGCCGGGGTTTCGTTGGTTACATGAATCTTTCGGTACCAATTGGCGCATAACGGAGATGCAAGCGGTGATAGGCCGGATTCAGCTGAAGCATATGCCGCAATGGCACGCAACGCGTTTAAGCTATGCGCAACAAATTTGGAACACGGCCAAGGATCTATCGGGTTTACGTGTGCCCGAGTTGCCCGCTGACATCGAACATGCGGCCTATAAGTGTTATCTGTTTGTAGAGGGCTGTGCACAAGAGCGCGACCAGATTATGCAACAGATCAACGAGCGTGGCGTACCCTGCTTCTCGGGTTCCTGCTCAGAGGTGTATCTTGAAAAGGCTTTCGATGGCACGGGTTGGCGACCTGGAAAGCCTCTGCCGGTCGCGCATGAACTGGGCGACACGAGTCTGATGTTTTTAGTCCACCCAACTTTGACACAGGCTGAAATCGATAAAACCTGTGAAGTACTGAAGCAGGTGATGTCAGCTCGGGGTTGAACCTTGGAAGTTAAATACGTGACCTACCCACTCCATGGAAGGAGTACGCATGAAAAATTCATTTGTTGAAACGTAAGAGAACTCGCGCTTTGTTTTTCAGGCTTAATAAATCTAACTTTCTGGCAAAAATTGTCAAAAACCAAGTTTAAATTAGCCATTAGCTAATTTTTCATGCTATTTTCATCTACGCACGCACAATAAACTACGTTCAAAGGTGAAAACTGATGCTAATCGAGGTGTCTGTAACTAACTATCGCTCGATCCACACTACGCAAACATTTAGTCTGATGAAGAGTAGTGGTGATGAGTTGGTCGACTCCAACAGTTTTGTGATCGATGCGCCCAGTCGGTTCGAGTTACTGCGTTCATCTGCAATTTATGGTCCGAATGCCAGTGGAAAGTCTAATTTTTTACTGGCTTTGCGAACGTTACAACGAATCGTCTTAGAGTCATCTACAGCTCGTCAGCACGGTGATCCCTTGCCGGTAGTGCCTTTTCGGTTATGTCCTAAAAGTCGCCTCCAACCCAGCGAGTTCGAAGTCACTTTTTTAGTAGAGAATGTACGTTACCAGTACGGTTTTTCTGCTACAGCGTCTCGTATTCACGATGAGTGGTTGCTGGCATACCCCAAGGGACGTGCCCAGCGTTGGTTTAACCGTTCATGGAATGATGACAAGCAGTGCCACGAGTGGGAGTTAGGCAGTAATTTACTAGGTGAAAAACAACTTTGGCAAAAATCGACGCGCGATAATGCGTTGTTTTTGTCAACCGCTGTACAACTCAATAGTAAACAGTTAAAACCTTTATTTGACTGGTTTAAATCTACTTTACGCATGGCCGGAATCGGTGGCTGGGGGCCTGAATTCAGCGCGTCTCTGTGTGAGAAGGAAGATAAGCCACGTGTGATGGGTTTTCTGCATGCTGCAGACCTGCAAATTGATGATGTCTTGGTTGAAGCTCAAGCTTTTGATGTTAACCAGCTGCCTGAGGATATTCCTGAATCTCTACGTGTAGTCATTGCCGATGAATTGAAAGATAAACATCGCTTTGAGATCAAAACAGTACACAAAGACAGTGAAGGAAAGCCTGTGATCTTCAATTTCGATGATGAATCAGAGGGTACGCAAAAGCTATTTTCCTTTGCAGGCCCTTGGTTGGATGCGCTCAAAAACGGTTATGTTCTGTTTATTGATGAACTCCACGATAATCTTCATCCGTTATTGGTACGCTATTTAGTCGAGTTATTCCATAACAGCGAAACAAATCCCAAAAATGCTCAGCTGATCTTTACCACACATGAAACGTCGATTTTGAATCAGGATGTTTTCCGTCGAGATCAAATTTGGTTTTGTGAGAAAAACGCTGCACAGTCCTCTCAAATCTACCCTCTGACAGACTTCAGTCCAAGAAAGAGCCGCGAAAATCTGGAACTTGCTTACCTATCTGGACGTTATGGCGCACTGCCGTTCATCAAGAAGATGAAAAGCAAAAGTTAAGGATATGACATGGGCACGGATAACCTGTTTCACAAACAAAGAAAACCGAAAAGTGCTAAACAGTTGCGGCGTGGCCAGCCTAAACGTGCAGCTTATGAAAAAATTCTGATTGTCTGTGAGGGTGAAAAAACAGAGCCTCACTATTTTATGGGTGCGCGAAATTATTATGGGTTGAGCACTGTGAATGTTGAGGTGCGTGGTGATAGTGGAGCAGATCCATCGAGCGTTGAGTGCATTGGCCTCGGCATCACCTCAAGACACCTTCTTTGCAATACCTTCAGTTCCCAGTTTTGAATACTGGATACTCTTACATTTCGAGTACACCACTCAACCCTTTACGGCAACACCTAAAGCTAGTGTCGGTCAACAGGTTCTCCGTAACTTGAAAGTTTACATGCCACATTATGAAAAGGGACTGAAAACAGTGTTTCAAGAGCTTATCGATCAGATTGATTTTGCGATTAATAACGCTAGGCGTGCGTTGGAGGAAAGCGAGAGAACCGGTTCGGATAATCCCAGTACCTACGTTCATGAGCTAGTGTGTTGCTTGCGTGATTTAAAAAAGTGAGTTTGATACCGCTGAAAAATTAGATAATTTAAGGAGAACAGGATGTTATCTTTAATCTCACATGGTGGAAGTGAAGGGGTGACAGGCTCATGCCATGAGTTGGTGTATGCGCCGGGTAAATCATTTTTAGTGGATTGCGGTTTATTTCAGGGTGCGGAACAGTCATCGCATGGTGATACGGCCAATGCCAAAGTATTGAACATTGATTTTGATCTCAGCCAGGTGCAAGCCTTGCTCGTCACTCATGCGCATATCGACCATATCGGGCGCATTCCTTATCTGCTAATGGCGGGTTTTACCGGGCCGATTATCTGTACAGACGCCACGGCGAAGCTTTTGCCGCTGATGCTCGAAGATGCGGTGCGTTTGGGGGTAACACAGGATCGACGCTTGATTACGCTGCTGATCGATAAGATTAAAAGCCTGATGGTGCCGCTGCCCTTTGGTGTGTGGCATCGGCTGGATGAGCAGGTCAAGCTCAAGTTTAAACGAGCCGGGCACATTCTCGGCTCAGCTTATATCGAGGTGGATCTTGCGCAGCCTCAGCCGTATCAGCAAGGTGGGCAAATCGGCCAGGTGAAGCGGGTGATCTTTTCAGGGGATCTGGGTGCGCCCTATTCACCGCTATTGCCCAACCTCAAACCTGCCTATGCCTGTGATCTTTTGGTGTTAGAGAGCACCTATGGCAATCGCTTGCATCAAGGTCGACGTTTTCGCACGCAAGCTTTAAAAGCGGTAATTGAACATTGTGTGCGGGATCGCGGTGTGGTGTTGATTCCGGCGTTCAGCCTTGGACGCACTCAGGCGCTTTTGTATGAGTTTGAGCAGATTATCCATCAGCATGGTGGTGATTGGGAAAATATCGAGGTGCTGGTGGATTCGCCGATGGCGAATGAAGTGACGCGTATTTATCGTGAACTCAAACCCCTGTGGGATGCGGAGGCGCAGCGTAAATTAGCCCAAGGCCGTCATCCTTTAGCCTTTGAGCAGTTGACGACGATTAGTGATACTCAAAGCCATCAGCAGGTGGTGGAGTATTTGCAACGTACGGCACGGCCAACGATTGTGATTGCGGCAAGCGGAATGTGTACCGGCGGCAGGATTGTCGCTTATCTTAAGGCTCTGCTGGGCGATCCGCGCACGGATATTATTTTTTGTGGTTATCAAAGCCCAGGCACCAATGGTTGGGCGATCCAGCGTTATGGCAATAAACAGCGTTATCCCCAAGGGTACGTGGAGTTAGATGGGCAGCGTTACCCGATCAATGCTCAGGTACACCATCTCAGCGGTTATTCCGCGCATGCGGATCAGCAAGATCTCATCAATTTTGTTAAGCGCATGCGTCGCCCTCCAAAGTTTGTGCGCTTGGTACATGGTGATACACAAGCGAAAAGCGTGTTAGCCAATAAACTCCGCGAAACCTTACCCGGCCTTCAGGTTGGGTATGATGGTGACTTCCTTTGAACGAATGAGATGTCTGGTCATCTGGTAACTGAATTAAAGACAGAACTTTTTGCCTTGCGTGCTAATATATATATTAACAAGGTGCTCTTGTGAATGATAACATCAAGGATGAGGTAGAAGGTAAGAGGTACCGAGTTGTTCATTGTGTCGGTGCGCTAGAAAGTTTTTTCGAAGCTTTGCGCCATGTCGAGGCTCGAAAGCTTCAGACCTTTAAGCGTGGAATGGCTCAGCAAATACAGCGTCTTGCAGACGGTCATAGAGTGAGTCGTGAGAACTTTCCAAAAGAGGGTGAGCTGCCAAAAAAACGTAACGGTAAGTCTGCAGGTTACTTTTTTGCATTTAAACGAATGCCTATAAGAGGCTACTGTTGGCAGTCAGAATGCCATCCTGATACATGGTTTATAAGTCATTATGTATTTAAGGACTATCAAAAGTTAAAAGCTAAAGATGTGGACAGAGTCGCCCACAATTGGATACGTATTGAGGTGGACGGAGATGAGCGCTAAAGATTTGTTTTTTAAGACTGGATATGAGTTTAATCGAGCTGATGCGCGAGCCTATGCACGTGAAGAGCTTATTTACAATGTCACCGAAGATTTGTTGGTACAGATGGAAGATTTGTCCGTAAGTAAAGTAGAGCTTGCGCGGCGGTTGGGTAAGTCGCGTGCCTATATCAGTCAGATGCTTAAAGGTTCCCGTAACATGACTTTGGCATCTTTATCAGACATTTGCTTTGCTTTGGGTCTTGAACCTAGGATTGAGCTGCATTCTGAGGCTTCATCTGTCGATCACATTAAGCCAGTTCACTCATTTGCTACCACGAACTGGAAAACAGATGAAAAGGAGTGTACGCCTGCACATGCGATTGTTCTCGGAAAGAATGTGATTGATCGGCGCAACCCTGCTCAATGGGAAAAGGTGGCTTGATGACTTCATTAGATCAAGCGATTAACGCGTTAGCTATCCGTGAAGTTAGATTAAGAAACAGTAGTCTGAGCCTTGCGGATGACATTGAGCTTTTGGAGTTGCAGAGCCTAAATCTTGAAGTGCAGGCATTTCATGGCGTGGGTAAAATCAAGGAGATTCGCTTACAGGAGGATGGTCAGAACTGGTGGGAGTACAATTTTTTCTATGCAGCCGGTGTGCGCTTAGTACAGCCAGAGATTGAAAGCTCACCTGTGGTTGAAATTCAAGCAACTCTAAATGCGCTTTACCGCTCCTCAGTAGAGTTGGAGCGTTTCGCTCTCGATGCATTTTCAGAAGAGCATGTCGGTTATCATGTTTGGCCTTATTGGCGTGAATATGTCCAATCCACCTGTGCACGCTTAGGAATTACACCGATTCGTGTAGGGTTATATCGTGTAAACCAGAAGTAGAGATTGTTCAGTAGTTTTTATTGATTTTTCCTTTCGCGTTATTTATCTCCATGAAAAACAAAGCCTTTTTGTTACTCTCTCTTACTGATTAATTATAAGAGTAGATTGTGAGAAGGCCCTTTAGCCTATAGGTTTATTACTGCGCCCTATAGGTGAATTTTCAACGGATGATCTCTCGGCAGTACATATTATGAGCATACCCGCCTTTCTCTTAAATTTACCACGCGTACACAAACGCTGGATTTCCGTATGTGCGGATGTGGTGATTCTTTTGGGTGCGGCAAGTTTAGCTGTCTCGATTCGGATGGGAGATTGGTTCTGGCCTTTAGGGGATTATATCTGGGCTGTGTTATTACTGCCTGTGCTCGCCATTCCTGTGTTTATCACCCAGGGTTTATATCGAGCGGTAATCCGTTATATTGGTATTAAATTTGCTAATACAGTTTTCTTTTCTGTTGCAGCGGTCTTTACGCTCTGGACCGCTGCTATTTTTATGCTCGATCTTGCCTACCCACGTTCTGCTATAGTGATTACTTGGTTGCTGGCCTTGCTGATGATTGCGGTGACGCGCTTTTTTGCACGCCGTTTATTATTTATGCATAACACGTCCCGAGCGATTAAATCGCAACGTAAAAAAGTGGTGATTTTTGGTGCAGGTTCAGCGGGTCGTCAATTGTTTCAAGCCATTATGAAGATTCCTGAAGTTTATGTTGTGGGTTTTGTCGATGATGATAAGGATCTTCAAGGGCAGATTATTTCGGCGGCACGTGTTTTCTCACGTGAGCAATTCTCAGATCTCTTAGCTAAGTATAATGTCACGGATGTTTATCTAGCGATTCCTTCGATCGGCATTAGTAAACGTCGTGAAATTGTGGATTGGTTAGAGCCTTATCCTGTGCGTGTCTCAACTATTCCGGGCGTAGATGAAATCATCTCAGGTAAGGTGTCCTTTAGTGATATTCGTGAAGTGGATATTGCGGATTTATTAGGCCGTGATCCGGTCGCTCCACGAGAAGAGCTACTCAACCGCTGTGTGTTGAATCAAGTGGTGATGGTCACGGGTGCAGGCGGATCGATTGGGTCGGAACTTTGCCGTCAAATCATCAAACACAAACCCAGTACTTTAATTTTGTTTGAGTTATCTGAGTTTGCGCTCTACAGCATAGAGTTTGAACTGCGCCAAGCGATTTTGGCCGGTGAAAGTGATGTGCAGCTTATCCCTATTTTGGGCAGTGTGCAGGATGCAGAGCATCTGCAGTCGGTGATGCAGCGCTACGGTGTAGAAACCATTTATCATGCGGCCGCTTATAAGCATGTGCCTTTGGTTGAATACAACATGGTTGCCGGTTTAAAAAACAATGTGTTTGGCACTTTGAATACAGCCGAGGCAGCGATCCGTTGTGGTGTGAAGAACTTTGTTTTGATTTCAACGGATAAAGCGGTTCGTCCTACAAATACTATGGGAGCGAGTAAACGCCTGGCAGAAATGGTTTTGCAGGCGTTAAGTGAACGTGAGTTGAAAAAGGGGAACGCTATCCGCTTTGCGATGGTGCGTTTTGGCAATGTATTAGGATCTTCCGGTTCCGTCATTCCCTTGTTTCGCAAACAGATCAAAGCGGGTGGCCCTATTACGGTCACGCATCCTGAGATTACGCGCTATTTTATGACCATCCCTGAAGCGGCTGAGTTGGTGATTCAAGCAGGCTCAATGGGATCGAGTGGTGACGTATTTGTTTTGGATATGGGTGAGCCCGTTAAAATTGTTGATTTAGCGCGCAAAATGATCCAGCTGGCGGGTTGTGAAGTGCGTGATGAAAAGAATCCTAATGGAGACATCGAGATTGTTTTTACAGGGTTGCGCCCCGGTGAGAAAACCTACGAGGAGCTGCTAATCGGCGGGGTTGTGAAGCAAACGGATCACCCTATGATTATGTGTGCCAGTGAAGAGATGTTGAGCTGGCCTATGCTCCAAGAAGTCTTATCACGTTTACAGCAAGCAATGGACAACCTAGACCATCCACAATTACGCAACTTGTTAAATGAAGTGGTGAGTGGATACAGAGCAGAGTCTGCAATCGTCGATCTGCTGAAGCCTGCTAGCGTTAACCTCTCTCGATTAAAATTAGCCTGAGATCATTTTTCGTGGGTTCTCTTCAACCAGGCGTTGGAAATAGGCGGCAGAGGTGAGGGCCTCTGTCGTTTCACGTGCCACGCTGAGTTTAGGCGGACGATGCTCTAGGTTATGTGCGTCACTGGCCAAGATATGAATTCTCTCCTCTTGAAGTAGCTTTATCGCGAGCGCTTCAACCTTCTCGCCAAATTTTCCTGCTATTGAGCCGGCGGTCACCTGCAGTAAGCAGCCTTGATCAATAAAAGGCTTTAAGCGGCTGATGCATTGTAGGATGCCCTTATTGCGTTCGGGATGAGCGATCATCGGCACGACCCCCTGCTTGAGTAGCCACAAGGTGAGTTTGTCACTGCCAAGTGGAACGCCGGAGTGGGGTAGTTCAAGAAGCAATACGGGCTTGCCTTGCCATTGCCCGACAAAAGGCAGTTCGCCGGCTTTTATCCAAAGCATGATCTCAGGTGAAATGCGGACTTCGGCTGCTGCATCCACTTTTAAGGGAATGCAGGCTTGTGCTAAGGCTTGGCGAAAATCATAGAGCGTGGATTCTATAATCACTTGAGTGTTGTCGTAACGCCCGGGGTGGATGTGGGGGGTACAGACTAGGGTATGAATGCCATCTTCTACCGCTACACGCGCTAGAGCAAGAGCGGTTTCCATATCGGGTGCGCCGTCATCTATGCCGGGTAAAAGATGGTTGTGTAGATCAATCATTGTGATCTCCCTGAATGAGTAAAGCCCTGTTCATCGAGATGAGCAGGGCTTTTTTGTGATCGACTGAGATCAAATCAGAGAGTATTTCAGTCGATCCGATCCGCATAAAAATTTGGATTACAGGCCTTCAAGCCTTAGATCCCTGGCTGTAGCCATAGTAATCATAATAACCACCATAGCTATAGCCTTGTTTCTTGGCTTTTTTGATATCTACTTGGTTCAGTACCACGCCACTGATCGGTGCACGATTCTGTAACAGCTGGCCGACACCATTCACAGCCAGAGGCCGCGCGGTGGATTCTGCCTTCACCACATAAATGACACTATGCGCCATCTTGGCGATGACAAGCGCATCACTCACTGCCTGCACCGGAGGCGAGTCGATCACGATGCGATCATACTGGTTGCTTAACACCTTCAAGGCGTTCGCAAAGCGTTCGTGTGAAAGGAGCTCCAGCGGATTGGGTGGCACAACGCCTGCAGGCATAATGAAGATACCATCTACTTCTTGAATCGTGTCTTCCAGTCGGGCTGTGCCGGAGATTAAGTTGGCTAAACCGGGTGTGCCGACCGGAAAATCGAAGCTTTTGGCCATGGTAGGGCGACGCATATCGGCTTCGATGAGCAGCACCTTTTCCATCTGTCCCATCGCATAGGCCAGGTTAGCGGCTACGGTACTCTTGCCTTCGCCCGGAATCGAGGAGGTGACGACGTAAGATTTATGCTCAGTATTGATATCTGAGAGTAACAGACTGGTTCGAATGGTGCGGATGGACTCGGCAAAGGCTTTATTTTTGCTTTCCGCAAACATATGTGCCATGGCTTTTCGATCCTGTTTGCCCATGAGTGGCAGGATGCCCAAGACAGGCAGATTCAGTTTGTTTTCAATCTCTTCAATGCCCTTAAAGGTATTGTTTAGAATATTGAGCAGCAGCACCAGGCCGACACCGAGCATACCGGCCAAAACACCGACTACGGCAATGATCAGCGCTTTTTTCGGTTTAATCGGACCGCCAGGTACAACGGCGCGATCAACGATTCGGGCATTGGCGGTTTCCAGATCCGTAGTGGCCGCGGTTTCTTTAAGGCGTGTCATGAAGGTGTCGTGCAGGGCACGATTGGTATCTACTTCACGCTGTAGTTCACGTAACTGAAACTCTTTGCGTGAAATATCTTGGATCTGTTCTTTATTTTCCTGAACGGAGCGTTGCAGCGCACGTTCGTTGGCGAGTGCGAGTTGGTAATTACGCTCGATACTGGCAACAATCTGCTCAACCTGTGCCTGCAGGCTGGCACGAGCTGCAGTTAAATCACTTTGTGCCGCTTCCATCACTGGATGTCTAGGCCCATAACGGCCTGAAAGCTCTTCTACTCGGGCACGAGCGCGGGCTTCTTCGGTTTTGAAGCTTTGGATCAGTGGGTTGCTCAACACCGCTGGAACGGAAGCGATACGCTCCCAGCCTTGTGAGCTTAAGCCCTGCACTTGGCGGAACTCGCTTTCTGCTTCCGCACGGCGACGGCGTGCATCCACCATACGATCACTGGTGGAACTGAGCTCTGAGGCTGTGACTGTAAGAATGCCCCCGACGTCAACGATGCCTTCTTGATCACGGAAGGCTTGGAGCTTGGCTTCAGCGCTTTGTAGGTTGCTGCGCAGCTCGGTCAGGCGCGTATTCATCCAGTTGGTGGCAGAGAGTGACATCTCCATGCTGGCATCTAATTGGCCTTCGATAAAACCTTCCGCAATCGCATTCGCAATTTGTGCGGCGGTAAATCGATCCGCTATGTCCACGTGAATGCGGACAAGCTGACTGCGTCCTACCTGCTCAACAGAGATGCGTGTCATTAAGCTGCGTGTGGCGCGATCTATTTTATCCTCTTCCGATAGACTGATTGGAGTATCGTCCTCTGCAACCATTGAAGCGAGATTACCGCTCAGAAGTTGTGTAATCTCTAAACGATTGATTAAGCCTTTTATATCGATGAGCGGAGGTGGGGCTTGCTCTGGATCAAACTCATAATGATTGTGCAGATTCAGACGGCGCACAACACGTTCGGCTAAACCGCGTGACTTCAGCAATTCAAATTGCGTTTGCAGGTATTCGTTACCTGAGCCTTCGATACCATACACCTGTTCGATGGAGACGATATTCGCACCCTGACGTTCAATCAGTAGGGTTGCGGTGGCTCGGAAAATGGGTGTTATAGAATAAACAACAAGCGTTGCCAAAATCATGGCAATCGAGACTAGTGTTAGGATGCTCCATTTGCGTCGCCATACGGTGGCAAACAAAGCACCGAGATCGATCTCTTCTGCTTTTTGGTTCAGCCAATTATTCTGCGGTGACTGCTGAGCATGGGTAGGAAGGTTAGGCTGTGCATCCATCATTTAAAAAAAGCCCTGATCAATTTGAATAATATCCCCAGGGTTGATCTGGGTGTCCATGTTGGCCGAAACCGGACGGCGTTCTGTGTCACCATCCCGAATGACGCTCATGCGCCTTTGTGATGCGCGCTCGGTGAGTCCACCTGCCATGGCGACGGCTTGACGCAGTGTCATGCCCGGTTGATAGGGATAACCCCCTGCGTTACGCACTTCGCCGGTAATAAAGAATTCGCGGTATTCCAGAACGCTGACGCTGACATTGGGGTTGACAAGAAAATCCCCCTCCAAGCCAGCGCGCAGCTGAGCTTCGAGTTCTGAAGCCGTCATGTTCAGAGCACGTACCTCACCTAGAAAAGGGTAGGAAAATGCGCCTGCATCGTTGAGCCGGACACGTTCGAGTGATAAGTCCGGTTCGCCAAAGACGCTGATCTTAATCACATCGCCGGAGGAAAGTCGGTATTGGCTACTCTGTGTGTTGGCCTGTGCGAAAGTGGAAAAAAAGCAGATAAAAACAAAGGCAACCCAGGTTAAGTGCTGTAACAGGGCTTTAGTTTTTTTGTAGGGCATTGCGAATACATCTCCTGAGATCAAATGCCTTGAATACTAAGGGTCAAGCTCTGAACCTTGGGTGAATCGGATTGCTTGTCAGGCGTTGTAAAGCCTGACAAGCAATCAACCTAAGCGATCCAATACTTAGAGTGCGACATTGAGCTGGAGTTTATAGATATTGCGATCATAGCTTTCACTGGCTAATGAGGAGCTTTTATCGGTGTATTGGTAACCTAAGGTGATATCCATCCAACGACGCAGATCATAGGTCACGCCGAACCCTGCACTTTTGATGGTATCGCTGCGATTGATGCTGTCGTAGTCTTTATCGGTATGGCTCAAATCGACCTTAGTGCTGATAAAGCTGCTCCAGTTATGCGTCCAATCCAGACTGGTGCGGGTGGTTTTAATGCTGTCGGCACCATCGTCACCCTCATCGATTCCACGATTTAAGCCCAGATTAAAGGTGCTGTATGTCAAAGGTTGCCAAATCGCATTGACTTCCCAGCTGGAAGAGCTCTTGTCGGCTTTGCTGGAATCTTTGAAATCTTTTTTCACACGACCGATTTTGGCGGTACCGGTGGTGAAAGCGGTAGCCTCCCAGCGCACACCTGCCAGGTAGGTCATGTTATGGCTGTCTAGGGCGCTGTTGGAGCGATAGTCGAACTCTGCGCGGCGCACTTCAGTCAAGAGCTGAGTTTTCGGTGCAACACGGTAGTAAAAAATACCTTTGATGCTATCGGTATTCCGCTCTTTATCAAAATTGACGTTATTGTCGGTACGCTTACGCGCATGATCGGCACCGAATTCAAGGTTCATACGGGCGCTTGGGGCGCCAAATACATAGCCTGCCCCCAGGTTATGATTACTGAAGCGATCATTGACACCTGGCACATTGGTGTCGGCGACATCTTCAGTTTTGGCAAAATCGTAATAAGCATTGAGGCGATTGCGAACATCAAACTCCCAATCGGCTGATGCCGCAACGAAGTGATCCGTATTGTTCAGGCTGGATTTTGAGTGGAAATAATCGTGTACAAAACTATAGCTTAAAATGTACCGGCTTTTATTGCTTTCAGCGCTCAGTGAAATACCGGGTTCGATTTGGGAAATCGAAGAGGATTCCGCATCGTTGTTAGCGCGAAAGTTATCATCGTAACTGTGTGTGAGTGTCAGCGTCGGTGTGGCCGCGAAGGGGCCAAGGTTGAAACTCGCAGGTTCGAGTGCCCAAGCAGAGTTGGCTGCCGCAATCGATACCGCCAGTAGGATGGCGCGTTTCATTTTAGTCTTCATCATCATTTCATCCGTGTTTTCTCACACGCACTCTCTTTGGAGTGCTGTGTGAGCAGGGTTGATTACTATTAGTTTGGGCTTGCCGGTGTAGGCGTGCTGCTGCCACCGCCTGACGGCGCTGAACGTGTTGGTGCGGCAGCGGCTAAGGCACCCGCTGCAGGGGCGGCACTCACGGCAGACTCTTGACCTGCTGCCGGTGTTTGCGCAGCTAAAACGGTTTCGGAAATGGCGCCGGCTAAGCTCGGGGCTGCGTTGATGGCTGTGGCCGTGATTTCAGCGGACATCTCTGGGTGGCTTTTCACCGCAGCGGCGACGATCGCCGCAACAAGAGCTTCGTTTTCACCTGCGGCCAGAATCATCGATTCAAGCACCGCCAGAATGGCTTCAGCATCTTCAGCGGCAAGCACTAACTCCATCTGTTCTTGGGTGAGGGTGATGCCTTCAGCTTGCAGGGCATCCAGCAAGGCTTGGTCCGCCAGTGCGGTACCGCTTGCCAGTAGACTACTCAGAGCTAAGGCTAGGAGTGTTTTGCGCATGGTTAAATCCTCGGTCTGTTTGGTTTTCGTTCTATCTAGGAAGAGTGTCCCTGAGATAGGGTAAAAGGCCTAAATCACTACCACACAGATCCAGGCACAGAATACACAGAGTTGTATATTCCCAGAGTTTCTGCATCTCAGAAATTGTTAGTTGTGAATAATACTATCGAGAGAAAGAGGGGGCTTGGCTGCGTGTTTTGGAGGATTTGTTTAGGTTGAGATACGCCGCTTGATAGGCCATCGCACAGGCGAGAGTAAATAGTGCCGCATTCGCGGGAATTTGCAGATTAAAGTCGGTCGTTGAGTGAATCAGAATCGCTAGGATAGCCATCGCACTGCCAAATCCCAAACCGCTGGTATAGGTGCTTTGGCGTTGTATTAGAGCTTTAAGCGCACAGAAAAGTGCGAGAAGTACAAACAGCGCTAAAGGCAGGCTGCCGATCGCACCGTATTCCAGCCAAAATTGAAAGTAGTCGTTGTGGGCATGATCAAAATGGCTGCCAAAACCGGGTCCACTGGGGCCGATAAAGACATCTTCAAAACTACCGGCACCATAACCCTGCCAGGGGTTGGCTTGGATGATGGGATAGATGCGCTCATTGGCTAGCGCGCGTAGATCATTAATATTGAGGACGATCTGTCCGGCTTCTTGGCTAATACTGACTTCGGTGTTGGCGAGGCGGTTTTTTAAGCGCTCAAAACCAAAAAACTGGCTGATGATTAAAATGTCGATCAGGATAATGCTGATTAAAATCAATGAGTTCCTGCCACGGTTTTCCGGCGTGAACAGAATAAACAGGCTGCCCATAATCACTAAACTGGTGAAAAAGGCGGTGTTGCCCATGCGCGAGTGGGTCATCACGAGGCCGATGACCATGACGATCAGCGCTAGACGTAAACGCGCTTTAGGGCCGAGCAGTAGCTCCAATAGGTTGCGCCAACTGAATGGACGGCCATCACGCAGGGCGAGCATTAGCCCTATGCCTAAGCTCAAAACCATCGCTAGATAACCGGCTAGATGATTACGGTTGACGAAACTGCCGGAAGCGCTGCTCCGACTTTTTTCCTGTCCCCAGGGTAGCCAATCTACCCCTGAAAGTACGGTGATGGAGCCATAAAAAGCCTGAAGTGTGCCACTGATGAGGATCACACTCAGTAAGAGGGTTAAGCGCTTACGTGTGTTAAACACTTGTACAGTCAGAACAAAGAGCAGTGTATAGCTGAGGCCTAGAAAGAGTTGATGAACGCTGCGCCCGAGGTGAAGTGTTGGATTGAGATAGAGCTGCACGAGTCCCCAGAGCTGGGTGAGGAGCAAGCAGCTTAGCATGCTGATTAATATCCAGCGCCCGGATGAGCGGCGTGTGAATCGTGTCCGCTCGGAGTTCAATAGCGTGAATGCACCCCAGGCTAAGGCCAAAGCGCTGATCAGGATCATGAAGAGTGCCATAGACCAAGGCCGGTTGCTGCCTAAAGGAATGGGTAACCAAAGAATGAGAGCCAGAAGTCCAACGACGACCAGACGTTCGCTCAGTGAGCTGGGCGGGTGCGCGGCACGAGAGGGCATGCTGGAATTCCTTTTGCGAGTCTGGGCCTGAGCTTGCGATTCGAGCTGTTTACTCTAGGCTTTAGGTAGCTTCGTGAATTGTCGCATTATGCGTAAAGCCACCGTCTGCTGCAATTCAACTTTATGCGCCGACTTATTAAGGATGGTCATGGATTATGTTGAGTCATCTGGAACTAAAACTAGCCCTAAAAACGCAACTCATCACCCATATTCAAGAGCTGTTTGAACCTGAGCGTGCTGAAGTCTTGACGGCTTTTGTTGAGCACTTTTTCCGGCACTTTCCAGAAAGAGATCTGAAACTTTGGCGTTCGGATGATCTCTTGGGTGCGATATTGGACCTTTGGTCTTTTTTTGAGGATTCGGATGATCGTGCGCCTCAGGTCCGTGTCTTTAACCCGAGCTTTGAGCAAGATGGCTGGCAGTCGTTGCATAGTGTGGTGTTTGTGCGTTCAACCGATATGCCGTTTTTGGTGGATTCATTACGCATCGCGTTGAATCACTTAGATCTTTCGATCCACTCGATTCATAACATGCAATTGCCAATCCGAAGGCAGGGCGCTAAGGCGGTTATTGAGGCGCTTGAGCCGTTAGAGGCCTCTTTAGAGTCACTGATTTTTATTGAAGTGGATCGCCATACTGAGCATTTGCGCCTGACACGTATTCAGCAAGAGTTGGTTAAAGTGTTAGAGGAGGTGCGTGATGCCGTGAAGGATTTTGCGGCGATGCGTGTTGCGTTGCTAGAGCAGTCTGAAGCCTTTGCGACCTATGCCGAGCGCTTCCCCGATCATGACTTCTCTGAAGTTCAGGCTTTTATTACCTGGTTAGAACGCCATTTTACCTTTTTAGGCTATGAGGTATTGGATCGGGTGCCGAAGGATCAGGGCTTGGGTTTGCAGCCTGTCCCCGATACAGGCCTTGGCCTGTTAAGTGCGTGTGATGCCAGTTGTCGGCGTGCGCTGTTAGATGAAGTCGTTGAGCTGCATGAATGGGTGCACTTTACCAAAGCGAATGATCGCTCCCGTGTCCATCGCCCAGCTTATCCTGATGTCATCAGTTTTAAGCGATTGGATGATCAGGGTGAGATTATAGGTGAGGTGCGATTTTTGGGGCTTTACACCTCCAGTGTGTATTTTCAATCTGCTTATGATATTCCCATCGTGCGTGACAAGATCCAGCGGGTGATGCAGGCCTCGAATTTGATGCCACAGGGCCATGATTGGAAAACACTCAATCAAATTTTACAAACCTTTCCCCGTGATGATCTGTTTCAGATCTCCGCGCAGGCTTTAGCCGAGGTCGCGATCAGTATTTTAGAGATACGTGAGCGCCGGCAGATCCGTGTGTTTATTCGGAGGGATACGCTTGGGCATTATTTTTCGGTGTTAGTCTATGTGCCGCGTGATATTTATAGCACTGAGTTTCGGATTGCCGTAGAAACTCTGCTCAAGCAAGCCTTGGCCTGTGATCAAGCTGAGTTCACCACCTATTTCTCTGAATCGGTGTTGGCACGTACGCAGTTCATTCTCCGCTCTTCGCAAAGGCAAGCCTTGACCTATGAGTATGATGTCGAAGAGATTGAACAGCAGATCCGTAATGCGGCGCGAAGCTGGGATGAGGATTTCCATCACGCTTTGATTGAGGCTTTGGGCGAAGAGCAAGGCTTGCAGCGTTTTAATGAGTTTTCTAGAGGCTTTCCGGCCAGTTACCGATCCCATTTTTCGCCGCGTACAGCGGTGGTTGATCTTCAGCATATGTGGCCCCTGTCTGCTGCTAATCCGATTGCGTTGAGTTTTTATCGTGCCTTTGATCGTGATGAGGGCACGCTGAATTTTAAACTCTTTCATTTGCAGGATTCTTTGCCCTTATCGGATGTGATCCCGATTTTGGAAAATCTCGGATTGCGGGTGATGGATGAGCATCCATATGAGATTGAGGCCGGTGGGCGAACCCTTTGGATACATGATTTTAACCTTTGTTATGGCGGCCAATATGACTTGCCTAGACAGACCCTGCAATCGAATTTTGAAGAAGCTTTTTTGCAGATCTGGTCGGGTCATACGCTGAGTGATGATTTTAATAAGTTGGTATTGGGTGCGGGTTTGACCTGGACGCAGGTTCGCATTCTGCGTGCCTATGCCGCCTACATGAAGCAGATACGCTTTCCGATCAGCACGGAAGCCGTGAGTGCTGCTTTAAATCAACATGCGGGCATTACGCATGATTTGGTGCAGCTGTTTTATGCCCGCTTTGAGCCGGGGCAGGGGCAGCAGGAAGCACAAGAGGTGATAGAGGCACGTATCTTGAGTGCTCTGGAGGAGGTGTCGAGTTTAAACGAAGATCAAGTCATTCGTCAGTATGTGTTGCTGATTAAGGCAACGGTGCGGACGACCTATTTCCAATCTGCCGGACAAGGCCCTAAGCCCTATTTGGCATTTAAACTGCTGCCGGCAGAAATTCCCAATCTACCTGAACCGCGTCCTTTATATGAGATTTTTGTGTTTTCGCCTCAAGTGGAAGGGGTGCATCTGCGTGGTGGCAAGGTTGCACGCGGTGGCTTGCGCTGGTCCGATCGTAAGGAGGATTACCGCACTGAGGTCTTGGGATTGGTGAAGGCTCAGCAGGTGAAAAATGCGGTGATTGTCCCGGTTGGCGCTAAGGGTGGTTTTATTGCCAAGCGCCTGCATCCGCAAATGACGCGGGATCAATGGTTGGAGGAGGGGATTGCCAGTTATCGTTTATTCATCAGCGCACTGCTGGATCTGACGGATAATTTGCTGGAGGGGCAGGTGGTGCCACCTGCCGATCTGGTGCGCCATGATGAAGACGATACCTATCTGGTGGTGGCGGCGGATAAGGGTACGGCGACTTTTTCCGACATCGCTAACGAGATCGCACAAGCCTACGGTTTTTGGCTAGGGGATGCCTTTGCTTCGGGAGGAAGCCAGGGCTACGACCATAAAAAGATGGGGATTACAGCGCGCGGTGCTTGGGTGTCAGTGGAGCGTCATTTCCGTGAAATGGGTCACAATACGCGTACACAGCCCTTCCGCGTGATCGGCATTGGTGATATGTCGGGTGATGTTTTTGGCAATGGCATGTTGTTATCGCAGCAGATTCAATTGGTTGCAGCTTTTAATCACCAGCATATTTTTATAGATCCGAATCCCGATCCAGCCAGCAGTTTTGCGGAACGTCAGCGTTTGTTCCAGCTGCCGCGTTCGGGTTGGAATGATTACGATAAGAACCTGATCTCTGCTGGGGGCGGTGTGTTTGATCGCGCTGCGAAATCTATCCCCTTAAGCGCTGAAGTTAAACACTTGACCGGCTTGACGGTGAATCGGATTACACCGAATGAGTTGATTTCCGCACTCTTACAGGCGCCGGTGGATCTGTTATGGAATGGTGGGATCGGCACCTATATTAAAGCCAGTAGTGAGCAGCATACGGATGTGGGTGATAAGGCGAATGACGCTCTGCGTGTCGATGCCTCCTCTTTGCGCTGTAAAGTGATCGGTGAGGGGGGCAATTTAGGCATGACGCAAAAAGGGCGTATGGAGTATGCGCGTTTAGGCGGACGTTTGAATACGGATTTCATTGACAACGCAGGTGGTGTCGATTGCTCCGACCATGAGGTCAATATCAAAATTATGCTGAACGAGATGCTGGCAGCGGGGGATATCACACTCAAACAGCGTAATACTCTGTTACAAGAGATGACGGACGAGGTGGCGGCCTTGGTGTTGCGCAATAATTATCGTCAGGTTCAGGCTTTGACCTTGGCACAGCGGCGCTCACTCATCGCCATGGCCGAATATCAGCGCTTTATTAACAAGCTGGAAGCGCAGGGTAAGCTCAAGCGTTCCTTAGAGTTTATTCCGAATGATGAGCAGCTGGAGGCGCAGCGCTTAGCTGGGTTGGGTTTGTCACGTCCTGAGCTTTCGGTCTTAGTTTCTTACAGTAAGGCTGATTTAAAAGAGCGTTTACTGGCCACGGATCTGCCGCTTGATCCCTATGTGGCAAGAGAGCGTGTCACGGCATTTCCCGCGCAGCTGCAAGCACGTTATCCACAGGCGATGGCACAGCATCGATTGAGCCGTGAAATTGTCGCAACACAGGTGGCCAATCAGATCGTCAATCTGATGGGGATTAACTTTGTTGATCGCCTGACAACTTCGACGGGTGCGGATGTGGAGCGCGTGACGCGTGCCTATATTCTGGTGCGTGATGTGTTTGATGTGCTGAGTGTCTGGCAAGAGATTGAATATCTCGACTATCAAGTGGATGCCAATATCCAGCTGGAGATGATGGAGCGCTTGCAGTATCTGGTGCGTCATGCAACACGCTGGTTTATTCGCAATCGTCGAGGTGAACTTGATTGTGAGCAGGAGCAGCAGCGTTTTTATCAGCCGTTAAAACAGATGGGGCAGGAGTTAGGTGAGCTGCTCTGTGGTGAACCGCGTCAGGAATGGGAAGCGGTGTATGAGCGCTACCGCGAGGCTCAGGTGCCGGAGGCCCTAGCAAAATTGATGGCCGGTGTGAGTTATCTCTTCCCGGCCTTGGGTGTGATCGAGGTTGCCTTGGAGAATGAGGTGAGCTTGAGGCGGGCGGCGGAAGCTTTTTATGCGATCGGAGAGCGCTTAGAGCTACACTGGTTTGCTCAACAGTTGAATCGTTTGGAGGTGGATACCTACTGGCAGGCCTTGGCCAGAGATGCCTTCCGCGATGATCTGGATTGGCAGCAGCGCGCCTTGATGACCACGCTGCTACGTTACCCTGAAGAGCAGCCGATACAGCATCAAATTGATCAATGGGTGGCTCAGAATCAGCCGTTGCTGGAACGTTGGGATCGTGTATTGGTGGATCTAAAAAATGCTAAAAATCAAGATTATGCAATGTATACTGTCGCCGTGCGCGAGCTGTTTGATTTAGCGCGAACCTGTATCTATACGCAAAATTAAAGGTGCCGAGAGCACCTTTCGTTGTGACGCGGAGGGTGCTTATGCAGCATCTGATTATTGATTTGTTCATCCCCCGAGAAGAGTTTCTGAAATACTACAAGGGCATCGCCTCGCAGGTGAACTGCCGAGCGCGAGATGGTCGTGTTGTGAGCTTGCCGGTCAAAAATCTGCTGCCGTTTCTCACGCATAGCGGGGTGCGTGGCAGCTTTGTCATCTACTTTGAGCGGGGCGGGAAGTTGGTGAGCATCAATCGCCTTGCTCAGGCTGCGCCTGTCAATTCATAGGTGCATGCGGGTATAATGGCAAACTAGTTAATCACGAATATCGAGACACCCATGTTATATTCGCTTGCACGATCCATGATGTTCAGAATGGATGCTGAAAAATCCCATGACCTAGCTTTAGGTGGGATGAATCTTGTTGCCAATCTGGGGTTGCACCATCTAGCCGGTGCGCGTCAGCGAGATTTGCCTGTTGAAGTGATGGGCATACGCTTTCCCAACCCGGTAGGCTTAGCGGCGGGGCTGGATAAAAATGCCAGTGCCGTGGATGGATTATCCGCGATGGGCTTTGGATTTATCGAGGTGGGAACCGTGACGCCTCGGCCACAAGAGGGGAACCCAAAGCCTCGCTTGTTCCGCATTCCCGAGCACTCGGCCATCATCAACCGCATGGGTTTTAATAATGCGGGTGTGGATCAGCTGTTGAAGAATCTGGATAACAGCCGCTATAAGGGCATTCTAGGGATCAACATCGGTAAGAATAAAGACACCTCTAACGCTCAGGCGAACGAGGATTATCTGTATTGCTTGCGTAAGGTGTATACCCGTGCCAGTTATGTCACGGTGAATATCTCTTCTCCGAATACACCCGGCTTGCGGACTCTGCAGTTTGGGGACTCTTTGAATAGCCTTCTGGATGCGATGAAGTCGGAGCAGGCCCAATTGACGCATCTGCACGGTCGTTATGTGCCGATTGCTGTCAAGATTGCACCAGATATGAGTGAAGAAGAGTTTGAGCTGGTCGCGGGTTCCTTAAAAACCTATGAAATGGATGCGGTGATTGCGACCAACACCACGCTATCGCGTGAAGGGGTAGAGGACTCACCTCTGGCTGCTGAAGCAGGAGGCTTGAGTGGCGCACCGGTGCGCAATAAGTCGACTGGAGCGATTCTACAGCTGTCTAAACATCTGAAAGGTGCTTTGCCGATTATAGGTGTGGGGGGAATTACCGAAGGCTTTGATGCGGCGGAAAAGATCGAAGCAGGCGCGAGTCTAGTTCAGATCTATACCGGTTTTATCTATTCAGGCCCGAAGCTGGTGCAAGATGCCGTGCAAGCCATCTCTAAGCTGGATAAGTTTCGCTAAGGCGTTAGGTGGTTAAGAGCGAACGGGTTTGAGGGGTGATTCTTGAGTCCGTGGCAACTGCTGAGAGCGGCCACGGACAGCATCCAATTAGAGATTAGAGAATCAGCCTAGGGCTGGGTTTACCTGAATCGCAGAAACGCCGGACATACCATTCCAGTGTGCTTCGCGTCCTTCACGCCAACCGCTCATCCAGCAACTTCGCAGATCCGTCGTCTGGACTGGACACTCTTCGCGCGACTTGCCCGTTAGGCCGGCATTAAATCCGCGATTAAAAAGAGTTGTGCTGCGGTCTCGTTTCTGTTTTCTCATGATAACGCCTCTCATACTTCTATTTATCATAGCGCAGGCCTCTAGAGTGCTCTGCGAGTGGCCGTGAGGAAAAACATCTAACCCTCACACTCTATTGATAACTGAAAACTCAGCGGAAAGCGATTTAATTAAACTATAATTTTTTAGTCATACGATAGTCACCTTTAGCCAGCAGATGCAGCATTGTGAATGATTTCAAATGCTTAGAAGAGAGTTGCGAAAAAGGGGCTAGGTATGAAAAATTTTCACCTATTGGCATGTTAAGTCTCTAGCGTGCGCGGCGAGGAAAGTATGGCGGAAAGTCAGCGTTATGAATTTGCACAGCATTGGTTTGTGACCTGTCCAAAAGGGTTGGAATTTCTATTGGCAGACGAGCTCAGTGCGTTCGGTGCACAGCAGGTGAAGCAGACGGTCGCGGGTGTCTCTTGCCAGGGTGATTTGAGTTTGGGCTATCGTATCTGTCTAGAGTCGCGGCTCGGCAGTCGTGTGCTCATGCCCTTACTCGACGCGCCTGTGCATACGGCAGAAGAGTTGTATGCGGCAGTGCAGAGCATCGCCTGGATTGATTATCTTCGCCCCTCGGGTAGCTTAAGTGTTGATTTTAATGGCCAAACGGCGGCGATCAACAATACCCATTTTGGTGCCTTAAAGGTTAAGGATGCGATTGTTGATCAGCTGCGTGATTTAACCGGGCAGCGTCCTTCGGTGGAGCGTCAGAACCCGGAGTTAAGAATTAATGTGCATCTGGCTAAGGGGCGGGGTGTGATTGCTCTGGATATGTCGGGCGAGAGCTTGCATCGACGGGGTTATCGTTTAAAGGCGGGTGCGGCGCCGATCAAGGAAAATTTAGCGGCGGCGGTGCTCTTGCGTGCCGGTTGGCCGGCACAGTCTGAGCAGTTGGAGTGCTTGGTCGATCCCATGTGCGGTTCAGGGACGCTCTTGATCGAAGCGGCGATGATGGCGGCGGACATAGCGCCAGGTTTGTTACGACAGCAATTTGGTTTTAGCCGTTGGATTCAGCATGATCGGACTTTATGGCAGTCGATTCTTGCTGAGGCTAAAGCGCGTGCGGAAGCTGGAAAAGCGGCGTTCCGCTGGCGTTTATGGGGATCGGATCAAGATGCTGAAGTGCTCAAGCGGGCGCGTGAAAATGCGCAGCGTGCGGGGGTTGCGCAGTGGATCGATTGGCAAGAGATACCGCTGGCACAGTTGAAAAATCCCGGTGCCAGTGGCAAGGGCTTGTTGATTACGAATCCCCCTTATGGGGAGCGATTGGGTGATACGCAGCACTTAATGTTTCTCTATCGTCAACTTGGGCATCTGCTAAAACAGGAGTTTGCGGGCTGGCAGGCTGGAGTGCTGACCTCCAATCCCGACCTGTGCAAGGTGATGGGGCTGAAATCACACAAGTCTTATGCCCTGTATAACGGTGCTTTGGAAAGCCGCTTGTTTTTGTTTGATGTGTTTGCTGAGCGTGTTCAAGATGCAGAGACCGCTTCTGAGGTGAAGACGCCTGTGGTTTTGAGCGAGACGGTGCAGATGTTGGTCAACCGTTTGCAGAAGAATCGCAAGAACTTGTCACGCTGGTTGAAAAAGTCGGAAATTGAGTGTTACCGCCTGTATGATGCCGATATTCCTGAGTATGCGGTGGCGATTGATGTCTATGCAGATCAGGTGATTGTGCAGGAGTACCAAGCTCCGGCGCACATCGATCAGATTAAAGCCTTTAGTCGGTTATCGGATGTGGTGTTGGCAGTTTCTGAGGTGTTGGGCATTCCCACCGATGAAGTGGTCTTAAAGCGGCGTAAACGCCAGCAGGGCACGGATCAATATGAGCGCCAGGATCACACTGAAAACTTCCGCACCGTGCAGGAGCATGGCTGTCGTTTACAGGTGAACTTGCAAGACTATTTGGATACAGGCCTGTTTCTTGACCACCGCCCGGTTCGGTTGAAGATTCAGCAGCTGGCGCAGGGCAAAGAGGTGTTGAATCTCTTCTGCTACACCGCTTCAGCCAGTGTGCATGCCGCGCGTGGCGGGGCATTGAGCACGACGAGTGTAGATATGTCGGCCACCTATCTGGATTGGGCAAAGCGTAATTTTCAGTTGAATCAATTCGATCTGAAAGCGCACAAGTTTATCCGTGAAGATTGCTTGAAATGGTTAAAACGACAGACTGCGGCCAGTTATGATTTGATTTTTATGGACCCGCCAACCTTCTCGAATTCTAAACGTATGGAGGGGGTGTTAGATGTGCAGAGAGATCATGTCGAGTTGATCGAAGATGCGATGCGCTTATTACGAAAGGACGGTTTGTTGATTTTCTCAAACAACAATCGACGCTTTAAAATGGATTATGATGCCTTGGCAAAATTTGAGATTCGGGATATCACCCCGAGTACACTTGATCCCGATTTTAAACGTAATCCGCGTATCCATTCATGCTTTGAAATTCGCTATCGAGGCAATTGATTTATATTCATCCCCTGAGGATTTATGGCTTCAGGGGATTTTAAACAGAAAAAACCCAGCGCAATGGCTGGGTTTTTTTGCTCCGTCAATCAGTGATTAACGATCAGCGGGATAATCGCGCTGTGTGTAACCGGTATAAAGCTGGCGTGGACGACCGATGCGGTTCGGACTGGAGTGGAATTCATTCCAGTGCGAGATCCAACCGATGGTGCGCGACAGAGCAAAGATCACTGTAAACATATTGGTTGGAATACCAATCGCTTTCAGGATGATACCGGAATAGAAGTCGACGTTTGGATAAAGCTGGCGCTTAACAAAGTATTCGTCTTCCAAAGCGATCTGTTCCAAACGCTTCGCGATCTTCAGCAGAGGATCGTTCTCGATACCCAGTTCAGCCAGAACTTCATCACAGGTTTTCTTCATAACTTTGGCGCGTGGGTCAAAGTTACGATAAACACGATGACCGAAGCCCATCAGACGGAAAGAATCTTCTGGATCCTTGGCGCGCGCGATAAACTCAGGAATGTTCGACTCGTCACCAATCTCTTCAAGCATAGTCAGAACGGCTTCGTTGGCACCACCGTGAGCCGGTCCCCACAGGGCGGCAATGCCCGCAGCGATACAGGCAAATGGGTTAGCGCCTGAAGAGCCCGCAAGACGCACAGTTGAAGTGGACGCGTTCTGCTCATGATCGGCATGCAGAGTAAAGATGCGATCCATCGCGCGTGCCAGAACAGGGCTGACTTCGTAATCGGAGCAAGGCGTCGCGAACATCATACGCAGGAAGTTATCGGCGTAGCTACGATCATTACGTGGATACATGAACGGCTGGCCGATCGAGTACTTGTAGCACATAGCCGCCAGAGTAGGCATCTTAGCAATCAGGCGGTAAGCGCAGACTTCACGGTGATGCGCGTTGTTGATATCCAGAGAGTCGTGATAGAACGCAGACAGCGCACCGACTACACCGCACATGATGGCCATGGGGTGTGCGTCACGACGGAAGCCTTTGAAGAATTGGCTTAACTGCTCATGCACCATCGTGTGGTTGCTGATGGTGTTGTGGAAAGCTTTGTTTTGCTCAGGAGTAGGCAGTTCACCGTTAAGCAGCAGATAGCAAACTTCGAGGTAGTCTGATTTTTCGGCAAGCTGTTCAATCGGATAACCACGGTGCAGCAGGATGCCCTGGTCGCCGTCTATATAGGTTATCTGTGATTCACAGGCCGCAGTAGACACGAAGCCGGGATCATAGGTGAAAAGACCCTTGCCGGTCAGAGGGCGAACATCAATGACATCAGGACCCTCTGTACCAGAGTAGACAGGCAGTTCAATTGTGTCGTCCAGCCCATCGACCGTCAAACGTGCTTTCTTGTCAGCCATAGTTGGCTCCTATCATTCGGTTTAATTACAACGACTTGTATCCAGTCGCTTGATTCAACTGTTAAGTGTTGACCTGATAAAGGACCTGCCAACTATAGAGTTTGTCACGCGATTGTCAATTCAACATAAAGGCGAATAGTGCATTGCAGCATAAAAAATAATTGATGGGGTGAGTGATCTGTTTTGTCGACAAAACACTAAAAGCCGACTGTGCACGGGCCAGAAGTAAACTCAGGCGGAATCGGCCTTATACCATTGTTGTACATGACTTGTGTCGCGTTGTATTCAATAGGGTAAGTGACTATACTCCGTGCCCTGAGTTGACATTGTACTTGTGTGCAATGGCACAACTGTGCAATGCCAGTTCGGTTCTCCGAGCGACTGCTTCTGAGCACTTCCTAGCAACCAAGTTCCGCACAGGGACTCAAAAGTGTGAAATAGAGCCGTGAACAAAAAACGACCTGTAAATCTAGACCTTCAAACCATTAAATTGCCCTTACCGGCAGTTACTTCCATTATCCACCGCGTAACGGGTGTAGCGTTGTTTTTCGGCGCGATCTTTGTGGTGTACGTATTTGGACTGTCTTTGCAGTCTCAGGCCGGTTTTGATGCCGCGTCTGATCTGTTGAGTAACAGCTTCCTGGCAAAACTCATTATGTGGGGTTTTGTATCGGCACTGCTTTATCATTTTGTTGCGGGTATCAAACACCTGATCATGGATCTGGGCCACTGCGAAGAGCTGGAAAGCGGTAAGCTTGCAGCCAAAGTGACTCTGATTGTGGCGGGCGTTCTGGTTCTTCTGGCAGGAGTATGGATATGGTAACCAGCATTACTAACTTTGGCCGTAGCGGTCTGTATGACTGGATGATGCAGCGTGTGACTGCTGTAGTTCTGATGGCATACACCGTCTTTATTATCGGCTATCTGCTGTTCTCCTCTGATCTGACTTATGCTCAGTGGAGTGCGCTCTTCGAAAATACCTTCATGCGTCTGTTCACACTGTTGGCAATCTTGTCTATGGCAGCGCATGCCTGGATCGGTCTGTGGTCGGTTTCTACTGACTATATCAAACCAACCGGCATACGTTTTGTGTTTCAGTCCGTTTGTGGCCTGCTCGCGTTTGTCTACGTTGTGTGGGGCATTCAGATTCTGTGGGGTTTGTAAGCGATGTCTAAATTGCGTACGTTAACGTTTGACGCGATCGTAGTAGGTGGCGGTGGTGCTGGCATGCGTGCCGCATTGCAGTTGGCTCAGTCAGGCTTAAAAACGGCTTGTGTGACTAAAGTCTTCCCAACCCGCTCACACACAGTATCCGCTCAAGGCGGTATCACTTGTGCGATTGCCAGTGCGGATCCGAATGATGATTGGCGTTGGCACATGTATGACACCGTCAAGGGTTCCGATTATATCGGCGACCAGGATGCGATTGAGTATATGTGCTCAGTTGGTCCGCAGGCGGTGTTTGAGCTGGATCACATGGGGCTGCCTTTCTCACGTACCGAAACGGGTCGTATTTATCAGCGCCCATTCGGTGGTCAGTCGAAAGGCCCCGATAATCCCACTCAGGCTGCGCGTACTTGTGCGGCGGCTGACCGTACCGGTCATGCGCTTCTGCACACTCTGTACCAGGCGAACATGAAAGCGGGTACCACCTTCTTAAATGAGTGGTACGCGGTGGATCTGGTCAAGAACGCAGACGGTGCGGTGGTGGGTTCTATTGCAATCTGCATCGAAACCGGCGAAACCGTCTACATCAAAGCTAAAGCAACCGTTCTGGCAACAGGTGGTGCGGGCCGTATCTACGCTTCAACGACTAACGCTCTGATCAATACCGGTGACGGTATGGGTATGGCGCTGCGCGTTGGCGTACCTGCTCAGGATATGGAGATGTGGCAGTTCCACCCAACCGGTATTGCCGGTGCTGGGGTTCTGGTCACAGAAGGTTGTCGCGGTGAAGGTGGATACCTGATCAATAAAGACGGCGAGCGCTTTATGGAGCGTTATGCGCCAAACGCGAAAGACCTGGCCGGTCGTGACGTTGTTGCGCGTTCTATGATTCTGGAGATCCTCGAAGGTCGCGGTTGCGGTCCAGAGGGTGACCATGTATTGCTGAAGCTGGATCATCTGGGTGAAGAGGTATTGCACTCTCGTCTGCCGGGTATCTGTGAGCTGGCGAAAACATTTGCGGCCACCGATCCGGTGAAAGAGCCGATCCCTGTGGTTCCAACCTGTCATTATATGATGGGTGGTTTGGCAACCAACATTGGTGGTCAGGTGATTGCACCAGACGCTGAAGGCAATGATCACATTGTTCAGGGTCTGTTTGCGTGCGGTGAAGTGGCTTGTGTATCGGTACACGGTGCTAACCGTTTGGGCGGCAACTCTCTGCTTGACCTGGTGGTCTTTGGTCGTGCGGCGGGTATGCAGATCGAACAGCAGATGCGTGACGGTTACGAAGTTAAAGATGCGACCGATGCCGACATCGATGCGGCGATGGCACGTCTGAACCGTCTGAACAACTCCACTAGCGGTGAGAAAGTGGCCGATGTACGTAAAGAACTGCAGAGCACGATGCAGCTTTACTTCGGTGTATTCCGTGATGGTGTGAGTATGGAGAAGGGTCTGAAGCTGTTGGGTGAGATCCGTAAGAAGGTCGAAAACCTGCACCTGGAAGACAAGTCTTTAGCATTCAACACCTCACGTATCGAAGCTCTGGAGTTGGAAAACCTGCTTGAAGTAGCGGAAGCGACTGCGGTTGCGGCTGTTGAGCGTAAAGAGTCGCGCGGTGCGCATGCCCGTAATGACTTCACTGAGCGTGATGACGAAAACTGGCTGTGCCATTCGGTCTATTTCCCAGCTGATAAGCGTATAGGTAAGCGTGCGGTGAATTTTGCACCGAAAACGATGGATCCGTTCCCGCCGAAAGTCAGAAGTTACTAAGGGGTTGCTACGATGCTGGTAAGTGTATATCGCTATAACCCTGAAACAGACGATGCACCTTACATGCAGGATGTCCATATCGACATTCCTGGTGGTAAAGACATCATGGTGCTGGATCTGCTTCAGTTATTGAAAGAAAAAGATACAACCATGACCTTCCGTCGCTCATGCCGCGAAGGTGTGTGTGGATCAGATGGTATGAACATGAACGGCAAAAATGGCCTGGCATGTATCACTCCTCTGTCTGCGGTGGTTGAAAAGGACAAGCTGGTTCTGCGTCCTCTGCCAGGTCTGCCTGTGGTGCGTGATCTGGTTGTAGATATGTCACAGTTCTACAAACAGTACGAAAAGATCAAGCCTTACCTGATGAACGATACACCGGCTCCGGCAATCGAGCGTCTGCAGTCTCCAGAAGACCGTGCAGAGCTGGATGGTCTGTATGAGTGTATTCTGTGTGCTTGCTGTTCAACGGCTTGCCCATCTTTCTGGTGGAATCCAGATAAGTTCATCGGTCCTTCTGGTTTGCTGCAGGCGTACCGTTTCTTGGCCGATACGCGTGATACGGCAACTGAACAGCGTTTGGCTGAGTTGGATGATCCGTTCAGCGTTTTCCGTTGCCACGGTATCATGAACTGCGTCAATGTTTGTCCAAAAGGTCTGAATCCAACTAAAGCGATTGGTAAGATCCGTAACATGCTGATTCAGCGTGCGACCTGATCATTACCTAGCGAGATAAAAACGGCGCTTCGGCGCCGTTTTTTTTAAGCCTAAGGTCTATTTTTTGGCTTAGTCGGATATAACCTTATGCTATTTAGTTTTGCTACAAAAAATCATGTACCCATAAGGTCTATGTTACGTGGCGGCTTATTTTCTGTAGAATTTCTACTGCAAGAGCTGTGTTAAGATTCGTTCAAAAGTCGTAGAATATTCGGGCCTTGTCGGGGCTGAATGAATCGCGACCGGGCGATATAACCAGAAATCGGTAATCAGCAAAGGGGTGGCGCGCTCTCTGGTGGCGAGGAGGTGGTGCAGCCTTGCCGGACAGCTTCCCCATGACTCAGGGTGATATAATAATGCAAGACAGCATGATGGAGCTGATGTGGAAGAATGCACATCTGTACGGTGGCAATCTTTCATACATAGAACAACTATACGAAACTTACCTGATGGACCCAAACGCTGTTCCGGTAGAATGGCGTGAAGAGTTCGATCATCTGCCTAAGGTAAGCGATAACCTCACACAGGATATTCCACACTCTCCGATCCGTGATCATTTCCTTGTTCTGGCTAAGACTCAGCGTCGTGCTCTGCCGGCTGCTATTAGCAGTGTCAGCTCTGAGCATGAGAAAAAGCAGGTGCGCGTCCTGCGCATGATCAATGCCTACCGTGTTCGTGGTCATCAGGTTGCCCATATCGATCCTTTGAATCTGCTGCAGCGCGAGCCAGTGCCAGATCTGGATCCTCGTTTCCATGAGCTGTCTGAAGCTGATTTTGACACCAGCTTCCAGTTAGGTTCCCTGTTCTTCGGTCCTGAAGAAGCTCCTCTGCGCGATATTCTTGCTGATCTGAAAAAGACCTACTGCTCTTCTGTAGGTGCTGAGTATATGCACATTGTTGATACTCAGGAAAAGCGTTGGATTCAGTCCCGTATGGAGCCTGTACGTTGTGATCCGGTGCTGGCGCCGGAAGCACGTAAACATATACTCGAGCGTTTGACGGCAGCGGAAGGCTTAGAGAAATATCTGGGTGCTCGTTATGCCGGTGCGAAGCGCTTTGGTGTTGAAGGGGGTGAGTCACTGATCCCTTGTTTAGATGAGCTGATTCAGCGTGCTGGTAAAGATGGCGCTAAAGAAGTTGTGATCGGTATGGCGCACCGTGGACGTTTGAACGTTCTGGTCAATATTTTCGGTAAAAACCCTGCGGATCTGTTTGGTGAGTTCGAAGGCAAGCGTGTCATCGAAACTTCCGGTGACGTGAAGTACCACCAGGGCTTCTCTTCTAACGTCATGACTCCAGGCGGTGAAGTCCATCTGGCGATGGCGTTTAACCCGTCTCACTTGGAGATCGTTTCTCCTGTGGTTGAGGGCTCTGTGCGTGCGCGTCAGGATCGTCGTGATGATGAGGTGGGTGCGTCGGTTATTCCAGTTTCCATCCACGGTGACGCTGCTTTTGCGGGTCAGGGCGTGGTTATGGAAACCTTCCAGATGTCCCAAACCCGTGCTTACAAAACGGGGGGTACTATCCACATCGTCATCAATAACCAGGTAGGTTTTACCACGTCTAAGAAAGAAGACGCGCGTTCAACTGAATACTGTACTGATGTTGCGAAAATGGTTCAGGCACCGATCTTCCATGTAAACGGTGATGATCCTGAAGCCGTCCGTTTTGTCACTCAGCTGGCTCTGGAATTCCGTAACGAATTTAAGAAAGACGTGGTCATCGATCTGGTTTGCTACCGTCGTCGTGGTCATAACGAAGCGGATGAGCCATCTGGAACTCAGCCTTTGATGTACAAGCAGATCAAAGTGCAGAAAACCACGCGTGAACTCTACGCACAGCAACTGATTGATGCCGGTGTGATCTCTGCTGAAGAAAGCAAAGAGATGGAGCAAAGCTATCGTAAAGCGCTGGAAAACGGTGAGCACGTGGCTAATGCTCTGGTCATGGAGCCGAACAAAGAACTCTTTGTGGATTGGAAACCTTACTTAGGCCATGCCTGGTCGTTTGAAGCCGACACGCGTGTTGATATCAAACTGCTGCAAGAGCTGGGTAACAAAATGTGCCAGTTCCCAGAAGGGTTTGCGATTCAGCGTCAGGTTGAAAAGATCTATGAAGATCGTCGTCGTATGGCGGCAGGTGCTATGGAAATTAACTGGGGCTTCGCTGAAACCCTGGCCTATGCCACCATGCTGGCAGAAGGTTTCCCTGTGCGTATCACCGGTCAGGACGTAGGTCGTGGTACCTTCTCACACCGTCATGCCGTGGTGCACAATCAAAAAGATGCCAGCACCTATGTACCTCTGAAACACCTGGCAGATGATCAGCCAGATTTCACTATCTATGACTCTTATTTGTCTGAAGAAGCGGTTCTGGCCTTCGAATACGGTTACGCGACCACGATGCCTAACTCTTTAGTGATCTGGGAAGCTCAGTTTGGTGACTTTGCTAACGGTGCTCAGGTGGTGATCGATCAGTTCATCACGTCTGGTGAGCACAAGTGGGGTCGTCTCTGTGGTTTGACTATGCTGTTGCCGCATGGCTTCGAAGGTCAGGGTCCTGAGCATTCTTCTGCGCGTCTGGAGCGTTTCTTACAGCTTTGTGCTGAGCACAATATTCAGGTCTGCGTACCGACGACTCCATCACAAATTTTCCACCTCTTGCGTCGTCAGATCACACGTCCGCTGCGCAAGCCATTGGTGGTGATGTCTCCAAAATCACTGCTGCGTCATAAGCAGGCCATTTCGACCCTCGAAGATCTGGCTGAAGGCACGTTCCTGCCGGTGATTGCTGAGACCGATAAACTGGATCCGAAAAAAGTTAAACGCCTAGTGATGTGTAGCGGTAAGGTCTACTACGATCTGTATAACCGTCGTGCAGAGCTGGAAAAAGATGATGTTGCCATTGTTCGTATTGAGCAGCTGTACCCCTTCCCTGAGGAAGCGCTGGCCAATGCGATTGCTGAATACACCAACCTGGAATCGGTTGTTTGGTGTCAGGAAGAGCCAATGAACCAGGGTGCTTGGTATTGCAGTCAGCACCACATGCGCCATGTATTGCAGCGTCATAACCCTGCATTGCATCTGGAAGGTGTGGGTCGTCCGCATGCCGCTGCCCCAGCGGTGGGTTACATCTCTGCGCACGTTGAGCAGCAAGAACAGCTGGTCAATGAGGCGATTAACGGTTAATAAACAGTTCGCAAGCGAACGCTAGAGCAGCATATAAAAAGGAAAGAACATGAGCATCGAAATCAAAGCACCCACGTTTCCTGAGTCTGTAGCGGACGGTACCGTTGCAACCTGGCACAAACAGCCAGGTGAAGCTTGTGCCGCCGATGAGCTGATTGTCGATATCGAAACCGACAAAGTGGTTTTGGAAGTGGTTGCGCCGGCTGATGGTGTCATCAAAGAGATCCTGAAGGGCGAAGGTGATACCGTTCTGAGCGAAGAAGTTTTGGCGGTATTTGAAGCAGGCGCTGCAGCGTCTGCGGCGCCTGCACAGGCCGCAGCACCTGCTGCGAGCGCGGATGTCGCCACGGATGCGGAGAAGATCGGTCCTGCGGCACGCAAGCTGATCGATGAGCACAATCTGGATGCTTCTCAGATTCCTGGAACCGGCAAAAACGGTGGAATCACTAAAGAAGACGTACAGAACTTCATCAACAACCGTGGCGCGGCACCTGCGGCGGCTCCAGCGGCTGCTGCTAAACCAGCGGCTGTGGCGGCACCGCTGAACATCCCAGCGGGTCAGCGCATCGAGAAGCGTGTACCTATGACGCGTCTGCGTGCAACCATCGCTAAGCGTTTGGTAGAAGCACAGCAGAATGCTGCAATGTTAACGACTTATAACGAAGTTAACATGAAGCCAGTTATGGATCTGCGTTCTAAGTACAAAGATCTGTTTGAGAAAACGCACAATGGTACGCGTCTGGGCTTTATGTCTTTCTTCGTGAAAGCCGCTACCGAAGCGCTGAAGCGTTTCCCAGCAGTGAATGCGTCTATCGATGGTAACGATATGGTTTATCATGGTTACCAGGATATCGGTGTTGCCGTATCGACTGATCGTGGTTTGATGGTACCCGTTTTACGTGATACCGACAGCATGAGTTTGGCAGATGTGGAAGCTACGATTGCTGACTTTGGTAAGCGTGGCCGTGATGGCAAGCTGGGTATGGAAGATATGCAGGGCGGTACCTTCACGATCACTAACGGTGGTGTGTTCGGTTCCCTGATGTCCACTCCGATTCTGAACCCACCACAGACGGCTATTCTGGGTATGCACAAAATCCAGGAGCGTCCTATGGCGGTAAACGGCCAGGTTGTGATCCTGCCGATGATGTATTTGGCGCTGTCTTACGATCACCGTATGATTGATGGTAAAGAAGCTGTGCAGTTCCTGGTGGCAATCAAAGATCTGCTGGAAGATCCTGCACGTCTGCTGTTGGATGTCTAAGCCGGTCCACTGTCCATTAATTAAAACAGGATAAATGAATGTCTGAGAAATTTGATGTAATCGTCATTGGTGCGGGCCCAGGTGGATATGTTGCGGCGATTCGTGCTGCACAGATGGGTCTGAAAACCGCCTGTGTTGAAAAATGGGTCGATGACAAGGGTGCTCCTGTTCTCGGTGGTACCTGTCTGAACGTGGGCTGTATTCCTTCAAAAGCTTTGTTGGAAACCACGCACAAGATGCATGAAGCTCAGCATGGCTTTGCGGCTCAGGGTATCGTTGCTGAAAACGTGCGTATCGACACCAAGCAAATGGTGGCACGTAAAGATCAGATCGTTAAGAACTTGACCGGTGGTATCGCGGGTTTATTCAAGGCGAATGGCGTCACCCTGTTGCAGGGTAAAGGCAAACTGCTGGCAAACAAGCAGGTTGAAGTGACGGCAAATGATGGCGCGGTGTCTGTGCATGCGGCTGAGAATGTCATTTTGGCAGCAGGCTCTGTACCGGTCGAAATTCCACCGGCTCCACTGACCCAGGGTTTGATCTTGGACAATGCCGGTGCTCTGGATATCGATGAAGTGCCTGCGCGCTTGGGTATCATCGGTGCCGGTGTGATCGGTTTGGAAATGGGCTCTATTTGGGCGCGTTGCGGATCTCAGGTCACTGTTCTGGAAGCCATGGACTCTTTCTTGTCTGTGACGGACGTCGATGTGTCGAAAGAAGCTTACAAGCTGCTGACTAAACAGGGCTTGGATATCAAACTGGGCGCACGTTGCACCGGTACTGAAATCAACGGTAACGAAGTCACCGTTAAGTACACGGATGCTAACGGTGAGCAGTCACTGGTTGTCGATAAGCTGATTGTTGCTGTAGGTCGTCGTCCATTAACTCAGGATCTGATTGCTCAGGATTCCGGTGTTAAGCTGGATGAGCGTGGTTTCATCTTCGTTGATGAGCAGTGCCGTACCGATGCACCGGGCGTTTATGCGATTGGTGACATCGTTCGCGGGCCGATGCTGGCACACAAGGCTTCAGAAGAGGGCATCATGGTTGTCGATATCATCGTCGGCCACAAAGCTCAGCTGAACTACGACTGTGTTCCCAATATTATTTACACTTTCCCAGAACTGGCTTGGGTCGGTAAAACCGAGCAGGAACTGAAAAACGAAGGTGTGGCGATCAAAGTTGGTAAATTCCCGTTTGCGGCTTCTGGCCGTGCTATGGCGGCGAATGCGACCGAAGGATTTGTCAAAATCATCGCTGATGAAAAGACAGATCGAATTCTGGGTGTTCATATGGTCGGTGGCATTGCCTCCGAGCTGATCGCTCAGGCTGTTATTGCAATGGAATTCTGCGCAACTGCTGAGGACTTGCAGATGACAGTATTCGCTCACCCAACCGTGAGCGAAGCGGTACACGAGGCCGCACTCGCAGTGGATAATCACGCCATCCACATTGCGAATCGCAAAAAACGCTAACCTGAAGGGTTGCTATGAATGATCGGGCCACAAGCCCGATCCTTCGTTTACTGCAGTTAAAAAGAGTGCAGCATCGGCAACTCAGCCGTTCTGCGCATGTATAATCGATAATTCAACGGATTAGAACATGAACCTTCACGAGTACCAAGGCAAACAACTGTTTGCTCAATATGGTCTGCCGGTTTCCAAGGGTTTCGCGGTAGATACTCCAGATGAAGCTGCAGCTGCAGCAGAAAAAATCGGTGGTGATAAGTGGGTTGTTAAAGCCCAGGTTCACGCTGGTGGTCGTGGTAAAGCGGGTGGCGTTAAGCTGGTAGATTCTCCAGCTGAAGCGAAAGCGTTTGCTGAAAAGTGGTTGGGCCAGCGTCTGGTAACTTATCAGACAGATGCGAATGGTCAGCCTGTTTCTAAAATTTTGGTTGAAACCTGCACGGATATCGCTAACGAGCTGTATCTGGGTGCGGTTGTTGACCGTTCTTCACGCCGTATCGTTTTCATGGCCTCTACAGAAGGGGGTGTTGAAATCGAGAAGGTAGCTCACGAAACACCTGAGAAAATCCTGAAAGCAACCATCGATCCTTTGACCGGTGCGCAGCCTTACCAGGGTCGTGAGCTGGCCTTCCAGTTAGGCCTGCAGGGTGATCAAATCAAACAGTTCGTCCATATCTTCATGGGTCTGGCGAAAATGTTTGAAGAAAAAGATCTGGCGCTGTTGGAAATCAACCCGCTGGTCATCACCGATGCCGGCAATCTGCACTGCCTGGATGCTAAAGTTGTGATCGACAGCAACGCTGTTTACCGTCACAAAGATCTGCAGGCGATGCACGATCCTTCGCAGGATGATGAGCGTGAAGCTCACGCAGCTCAGTGGGAACTGAACTACGTGGCGCTGGAAGGCAACATCGGCTGCATGGTGAACGGTGCGGGTCTGGCGATGGGTACCATGGACATCGTTAAACTGCACGGTGGTCAGCCAGCTAACTTCTTGGACGTTGGCGGCGGTGCGACTAAAGAGCGCGTAACAGAAGCCTTCAAAATCATTCTGTCTGACAGCACTGTCAGCGCAGTATTGGTCAACATCTTCGGCGGTATCGTACGTTGTGACCTGATTGCAGATGGTATCATTGGTGCGGTGAAAGAAGTGGGTGTTAACGTTCCTGTCGTGGTACGTCTGGAAGGTAACAACGCTGAACTGGGCGCACAGCGTCTGGCTGAGTCCGGTCTCGATATCATTGCGGCGACTAGTTTGACTGACGCTGCGCAGCAGGTTGTTAAAGCCGCGGAGGGTAAATAATCATGTCCGTTCTGATTAATAAAGACACTAAAGTCATCTGTCAGGGTTTCACTGGCGGTCAGGGTACCTTCCATTCAGAGCAGGCGATTGCATACGGCACCAAAATGGTTGGCGGTGTAACTCCAGGCAAAGGCGGTACTGAGCATTTGGGTCTGCCTGTGTTCAACACCGTTAAAGAAGCTGTAGAAGCAACAGGTGCTGAAGCATCTGTTATCTACGTTCCGGCTGCCTTCTGTAAGGATTCTATCCTGGAAGCGGCTAACGGCGGTATCAAGCTGATCGTTTGTATTACTGAAGGCATCCCAACTCTGGATATGCTGCAGTGCAAAGTGAAGTGTGATGAGCTGGGCGTGCGTTTGATCGGTCCTAACTGCCCAGGCGTGATCACACCGGGCGAGTGCAAAATCGGTATCATGCCAGGCCACATTCACCTGCCAGGTAAAGTCGGTATCGTTTCACGTTCCGGTACTCTGACGTATGAAGCGGTTAAGCAGACGACAGATGCTGGTTTCGGTCAGTCTACTTGCGTTGGTATCGGTGGTGACCCAATCCCAGGTTCTAACTTCATCGATATCCTGAAATTGTTCCAGGAAGACCCACAGACTGAAGCGATTGTCATGATCGGTGAAATCGGCGGTTCTGCTGAAGAAGAAGCGGCTGCTTACATCAAAGCAAACGTGACTAAGCCTGTTGTATCTTACATCGCGGGTGTTACGGCTCCTGCAGGTAAGCGTATGGGCCACGCCGGTGCGATCATCTCCGGTGGCAAGGGCACCGCTGATGAGAAGTTTGCAGCCCTGGAAGACGCGGGTGTGAAAACCGTGCGTTCACTGGCTGATATCGGTAAGGCTTTGGCCGAAGTAACCGGTTGGGCAATGAAGTAATCGCCTAAGCGCTTAGATTAAAAAGGCTCCTGTGGGAGCCTTTTTCTTTATGACTAGTGGTGGGCATGTGCAAGACTTATTTTCTGATCCTATTGAAGCGCGCTTGATCGAGCAGAAGAGTGCAGGGACTTGGCTGTTAAAGTCTTGGCTGGCGAAGGACAGAGCCTCTATTTCTGTTCAGCTTCAGGCTATTCTACAAGTGTCACCCTTGCGTCGGTTTAAAACCCCTAACGGTTATAGCATGTCTGTGGGGTCGAGTAATTGTGGTGCTTGGGGTTGGATAAGTGACCAGAAGGGGTATCGTTATTCGGCAGTAGATCCATTGACTCAGAGGCCTTGGCCGGCGATGCCGGAGGCTTGGCAGCATTTGGCAACAGAAGCGGCTGAGCTTGTAGGTTTCCAACATTTTATACCGGACTCATGCTTGATTAACTGCTATGAGGTGGGGGATAAGATGGGCCTTCATCAAGATAAAGACGAAGAGATATTTGAGCATCCGATTGTGTCTGTTTCTTTAGGATTACCCATTATTTTCATGCTGGGTGGTTTAACACGTTCGCAGGCTTACCAAAAAATACTTTTGGAAGATTCAGATGTATTGATTTGGGGAGGCGTGGATAGGTTGAAGTACCATGGAGTACAAAGCTTACGTAAAGGTCTGCACCCTATCTTCGGTAGTAAGCGGTATAACCTTACTTTTCGTAAAGCTAAATAGCCAGGAAAAGCCGGTAAAGAAAGCGTATCAGAGCTTAGTTTTTAAAATTTGTTTCTAACAAATCATCCAAAGAATCTAAGCCTGTATCAAAGATCAGGTCGGATAGGCTGAGTGCTTCTGGAGTGGAGCTTGATTTCAGAGTCTGTGAATCTGAGTGAGGAGACGGAGTCTCTTGTGCTGTAAAGTTTAAGTCTATCAACTCACCTCCAGAATCTTTCCAGAAAGAAAGTGCAGGTGCTTCATGCAGACCATCCACTCTGAGACTTTCAAGGAAGAGTGGATCGATATAACTATTGTGAGTGGTCATTTTGAAGTCCCTCAATTTAAGGGTGTATCTTAAGTGTGGTTAAATAAGCACACACTTTCTGGATTTAATTAAAGTAGATCTATGAATAAGCAGCAATCGTATTTTAGTGATTGCTGCTTGTAGATAATCATAAATATATAGTTGTAATTTTATATATTTATTTAGATGCTTTTTAAAGGTGCGCGTAAAACGTCAAAAGCGATATTGAATTTCTTAGGGTTAGCGTATCCTAAAATCTCTAAGTTTGTGTTCTGGATATTAAAATCCTGATGCGGTGTAACGGATTCATTTTCCAGGCAGTAGACACGTCTAAGATCACGTGCTTGTCCCTGGTCATCATGGCGCATCACCATAGCCAAAGTCTTGTCGCTCAATGTGACTAGACTACCTTGCGGATATTTACCGAGATGGCGCCACAGGAATTTGAGACTGGCTTTATCATACAGTGCAGCCTGTTTGAGCAGGTTTTGCATCCCAGCGATTGGATCATAGATGAGATCGCCCTGATGTTCGGTATGGCTGTAGCGATCAAAAGCGTTAATGCAGGCACAAAGTTTACCGACTTGCGATAAGCTATCGCCGTTTAATCCATCAGGCCAACCCGATCCATCTAAAAGTTCGTTGCTTTCACGCACAATGCGTAGAGCTTCAGGCGTCATATCGGGTGAGGCTTTGAGTTTGCGCATTAAGCTGGCATGTGCTGCCTTGAGCGCTTTGTGTTCAGCATCCTGCTTCAAGCCTGTTTGATAACGTAAGCCGCCAGGAAGGAGGCTGTAAGCAAGATCATGACAGAAGCCACCTAGAACCATGCCGGTTAGTGTAGGTGTTTGGGCTTGATCAGGATAACGTGACGCTACGATGTCTAATAACAGAAGTGCAACACTGACGCTGTGATCAAACAATGGACTCAGAGGATTGCGACGATAACGTTGCATTAGCAAGGCTTGTCGATCCTGCTGCCAGGCTTTGACAAGTTGATGGCTAGCATCGAGTGCCTGGTCTATGGGTAGGGGTTGTCCGGCTCTGAATTTAATGACAAGTTGTTTAATGGCGATGATAGCAGAGTCGTAGGCGCGTTCCGGTTGAATGGGGGCACTCTGATCGCGCTTGTTCAACTTAGACAGGACGCTTTTTTGCTCTGTCTCGGGTAGGCTCGGTTCAGTGCGCTGAATCTCAGAAATTACTTGTTTACGTTTAGGGATGAATAAAGCGGAGGTATTTTCAACAAAACCTTTGCGCGTAAACTGGATGAAATCACGTTGTAACTCGTTGACCAATAGGTTGATATGCTGGCGTTGTTGAGGCGTTAATTCCCCGAAACGACAACCTAAAAAAGTGGTCTGCGTAGAAGGATGATAGTCAATTCTGAGTACGTTTAAAGCCAAATCATGGCTTTCACCATTGGGTAGGCACAGTGTAATTCTGAGATCTGATGCACGTAAGCTATCGACCAGTGTTAGATCTTCATTAAATTCAAGACGGCAGCCTTCCTGTGAGAGATCTCTTAACCGACCTGAATGACGTTGCTCTTTATCTGAGTTGAGGTGTGTAATGATGTTAAGAAGTGGGCGTACAGGGACACGAAAAGTAGAACGTCTTTGCAGATAGCTGATTTCTTCAGGGAATTTTGCCCAATAACGCAGTTCGCCATTGGCTTTTTGCTCTGGAATGAGTTCAATATCGTGGCAGGTTACTTGGCAGCCATTGTGACGTGTCATCAGCGTGACTTTCTGATTGGCGAGCAAGTGGCGTCTATTTTCTGGCATGGGTGGATCAAATCGAATCCAACCATCTTCTTGACTGACATACTTAATATAAGCCGTCAAAGCGTGCTCTGTGTCTTTGGGTAAAAGCGTTACAGCAGAAACGCGCTCAGAAACTGTCTTGAGCATCGATTCGATCTCTGACGGATTATGAATGCGCTCACCTTCTGATGGCTCAGAAAATTGCAAAACGGATGCTTGGTTTTTCACAACTTTACCCTCTACGACTTTTAAACAAGTCTAGCAAAGAGAGAGATAAATAAAATATATAATTTCTGCTTTTTCCTTTTCACTATTTACTATTATATAGTCATTAAGCGTGCAGAAATTTTATTTATATTTTTTAATGAGATGGCTTTTTTTATAAACATGTGTTTGATTTTGATTTGATTATTTCAGATTTTATCAAACACTATGTATATACTAATTAGTAGTTAATAGTTATATCATTCTGTGGTATGTTCTAGAGATAGACAAACTAGGAAGTTTTTTCATGACAAATGAGTCTAAGCAGATTTATGCAGCAGATATTCTGATAGTGGATGATCTCCCAGAGAACGTAGAAGAGTTGATCCACTTTCTTGAAGAGGAAGGTTATCGCTGCTTACAGGGGCTTACGGATTCGCGCCAAGTCTTCGATCGTGTCAGTGTGCGGCGGCCGGATCTGATTTTACTGGATGTGCGGATGCCTTACCTCAGTGGTATCGAGGTACTCAAACAACTTAATCAACTAGCGGGTGCTTTACCGGCTATTATCCTCTTAACGGCTCATCTTGATGATTCAACACGTTATGAGGCTCTGCGCTTAGGGGCGCGTGATTTTTTAACCAAACCCTTTGATCAGCTGGAAGTCGCGCAGCGCATACAGAATATTTTGCATTTGCAATTACTCATAAATGAGCAACGCGAACGTGCTGAGTCACTTGAGGCCTTAGTGCGTAAGCGCACGCTTGAGCTGTCATCTCAATCACGTATGGAACCCCTTACGGGTTTGCCTAATCGAAGTGCTCTCTTAGAAGCACTCGACTTCAATCATAAGAATCGAGACGATATTACGATTTATTTTATCGCCCTTGAGGGTTTGGATGAAATTGCGCGCGTGCAGGGTTTTGCTGTTGCGGATCAACTTGTGCGTGCTTTGGTGATACGTTTAGATGAAATGCTGGAGGTTGGGATTTCATCCCTGTGTCAACATTCTTTGTTAGGCATTTGGAATAGCACTGAGTGGGTGTTGATTTGTCAATCTGTGCTGGATGCACCGACACGAGGGGTGTTGGCGCAAAAAGTGTTAGAGGCGTTTGAGGCGCCTTTTTACATTGATCAGATGCGGCTGCATCTTTCGGCCCGAGTAGGTATCAGTTTTGATCATCAAGAATTAGCGCCGGAGCAATTGGTTCGCATGGCTGCTTTGGCGCTGCCCGTGCGTGATGGCCAGTGGCAAGAATACAACGACACAATTGATCAATCCTTAAAACGTCGTTCGGGCATGCGTACCGCTTTACGTGGTGCTTTACAGCGGGGTGAGCTATTCCTGGTGTATCAGCCAAAAGTTGATATTAAGACGAATCGGATTGTGGGTGCGGAAGCATTATTGCGTTGGGAAAACTCGATCTATGGCAAGGTGTCCCCGGTTGAGTTTATTCCGCTGGCCGAGGCGAGTGGTGAGATTCTATCGATCGGCCGTTGGGTCATTCTTGAAGCACTCGTGGCGCTGAAAAGATGGAGAGCTTTGCACCAGGTGGATGATGATTTCTCTCTAGCGGTCAATGTTTCTCCTCTACAATTGATGCAAGCGGACTTTGCTCAAACTCTGTTGGATATGGTCTCGGACAGTGGGGTGCCGCCTTGCTGTTTAGAGCTGGAGGTCACAGAATCAGGTCTAATGCAAGATATGGAGTTGGCTCTTAAGCAGTTAAGAAGATTGATTCAGTATGGTTTCAAAGTAGGGATCGATGACTTTGGTACGGGTTATTCATCCTTAGCTTATTTAAAAACCTTACCGATTTCTGTGCTGAAAATAGACCGTGCTTTTATTCATGAATTACAAAGCAGTATTCAAGATCAAAAGCTTACGGGTACGGTGATTGATATGGCGCGTCATTTTGGCTTTTCAACGGTGGCGGAAGGGGTTGAGCAGTCGGAGCAGTTGGATTGGTTATCCAGCATGGGTTGTGACCTCGTTCAAGGATACATGTTTGCTCCACCCTTGAAAGAAAATGAGCTGTTAAAGTTGATTGATAGCGGTGTAGAGCACTTAATCAACAAGTTTTAGAGATTCGATAGACGACCGTTTTAGGGGCTGTCTATCGAGTTGCGATCTGGATGTGCAAGTTTTTTAACGCCCCATCCCATAATACGTAAAGCCTAAATCGCGCAAGAGCGTTTTTTCAAGGATATTTCGACCGTCAATAATGACCGGTTGTTTCATGAGTTTGAGCATTTTTGCGTAATCGGGTGACCAGTATTCATTCCACTCCGTTAGAATGAGTAAGGCGTCAGCCTCTTGGAGTGCGTCTAACGCTTTTTCGTGATACACAATTTGCCCATTGGCCGGAAATTCCTGGCTAAAGTTCAGAATGGCTTGAGGGTCATGAGCATGCACTTCGCATCCTTGTGCCAGCAAAGTTTTGACGACGTTTAAGCTAG
This sequence comes from Nitrincola tapanii, assembly GCF_008368715.1. GTDB lineage: Bacteria > Pseudomonadota > Gammaproteobacteria > Pseudomonadales > Balneatricaceae > Nitrincola > Nitrincola tapanii. Next base: position 178,727 of record NZ_SMRS01000002.1, read on the forward strand.
GCGCGTTCTGAATGCTGGCGGTATTAGGCTTAAAAGATAGACCCCAGACAGCAATTTTTTTACCCGCGACGTCTGTCTTGTAATGCTGCCATAATTTACGAAAAGGGCGTGTCTTCTGCTTCTCATTTTCTTCTATTAGAGTGTTGAGAATGATGGAGTTGCGATTGGTCTTAAGGAGTTCGGCCATGCTTTCAATTGTTTTAGAAAAGTATGAGCCGCCAAAGCCGCATCCGGGTGACAGGTAGTGCTTGCCGATACGTGGATCACTGCCGAGGCCTGCCAAAATAGTATCGATATCAATATCCAGTTGATCGGCCAGGTTTGCCAGTTCGTTGATATAGCCAAGGCGTAACGCTAGCATGCCGTTACTGGCAAATTTCATGAATTCGGCTTCGTGTGTTTTCACTGGCAAGAGTTGATTAAGATGTCTTGAAAAAGGCTTATACAAGGCTTGTATCAACTGAATGCCTTTGCTGGATTGGCAGCCGATGACGAGTGTGTCGGTTTGGGTGAAGCGCTCATAGGCGTTACCTTCGGATAAGTTGTCAGGAATATAAGCAATGACCTGGTCGCGTTTGATATCTAAGAGGGTGTTTAACTGATCCGTAGCGCCTAGGCCAAAAGTAGCGTAATTAATCACTAAAAGTGAAAAAGGGACTCGCTCTGCTGCGAGGCCGAGTAGCTGTTGAGCCAGTTCAAGTTTGTCCGGTGCCAGTGCAATAATTTGGATAGGACAGGCTAAGGCTTCATCCAGTTGGCCGCAGAGAAGCTGGCCTTGATCGTAGTGCTGTTTGACTTTGTGCAGCAATCCAGGCTCATTAAAGAGAACGTTATTTTGTTCAGACTGCTGGCTAAGCGAGCGTGGGATTTGGGCATCTGAGTTGATATGTATCTGATTCCCGTATTCGGCAAAGGCCGCCGCGGCGGTCCAGGCAATCAGTTCATTTCCCCATATCGCAATATGCATCACACGCTCCCGAGTTAGATCTAGTGGTTTTTTGAGGGTATTGGTTAGCGATTGATGTGTCTGATCAATCCTAGGGTGGAGCTATCTAATGCTTCGCAAGCTTGTTCCTGAGTGAGTGCTGGTAAAAGCCCGGTTGCGATGGTTTTACCTAGTTCAACACCCCATTGATCAAAAGGATTAATGTCCCAGATTACAGATTGTACAAAGACTTTGTGCTCGTACAATGCGATTAACATCCCAAATGTATAAGGGCTTAAACGCTGCATCAATAGGGTGGTACATGGCTGGTTGCCGCGATAGCGTTTATAAGCGGGTGCTTGATCCGCGTCTTTAATCACGGTGTCGCCTAGAGCAAGAATCTGTGATTGAGCTAGACAGTTCGACAAATTGAGCTGATGTTGGTGTTTCAGCTCTTCATGGCCAGGTGCTTCGTAGCGTTTCGCGCTGGTAATGAAGTCACACATTACCGGAACCGTGCCTTGGTGGAGAAGTTGATAAAAGGCGTGTTGTGCATTGGTGCCGATTTCTCCCCAGAGAATGGGGCAGGTGTGATAATTGACTTGGTCATTATGGCGTGTGGTGCTTTTACCGTTACTCTCCATTTCCAACTGTTCTAGATAGCTGGGGAGGTGGCTGAGTCGTCCATCATAAGGCAGGATGGCGTGTGCAGTAATATTGAGAAAGTTAATATTCCAGATCCCAACCAGAGCTAAAAGTACCGGAAGATTTTCGGTAAAAGGGGTGTCACGAAAGTGGCAGTCCATGACATGAGCGCCCGCAAGCATGTCACGAAAACCTTCCATGCCGATACGCAGTGCGATGGGTAGGCCTATCGTCGACCACATGGAATAACGTCCGCCTGTCCACTCCCAGAAATATAAGTGATTGGATTCTGGGATGCCCCAATCGACCATACGCTGGGGGCTGGCTGAAACGCCGATGAAATGACGTTTGATAATCAGGGATTCATCCATTTCAGCATGAACCTCTGCGCGCTTGAGCCATTCACGTGCTGTTTCAGCATTGGCTAGGGTGTCAATCGTCGTAAAGGATTTGGATGAAATCACAAAAAGCGTGCGTGTTGGATCCAGTTTCGAAAGTAAGCTGGAAAGATGGCTGCCATCCATCGAAGACACAAAGTGAATTTCAAGTTTTTCACTGGCCGGAGAGCTGAATTCACCGAGTGCTTTACAAGCCATAAAAGGGCCTAGGTCAGAACCGCCCACCCCAATATTCACTAAGGTGTTAATTGGGGTGCCCGTACACCCCAGCCACTGTTCAGAATGAATACACTCAACGAGCCGAGACATGCGATCAAGGTTCTCATGAACTTGCTGAATGACATCTGTTCCATCCAGCAGCAGGCTTTGATCAATCGGTGTTCTGAGGGCTGTGTGTAAAGCCGGGCGGTTCTCTGAAGTGTTGATTTTTTCGCCATTAAACAGTCGCTTAATCCAGCGTTTGAGTGCTTTTTCCTCAGCAAGTTGGCAAAGATGTTGGAGCGTCTCGGTGGAGAGGCGTTGCTTTGCAAAATCGACTAGAAGCTCATCCAGCTCAAAGCTAAGTTTTTGAAATCTATTAGGATCTTCTTGAAAAAGCTGGGCGATATGACGCTGTCCCATAAATTTGGCATGTTCATACAGGCGTGCACTAGCATCAGTTGCAAATACATTCATGGGATTTCAAGACTCCATTGTTTTCCATGTGCGTTTCGCATTGTAAGGAAAAAGAGAGTTTATTCCAGAAAATTTCGGTCAGAATTTGCGCTATTTTTGATTTTTATATGTGTTTTGTATTAATCACAATTGATCTGATGGGTTGATTAAAGAGGGCTGTAAAAACTTTATAGCCCGGTTATAAAATATTAATCATCTTCTAGCGCATTTAATCTTAAGGCGCTTGTACTTAATTTCTAGTTTAATATTTAAGTGGGCAATAATGAATTTTAGTGAATGGATTCAGACTTTGGTTTTGGCCATGATCCAAGGGCTTTCTGAGTTTTTACCTATCTCTAGCTCGGCACATTTGATTTTACCTGCACAACTCTTAGCCTGGCCGGATCAGGGTTTGGCGTTTGATGTAGGCGTTCATTTGGGTACGTTGGCGGCGGTTGTGATCTATTTCCGCCAAGATCTTTGGTGCATGTTTCATGCTTGGCTGGCCAGTTTGCGTGGACAGCAAAGTCCTGAAGGACGCTTGAGTTGGTGGGTCATTATTGGCACTTTACCTGCTGTGCTGGCGGGTGCTTTGTTTGTCAGTGCGATCGAGCATTGGGGACGGTCTATCCTGATTATAGCATCCACGACCTTGATTTTTGGCGCTTTGATGGGGTGGGCGGATTGGCGACGTCAGGAATACCGTTCTTTGCAGGATGTAGGTCTTAAAGATGCTTTGTGGATAGGTTTGGCACAAGCCATCTCATTAATTCCTGGAACCTCTCGTTCCGGTGTGACGATCAGTGCGGCACTGATGCTGGGCTTAGATCGAACATCGGCGGCACGTTTTTCATTTCTCCTATCGATCCCTGTGACTTTCGGAGCTTGTGTGATGATGGGGGCGCGTGTACAAAGCGGTGTGAGCATTTTGCCTTGGGAAATGTTGATTGTGGGGGCCCTGGTGGCTGGAATAAGTGCTTGGACTTGCATTCATTTGTTTTTGAAATGGATCGCACAGATAGGAATGATGCCTTTTGTCATCTATCGTTTAGGTTTGGGTTTAATTCTGCTGTGGATTTACTTCTTTTTTGCTTAGCAGAAATCAATGCAGTCAGCCGCTGACTCTATTCAAATCTCAATACATGGGCTCTGGCGAGTGTTAAAAAAATCAGTACACATTGAGTTTCAGTATGCTCCAAGTCCTTTGGGTGTTTTACTCTTGGCTCGAATTGAGATAGGTTTTTTAACGCTTTTGTTTGCGGATGAGCTCGACGAAGCACTCACTCTTCTGCGGCAACGTTTTCCAAGTCATGCTATTTCACTGAGCACTGACGACTGGTCCAGGATCTGGCAGGTGCTGGATGCTTACTGGCAAAATGCAGACAGTTTAACGCCAAGCGTTCTATCCGCTTTACCCCTGGCACCTCAAGGCAGTGAGTTTCAGCAAGCAGTGTGGTCGGCTTTACAGCAGATTCCTGTCGGTCAGACTGCAAGTTATCAGCAGATAGCACAATCGATTGCGCGACCCACCGCCAGTCGTGCGGTGGCGGCCGCGTGTGCGGCCAACCCCCTTGCGCTCTTCATCCCTTGCCATCGTGTCATTCGCCAGACTGGGGCCTTGTCTGGATATCGTTGGGGGGTGTCACGTAAACGGGCGCTCTTGGCACATGAAGCGGGTCAGTCGCTTAGCAGTTTGCAGGCGGAGGAGTAAGCGTGCGGGCTGAGCGCTTTTGTGCTTGGGTAATCCAGCGATCCAGTTGATCGGCAAAACGTTTACGATCGGCAGGTTGTAAGCTGGCGGGGCCTCCGCTGTGCATACCACTGGCTCTTAGCGTTTCAAGAAAATCACGCATATTCAGGCGGGCTCGGATGGTCTCGTGAGTCAAAGCCTCACCGCGTGGGGTTAAGACTTGAGCACCCTTGTTTAAGGCGTCGTTTGCCAGAGGCAGGTCGGAGGTGATAACCAGGTCATCGGCTTGAGCGCGACGTACAATTTCCTTATCGGCCTCATCGGCACCGCTGTGCACCTGAATCATATTGATCCAAGGGATGTGTGGGGTACGCAAAAACTGATTGGCGATGAGTGTCAGTGGGATCTGCGTGCGCTCTGCGGCGCGAAATAAAATCTCTCTGACGACTACGGGACAGGCATCAGCATCGACCCAAATGGTCATTCCTTACTTACCTTTCTTGGAATAAAAAAGCAGTCTACTGGGCCCTTGGCTAGGCGGCAAGTCTGGTCTGGAGGCGGTGAGAGCGGATTTTTGGTATGCTAGAGGCCCCATTGCCTTCATATAGGGGCTGTGCATAAGCGCGGCATAAGAGCAGTAATCGCTCTCTATGACGGGGGTGAACAACTTTATTAAGCCTTAAGGAATCCACATGTCACCATTGCCCCCTTGTCCAGCCTGTCAGTCAGAATATACCTACGAAGATGGCGCCTTGCTTGTCTGCCCAGAGTGTGGCCATGAGTGGTCGGCGCAAGAGTGGGTGTCGGAGGATGAGGGCTTAAATATCAAAGATGCCAATGGGAACCCTTTGCAAGATGGGGATACGGTCACGGTGATTAAGGACCTAAAAGTGAAGGGCTCCTCCTTAGTCGTGAAAGTTGGAACGCGGGTCAAGAATATCCGCCTCGTTTCAGGGGATCATGATATCGACTGTAAAATCGATGGTATCGGTCCGATGAAATTAAAATCTGAGTTTGTTAAAAAAGCCTGATCTGGCAGAGATTGGCTCTGAGCGCGGCCACCGAGTCAGTCTCAGAGCCAGCCTCTGAGCGCTCGTGATTTAGCGTGCTCCCTCTCCGTGAATCCGGTAAGCTTCGTTCTCATTCTGTTGCTCGTCAGCAGAGACCTTAAGTATTTAGAGATGACTGCATGAGTTTTGCTTCCCTGGGCTTGTCGGCCCCCTTGTTAAGTGCCGTTGCCGAGCAAGGGTATGATCAGCCTTCGCCGATTCAACAACAGGCGATCCCTTTGGTTTTGTCCGGCCAGGATTTGATGGCGGCGGCCCAGACAGGTACTGGAAAAACGGCCGGTTTTACCCTGCCTTTATTAGAGCGTTTGATGCAGGGTGAACCAGTAAAGCCCAATCAAGTCCGCGCCTTAGTCTTGACGCCGACACGTGAGCTGGCGGCTCAGGTGGCTGAAAGTGTAGCGATTTATGGACGCCACTTGCCGTTAAAGTCGGCAGTGGTGTTTGGCGGCGTTAAAATTAATCCGCAGATGATGCAGTTGCGTCGGGGGGCCGATATTTTGGTGGCAACCCCTGGGCGGTTACTGGATTTGCATAAGCAAAATGCGGTGCGTTTTAATCAGTTAGAAATGCTGGTGTTGGATGAAGCGGATCGTATGCTGGACATGGGGTTTATCCATGATATCCGCCGCATTCTTGCGCTCTTGCCGATGAAGCGTCAAACCCTGATGTTTTCTGCGACCTTTTCAGATCCGATCCGAGCCCTGGCGAAAACGCTTCTGCATCAGCCGCAAGAAATCTCTGTGACACCTGCCAATGCAACGGCCAACACGGTGGAGCAGTCGATCTATGTGGTTGATAAGAAACGCAAAGCCGAAGTGTTGATTCACCTGATTAAAACTCAGCAGTGGCATCAGGTGTTGGTTTTTACCAAGACCAAGCATGGTGCGAATAAGCTGACACAACAGTTGCAAGCTCAGCAAATTCCCGCTGCGGCCATTCATGGCAATAAAAGCCAAGGTGCGCGGACTCGGGCCTTGGCAGAGTTTAAGGCGGGTGAGTTGCAGGTTCTGGTGGCCACGGATATTGCTGCACGTGGATTGGATATTGATCAGTTGCCCCAGGTCGTCAATTTTGAACTGCCTAATGTCGCGGAAGACTATGTGCACCGTATCGGTCGGACCGGGCGCGCAGGCGCGCAGGGTAAGGCTATCTCTCTGGTGTGTGCCGAAGAGGCAGATCTGTTGCGCGGTATTGAGCGTTTAACGCGGCAAACCTTTGAACGGCAAGAGTTGATGGAATTTATTCCAATCGATCTTTTGCCTGAGGTGAAACCTTCCGCTCGACGTAAATCGCCTTCGGGGGCGCGTCGTCGTAAACCTGCGAGTGGCCATCGTGATGGTCAGCGTTCAGGGGAAGTGGCACGCGGTCATCGCCCAGTGCGATCTTGATCGCAAGATCTGATCTGTTCTAAGGTGCGTAACTCTGCCTGATTCATTTATATCAGGCAGAGATCATGTCTTTCAAACGACTGCGCTGGATCTACATCTTATTGGCTTTGTTCGGATTGCAGGGCTGTGCACACTCTTCACATACTTCAAAATCTCGTGATCTGAGCACAATGGAGCCGAAGCTCCTGTTGCCTTCTGAGCATTTTGCCGCTGAGCATTGGCAGCAATCCTCCTTAATTTACACACCATCTGATTGGCCGGAAGCATTAAGTGCGGAAGTGATTCATCCCAATCCCAGGATTGCGGGCTTACCGGTTATGTTGCTGGTGCATGGTGGTGGCTGGCAGCGACGATCCGCCGAAGATATGCGGCCTTTGGCACGTTATTGGGCGCAAAGGGGATTTATTACGGTCAATATCGCGTATCGTTTTGCCCCTGAACATCGCTTTCCAGCACAGTTGCAAGATGTGCAGCAAGCGATGCACTGGATTCATCAGCAAGCAGATGTTTGGCAAGCCGATCCGGAGCGTATTTTAGCCATGGGTTTTTCATCCGGCGCTCATCTGGTGGCGCTGATGGCCTTGGTGGCGGATCAAGGCGGAGCATTGGATCAACCCTATGGGGGACCGCAAACACGCCCCTATTTGGTGGTGGCCGGTGGGATTCCGAGCGATCTGCGTAAATGGGATGAGGGCCGTTTAGTCGAAGATTTTCTCGGAGGCAAGCGTAGACAAGTGCCTGAGGCCTATCATCTTGCTTCCCCACAAGTGCATGTGCATGCCGAAGCCCCGCCCTTTTTTCTGTTTCATGGTCGTATGGATCGTTTGGTGCCGCCGGATCATGCGGAAGATTTTTACCAAGCCTTGGCGCAGGCGGGTGTGGAGGCTGAGCTTTTCTGGCAACCCTGGCGTGGCCATGTGACCAGTTTTTTATGGCGCGACAGTGCAATGCAAGGTTTATCACGCTTTTTGGCTGACCAGGGTGTGAGGCCGTTAGAAAAAATTTATTAGCCAAAGAGATCCAGATCGCGCCTATCTGCGTAGCGATTTCTCTTTTGCTGCTCATTTCCTGTACAATGCGGGGCTTTTAAACTCAAGGCCCCGCGTATCCCCGCTATGAAATACCTGATTCGTTTTTTCCCTGAAATGACGGTAAAAAGCCGTTCCGTGCGTCAGCAGCAGATCAAACAGCTCAAAAAGAATATTCGCTTAATCGTCAAAGGATTATGTGAAGAAGCCCGTATAGGAGGCTGCTGGGATCTGTTGGAGGTCGAGTTGCCTGCGCAACTTTCTGAGGAAAAACAGCAAGCTATTAGTGATGCTTTAGCTTCGACTCCGGGCATTCATCATTTTATGCAAGCGCAAGAGTTTGAGTTGCCGGATCGTCAGACGCTGTGCCAGCGCGTACTGGAAAGTGTTGGCCAGCGTTTACAAGGAAAAACCTTTGCCGTGCGTGTTCAGCGTGCGGGTGTGCATGAATTTACCTCCTTGGACTTAGAGCGTGAGATCGGGGCGTTTTTGCTCAAGCATGCAGGCCCAAGTCGGGTGCAGTTGAAAGAACCTGAAGAAACGGTCATGTTGCAGGTGCATCACCAGCGAGTATTCATTGTGGGCGCGCGTCGTGAGGGGATCGGCGGTTATCCGCTGGGTACCCAAGAGCAGGTGGCCACGCTTATGTCGGGTGGTTTTGATTCTTGTGTGGCGGCCTATCAAATGTTGCAGCGTGGGGTCTGTACACACTTTATCTTCTTCCGTTTAGGCGGCGTAGCGCATGAGCAGGGGGTGAAAGAGGTGGCGCATCATCTCTGGCAGCGTTACGGCTCTAGCCATCGCGTCAAGTTTGTTACCGTACCTTTTGAAGCGGTGGTCGAGCAGATTCTGACTCAGGTCGATAACGCCCAGATGGGCGTGGTGTTAAAGCGTGCGATGTTGCACTGTGCCGATCAGCTCGCTCGACGCTTACGCATCGGTGCGCTGGTCACAGGTGAGGCGATCGCTCAGGTGTCCAGTCAAACCCTAACGAATCTGCAGGTGATTGATCGCTGTATCGATCGCTTGGTTTTGCGTCCGCTGATCACAACACATAAACAAACTATTATTGATCAAGCATTTGCCATAGGTGTCGCAGAGATGTCGGCACGGATTCCAGAATACTGCGGAGTGATCAGTCAGCGTCCGACCATTCGTGCACGCCTAGAAGAGGTGGAAGCGGAAGAGGCTAAAATAGACCCTGCATGTTTAGAGGCTGCTGTGCGTGGTGCGGTGATTCAGAAGATTGACCAAGTTTTGCTGGCACCGGATCTGCCTGAGTTCGCTTCTAACTCAGCTGCAGAATCTACAGATAAACGAGCGATTGTGGTCTTAGATGTTCGAGCCCCTGCAGACGTCGAAGCGAATCCTCTACCTGCAATACGTTATCCTGTTGAATGTCTGCCTTTTTATAAACTGCACTCTGAGTTTGCGCAGTTAGACGCTGAGTTTGAATATTGGCTCTATTGTGATCAGGGTGTCATGAGTGGCCTGCAGGTGCAGAACCTACAGGCCGCAGGCTTTCAGAATTTAAAAGTCTTGCCTGCGGCGGAATTAACTTCGCTGCGCACTTAACTCACTGCGTACGCAAGCGCATCAATACCCATAGTGCAGGCGCAGCTCTTCAGGATGAGGATTTAAGTACACCTGATCCTGCACATAGGGCTCATCAAATTCATTCAAATAATGGCGAATCAGCGTGATGGGTACCAATAGGGGTAAGAGTCCGTCACGGTATTTATGAATCGCTTCGGTGAGCTCTTGTGTTTGTTTAGGGGTGAGCTTATCGGAAAAAAAGCCTTGAAGATGCTGCAGAACATTGGTGTGATTTTTGCGCGTAGCCGGTTGGCTCAAGGCCTCCATAAACAGATGAATATAGGCCTTGGCATCGGCTTCTAGGTCTTCACTGAAATTCGCGATCATCTTACCCAGACGACGATAGTGCGCCTGATGGTGCGCTAAAAGTAAGAATTTATAGCGGGTATGAAACTGCACTAAGGCTTTGCGGGTTAGGCCTTGAGCGATCAGTGATTTCCAATCATGATAAGCAAACACTCGGGTGATAAAGTTTTCGCGCAAGCCTAGATCATGTAGGCGTCCATCCTCTTCTATCGGCAACAGCGGTTGTTGCTGCATCAGTATTTGTGTGTAGATACCCACTCCGGCTTTGCGGCTGTAACCACTTTGACCGTCATAAAGTTTGACCCTTTCCATACCACAACTCGGTGATTTAGCGCAGACAATATAACCACTGAGAAAGTCCAGTTGCTGGCTTTTTCCGAGTGCATATTCACGCATCGCATCGGTGACATCAAAACTATTATCGGTGGCTGTTAGGCGAATCTCACCTTGATGATCGACCAGGCGGATGGTTTTGCGCGGTGTGCCCATACCGATCGCCATTTCCGGGCAGACGGGTACATAGTGAAAAACGCGTGACAGTTCATCACGGCAGTAGTTTGAAGTTTTGTGGCCCGCGTCAAAGCGAACCTTCTCCCCGAGCAAGCAGGCGCTGATACCAATCTGAATCTGTTGAGGGTCAAACTGAGTCATGCTAAGTCCTTCTTTTTGATGCCATCTGAGGGTAATGTACCTAGCCTAGCATAAGGTCGAGCGAGAAGGGATGGATAGAAACTGATGGCACAGGTGCAAAGTTTTGCGCCTTGGGTGGATGAGGCGTCTAGGGTGTTGATTTTGGGCAGTATGCCGGGTGTCGCCTCTTTGCAAGCTCAGGCGTATTATGCGCATCCTCGCAATGTTTTTTGGCCGATACTGGCCGATTTGTTGGGGTTTGAAGCACAGGCTCCCTATGCTGAACGCCTACAGCAGTTACGCGCGCAAGGGGTTGGACTCTGGGATGTTTTACAAAGTTGTGAGCGCCCAGGCAGTCTTGACAGTGCCATACGTCAATCCACACGCCTGTATAATGATTTGGCGGGGCTCTTAGTGTCTTATCCCAATATCCAGGCCGTTTTCTGTAATGGCACGCGTGCTTATCAAGAATATCAGCGTTACTGCAAGCTAGTTCCTCAATGTCGAATCGAGCAGGCGATCCGTTTGCCCTCGACCAGTCCGGCGCATGCTAGCTTGAGTTTTGCCGCCAAAAAACAGGCTTGGCAGCCACTGCTTTCTGCATTAAAGAGAGGTTCACTTGAGTAAAAGCAAAACATTATTGATCACCGGTTGTTCAAGTGGCATAGGTGAGGCCGCCGCCCAGCAGATGCGTGCACGTGGTTATCAAGTGTTCACAACCGCGCGTCAGCCTGAGGATGTGGCGCGTTTACAAGCTCAAGGCTTTGCGGCCCATTTGTTGGATTTAGATGACTCTGCTTCGATCGAAGCGGCTTTAGACTGGTTATGGTCGCAGACACAAGGGGAACTCTACGGACTGTTTAATAATGCGGCCTATGGCCAACCGGGTGCGGTTGAGGATTTAAGTCGAGAGGTGCTCAGAGCGCAGTTTGAAACCAATCTCTTTGGTACGCATGAACTGACTACTCGGGTGCTACCCGTGATGCGCCGTCAGGGCTATGGGCGTATTGTGCAAAACAGCTCGGTGTTAGGGCTGGTGGCGATGAAGTATCGTGGTGCCTACAATGCTTCAAAATTTGCTTTAGAGGGTTTAACAGATACCCTGCGTCTGGAGTTGGACGGCTCGGGTGTGTTTGTATCCCTAATTGAACCGGGACCGATTGTCAGTCGTTTTCGGGATAATGCGTATGCCAAATTAAAAGCCAATATTGTCACTCAGGGCTCCGCTCATGAGGCAGTGTATGCGGCCGTGGAAAAGCGTTTGGCCAACCAAGATCCAGCGCAGCAGGCACCTTTTACACTGGGGCCTGAGGCGGTCGTGAAGGCTTTAATTCATGCCTTAGAAGCGCCGTGCCCGAAGGTGCGTTATGCCGTGACGACACCTACTTATCTTTTAGGTGGCCTTAAACGCTTGCTCAGCAGTCGTGCTCTGGATCGTGTATTGCTTAAAATCGCAGAAAGAGAAAGTTAGACCAGTGGCCAGGGTGTGCTGCTTTCTCACGCTTGAGGATGTGTGGGATCCTTCTGTAATAGAGGTTTGAGCGTCAGCAAGCCGAGGAGGGCGCCCGGCAAAAGGAGCCAGCTGATATAGCTCTGTAGGCTTGGATAGAGCTGAGTGCTCAGACTGATGGAGAATACGGTCATTAAAAAGCCGATGCTGTTCATCAAAGCCAGTGCACTGCCCACCTCTTCACGTGGGCAGGTGATGGCGGCCAAGGCTGAGTAATGCGGAGAGTCCGCGATGACACTAAATCCCCAAATCAAGAGTACGAGCAGACCTAACAGCCAGCCAGCATCACTCACCCAAGGCCAGATTAGGCAGCAACTTGCGGAGAGGGCCAGCATCCACCAAGCGACGCGAGCGCTGCCAAACTCACGGCTTAATCTGCCCCCGAGCACACAGCCCAAAGCTCCTATGGCGATGATCAGAAACGCCAGCCAAGAGAGCCCGCTCGAGACTAGATCGGAATTGAGAAACAACTGACCCAGAAAAATGGGGGTAAGTGTCCAAAAGGCATACAACTCCCAGCAGTGGCCAAAATAGGCAAGAGCGGCGGCGCGAAAAGGTTTCAGTTTAAAGGTTTTAAATCCGGGCAAGCCGGATCTGCGTAATGCGGCTTTAGGCAGGTGTTCACCTTCACCCAAACAGGCAATTAGCCAAGCGGCGATCACCGCGAGCATTGATGCGCTCAGTAAAACCCAGCTCCAGGGCAGGGCGTGTCCTAGTCCTTGCAGTAAATGAGGCGAAGCCGTTCCCAGTGTGAGCATGGCCACCAGCCAACTCAGGGCCTGCCCGGTTTTGTGCGGGGTCCAACTGACGACCAACTTCATGCCCAAGGGATAGATCCCAGCCAGGGCTAAACCCGTTAAAAAGCGCAAAAATAAAGCTAGAGCAAAACTGTCGCCAGCGAAAATAAACAGGAGGTTACACAGCGCGCCGACTAAGGCGCTGCAGGCAAAGATACGGCTGGCACGAAACCGATCCGCGAAGCCACTTAAGGCGATCGCGAGCGTACCGCAAATAAAACCTAACTGGACACTCGCGGTGAGGCTGCCCAGCATACCAAGGCTCAGTTGCCATTCTTGCTGAAGCGCATGAGCCACCCCGTTGGGCGTAAACCAGAGTGACGTTCCCAGCAGTTGACAGAAGACGATGACAAAAAGAGGGTGTTGTTTCAGGCCATCACCTGACCTGAGCCGAGACAAGCAAGACATAAATGCCAAACCTTTGTTATTGTTATGCATTTCAGGACACTAGCACTCTGCTTGCAGGCTGTCGAGTCTGCATGGGGAGTGTTTGCTCTAGGATTTTTAACGACTTAAGTAGGAAAAAACATGTCACAAACCACGGCTTCAGTGTTATTTGTCTGCTTAGGCAATATCTGTCGTTCCCCAACAGCACAGGGTGTATTTGAAACACTCCTAGCGAAAAGTCCTTTGGCGCATCAAGTTAGAGTCGACTCAGCAGGCACAGCCGCTTGGCATCAGGGTAAGGCTCCTGATCCACGCAGTCGAGCGGTGGCTTTGAGTCGTGGTTATGACTTAGAACACTTGCGCGCACGCCAAGTCAGAGAAGAGGATTTTTCCCAGTTTGATTTTATTTTAGCGATGGATGGCGACAATTTACGTGATCTGCAGCAGATGGCACCTGAATCTTTCCAAGGCGAGTTAAGATTGTTTTTGGACTACGCCTATCCAAATCAGCGACGTCATGTTCCCGACCCTTACTACACGGATGGGGATAGCGGTTTTCATGAAGTGGTCGATTTAATTGAGGCTGCGAGTCAGGGCTTATTAACCCATCTGATGCAGTTTAAATAAAGAGGTTATAAGCGGGCAGATTGTCGACATATTCCACTATAGATGAATTGCGACCGGCCCCTCCATCTTTATAATTCTGACTTTCATTTTGTTATGGTGAGGATCGACATGACCGCAAGAACGGCAGACGTGTTGCTAGTAGGGGCAGGTGCCATGAGCTCCACCCTGGGGATGCTGCTTAAACAGCTGGATCCCACTCTGAAAATCATCATGGTTGAGCGCTTGGATCATGTTGCTCAAGAAAGTACCGATGGCTGGAACAATGCCGGTACCGGACACGCTGCTTATTGTGAACTCAACTATACCCCGCAAAAGCCGGATGGCAGTATCGATACGACCAAGGCCTTTGCGATCAACTCGGCATTTGAGCTGAGTTTGCAGTTTTGGTCTTATCTGGTTGAGCAGAAAGCCCTGCCTGAGCCGACAAACTTCATCAACACCGCCCCGCATTGTAGCTTTGTTTGGGGTGAGAAGAATGTTGCATTCCTGCGTAAGCGTCATGAATTGCTGAGCGCGCATCCAATGTTTGCGGATATGCAATACAGTGAAGACCCCGAGGTGATCCGTGGTTGGATGCCGCTGGTGATGCAGAATCGTAAAGCCGGTGAAGCGGTTGCCGCAACACGGGTAAGCTATGGTTCGGATGTTAACTTCGGTGATTTGAGCCGCTTGATGGTCGAGCATCTCGGGCACCAGCCTGATTTTGATCTTTTGGTCAGCCACAATGTCACTGCCCTGAAAAAGCAACCAGATGGTCGTTGGTTGGTCGAAGTCAAAAATAAAGCCGATCAGCATGTGACCCCGATCACTGCAGACTTTGTCTTCCTCGGAGCCGGTGGTGGCGCTTTGCCGCTCTTGCAGAAATCTGGCATTGAAGAGGGTAAGGGCTACGGTGGTTTCCCGGTCAGTGGTCAGTGGTTGGTCTGCACCAAGCCTGAAATCGTCGAAGAGCATGCCGCTAAGGTTTACGGCAAAGCGGCGATTGGCGCACCTCCTATGTCGGTTCCGCATCTTGATACTCGTATTATGAACGGTAAGAAATCTTTGCTGTTCGGACCTTTTGCGGGCTTTACCACCAAATTCCTGAAAAACGGCTCCTACATGGACTTAATCAAGTCTGTGAACCTGGGGAATATCGGGCCGATGTTGTCGGTGGGTGCCAATAATATGGATTTAACCCGCTACTTGATTTCAGAATCCTTACAGTCACATGAATCTCGTGTGAAAGCCTTACGTGCTTATTTCCCCGATGCGCGCGAAGAGGATTGGGAGCTGTCGATTGCGGGGCAGCGTGTTCAGATCATCAAAAAGAACCCACAAGGGGGCGGCAAGTTAGAGTTTGGTACCGAGGTGATCATCTCTGCCGATGGAACTCTGTCCGCTCTGCTGGGTGCGTCACCTGGGGCGTCCACTGCTGTGCAGGCGATGCTGAGTATTATCGAACGCTGCTTTAAAGATCGTATGGAATCTGAAGCCTGGCAGGCTAAGATCAAAGAGATGATTCCCTCTTATGGTCAATCTTTGGTTGAGGATACCGAGTTGCTGAAAACCGTGCGTCAGCGCACCCTATCTGTATTGCAATTGCAGCAAGACTGATCCTTTAGTCTGCTTGCTCAAGGCCTTAGAGGAATGCTTCTCTAAGGCCTCTTCCTGTACATTCCCGCCTCTGCTTCTTACAATTAGCATTAATACTTACTTATTTTTCTGAATCGGGCCTCTGCGTATGAAAGCGTCTGCTCATCTCACCGGTGTTGAGCGCACTTTTGCTGAAGATCAACAGCTTATCTCTTCAACTGATAAACGTGGAATCATTCGTTATTGTAATGAAGAGTTTGTGCGTATCAGCGGCTATTCGCGTGAGGAGTTGCTTGGGCAGCCACATAACATCGTGCGTCACCCCGATATGCCAAAAGAAGCCTATGCTTCGATGTGGAGTTACATTCAATCTGGCCGTCCTTGGATGGGCATCGTAAAAAACCGTTGTAAAAATGGTGATCACTATTGGGTGGATGCCTACATCACCCCGATTTTCCAACAAGGCGAGGTGGTGGGTTATGAGTCGGTACGGCGTAAACCCAAGCGTGAAGATGTCGAGCGTGCAGAAAATCTCTATGCAAAAGTGCTTGCGGGTCAGTCTACTCGACAATGGCGTTTACCCACTGGGGTGCTTTGGAGTGGTGCAGGCCTGTTTTTGGCGGCAGGTTTAGCAGCACCTCTCAGCCTAGGCCTCGCTTTGCCCGGTTGGCTATGGGCGCTATTGGGAGCCGGAATCGGCAGTGGCATGATGGGACTCTTTTATCGTCAGCGCATGAGTGCGCTGGCCGAGCTCATGCCACACGCCTTTATGGATGCTTTAGCGATGAAGGTGTACACCGATGAAGCGGGTTCATTTGGCAAGATGAAGATGGCGATCATCAGTGATGCGGCGCATCTCAACACGGTGATTACTCGCTTGGAACACGCGGCGCAAGATGTGGCGATTCAAGCTTCCGAGGCACATGTTTTGTCTGTGCAGTCCTCTCAAGGCGTTAAGGATCAGCAGGTGGAAACTGAACAGGTAGCCGCCGCCATGCATCAGATGAGCGCAACGATTAATGAAGTTTCCGGGCATGTGCAGGAGACGGCTTCACGTACGGATTCGGTGGATAAATTAGCTAAACAGGGAAGTCAGATCGCACATGACACACTCGCGGCGATTCAACAATTGCAGCAGCGAGTAAATATGATTGCGATCGCAGTCGCTGAATTGTCAGAAGAATCACGCACCATTGCTGGAACGACGGCTCTGATTGAACAGATTGCGGAACAGACCAATCTTTTGGCTCTGAATGCGGCGATTGAATCAGCGCGTGCCGGTGAACATGGTCGAGGTTTTGCAGTGGTTGCCGATGAAGTGCGTCAGTTGGCGTTACGTACCCGCGATTCTACGCAGCAAATTCACAGTATTGTCAACAATCTTCAGGCCAAGGCTGAACGTGCTTTAGAGGTTGCCAGTGTGGGCGAACAGGAAGCTGAGCGTGGTGCCCATGAAGTGGAGAAAACGGAAGAGATGCTGCGTGAAATCGCTGATTCCATTTCACGCATTGCCGGTATGACAGTGCAGATGGCGGCAGCCATTGAAGAGCAGGCGAGTGTTTCGGATGGCGTGAATCATCAGGTCAGCAATATTAACCAACTCGCCAGCAGCAGTCTGGAAAAAGGGATGGCGTCTTCAGAGCGCTCCAAGCAATTGGAGGTCACGGCTGAGCATCTGTATGAACTGGTGGAGCGCTTCCGCCGTTAAGTCCAGCACTGGGCAAAACCTTTGGGCGGAGCGCATGACACCGAATGGGTGGGTGTTAAGCGGTTTTTTGCAAGGGAATACGGCGCAGGCGATTGGCATTGGTCACGACGGTGACGGAAGACATCGCCATCGCCGCGGCGGCAAATGCAGGGTTCATCAGCCATCCGGTCAAAGGAAAGAGCACCCCTGCGGCCAAAGGAATGCCTAAGGAGTTGTAGATAAACGCCCCGAATAGATTCTGGTAGATGTTGCGCAGTGTCAGACGTGAAATCTGCATAGCATCTGCGACACCTTGTAAAGAACCCCGCATCAGGGTGATGTCGGCACTTTCCATCGCAATATCGGTTCCCGTACCCAAGGCAAAACCGACATGTGCTTGTGCCAGTGCCGGCGCATCGTTGATACCATCTCCGACCATTCCCACTTTGACTCCCTGTGTTTGCAGTGCCCGAATCTGCTCTGCTTTTTGATCGGGTAGAACACCGGCAATGACTTCATCGATCCCAACTTGACGTGCGACGGCACGCGCACTGCGCTCACTATCTCCGGTTAACATCAGGACACGTAATCCAGCTTGCTGTAAGCGCTGAATAGCGGCAGCACTGTCGGCTTTAATCGGGTCCTGTATGCCCAAGAGTGCAACCAGATGGTGTTCAATACCAAGCATTACCAGCGTCAGTCCTTGGTCGGAGAGCTGATTAATCTGCTGGCGAGCAGCTGGGCTGATCTGCACGCCTTGCTGCTGCATTAAAGCCTCGTTGCCTAAGCTCCAGGTCTGGCCATGAATCTCATCGATCAGACCTTTACCGGCTAGAATCTTGGGCGTGCCGACTTCAACGAGGTGTAGTTGTCGCGCTTGTGCTTCTTCTACTATGGCTTGAGCTAAAGGATGCTCCGAGGCCTTTTCTAAACTGGCAATCTGAGTCAGTAGCTGATCTTCACTCAGCTCAGCCGCAGGCAAGCGGATAAAGTGAGTGAGTCGCGGTTTACCTTCCGTGATCGTGCCGGTTTTATCTAACACCAGGACATTAAGTTGTGTGGCTTCTTGCAGGGCATCGCCTTTGCGAATTAACACACCGCGGCTGGCGGCGCGCCCTATACCCACCATAATTGACATAGGGGTTGCTAAACCCAGTGCGCAAGGGCAAGCGATCACCAAGACGGTCATCGCCGCGATAAAGGCATAGGCAGAGGAGGGTTCTGGGCCGATCCACCACCAGATCAGGTAGGTGATCAACGCAATCATCACTACACTGGGTACAAAGACTCGGCTGATTTGATCCGCGAGGCGACCGATGGCCGGTTTATCGCTTTGCGCGCGCCGCACCTGCTCAATGATTTTGGCCAGCGCCGTTTCTTCACCCACTTTGCGCACACGTAGTTTGATGCTCGCTTGTCCATTGACGGTACCGGCACTGAGCCAATCGCCTTTGCTTTTGTGCACGGGTAAAGGTTCACCGGTCAGCATGGATTCATCCACGAGCGTTTCACCCTCAAAGACTTCTCCATCTACAGGAATACGTTCACCGGGTTTGACGCGTAAAAGATCGGAAGGTTGGATCGAGGCGAGTCGCATACTTTTTTCTTCGCCATTCGGCAGAATCAGAGTGGCGCTATCCGGTTGTAACTGGAGTAGGGCACGGATAGCCTGTGAAGCTTGTCCACGCGCACGCGTCTCGAGTACATGCCCAAGGTTCACTAAACCAATAATAAACGCCGCTGCTTCATAATAAACATGACGCCCTTCGGGTGGCAGCAGATCAGGCCAGAGTAAAATTAACGTAGAGTAGAGCCAGGCACTGCCTGTCCCTAGGGCGATCAGGCTATCCATCGTGGCGTGTTTTTGTTTGAGTGCGCGCCAAGCACCTTGAAAAAAATGTCCACCGGAGTAGATCATCATTATCAAGGTAGCCAGGCCAATCCCTAACCAGAGCAGACGAGCCTCTTCCGGCATCGGCAGGTGTCCCGTCAGCATAAAGAGCATTTGTGGTGCGCCGAGGAGTAAGGCAACCCAGGTACGGCGCACACTCAAACGCAGCGCAGCCGCTTCTTCTGCCAGTTGCTCGGCTTCACCATAGTTAGCATCTAAAGGCGTGGCGGCAAAACCCGCGGCCTCTATTGCGGCGAGTAAATCCTCGGTGCGGGCGTGGCCTTCAATATCGGCACTGCGATCGGCCAGATTGACCCGTGCTTGGGTGACGCCTGAGACTTGACTGAGCGCTTCTTCCACGCGACTGACACAGGCGGCACAGCGCATGCCACGTAAAGCGATTCGGGTACTCATGCATCACTCCTTAGGGGATCAGATTTTGGCTTATAACCTCAGACAGCCATCGCCTCAAAGCCGGCTTCAGCAATCCAGGTGATAATCTCTTCTGCGGTGTGTGGGGTTTCCACACTGAGCTGGGTTTGAGTCAGTTCAATGACCGCGACATCACTCTGTTGCTCCAATGCTTTACGCACGGCACTGACACAGCCGCCACAGGTTAAGCCCTCTAGTTGAAATGACAATTGCGCCATCTTGATCTCCTTCGCCGGTAGAATAGGTTTTTAATATCATTAGTGTACACTGATTTAAATCGAATACCTCTAGTGGGTTTTGTCTTAGTTAGGGTTAGGTTTTTGAAAAAGTTTTTGCGTGGATTACTGCTCACACCTCTGATCTTATTCGGACTTTTTTTAGGTTGGGTCTGGCTATTAGGGCAGATACCTGTGCCCAGCAGTGCGTTCATGCTGCAACACAATGTGCGCGCTTTTTTTTCTGAAGAGATCGACTATGTGCGTTATCGTTGGGTGCCTTTGCAGGAGATCCCCCCGGCTTTGCGCTTAGCGGTGATTGCATCAGAAGATCAAAACTTTCCGGATCATTTTGGTATCGATATCGAGGCGACGCGTGCAGCGATTCAAGCCTATCGAGAAGGGCGTAGCTCCGGTGGCGGTAGTACGATTACTCAACAGGTGGCCAAGAATCTGTTTCTTTGGGGGGATCGCAGTCGGCTGCGTAAGGTACTGGAGTGGGGCTTGGCGATTCTGCTGGAGTGGATGTGGAGTAAGGAGCGGATTCTGGAGGTGTATCTGAATATCGCTCAGATGGGTAAGCAAGAGTATGGTGTCGGCGCGGCGGCCGATTATCTGTTGCAGAAACCCGTTGCCAGTATTACCGCTCAGGAAGCGGCGTTAATCGCGGCAGTTTTGCCTTCGCCGGCACGTTTTGATCTGCGACAGCCCAGTGCCTATATGCGTAGCCGTCAGGCATTCATCCTGCGTCAGATGAATGCCTTAGGCGGAGAGCGTTATTTACAGCGGCTGAGTGCACCTTAAAGCTTGAGCGCTGTACGCAGCGATCATTTCTTTGAGTTGAGAGGTTAGGGGTTAGGATAACGCAGGCGGATGATCTGCTGTCCTGAACCGCTGCTGACACGAAAGCGCGCGGCTTGGATATCACCATTTTCCAGACGTTTGCCCCGAATCTGGTACTCACCTTGAGGCAGCTCCAGAATCAACCAAGGACCCTCGGCCACACCGCGCACTAAAACAGCCCCCGAGGTGTTGCTGATTTCAAATTCAATTTCAGAAATGTAAGCGCGATCACTGTCAAAAAACTCGACACGAGTATTGTGCATCGGCGCTTCCTGACGCGATTCCAAGCCAATGCCGCCCGTCCAGTAGGGTAGGTTTTCAGCCTGAGCGGGTAGGCCGAAACCGAGTAAAAGACTGAGCATTAAGCCGGAGAAGCGAGGTAAAGACCGATGTTGACGCGAGCAAATGTTCATAGTTCACCTCTAAAATTAGACCTGCAATTTTTTTAACTGTTGTAGTAAGCCTTTCGGTAATTCGCGAATAATTAACACCTCCTGACTGGGATCAAACTCGATGCCTTTACCCAGCGAACTGCTGGCAAAACTTAGCGAGAGATCTTGACTGCGGCCGGTCAGCCGCAAATATTGGCGTAATGCTTTACGATCAGGGTGTAGGTGATTCTGGCTTTGGCTGTCTTGCTGCTGAATGAATTGCACGATGCCGGGGTCAACCTCTTCGGCCAGTTCTGGATAGGCCACGGCTTCCCCGCTGCGTTCGCGTTCCACACAAAATCCAACCACCTCTTCGCGCAGTTTTTCGCCCTCCTCGACCGGAAGCGTTTCACAATAATCATCGACCCAGGTTAGAAACTTTTCGGTTTCGGCGCGTTTATCCAAGGTTTCGGCAAAGCCAATCCATTCTTGAATCAGATTTTTTAATCCGCGTTCACTGCGCCCAAAACTTAACGTGAGATAGGGTAGATCACCCCGTTCGAAGCGTTGGAGATCCAGGCAGATTAAGAATCCGGTATCGCCTAAATCGAGATAATCCGTTGCTTGCAGATCCAGGCTTTGATTTAGATTTAATCCCGCGCTGGTGCGTAGATGCAGAAGGTACAAACGTTCGCCGCTTTCCAGAGTTTCCAGCAGATAGCAGAGATAGCCGATAAAGGTTTCCTCGCTCTGATCCAGCTTCAATACCAGTTGCTGGCTGAGGAGTTGAGTCAGGCGCAGGAAGGGGATCTCGCCTTGGCGCCACTGCTGCAAACTGGCGCGCGCAGCCATTGCATCTGCATTCAAGCCACCCAATTGGCGTCCGCTGCGGCTGGCTTGGATACGTTTAAACTCACTCAGCATGGACAGTGCATAGTCGGGATCTGAGGCTTGCTCACGCAGCCTTAACTCAGCGCCCTGTTGTAAAGAGGTCTTGCTTAGTTGATGGAAGACCCAATCCGCCACCGCCATTAGCTTAGACCTCTATCCAGCTGACTCTGCCAACGCGCAAACATCATGGCACTGGTGAACAACAGCATCAGCAGTCCTGATTCGATCAGGCCCAGCCAGCGTGTCAGGGGCATCAGGCTGGCCAGTACGGCGCCTAAAAAATAAAAGAGTAATAGGAAACAGAGCCAGGCATGGCCTCGTGCATCCCCTTTAATCACGACACGTAAAAAGCCGAGTAGGGGTAAAAGGTGTACCAACCAGATCACCCAGGGGTGTTCGCTTTTGGCAGGTGCCAGCCACAGATACCAAAGAGTAAAAAGAAGGAGCAGGGCGGCGTAGGTCACTTGAGTGATACGTAGGCTGAGTTTAGCTTTTTGAGCGAGGGTCATGATCTACTCCGAGATAAAATCAGGGCCAGTTCACCTAAGCGGCGACCCTGGGCTTGGCAGAGGGCAATTTCGTCAGCATCTAGGGTGCGTTGGCTGTTTGCGCCGGCAAGATGCGAAGCACCATAAGGCGTGCCGCCGCTTGTCGTGGTCAATAATTCCTGAGCCGAATAGGGGAGGCCTGAAATCAGCATGCCATGATGCAATAAGGGCAGCATCATACTGAGAAGCGTGCTCTCTTGACCACCATGTAAGCTCGAGGTGGAGGTAAATACACCGGCAGGTTTACCAATTAAGGCACCGGATAACCACAGGCTGCTGGTGGAGTCGAGAAAATACTTCATCGCACTTGCCATATTACCAAAACGCGTAGGGCTGCCCAGAGCTAGACCGGCACAATCACGTAGATCTTCCAGTGTGCAATAGGGCGCACCCTGCTCAGGGATGCTCGGTGCTATGGCCTCACACTCGGCTGAGACACGCGGGACGGTACGTAAACGTGCGGTGATGCCGGCTTGTTCGGCACCGCGAGCGATCTGTTTGGCCATCTGTTGTGTCGCACCCTGATGACTGTAATACAGCACCAATAGGTAAGGGGGATTCATGACGTCTGCTCCAAGAGTTCTAGAAGCGCTTCCGGTGGACGACCGATACGCGCCTGTTGATCTTTGACCAAAATCGGGCGCTCCAGCAGTTTGGGGTATTGAGCTAAGGCGTGCAGAACGGTCTCATCATCGAGTGGACCCTGATCTAAACCTGCTTGCACAAACTCCACTTCTTTACGACGTAAAACTTCGCTTGGAGCCATGCCTAAAGCCCGCATCAATTGGCGTAGGGTGTTGAGATCGGGTGGGGTTTTCAGGTATTCACAGATCTCAGGTTCAATGCCATGCTCACGTAACAACTCCAGTGCTTGGCGCGACTTAGAACAGCGTGGGTTGTGATAGAGCAGATACTGGGACATGAGGTGCCTCCGGGTCGAGTGGTTTGTGTTTAGCGGCCCGCTATTGTATATCTCAGACTAGGCCAGACCAACCAATAGGAAAAAACCTGTGAAACTGCCTGAATTAGAACCCAAAGTTCTTTTCTTGTTTATTCGAGATCTTGTCCGTCAATTTATCGCTAACCAAGGCATCCTCAACGCTTCAGCATTGACTTATACCACTCTGTTTGCCGTGGTGCCCTTAGTCACGGTGTCTTATGCCATGCTGGCGGCGATACCGAATTTTCAAGGAGTGGGTGAAACAGTACAGGCTTGGGTGTTGGAAAATTTTGTGCCCGCAACCGGTGAAGTGGTGCATACCTATTTACAAGACTTCACCGCTCAGGCACGGCGTTTGACGGCGATCGGGGTACTCTTTTTGATCATCACCTCGATTATGATGATGAAAAATATTGAAGCTGCGCTGAATCGCATTTGGCGTGTTCAAGAGCCCAGGCGTGGGATCTCCAGTTTCTTACTCTATTGGGCGGTACTCAGTTTAGGGCCTTTACTGGTGGGGTTGGGGTTAGTGGTGACCTCCTATATCACCGCGTTACCGGCCTTTACCAGTGCCTCGGAAGTGGTCGGCCCTGGGCGCTTGTTTGCCTCTTTGCCCATCTTGTTTTCTGCGATCGCGTTTATGCTGCTGTATGCAGCGGTGCCCAATTGTCGTGTGCCGCTTGCGGCGGCGGCCATCGGCGGGATCGCAGCCGCACTGATGTTTGAGCTGGCTAAACGTAGCTTTGCGTTTTTTGTCACCCAGTTTCCATCTTATGAACTGATCTATGGCGCTTTTGCTGCGGTGCCTATGTTTCTGGCGTGGATCTTTATCAGCTGGGTGATTATCCTTTTGGGCGCTGAGTTAAGTCGTGCCTTGGCGGTCTACAGCTTTAAACAGCGCCTCCGAGATGAGCCGCCTCTGGTGACCCTCTTATCGGTGCTGAACCAACTTTGGCAAGCGCAAAGACAAGGACGCGCTTGCTCGGACTTAGACATTATTAAAGCCCAGCCGGGTCTGAATCAGTCGCGTTGGGATGCCTATCAACAGCCCCTTTTACAAGCCAAAATTATGCAGCGTAATGCGCAAGGGCGTTATCTGCTGGCGCGTGATTTGAATGATTTTACGCTGCTGGATTTAGTGCGTGCTTTGCCTTGGCCGATGCCGCAAAGCTATCCCACTTTAGCGGATGCACCGCCCTGGTTGTTGGCCAGTATCCAACATCTAGAGTCTATCCAATCCTATGCCGAAGACGCGATGCAGCAGCCATTGGTCAGTTTGTTTAAACGTGAGGAGTTTCAGGCCGCATGAAGTGTTCGATTCTCATCCAGTGGGTGTTCTACCTGCTGTTCTTCGGGTTGATCAGTGGCTGTGCCAGTCGTCCGCCTTCGGCCAGTGCGCAAACGAATATTTGTGATGTGATTGCCCATGAGCCGAATTGGTATCGAGCCGCTAAGGCCTCTGAGCAGCGCTGGGGGACTTCGGTGGCGATTCAAAAAGCCTTTGTGCAGCAGGAGTCGGCATTTGTGCACAATGCACGTCCGCCACGTCCTTATTTTTTGGGCTTTGTGCCTTTGCCACGTCAATCCTCAGCTTATGGTTATGCGCAGGCACAGGATGGAACCTGGAAAGATTATCAGCAAGCCACCGGACGACGTTTTGCTAGCCGCACCAATATGGACGATGCTCTGGATTTTATTGGTTGGTACAACGCAGAATCCCAGCGCCGGAATGGAGTGTCTTTGCAAGATGCATATCATCTTTATTTGAATTATCACGAAGGGCATGGTGGGTTTCGACGTCGCACCTACGAAGCCAAACCCTGGCTGATGCAAGTGGCACGTCGAGTTGAGCAGCAAGCCGCTCGTTATGAGCAGCAGCTCCCCAACTGTCGTTTACCTTCACGCTGGTGTGTCTGGCCTTATTGTTAAATCCAGTGTGGCCTGATTCCAGCGAGGGATTGGGTCAAACCTGCTCAGAAATCGAAGCTTGACCAAACCGGCGCATGATCGGAGGGTTTCTCCATGCCACGCACCGCATAGTCGATATCACTGGCGGTGCAGCACTGGCTTAAGCAGGCTGTGGCCAGAATGGTATCGATACGCAGGCCACGTTTGGGTTCATCTTCAAACCCCTTACTGCGGTAATCAAACCAGCTAAAACGATCATTGCGCTCAGGATGAATCACTCGATAGGTGTCCTGTAACCCCCAAGCTTTTAAGCGTTCCATCCATTCACGCTCTTCCGGTTGGAAGCTGGTTTTTCCGGTCTTCAGCCAGCGTTTACGGTTCGCTTCACCGATACCAATATCTGTGTCTTCGGGTGAGATATTAAAATCGCCCATCACCGCAAGTGGCTGATCGGGCTGGTAGCGGGTTTCCAGCAGGTTTTGCAGATCAGCATAGAATTTACGCTTAGCGGGAAACTTGATGGCATGATCAATGCTTTCTCCCTGCGGAAAGTAACCGTTAATCAAGGTATAAGTTTGGCCCTTAGGACTGACAAACTCACCCAGAATCAGGCGGCGTTGAGCGCTTTCATCTTCACCGGGGAAGCCTTTTTCAATCGAAAGCGCCGGAGTTTTGGACAGGATGCAGACACCATAGTGGGTTTTTTGTCCAAAAAAGTAGGCGTGATAACCCAGAGCCTCAATCTCTGCGACCGGGAACTCGGCATCTGTGACTTTGGTTTCTTGTATACCAATCAGATCAGGTTGATGGGTGTCGATCAGTGCTTGTAACTGATGCAGACGCATACGGATACTGTTGGTATTAAATGAAACCAATTTCATGCCGAGGAACCCTGTGTAAGCTAAAAAGACAAAGACTTTATTCTATTGAGTAGAGTCCGGCTAGGTAAACCTTAAGTTTGATAAACTCTGGCTATTTCGAGCTTTGTTGCCATTGATTGGCATTTTGCAGCCAATCTAGCCTATTCTAGGCAAATCATTAAGTTGAATTAGAGGATGCTAATGAGCGCATTTGATTTTGATCTGTTTGTAATCGGAGCCGGCTCCGGTGGAGTGCGTGCTGGGCGTATGGCCGCCGCCATGGGAGTTAAGGTTGCGGTCGCAGAGGAGCGTTATTTGGGCGGCACCTGTGTCAACGTCGGCTGTGTGCCGAAAAAACTGTATGTGTATGCGTCGGAGTTCGCGCAGGCCTTTGCTGAAGCTCCCGGTTATGGCTTGCAGGCGACAGAGGTCGAGTTTGATTGGCCGCGCTTGCGTGACAATAAAAAAGCTGAGATCAGCCGTTTGAACGGCATCTATCGTAATCTCTTGGTGAATTCCGGTTGTACGCTGATTGAAGGTCGAGCACGTTTGCTGGATGCGCATCGCGTGCAGGTCGGTGAGCAGATCTATTCAGCAGAACGTATTCTTTTAGCCCCTGGCGGTTGGCCGAATATCCCAGATCTTCCCGGCAAAGAGTGGATTACCAGCTCAAATGAGGTATTTGATCTGGAGGTCTTTCCAAAACGGGTACTGGTGGTCGGTGGTGGCTATATCGCGGTGGAGTTCGCCGGTATTTTTGCAGGGCTGGGTGCTCAAACACAGCTGGTCTACCGTGGTGATCTTTTCCTACGGGGGTTTGATCAGGAAGTGCGTGAGTTTGCCGCTCAAGAAGTGGCCAAAAAAGGCGTGAAGCTGGCCTTTAATCAGGATGTGAAAGCAATTCAGCGTTTAAGTTCGGGGGCTTTGCAAGTAGACATGGCTGACGGTCAAAGTCAGGAAGTGGATCTGGTGTTTTACGCGACCGGACGCCGTCCGAAGACCGATAATTTAGGCTTAGAAGCGGCAGGGGTGAAAACCAACGCTCAGGGTGCGATTGAAGTTAATGAAAACTTCCAGACCTCGGTCGATTCGATCTATGCGATCGGTGATGTCATCAATCGCGTGCAACTGACCCCTGTGGCTTTGGCAGAGGGAATGGCGCTGGTGCGTGCGCTCTATGCTCAGGGTTCGGGACAGGTGGATTATGAGTTGATCCCGACGGCGGTCTTCTGTCAGCCCAATATTGCGACGGTTGGACTCACCGAGGAACAGGCACGTGCAACCTATCCACGTTTACAGGTATTCCGCTCAGAGTTTCGTGCGATGAAGCACACCCTGACCGGCAGTCAGGAGCGCACTCTGATGAAGTTGTTGGTGGATGCCGAGAGTGATCGGGTCGTGGGTGCCCACATGGTCGGTGCTGATGCCGGTGAGATTATTCAGGGGATCGCGGTCGCCATGAAAGCGGGCGCGACTAAGGCTCATTTTGATGCCACGATCGGGATACATCCGACCGCGGCTGAAGAGTTTGTGACGCTGCGTGAGCCGACCCGCACCTACGGCTGATCGAATGGCGCGCTCATCTCGCATCACCCACTGCTTAATCGGGCAGTGGGTGATGGCCTTGAGCCGGTAACCAGCAGCTGATCCGACCAAACCAGTTCAGCCCCTTTAACTCTTCATGTAATCCCTTCTCCAGAACCTGTGCGGCAAGCGATTGCTGACTTAAGAGTGGCCAGATCTCTGCATTAAACTGTATATCCAGATCAATGCGACGCGGTGAGTAGTAGATCATCAATTCATAGTCAGGCAGCTCACCCAACATACGACTCAGCACGGCATCGAGGTGTTGTGTGATTTCCGGGCGTGCCGGGAAAGAAGGCTGGTCGAGCGCAGGCATCTCTTGATCATCATAGGTATCTATGTGGTAGATGATATGGCTAATCTCATCAAAACGTTCACGCAGGCGACGGCTTGTGGCATCACCAATAAAGTGAGCTTCTGAAGCACTCAAGTGCTCAGCGACCTGCAGATGCATCTCTAAGAGTGTCTGGCCGCCCATAGAGCGACTTTTAAAGTTATGGACATCGAGTACACCATCGACGGATAAAGCGGTTTCGGTGAGTTCATGCACGCGCTCAGGCGGTAAGCCGGTATCGACCAGCTCCGACAGACTGCGCAATAAAAGATCCAGGCCGATTTTACCGATTAACAGAGCAACCAGTACGGCAGCTAAGGCGTCTAACCACCAGATACCCAGCATAGCACCGGCAATTGCGATTAAGACGACAATCGAAGATAAGGAGTCGCTGCGATGATGCCAGGCATTGGCAATAATCAGATTCGAGTTGATCTCTTTACCCACTTTTAGGGTGTAAAAAAATAACCCTTCATTAGCGATAATGGATAGTGCGGCGACAGCAAGTGCTAGCGCGCCGGGTGGGGGTGGGATCTCGCCGGAAAAGAGGAGTTTTAAGCTGTCATAGGCCATTAAGCCGGCCACGGCCATTAAGATGATGGCCAGCACCAGCGTGCCGAGCGTTTCAAAGCGTCCATGGCCCCAAGGATGGTTATCATCGGCTTGTTTGTGTGAAATGCCGAGGAGAAAAACCACCATAAAATCGGTGACCACATCCGACAGTGAGTGAAACCCATCGGCCACTAAGGCCGCCGATCCCGCTAAATAGCCGACGATAATTTTCAGTAGACTCAGCAGGGAGTTGACCAGCGCACCGATGATGCTGACCTTCTGTCCAGCTCGGCGTCGTGTATCTAAAACTTCCTGCATGCCAGGTACCTCATCATGTTAAAGCGAAAGTGTAGCGATTTGTCTCACTCGCCTCCAGTCTTGACAGCGAGGCCTCTTCGGTGAGGTCATCATCCCTTGATGAGATTTGTGGGTAACCTGCTGTTTTTGGGGTTGACACTTACACAGGCTTCAGATCTAGGGAGGGTCGCCTGCGAAGACATCGGAAAAAATGGAATTCGTGCTAAAAAAGCCAATTGACATATATAACTAGCTAATAAATAAGGGATTTTTTAACTGGTTAAAAAATAACCAATCTGTGTTCAGGCGTGATTTCATGGGCGATGCTGAGGGTTATGTGCGCACTTTTCACAGACTTATCCACAGATCCTGTGGGTAGGCGGGGGCAGGCCTGATGACACCTAGATTTCGGCCCTGTGAAGAGTTGATGACAGAGGCGAAAACATTTTTGCAACGCACAAGCCGCTTCTGAGATACTGCTTTTATCCGTTTTATTTTTCTAAGGTTGGTACATGTCTTCTGCACTCATCGGGCAGGTATTTTTACCCCTGTCTCTGTTTATCATCATGTTCAGTGTCGGTATCGCACTCAAGCTGGATGACTTTAAACAGGTGTTTCGTCAGCCCTTACCCATAGGCTTAGGGTTGGTCTTGCAGCTTTTACTCCTGCCGCTGCTCGGATGGTTGGTGGTTTGGCTGTTTGCGTTACCGCCTGTGCTCGCCCTGGGTTTGTTAATACTGACACTGGCACCGGGAGGCGCTACATCGAATGCGATCTCATTATTGGCACGCGGTGATGCCGCACTCTCCGTGTCCTTGACCGCCATCACCAGCTTGATTACGCCTTTTAGCATTCCCTTGATCACGGCTTGGTGGCTGAGTCTCTGGTTGGGGCAATCCGAAGCCTTGGTCTTTCCTGTTATGCAGGCCATTCTGCAGATGCTCTTGATCGCGCTCTTACCAGTGGTCTTAGGCGTCCTGATGCACCAACGCTGGCCTGGCTTCAGTCAGCGTTTACAGGCACCGATGCGCCGTCTTGCCTTTTTATTAATGCTCAGCACCGTGCTTTTATTGGTGTGGACACAACGCGTGCGTTTGGAGACGCTCTTGGCTGAGATGTTCTGGCCTGTGGTGCTGCTGGTGCTCTTAGCCATGCTGTGTGGTTATGGAATGGCGCGTTTAGTGGGCTTAAATGATGGCCAGCAAATCACTTTGTTGATTGAGACAGGGCTGCAGAATGCCGGTACCGCCTTGGTGGTGACCGGCACCCTGCTACAGAATCCACAGATGTCAGCCGTGGTGTTGCTCTATGGGGTGTTGATGCAGGTTCCAGCCCTTTTGCTGATTGGCTGGCGCAATCGGCAGGGCTTAAGAAGTTTATACGTTTGGGCGGCGCGTTAATGCGGTGTGTTAATCAAGCGCTTGTATAAAAAGAGAGGCAAGCAGGCTTGCCTCAATCGATCCCCAGGATCTTGTGGGTTTGTAAGCTGAGCTTCCATTGTGGATGGGTTAAGCAGTAGTCCAGGCAGGCTTGCAAATGGGCCTGTCGTTCAGGCGAATCCATGGGTTGTAGATAAAAATGCTTAAAAGACCAGTGTTGGCATTGCTCAGGTTGGATTTCAACCTGAGGATAGACCAGTTTTAACTCATCCCCTTGCTGAATGATCACATCTGAATCTGCCTTGGGGCTGACACAGATCCAATCTAGGCCTTTAGGCAAGGGGCGGGTACCGTTGGTTTCAATCGCGATTTCGACCCCCTGTGCATGCAAAGCATCCACGAGTGCTTGATCGAGCTGTAAGGCCGGTTCGCCTCCGGTGCAGATGACATAAGGGGAGACGCCTGAGTTGGATGGCCATAAGCTCAGCAGATGTGCGACCAGTGCCTCCGGGCTGGCAAACTTACCTCCATTCTGACCATCGGTGCCGATGAAGTCGGTATCACAAAACCGGCAAACCGAGCTGGCGCGATCTTGTTCACGCCCAGACCAGAGATTGCAGCCGCTAAAGCGGCAGAAGATGGCCGGTCGACCACTCTGAGCCCCTTCACCTTGTAAGCTGTAAAACACTTCTTTGACGCTGTACACAATGACCTCGGATATTAAAGCTTATCGGCATTAGGCTGAAAAGAGAGCCGCACTTACGTTCTCTGCGGCTTGCGTTCTCTGTGCAGCGATCCTTACAGGCTCACTTCACCCCCGAAACACTCGATCAGCTGGGGTAAGAGGCGTTTAAATTCTAGGCTCATCTGTACTAATTGGGTTTCGGCATCCGCTTGTTCATCATCGGAGCGCTCTTGATCCTGCTGCTCGGCATACTGATCCGTCAACTTGAAGCGATGTAAGCTGAGGTCGGCATGGAGCAGAAAGCGTAGCTGTTCTTGCCAGACCAGTGCCAAACGCGTGGCTTGCATCCCCTGTTGTAGGTGCGCTTGGATCTCTTCACGCATCAGTTCTTGGCCTTTGATGCGAATGATGCCGGCTTCTTCGCCGGTATCACGCAACTCACATTCATCTTCCAGTTCAAAGCCTGGCGCTTGGCTGTTCAGGTCTAGTAACCATTGTGTCATCACACTGGCCGGTGCTTGATTCACGGCGAGCGGGCGAACCAGTAGGCTCCCGAGTGCTTCACGCAGGGCATTGAGCAGGCGTTCTGCGACTTTAAAGCTGCCTGCATCGATCAGGATCCAACCTTCTTGGGCCAGGAGAAGCGCGCGTGTCACTTTACGACGGCTGAAGGCACGTGGCAGAAACTCCAGCATCACTTCATCTTTAATTTGCTCACGTTCTTTGCGATAGACTTTGCGGGCCTCGGAATCTTCGATGACGGCTACGCGTTGTTCGACTTCGTCACGCAAGGCTGCAGCGGGTACCACCTTATCTTCTTCTAGGAAGCTGATCAGTTGAGCGCCTTGTTTGGCGAACACACACTCTTCGCTGAAGCTGACGGGTGCTATCCAGCCATGACGGTGTTGTTCATGGCGTGAGCAGGGGACAAAAGGGTGCTGAGCAAGAGCCGCGTCGAGTGTTTCTTCATTCCAGGTGTCTGGGGCTTGCCAGCGATAGATCAGAGCATTACGGAAGGGTTTCATACGCGCTTATAACCCCTCGTACGCGAGGAGCGCATGCACAGGGATGCCGCTGTCTTGAATCCGTTGTGAACCCTCAAGATCGGGTAGGTCAATTAAGGCGGCGACCTCTTCCACTTCCGCCCCCAATTCATGGATCAAAGAAATCGCGGCCAGTAGAGTGCCGCCCGTGGCAATCAAATCATCAAAAATAACGACACGATTGCCGGGTTCCAATGCATCGGTTTGCATTTCGATAGCGGCTTTACCGTATTCCAGCTGATACTCTCGTGACAGGGTTGTGCCCGGCAGTTTACCTTTTTTTCGGATCAGGACCAGGGGTAGGTTGAGTTGATAGGCCACCACTGAACCGAGCAGAAAACCGCGCGCGTCAACGCTGGCAATATGGGTAATCCCGGTTCGCATATAACGTTGAATAAAGGCATCACATACCATGCGCATGGCACGTGGATCTTTGAATACGGGGGTGACATCACGGAAGATGACGCCCGCCTCAGGCCAGTCAGGAATCGCGCGCACCACTGATTTAATATAAAACTCATCGTAAGACATGACAGACTCCATCAGGCAGGGCCGAAATTTTAAGCGGTATAGAATCGCTGAGTTACAGCGAAGTGTTAGGGCAGCGTTGGGTATCTTGGCACTCACCCGAGAGTGCAAAGAGCTGATCATAATCGACGAGGCTGATCTCTTTACCTTCCACACGAATCAGATCCTGGCTTTGAAAGCGTGTCAGTACACGGCTCACGGTTTCAACGGCTAAACCAAGATAGTTACCGATTTCATTGCGTGACATGCTCAGGCGGAAGCAGTTAGCTGAATAACCACGCTCACGAAAACGCTCAGACAGTTTCATCAAAAAAGTCGCTAAACGCTGTTCGGCATTTTTCTTTGAAAGTAAAAGCATCATCTGTTGGTCGTTACCAATCTCTTTGCTCATGGTACGCATAATCTGGCGCCTAAGTTCAGGCAGATGACCGGCCAGATCGTCTAGGCGCTCATAGGGGATTTCACAGACGGTCGTGGTTTCGAGAACACGTGCTGAAACCGGATAACTTTCGGTATCCATGCCGCTTAAACCCACCAACTCGCCGGGAAAATAAAAACCGGTGATCTGTTCATCGCCCTCGTTACTGACACTGAAGCATTTCACTGAGCCAGCACGTATGGCGTAGAGGCTACGGAAGGACTCTCCCTGGTTAAACAGATACTCACCCTTTTTCAGAGGCCGACTCTTATCGATAATCTTATCGAGTCGATCCATGTCGGTCAGATTCAATGAGACGGGAAGACACAAAGAGCTTAGGCTGCAGGTGCCACAATGTGCCTGACGCAAAGTGTGGAGCTTAGCGGAGGTCGGCTTCTCATCCATTCTCAAATCCTTAATGACAGTCATAAGCGTAAGCAAATCGCTGGCATTATGTAACATTTAGCCGAGAGGGTGAAGGCGAGGGCGTGGAATTTGTCACCCACCTGCGCGAATCAGGTCAAGGTGGGTGACAGACGACTAGATGATACGGGAAAAACCGCTGACGGCATTGCGCACCGGGATGTAAGCATCAAAGGTCATACAGATACGACGGATAAGCAAGCGTCCGGCAGGCGTGACCTGAAGTTTACGCCCTTGAAAACGCAGCAAACCATCTTCGGCCAGTTGCGCGAGCTCTGCCTGCTCGGCAGCGAAGTACTGATCAAAATCTATCTGGAACGCTTGCTCGATAGGGGCGGGGTCCAACTCAAAATGACAAATTAA
This sequence comes from Nitrincola tapanii, assembly GCF_008368715.1. Classification (GTDB taxonomy): domain Bacteria; phylum Pseudomonadota; class Gammaproteobacteria; order Pseudomonadales; family Balneatricaceae; genus Nitrincola; species Nitrincola tapanii. Next base: position 212,145 of record NZ_SMRS01000002.1, read on the forward strand.
TTGCTTAATGATACGACTGCGTAAACGATCGTCTTCGTGTAGCAGAACACCACGATGGATGGCGTGTGCCTGGTCAGCGACGGCAGCCGTGTAAGCGCTAAGGTCGGTCAAATTTTGATAATAGACCGAGCCGATTTGGCTGATCGCTGAAACGCCCATCGCCACCAGATCACACTCGGCATGTGTAGTGTAACCCTGGAAGTTACGATGCAGTGCGCCGCTCTCTTGTGCGCGCGTCAGGCTGTCATCCGGCTTGGCAAAATGATCCATCCCTATGTAGACATAACCTGCTTCTTGCAGGCGTTGAATGCTGTGCTGCAGGATGTTCAGTTTAGTTGAGGCAGAGGGAAGATCCTCTTGACGAATATGTTTTTGTGAACGAAAACGATCCGGCAGATGGGCATAGTTAAACACCGAGAGGCGATCTGGATTCATCGCGATCACCTGCTCCAGAGTTTGCGCAAATCCCGCTTCCGTTTGATGCGGTAAACCGTAGATCAAATCCATATTGATCGAGCGAAAGCCGAGGCGGCGAGCCTCATCCAGAACGGCTTGTGTTTGCGCTAACGGCTGAAGACGATTAACCGCGGCTTGTACTTTAGGATCGAGGTCCTGTACGCCTAAGCTGACACGGTTAAAGCCAATTTCGCGTAAAACTCTGAGTGTATCAACGCCCACTTCTCGAGGGTCCAGCTCAATCGAATAGTCCCCCTGATCATCATCACGCAGCTTAAAATGACGACGCAGTTGGCCCATCAACTCAATCATCTGTTCATCACTGATAAAAGTCGGCGTGCCGCCACCCCAATGCAGCTGATCCACACATCGATCTTGAGCATACCATTGTGAGAGTTGTGCCATCTCTTGATAGAGAGTGTCGAGGTAGGGTTGTGCACGATCACGATTGCGTGTGATCACCTTGTTACAGGCACAGTAATAACAAACGTGTGCACAAAAAGGGATATGAACATAGAGCGACAAAGGGGTGTCGACTTGTGCACTGGCTTGCGCACGTTGAATCAGCTCCTCGGCTTTTAGATTCGGATCAAACTGAACAGCCGTCGGGTAGGAGGTATAACGTGGACCGGAGAGATCATAACGCTGAATCAGAGCGGGGTCCCATTCGATATGGATAGGTTCGGTCACAAGAGTTTCCTTTGTCAAAGCTTGAAGGTGGTCAGTATAACCTGGGGTCACCGAGTCCATCTTGATACGGATCAACTCAGTGCTTGCAACCAGCCTTGCCAGGGTAGGGTCAAGAGGCCCAACAGGATTAAGGTGGTTCCGGCTAATTGCTGGGTCAGACGTTTCTTCAAAAGCTGCTGCATCTGTTGCGCTAGGACACCGGTAATCAGCATGGCCGGTAAGGTGCCCAGGCCAAAGCCGAGCATCAGCAGTGCACTTTTTTCAGGACTACCGGCTGCGGCTGACCAGAGTAGAGTGCTGTAGACTAAACCACAGGGTAACCAGCCCCAGACAGCGCCCAAGGCTAAGGCTTGTAGAGGATTGCGTGCCGGCATTAAGCGGCTGGCCAAAGGGCGTAAATAACGCCAGACATAGCCTCCGAGTGATTCGAGTCGAGTCAGCCCGGTCCACCAGCGGCTAACATATAGCCCCATACTCACCAGTAAAAGGCCGGCTAGACTACGCAGAAGTAACCCACCTTCAGCGCTGATCAAGGCCGCACCCAAAGAGCCCATCAAGATTCCGGCCAGCCCATAGCTGCTGATGCGACCTAGATTATAGGCCAGTAAAAAAAGACCGGGATGAAAGCTTTGTGTTGGGGTTTTTAAGCCGAGACTGGCGGCGATGCCACCGCACATGCCAAGACAGTGGGTGCTGCCAAGTAGACCAATCAAGAGCGCAGTCGAGAAGGCGAGGGTTTCAGGCATCGCGTGCAGGCTTGTTGTCTTGCTCGGCCACTTTTTCTAAGGCCTGTGCGGTCGCCTTTTCTTCAGCAGAGAGGCGCGCATCTTCAGGAATGAGCTCTTCGTCATCATCATATAGAATGCTGTGTGCCGGGGCGTCGAGATCATCAAACTGTCCGGTTTTCACGCTCCAGAAGAAGGCCCAGAAGGCGATACCGGTCAGGATCAACGCGATAGGAATTAAAAGGATCACAATTTCCATTAGGTACCTGCCTTAGCGGGGGTGGTCAGAGAGGAGGAGCGCACAACGGCGGCTTTGGGTGGACGGCGCGTGAGGCGTAGAGCATTCCCCACCACCACCAGGGAACTGGCGGTCATGCCTATCGATGCAATATAGGGCGGAATCATACCCATAGATGCCGCCGGCAGGGCAATCACGTTATAAGCCAAAGAAAGGCCAAGGTTCTCTTTGATGATGCGTTCGGTTTTGCGTGACAAGAGAATACCGTCTACCAGGGTTTTCAGATGGTTATTGATTAGGACCGCATCGGCGTTGGTTTTGGCCAGATCGGTTGCTGCCCCCATGGAAACAGAGGTTTGAGCACCGACCAGAACGGGAATGTCATTGATGCCATCACCCACCATGATGACACGTGCACCTTGCGACTGTAGTTGTGAAATATGCTCTAATTTCTGTTCTGGACTCATACCGGAGTAGACTTCTGTGATGCCGAGTTTTTCGGCTGTACGTGCCACGGCGGGCGAGGTGTCGCCGGACACCATCTGTACTTTTAACCCCATCTTTTGCAACGCAGAAAGGGTTTCATAGGCCTCACGGCGGATCTGGTCATCGAGTGCAAACCAGCCGAGCGCCGAGGTTTCATTCGCCAGCAGGATCCACTGTCTTTCTTGATCGGGCATGTCAGGCAGGGCGCCCTGGTATAATGCTTGGCAGTATTCGGGTTTACCGATACGGTAACGCTGTCCATCTACCTGGCCTTGAATACCCTGTCCGAGGGTCATTTCAACTTGATCGGCAGACACTTCCCACCAGGGTTTAAAAGCACGTGCTATCGGGTGTTCTGATTGAGCCTCTAGCGCGGCCGCAATGCGCAACAGCTCGTTGCGACTGAGTTCAGCAAGCGGATGAGTTTCTTGCAGAGCCAGGCGCCCCTCAGTCAGGGTTCCGGTTTTATCGAAGAGAATATGTGTGGCTTTACTGAAGGATTCCAAAACATGGCCACGGGTGATCAAAAGACCGGCTTGGCGTAGGGTGCCGGTGGCGGCTGTTAGGGCGGTGGGTGTGGCTAAAGATAGGGCGCAAGGGCAGGTGACGACCAAGACCGCTAGCGTCACCCAGAAAGCACTGGCCGGTTCAATAAAATACCAAGCTGTATAGACCGCAATTGCCACGATCAGAGTGGCACCGACAAAATAGCTGGCAACCTTGTCCGCGATCTGAGCAATGCGTGGCTTTTCGGTTTGAGCACGATCCAATAGGCGCACGATGGAAGAGAGGCGGCTTTTTTCACCCACCGTGGTGACTTCGACTTCCAATAAGCTTTCGACATTAATCGTCCCGCCGACCACCTTATCGCCACGGCGTTTGCTCAGCGGCATGTATTCACCGGTGAGCGCGGATTCATCGACCGAACTTACACCTTGGCGAATAATGCCATCGGCAGGAATCGTATGCCCGGGCTTAATCAATATGCGATCTCCAGGGCGCAGATCGGTGGCGGGAACTAACTCTTCAGTGCCGCCCGCTAAGATACGGGTTGCACTCGTGGGTAAAAGATCCATCAAAGCATTACCCGCAGAGCCGGTACGTTGGCGGGCCTTCATCTCCATAAAGCGACCGATGAGTAAGAAAAAGGTGAACATGGTGACCGATTCAAAATAGATCTCACCCGTATCAAAGGCGGTTGCCCAGACACTCGCGACATAACCGCCCCAGATGGCGATGGAGACGGGAATATCCATGGTCAGGTGTCGAGCTTTAATGTCACGCAAGGCGTTGCGTAAAAAGGGGAGTGCGGCGTAAAGAATGACCGGTGTGGAAACCACTAAACTCGCCCAGCGCATGAGTAAAACGTATTTATCTTCCATGCCACCGGACATATCGGCCGCATAAAGAGCTCCGGCAAACATCATGGCCTGCATCGAACCAATACCGGCGATGCCTAAACGAATGACCGAGCGTTTATGCTCTTGTTGTAACAGTTGTTCTTCTTTATCGGGATGATAGGGATGGGCTTTGTAGCCAACTTGAATAATTTCGGCTAACAGATGGCTGAGTTTAACTTCATCCGGTTTCCATAAGAGATGGGCACGGTGGTTGCTCAGATTCACACTGAAACGCACCACACCGGCTTGGCGTGAAAGATGATTTTCTAACAGCCAGATACACGCAGCACAGCTGATCCCTTCAATCACCAACATGGCATCATAGGTATCGCTTTCCATGCCACTCACAAAGGTTTTTTGTACATCTGGGCGATCGTACAGAGCTAATTCCTGTGTCAGCTCCTGGAGCTGGAGTAGATCGCCGGTTTCGGAGCGGACATCATCACCGCGGTGACGATAAAAATTATCCAACCCCCCAGACACTATGGTCTCCGCCACAGCTTGGCAGCCTGGGCAACACATGGAACGCTTTTCACCCTGGATAAGTGTGGTGAAATCACTGCCTTTGGGAACAGGAGAACCACAGTGGAAACATGCTAGGGAGGAATCAACGTTCGATGAATTACGCATTCAGAGGGGCCTGTGTCTCAACTTTAAGGAATAAACGAAATGATCTTGTTCTCAAAAGGTGGGTGGGCAACATAGGTGAGATGCCAATCACCGACCTCAGGGACAAGGATCAGCTCACTGCGCGTGGTTAAAGCGGATTTCAGACTGCCGTTAAAACTGTTGAGATCGGCAATCCGGTGCAGCGGAATCACATGGTCGCGCATGTGGTTGGCGCCCACTTTAATATGTAATTCAATCATGCGCAGTTCAGTCGGTAGGGTCCCTTTCATTTCCAGCAGGGCTTCTCCGGTGAGTTCATCCAGACGCAGTTCAGCACTTAATCCCAAACGCTCTGCGTTTTCCTCCTTGGTTTCATCTAACACATAACCACGGCCATCCCGCGCAAAGTCACGATCTAAAGGAGGATCGAGACGGTACTGGCCAATGGCGACGGCAAGCATAATAAAACCAACGGTCATCGCCGCGAGGATTGGGGTCAAAATGAACCAGAGCCAGGGTTGTTTGTACCAAGGGGGGATGCTTGCGGTTTCCTGTTGCATAATAACCTCAAAAAAAGGGCGGCATTCTTAAGCCGCCGATTATACCCAAATTTGCCTAACAGGCTCCAGTCAAGACCCGCCTGTTAGGGGGGTAAGATGGGCCTGTTAGGTTCTGGCCTAGGCTAACGTCGCGGGGCGGGGCCCATAAATCGACTTTCGGTGCTGGCGCGAATCTGCTCCGAATCCAGCGCTTCGACACTAAAAAGTATCGGAGAGTTCGCGGAAGTGAGTAAATTTGTGTCCAGTTGTACCCGAACAGGGTAATCCAGTAACTCACCTGAGCGCACGTTGACGACCGCTTCATTGATCAGGCGTAAACCTTCAATACCTGTAACATTAATACGATACTGACGATCAACCTGTTCTTTGTTGGCGATCTTTAGGGTGTAGACGTTTTGAATAATGCGGCCCTGTTCCAGTTGGGAATAAAGTTCACCGCGATCTCTCAGGGCATCAAACTCTAATGGGATGCGGTTAGACAGTACATATACAAAAGCAAAGATCATGATCATCATGGCGGCAAAATAACCGATCAGACGTGGGCGCATGATTTTGGTTTTGTTACCGCTGAGGGAGTGTTCGGTGGTGTAACGAACCAGCCCGCGTGGATAGCCCATCTTATCCATGATTTCATCACAGGCATCAATGCAGGCACCGCAGGCGACACACTCATATTGCAAACCATCGCGGATATCGATGCCAACCGGACAGACATGGACACAGGCATGGCAATCGATACAGTCACCTAAACCTTCGGCTTTATAGTCGGTATCTTTTTTGCGTTTGCCGCGTTTTTCACCCCGAGCTTCATCATAGGAGATAATCAAGGTGTCCTGATCAAACATGACGCTCTGGAAGCGAGCGTAGGGGCACATATAGATGCATACCTGTTCACGCAACCAACCGGCATTGCCGTAGGTCGCAACCGTGAAAAAGCCTAACCACCAGATCTCCCAGGGACCCAGATTAAAGCTCAACAGGTTGGGAATGAGTTCGCGAATCGGGGAGAAGTAACCGACAAAAGCAATGGCGGTGGCAGCGGCAATCAATATCCAAAGGCTGTGTTTAGCCGTTTTGCGTAGGATTTTTTCCGGGGTATTGGGCCCCTTATCTTGGCGCATACGCTGGTTACGATCCCCTTCTGTAATCCGTTCGGCCCAAATGTAGAACCAGGTCCAAACAAATTGTGGGCAGGAATAACCACACCAGAGGCGGCCAGCAAACACGGTCACGAAGAATAGCACAAAGGCCAGGATGATTAAGAGCCAGGACAGCAGCATAAAATCCTGTGGCCAGAAAGTCATGCCAAAGATATGGAATTGGCGGTTAGGTAGATCAAATAGGATGGCTTGACGACCCTCCCATTGTAGCCAAGAAAAAGCAAAAAACATAAAGAGCAGGACAAAGCCGGAAAGGCTGCGCAGATTCTTGAAAAAACCACGGTAATATTTAACGTAGATGTGTTCGCGCTTGGCGTAGAGATCGTAGGTTTGGACGCTCTCATTGCTTTTTTTCGGCGTAACATCTTTAACCGGTATCTGTTTCATAATGGGGCCTGCCGATCATTGGAAAACTATGTATTAGATAACTCTGATACATAGCATAACGAGCTAAAAAAAAGGGTGATATGACTTACATCATACCACCCTTCTTTTTTTTTGCTGAGTTTTGCGCAACTTAGTGCGCAAGACTCACCTCGGCTTAGTTGCTGAGGCTTTTTACGTAGGCTGTAATCAGATGAATCTGATCTTCAGACAGTAGGCCGTTGAACGCAGGCATCACACCAAAACGTCCATGACGCAGAGTCTGAGCGATCTGTTCGAAGCTGCCACCATAGAGCCAAATGCCATTGGTTAGGTTCGGTGCACCCAGAGCGTGCATGCCGGTACCATCAGGCATATGACAGGCGGCACAGAGCGCACCAAACTGCGGCTGTGCACGTGCAGCAGATTCGGCATCATGCTCGGCATTGCTCAGGCTCAAAACAAAATGAGCCATGTCACGAATGCCGTCTTCGCCCAATACGTCGCCCCAAGCAGGCATCGCACCATTACGGCCGTTGGTGATAGATGTTTTGATCGCCGCTTCATGACCACCGTACAGCCAATCATCGTCAGTCAGGTTCGGGAAACCGTAAGCTCCCACACCGCCTACACCATGGCAGACGGAGCAGTTGTTGGCGAACAAACGCTGACCGATACGCAGGCCTTCAGCATTTTCAGGCTGCAGCAGATCATCCACTGACAGCTCGGCGAAACGTGCAAACACCGGAGCATAGTTCTGCTCGGCATACGCCATTTCTTCTTCCCACTGACCCTGTGAAGTCCAGCCCAGCAGGCCCTTGAAGTTACCCAGGCCTGGGTAGAGCAACAAGTAAACCAGACCAAAGATGACCGTCGCAACGAACATTTTGAACCACCAGCTGGGTAGCGGGTTGTCCAACTCTTCGATGCCGTCAAAAGCATGACCCACGGTTTTGTCGGTGGTCTCGTTGTACTTCTGGCCCTTACGAGTTGCAAACAGCAACCAAGTACAGCCCAGAATTACCGCGAGGGTGATCACAGATATCCACGCGCTCCAGAAAGCACTCATTTTTCATCTCTCCCGTTATTGGCCTGTTTGGCTTCCGCTGCCGAATCCTTCTCTTCGTCATCCGCGAAGGGGAGGTGGGCAGCATCATTGAAGCGTTTTTTGTTTTGAGGCAGGAGCACCCAAACAAAGAGTCCAATGAAGGTGATCAACATGATCACCGGAATAAATGGGCCATATACATCGTAACTCACGATGAATTACCGCGTATTGTAGTTAGAGTGGGTCTGTCCTAAAGCCTGCAAATAGGCTACGACAGCATCGATCTCGTATTTACCCTGAACATCAGAACCGGCACTGGCGATCTGCTCATCGGTGTAAGGCACACCCAGAGTACGCAGTGTTTCCATCTTCTTACCGGTCAGTCGGCCGTCAAGCTGACGGTCAAACAGCCAAGGGTAAGATGGCATTTTTGATGCGGGTACTACATCACGTGGGTTATACAGGTGAGCGCGCTGCCAGTCGTCAGAGTAACGACCACCGACACGTGCCAGTTCTGGACCTGTACGCTTTGAGCCCCAAAGGAATGGATGTTCCCAAACGTGCTCATTCGCCGTGGAGAAGTGACCATAACGCTCAGTTTCCGCACGGAAAGGACGGATCATCTGAGTGTGACAGACGTTACAACCTTCACGAATGTAGATGTCACGACCTTCCAGCTCAAGCGCCGTGTAGGTACGTAACCCTTCAATTGGCTTAGTCGTGGAGTCTTTGAAGAACAGAGGAACAATCTCTGCAAGACCACCACCACTGATCACCAGGATGATCAGTACGGCCATCAAGCCGACGTTCTTTTCTATCGTTTCATGTTTAATCATTACACTAGGCTCCTCGTCCGGCTTATGCAGTCTGGGCAGAAGCTTCTGGCTCTGCTGCTTTTACGGAGCTGCCGCTACGCACGGTCTGCCATACGTTGTATGCCATGAACAGCATACCTGTCAGGAAGATAGCTCCACCCAAGGTGCGCACAAAGTAGCCGGGATGGCTGGCTTCCAGAGCTTCAACGAAGCTGTAAGTCAGTGTGCCGTCCTGGTTAACTGCACGCCACATCAGGCCCTGCAGAATGCCGTTGACCCACATGGAAACGATGTACAGAACGGTACCCACAGTTGCCATCCAGAAGTGCACATTGATCAAGCCGATGCTGTACATCTGTGCTTTACCAAACACTTTTGGAATCAGGTGGTAGACCGCACCGATAGAGATCATCGCCACCCAGCCCAAAGCGCCCGAGTGTACGTGACCCACGGTCCAGTCAGTGTAGTGAGACAGAGCGTTGACCGTCTTGATTGACATCATTGGGCCTTCGAAGGTGGACATGCCGTAGAAAGACAGAGACACCACCAGGAAGCGCAAGATTGGATCGGTACGCAGTTTGTGCCAAGCCCCAGACAAGGTCATCATACCGTTGATCATACCGCCCCAAGAAGGCGCCAGCAGGATCAAAGACATTACCATGGCCACCGACTGGGTCCAGTCAGGCAACGCGGTGTAATGCAAGTGGTGGCCACCCGCCCACATGTAGGTCGCAATCAGCGCCCAGAAGTGAACGATAGACAGACGGTAAGAGTAGATAGGACGATTAGCCTGCTTAGGAACGAAGTAGTACATCATGCCCAAGAAGCCTGCAGTCAGGAAGAATCCAACCGCGTTATGACCGTACCACCACTGCACCATCGCATCGATGGTACCTGCATAGGCTGAATAAGACTTCCACATAGAGACTGGCAGCGCTGCACTGTTCACAACGTGCAGGACAGCAATAACCATGATGAAAGCCATATAGAACCAGTTGGCAACATAGATATGAGCTGTTTTACGCTTGAATACGGTTCCGATGAACACGATCGCGTAAACCACCCAGACCACTGTAATCAGCAAGTCGATGGGCCACTCCAGTTCGGCATACTCTTTAGCAGAGGTAAAGCCTAATGGCAGTGTAATAGCCGCAAGCACGATGACCAGCTGCCAACCCCAGAAGGTAAAGGCGGCCAGACCATCAGAGATCAGGCGAGTTTGACAGGTGCGCTGTACAACGTAGTAAGACGTTGCAAACAGGGCACAGCCACCGAACGCAAAGATTACAGCGTTGGTGTGTAATGGACGCAAGCGTCCGAAGGAAAGCCAAGCGGTGTCGAAGTTCAATGCCGGCCAGACCAGCTGGGCTGCTATCAGTACGCCAACGGCCATACCGACAATACCCCAGACAACGGTCATGATGGCGAATTGACGCACCACCTTGTAGTTGTAGGTTGGGTGATCAGTTGCAATGCTCATATCAGGCTCTCATCAACAAGCTGTTAGTAGTAAGAAGAGTTCCACCGGCGATTATCAGTGAATTACCCTAGTATTTCAACGTGATGCCCGAAGTGGCTGCGGCAGTTTGTCGCAGCCAAGGGGCGCTAAATAAAAAACCTTGCTCTGGATTTTTGTATTATTTGATCCTCTAAGCATATGATAAACTTGTGTTTATCCTGAAGTGCTTTGTTGGTGGCGAATTTTACTTGATGGGCCTTTAGCACTTATGTCCAGCTCTTTATGCAACTTTGGGCGTAGAGATTGCGCCAGCTTTTTTTTATTTACTTGATGCAGATCAACCTCTTTCTGCGTACGCCTGCAACTTAGATGGGTTTTAGGCGTCTGTTTTGCCCATTTCATAGTATGAGTTGATTAATTAACAAGTTTTAATTTTGGATTAAAAACATGCCCTCTATCCAGATCGTCCTGCTGTATTGTCGCCCCGGCTTTGAACCTGAATGCGCCAGTGAATTTGCCCAGCGGTGTGCGGATTTGGATGTGGCAGGTTATCCACGTTTTCAACCGGATCAGGGGTATGTGGAATTCCATCTGTTTGAGGAGGCTCTGCCTGTCTTACAGCGTCTGGCCTTTCAAAAATTAATCTTTACTCGGCAGTGGTTTGCCGCTTTACCCCTATTGCAAGACCTGCCAGTGAAAGATCGCATCACTCCGCTTGCCGAGCAGGCGGTTTATTTGCCGCAAGCTTCGGAGTTGGTCGCGGAAACTCCAGATACGACAGAAGGGCGTGAGTTGAGCACTTTGGCGCGGAAATTGGGTTCGGCCTTGGCCAATCATCTACGGCAGCAGGGGGTGTTGCTGCCACGTCAACATACCTCGCCCTGGCGACTGCATCTTTTTGTGCTCTCAGGCCGTGAAATGTGGTTAGGGGTGAGCCCTTTGGCGAACAGTAGCGCCCAGGATCGCGGTATTTTGCGCTTAAAGTTCCCCGCGCAAGCTCCTAGTCGCTCGACGCTCAAGCTTGAAGAGGCTTGGCATCAGTTTATTCCACGTCAGGAGTGGGACGCGCGTGTAGGTGGCGGCAAGCGCGCCGCAGATTTAGGTGCGGCACCAGGAGGTTGGACTTGGCAGTTGGTTCAACAGGGTATGTTTGTGGATGCCGTGGATAACGGCCCTATGCAGGCTGAGTTGATGGAATCAGGACAAGTGGTGCATCGACGCGAAGATGCCTTTCTTTATCGTCCAGATAAGCCTTTGGATTGGATGGTGTGTGATGTGGTGGATAAGCCTATTAAAGTCACTGAACGCATGATCGATTGGGCCTTAGAGGGCTGGTGTCAGGAAATGATCTTTAATCTTAAACTGCCGATGAAACAACGTTTTAAAGAAGTTGAGTTGTGCTTGGATAGGTTGCGTCAAGCTTTGAAGGAGGAGGGTAAGCGTTTTCGTTTACAGGCTAAACATCTTTACCATGATCGTGAGGAGATCACTTGTCATTTGGATCTGCGTAAGCTGGACCCTTTAGATAAACAGAGGTGAGATCCACAAGCCGCTTGTCACAGCGCGAAGCCTAGCGGGACAAGCGGATCGGTCAGTGGTGACAGGTGAATCCTTAAATATGTTCAAAGATGGTAATTTTCTCTTCTTGCTCTAGCATCGGGGTGATTTGACTTAACAGCTCGCGTCTTTCTTCTGAGCTGTACCAGCGCTGCCAGTCTTGTAGCGTGCGAAAGGTTGCGATCACCAAACGATGGCGCGGGTTGATCACATCGCGTAGCGACTCCCCTGAAATAAAACCATTGACGCGCATCGAGCGCTGCAGAGTGTCACCAGCAATTCGCTCGTAATGCTCAATCAGTTCATCAGCGACTAAACGCTCGATCATGACACGGATCATTTTCTATTTTCCTTATGTTTCCGGATGGGATAATTTAATCATATCCTCTTCTGATTAAAGTGCCAGTGATCAGCAAGGATTGGAATTCAGGGAATCCCTGCTTTTGGGATTCCTCTGCTAAAAGATATTTGCGACAATATTCCCTGAAAGAATGAACGTGGATCTTCAATGGAAAAGCTAACAGCCGATGCACAATTAGATGCTTCGGGTCTTTTTTGCCCAGAACCTGTGATGTTGCTGCACAGTCGTATGCGTGAGCTGGCGTCAGGCCAAGTGTTGCAGGTGGTGGCGACAGATCCTTCAACCCAACGTGACATTCCAAAATTCTGTACCTTTTTAGGGCATGAACTTTTACAGCAGTCAGAGCAGAATCAAACCTATGAGTACTTCATCCGCAAGGGAGACTCCTGATCTGGCCTTACTGCGCCAAACCATGGAAAATCTTTTGGCTGAATGTGAAACACGCCTGAGTCAAGCTGAGGCGCGTTGGCAGACATCCTCTTCGCTGTCTAATGAGAGAAACAGAGTGAACGCATCCGCACCCGTTGAATCGAACGCCCAGAACACGCCTAAAGCGCGTTCAAAAAATCGAGCTGCTAATTTGGCAGCTCTGCAGTTGCTGCAAGACGCCTATCCGCAGGTGTTTGCGGCCCAGCCGGTGCGTGCTTTGAAAATCGGAATCCAAGAAGATCTGATTGCCGATGCGAAGGTCGCCAAAAACAAGATTAAACGTGCACTGGCCTCGTTTGTGCGTTCTCCAAACTATCTGCGCAGCTTGCAAGCGGGTGCCGCCCGTGTTGATCTGCAAGGTCAAGAAGTCGGAGAAGTCACGGCAGAAGAAGCTGAGCATGCTCGCCAACAGCTGCGTGAAATGCATAAGTTGCGTAAGCAGCGCCAGAAAGAGCAGGAACAAGAAGCGCTAAGACGTGAAAAAGAAGAACGCATGAATGCGAAACTGGATCAGTTGCTCACGCTGAACCGTCGTTAAACTTGCCGTCTTACCTTCTTCGTTTTCCTATTACCCTGTTGGGTCTTGTGCACCAGGCGCAAGACCACACTCGGTTAAAAGCCTTTGCCAAGTCTGTGTGTGGCGATCGCGTGCCCGAATGTAGGTTTGCCAAACGCCCTCTTCAGCATGCCGATCCAGTACCTGTTGTTGATAAGTTTGCATCGCTTCAGGCAGCGGCAGCAGTTCTAAAAGTTGTTGTTGTAAACTTAACCAGCGTTCACCGTCTCGATGGGTTTGGCTCAGGTAGGGCTGTACACCCGTTGCATAATAGTTTTGAAAAACGTTGCGTAGAATTTGTGCACGCGGGTTGGCCTGTTGATTAAAACAGATAGGTCGACGCTCGAGGCGAGCTTCGATGCCGGTACTGGCTTGATTCAGAGTGTAGGTGAGCAGTTGTATGCTTTTTAACCACTCACTACCAAAGCGATTGCGATGTAGTCCTTCGTACAGAGGGCTGAGCTGATAAAAGCTCTCTTCTTGCGGCCAGTCGGGCAGGGGGCGCGAAGTTAACTGAGCCACTTGGATTAAGGACACAAGATACCTCTCCATATCCGCCATCTGTCCTTGGCTGTCTAGAGCGCGTGCTGGACTCGCGCGCGAAAACTGCTGCTCCATCTCGGGACTGGCATAGAGACTGTTCCAGATCTGTTTGTCTAGTTGCTGTTGTTTGATCTGTTGAATGCGCTCAACTCTTTCTAAGGCACTGCTCCACTCAGGTGCTGTCGCCAAGCCTTCCCTAAGCTGTGTCTGGCAGTTATGCAGTTGGCGTAATAATTCAAGTTCATAGCTGAGCTGTTGTGCCGGTTGCATGACTCGGCCTAGCGAGCTGTTGCGTTCAGCAATAAGCGGTAATAAACCGGTGCAATGGCGAAGATCGAGGAGATCGACCAGACCTTCACGAACCTCTTGTAGAGAGTGAAGCCTGTCGCGTCGCGCCGGTAGGCTCGGATAAGGACTGGCTTCTTGTGGTTGAAAGGCGATGGGTTCTTCTAATGCGTTACTTAGGCGCTGGATATAATCTCGCATCAACTTTTCGGCAGAGTTGGGTTGGCAACCTGTTAAAAGAAGAGATAGGCATAAAAGACTAAGTAGAGAGCGCATGGCGAGAGACTCGATTTAACCGTGTCAGTAGCATTACGGCCCCCAGGCTTAAACCGATCAAGAGACCATACCAGAAGCCTGCTGCACTGAGTCGAGGGAGAAGAAGATCGGTCATGCCTAAAATATAGCCGATAGGAAGGCCGATCACCCAAAAGGCGATAAAGACAAGAAGTAAAGGTCGTGCTGTATCCTTGTACCCGCGTAATGCTCCGGCGGCGCTGACTTGCAAGGCATCGGAAAATTGAAAAAGCGCGGCAATCCCCAATAGCTGGCTGGCCAGCAGCAGAATCTCCATATCTGAAGTATACAGGCGTGCTATGGCTAAGGATTGTGTAAACATTAAGCTGGCCGTCATCAAAGCCGTCACAAGTGTAAGGTGAATGCCGGTGAAGGCCGAGAAACGTGCGGCGGCCAGCTCTCCCGCTCCGATCAGTTGACCCACACGAATGGTCATCGCCATTGCGATGCTCAATGGGATCATAAACACTAAACCGGTAAAGCTCAGTGTGACCTGATGAGACGCAATGATGAGTTCCCCTTGTGGCGCGATCAAAAGCGCGATCACACAAAACATACTCGCTTCAATTAACAACGCGACCCCAATCGGGAAGCCTAGGCGTACAAACTGCCAAAGTTTTTGTAGGTGAGGCTTTTGCCAGGCACACCACAGCTTGAGAGGTTGAAAAAGACGGCTGTGATGGATGTAGAGAATGCCAGTGAACAGCATAATCCACATAACAATCGCACTGGCCCAACCGCAGCCCACACCGCCAAGTTCTGGGAAACCGAATTTTCCAAAAATTAAAACGTAGTTCAGCGGGATATTACAGGCCAAACCTAAAAGCGCAATTTTCATCAAGGCGCGTGTTCGTCCATAACCCTCGCTAAAACCACGAATTACTTGCAGCAACAACAAAGCAGGAAATCCCCAAGAGATGGCTTTTAGATAGCCTAGTGTTTTTGCTTCCAGTCCAGGTTCCAGTGCGAGTAGTGTCAGTAAAGGTTGACTGTTATGCAGCAGAACTAGGGCAAAGAGTCCAAGAATGAACGCAATCCATAAGCCTTGATGGAAGGTGTCTACACTGCTTTGCGTATCTGCTTTGCCAACGGCCTGAGCCACTAATGGGGTGGTGGCCATTAGAATCCCGGCTAGCGCTAAAAACAGAGGCAACCAGAGGCTGCTACCTAAAGCAATGGCCGCCAAATCCTCGGTTCCGGCGCGTGCCGCCATTAGGGTATCTACAAAACCCATAGTGTTTTGTGCCAGCTGGGCAATCATGATCGGCCAGGCCAGGTGTAGAAGCTGTTTGGCTTCAGCGTGTTTGTGTTGCAGATAAAAACGGTAAGTGGACATCACAAGTCGAGCCTGATTGGGTGTCGATCAGACGCTGGCAAGAGGGCGTGATAGGACACAGCTAAAAATAAAAACGGGGCACAAAGCGCCCCGAATCTTAGCATAGCTGAGAGCTGAAGAGATCAGTCCAAACGCTGTTTCACGTAACTACCGGGTGCTGCCTCAATCACCTGATGGTTGCTATCACCATATTGTGCAGGTGCTGGGATCTTTTTACCTGAACGGCGTTTCACCCATTCAGACCAATGCGGCCACCAAGAGCCTTCTTGTTTCTCGGCGGTCTCTAACCAGTGATCCGCGCCCTGGCCCAGCTCTCCCTTCACCCAGTAATGGCGACGGTTCTTAGAAGCAGGGTTGATGACACCGGCAACATGGCCGCTGGCGCCCAAGACAAACTCCACAGGTGCTTTAATGATATCTGTTGCCGCAAAAGTGCTCTTCCAGGGTGCGATATGATCTTCAATCGTAGAGAGGAAGTAACAAGGTGTTTTGATCTTGCTCAGATCAATCGGCTCACCGCAAATGGTCAAAGCATTGGGTTCGACCAGTTTGTTTTCCAAATACATCTTGTTGATGTAGAAGGTATACATCTTCGCTGGCAGGTTGGTTGGATCGCTGTTCCAGTAAAGAATGTCAAACGGTGGTGGGGTTTGACCTTTCAGGTAGTTGTTGACGACATAGGACCAAATCAGATCATTGGCGCGTAGCATATTAAAAGAGGTTGCCAACTCGCGACCGTGCAGGATGCCCTCCTGATTGACCTTGCTTTCCAGTTGTTTGACCTGATAATCATCAATAAAGACTTTGAGATCACCTGGATCGCTGAAGTTCGTCAGCGTAGTGAGGAAGGTTGTGGAAGCTACACTGGTGTCTTTGCGATTGGCCATAACCGCTAGCGTGGTCGCCATCAGAGTTCCGCCCACACACCAAGCAACGGTATTGACCTTGTCACTGCCGGAAATTTCCTTAGTAACATCAATCGCTTTCAGAACGCCGTCGGAAACATAGTCATCCCAGCCCAGGTTGCGCATCTCTTTGTTGGGGTTTACCCAAGCAATCAAGAAGACATTCTGGCCCTGCTCAACACAGTATTTAACAAAGGAGTTGTGCGGTTGTAGATCCAGAATGTAGAACTTGTTGATGCTAGGGGGCACGATCAACAGCGGCTTTTCAAAAACCTCTTCGCCTTCAGGTTTGTATTGAATCAGCTGGAAGAGTTCGTTTTGGAAAACCACGGCGCCTTCTGTAGTCGCGAGATTAGTGCCCAGCTCAAAGGCGGTCTCGTCGGTCATGGAGATATGGCCTTTATCGATATCTCCGAGCAGATTTTTCAGACCATCAATTAGGCTCTGCCCCTTGGTTTCCATGGCTTGCTGCAGCACTTCAGGGTTCGTTAGGGCAAAGTTGGTGGGGGATAAGGCATCAACATACTGCTGAGTATAAAACTCAAGCTTTTTCTGTTCAGCATCGGAGAGGCGTGCGTTGGCAGCCATTTCGGTCAGCATTTTGGAAGAAAGCAGGTAAGACTGTTTGATGTAATCAAACACAGGATTTTTTGACCACTCTTCACTCTGGAAGCGACGATCACCGGGTGAGGGTTGTGCTATCTGCTCAACGCTTCCCGTCAGCAAATTGCGCCAGAGGTTAAACTGTGCTTGCTGATAATCGGTAATGGCTCGAATCCAAACACTAGGGTCTTCGAGTGAGCGAGTCGCTAATTCTGTCCAGGAAGCGGTAAACTGACGGAAAATATCGTCACCACCGGTCGCGGAGTACATTTCCAGCAGCTTGCTGGTTTCGCGACTGACATAATTGATAAATTCCTGTGGATCTGTGATCGTGGTGTTATTTTTTTCCATAGTCACTGCCTGTTGTTTATTCCGTTTGGTGATCAAAGCCTAATGCTTCTAACATAACCCCGAAGCAGGGTGCCTTGTCAATCATCTTGCAGGTGAGCAGTGACTAATTGATGAAGATCAGGAAAAATTATCCATAAAATGAAGGGTGTTTTTAGAGAGAGGTGTTGATGGCCGAGGTGTCAAGTCATTCATTGCTGGAGTTGTTAAGTACCGAGGGTTGTCATCTTTGTGATCTTGCCATTGACGTGCTGAGTGCCTGTCCCGAGGTGCAGGATTTTGAAGTGGATTGGGTGGAGATCGCCTATGACGATACTTTGATGCAGACTTATGCTGAGCGCATTCCCGTGTTGCGTCATCCGGCATCAGGGCAGGAACTGGGCTGGCCGTTTGATTGCGACCAGCTCCAGAAGTTTTTGCGATCCATTGCTGCAGGTTAGCTTCAAGGCATGAGCCTGCAGCCAGGGCTTAGAATAAAGGATTAGGTTTGGCCCAAGCCAGTTGGGTACGTTCTTGATCATTAAAGACGCGCGCGCTCTGTCCGGCCATTTGGTTATAAATGACACCAAAAGATAGGACATTCTGCACATAGGTGCGTGTTTCATCAAAGGGAATGGTTTCAATCCAAATATCTAAAGGTAAATGTCCGCGTGCCTGCATCCATTGACGCACACGTCCGGGGCCGGCGTTGTAAGCGGCAGTGGCTAAGACACGATTGCCGTTAAATTGGCGTTGCATCTGCGCGAGATAAGCGGAGCCGAGGCGGATATTGACTTCCGGTTCGTTTAAGCGCTCGAGATTGCTTAAGGGGATGCCGTAGCGGGTGGCGGTTTCACGTGCGGTGGCAGGCATCAACTGCATCAAACCACGTGCGCCGACCCCTGAGCGTGCCACTTCAAGGAATGCACTTTCTTGACGTGTGACGGCCAGAGCCCAAGCCGGCTCAATCTCAAACTCTTGAGTGGCCTGTGCAAAAAAGGGTGCATAGGGAGCGGGGAAGCGCAGCTCTAAATCGTCCCAGCGATCTGCGGCTATCGCACCTCGGATGGCTTGAAAATACCAATTCCAGCTTTTCACAACATAGGCGGCTGCGTGGACTTCGTCCTGCGAGAGATGGTTACTTAAGTGGTTCCATTCAGAGCGTGCCTGGTTCTCATCACCCAAACGATAGAGTTCATACATACGCTGCATGGCAGGTATCTGGGCAACACGTTGCAGTTCCGCAGCGGAAAAATTGCCTGGTTTATGGTTGAGTGAGAAGGGTTGGCCATTCAGTTCAGCGGCCTTAAATCCATAATAACTGCGTTCAGTCATCAAGCGTTGTAACGCGGCTGGGTCTGCGGTTTCGCCTAGACGATTGGCCGCTACTTGTCCCCAATAGATCCAACGCCCATTTTGTTGCAGATTGTCCGGAAGTTGTTGAATCAGGTTGCGTACCAAAGGCCAATTTTCTTGCACCAGTGCTAGGCGGATGCGCCATTCTGTGACTTCAGCAAAGTCAAAACCTGGATCGAGACGGGCAAGAAGGTCAAGGCCATTATCGGGGAAGCGTTTGGCAAAGCGAACGCCCCATTTACTGGCTAGGGCTTCTTGCTCCGGTGCTGGAATCTCTAAACGATCTCGTAATTGAATCCAGCTTTCCAATGCGGCTTCAAGATCTTGCTGGGCATAGCGCTCAGTCGCCAGCAGTGCTAAGCGACGATGATGTGGAATCTGTTTGCTCAGTTGTTGAGGGTTCTTGGCGAGTGAAGCTGGACGCTCATAAACCTGCCAGATTAAAGCCAAGTGTGCTTTATCTTCTGGGCGGGTGATGAAGCGCTCTGTATAACGTGCGATGCCTTGGTTGCCGGCTTCTAAAGCCAGGAGTAAACGCTCAAAGGCAATCGTTGGGGTCAGCTGACCCGCCGCGATCCAGGCCTCAAACAGTGGGTCACAAGCGGAGTGTTGTGATTGTCCTTGTGTCCAAAGAGATTGCGCTTGTTGCCAGGCTTGCGCAGTTTGACCGTCTGCGAGGTCCGCTAAAGCCGCATAACAGGATTGTTGTGAGCTGGGTTGTTTGAGACGGCTGTAAAAATACCGGAAGTCGCTCCAATTCTGGCGCATCCCCATTTGAGTGGTGTAGGCCCCTAACAGACGGTTGCCCAGCGGCGAATCGGCATAGCTGGCGACCAGGGATTCCAGTTCAGCAGGCTTTAAGCGGCTGATCAAGTTGCGATCTTGCGTGAAGGTCAGATAAGGACGTAAAGGATAGTCATGCAGCTGAGCTAAGCCCTGTTCAAAGGCTTCGAGCCTACCGGCCTCACCGGCGGCTAAAGTATTTAGATAGAGTTCGCGCTGGGCTTCACGACTCATGTTCGCTTGCGCACAGGCGGATAACAGGACACCCGCTGCCAGGGTGGAGAAGAGTTTACGGAATTTCAATTACACGGCTCCTTGACTCTTACAGCAGAGTCGAATTTTAGACTCCAGTTTAGCGGTCTTTCCCTGGTTTTGAGAAGTAAAACCGCTCGGCTGTCGCAGACGAATATTAGTTGGCTCTGGACAGAGATTAAGCAGCTGGTGCGGAGGATTGGATGCATTTTCTCAATCCATTATCAGGTAGAATAGAGACCGCTAAAAAATACTGAACAGGATAATAGAGCCTATGGCGTTGCTGAGATTTGATGATCTGTCCTTGTCATTCGGTACTCAGATCATTTTGGATCAGGCCGAATTACAAATTGAAGCGGGCGAGCGCTTAGCCTTGGTGGGCTTGAACGGCGCCGGTAAATCGACGCTGCTTAAGTTAATCAGTGGTGAGCAGCAACCAGATCATGGCAGCATCTGGCGCCACCCAACGGCGCGTATTGCCCAGCTGAACCAGAATTTACCGACCGCAGATGAGCGCAGTGTGCGCGAAGTGGTGATGTCTGGGTTGGCCGATGTGGTGGCGTTGCGTCAGGCTTATGATGCCTTAACTCAACGCGAGGATATGCTCGCGTTGCATGAGTTGGAGCATTTGCAGCATCAATTGGAAGCGGTCGATGGCTGGCATCTTGAACAGCGCGTGGAAAGTGTTCTGGCGCGTTTGGAACTGGACCCAGATAAAACCCTCGCCGAGTTATCGGGTGGCTGGCGACGCCGTGCCGCCTTGGGTGCGGCGTTGGTGCAAAATCCTGATCTGCTTTTGTTGGATGAGCCGACGAACCACCTGGATATTGAAGCCATCGAATGGATGGAGCAGATGCTCCTAGAGTTTCGCGGAGGTTTGTTGTTTATTTCGCATGACCGGCGTTTGGTCGAGGATCTAGCGACCGGCATCATTGAGCTGGATCGAGGGCACTTAACCGCATTTCCGGGAAGCTACTCACGCTATCTTGAGCAGAAAGCGGCTTTGCTGGAAGAGGAGGCGCGTCATCAGGCGGAGTTTGATAAAAAATTAGCCCAGGAAGAGCGCTGGATACGTCAAGGCATTAAAGCAAGACGGACGCGTAATGAAGGGCGCGTGCGTGCTCTGGAAGCACTCCGACGTGAGCGTGGTCAGCGCCGTGAGCGTCAGGGCGCGGCACGTTTTAATCTGGATGAGGCCCAGAAATCTGGGAAGCTGGTGGCCGATCTGCAGCAGGTCAGCGTCAGTTTTGCTGATCAAATGATTTTAAAAGATCTGAATTTGACGGTACAGCGTGGGGATCGTATCGGCCTCATTGGCCCCAATGGGGCAGGCAAAAGTACACTGTTAAAAGTGATTTTGGGTGATTTGACACCGGATAGCGGACAGGTGAAATATGGCACCCAGTTAAAAGTGGCCTATTTTGATCAGCTGCGTGACACGCTTGATCCCGAAAAAACGATTATCGATAATGTGTCCGGCGGACGTGAAAGTGTCGATATCAATGGCCGCTCACGTCACATTATTAGTTATCTGGCTGACTTTCTGTTCAGTGCTGAGCGCGCACGCACACCCGTCAAAGCGCTGTCCGGGGGGGAGTGTAATCGTGTGCTTTTGGCTAAGTTATTCAGCCAGCCTGCCAACCTCTTGGTGCTCGATGAGCCGACTAATGATCTGGATATCGAAACGCTTGAGTTGTTGGAAGAGATCTTGTTGGCTTTTGAAGGCACGATTTTACTGGTGAGCCACGACCGTTCATTCCTCGATAATGTCGTGACCAGCACCCTGGTCTTTGAGGGTGAAGGTGTGGTGCAGGAGTATGTCGGCGGTTATCAAGACTGGTTACGCCAGCGCGCGCCTGAAGTGAAAGTGAACCCTTCGAAAACATCTAGACAAAAAACCTTGAGCGCTTCTGAAGAGGTCAAAGTGCCTTCTGTTGCCGACGCAATCCAGCGTCAGGAACCCCCTATTGCCAAGACCAGCGTCCGTAAGCTCAGTTATAAACTGCAGCGTGAGCTGGATCAGCTGCCTGAGCAGTTAGAGTCAGCGGAGGCTGAGCTGGCGCGTTTGCAGGCACTCTGTGCTGAGCCGGACTTTTACAGCACAGACCACGCACAGGTGGCGCAGATCCTGGCGCAGCTTGAGGCTCAAGAGGCCAGCGTTGAGCAGTTAATGGAACGCTGGCTTGAGCTGGAAGCGATGCAGTCTAGCGAAGCTTAGCCTTTGCTCTGTACGCGTACGGCCAGAACATCGCATGTGGCGCCATGGAGGACGCCATTTGCGGTGGAACCGAGCAATAAAGCCAGTCCATGGCGGCCATGGCTGCCGACAATAATCAGATCTGCTGCAATCTCCTTGGCGACACGGTGGATTTCAGACTCGGTATGCCCGGTCACGATATAACGCTGGCTTACTGGATGGTTAATCGCCGCGCAGAGCTGATCGAGTTTATGCTGAGCATGCTCATCCAGTTGTTCCTGGATGGTGGATAGATCCATAGGAACATCTCCACCATAGGCAAAGGTCAGAGGCTCCACGACATGAATAATATCCAGCTCAGCCTGGTAAAGATCGGCGAGCTCAGAGGCTTTACTGACCAATTGGGCTGACTCTTCGGAGAGGTCAATGGCCAGCAGTATGCGAGTGTAGGTGCTCATAGTCGTGCCCTTATGTCTGAGTCAAATGGCAATGGAAGTGTGTGCTTGCCGCACGTTTTTTTCACAATCACAAGTTTAGGATAGCAGTATGGAATGGTTTATCTCCATAGTCGTCATGCTTTCAATCATTGGATCTTTGATGTACGTCATGCCCAGCCCGCGTGAACGTATGCAGTCCGCGATGCGACTGCACGCTCGTCAACTCGGGTTTAGTGTCCAGTTGGTGCAGCTTGAGTTGCCGCGTGCGAAGGGCGAACTGGAACCGCAAAAGATTCGTATTCCTGTCTATCGGAGTTTGCGTCCGCAGCTCAGCAGTGAAGCTAAAGATACTTGGCGAACCTGGCAGGTGTGTCGGGTCGAGAATGTCGCCAATCAGGGTTTATTGCCTGGTTGGTCTTGGAAGTTAGGTGAGGGTTGCTTGCAGATGGCGGAGCTGGATCAGTTGAATGCGTTGCTTGAACAGCTGCCAGCGAGTGTGTTGGCGTTGGAGTCTACTCCTATCCACTTTAGTGTCTTTTGGCGTGAATCCGGTGGGGTTGAGGGTTTGGATGCTTTGCACAGTCTAATCCAGCCTAGGGTTCAGGCTAAATGGTAATGCGGGAGTCCGTTAAACACTCAAGTACAAGTGGTGAAAATGAGGAGTGTAAAATGCCAAATGAAAACAGAGCCAGTCTGCTACCAGGACGTTATCGCCACTACAAAGGCGCTGAGTATCAGGTGTTAGATCTCGCACGCCATTCTGAAACAGAGGAGTGGCTGGTGGTGTATCGAGCCTTGTATGGTGACGCAGGGCTTTGGGTGCGCCCTTTGTCCATGTTTACTGAATCGGTAGAGATTCAGGGTGCAGAGGTGCCGCGTTTTCAACGCATCGGTGACTGATTATTTCTGTTCGCTTAAATAAGCATCCAGGGAGTCGGCCAGTGTACCAGAGCCATAATCACGCTTCGGCTGAAGTTGATCGATCAAGGCTTGAACTTGATTCAGGCGTTCCTGTTTCTGGCGTTGGGGTACCGCTGCACGCACCAGAATGGCTTTGGCATGCTTCAGGTGGGTAAGGGCTTCTAAGCGGTCACCCTTATCCAATAAGGCGCGTGCTTGAGCTTGATGTGCGTCCGCGACCATAGATTGGTTAATCCAATAGAGTTCACGCTGATAACTTTCTACCAATAATGGACTCATGCGTCCTTTATTAGCCATGTCGCCAATCAGTGTCTCGGCAAAATTCAGATAGATTTGCGCACGTTTAACAGCTTTATCGTTGTTCAGAGGTTCTTGACGAATACGGGTACGATCAGCGCTCTCTTTCACCTTGCTGATATCACTCATGAGATCGGATTCGGGTGCCAGAATGCCGATCTCTTCAATTAAAGAGAGTGCGTGTTGATTGAGTTTGTCGGTAATGTCGCTGCGACAATTCAGCTCACGCAACACAGATAGGGCATTAAGTGTATGTTCTGCTTGCTCTTTCAGCCACTTTAAGCGCTCATTGCGTTCCGCCCGATCTTTTTCACGTGTGGTCAGCACATGGTTAACCAATAACGCAGCCAACCCCAGGGCGGCCAATAAAATTACATAAAGAAGGTTGTCACCAAGCATAGGGTTTGGCACTCTGAAAAAAGGACACCTAAATTACTGCAGGATGCGATAAGTGAACTAGATTTATCTATTATCGCGCTTTTTTAGCAAAGATAAACCTTTGTAAATAGGTCTCTTTGCTTGACCCTTTGCCTGTATCCACTTATATATGCACCCATGTTCAGTGCCCCTGCTGCAGTAAGGATTGAGTTAAATGGGAAAAACACTCGTAATTGTCGAGTCGCCAGCCAAAGCTAAGACCATTAATAAGTACCTGGGTAGCCAATATGTGGTGAAATCCAGTGTTGGTCATATCCGCGACTTACCGACCAGTGGCACCGCCAAAGTCGATCCTAAAGAACGCGCACGTCAAGCCGCGTTGACACGCAAGCTCTCTGCTGAAGACAAAGCGGTTTATCAGCAGAAAAAAGCGCGAGATCAGCTCATTCGCCGCATGGGCATTAACCCTGAGGCCGGTTGGGAAGCTCAGTATGAGATCTTGCCGGGCAAAGAAAAGGTGGTCGAAGAGCTGAAAAAGCTGGCGCGCTCTGCCGATGAAATCTATCTAGCAACGGACTTGGATAGAGAAGGAGAGGCGATCGCGTGGCATCTGCGTGAAGCCATCGGTGGTGATCCCTCACGTTACAAGCGTGTGGTGTTTAACGAAATCACGAAAAAAGCGATACAAGAAGCTTTCCAAAGCCCGGGTGAGCTGGAAATGAGTCGCGTCAATGCGCAACAAGCGCGTCGTTTCCTCGATCGTGTGGTGGGTTATATGCTCTCGCCGTTACTCTGGGAAAAGATTGCGCGCGGATTGTCGGCAGGTCGTGTGCAATCGGTTGCCGTGCGTTTAATTGTCGAGCGTGAACGCGAGATACGGGCCTTTGTGCCTGAGGAGTACTGGGAGGTTTTTGCGCAAACTCAGACACAGGCTGGAGACGACCTGCGTCTGCAAGTGATGAAGCAGGCGGGACAGGCGTTTCGTCCTGAGTCACGTGAACAAACTGAGGCGCTGCTGCCCACTTTGCAAAGCGCTGAATACCGTGTGCTCAGCCGCGAGGATCGCGCCACAAGCAGTAAGCCTTCCGCGCCCTTTATCACTTCAACTCTGCAGCAAGCGGCCAGTACCCGTCTTGGGTTCGGTGTGAAAAAGACCATGATGATGGCGCAGCGTCTGTATGAAGCGGGTTACATCACCTACATGCGTACCGACTCAACGAATCTGAGTGCGGATGCCGTCACAGCCTGTCGAGAATATATCCAGCAGCAATTAGGTGAAGCGTATCTGCCTGCAGAACCCCTGCGTTATAGCAGTAAAGAGGGTGCGCAAGAGGCGCATGAAGCGATACGTCCTTCAGAAGTCACGCTTTTGCCGCAGGATTTAAACGCTATGGAGCCGGACGCCGAGCGTCTTTATGATCTCATTCGGCGTCAGTTTATCGCCTGTCAGATGAATCCTGCACTCTACACCAGTACACGTGTCACGATTCAAGCCGGTGAGTTTGAGTTATCCACAAAAGGGCGTATTTTACGTTTCGACGGTTGGACACGTATCTTGCCGGCGCGTGGTAAAAGTGAAGAAGATATCATTCTGCCGGATTTACAACAGGGCGAAGTCCTCAGTTTGCAAGCCTTGGATCCAAAGCAGCATTTCACTAAACCTGCCCCGCGTTATACCGAAGCCAGTTTGGTTAAAGAGCTTGAAAAGCGAGGGATCGGACGGCCTTCAACCTATGCCTCAATCATCTCGACCATCCAGGATCGAGGTTATGTCGAAGTACAGTCACGACGTTTTTACGCGCAAAAAATGGGCGATATCGTCACGGAGCGTCTGAACGAAAACTTCACCGATCTCATGGATTACAGCTTCACCGCGCGTATGGAAGGTTCCTTGGATGAAGTGGCGCAAGGAAAGCTGGATTGGCGTCAGCTACTAGACCAGTTTTACACGGACTTTATCAGCCGTCTGGAGCTGGCGCAGAGCCCTGGGCAGGGGATGCGCCCGAATACGCCTACGGAAACGGACATCGCCTGTCCGGATTGTGGTCGCCCCATGATGATTCGAACCGGCAGCACAGGGGTTTTTCTCGGTTGTTCAGGTTACAACTTACCGCCTAAAGAGCGCTGCAAATGTACGATTAATTTGATCCCTGGCAATGAAGTGGTCAGTCAAGACGGTGATGATGAAGAGGAATCGCGTATTCTGCGTAATCGCCACCGCTGCCAGCTGTGCGGTACGGCAATGGATTCCTATTTGGTCGATGAGCGGCGTAAATTACACATTTGCGGTAACAACCCAGATTGCAGCGGTTTTGAGATAGAAGAAGGGAGTTATCGCATCAAAGGCTATGATGGGCCAAGTATCGAATGTGACAAGTGCGGTTCGATGATGCAGTTAAAAACAGGACGTTTCGGTAAGTTTTTTGGTTGCACCAACAGCGAATGTAAGAACACACGCAAACTCTTGCGTAACGGTGAAGCTGCGCCACCTAAGATGGATCCTGTACCCATGCCCGAGTTGCGTTGCGAAAAGGTGGATGACACCTACGTGCTACGTGATGGCGCCAGTGGTTTATTTTTGGCTGCAAGCCAGTTCCCTAAAAATCGTGAGACACGTGCACCTTTAGTCAAAGAGCTCTTGCCCCATCGTGATGCAATTGATGAGAAGTATGCTTTTCTCTTTAGTGCACCGCTTGAGGATGAGGCCGGTCATCCCAGTATTGTGCGTTACAGCCGCAAAACCAAAGAGCAGTATGTGATGACTGAAGTCGAAGGCAAGGCAACGGGCTGGAAGGCTTTTTATCAAAATGGTCGCTGGGTGGTCGAAGCCGCTAAGAGTAAAAAATAGTCGAACTTCTTCCAAACTTTGGATAGAAGACGGGGAGATGAGAGTAAACCATGAGTGAGCTGTATTTAGCGCGTACTAATCAAAAGCTGAACTTTGCACGTTTACACCTAGACGCTTTGGCGCAGGCGCATGCATCTAATGCTTGGAGTAAGCATGCTTTGATTGAGTCTTATCAGGAATCCGTCTTATTTCATTTGGCCTCCGCTCTGGATTCTTTTTTACGCGAGATTGCCGAGCGTTATCGTTTTGATGCCAATGCCTTGCAAGATATGTCGGATCTGGCGCGATTGTTTGAGGGAAGCGGACAAGAGTCGCCTGAGTTGACGGAGTTGCAGGCCTTGCAGGGGGATCCCAAAAGTTGGCTGGCGCGTTTACAAAAAGCCTATGCAGCGTGTTGGCGTGTCGTTGCCAAGGCACCTCAAGCGAGTGCGTCCGAAAGTCTATCGGAAATTCATGTGATGCAGTTAAACCCAAATCATGCCGAAGATCCGGACGTCTTTCAGGAGTATCAGCTTTGGTTAGATGCCCTGCGGGATTTAATTACGCGCCAGCGTGAAGGGATGCAGGAGTGGTAATACTGGAGTGATTATCAAAAACGGCCGTTTCACAAAGGCCGTTTTTGATTGATGAAAGCGCAAATGGCACTTGTTTGCAGAGGCGCTTGTTTGCAGAGGCATCTGGCTTTTTTGCAGTGAGGGGGAGACGGCGAATTTAACTGCCTTGGCGGATCACCCCTACGCCTAAACCTTCAATTGTCAACTCATCCCGACTGAGATCTAACTCGATTGGGGCAAACTCCTCATTCTCCGCAATCAGGCTGACATGGCTGCCTTGACGCTGAAAGCGTTTGACGGTGACTTCATCACCGACCCTTGCCACCACAATCTGACCGTTGCGTACATCATGGGTTTGGTGAACGGCCAACAGATCCCCATCAAGGATGCCAATATTCTTCATACTCATGCCACGCACGCGCAGTAAATAGTGTGCGGGAGGATTAAAAAACTCCGGTGCAATCGCACAATGCTCTTCCACATGCTCAACCGCGAGGACTGGGGAGCCAGCCGCTACTAGACCGATGATCGGGAGGTGTTTGGCATCCTGCTCGATTTCAGATGTTGGCGCAGGGGCTGTAGCAGACGTGTTAGCAGAAGGGGTGTCTTGGCCTAAATCTGGTAGGCGAATGCCGCGTGAGGTGTGCTGCATGATTTCGATCGCCCCTTTACGTTCCAGCGCACGCAGGTGCTCTTCTGCGGCATTTGCAGAACGAAAACCCAGAATTTTAGCGATCTCGGCACGTGTGGGGGGATAGCCCGTTTCTTCAATGTGTGCACGAATACAATCCAGTACTCGTTCCTGGCGTTGCGTAAGTTTCATGATCAGAATCCTGTATTTGTATCCAGCTACTGAATTTTTGTACAGTCTATCTGTGGCGTCAAGTATTTTGTGTTGGCTTGCCTCTGATTTTGCTAGGATAGTCGCGCCCCAATAGAGGAAAAGAGTTTGCTCGAAGACCGTCTGAAACAAGAAATCCAATCTGCTTATAGCCAGTTCTTGACGCGGCGAGGCTTAAAAGCGCGTTCGGCGCAGAAGCAAATGATTGCGGAAGTGGCGCGCACCCTCGGAGGTATCAAGTTTGATGAACAGGGTAAACGCTTGGGTGAGACGCATATCGCGGCGATTGAGGCCGGTACCGGAACAGGCAAAACCATCGCCTATCTTTTGGCCGCTTTACCGATCGCCCGTGCACGTGGCTTAACGCTTCTGGTGTCGACCGCTACGGTGGCTTTGCAGGAGCAGCTCATCAATAAAGATCTACCTGAGCTGATGCAGCATACCGAATGGCCGATCCGTTACACTCTGGCGAAAGGGCGCGGGCGTTATTTGTGTTTAAGCAAAGTGGAGCAACTGCTTGAGCAGCAGCAGGCTTTTGGGCAGATGGCGCTCTATGAAGATGAACTGGCAGAACGCTTAGATGAAACCACCCTGGAACGCTATCGTGATTGGATGGAAAGCTATGCCAGTGGCCGTTGGGATGGCGATCGTGATCGATTACAGGGGGTTGTCAGTGATGAAGATTGGAAGCCACTCACCAGTGATCACATGCAATGCAGTAATCGGCGCTGCTTGAATTACAGTGTGTGTCCGTTTTACCGGGCAAGGGAACAGGCTGAAGAGGCCGATCTGATCGTCGCGAATCATGATCTGGTGCTTGCAGATCTATCGCTTGGCGGTGGCGCGATCCTGCCAGAGCCTGCGAAGACGCTGTATATTTTTGATGAGGGCCATCATCTTGCCGATAAAGCAGCCGCGCACTTTTCTTACTCTTTGCGTTTAGGTTCCAGTATCAAAATGCTGGCGAGTATGGAGAAAAAACTGCGCCAGTTTGCCGATAGTTTCTCCTCCAGCCAACTTGCTACGCTGGTGGAGCAGTTACAATTACCCACGAGTGATTTAATTCTAGCCTTGGAGCAATGGTCAGAGCAGGTGCATCTGCTCAGCTTCGAAGAGGAAACTGGGCGGATACCACGCCATCGTTTTATTAAAGGGCGTCAGCCTGAGAACTGGTTACCCTTGGCGAATGAAGTGCGTGCTCTGGCCAGTCGTATGGAAAACCTACTTGAGCAGCTGACAGGCCTGTTAAAAGAGGCGATGGAAGGGCAACAAGCCGAGATTCCGCGCGTCCATGCTGAAGCTTTTTACCCCCAGTTAGGCGTTTACTGGAGCCGTATTCAGCAGATGAATTGGTTGGCAGAAAGTTACGCACGTATCGATGCAGAGAACGTCAGCCCCACGGCACGTTGGGTATTGCAGCATGAAGCCAACGCAGCGCTACCCGACTATGAGTGCTGCAGCAGCCCGGTGTCGGTTGCTCAGACGTTTCGTGAGCACCTTTGGTCTGTCTGTTTTGGCGCTTTGATTACCTCTGCCACCCTAACGGCTTTGGGGCAGTTTACCCGTTTATCAGTCAGTTTGGGGTTACCCATAGAGAGCCGTTTTCTGCAGTTACAGAGTCCATTTGATTATCAAACAGCTGCTAGCTTGGAAATTCCTAGTATGCAGACTGAGCCAAGTCAGCCGGATGCGCACACGGATGAGGTGGCAAGTTATTTACAAACGCATCTGCCACAGATGCCCGCAGCTTTAGTGTTGTTCAGTTCCTGGCGACAGATGTTGAGAGTGCTTGATCAGCTCGATGAAAGTGTTAAGAATAGAATTCTGGCACAAGGTGCGTTGAGTAAAATGGAGATTTTACAGCAGCATCGCCAACGTATTGATGAAGGCCTGGCCAGTATTATTTTTGGTTTAGCTTCTTTTGCTGAAGGGGTGGATTTGCCAGGCCGCTATTTAACTGAGGTGGTGATCACCAAATTGCCCTTCAGTGTGCCGGATGATCCGGTGGATGCCACGATGGCAGAGTGGATTGAGGCGCGTGGGGGAAATCCCTTTATCGAATGGACCATTCCTGCCGCTTCTGTGCGTTTAACTCAAGCCGTGGGGCGCTTGCTGCGTACGGAGCAAGATCGTGGCCGAGTGGTGATTCTTGATCGACGCTTGTTAACACGTCGATATGGACGCCAGTTATTAAATGCTTTGCCGCCTTTCCAGGCGTTATACTAATTCTTTACCGACTGAAATAAGGTCCCTATTTTGAAAACAGATGAAATGATGCAGAAGGCTCCCACTTCCGAAACGGCGCATGAAAAAGAAGATAAAGGCCGTGCACGTCCGCGTCGTCGTCGCGATTCGCGTCGCCCTTCATCCCGCCCTTGGACACCTTTAGAAATCAATGTGGAAGCCGTTGCGGACAAAAAACGCTTCCTGGACTTCAATCTGCCGGATGTTTTGCTGCACGCAATAGCGGATTTAGGCTTTGAGTACTGCACGCCGATTCAAGCGGCCACGATTGAGCTGGCTTTGGAAGGTAAGGATCTGATTGCTAAAGCCCAAACCGGCACGGGCAAAACCGCTTCTTTTTTGATGGGTATTATTACCGATCTGCTGGATTTTCCTCTGTCCGGTACACGGAAATTGGCTGAACCACGTGCCTTGATTATTGCCCCCACACGTGAGCTGGCGCTACAGATTGCGGCGGACGCGGAAGGTTTAGTCAAATATACTGACCTGAAAGTCGTCTCCTTAGTGGGTGGCATGGACTTCGATAAACAGCGCAAAGATTTGGCCCGTGGGCCGGTCGATATCCTGGTCGCGACACCTGGGCGGTTGATCGATTTTGTACGCTCTAAAGATGTGGATCTCTATCATGTTGAGGTCTTGGTTCTGGATGAGGCCGATCGCATGTTGAGCATGGGCTTTATTCCGGATGTACGAACAATTATTCGTCATACCCCACGTAAGGGGCCTGAGCGTCAAACCCTTCTTTACAGTGCCACCTTCTCCGATGACATCATGCAGCTTGCACGGCAGTGGACCATCGACCCGGTGCAGGTTGAAATCGAATCGACCTCGCAGGTGACGGACAATGTCGCACAGACTGTGTTTTTGGTGGAAGCTAAAGACAAGTACAAACTCCTACGCAACTACCTGAGCATGAATGGGGTCGACCGCTCCATCGTTTTCTGTAACCGACGCCACGAAGCACGCTCCTTGGCTGAGCGTTTACAGAAAGAGGGAATACGTGCGGCGTTGATGTCGGGTGAGATTCCACAGAATAAGCGTGTAAAAACCTTGGATGATTTTCGCAGTGGCAAAATTCAGGTTTTAGTGGCGACCGATGTGGCGGGGCGAGGGATTCACATTGATGGTGTTACCCATGTAGTCAACTATCAGCTACCAGAAGATCCAGATGATTATGTCCACCGCATAGGACGTACCGGTCGTGCCGGTGCATCAGGCACCTCGGTTTGCTTCGCTTGTGAGAATGATTCTTTCATGATTCCTGAGATTGAAGCAGGAACCGGCGTTAAGCTGGAGTGCACACATCCTGATCCTGAACTGCTGCGCGATATTCAGCGTGCGGCTGAACCTCCTGCGGTAGACATAGATGATTCGCTGCCGATGCAAGAAGTCTCCAATGACGGACTTTCTGACGACGGACTCTCTGATGAAAAGCCTTCTAATGAAGTGCCCTCTAGTCAAGAACAGCCTAACGACGAATCTTCTCACCAAGTGCATTCGGTAGAAGAGCCCGCCGTTGACGAGACGGCCGCAACTGAGCCCGACAATCTGGAACAACCTAAGACACTTTGAGTATGTCTAAGTCTCAAGATCGACATAAAACACATAAGATCAGTTTGATTCTGGCACTGGTTCTCAGTGCCTTTTTTGCGGCGGCAGGTATTGCAGGTTATCAACACACTCAAGATCTGCTGCAGCTAGGTGTGTTTTTGGCCTTATCGGCGGTCGCTTTTGTTGTCGTACGTCTAGTCTTTTATGGCGTTGACCGTTTACTCGATAGCCTCGACCAAGATCCCTCTGATCGACCCTAACCCCTGTAGGAGTGACAAGTGAGCCAGGAGCAACCAATTGCCGTGCTCGGCGGCGGCAGTTTTGGAACCGTAATCGCCAATATGATCGCAGAAAAAGGGATTCCCGTGCGTCTCTGGGTCAGAGATGTTGAGCGAGCGGCAGAAATTCAACGTTCGCGCCAGAATCCACGTTATGTCCCGGATTATCCTTTGGCACCGGCATTGGACGTGTCTTCTGATCTCGCCTATGTGTTGCAGGGCGCGAGTGTCGTGTTTATTTCCATCCCCAGCGGCGCGTTTCGTGAAGTGGTGCGTCAAGCCAAGCCATTTCTGACACCCGATCAGCTGCTGGTGAGCACTACCAAAGGGATTGAAAAAGATCGCTTTTGTCTGATGAGCCAGGTCTTGGCAGAAGAGCTGCCCGGCATGGCCGTTGGGGTGCTGAGCGGCCCCAATTTAGCTAAAGAGATCGCACGTCGACAGTTAACGGCGACGGTGATCGCGAGTCGCGATACTCCATTGCGTGCGCGTATTCAGGGCCTTTTGCATTCAGCTTACTTTCGTGTTTATGCCAGCAGCGACCCTTATGGGGTGGAGTTGGGCGGTACGCTGAAAAACATCTATGCCATTGCCGCCGGCATGAGCGCGGCGTTAGGCATGGGAGAAAATACAAAAAGTATGTTGATGACACGGAGTCTGGCTGAAATGAGCCGTTTTGCTGTGTCGATGGGCGCTAATCCGCTCACCTTTTTGGGATTGGCCGGGGTCGGTGATTTAATTGTGACCTGCATGTCGCCCTTAAGTCGCAATTATCGTGTGGGGTATGCCTTGGGTGAGGGTAAAACCCTGGAAGAGGCGGTTTCGGTTTTGGGTGAAGTAGCCGAAGGCGTGAATACTCTGCATCAAGTGCGCGACCAGGCTCAACTTTTGGGTATTTATATGCCCTTAGTGTGTGGTCTCTACGAAGTGGTATTTAATGCGGCACCGGTCAAGGAAGTGGCGCGTAGCATGATGTTAAATGTTCAAGGCAGTGATGTAGAGTTTGTTTTGCCGCGAGAGTCGTTACAGGGTTCACAGCCAGATGTCTAAGCTACTTGCCCAGGCGCAGCCCTTTTCAGCGTCTTTGAAAGCCCTGGAGTTGCAGGGTTTGTCATGGGGAACTCCCACGCAAGAGCCGATTCTCGCTTTACATGGTTGGTTGGATAATGCCGCCTCGTTCAGTCGTTTAGCGCCTCTCTGTCCAGATTTCTACTGGTTGGCACCGGATTTGGCAGGACATGGTTTCAGTGATCATCGTCCTCGCGGCGTGCCTTATTATCTCTGGGATAATCTTGCAGATTTGGCTGAGTTGCAGACTCAGCAAGGATGGGGCGCTTCTCATTTAGTGGCGCATTCTATGGGCGCTGCTGTGGCGACACTCTATGCTGCAGTGTATCCCGAAAGAGTCAAAAGCCTTTGGCTGATCGATGGTATGGTGCCGGTGACTTATCTTGAGGAGGATCTGCCCTTACGGATGCGTGAAGCGATCGAAAAGCGCACATTGCTGGAAGGTCGCACCTCGCTAGGTTATGGGCGTTATGAAGATGCTTTGCAGGCTCGTATGCAGAGTCGTTTTGGCGTGGATCAGGAGGCTGCGGAAGCCTTGTTGGCGCGCTCCTTAAGTCAGCGCCAGGGACGTTGGGTTTGGCATACCGATCCTGCTCTACGTCTAACCTCTGTGCTAAGGTTATCAGAGGCGCAGGTGCGTGGTTTTCTGCAAGCGGTTCAGTGTCCGATCACTTTATTTATGCCACAGGCGGGAATTGCTGAAACACTAACCCAAGGTTATCGAGATTACGTAAAGCATCTTGAAGTTGTGCATCTGCCAGGGGGACATCATGTCCATCTTGAGGTCCAAGGAGCAGAAGTCATCGCCGCCTGCTTGCAGCGCGGAATTCATTTTTAGAGTCACCTCAGTCTGCTGTGTGGGCATGGGGTGTAGGGAGTGGTTATGCATCTGCACAAGAAACTGATGATCCTGGTTGGCCTCTGTGGGCTTTTCTGGTCGCACGGCGCACTGAGCGCGACCACTTTGCCACCCTGGCTCCATCCCTTTCCGCTATCGACTCTAGAAAATCAAACACGCCAACCAACTCCGGATTATTTGCTGGCACTCAGCCAGATTACGCGGATTCAGGGCCTCCTTCGCACGCAAAATGAGCGACGTTTAAGTGGTCAGTTGCTACGTTCAACCTGGGAGTTGGCCAGTGGTCACGGTCCAGAGCAGGGCTTTGAACATTTTAAACAACAGTTGCAGCAGGCCTCTGCAGAGATTTTATTTGAATGTGCATCACGCCAATGCGGCGCCAGTAACCTTTGGGCGAATCAAGTGTTTGGTTATGCCAACCTTTTGGGAGTGGATAGCTCGCAATTTTATTTGGCGGCGAAATTAGGTTCGGATTATTTTGCGCTTTATGCGGTGCGTCGCGGGAATGGTCGGGTGTATTTGCACCTGGATTATTTGCAGACGCTGAGCCCTGAAGTTGAGGTGCAAGTGTCCGAGTTAAGCTGGCAGGAACGCCTGGAGCAGCGGGGATATGTCTCTCTGCGTGCGGCTTCGCTTGAAAATGAACTTGAGCCTTTGCTGCAAGACTGGCTGCAAAGTTCCACTGCCAACTATCGTTTGGTGCTGCACCGCGCGGCGCAAGGATCAGATCCTGAGTTGTTGTTGGCCGAGGAGGCGGCGTTAGCTTTGCAAGCGCGTTTACAGGATGCAGGCTTTACGCAGATTGAGGTCTATTCAGTCGCCGCACTCGTGCCCGAGGTATTGGCGGGCCAAGCTTGGGCGTTGACGCTGATTCGCTTGCCTTAAAATCCTCTCGCTCGGCTCACCTCTGTTCTAAGGGAGTGGAGCCGAGCCAATGCACAACCTAGCGCTGTTGACGCGCGCTTTGGGTTCGATCTTGGCGCTTGAGGAGTACATAGAGTGCTCCGGTACCGCCATCACGGGCTAGGGCAGAGGTAAAAGCCAGCACCCCGGGCATCTGTTTGAGCCAGTCGTTGACATAGGATTTGAGAATCGCGCTCTGTCCGGCTTGGCTAAAGGCTTTACCATGCACGACCAATACACTGCGGATGTTCTGACGCAGCGCTTCACGGATAAAACGACTGAGTTCATCGCGAGCCTGGTCCACCGTAAAACCGTGCAAATCGAGACCTTGCTCCCAAGGGAGGTGGCCCTGACGTAAACGTTTGAGCAGGCTGATTTGGATGCCGGGTGTGGCAAAAATCAGTTCCTCTTCGGATTCGACCAGTTCAGCCACATCAGAAGAGAGCCCATCAATCGTGCGCTCCTCTTCACGCATCGCCATCATGCGTCGGTAGTTCAGAGAAGGGTCTTTGGGTTTGGGTTTTTGCAGATTAGCCCGTGAAGAGTGCATAGGTTTGACCCCTTGCATCAACTCGGCAAAATCCAGTTCATCATCGTTGTCGGGGATTTCGATTGTCTCTGACATAGCCTTTAAAGCTTGAATTCATTAAGATTGGCGCGACCTGAGAGGATAACAGATTCAACTGGCATCTCAGATAGCTTTTTCATTCATGCCAAGCCTTCTTTTGCCTTTGCGCAGAAGCCTTAGGCACAGTGATAGGATTTAAACATGTCCGGCAACAGCATCGGTAAACTCTTTACACTGACCACCTTTGGTGAGAGTCATGGTCCGGCTCTTGGTGCCATAATCGATGGCTGTCCTCCAGGGATTCCCTTGAGTGAAGCCGACCTGCAGCATGATCTGGATCGCCGTAAGCCCGGCACTTCACGTCATACGACACAACGTCGTGAAGCGGATGAGGTCAAAATTTTATCGGGTGTGTTTGAAGGACGTACCACCGGCACTTCGATTGGGTTATTGATTGAAAATACCGATCAACGTTCCAAGGATTATTCAGAAATCCAGTACACCTACCGCCCCGCACATGCTGATTATGTGTATGACCAAAAATATGGTTTTCGAGATTATCGTGGAGGTGGTCGCTCCTCGGCGCGTGAAACGGCGATGCGTGTGGCCGCCGGAGCCATTGCTAAAAAAGTGCTGGCCGCTCGCGGGATAGAGATTCGAGGTTACCTGTCACAGTTGGGCCCGATCGCAATTGATCCAGATCGTTTTGATTGGGCAGAAGTGGATCAGAATCCTTTCTTCTCTCCGGATAAACAGGCTGCTGAGCAGATGGCCGAATATATGGATGCTCTGCGTAAAGAGGGTAATTCAGTGGGGGCCAAAATCAGTGTGGTGGCCTCTGGGGTTCCGGTCGGTTTGGGTGAGCCTATTTTTGATCGTTTAGACGCTGAGTTGGCGCATGCTTTGATGAGTATCAATGCCGTGAAAGGGGTTGAGATCGGTGATGGATTTGCAGTGGTCAGCCAAAAGGGGACTGAACACCGTGATGAGATGACCCCCGATGGCTTTTTGTCGAATCACGCAGGTGGCATTCTCGGCGGCATTTCAACCGGGCAAGAGATCATTGCGCATATCGCGCTCAAGCCCACCTCCAGTATGCGTTTGCCGGGACGGAGCATTAATCAACAGGGAGAAGCGGTTGAAGTTATCACCAAAGGGCGTCATGACCCCTGTGTGGGGATTCGTGCGACCCCTATCGCGGAAGCGATGATGGCGATCACGCTACTCGACCATCTTTTGCGCCACCGTGGCCAGAATGCGGACGTCGTGCCGCCTTGCCCACCTCTTCTCTAATCATCTCCTCTGACTTTTAGTCTTCGCCCGGGTTGTTGACTCAATTCGGGCGAAGGTTTTTTCACGCCTCACGCCTGTGCAATAGATACAAGCGTATGTCTCTTATATCAAAATATTATAGATAAAATTATTGTTATAACTATTGGGCTAATATAATCTCTGCATCCATAGAAAAGCGCATTGATTCTTTTAGAGAATATACGGAGAGAGATATGAAGCTGGTAAAAAATGCTAAGTCAATTGCCCTGGCCTTGGCTCTGGGTTTGAGCGCTGTGCCCGCTTGGGCAGCCGATCAGCGCTTGCTGAACTCATCTTACGATATTTCTCGTGAGTTGTTTGCCAGCTACAACGAACACTTTGCCGCCGTTTGGAAAGAAAAAACCGGCAAAAATGTGGAAGTGCGCCAGTCGCATGGAGGCTCTTCACGCCAGGCTCAAGCGATTATTGAAGGCCTGCGTGCCGATGTGGTGACCTTTAACCAGGTAACCGATGTCGACATTCTGCATGAGCGTGGCCGTTTATTACCCGAAGATTGGCGTGAGCAGCTTCCTAATGCCAGCTCTCCTTATTACTCAACCATGGCGTACCTGGTACGCAAGGGCAATCCCAAAGGCATTCAGAACTGGGATGACCTAGCGCGTGCAGAGGTCAGCAGTGTTTTCCCTAACCCTAAAACTTCGGGTAATGGTCGTTACACCTATCTAGCAGCTTACGGTTATGCGCAAAAAGCCTTTGCAGGGGATGAGGCGCAGATCGATGAGTTCGTGAAAACCTTCCTGTCACGTGTTGCAGTGTTTGATACCGGTGGCCGTGGTGCGACCACGACTTTTGTTGAGCGTGGTATTGGTGATGTGCTGATCACCTTCGAATCGGAAGTGAACAATATCATCGCCGAATACCCTGATCAGGGTTTTGAAGTGGTGGTGCCTAAAGTGAGCTTCTTGGCTGAGTTTCCTGTGGCCGTGGTTGAGCGTCATGCACAGCGTAATGGTAACCTGGATCTGGCCCGTGCGTATTTAGAAGAGCTGTATTCTGAAGAAGCCCAGCGTTTGTTGGCAGGCTTTAGCTACCGTGTTCACAACGAAGTGGTTCAGGCTGAGTTTGCGGAACAGTTCCCCGAGCTGGAGTTGTTGACCATTGAAGAGATTGCCGGTAGCTGGAGTAATGCGATGGAGGTGCATTTCGGCAACAACGGTAAACTTGATCAATTACAGCGTCGTTAATCGGTCGGAAAGGATCTTCTTACTATGGCACTGGCACTCCAGTCCCTAAGTCTCAATCCAGGCAAGCGTGTCTTGCCTGGATTTGCGCTCAGTCTTGGTATCTCACTCCTCTTCATCAGTTTGGTGTTGCTCTTGCCCGTGACTGGGTTGCTGATGCAAACCGCTGGGATGACGTGGCAAGAATACTGGTCAGTGATTACCGATCCGCGTGTGGTCGCCTCTTATAAAGTGACGGTTTACGCGGCACTGATCGCATCCTTGTTTAATGGGGTTGTTGGACTGTTGCTGGCTTGGGTGCTGGTGCGGTATGAGTTTCCGGGTAAGCGTTTGGTGGATGCCCTGATGGATCTGCCTTTTGCCTTACCCACTGCGGTGGCAGGGATTACGCTCTCAGCACTGTTTGCGACTAACGGTTGGTACGGTTCGCTGTTGGCCGAAGTGGGCATCAAGGTAGCTTACACCCCGCTGGGGATTATCGTAGCGATGTCTTTCACCAGCTTGCCGTTTGTAGTGCGTACAGTGCAGCCGGTGTTGGAAGATCTGGCAGCAGAGGATGAAGAGGCCGGAATTACCATGGGCGGGAGTGATCTCACGGTCTTTCGACGTGTAGTCTTTCCATCGCTCTGGCCCGGTTTACTAACCGGTATCGCGCTGTCTTTTACGCGTAGTTTAGGTGAGTTTGGGGCGGTGATCTTTATTGCCGGTAACATGCCTTATATCAGTGAAATCACCAGTTTGATGATTTTTATTCGCCTGCAGGAATTTGACTACGCCGGTGCAAGTGCGATTGCTTCGGTGGTGCTGCTGGCATCTTTGATACTGCTGTTTGCAATCAATATATGGCAGGCGCATTACCTGCATCGTATCCACGGACGTTAAACCATGAGAACACAATCCCATTTACGTATCGGTGATCAGCCCTGGGTGAAGTGGAGCTTAATCACGCTGGCGCTGACCTTGGTTTTTCTGCTCCTGTTGGTGCCGTTGATTGCCATTTTTGTACAGGCATTCTCAGGTGGGGTGAGTAGTTATTGGCAAAATTTAACCGATCGTTACACCTTACATGCGATCGGTTTAACCCTGTTTGTGGCCGCGCTCACGGTGCCGATCAATTTGGTGTTTGGTGTTTTCTTGGCGTGGTTAGTCACGCGCTTCGAGTTTCCAGGGCGCAAATTGTTGATCACTTTGATCGATATTCCTTTTGCTGTATCGCCGGTTGTCGCGGGTTTGCTCTATCTGCTGCTCTACGGTGCCAATGGCTGGATCGGTAGCCGTTTGATGGATCAGGATGTGCAGTTGATGTTTGCCTGGCCGGGGATTTTGATGGTCACGGTGTTTGTGACCTGCCCCTTTGTAGCACGTGAGTTGATTCCGTTGATGCAGCAGCAGGGTCGTGAAGAGGAAGAGGCCGGCGTGACATTAGGGGCATCGGGATGGCAGTTATTTCGTCGGGTGACACTCCCGAATATCCAATGGGCTTTACTCTACGGTGTTGTGCTGACCAATGCCCGTGCGGTGGGTGAGTTTGGAGCGGTATCTGTTGTCTCCGGTAATATCCGGGGTGAAACCAATACATTGCCTTTACATGTTGAGCTTTTATATCAGGATTACAACACAGTGGGCGCTTTCACCAGTGCTTCATTGTTGGCGGGTATCGCCTTGTTAACCTTGTTTGTGAAATCGTTTGTCGAATGGCGTCAAGCGCGTCAGCGTGCAGCCTTAAGTGAGGATGAAGCATGAGTATTCGGGTTGAGAATATCAGTAAGCGTTTTGGAGGTTTCCAGGCGCTGCATCCTTTATCTCTGGAAATTCCAGATGGTGAGTTAATCGGTCTGCTGGGGCCTTCAGGCTCTGGTAAAACCACTTTGCTGCGCATTATCGCGGGTTTAGAAACAGCCGATAGCGGCCAGATTTTCTTTCATGGTGAAGATGTTACGCGTGTGCATGTGCGCGAACGACGCGTCGGTTTTGTCTTTCAGCACTATGCACTCTTTCGCCATATGACGGTGGCTGAGAATGTGGCGTTTGGCCTAGAGGTGATGCCTAAGGCCGAGCGCCCGCCGGCGGCTGAGATTCGTAAGCGTGTCGCCAATCTGTTGGAGATGGTGCAGTTAGGCCATCTCGCTCAGCGTTATCCTGCACAGCTATCAGGTGGTCAAAAGCAACGTGTTGCCTTGGCGCGTGCTTTGGCGATGCAGCCACAGGTTTTACTTTTGGATGAGCCTTTTGGTGCGCTCGATGCGAAGGTGCGCAAAGATCTGCGCCGCTGGTTACGTAATCTGCATGATGAGCTGCACTTTACCAGCGTGTTTGTCACCCATGATCAGGAAGAAGCGCTGGAACTGTCGGATAAGGTTGTGGTGATGAGTGCCGGTCGCATCGAGCAGATGGACTCACCGCCTCAGTTATATGCGCGCCCTGAAAGTCGTTTTGTTTTTGAGTTCCTAGGGCATGTGAATGTACTGGAAGGTGAAGTCAATAACAGTCGTTTACAGCAGGGAGAAGCCTGGGTGAACCTGCCGAGATCCGTTGCGGATGGATCGGCACAACTCTGCTTACGTCCGCATGAAGTCCGGCTGCAAGCGCAACCGGATGCCAGTGCGAATCTACCTCTGCAGATCAGTGCCGTCAGCTTGATTGGTGCTGAGGTACGCATCGAATTAGAGCCCATCGGCTGGCAGGTGGCGGAGCCTTGGGAAGTGGGCATTAGCCATAACGCCTATAATGCCTGGCAGCCGATGCGCGGTGATCGATGCTTTGCTGTGCCAGAATTGGGACATCTTTTCACACCTGAGCAGACGGCACCCCAAACCTTGCATTGGTTACAGGAGGCCCAATCCCTCCCAAAGATGCCACCTCGTTTACAGCAGGTGATCTAACACCCTGTGAACGAAAATAGCTTAGAATAAGGGCTTAATCTTTTGAAGCCCTATCTATGCCTTATCTGCGCCTATCTGGTTTTTATTTTTTCTACTTTGCTTTGTTAGGGGCTCTGGTACCTTACTGGAGTCTCTATCTCAAAGACTTTCAGCTTAGTGCTGAAGAGATTGGATTTCTGATGGCGCTGATCCACGTTTCTCGAATCTTAGCGCCCAACCTCTGGGGTTGGTTGGCGGATGTCAGTGGCCAACGCTTACGGATTATACGCTACGGCGCCGGTTTGACCTGGCTGATTTTTCTCGGCATTTTTTGGCAAGACAGTTTCTGGGGTTTTGCTTGGGTGATGCTGGGCTTTAGTTTTTTCTGGAATGCTGTGTTACCCCAGTGTGAAGTGCTAACGCTGCAGCATCTGGGTGAACAGCGAGAGGGCTACAGTCGGATTCGTGTTTGGGGGTCGGTCGGTTTTGTGTTGGCGGTACTCGGTGTAGGCGCCTTGTTAGACTGGCTGGGTCTGCGTGAATTGCCCTGGATACTGCTGATCTTAATGGCACTCATCTGGTTGAATAGCCTAAGCCTGCCCGCGCCTGCACAGACTAAGCATCCCGCACCCAGCCTGGCTAAAGGACATTTTCTAAAACGTCTTAGTCAGCCGCAAGTGATGATCTTTTTCCTGGTATTTTTCCTGGTGCAGTTTAGTCATGGGCCTTATTACACCTTTTTTAGTGTGCTGCTGCAGGAGATGGGGCTGAGTGCCAGTCTGATAGGTTTGCTCTGGTC
Source organism: Nitrincola tapanii (assembly GCF_008368715.1). Taxonomy (GTDB): domain Bacteria; phylum Pseudomonadota; class Gammaproteobacteria; order Pseudomonadales; family Balneatricaceae; genus Nitrincola; species Nitrincola tapanii. The sequence continues at coordinate 253,858 of NZ_SMRS01000002.1, forward strand.
ATTAGGCGTGGTGGCAGAGATTCTTCTGTTTATATATATGCCACGATTGATGCGACGTTTTAATTTACGTCAGTTGATGTTGTCCAGTTTGCTGCTAACGGTGCTGCGCTGGAGTCTGATTGCCTTCTGGCCAGAGGTCTGGCCGCTGCTGCTGTTTGCACAGATTCTACATGCCGCCAGTTTTGGTAGTTTACATGCGGTGGGGATTGCGCTGGTGCAACGCTATTTTTGCACGGCCACTCAAGGGCGTGGGCAGGCGCTTTTTTCCAGTGCCGGATTTGGCGCAGGCGGGGCTGCTGGCGCCTTGTTGTCCGGTTGGGCTTGGGATCTTTGGGGCAGTCTTTGGGTGTTTGCAGTGGCGGCGCTGATCAGTTTGCTGGCGTTGCTTCTTGCTTATCTATGGATTTATCCAGAAAAAGTGCCATCATTGGATAAATAGTGCTTAATTGTTATATTCTTACTGCATCTGCACACTGTGCTTTCTGATGAGCGAAGACTGACTATGAAGTTCAAAATTGATATAGAAATGACGCCGGATGAGTTACGTCAGACACTCGGTCTTCCAGATGTCTCCTCGTTACACGATGAATTGATCGAGCAGATACGCCAGCGTATGCATGCGGGTGTTGAGGGCTATGATCCCATCACGCTTTTTAAACCGTTTTTGAATACCAGTTTAGGATCTATGGAAGGCTTCCAAAAAATGATGTTGGGTCTAATGAATCAGTACACTCGTCCGAGTTCACGTTCTGAGTCGGGAGAGTAGCCTGATGAGCATAGCGTCTAAGGAGTCTGATGTGCGTATTCTGAGAAAGTATACCAACCGTCGTTTGTATGACACTTCGCGCAGTTGTTACGTGACACTGGAAGATGTGAAACAGCTGGTTTTAGGCTCGGAGCCTTTCCAAGTATTGGATTCAAAAACCGGACAGGATTTAACCCGCAATATTTTGATGCAGATTATCAGTGAGCAGGAAGCGGATGGACATGGCACTTTGCTGACCAATCAGGTGTTGCAGCAATTGATCCGTTTTTACGGAGATAGTATGCAGGGCATGATGAGCCAGTATTTAGAGCAGAGTATTGCGGCGTTCTTAGAACATCAGGATCGTATTCGGGATCAGATGCAAAATATGATTGGTGCGGCGAATCCCTTAACCATGATGAACCGGATTGCCGATCAGAATTTAGCGGTATGGAATCTCTTCTCCCCTATGTCACGCGGCTCGGCTGAAAAAGCACAATCTGAAAGTGCGAAAGCAGATGCCGCGCCTGAGACGGCCTCTAGCCCAGCAACGGAGGCCGCAGCCGCTTCTGAAGCGCTTGCTGAGGCGGCGTCAAGAAGCGCTGTAGAAGCAAAACCTCGCCGTCAAGCTGCGGCACCCGTGAAAAAAACGCCCCGTCGTCCTTCTGCCCCGAAAAAGCCTTTGGCTTAGGTGGCATAACACCAGTGCGTAATGGCATCCGCAACCTGGGTGCCATTGCGCTTGCTCACAAATAGACCGATATGTCCTGTTCTCAAGGCCAGTTCCTGGTAGTTTTGGCTCGCAGTATGTTGCGCTAAAGCGCGTGATGCAGAGGGTGGAACAAGATGGTCTTGCAAGCCAAAAATGTTTAGCAAAGGCTGCGTAATCGCTTTCAAGTCAACTTTTTGCCCCGCTAATGTCAGCTGGCCTTGGATTAAGCGGTTCTCTTGAAAAAACCAGATGGCAAACTCGCGGAAAGCTTCACCGGCTTGGTCAGGGCAATCATTTAACCAGTGCTCCATGCGCAAAAACTCGAGCGCTTTTTGGGGCTCGCTGAGGATGCTGGGCAGATCCATCTGTTTTTGCAAACTCAAACGCATGGGCATCAAACTGGTATAAAGATCATTGAGTCGTTGGCCAGGAATGTTGCCATAGGTATTGACGGTCAGATCGATATCCAGATGTTTAACCAAGCGACTCAGGGTGAAATCTGGGGTGCTGAAATCCACGGGTGTGACCAGCGTGATCAACCGCTCCACTTTCTGCGGATGCAAGGCGGTGTAACACAGGCTGAAGGTGCCACCTTGGCAGATGCCCATGAGCGTGATCTTTGGGCTTTGGCTATGTTCACAGCTAAAAAGTACACATTGATGCAGGTAGCCGTTGATGTAATCATCGAGGTCCAGATAACGATCACTGGCATCTGGATAACCCCAGTCGATTAAATAGACACGAAAACCGGCGGCTAACAACTGCGCAATCAGCGAGCGCTCGGGATGCAGATCAAGCATTGAAGGGCGATTGACCAACGCATAACAGATCAGAATAGGAGACAGCTCAGGATTGATGTCTGGCGGCGCGTAATAACGCAAACGCAGCTTATCCTGCTGAAAAACCTCACTGTAAACTGTGGCTTCGATGCCGAGATCACCCAGATTATTCAGAGTTTGATAACTTTGTAATAACCGGCTGTTAAAGCGCTTGAGTTCTTTTTTCAAGGATTGCGGTTGTAAATCTAAGCGTCTCATGCGTTAGATTTCTCGTGAACTTGTTGTTTTAACTGTTGCATTTCCTGGCGCATTTCACGCATCTGTTTACGTAACTGATGCAGCTGTTGAAAAGCGAGGTTTAACGCCGCTTCGCTGGCAATCCCTTGTTGGCTGAGCCAGAGATTGCGTTGCTCTTGTATGTTTAAACGCAGTTGCAGTTGAGCGTTATGTAAGCGGCCTAGACACACCTGATAATCGCTGCTGAGCAGGTGTTCTTGATAGATGCGCTCATAGGCTTCAGTCCAGAGTCGATGCAGACTTTCAAGCTCGGTAATGGGCTCATCCTCTTGCTCCAAGCCAGCATGGAAGCAGCTAAGTGCCTCTTGGTTGATTGCCTGATAATGCTGTGAGTAGGCATTCAACGCCGCTTGGTGTTCGTTTAACAGCGTCAAGGTTTTTTTGAACTGCTGATGCTGTGTCCGCCCTAGCTTTTCCGGTGATACATCCAGAAGTTGATTGAGTCCTTTCAGTAAAGGGTTATCAAAAACCAAAGGATTCTGTTGTGGGATCTGCTCAAGCAGCTGACTGAATTGCTCAGGTAGCCCCCAGCGTTGCAACAACCAAAGCCGCGTTTGCTGTTGCATATAATCTTGAAAAGCCTCTAGGTAGTGTGATTGTGAGAGAGGTTCGGTGTGTGAGGCTGGAGGCATCAAAGATTGCGCAAAGCGGCTCCACTCAATCGATTGTTGAGTCATGCGTGCTAGGAGTGCGGCGTGAGGATCGCTGAATTGCTCGCTGTAGGGCGTCAGGCCTTGCAGAAGATGTATCCACTGGGCGAGCTGTTCTTTTCCATCCATGTCCGGTGCGCAGATGTCCAACCACTGGCGGATCATCATTTCCAGATCATCAGTCACACTCGGCTCCCGGTTGGCATGGCGGTAAAAAGAAAAAGAGGTGATCCATACTAATACAGCCAAGGGTGTTTGTGAAATCCGCTATTTGACGGACATTTCGTTTAATCAAGCCCTTTCCATCGAGTGAAGTCGCTCCGTGCTCAGGTCGCGAGCTGAGGTTGAGGACTGAGTCTTTGTTCGGCTTGCAGGCATTTAACCAACTCACCGGCGGCGTTGGAAAGAGTGCGGTCACGATGATAGATATAACCTAAGGGCCGAAACAGCGGCTCGGTATTTAATTCAAGACGAACCAGGCTAGCATCCAGCAGGGTTTCCGGTAATACGCTCCAACCCAGGCCAATCGAGACCATCATGCGAATAGTGTCGAGATAATTGGTGCTCATGCGCAGTTGCGGTTCCAAACCGTATTCGAGCAGCTGCTGGCGAACACATTCATGCGTGAACGTTTGGCGTCGCGGTAGGATCGCGGGATAGTGATTTAGCTTCTGCAGCGTCGGTGCGCAATCAAAGGCTAAAGGGTGTTGAGTCGAGACAACATAACAAAGACGATCGTCCCAGATCACTTCAGCACAAATGCGCGGATCTGGATGAGGGGATAAGGTGATCAGCGCTAACTCTAACTCACCGCGCAGTACACGCTCGTAAGCGAGCTCGGATTCATCAAAATTTAGATCTAACTCGACTTCAGGAAAAGTTTGACTAAAGTGTTTGAGCACGGGGGGGAGTCGATGCAAGCTGATGTGGTGGCTCGCGGCAATGGATAAACGCCCTTTCACCCCGGTTGTAAGGTTGCTGACCAGGCGTTCGGCATCCTGCAGGGCCAGTAAAATATCCCGTGCTTTCGGCAGAAGCTGACGTCCGGCTTCGGTTAGGCTGACATGGCGACCAATACGATCAAATAAGCGGCAGTTTAACTGGCCCTCCAACAGGGCAATACGTTTGCTAATAGCGGATTGCGTGAGAAATAAGCGCTGGGCGGCTTCGGAAAAGGAAGCGCTGTCAGCAACGGTTACAAAGGCCTGCAGTGTTGCGCTGTCCATCGATTCCTCCGATTAAATTGAGTGTGTTGAGTGTAATTCATTCCTGTTAGGAATGCTTTGGATAAAAAATATGAATTTGTCTATTGGTAAGCGCTGTTTTAGGATGCTCACCTAGGTCTTGAATCGCTAGAGAGGTTGCTCATGGCTGGAAAAACGCTGTACGACAAATTGTGGGATGCCCATTTGGTGCGTGCCAATGATGATGGCAGTGCGCTGCTCTATATCGATCGTCATCTTCTACATGAAGTGACCTCACCTCAAGCGTTTGAGGGGCTGCGTCTGGCGGGACGTCGTCCTTGGCGTATTGAAGCGAACCTAGCCACACCCGATCATAACGTGCCGACGACAGAGCGTTCTGGTGGAGTGGAAACCATTGTGGATCCTGTGTCTCGCATTCAGGTGAAAACACTGGACGAAAACTGCGATACCTTTGGTATTACCGAATTCAAAATGAACGATCCACGCCAGGGGATTGTGCATGTGGTCGGGCCTGAGCAGGGCGCAACCTTGCCCGGTATGACGGTTGTTTGTGGGGATTCTCATACCGCAACACATGGGGCTTTTGCCGCCCTGGCACACGGGATCGGCACTTCGGAAGTGGAACATGTGTTGGCCACTCAGTGCTTAATCACGAAAAAAATGAAGAACATGCTGGTGCGTGTAGATGGTCAGTTGGGCTTGGGCGTCACCGCTAAAGATGTGATTTTGCACATCATCGGTGTGATCGGTACGGCAGGTGGAACGGGCTGTGCCATTGAGTTTGGCGGTGAAGCGATTCGTAGCATCTCGATGGAAGGGCGTATGACCATTTGTAACATGGCGATTGAAGCGGGCGCTCGTGTAGGCCTGGTCGCCGCGGATGAAAAAACCATTGAGTATGTGAAAGGGCGTCCTTATGCCCCGCAGGGCGCTTTGTGGGAAAAAGCCGCTGCTGCTTGGCGCGATCTAGTATCGGACGAAGATGCAGTATTCGATAAGGTGGTAGTGATTCAGGGTGAAGACATTCTGCCGCAAGTGACCTGGGGCACGTCTCCGGAGATGGTGGCTCCTGTGTCGGCCTTGGTACCTGATCCTGCGGTGATGTCCGATGCTGTGCAGCGTGAAGGCACTGAGCGTGCTTTAAAATACATGGGCTTGCAGCCTAATCAAAAGATTACGGACATCCAGTTGGATCGTGTGTTTATCGGTTCTTGCACCAACTCACGTATCGAAGATCTGCGTGCGGCGGCGGCCGTGGTGAAGGGTAAGAAGGTCGCAGCGAGTTTGAAACAAGCGCTGGTGGTCCCTGGATCAGGTTTGGTGAAAGCCCAGGCTGAAGCGGAAGGGTTGGATAAGATCTTTATCGAAGCCGGTATGGAGTGGCGTGAACCAGGCTGCTCTATGTGTTTGGCAATGAATCCAGACAAGTTGGGGGCTGGTGAGCATTGTGCCTCGACGTCGAATCGTAATTTTGAGGGGCGTCAGGGTTTTGGTGGGCGAACACATCTGGTCAGTCCCGCTATGGCGGCGGCGGCAGCGATTGCCGGGCATTTTGTCGATGTGCGTGAATGGATGCAGGCTTGAGGAGTAAACGATGAAAAAGTTTGTAGAACATCAGGGCATCGTAGCCCCCCTAGATCGTGCGAATGTCGATACTGACATGATCATCCCTAAGCAGTTCTTGAAATCGATCAAGCGCTCAGGTTTTGGCCCAAACCTGTTTGATGAGTTGCGTTATCTGGATGAAGGTCAGCCCGATCAAGACTGCTCCGGTCGCCCGCTCAATCCAGATTTTGTTTTGAACCAAGCGCGTTATCAGGGTACTAGCATTCTTTTGGCACGCGCCAACTTTGGTTGTGGTTCTAGTCGTGAGCATGCGCCTTGGGCATTGGAAGATTTTGGCATTCGCGCCATTTTAGCGCCGAGTTTCGCCGATATCTTTTTTAATAACAGTTTCAAAAACGGACTTCTGCCGATCATTCTCACTGAAGCAGAGATCGATCAGCTGTTCCGTGAGGTCGAGGCGGTGCCGGGTTATCAGCTCACTATCGATCTGCGTAATCAAGCAGTGATCAAGCCCGATGGCAGTCGTTTGCCATTTGAGATCGATGAGTTTCGTAAACATTGCTTGCTCAATGGCTTAGACGATATCGGCCTGACGCTAGAGCATGCGCAGGCGATTCGTGAGTACGAAGCGCAACGTCAGCAAACCGCTCCTTGGTTGTTTTCAAATTAATTCTGTAAGGAAGTGATCGGCATGGCCAAAAAAATACTGATTTTACCGGGTGATGGTATCGGTCCGGAAATCGTGGCAGAAGCGCGTAAAGTACTGGATCTGGTGAATGAGCAGTTCAATCTGGGTCTGGAGATGCAAGAAGCGTTGGTCGGTGGCGCCGCAATCGATGCAACGGGCATCCCTTTGCCTGCGGAAACCCTAGAGGCCGCGCAAGCAGCTGATGCAATTCTGCTCGGTGCGGTCGGTGGCCCACAGTGGGATACCAATCCAGATTTCCAGATTCGTCCGGAAAAGGGCTTGTTAGGCATCCGTGCCAATCTCGGTTTGTTTGGCAACCTGCGCCCTGCGATTCTCTATCCGCAGCTGGCGCATGCCTCAACGCTTAAGCCGGAAGTTGTGTCCGGTCTGGATATTCTGATCGTGCGTGAATTAACCGGTGGCATCTATTTTGGTCAACCGCGTGGCTACCGCACCAAAGAGGGTGGCGTGCGTGAAGGGTTTAACACCTACGTTTATGATGAGAACGAAATTCGTCGCATCGGTCGTGTCGCGTTTGAAGCGGCACGTGCACGCAACAAAAAGCTCTGCTCCGTGGATAAAGCCAACGTGCTGGAAGTGACGGTCCTGTGGCGCGAAGTGATGAATGAATTGTCTGCTGAGTATCCAGACGTTGAGTTGAGCCATATGTACGTGGACAACGCAGCCATGCAGCTGGTACGGGCACCTAAGCAGTTTGATGTGATCGTCACCGGCAATATGTTTGGTGACATCTTGTCGGATGCGGCAGCGATGCTGACCGGTTCAATCGGTATGCTGCCATCGGCGTCCTTGGATGCCAACAATAAAGGTATGTATGAGCCTTGCCATGGTTCAGCCCCTGATATTGCTGGACAAGGTATCGCGAACCCGTTGGCAACCATTCTTTCTGCCGCTATGATGTTGCGCTATTCTTTGGGTGAAGGCGCTGCGGCGGATAAGATTGAAGCGGCGGTCAGCCAGGTGTTGGATCAAGGGCTGCGTACAGGCGATATCATGTCTGAAGGTATGCAGCGTGTCGGTACAGCCGAAATGGGAGATGCGGTGGTCGCAGCTTTGCGCGCCTAAGTATTTCGCATTTGCTATCCGATCGGACTCAGAGGGCGTAAGCCTTCTGAGTTTATTTTTATTTTCTGTAAAGTGATGACCAATGGGGGCACGCATGAAACGTGTAGGGTTTGTTGGCTGGCGCGGTATGGTCGGCTCGGTATTGATGCAAAGAATGCTGGAAGAGGGCGATTTTGATCATATCGCTGAGCCGGTATTCTTCACCACCTCACAAGCGGGTGCGGCCGGCCCTAACATTGGTAAAGACATTCCTGCGTTAAAAGATGCGCGTAATATCGATGATCTCAAGCAGATGGATGCGATCATCTCTTGTCAGGGTGGAGATTACACCACCGAAGTCTATGGTAAGTTGCGTGAATCTGGATGGCAGGGCTACTGGATCGATGCGGCATCGACTCTGCGTATGCAGGATGACAGCATCATTATTCTGGATCCGGTTAACCGTCAGGTGATCGATCAAGGTCTGGCGAAAGGCATTAAAACCTACGTGGGCGGTAACTGTACGGTTTCCCTGATGCTTATGGGCTTGGGGGGGCTGTTCCGTGAAAACCTGGTGGAATGGATCAGTTCCATGACTTATCAGGCTGCATCCGGTGCGGGCGCTCAGAATATGCGTGAACTGATCAGTCAGATGGGTCAGATTGAAGCGGGTGTGCAGTCTGAATTAGCCGATCCGGCTTCAGCGATTTTAGAGATCGATCGTAAAGTGGCAGAAACCATGCGCGGTGACACCTTTAAAACGGATCACTTTGGCGTGCCTCTGGCCGGTTCTTTGATTCCTTGGATCGATAAAGCCGTTGAAGCGGGTCAGAGCAAAGAAGAGTGGAAAGGTTTTGTTGAAACCAACAAAATTCTGGGCTTGAGTGATGCGCCGATTGCAATCGATGGCACCTGTGTGCGTATCGGTGCGATGCGTTGTCACAGCCAGGCTTTTACCATCAAACTGAAGAAAGATGTTCCCCTGGATGAGATCGAAAGCATCATCGCGTCAGCGAATGATTGGGTCAAGGTGATCCCGAATGAGCGCGAGATCACCATGCGTGAACTCACTCCTACGAAAGTGACCGGAACCCTCAGTATTCCAGTGGGTCGTCTGCGTAAAATGAAGATGGGGCCTGATTTCCTGAATGCTTTCAGTGTGGGTGATCAGTTGCTTTGGGGGGCCGCTGAGCCTCTGCGTCGTATGCTGCGCATCTTGCTGCAAGCTTAATTACGCGCACTGAGTTGAATTCAGCCCGGCTTTTGGTCGGGCTTCTTTATTTTTAGGAGCCAAGTTATGTCCATGTGTGTTGCGCTCTTAGGGGCTTCAAGCTTGATTGGTGAGCATCTGTTGGAGCAGCTGGAGCTGCGTGATTTTCCGGTAACGGAGCTGCGTTTAGCCGATCACGATACGGATACCGAGCGAGGGGTCATGTTTAAAGGCCATGCTACACGCGTTAAGCCCTTGGCGGCGATGCAGTGGCAGGGGGTCGATTTAGTGTTTAACTGTACCGGTAGCGCCTTGTCGGCCGAGTTAAAAGAGCTTCTTCAGGCGCAGGGCAGTTGGTTGATCGAAGTGGCGGCGAGCGTGGCCGGTGCTCTACCCTTAGTGCCAGAGGTGAATTCGCAGGCGCTTAGTGCGGCACAGCGTCATCTGCAGGTCCCGCCGGCGGCCGCCATCCTAGTGGCAATGGCCCTGAAACCTTTGCATCAGCGCTATACCCTGCTGCGCCTGAATTTAACCAGTTTAGCTTCCGTGGCGGAAGTCGGGCGTCAAGGGATTGAGGCTTTGGCTGGTGAAACGGCTAGGCTCTTAAATGGCCGTGATGCCGAAGCGGAGTTTTTTCAGCATCAAATGGCGTTTAATCTGCTGCCGGTGACTTCTGCTTTGGATGCTCAAGGGCAGTCACAGGATGAAAAAGAGATTGCCACTTCCGTACAGACTTTATTAGAAGATGAGCAGCTTGAAGTGGTGGTGAGTGCTTTGCGTGTGCCTTTGTTTTATGGCCAGACCGTTGTCATCCACGCTGAATGTCAGCAGCCTATGGATTTGGTAGAAGCGCAAGCCTTATTGAAAAATGTGCCTGGTGTCTCTTTGCGCCAGGATGAGTTGGTATCACCTGTTGGCAGTTGTGCGGGTGAGGATCAGGTGTTGATGACGCGTTTGCGTTTGGAGCCGGAGAATCCTTCAGGCTTTGCCCTAGTCGTGATGGCGGATAACCTGCGCAAAGGGAGTGCGCTAAATGCCGTGCAGCTGGCTGAGTTGATTCTGGCAAGCGCTTGACCCTTTAAGGTTTTTTCAATAATACTTGCATAAATTGTGGAGATGCAAAGGGCCCTTCTCATCAGTGAAGGCTCGGCTTGCAGATCAAGAGGGAATCAGGATGCTGCGTAAACTTGCCTTAAGCCTTGCGATAGCCGGTGCCTTGGGAGTGACTCAGGCAAATGCCTTAGGACTGGGAGAAATCACCGTCCGTTCGGCGTTAAATGAGCCTCTGAATGCTGAGATCCGCCTGCTGCAGGTGCGTGATCTATCACCTTTGCAAATCCAGCCGCGTATGGCCAGTGTGGATGACTTCTCTTTGGCCGGAGTGAGCCGTAGTCGTTTTGTTAACGATATGCGCTTCCAGGTCAGTGTGCGCCCTGATGGAACAGGGGTGATACGTGTCACGTCGAATGAGCCGATTCGAGAACCATTTCTTAACTTCTTAATGGAAGTCAACTGGCCAAGTGGACGCTTAGTGCGTGAGTACACGGTTCTGTTAGATCCTCCTGTCTTTGATCCTGCACCTATGCGCCAGGCAGTGATGCCGGCGGTGGCACCTCAGGTTACACCAGTTGCACCCGTGGCGCCTGTTGTGGCACGTCCGGCAGCCGTTGCCACGCCCCCTGTCTCCAATGTTAGAACGCGTGTTGATAGTGGCTCAGAGATCTATATCGACTCCCGCGATACGCTGTGGAATTTGGCTTTACGTCATCGCCCCGATGCTTCCGTGCCCCCCCAGCAGATGATGTTGGCGCTGTTGCGCAAAAACCCACAAAGCTTCCCGACCGGTAACATCAATATGATGAAAGCCGGTACGGTGATGCAGCGCCCAACTTTGGAAGAGATTCGTCAGCTCAATGCGCAGCAAGCCAATGCGGAAGTCGCGCGCCAAACCGAGCTGTGGCGCCAAGGGCGTGGGCGAACACCTGTGGCGGCGAGTGCCTCAACACCTGCCTCGGCACCGAGTGCGACCACTCCCGTGCCGGTGACCGACCCCTCTGCACCGGCTACACCTGCAGTCGATGCCGCACTGAAGATTGTGACACCGCCCGAGGCGCCTGAAGCAGATGTTGCTGATGCGGAGGTGGCTGAGCCGTCTCCTGCCGATATCACTCCTTCAGAGGTGAGTGATGAGGCCGTACTGACGGATGAAGCCTCAGCGCTGAGCACAGATCTAGCTGAAGGTTTGCTGCAGCGCAGTGAGGAGATCGATAACCGTCTGGCCATCACCCAAGAGGTGGTGGATAAGATCGAACGTGAAAACCGTGATCTGAATGAAAAACTCGATTCTATCCAAGAGCAGCTGGCCTTGATGCAGCGCATGTTGGAGTTGAAGGATCAGGAATTGGCGGCCATCCAAACACAACCTCAGACACCTGATTCAGCTGCCTCATCCTTGCTGGAGAGTTTAAAGAGCTTGCCGGTGGTGGGTGGGTTAGCGGGCGCACTGATCGCGGCCCTCGCGGCGCTGGTGCTGGCACGTCGTAAACGGGAGCCGAAAGAGAAGGCACCTATGTTTACAGCGCCCGAAAATCTCAAACCACAATCGGCGAGTGATCACCTTCCTGAAGCGGCGGTTGCAGCCGCTGCCGTGAGCGCTGCTGCCGTGGCTCAGGCCGATGAAGGCGCGACTGCCGAGGAGGCTTCAACACCTCAAGTCGAAGAGCCGGCGCTGAGCAATGATGACTTTGTGGATGATTTCTCCGATCTGGATCTGGATATGGATTTAGATCTGACGGAAGAGCCTGTCGCCGATGATTCTGTTCGCGTGATGGATGAGGAATTTGATCTCTCCTCCGAAGAGGATCTGGATGTTCTGATGGCAGCACAGGATCTGCAAGATCTCGAAGGCGGTGAAGACTGGGCTGCAGCGGATCAACCCGCAACGGCTGAAGTGACCGAGGAAGTGGCTTCAGCGCCTGAGACTGAAGAGGTGGAGGACCTCTTGGCAGATCTGGATTTTGATGAGGTGCTGACGCAGACTCCAGCGGCAGAAGAGGATGATCTTCTTTCTAGCCTGGAGCAGGATCTGATGGCCGATCTACCAGAGGAGCTGGAGGAAGCATCATCCTGGGTGGATCAAGCAGATGATCTGCGCCTAGATACTGAAGCAGAACTGACCGAAGTACTTGAGCCTGAAGCGGTAACGCCTGCAGAAGCCCCTGTAAAGGTTCCTGCGGCTGCCGAGGTGGATGTAGCAGAAGAGGAAGGCTTGGACTTCTCCTTAGAGGATTTACTGAGTCCTGCAGCAGAAGCAGAAGCTGAAGCGAATGAGACTGCATCGACCTCTGAGCTTGAGTCCTCTTTGTTGGATGCAGATGAGTTAGATTTTGTACTCAATGAAATGAGCGCTGAACCTGAGCAGGAGGCGAGTGTTGCGTCCGCGGCTCCAGAGGTTGAAGACAAAGTCGATGAAGAGGTCGATGCATTTGGTGAGCTGGACTTCACCCTGAGCGAACCCGCCGAGCAGGTGAGTTTGGAGACAGAGAAAACGTCTGCTGATCTTGACCTGGATGCTGAGCTGGAAAGTCTCTCATTCACCTCAGAGCCATCTGCAGAAGTGGTGGAAGAGGTCGTTGAGGATGAACTGTTAGCCGATGATTTGGATGCGCTTTTTTCAGCAGGGATTGAGCTGGAAGAGGAGGTGCTTGAAACCGCAGCGAGCGCTTCAGAAACCGCTTCAGTAACCTCTCCTGGAGCCCGTGTTGAAGAAGAGCTCACGGCGAATATCATGCATGACCTCGAAATGGGGCTTGAGGATGAACTCGACGATCTGTTGGGCAGCACAGATGATGAGATTGCACTTGAAGATACGGGCGCAGAGAGCGATGAAGATCTGGATCTACTCGACAGTTTAAATATGCTGGACGGCGCAGATGAGATCGAAACTAAGCTCGATCTGGCGCGCGCTTATATGGATATGGATGATCAGGAGGGGGCCAAAGAGATTCTCAAAGAGATTGTGCGTGATGGTAATGAAGCGCAGCGTATGGAAGCAGACAAGTTGTTGAGGGATTTGGGTTGAGACAGACCTGCTCCCAATTAAGGCTGAATAAGTTAAGTATTGAATGTTAGATCAAGAGAGAACTTCCCCTGGGGCGACTGTGGTCGCCCCTTATCGTTATGCATTGGCCGTAGAGTATGCCGGTGCGGCCTATCATGGTTGGCAAAAGCAGCTCAAAGATCCGGTGCCCAGCGTACAGGAACGGCTGGAAAAAGCCCTATCCCGTATTGCGAATCACCCTGTTCAGGTGATCTGTGCAGGTCGCACCGATGCTGGCGTGAATGCCTCCTATCAGATTATCCACTTTGACAGTCAGGTTCAGCGCGATGAGCGTGCTTGGGTGATGGGTACGAATAGTCATCTCCCGGATGATATTGCTGTACACTGGGCGCGCCCGGTGTCCTCTGAGTTCCATGCGCGCTTTTCGGCACGCTCGCGGCGTTATCGCTATCTGATACACACTTCAGCGGTAAAACCGGCGATTCTGCCCCGAGGAATCACCTGGACCTGGAAAACGCTGGATCTTGCCGCCATGCAAGCGGCGGCTCAGGCTTTGGTGGGGGAGCATGATTTTACCTCCTACCGAGCGGTGGGTTGTCAGGCGAAAAATCCGGTGCGACGTATCGAGTTTCTTGAGGTCTCGCGCGTCGGGCGGCTATTGATGATCGATGTGCAAGCCAATGCATTCTTGCATCATATGGTGCGTAATATTGCGGGTGTTTTAATGCGCATCGGCGCGGGTGAAGCGCCAGTCGGTTGGGCGGCGGAGGTGTTGGCCGCACGTGATCGTCGCGCTGGCGGTGTGACGGCTCCTCCTTATGGCCTTTACTTTGTTGATGTGGCCTATGATCCCGTTTTTGCACTGCCTAAGAGTGAATTGGGCCCTTATTTTGTCCGTGCAGCTGACTGACGCATCGCGGTGCCTCTGTTATGATGCAAGGCGAATTGAACAGGAAACTCTATGCGTACCCGCGTAAAAATTTGTGGTATCACACGTTTGCAAGATGCGCTTGCAGCAGTTGAGGCCGGTGCCGATGCGCTCGGCTTTGTTTTTTATCCACCCAGCCCGCGTGCGGTGACACCTGCTCAGGCCGCTGAAATCATCGCGGCGCTACCGCCTTTTGTGACGACCACAGCTCTGTTTGTGAATGCACAACGTAACGAGATCGATGAAGTGGTGGCTTTAACCCAAGTCGATCTCTTGCAGTTTCATGGCGATGAAACGCCGGAGTTTTGCCAAAGTGTACAGAAACCCTTTATTCGAGCTTTGCGTGTGAAGCCAGAGACTGATCTGCAAGCGGCGGCACAGGACTATGCCGCAGCACGCGCTTTGCTTCTGGATACCTATGTGGCTGGGGTACCGGGTGGAACGGGTGCGGTATTTGACTGGCAGCTGATTCCTGAAACCCTGCGTCCTAAGATCGTGTTGGCCGGCGGTTTAACACCCCAGAGTGTGGCGCAAGCGGTGGCTCAAATTCGACCTTGGGCGGTGGATGTGAGCGGTGGCGTTGAGCAAGCGCCTGGCATCAAAGATGCGCAAAAAATTCAAGAATTTATTAACGAGGTGAATCGTGTCCATGTCTAATGAATCGACAGAAAAAGTCGTATACCCAGATGCACTGGGGCACTTCGGTCCTTACGGTGGTCGTTTTGTATCGGAAACACTCATCGGCGCGTTGGAAGAACTCGAAAGTGTGTATAACAAGCTGTCTGCAGATCCTGCTTTCCAGGCCGAATTTGATCATGATCTAGCCTATTATGTCGGGCGTCCTTCCCCCCTTTATCATGCTGAGCGTTTGTCACGTGAATTAGGCGGTGCCCAGATTTATTTAAAACGCGAAGATTTGAACCATACCGGTGCCCACAAGGTGAATAACACCATAGGTCAGGCGCTTTTGGCCAAGTATATGGGTAAACCACGCGTCATCGCTGAAACCGGTGCCGGTCAGCATGGGGTGGCTTCAGCGACTGTGGCGGCACGTTTAGGGTTAGAGTGCAAGGTGTATATGGGTGCCGAAGACGTTAAGCGTCAGGCGCTGAATGTCTACCGTATGCGCTTGTTAGGCGCTGAAGTGATTCCCGTGACTTCCGGTACACGCACTCTGAAAGATGCCATGAACGAAGCGATGCGTGATTGGGTGACCAACGTGGACAATACCTTCTACATCATCGGTACGGCGGCAGGTCCACACCCTTATCCCAAACTCGTGCGTGATTTCCAGTGTGTCATCGGTCGTGAAACGCGTGAGCAGTGTCTCAAGCAAACCGGGCGTTTGCCTGATGTCCTCTTGGCCTGCGTGGGCGGCGGTTCCAATGCCATCGGAATGTTCCATCCGTTCATTGAAGATCGTAGTGTGCGCATGATCGGTGTTGAAGCCGGTGGTTATGGCCTGGAAACTGGGCAGCATGCCGCGCCACTGAGCGATGGCCGTCCCGGCGTGTTACACGGAATGCGTACCTATTTGATGGAAGATGATGCCGGGCAGATTTTGCCTACTCATTCTGTATCGGCTGGCCTGGATTATCCAGGGGTCGGGCCTGAGCATGCTTGGTTAAAAGATATCGGACGTGCAGAGTATGTGGCGATTAATGATGATGAAGCGATGCAGGGCTTTCGCACTCTGACCCGTGTTGAGGGTATAATGCCGGCTTTGGAAAGCAGCCATGCTGTTGCTTATGCAATGAAGCTGGCGCCTACGCTCAGGAAAGATCAAACGATTGTGATCAACCTTTCCGGGCGTGGTGATAAAGACATCCACACAGTCGCCACACTCGATGGCATAGAGATGTAATAAGGCGGAATCGCTTGATGAGTCGTATTCAAACACGTTTTGACGCTTTGCGTGCCAGTGGCCGCAAAGCCCTGATTCCCTATGTGACAGCCGGTGATCCTTCTCCAGCTGTGACCTTGCCGTTGATGCATGCCTTGGTGGCTGCCGGCGCGGATGTATTGGAATTAGGCGTTCCTTTCTCTGATCCCATGGCCGATGGCCCCGTCATACAGCTCGCTTGTGAGCGTGCTTTGATGCATGGAACACGTCTGTTGGACGTTTTGGAGATCGTCGCTGAATTTCGTAAAACCGATACTGAGACACCCGTAGTCTTGATGGGGTATCTCAATCCGATCGAAGCCATTGGTTATGCCAATTTTGCTGAAAAAGCCCGTGCGGCAGGCGTAGATGGTGTACTCACCGTGGATCTGCCGCCGGAAGAGGGCGTTGAGGCGAATGCCATCTTCCGTGCTCAGGGCTTGGATACGATTTACCTGATGTCGCCTGCCACCTCTGACGCGCGTCTGCGTCATATCTGCCAGCAGGGCAGCGGTTATCTTTATTATGTCTCACTGAAAGGGGTGACGGGCTCAGCCAACTTGGATGTTGAGGCCGTTGCGCATAAAATTACGCAAATGCGTGAAATGACCGATCTGCCTTTAGCAGTTGGATTCGGTATCCGTGATGCAGCATCTGCGGCAGCTGTGTCTGCGGTGGCAGATGGTGTCATCGTCGGCAGTGTGCTGGTGAACCAGATCGCCGAGTTGGTGACCGCACATGAGCACATACCTGCGCAGGTATCGGCAATAATTGCAGAAATGCGTCAGGCCATGGACGCCTGATCTATCCCATTCAATGACAGGGCAAGAGAAGATGAGTAGCTGGCTGGATAAAATTGTTCCCTCACTGGTAAAACGAACAGAGCGTAAGCGTAGCAATGTTCCCGAAGGCTTGTGGGAGAAGTGCCCAAAGTGTGATGCCGTTTTGTATCGCCCAGAGCTCGACAAAAATCTGAATGTTTGCCCTAAGTGTGATCACCATCTGCGTATCAGCGCACGCCGTCGCTTGGATCTGTTCTTGGATCTAGAGGGGCGTGAAGAGATAGGTATGGATGTTCTGCCTGTGGATCGTTTGAAATTCCGTGATTCCAAGAAATACAAGGATCGTTTAAGCGCTGCGGAAAAAGATACCGGTGAAACGGATGCTTTGATCGCGATGCGAGGTCAGTTGGAAGGCCAGCCTGTTGTGGCGGTGGCTTTTGAATTTAATTTCATGGGCGGCTCCATGGGTTCTGTGGTCGGTGAGCGTTTTGTCCGTGCGGCGCATTTGGCGTTACAAGAGCAGATCCCTTTGATCTGTTTTTCAGCATCAGGCGGGGCGCGTATGCAGGAAGCACTTTTCTCATTGATGCAGATGGCAAAAACCAGTGCTGCTCTGGAAAAAATGCGCCAGGCGGGTGTGCCTTACATCTCTGTACTGACCGATCCGGTTTATGGGGGCGTGTCGGCTAGTTTGGCGATGCTGGGAGATCTGAATGTAGCGGAACCGAATGCCCTCATTGGTTTTGCCGGACCGCGTGTCATTGAGCAGACAGTGCGGGAAAAATTGCCAGAAGGTTTCCAGCGTAGTGAGTTTCTGTTGGAGCATGGCCAGGTGGACATGATCCTGTCGCGCCAGGAATTACGCCCACGCTTGTCTGCGATTTTGAGTAAGTTAAAGGGTGATGTGACGGTATGCTCATTGGACGATGCACCGGAAGCCACTCCTCCGATGACAGCGGTTTAACTCAGCGCGGATTACAGCATGGCGCACCTATCTGAATCAGCCAGTCTTCAGGACTGGCTGAGTTATATTGAATCCTGCCATCCTCAAGAGATTGAATTGGGACTGGAGCGCTTTGCTCAGGTCGCCGAGCGCTTGCCAATTGATCTCTCTAGGGTGCCGAAAATTATTGTTGCCGGAACTAATGGTAAAGGCAGCAGTACTCGTTTACTCGAATCCATCTTATCAGCCGCCGGTTATCGGGTCGGTTGTTACACCTCTCCACACTTTCGCCGCTACAATGAGCGTATTCGTCTCGCGGGTGAAGAAGTTTCAGATCAGGCATTAACCCAAGCGTTTGCACAGATTGAAGACGCCCGTGGGGATCTGTCTTTAACCTACTTTGAATTTGGCACTCTTGCGGCTTTTTTGTGTATGAGTGCAGCTGAGTTAGACGTGTGCGTTTTGGAAGTGGGCTTGGGTGGCCGTCTGGATGCGGTGAATTGGATCGACGCCGATGTCGCGTTGATTACCACGGTGGCGTTGGATCATACCGATTGGCTTGGCCCAGATCGTGAGTCGATTGGACGTGAAAAAGCCGGAGTGATGCGTGCGCATACGCCGGCGGTCTGTGGTGACGCCGAACCGCCCTTGTCTGTATTGGAACAGGCTCGAAACCTGGGGTGTGATCTGCGGGTACGCGAGCGTGATTTCTATTACACGCAAGATCTGGCGCATAAAACCTGGACTTGGCAAGGACAGAATCCTTGTGGTGAAGCACTCAAGTTCGAGGATCTGCCGTGGCCAGAGTTGCCGATGCAAAATGCAGCCAGTGTGATTCAGGTATTGAGCTTTTTACCTCTACAGACTAGTGATGAAGCTTTACGGCATGGTTTGCGTGACGCACGTTTGACTGGGCGCATGCAAAAAATCTATGCCCATGGGCAAGAGTATCTGTTAGATGTCGCCCACAATCCTGAATCTGCCCAGTATCTTGCAGATGCGTTAAAAAGCCAGGCGCAAGGGCGTGCCATACACCTAACCTTGGGCATGCTGGCGGATAAGGATATTGATGAAGTGTTGAAGGCTTTAATGGCGGTGGTTGATCATTGGCATCTAGTGAGTCTGCCCGGCGCCAGAGGCGCTTCGGCACAACGTTTACAACAAGGTTTAGTCCGCCTAGGCGTCGCGCCGGAATTGATCCAGCTTTACGCTTCTGTGCCGCAAGCCTTGCAGCTACCGCAGCAGCCTTGTGCACAACCTAGCTTGCATGTCGTAGCCGGTTCTTTTCTGACCGTGACGGCGGCGCTCGAGTGGTTAGATCCTTTGCCGGAGACAGATGATGTCGAGTAAAACCACACAACGCTGGACGGGGGCTCTAGTCCTGCTCTTGATTTTGGCCTTGCTCTTTCCTTTCGTGTTTGATGGAGCCGGTTATCATGAGCGTAAAGAGGCACAGCCCCTAGTGAGTGTACCCAGTGCCCCAGCAGCTCGTGAACCGATGGTGATGCCCGAGCGCAGAGCGCTGCCAAGCTTGCCCGCACCTGCAGCGCCTTTGGTGAATGAGGCGGTTATAGCGAGTGGGGAAGCACCTGTTGAAGTGGCACCTGTCGCATCGGCTCCGACACCCGTCGCACCCAGCACGGCTGCGGTGGCGGCCCCTGTGGCGGCTGCACCGGTAGCACCCGTTCCGGTGGCTCCGCGTCCTGCGGCCGACACTCAGGCGCGGGCAAGTGTGGAGCCGCAATTAGATGCGGATCAGTTACCTGCAGCCTGGGCTTTGCAGCTCGCCAGCTTCCGTCAGGAAGCCAATGCGCGTGAGCTACGAACACGTTTGATCAATTCCGGTTATCGTGTCTACATCCGCCACGGTGATGATGTGGTTAGGGTGTTTGTGGGTCCGGAAATGGATCGTAGTCGTTTGGAGTCCCTGAAAGGGCGCTTGAAAGATGAGTATGGCCTAGAAGGTATGATTGTGAGATTTACCACCCAATAATAGAAGCATTGGGTTAGTTTAGGTGCTTTGTTAAAATATCCGGCTTGATTGGGCAAATAAACGTGATGAATTGGGTGGACTGGGGCATTCTCGTCATTATCGGATTATCCGCTTTGATGAGCTTGCGACGTGGTTTTGCACGGGAAGCGATTTCGCTCTTAACCTGGGTGGCGGCTTTTGTCGTCAGCCGTCTGTTTGCGGATGTGCTGGCATTAGTCGTGGCGGATTATATTGAGGCATCGCCCTCAATCCATCTGTTAATTGCTTTTATCATTTTGTTTTTGCTAACGCTTTTGGTCGGTAATTTGATCGGTGCCTTAATCAGTTCACTGATCCATGTTACGGGTTTATCTGCGACAGACCGCGTTTTAGGCGTAGGCTTTGGTGTGTTGCGTGGGGCTTTAGTGGTGGTGATCTTGGTGGTGTTATTAAAAATGACCCCTGCCATCCATGATCCCTGGTGGAACGAGTCAACCTTGATTCCGCACTTCCTAGTGATGGAAACCTGGTCGCGTGATATGGCCTCGGATTTAGGCCACCTGATTTGGAATTTAGGACAGTAAGCACTTTGCTCTGTCAGAATTAATGTCTCCTGCTGAGGTTGATTGAATGTGCGGTATCGTTGGCATCTTTGCCAGAAGCTATGTGAACCAGACAATTTTTGATGCCCTGACTGTGCTGCAGCACCGAGGTCAGGATGCGGCAGGAATGGTGACCTGTGAAGGTGATCGTTTCTTTATGCGCAAAGACAATGGACTGGTCAACGAGGTGTTCCGCACGCGTCACATGAAGCGCCTGTTTGGGAATATGGGCATAGGTCATGTGCGTTATCCGACTGCGGGTAGCTCTAGCAGTGCAGAAGCACAACCTTTTTATGTGAACTCACCTTACGGGATTGCCTTGGCTCACAACGGTAACCTGACCAATGCTGAGCAGTTGGCGGATGAGATTTTTCGTGCCGATCTGCGCCACATCAACACCACTTCAGATTCCGAAGTTTTGCTGAATGTTTTTGCCCATGAACTTCAGCGCCAGGGTAAGTTGCAGCCGACCCCTGAAGATATTTTCCAAACCGTGACGCGCGTACATGAGCGTTGCCAAGGTGGATATGCTGTAGTGGCGATGATTACGGGATATGGTGTTTTAGCCTTCCGTGATCCGCATGGAGTCCGCCCATTGGTGTATGGCCAGCGTGAAGTCAATGGCCAGATCGAGTATATGGTGGCCTCAGAAAGCGTTGCGCTGGATACCTCTGGATTTGAGCGGGTGCGTGATCTGGCTCCGGGTGAGGCGCTGTTTATTGATTCCGAAGGTGGTTTGCATATCAAACAGTGCGCCGCACAACAAACCCTGGCCCCTTGTTTGTTTGAGTATGTATATCTGGCTCGCCCTGATTCGATCATTGAAGGCATTTCGGTGCATCACTCGCGTATGCTGATGGGCGTGAAGTTGGCGCAGAAGGTGTTGCGTGAGCGCCCTCAACACGATATCGATGTTGTCATTCCCATTCCCGATACCAGCCGTACCGCCGCCTTGGAAATGGCGCATACCCTGGGTGTGACCTTCCGCGAAGGCTTTATTAAGAACCGTTATATCGGCCGCACCTTTATCATGCCGGGTCAGACCTTGCGTAAAAAATCGGTCCGTCAGAAGCTGAATCCGATTGCCTCCGAATTTAAAGACAAGGTGGTGATGTTGGTGGATGACTCCATCGTCCGCGGCACGACTTCCAAGCAGATTGTACAGATGGCGCGTGATGCCGGTGCACGGAAAGTCTATTTTGCCTCAGCCGCACCGGAAGTGCGTTTCCCGAACGTCTATGGCATCGATATGCCCAGCGCCACCGAGTTGGTGGCACATGGTCGTAGCGCTGAAGAGGTCGGTGAGTATATTGGTTGTGATTGGATGCTCTACCAGGATCTGGAAGATCTAAAAGATTCGATTCGGGAATTGAACCCTGTGATTCAGCAGTTTGATACCTGTGTGTTTGATGGTCAGTATGTGACCGGAACAGTAGGGCAGGAGTACTTGCAACGCCTGCAGGACAAACGCAGCGATCAAGCGAAAGCAAACTCGGACAGTGATGCGGATTCCGAAGACGCTGCCGATGATCTGCATACCCGAATCAACTGAGGTGAGTATGAGTAAAGGATTCGAACGCGAAGCACGCATCCAGTTTGATCTGCCGGAAGCGGATCTTGAAACTCTTGCGGTGCGCGCTGGCCAGATGCGTACTCCTGAAGGTGAGCACAGTGATGCCATCTTCCCCACCTCTAGCTTTGTTTATTCCAGTGCGCGTGAAGCGGCGGCACGTTTTGGTGGAGAAGAACCAGGCAACATCTATTCACGTTTTACCAATCCAACCGTCCGTGCTTTTGAACAACGCATTGCGGCATTAGAAGGTGGTGAGCGTGCCGTGGCGACCGCATCTGGGATGGCCGCGATTTTGAGCATGGCCATGTCGCTGATGAAATGCGGTGATCACCTAGTGTGTTCACGTAGTGTCTTTGGCTCCACGGTTTCACTCTTCACCAAATACATTTCGCGTGCTGGCATTGAGACGACCTTTGTAGATCCCAAGGATTTAGATGCCTGGCGTCAGGCGATCCGCCCGGAAACTCGTGTACTCTTTTTGGAAACCCCGTCCAACCCTCTGGCGGAGCTTACCGATATTCGAGCGGTGGCGGAAATCGCACATGCTCATGGTGCTTTGTTGGTGGTGGATAACTGTTTCTTAACACCGGCCTTGCAGCGTCCTTTGGAATTGGGGGCAGATATTGTGATGCATTCCGCAACCAAGTATCTGGATGGCCAGGGGCGTTGTGTCGGTGGGGTGTTGGTGGGGCGCGAAAAAGAGATGGAAGAGGTGTTTGGCTTCATCCGCACCGGTGGTGCCTGCATGAGTCCGTTTAATGCCTGGGTTTTCTTAAAAGGTTTGGAAACCTTACCTCTGCGCATGAAGGCGCATAGCGAACAGGCGCTGAGTCTGGCGACCTGGTTGCAGGCTCAAGAGGGAATTGAAAAGGTGTACTATTCAGGTTTGCCCGATCATCCGCAACACGCTTTAGCCTGTCAGCAGCAGCGCGCTTTTGGTGGTGTGTTGGCCTTCGAGGTGAAGGGAGGCAAGGACGCCGCTTGGCGTTTTATTGATGCCACTCAGGTGGTGTCGATCACCGGTAATCTGGGGGATGTAAAATCAACGATTACCCATCCTGCCACAACCACACACGGACGTATGTTAGTAGAAGAACGTGCCAGTGCCGGTATCCGCGATAATCTAATTCGTTTGTCGGTCGGCTTGGAGTCCTTACAAGATCTGCAAGCCGATCTGGCGCGGGGCTTGGCGGCACTCTAAGTCACCTTTCAGCTATTTTGCCCACTAGCATGCATGTCTATTTAGCGCCGATGGAGGGAGTGGTGGATTACACCCTCCGTCAGTTGCTGACAGCTCAACCCGGTCTTCATCAATGTGTCACGGAGTTTGTCCGTGTCTCAGATCGTCTATTGCCTAAATCTAGCTTTTACCGTTTAGCCCCTGAACTTGCCGAAGGGGGGAAAACCCTGAGCGGTGTGCCGGTATTTGTGCAGCTGCTCGGAAGTGATCCTGATCTCTTGGCCGTTAATGCGCAGCGAGCTGTGGAGTTAGGGGCCTTAGGGGTGGATCTGAATTTTGGTTGTCCGGCCAAAACCGTGAATAAAAGTCGTGGCGGGGCCGTGCTGTTAAAAGAGCCAGAAACGCTGCAGGCTATTGTGACCGCCGTCCGTCAAGCGGTGCCGGCTGCGGTGCCGGTGACTGCAAAAATGCGTTTAGGTTATATTGATAAATCCCTGGCCATTGAAAATGCGCAAGCGATTGAAGCCGGTGGGGCGCAGCGCTTATTTGTGCATGCACGGACTAAGCTTGAAGGCTATAAACCGCCCGCGCACTGGGAGTGGATCGCACGTTTGGCACAAGAGGTCAAGCTCCCCTTGGTCGCGAATGGTGAAGTCTGGAGTCTGGATGATTACCTCAGGTGTCAGCAGGTCAGTGGTTGCGTGGAGGTGATGATCGGACGCGGATTATTAGCCAATCCATTCTTAGCCGAGCAGATCGCCGCCTACCATCAAGGACACGCACTCGCCCATCTGTTTACGCCAGAAGCGACCTGGCCTCGCTTGGTGCCGATGCTGATCCGTTATCATAAACAGGTGTTCATGAGTCTATCTGAACGCCATGTCCACGGCCGCCTAAAGCAATGGCTTGCACAGCTACAACGTCACTACCCCCAAGCAGAAGCTTTTTTTCAGCAAGTGCGTAAAGAAAAGGACCCGCACGCACTGTTGCGAGCCCTAGAGCAACTTCAATCGGATTCCGCTTCCGCTTTCTGAGCTTCGATCTCATGCAGTTGACGCTGGTAGGTTTCCTGCTGCTGTAACCATTGTTGATAGATCTCATCTTCACTAGGTTGGGTCAGGGCTGAATACCAAACCGGTGAGGTGCCGAGTAAAAAACCAAAGACGGCCAGGCTGATCCCTGTCCATTTCATTTTCGGTTTTAAGCTTAATCCCACCAACACGATCAAGACACCCGCAAAGTGCAGGACGTAGGTACTGAAAGAACCGAGATTCACACTTGCTCCTTAAGCTCAAGGCTATTAACTGCGCTCGCGGGAGCGGATGAAGTCTTCCACATCATTGGTAATGGCCACTTCTGTGGTGGGAACCGGGATTTGGAAATCATACACTCTTTCCCAGCCTTCCGATTCCGGCGTTCTTTCCCAAACTGTTCCGGCATTGTAGGTGACTAGGTCGGTCAGTGATGGGTCCAGAGCGCACAATTTTTCCAAGGTCACAGGGATCAGGTTTAACTGCTCATTTGCCAGAAACGCTTCATCCTCATAGCCGGTGAACATGCGCCAACCCGTGTCATTCAGATGTTCGGGCACGGTTTTGTACATAAAGCGTATCGGGAGCTTGTCATCAAACACTAAGCGCGAAACCAGAGCAAGAAAACCATTTTTGGTCTGTGAGGTTTCATCTAAAGGATTGGGGCTGTCGGTATAGATTGGAAGCATAGATTCAGAGTCCTCTTGGATTGCCGCGCAGATTCTAACAAAAACCCCGGACTAGCCGGGGTTTTTTATACGCAGAAGACTAAAGATTAGACGTTAGTCGTTGGAATCACAGTCGCTGCTTTAGCAACATAGTTATCCATCTGATCGAAGTTCAGGTAGCGGTAGATTTCACCCGCCATGCTGTCGATCTTCTTCGCGTATTCCATGTACTCCTCAACAGTCGGCAGTTTGCCTTCCAGAGCCGCTACCGCTGCCAGTTCAGCAGACGCCAAGTAGACGTTAGCACCTGTACCCAGACGGTTCGGGAAGTTACGCGTTGAAGTGGATACAACAGTGGATTTGTCGGCGACACGTGCCTGGTTACCCATGCAGAGTGAGCAGCCTGGCATTTCCATGCGCGCACCGGCTTTGCCGAATACGTTGTAGAAGCCTTCGTCAGACAGCTGCGCAGCATCCATCTTAGTTGGAGGCGCAATCCACATACGAGTTGGGATGGCTTTGCCAGAGGCTTCCAGCAGTTTACCTGCGGCACGGAAGTGACCGATGTTGGTCATACAAGAACCGATGAACACTTCATCAATTTTGTCGCCGGTGACGTCAGACAGCAGACGCGCATCATCAGGATCGTTTGGAGCACACAGGATAGGCTCTTTGATATCAGCCAGATCGATTTCGATCACTGTGTGGTACTCAGCATCGGCATCCGCACGCATCAGGCTTGGGTTCGCCAGCCACTCTTCCATCGCCTTAATACGACGCTCGATGGTACGGACATCGCCGTAACCTTCCGCCAGCATCCACTTCAACATGACAATGTTAGAACGCAGGTATTCTGCAACGGAGTCTTCAGACAGAGTGATGGTGCAGCCAGCAGCTGAACGCTCAGCAGAGGCGTCAGACAGCTCGAATGCCTGTTCTACGGTCAGATCTTCCAGACCTTCGATCTCTAGGATACGGCCAGAGAAGACGTTTTTCTTACCGGCTTTGGCCACGGTCAGATGGCCTTCTTTGATAGCGTAGTAAGGGATCGCATGAACCAGATCACGCAGAGTGATGCCAGGGTTGCGCTTGCCTTTGAAGCGAACCAGAACAGACTCAGGCATGTCCAGAGGCATAACGCCTGTTGCAGCGGCGAATGCCACCAGACCGGAACCTGCTGGGAAAGAGATACCGATTGGGAAACGGGTGTGAGAGTCACCACCGGTTCCTACGGTATCCGGCAGCAGCATACGGTTCAACCAAGAGTGGATAACCCCGTCACCTGGGCGCAGAGAAACACCACCACGGTTCATGATGAAGTCAGGCAGAGTGTGGTGAGTGACCACGT
This sequence comes from Nitrincola tapanii, assembly GCF_008368715.1. Lineage (GTDB taxonomy): Bacteria > Pseudomonadota > Gammaproteobacteria > Pseudomonadales > Balneatricaceae > Nitrincola > Nitrincola tapanii. Next base: position 279,744 of record NZ_SMRS01000002.1, read on the forward strand.
CAACGGGCTTAGGATAAGCCGCTGTGTGACAGAAGGACTGCATCACCAGATCAGCAGAGAAGCCCAGGCACGCCAGGTCTTTCAGCTCATCACGAGTCATAGGACCGGTGGTATCCTGAGAGCCCACAGTAGTCATCTTAGGTTCGCAAGAGGTGCCAGGACGCACACCTGTTACGCCACAAGCTTTACCCACCATCTTCTGAGCCAGGGTGTAACCCTTGCCCGTATCAGCAGGCTGATCAGGCTGACGGAACAGATCAGTAGCACCCAGGCCCAGCGCTTCACGCGCTTTCTGAGTCAGGCCACGACCGATGATCAGAGGAATACGGCCACCGGCACGGACTTCATCCAACAGCACCTGAGTTTTCAATTCAAAGCGGCACAGCTCTTCACCAGTTTCGTGGTTTTTAGCAACGCCTTCGTAAGGATAAACGTCGATGACGTCACCCATTTCCATCTTAGAAACATCCATTTCGATCGGCAGAGCGCCCGCATCTTCCATGGTGTTGTAGAAGATTGGAGCAATTTTGCCGCCGAAGCAGAAACCACCTGCGCGCTTGTTCGGGATGTTCGGGATATCGTCACCGAAGAACCACAGCACAGAGTTGGTAGCAGATTTACGTGAAGAACCCGTACCCACTACGTCACCGACGTAAGCAACAGGGAAACCTTTGGCTTTCACCGCTTCGATCTGCTTCAGAGGACCTACAGAGCCCGGCTGAACAGGTTCAATGCCTTCACGCTCCATCTTCAGCATAGCGTTTGCATGCAGAGGGATATCTGGACGTGACCAAGCATCAGGTGCTGGAGACAGGTCATCGGTGTTGGTTTCACCAGGAACTTTGAAGACAGTGACAGTGATTTTTTCAGCCACTTCAGGCTTAGAGGTGAACCACTCAGCGGCTGCCCAGGATTCCATCACCTGCTTAGCGAAGCTGTTACCGGCTTCCATTTTCTCTTTGACGTCATGGAACGCATCAAACATCAGCAGGGTTTTAGACAGAGCCGCGACAGCAGTCGGTGCCAGCTCGGCATCATCCAGGCAAGCAATCAAAGGCTGAATGTTGTAACCACCGAGCATGGTGCCCAGTAATTCAACCGCTTTAACTTTGCTCACCAGCGGAGAAGAGATTTCGCCTTTGGTGATCGCGGCCAGGAAACCTGCTTTGACATAAGCAGCCTGGTCAACCCCTGCAGGTACACGGTTGCTCAGCAGATCGAGCAGAAACTCTTCTTCGCCCGCAGGTGGGTTTTTCAGCAGCTCAACCAATGCCGCTGTCTGTTCCGGATCCAGGGGCTTAGGGGGTACGCCTTCGGTGGCGCGTTCTTCTACATGTTTACGGTAAGCTTCAAGCACGATATAGCCCTCATCTGTTGTCACAACCGTACATCGGTAAGCGATCTCCGATGCCGTTTCGAACCTGTTATCGAATGGTGATTGGCGGAAGGATTCTAGCGGATAGGGGGGGTAAAGTTAAGATTTGTCGACAGTTGCTTTACCAAAGTATAAGGATTGTAAAGCGAAGGAAGGAGGTGCAAAACATCTTGAGAGGTGGGTTTGGCATTCTGCCAAGACCGAACCTCCCTAAATGTGTGTGTAACCCAAGCTCAGTGCTTGCCGAGCACGCGTGCCTGTAAGCGGCGAATTTCCTCATCCTGAGTGATCAAACGTTTTTCCAGAAGTGAAACCTTAGCTTCAGCGCGTAAGGCGCTGTCTTCTTTCTCCATCAGCTGAGCGCGCAATAAGTTTTCGCGCTTCGAGGCTTCGGTGGAAGTGGTCATCTGCTTCTGATTTTGTCGACGGATGGTTTCCTGCAACTCCTTGAGTTGTGCTTCTAAGCGTTTGGTTTTGTTGGCTTCACCTAGAAGCTGTGAGCTGATGCGGGAATATTCGCGCTCATGTGTGGCGGCATCTTGGCGCAATTTAAGGAGTTCAGCATCCTGAGCTTTGATCTGAGTTTTGAGGGTCTCGATTTTGACGTCACGACGTGCCAAGCGTGCCTGTAGATCATGGATTTCACGCGTAAACTCAGAATCTTTCTTGCTCGCCTCTTCGCGTGCTTTTTCTAAGGCATTGCGATAAAAGCGGGTATCCACTTCCTCTTTCGCCAGAGACTCCAGCATGTGCCGCTGTTCATCTTTGATACGTTGATCAAAGGTGCGCTTAGCGTCTTCATGCGCTTTGCGGAGCTGCATGAGTTCTTGCTCAAGGTTTGAGCGTGATTGCTCCTCTTTCTTACGACTATTGGTTTCTGTCGTAAGATTGCTTTTTAAGACGGCAATTTCGGCTTCCAGAGCGCGGGACAGTTCGCGGCATTCATCCAGTTTGTGCACCTGTTCACGATAGCGTGCTTCCAGCTCGATGTACTGATTCTGTGCTTTCAGTAACGCATCATCACAGAGGCGGCGTTCATCTTCGATGCCAATATCTGAGCGCTGGCGAGTAAGTTGAACACGCGAGTTGGCTTCTTGCAGTGCTTGCTGCCAGATGCGGACAAAGGCTTGTGACAGGCTATCCGGCATGTCGGGTAGGCGCTGGCGTCCTTCGGTGACCACCACGCGCTGAGAAAGCTCGCTCCACCATTGCTGTAATAAAGGTTGCAGCAAATCTGGGGATTCATCCAAGCGCTGGGCGAGGAGTTCAGCCGTAGGGGATTGGCCGGATAACAGAAGGTCATCGGCCACTTCAAAAAGACGGAGTCTGAGGTGTGCGTTTTCCATTGACAGAGTTTTAACCTGGCTGAAAGGGAAGAGACATGCAGGCTATCATAGCAGAATAGTACTTTTGCAGCAGTCCTGAAAAATAACCTGTTGCCACGCGAAGGCGTGCGATTGAATATTGATTTGGCAGTCAGCGCTGAGCAGCCTATAGCTGCCAGCGCTGTGCAAGCTTACTTAGACGTTACTTAGAGTAGGGCAGTGATGAGTGATGCAGCACGATACGAAGATCGCCCTGATCATCCTTTTTGAAGCCCCAGGTTTTATCTACGGTTGTTTTCTCACCCGCGGCATTGATGAGATGAACGTGTCCCATAGTGAGTGCGAGGTCACCATTAATGTAAACAGCGGCATTCTCAAAGCTATATTCCCGCCAGCCTTTCAGTGCAAAACCGCTATCACCAAACTCGGGGTTATCACCCACGAAGTAAGCGAGCGCGCCTTCCTGTGTGATTCTGAAGGTGGTTTCACCCGTGGCAAGTGTGGGTTTGAATAAAACTGGACCTTGAGCATATCCATATGCTTGGTTCAGCACGGCTTCGGCGGTCTCTTTGGCTTTGGCAAGTCCGCCCTCTGAGTAATCTTGGCTAATCTGAATCAGTGCTGCGCCCCAAGCTTCTTGTGCTTTTCGCACTTCCTCCTCAGTGATGTTGGTATTATGAACCGGAGCGGCAACGACAGTGCCGGCGAGCAAAACGGATGCGAACCCAAGAAAGATCGTTTTTTTATTAAACATAGTGACTCCATATTGTCAGTTGTATGCAATCGATTCCATTTACTTCCTTTAGTTTCAAGGAATGGAATTTGTCTCAAAAACGCTTCAGGCGGGAGTGGATAGATTGTCAGCTTTTGGATTGAGCAGGAAGTCAGCCAGCCAGATTTCGAGCGATTTTTTTCACTCTTTATAAGGGGTGTTGAGAGTGTCGGAACCTGCAATTTTTCTGAGCCACTCGATGCCTAGACACTACTTGCGAGGTATTCAAACAGTCTTTCCCTTTTGTTATGCTTCTGCGTTATATTAATAACAATTATTTATACTAGGTGCAGTCGATGAAGCTTCAACAACTGCGTTACATCTGGGAAGTCGCCAAGCATGATCTGAATGTGTCTGCGACCGCACAAAGCCTCTACACCTCACAGCCTGGCATCAGTAAACAGGTGCGGTTGCTCGAAGACGAGTTGGGGGTGGAAGTGTTTGCGCGCAGCGGCAAACATCTTACGCGCGTGACCCCTGCTGGGGCGGCGATTTTGCAAATCGCTGGTGAAATCCTGCAGAAGGTCGAGAGCATTAAACAGGTGGCTCAAGAGTTCAGTGATGAACGCAAGGGTAGTTTAAGTATTGCCACCACTCACACCCAGGCGCGTTACGCGCTGCCTCCAACCATTCACGAATTTATCAAACGCTATCCTGATGTGTCTTTGCACATGCATCAGGGTACGCCGATGCAGATCTCAGAAATGGCGGCAGATGGTGAAGTCGATTTTGCGATTGCGACTGAAGCCATGGCGCATTTCCCGGATCTGATCATGATGCCTTGTTACCATTGGAACCGCTCCGTGGTGGTGCCTAAGGATCATCCTTTGGCTCAGGTTTCCCCGTTAACGCTGGAAGCTTTGGCAGAATATCCTATTGTCACCTATGTGTTTGGTTTTACCGGGCGCTCCAAGCTGGATGATGCGTTCACGCGTCAGGGGCTGGAGCCTAAGGTGGTCTTCACAGCGGTCGATTCAGATGTGATCAAAACCTATGTGCGTTTAGGTCTGGGGGTGGGCATTATTGCCACCATGGCCGTGGAGCCGAACCAGGATTCGGATTTAGTGGCTTTAGATGCATCCCACCTGTTTGAGCCCAGCACCACGCGTATTGGCTTCCGTAAAGGGACCTTCTTGCGTGGTTTTATGTACGATTTTCTGCAGTTATTTGCGTCCCACCTCACGCCTGAGTTGATTGAGAAGGTCTTGAACTGCAGTAACCGACATGAGGTCGATGAACTCTTTGTGAATTTTGAGCTGCCGATGCGTTAAAAAGCGTCCGCAGAGGGCTTTGAGTCTGGGCTTGGAATTGAAACTCTGGCGCTGAATCGTTAGATTAGCGCCTTTATTTTTGACTGGAGGATGTAACGTGGAGCTGGCCTGTCTTGATCTGGAAGGGGTGTTGATTCCTGAAATCTGGATTGCATTTGCTGAGGAAACCGGAATAGAGGAACTGAAAGCCACCACCCGTGACATTCCGGATTATGATGTGTTGATGAAACAGCGTCTGCGTATTTTGGATGAGCATGGCCTGACGCTGCCACAGATTCAGGACACCATCAGTCGTCTTAGTCCTTTGGAAGGCGCGCTGGATTTTGTGAATTGGTTGCGTGAGCGTTTCCAGGTTGTGATCTTGTCGGATACGTTTTATGAGTTCGCACAGCCTTTAATGCGTCAGCTGGGTTTCCCGACTTTGCTGTGCCATAAGCTGGAAGTGGATGAGGCGGGGCGCATTACCGATTACACCCTGCGTCAGCGTGATCCTAAACGCCAGTCTGTACGCGCGTTGCAGTTGCTGAACTATCGTGTGATTGCAACCGGTGATTCTTACAACGATACCACTATGCTGACGCAGGCTGAGGCCGGTATTCTGTTCCATGCGCCAGAGAATGTGATTCGTGAATTTCCTCAGTTCCCTGCTGTGCACACTTACGAAGATCTGAAAAAAGAGTTTATCGCGGCGAGTCTGCGCGATTTAAGCCTCTAAGTTTGTATCCTCCACGACCCGCTTAAATATCGGATTGTGCTTAAGCGGGTCGTTGGTCCTTCATTTACGCATTTGATCCAAGGGACGCAAGAGATTGCCGACCTTATTCAGCGTTTCTTGATATTCCGCTTCACTCAGCGAATCTAACACTATGCCACCGCCGGCCCAGCAGTAGATCTTCTGATTCTGGCAAAGCAGGGTGCGGATGGTAATGCTGCTGTCCATACGCCCGCAGGCGCTGAGTAACAAGATTGAACCACAATAGCCGCTACGACGATGAGGCTCTAATTCATCGATGATCTCCATGGCGCGGATTTTAGGTGCGCCGGTGATCGAGCCTCCTGGGAAGCAGTGTTTGAGTAGCTGTAAAGGGCTGAGACTAGGTTGCAGTTGGCCGCGCACAACACTCACCAGATGATGGACGTTCGGGTAACTTTCCAGTTTGAACAGCTCAGGGACTTGCACTGAGCCGGGTTGGCAGCTGTGGCTGAGATCGTTACGCAATAGATCCACGATCATTAAATTCTCAGCACGCTCTTTTTCGCTGGCGAGCAGTTCAGCGGCTAGGGCGGCGTCCTCTTCCGGGTCTTCTGCGCGTGGACGTGTGCCCTTGATGGGGCGCGTTTCTACAGTACCCGTTGCGCTGCAAGCTAAAAAACGCTCCGGTGATAGGGAGAGCAGAGTGCCGTCTTCAGATTCGAGATAGGCGGCAAAGGGGGTGGGGGCGGCCTGTTTTAAGGGTGCCCAGGCGTGCCAGGGATCACCGCGGCACTCAGCCTGAAAGCGTTGGGCAAAGTTAATCTGATAACAATCACCGGCCAGGATGTACTCATGCACCTGAGCTAAGGCTTGCTGGTACTCGGCTTCCGTCATGTTGCGAGTAATGGCGCTGGTTAAATAAAACTCGGGTGTCTCAGGCAGAGGCAGGGATGGGATGGCGTCCAGACGCTGTAATAGTTGATCTCTAAAGCTTTCAGAGAGGTGGGGATGCACCACCAGCCAGCGTTGTTTGGCATGATGATCGGTGACTAGTGCCCAAAGATAACGGCCAATACGCAACCAGGGAAAATCAATATCTGCTTGTGCCTGTTGAGGTAACTTTTCTAGGGTACGGCCTAGATCATAACTGAGATGGCCGATTAAGCCTCCGCTAAAGGGGGGGCGTTCGGCTGAGGCTTGAGGTTTCAGTTCATCCAGCCAGGAATCGAGCAGACTAAAGACATCCTGAGTGGAGCTTTGCCAATCCGATCTATGATCGCGCCAACTTAAATGGCCCTGAGCATCAATACGCGCAACACGATCCGGAGCGGCGCTGAGCAGATCATAGCGGCCAAACTGGCTGGCAGGGTGGCAGCTGTCGAGCAGCACCAGATCGCCGAGGTCACGTAGGTGAGTCGCGATCTCTTCTTGAGGCAGATTGTAGTCGAACGGGTAGTAAAGCATGTTGATGGCAATCCTGGTTGGCAATCGAGATGTCGACACTTGGACTCTGACATCTATCGAGGGATGCTGGCTATAATAGTGGCTTTGCGCACAAAGGTTAATGTTGCATGAAGTCCTCTCTTGTCTGTGAAACGCGTCAGCTGGTCTTGCCGGATCAGATTTTGCACTATCGGCTCTATCGCCATCCGCAGAACACCTCGGGGCGGCGCTTGTTGTTGCTGCACGGTGCCGGGGTGGCGGGGCGTGATACTTGGGAGATGCTTATTTCTGAACTGCATGCCTGGTATGAGGTGTTGGTGCCGGATCAGCGTGGTGCCGGGGAGTCGGTGTTTCCAGATGGCCAAGAGCATCCTTTTAGTGTGCACGAGCTGGTGCAGGATGCTCAGGCTTTGGTGGATCATTGTGGCTGGTGGCAGTTTGATCTTGGCGGTTATTCGCTAGGTGGTCTAATCTCTCTTCTATTAAAGCAGCGTTTGGGTGATCGAGTGGGTAAGCAGTTCTTATTGGAAGCTGCGTTACTGGATCGTATAGATCTCAGTGAAACTCTGGCCTTACGTGAGCGTTATGCGCAAGCGGCAGGTCATTTGCGCGCGCAGGATCAAGAAGCGGGCATACGCCAGTTTTTGGATACCATCTCGCCTAATCGTCGTACCAGTATTCAGACAGATCAGGTAGCGGTCAGTCGCTTGGGACGGCGTCCTCTTGGCTTTGCGCATGCTTTGGAGGCGGTGAATCAGGCTGTCCGGCATCTGGATCGTGAGGCCGTGATTGCGGCACAGGGTGATGTCAGCAGCTTTATTGGCAGTCAGAGTGTGGATGCGATGCATGCGTTACATCGTGCTTTAGCCGCATGCTTGCCGAACTGGCATTACTTTTTGGTGGCAGGGACAGATCACTCCTTACCCTTCCAAAAACCCCGTCAAATTGCGCGGACGATGAATGCCGAAATGCAGCGTTTTCTGTCCTGAAAAATTGTGCAGAAAATAGCCTAGACTTTGGTCGGGTGTTGACAACTTTTCCCTAAAACTCGGTTGACGCTCGGATTCTAGCTCTGTAAGGTTGCTGCAACTCAATATTGTCGACAATCTTGAAGGGTCGCAATGTCCGAAAATACCACTATTCTCTCTTTGGATCCGGCGGTCCGCACACTTGCTGATCGAGTCTGTCAGCAAATCGTGACAGCGATCGTTAAGGGTGAGTTACCGCCTGGATACAAAATCAGTGAACCCGAACTCGCACGCACCTACGGCATCAGTCGTGGGCCCTTGCGTGAAGCGATACGCCGTCTGGAAGGTTTGCGTTTAATCGAACGTAAACCCCATGTCGGGGCACGAGTGGTCAAACTCTCCATGCATGAATTGATCGAGATCTATCATGTGCGTGAAGCCTTGGAGGGAATGGCTTGCCGTTTGGCCGCAGAGAAAATGACCGATGCTGAAATTCAGGCCTTAAAAGCGCTGCTGGATGAGCATGAGCACTCGGTTGAACAAGAAGAGTGGAGTTCCTACTTCCAGAAGGAAGGAGATCTCGATTTTCACTATCGCATCGTGCAGGGCAGCAAAAACGAAAAGCTGAAAGAGCTGCTCGGTGCCGATCTTTATCATCTGGTACGCATGTATCGTTATCAGTTCAGTGTTTCCAGCTCACGGCCAAAGCGCGCGCTGAAGGAGCACCGCCAGATTATCGATGCCATCGAATCCAGAGATCCAGAATTAGCAGAGTTGTTGATGCGTCGTCACATCAGCGCGGCCCGTCGCAATATTGAAAACAAACTGAATACAATCACCGAAAGAGAAGGGGATAATAAAAATGGCTGAAAAACTGACTGCGGGCGCGCGTTTCCGTAAAGCCCTGGCTGAAACCCAGCCGCTGCAGATCGTCGGCACCATCAACGCTTACCATGCCATGATGGCCACCCGTGTTGGCCATAAAGCCATCTATCTGTCCGGTGGTGGTGTTGCGAACGCTTCGTATGGTCTGCCGGATCTGGGTATGACCAGCATGAATGATGTGTTGGAAGATGTACGTCGTATTACCAGCGCGGTTGAAACACCACTGTTGGTCGATATCGATACCGGTTGGGGTGGCGCGTTTAATATTGCGCGTAGTGTTAAAGAGATGATCAAAGCAGAAGCCGCTGCCGTGCATCTGGAAGATCAGGTTGCTCAGAAGCGCTGTGGTCACCGTCCTAACAAAGAGATCGTTTCTCTGGAAGAGATGGTCGATCGTGTAAAAGCGGCGGTGGATGCTAAAACCGACAGCGATTTCTTCATCATCGCGCGTACCGATGCTTTCCAGATGGAAGGATTGAATGCAGCGGTTGAGCGTGCTCAGGCATGTTTGGAAGCCGGTGCCGATGCGATCTTCGCAGAAGCGGTGCATACCCTGGAAGATTACAAAGCCTTCTCTGATGGCATCAAGGGCGCACATCTGCTGGCCAATATCACCGAGTTCGGAGCAACGCCACTGTTCAACACCAAAGAACTGGCTGAAAACGGTGCCAGCATGGTGCTTTACCCCCTGTCAGCTTTCCGTGCGGCCAACAAAGCAGCTCTGAATGTGTATGAGCACTTGCTGCAGGATGGTGATCAGAAAGCTGTGGTCGATACCATGCAGACGCGTATGGAGCTTTATGATTTCTTGAACTACCACGACTTCGAGCAGAAGTTGGATGCGCTTTTTGCTCAGGGTAAAAACAAGTAAATCATTCAAAGTTTAAGAAAAGAGGAGATCGCCATGTCAGAAAATACATCTGGACTGCCGAAACCAAAAAAATCTGTTGCCCTGTCCGGCACGGCGGCGGGTAATACAGAGCTGTGTACTGTTGGCCGTAATGGCAATGAACTGCACTATCGCGGTTACAACATCCTGGATCTGGCTGAGAAGTGTGAATTTGAAGAAGTCGCTTATCTGCTGGTGCACGGCAAGCTGCCGACCCAGGCTGAACTGACGGCTTATAAAACCAAGCTGAAAGCCCTGCGTGGCTTGCCAGCAGCGGTGAAAGTAGCGCTGGAACAACTGCCACCTTCTGCCCATCCGATGGATGTGATGCGTACCGGTGTATCCGTACTGGGCTGCGTTAAGCCTGAGAAAGACGATCACAACCATCCAGATGCCCGTGACATCGCCGATAAGCTGATGGCTTGTCAGGGTTCTATGCTGTTGTATTGGTATCACTACGCCTACAACGGCAAGCGTATCGAGTTGGAAACCGATGATGATTCAATCGGTGGTCACTTCCTGCACCTGCTGCACGGTGAAAAGCCGCGTGAGTCTTGGGTACGTGCGATGCATGTTTCGCTGATTCTGTATGCTGAGCATGAGTTCAATGCATCCACCTTCACCAGCCGTGTGATTTCTGGAACGGGTTCTGACTTCTACAGCTGTATCGCCGGTGCGATCGGCGCTCTGCGCGGTCCGAAACACGGTGGTGCCAATGAAGTGGCGTTTGAAATCCAGAAGCGTTACGACAATCCCGATCAGGCTGAAGCCGATATCCGCGAGCGTGTAGGCCGTAAAGAAGTGGTGATCGGTTTTGGTCATCCGGTTTACACCGTTTCTGATCCCCGTAACGTGGTGATCAAGAAAGTCGCGAAGCAACTTTCAGATGAGCAGAACAACACTAAGATGTACGACATTGCTGAGCGTCTGGAATCGACTATGTGGGAAATCAAAAAGATGTTCCCTAACCTCGATTGGTTCTCTGCCGTGAGCTATCACATGATGGGCGTGCCAACAGATATGTTCACACCGCTGTTCGTGATCTCGCGTACCTCCGGTTGGAGTGCGCATGTGATTGAACAGCGCATCGATGGCAAGATCATTCGCCCGAGTGCCAATTATGTGGGTGAGGACTGCCGTTCGGTGCCTGCGATCGAAGAGCGCAGCTAAGAATATCAGGGCGGTCAGGTCACACCTCGACGGCCCTTATTTTTATAGCCTGCACTGCTGAACTTATTCTCAAGAAGAACTGCCATGAATACAGAATTTCGCAAGTCTCTACCAGGCACCGACCTGGACTATTTTGATACCCGTGCGGCGGTTGAAGCCATCCAGCCCGGTGCTTATGAAACCCTGCCTTACACCTCCCGTGTACTGGCCGAACAGCTGGTGCGCCGCTGTGAACCCGAAGACCTGACCGATGCGCTGAAACAGCTGATCGAGCGCAAGCAGGAGCTGGACTTCCCCTGGTATCCCGCCCGTGTGGTGTGCCACGACATTCTGGGTCAGACCGCACTGGTGGATCTGGCCGGTCTGCGTGATGCCATCGCTGAAAAAGGCGGTGATCCATCCAAGGTCAACCCGGTGGTACCCACCCAGTTAATTGTGGACCACTCGCTGGCTGTGGAAGCGCCTGGTTTTGATCCGGACGCGTTTGAAAAGAACCGTGCCATTGAAGACCGTCGTAACGAAGACCGTTTCCACTTCATCGAGTGGACCAAAACCGCGTTCAAAAACGTCGACGTGATTCCTGCCGGTAACGGCATCATGCACCAGATCAACTTGGAGAAGATGTCTCCGGTGATTCAGGCACGCGACGGAGTGGCTTTCCCCGATACCTGTGTCGGTACGGATTCCCACACCCCGCACGTGGATGCCCTGGGTGTGATTGCCATCGGTGTCGGTGGTCTGGAAGCCGAAACCGTGATGCTGGGTCTGCCTTCCATGATGCGTCTGCCCGATATCGTTGGTGTGGAGCTGGTGGGCAAGCGTCAGCCCGGCATCACTGCTACTGATATCGTACTGGCTCTGACCGAGTTCCTGCGCAAGGAGCGAGTCGTCGGTGCTTACCTGGAGTTCTTCGGTGAAGGTGCTTCCAGCCTGTCCATCGGTGACCGCGCCACCATCTCCAACATGACACCGGAATACGGTGCCACTGCCGCGATGTTCTACATCGACGAGCAGACCATCGAGTACTTGAAACTGACCGGTCGTGAGCCGGAGCAGGTGGCACTGGTTGAAAACTACGCCAGAACCACAGGCCTGTGGGCCGACAGCCTGGTCAAAGCCCAGTACCCGCGCGTATTGAAGTTTGACCTGTCCAGCGTGGTTCGCACCATGGCCGGTCCTTCTAACCCTCACGCACGCGTGGCGACCTCTGAATTAGCAGCTAAGGGTATTGCTGGCAATCTAGAAGCCGCTCGTGCTCAAGAAGCACAAGGCCTTATGCCTGATGGTGCGGTGATTATTGCGGCTATCACGTCTTGTACCAACACCTCTAACCCACGTAACGTGGTTGCAGCAGGCTTGTTGGCCAAGAAAGCCAACGAACTGGGCTTAGTGCGTAAACCTTGGGTGAAATCTTCCTTCGCGCCAGGTTCTAAAGTGGCTCGCTTATACTTGGAAGAAGCCGGCTTACTACCTGAGCTAGAAAAGCTTGGTTTTGGTATCGTCGCATATGCCTGCACCACCTGTAACGGTATGTCTGGTGCACTCGATCCTGTGATCCAGCAAGAGATCATCGACCGCGACCTTTATGCGACAGCGGTCTTATCGGGTAACCGTAACTTTGATGGTCGTATCCATCCTTATGCGAAGCAGGCCTTCTTGGCTTCACCTCCATTGGTCGTGGCTTACGCGATTGCCGGTACCGTTCGCTTTGATATTGAAAAAGATGTTCTGGGCACCGACAAGAACGGTAACCCGATCACCCTGAAAGACCTCTGGCCGTCTGATGAAGAAATCGATGCGATTGTTGCTTCCAGCGTGAAGCCTGAACAGTTCAAGCAGGTCTACATCCCGATGTTTGATCTGGATCGTGGCGAAGAGGCGAAGAGCCCACTGTATGATTGGCGCCCGATGTCCACCTACATCCGTCGTCCGCCTTACTGGGAAGGTGCTCTGGCCGGTGAGCGCACCATGAAAGGCATGCGTCCGCTGGCCATCCTGCCGGACAACATCACCACCGACCACCTGTCACCGTCCAACGCCATCATGATGGACTCTGCCGCCGGTGAATACCTGCACAAGATGGGCGTGCCGGAAGAAGACTTCAACTCTTACGCCACTCACCGTGGTGACCACCTGACCGCTCAGCGGGCCACCTTTGCCAACCCGAAACTGATCAACGAAATGGCCGTGGTGGATGGTCAGGTCAAACAGGGTTCACTGGCACGTGTGGAGCCGGAAGGCAAGGTCATGCGCATGTGGGAAGCGATTGAAACCTACATGGAACGCAAACAGCCGCTGATCATTGTGGCCGGTGCCGACTATGGTCAGGGTTCTTCTCGTGACTGGGCTGCCAAGGGTGTGCGTCTGGCCGGTGTGGAAGTGATTGCCGCTGAAGGTTTTGAGCGCATTCACCGCACCAACCTGATCGGTATGGGTGTGCTGCCGCTGCAGTTTGAAGCTGGCACCACTCGCAAGACCCTGGGTCTGGACGGTACTGAAACCTACGACGTTGAAGGCGAGCTGGCACCCCGTGGCACCATGACCCTGGTCATCAATCGCAAGAATGGTGAACAGGTGCGTGTACCCATGCTGAGCCGTCTGGACACTGCTGCAGAAGTGCACGTGTACAAGGCCGGTGGTGTACTGCAGCGCTTCGCCCAGGACTTCCTGGAGGGGACAGTATAACTTAACCCGGAATTTGTGATGACACAGGCAACTACTTGTCAGTGCAGGCATATTCCAAAGGCCTTGAGTGAGACGCCGTGAATACATCCCTGTAGGCTTAAATGCCGCATCCCTGCGGCATATACTCACTCAATACCTCCAGAATATGCCATGAAGTTACGGATTAAGGTCAATGCTCGGGAGAAGGTGGGTCTTGTCTGTTTGGACCGTCTGTTGCCAGGGCAGTAAATGTGCTCCTGCATTTACTGCATTTCCGCCATCCTTGGCGGTCAGTGACAACAGCGAGCCCCCATGGATGGGTTTACGGCGTGTCCAAACGGATAAGACCCGCCTGCGGCTACATAGGCTAGATGCTATAGCGATTTTTTTAGGAGTCATGTGATGTCCAGTGTTCCCCAGATCAAGATTCCCGCCACCTACATGCGCGGTGGCACCTCCAAGGGTGTATTTTTCAGCCTGACCGACCTGCCCGAAGTGGCGCAGGTGCCCGGTGAGGCACGTGACAAGATTCTGCAGCGGGTGATCGGCAGTCCTGATCCTTACGGCCAGCAGATTGACGGCATGGGTGGTGCCACTTCCAGCACCTCCAAAACCGTGATTCTGGCCAAAAGTGAACAGCCGGATCACGATGTGGATTACCTGTTTGGCCAGGTCGCCATCAATAAAGCCTTTGTCGACTGGTCCGGTAACTGCGGTAACCTCACCGGTGCCGTGGGTGCCTTTGCCATCAGCAAGGGGTTGGTGGATGCTTCACGCATTCCGGAAAACGGCATCTGCACCGTGCGTATCTGGCAAAAGAACATCGGTAAAACCATCATTGCCCATGTGCCCATCACCAATGGCGAAGTACAGGAAACCGGTGATTTTGAACTGGATGGTGTGACCTTCCCGGCCGCCGAGGTGGTGATTGAGTTCATGGACCCCGCCGATGGTGAAGGCTCGATGTTCCCCACCGGTAATGTGGTGGATGAGCTGGAAGTGCCCGGCATCGGTACCTTCAAAGCCACCATGATCAACTCCGGTATTCCGACCATTTTTGTCAATGCCGCTGATATCGGTTACACCGGTACCGAGCTGCAGAAGGACATCAACTCGGATGCCGAGGCGCTGGCAAAATTTGAAACCATGCGTGCTTATGGCGCGGTGAAGATGGGTCTGATCAAGGATATCTCCGAAGCAGCCGCCCGTCAGCACACCCCCAAGATCGCCTTTGTTGCCCCGGCCACAGACTATGTCACCTCCAGTGGTAAAAACCTGCAAGCCGGTGACATTGACCTTTGCGTTCGTGCGCTTTCCATGGGCAAGCTGCATCATGCCATGATGGGCACCGCTTCTGTAGCCATTGCCACGGCTGCGGCCGTGCCGGGCACACTGGTGAACCTGGCTGCCGGTGGCGGAGAGCGGGATGCCGTGACCTTCGGTCATCCTTCCGGCACCCTGCGCGTTGGTGCCGCTGCAGCACTGGTGGAGGGTGAGTGGACCGCCACCAAAGCCGTGATGAGCCGCAGTGCGCGGGTACTGATGGAAGGCTGGGTAAGGATTCCTGGCGATAGCTTCTAAGCTTTTTTCACTTGTAAGCTTTCTTGCCGAGATCCGCCCTGTGAATCAGTTCTGCTGAATGCTGAAGCCTTAATCGCTGGATAGCTTAAAACAAAAAAACCGCCTGACGCTTCAATGTCAGGCGGTTTTTTTATAGATGGATAGAGAGCTGGCCTTAACCGAAGCGTTTTTCTAACCACTGATTGATCGCATCGGATTCATACAACCATTCACTGCTGCCATCGGCATGCTCGATGCGTAAGCAGGGTACTTTCACCCGGCCACCACCGGCTAAGAGTGCCTGGCGATCTGGGCCTTCAGCTTGAGCATCGCGCAGTTCGATCGGCAAGGCTAAACGATGGATCTGTTTACGCACTTTGATGCAAAAAGGGCAGGCTTTGAATTGATAGAGCGCCAGGGATTGGCAAGCAAGATCGACATCACTCTGTACCTCGGGGCTGCGCGTCACGGCTTTTGGGCGGGTGAGCACTTCTTGCAGGAGCATCACGGGCGTGAGTAGGACGCGTAATAAGCGGAAAAATAAGCGTATCACGGATTTCATCAAAACTCCGGAGTGAATCAGGTTAAAAATAGAGGCTAGAGGATGAATAGAAGTGAAGGAGAGGGCGGTGAGCGCTCTCCTTCGTTCATCACTTAGCGGTTAGGCAGGACGTTTTTCAGTTTCTGGGCCATGCCGCGCAGGCACTCTTCGGTAGTTTTCCAATCGATACAGGCATCTGTTACCGAAACACCGTATTTCAGGTCACAGAGATTGGCGGGAATCGATTGATTGCCCCATTCTAGGTTGGACTCAATCATTAATCCGATGATGGACTGATTGCCTTCTAAAATCTGGTTAGCGGCATTTTCAGCCACCAGTGGCTGTAGGGCAGGATCTTTGTTGGAGTTGGCATGGCTGCAGTCGATCATAATATTCTTCTGCAGACCGGCCTTTTCCAGAGCCTGCTCACACAAGCGAACGCTGACCGAATCGTAGTTAGGTTTACCGTCGCCTCCACGTAGAACCACATGACCGTAGGCATTACCCAAGGTGCGGACAATGGCGACCTTGCCATCTTCATCGATACCGAGGAAGTTGTGTGGGTGGCTGACGGACTGCATGGCGTTTACGGCAACCGTCATGCTGCCATCGGTACCGTTTTTGAAGCCTACGGCGCAGGAGAGGCCGGAGGACATTTCACGGTGCGTCTGGGATTCCGTTGTGCGCGCGCCAATCGCTGACCAGCTAATCAAATCCTGGGTGTACTGGGGTGAAATAGGATCGAGTGCTTCCGTGGCCAAGGGTAAGCCCAGCTCCGAAAGATCAATCAAGAGCTTACGTGCAATATGTAAACCCTCTTCGATATCAAAGGAGTCATTCATGTGCGGATCATTGATCAAACCTTTCCAGCCCACGGTGGTACGAGGTTTTTCAAAATAAACACGCATCACCAGATAAAGGGTGTCCTTGACTTCATCGGCCAGTGCTTTCAGCTTCTTGGCATACACCAGAGCCGCTTCAGGGTCGTGAATCGAACAGGGGCCGACCACAACCATGAGGCGCTTATCTTTACGATCGAGAATATCCTTAACCACCTGACGCTCACGAATCACGGTTTCCACCGCAGCTTCGGGAATGGGTAGGCGTGCTTTCAGCTCACGCGGGGTTGTGATCGGAGTAATCGATTCGATACTGAGGTCTTCAAGGCGTGTATCCGTCATTTCTTTATCCTGGCAAGACTTAAATAGAGTGCTATGCAGCAAAAGTTCAATAGGTTTTCTATAATTGGTTGCCTTTTTACCATATCCCGGCACGCCTTATAAGGGGACGCTCGTATAATAGACACTATTGGAACCATAGCAGCAGGCTAAGGTCTGATCTGCATCCGAGTTTTGGCGTATTGAAAGGAAAGTCTTTTGCATAGGTTAGCCATGAAAGTCTTCGCACGTTTGCTTTTATCCCTGCTGATTTTGAGCGTGTTTTTTTCGACTCAAGCTCACAGCAGTTTATTTGGCAGCTCGGCACGCCAAGATGGCCCCTTGCCGGTAGAAGAAGCGTTTAAGTTTGATGCCGAATTGAGTGAAGAGGGGGTTGTTAAGCTCTATTGGCAGATCAGTGAAGGCTATTATCTCTATCGAGATCATCTGAAATGGCAGTTGCCGGATGAGCTGGTGTTGGTGGAAGCTTGGCGTCAAGCGGGTGTGGCAAAAGAGGACCCCTTATTCGGGCAGGTGGAAGTCTGGTATCAGTCTGCCGAGGCGGCTTTGTTAATCGGGCAAGCGGGTTCGGAGCAGGCCGACCTCAGCCTCAATGTGACCTATCAAGGCTGTTGGGAGGGAGGGATCTGTTACCCGCCGGTCACCGAAACCCTGGACCTACCCAATCTTCCTCTGGCTGCCGGATTAGACTGGCCTGCGAGCTGGCAACCGCCAGAAGCGACCTCGGTTGAGTTGCAGAGAGCCCCTGGCGTTTCAGGTAGTGAGCATGATCGTTTTCGCAATCTTTTAGCGGGTGAGTCCTTGCTCTTTATCCTGGGGGCTTTTTTTCTCGCCGGTCTTGCTCTCTCCTTCACCCCTTGCGTATTTCCTATGATACCCATTCTGTCCAGTATCATTGCCGGACAAGAGGGACGAGTTTCCACGGCACGGGCTTTGGGATTGTCCAGTGTTTATGTACTTGCCATGGCGCTGACCTATACCCTGGCGGGTGTTTTAGCGGGGCTCTTTGGGGCGAATCTTCAGGCCAGTTTTCAAAACCCTTGGATCATCTCGATCTTTAGCGGCCTGTTTGTGCTGTTAGCGCTGTCGATGTTTGGTTTTTATGAGCTGCAGTTGCCCAACCGTTTACAAACCCTACTTAGCCAGAAGAGCCATCAACAGCAGGGTGGTCAGGTTTGGGGAGTCGCGATAATGGGCTTCCTCTCGGCACTGATCGTGGGCCCGTGTATGGCGGCACCTCTGGCCGGCGCACTTATCTATATTGGCCAAACCGGCGATCCTTTTCTCGGAGGGGCGGCACTCTTTGCGCTCTCGATCGGGATGGGAGTTCCTTTGTTACTAGTCGGGACATCCGCCGGTAAATTACTGCCGCGCGCGGGTGCTTGGATGAAAGGCATTAAAGCCGGTTTTGGTGTGATGCTCTTGCTCTTAGCGGTGTGGATGCTAGATCGAATTGTGCCGGTGCAGATCACCATGCTGCTGACGGCGATCATTCTGATTATCACCGCTATCTATATGAATGCGCTCGAACGTTTAGATACAGCCAGTCATGGCATAACGCGCTTGTTGAAGGGGCTTGGGCTGATTCTTTTGGTCTATGGTATAGCGCTCTTACTGGGTGTTTTTTCAGGCGGACGCAGCTTGGTCTATCCATTGCAAGCTTGGGCCTCGGCATCCAGTCCAGGTTTTTCGACATCGAGCACCCCGGCGATGAGCTTTGTCCGTGTCACTGAGCGGCAGAGCCTAGAGGCCTTATTGGCGGATGCAAAAAAGCAAGCGCAGCCGGTGATGCTGGATTTTTATGCAGATTGGTGTGTGACCTGTGCGGAAATGGAAGAGATCACTTTTCGAGATGCCGCGGTGCAACAACGCCTGGATAGCTTTATGCGAATCAAAGTGGATGTCACGCGTAATGACGCGGAAGTTCGTGCACTGAATCGCCAATATCAGGTGTTTGGTCCGCCCGCTTTGGTTTTCTTTGACAGCCAGGGGCGTGAGCGGACAGAGTTCGCGGTACACGGTGTGATTGCCCCAGAACCTTTATTAGAGCAGATCGCTGAATTGCGTTGAGTGCCTCTTTCAGCGCTTTCCGCTGGCAGGATTGGCAATTTTGACATGGTTTTCAAATCAAAATTTTCACGGCAATCATTGACGTGAAATTAAAAATTAACAAACCAAAAAGTCCGAATTAGTTTGAAAAAGACTCCAATCACGTCGACAATAAACGTGTATTTTGCTTTTTATAAACCAATGTAGGGCCAGCCATGCTGAACACTGAAGCCAGACAGCAACTACAGAAACTGCTGCCGTTGGATATGATCGCCACCAAACCATGGCTGGAGACGCAAGGACTCAGCCTGCATTTTCTGGACAATGCGGTACGCAGCCAAACGCTGATCCCTGTCGTGGCCGGTGTTTACACTCGACAAGAAGCGAGACTATCCTGGAAAGGAATCGTTGCCTCGTTGCAACGCATGGCCGATGTTCCTGTTCATGTCGGAGGCTTGACCGCGTTAGAGCTGGAAGGCCTTGGTCATTACCTGTCCAAAGGAAACACACCCAGGGTTCACCTCTATTCTGCTGAGATGCTGCCTAGATGGCTGGCTAGAATCGATGCGCCAGCACAATTCGAGTGGCATGGCACTCGTCGCCTTTGGCCCGAGACGCTAATGCAAGACAAGCAGTACCTAAGGCAAGATAGCTGGCAAGCATCACTCCCTCCACTTGATTATTCCTGCCCAGAGAAAGCCATTTTAGAGCTCTTAGCTACAGTGCCCAATACCATCAGCTTTGAACATGCTGACCAGCTTATGCAGGGATTACACAACCTCTCGCCACGTAAGCTGGACGTCTTACTGAAAGCCTGTTGCAGTATCAAAGTAAAGCGGCTTTTTCTCTGGCTGGCAGGAAGACATCAACACGCTTGGTTTAAGCACCTGACACCAGAACAGTATGCACTGGGTAGCGGGAAACGACTGATTGCTAAAGGCGGCAAACTAGAGCCAACCTGGCAAATAACAGTGCCTAAGGATATGTGAAAACATGAGCAGACAAAGCCACTACTTCCGACAAGTGCAGCTACTACTCAGGATTATTCCCTTTATTGCGCGGCACGACTGTTTCGCTCTCAAAGGTGGAACCGCTATTAATTTGTTCGTTCGTGACTTTCCTCGACTTTCGGTTGATATCGATTTGGTTTTTCTACCCATGATGGAACGGTATGAAGCTCTACAGACCATCAAGAGCAACCTAGATACTCTAGCCTCCACGATCACGACTAACATTGACAATACTCGTGTTGTACGCGCCTTCCAGGATAAATCAGATGCTCTGCGTTTATTAGTGGAGCGAGATAACGTCCAAATCAAAATTGAACTCTCTCCAGTATTACGTGGCACGGTTTATGCTCCTAAAGTCATGCAGGTAAGTGAAGCAGTCGAAGATGAGTTTGGCTTTGCCGAAATGGCTGTGGTGAGTTTTTCCGATTTATACGCGGGGAAAATCTGTGCGGCACTAGATCGTCAACACCCGAGAGATCTTTTCGATGTCAAGCAATTACTAGATAACGAGGGACTCACTGATGAGCTTCGCAAAGCTTTGTTGGTTTATATTATTAGCCACCCTCGTCCCATTGCCGAGCTACTCAGGCCAAACTTCAAGGATATTTCAGATGTTTACGAAGGGGAGTTTCGGAATATGGCCGATCAGGATATTCCCCAAGTAGAGCTCGAGGCTACTCGGGAACAGTTGGTGAGGCTCATAAATTCTTCTTTGACGCCTCAGGAGCGATCATTTTTACTATCTTTCAAAAATCTCACTCCCGATTGGTTTCTTTTGGATCTGTCAGGAGTCGACCAATTACCTGCTGTGCGTTGGAAACAGCAAAACCTGGCCAAAATGAACCCAGAGAAACATTCAGAAGCTTACCATCGGCTTCAACAAATATTGATGATATAAAGCCCAACCCTACAAGGGACAGGGCTCTAACTTTATTTTCGCTGCTCAATCCACCATAGCAGATCTGAAAGCTGCCAATGATCATCTTACGCTCAGACTCTCTGAGCAATAGCTCATACTGGCCTGATTGACTGAGCACTTGAGTACAAACTTCTTAACTAGACATTAAATTTAAGTTTATGAGCGGATGCCGAGCACAGATTAAAGGTTGCGCAGATAGTTGCGGCTGATATAACGAAAGGCATCTGTATCGGCCTGGCGTAACCACTCAAAGGCCACCATCTCTCGACTCACCACCTGAATTCCGGCTTGGCGAAAGCGTTCGAGGGCGAGTGCTTTATCTTCAGGTCGGCGTGAGCTGATGCAATCCTCAACCACAAATACCTCACGTGCTTGCTGTTTAAGCTGCAACGCCGTCTGCAACACACAGACATGGGCTTCGGCGCCGATGATGACAAATTGATTGTATTGCTGGGCATTCAGCGCATTTCGTACCTCGCTTTCTGCCGCAGCAGAAAAATGGGTCTTGCTCAGAATACGTTCTGCCGGAATCAACTCCTGTAAGCTCTTGAGTGTGCTGCCTAATCCTTGTGGATACTGCTCGGTTGCCCAAACCGGAATATGCAGATGATTGGCTACTTCAATCAGCCAGCGACTGTGCTTCAGCAGGCGTTTGGGTTTATGCAGAGCCGGCATCAATTTTTCTTGTAGATCGATGACGAGCAAACAGGAGGTATCGGGATGAATCAACATAGTGAGGGGCCTTTATTTGGGTTTTAAATTATGAGTTATAGTTTCGACATCAAGATGCGGGCGGGAGTTGGCTGAGCAGTTTGCGCGCTACTGCCATGGCATCGCTACGGTTGACCGGAATCACGCCCTGGGAGCCACGCTTGCACCAGCCAACACAGAAAATCCCCGGTGCAATTTCTCCTTCCTCATGGATAAAGTGTCCCTTCTCTTGATCAAAAGGCAAGTCATCCAAAGGACGGCTTTGGTAGCCTATGGCTTTCACCAGGCTATGGATCGGTAATTCTAGAGTTTCACCACTGGGGATGGCACGTCCCTCTTTTAGATGGTTACGCATTAACGTCATGCTGGCTAAATGTCCCTGAGCATCGGCATGCAGGGCAAGGGGAGAAACTTGAAACATAAAGCGGATCAAGCAGCGTCCCGGTTCGGCCAGGTTTTGAGAGTAGAGTTTAAGTTGTTGCAGGACTTGCTGTTTTGAATGGGGTAGGAGACTTAGATCGATATTTTCTAGATCACTGGCCCGCAGCGTGGGTAGGGCGGCGTCTAATTCACCTAACTCTTTTAACTCAGGCAAACTGAAACCGGCTTCAACCGGGCCGCGTCGACCGAGAATCCAGATCTCTTGTAGTGCCTGTTGCAGAGCGTTGCGTTCAGCACGAATTGAGGGTTGGCTGATCGCCTCTTGCATCTCATCAGTGGTTTTACACAGGACTCGGGCTAGATCTAAAGCCACGTTACCCTGGCCAATAATGGCTAAGCGTTTACCGAGTTTAGGGTGCAAGGCTGCTTGTTCGGGATGTTGATTGTACCAAGTGACTAACTCGGCAGAGCCATAAACCCCCGGCAGATGTTCACCCGGAATTTTCAGGGCTCGATCCTCGAGTGCGCCGGTGGCGATAAGAATCCAGGGGAATTCGCTCTGTAAGGAGGCAAAACTGCGATCCACACCGATTTCACACTGGGTATGCAGGTGGATCTGAGGTTTTGCTAAGGTGCGGGTAAAGCTCTGCTTGATTTGGCGGGTGATGGCATGATCCGGTGCGACACCATATTCCACCAACCCAAAAGGCTGGGCTAGACGTTCAAAAATATGGATCTCTAGATCTGGGCGTTTACTTGAGAGAATCTCAGCGCTGAAGCAAGCAGCAGGGCCGCTGCCAATAATTGCAATCTTAAGCATGTTCACCGTCTCATTAAAATGCCTTGGCAGCTTAACACAGGGCAGAAATTTGAGAAGATTTCTGATGCAGGTCAGTGACCTAAAGGAATCTGATAGGCTGAAGTTTCCAAAATTAATGCTTTCGGGTAAGGTTACTTAAGGAACATCTAAAAGGATGCGTAATCATGGATAAGCCCTCGCCTATGAAGCACTGGTTTTTGCGTAGTCTATTGAGTTTAGTTTGCCTCTCTCCCGTCTGGGCTTTCGCCGAACAGCCTGACTTTACTCTGATTCCTGCGACACCTGAGTTGTTGGAGAGCGTTAAACAAGGGGGGTATGTGCTCTTCTTGCGTCATGGTCCAACGGATGCGCGTCAGCCGGATCAGGTGCCTGTGGATCTTAATGACTGCGCAACACAACGCCCTTTAACTGAGGAGGGGCGAGAGTTGATGGTGCGCATCGGTCATTTTATTCGTCAGTTTGAGTTACCTCATGATGAGATTTACACCAGCCCTTTGTGCCGAGCGGTGGAGACCTCTCAACTGGTCTTCCCTCAGCATGAAATCACCCTAGATCCGAATCTGATCTATGTGGCGGCACTGACATCAGAAGAAAAAATCCCTATCGTTGCGCGGACTCAGGCTTTGCTCTCCCGACCCAGCACCCCCGGCTCTAACCGTATTGTTGTGGCGCATGGCCCCAATCTAGTGGAGGTGATGGAGTATTTTCCTGTTGAAGGTACGCTGGTGATTTTTCGCCCTGACCCGGAAAATGCGAGTTTTACCTATTTAGGCAGTGTTGAGCCCTCGCTCTGGCCTGTACTCCTCAAAACTAAGGATTAACTTGCATGCGTGCAGCGCGCACCGTTCTGTTTATGTTCTTTATGCCCGCGCTACTGATGTTGGTAGCGGCGGCCTTGGTCGGTTATTTTTCGCTGACCAGTTTACGTGCTGAATACCAGCGCTTGAGCGAAACCCAGGTGCTGGATATGGCCACCCTGCAGCGTGCTGTGGAATTTAATGGTGAAATTGCACAGCTGCAAAATCGTGTCAGTTCGACCTTAACCGGAGCACGTCAACGCACCTTGAGCGACATTCAGCTTTATCGTATGCACAGCCAGCTGGTGAATGAGTTGGCGGTGTTGCAAGTGAGAGTGGATGAGTTGGCCAGCGAAGCTTTGTTGCTTGAGGTTAACCACAACTCTGCACGGGGTTTGCAGCAAGAGTTTTCCAGCTTCCGTAATCTGGTGATCATGGCCACTGAGATCGCCGCGATTGATGCCGACACAGCCGATGAATACTTTGTCCGCGCCCAACAAAATTTTGTCGATTTTTCTATCTTCTCCAACCGGATTGTTAATTTATTGACTGAGCGAGCTTACCATCGCCATCAAGAAGATTTCGCCAGCCATGAATCCCTCTTCTCGCAGATTCTATTTTTCAGTGTGATGGCAATTTTGATTATTTCCGCGCTTGCGATGTTTTTAGGGGAGTACATCAGCCGTCGCATGCTCGATATCGCGGACGCTTTAAGTGCTTTGGCACGTTATCAACAAGGAGATCTGGTTTTACCGAAAATGGCGGCCTTGCAGCAGCATTCCAAGGGCGAATTGGGCCGTATTGCCGGGGCTTTATTGGGTTTTCGTGATGCCATTGCGCGACGGATTCAGGCGGAAGAGGAGAATCATCGTTTGCTTTATTTTGATCTCCTCACCGGATTGCCGAATCGGCGTATGCTGGCAGAGAAGCTACGCCATGCCATTGCCGTCTGTGAACGTAATCGCAATCGCAGTGCCTTGCTCTGGATCGATGTGGATCGTTTTAAGTTGCTAAATGATACACGTGGTCATCAGGCCGGTGATGACTTCTTAAAAACCTTGAGTGAACGTTTGCGTTTTTTAGGCTTTAGTGATGAATCTCTGGCGCGTGTGGATGGTGATGAGTTCACCATCTTGTTGGAGTCCTTGAGTGATTCGCCAGTGATGGCAGCACGTATCGCACGCGCGCAGGCACAGAAGATTAGCGCCAGTTTAAATCGTGAGTATCGTATAGCTGGGCATTCACATTATTTGAGTGTGTCGATTGGGATCGTGATGTTCTCAGGCTTAGATGAAGAGCCTGATCAGTTGATGAAACATGCTGAGATTGCTAAATACCAAGCCAAAGCCCGCGGCCAAGGCAGCATCTGTTTCTTTGATCCGCAATTACAGACAGAGCTTGAGCGTCGTGCCGATTTAGAGAATGAGTTGCGCCAAGCGACGGAAAAACAGCAGTTGCGTCTTTTTTATCAACTGCAGTTGGATTCAAAAGGGCAGGCTGTCGGAGCCGAAGCCTTGTTGCGCTGGTTACACCCTAAGCGAGGCCTGGTTTCACCTGCAGACTTTATCCCGCTGGCGGAAGAGTCTGGCTTGATTCTGCCTATGGGCTATTGGGTGATGAGTGAAGCCTGTCGCCAATTAAAAACTTGGCAAGCACAGGCGGAGACGGCTGATCTGACCCTCTCGGTCAACGTCAGTGCGCGTCAGTTCCAGCAAGAGGATTTTGCCGATCAAGTGATCGGTTTGATCAGTGCCCATGCGATTCGCCCAACCGGTTTAAAATTGGAGCTGACGGAGTCCGCCGTGTTGGAGGATGTGGAAGCGGCGATTGAAAAAATGCATCGTGTGCGTGCGCTGGGGGTGCGTTTTTCCATGGATGATTTTGGCACAGGTTATTCTTCACTGCAGTATCTAAAACGTCTGCCGTTGGATCAGATTAAGATTGATCAATCCTTTGTGCGTGATCTGGGAGAAGATGAAGAAGATGATGCGATCATTCGCACGATTATTGCCATGAGCCAGGCGATGTCTTTGCAAGTGATTGCTGAGGGCGTTGAAACAGAAGCTCAGCGTGCCTGTTTGGAAAGTTATGGCTGTCACCTCTACCAAGGCTATCTGTTTAGTAAGCCCCTACCGATTGAAGAGTGTGAAGGCTTGTTTAAACGTTTTGCGCCTTGGCGAGAAACGGTACGTTCAGCCTAAACTCTATTCGATGCCATTCACTGTCTGTTCCATATTTAATCTCAAATTCGATCTCCAGGGTGCCCTCTATGCTTAGTTTATGGAAACGTAAAACACCTGACGATTCTGCGCCCATCGCCGTCAGTTCCTCAACCTCAGTGCCAAAGTCCGTTTTATTTCCTGGGCTGAAAGAGTCGGATCTGATCCCACTCTATAACCATTTGACGACTGAAAAATTTGCACCGAATCAGGTGATTTTGCAGAAGGGGCAAGCAGCGGATCGTATCCTTTTTGTCAGTGAAGGCACCTTACAGACAGACCAGGGACAGACCCTAAAAGCCGGAGATTGGTGGACAGAAGCGGATCTTAAAGCCGGTCACACACGCCTGCAAACGCCACTGACCAGTGTGGAGGCCGTGACTCTTTTGAGCTTGCCGGTTAAGGCTTACGCCCAATTGCCGGAGTCTTTACAGCACTATCTACTGGATCGTATCCAGCAGCAAAACTTCCAACAACTAGAAGCCTTGCATGCTACCACTGGTGATTTGTTGCGCGAACGTAATCGTTTGTTAGAGATGTTATTTCAAGCGCGTACTCAGCATCGTCAAGCTTTTGCACGGACTGAGCTGGCGCAGCAGGTGATTCGTAAATTCCCCCGCCTGCCGTTATCGACTTCAACGCTCTTAAGTAAGCTTTTGGATGAGCGCACAACACGTACAGAGATCGTTGAGCTGGTACGGAATGATCCCGCTCTGACCAGTACCTTGCTGAAAACCATCAATTCGGCCAGCTACAGCCTGCAGCAAAAAATTTCCGATGTGAATCATGCGATCAGTCTAATGGGTTTTGAAAGTGTGTATCAGGTGATCATGGCGGATAGTATGCGCCAGACGATGCCGGATACAGATTTTTTCCGTGACACCTGTACACGCTCGATAGAGATTTCGCATCTGGTGTTTAGCCTGTCGCAAGAGGCCGGTTTAGGCAAGCCGTCTGAGATGGCGACACTGGGCTTGATGTATGAAATCGGTGCGATGGTGATTGAACTGTTGAAAATGCAGAACCCGCGTCTGGCCAGTGTTTTCTTGGGACTGGATAGCGCCAGTGTCGGTGCCGAGCTCTTGCGTTCCTGGAATCTCCCTGAGAGTCTCTGTGCTGCGATCGATTATCGTTTTTATCCTGAGTTTGCAGTGCCTGAAAAGGTTCCAGAAATGGCACGTGTCGCCGTGGCTTTGCTCTATTTGGCGGAGCGTTTTTGTGAGCGTTTGCATCAACAGACACCGACTCAGCAACCCTTGTTGTTAGACGATTATTTGGCTGTGCTGGGTTTACAAGGGGTGTCTGAAGAGGAGCTGTTGTATAAACGTGTGCTGCCACGCTTACGCGCTCGTAAACTGGCTTTGCCAAAAAGCTTGTTGGTTTTGCTGGGCGAGTCCGCTTAACCTTAACGCAGCGATGGTACGGGCATGAGTTGGGGGTAGTCGCTGAAAATGCCTTCTACCCCTAACTGCCAAAATTGTTCGGCCTGCTCAGGGTCGTTGCAGGTGTACAGATACAGCTCATAATCACAGGCTTTAATCTGGTGAATCTCCGTTTCACTTAAGCCCTGCCAGTCGCAGTGGAGGCTTAAGGCGCCGAGCTGGTGGGCTTGCTGCATCCAGTCTGGTGGCAGCTTGGCATATAGAGGCGCTAATAACCAATCGGGATGCAGGTGTCTAAGCGTGAAGAGAGGCTCCATCTCAAAGCAGCTGAGGATAACACGGTGGCGCGGCAGGGGGGTGGATTCCAAGGCTTGGCTCACGGCTTCAGCCAGACGCTGTGCCGACCAGCCATAGGGTTTGAGTTCCAGATTGACGCCAATATCCAGGTGTGCAATTAAGCTCAATGCCTGTTCCAGCTTAGGCAGCACCTCGCCACGATAGTCCTCGGAGAACCAGCTGCCGACATCAAGTTTGCTAAGATCTGTATGCTGTAATTCGCGTAATTTTTTGGGCAGTCCAGCGCAGCGCTGTAGATCGGCATCATGGCTGAGGACGGGCGTGCGATCACCCAGCAGCGTGACATCCAGTTCGATCCACTCCACACCCAGCTCTGCCGCCAGATGAATGCCAGCCAATGTATTCTCAGGTGCCAGCGAGGCAATTCCTCGATGGCCTATGACCTTAGCCGCCAGCATCCTTCTGCACTCCTCGCTAGGTTCAGTGTGCCCTTAGCAGGCTGCACACCATCTCATTATGGAACCTGTAAGCCTCTTTGTACAAAATGCAGGTTTTGCATCCGCTCCATCCATTGTGCGACCTGGGGAAAGGCTTCGAGCTGGATCTCCTGCCAGGCATAACGTGCGGCCCAAGGGTAGATGGCAAAATCCGCAATGCTGAGGTCATCCACAATAAAACGCCGTCCTGAGAGCTGCTTATCGAGTACGCTCCATAAGCGCTGGGCTTCTTGGTTATAACGTTGTATGGCATAGGGCACAGGTTCTGGAGCAAAACGGTTAAAGTGATGAGCCTGACCTAAAAAGGGACCAAATCCTCCCATTTGCCACATCAGCCACTGCAGGGTCTCATAACGTTTGGCCCCCTTGCTGGCCAAAAATTCACCGGTTTTATCTGCCAGATAAATGAGAATAGCGCCACTTTCAAATAGGGTGATGGGTTCACCATCGGGGCCATCATGGTCAATGATGGCTGGGATTTTATTGTTGGGGCTGATCTGCAGGAAGTGGTGATTAAACTGCTCGTTGTTGAGAATGTTGATGGGGTGCACAGAGTAATGCAGGCGACAGGCTTCCAGCATTATGGAAACCTTATGGCCATTTGGTGTGCCCCAGGTATATAAATCAATCATGTGCTGCTCCTGCAGAGATTATTTTTGGCTTCAATTTCAGCACTCTTCACTATAAGCTTTGAGGGTCATACAGAATAATCCAAGTCAAGCAGAGGAGAAAGCGTGTTCCAGAGTCTGATGCCCTATCTGCTCGCTTTTCTTCTCTGTCTCTCATTTGGGCTGGGCCTTTATCTATGGAAGCTACGTCAGGCATTTCAGGCCTATCGTCATTGGGCTGAACAAGAAATTGCGCAGCTGAGTCCAACGGATACCCAGACCGGTGCCTTAAAAGCTGATCCTTTTTTGCATCAACTTGAAGTGGAGTGCCGCCGGGCGGTGCGTGAGTTCATGCCCCTAACGTTGATGAAGGTGCATTTTGAGCTCCTCCATGAGGCCGGTGAGCTGAGTGTGTTTACGCAACAGAGCGCCGCCATCTTGCGTCAAAAGCTGGCGCGCCCCGGTGATCAGTTAGGGCAGGTGGAGGCCAATGGTTTAGCTATGTTGTTGCCCGCCACCAATGCACAAGCGGAGAGTTTTGCTCAGCATTGTCATACCCATCTTAAGGAAGTCTTTGCGAATGCTTCGGTCCAGATTACCTTGGTGGCGTGTACCTTTCAGCCCAGCGCCAATTTGAATGCGGTCTATGCTTCTGAGAAGTTAGAGGCGTTGCTGCAGGAAGCGCTGCAAAGTCGTGCTGGAGAAGTACACTTCCACGCCGAAGAGATTGCCGATTTCAGTCTAACCTATACCCTCTGATGTCCAGCTTGCCACCCACTTCACTTCGACACCCTCAACCGCCTGCGCGTGCGATGTTCCGGCAGTTCTATTGGCTCAGTTGTCCCTCTGAAAAGCGCGAAATATATCTTAAGAAGTTACTCAGAGCCTTGGCGCTGGCGGAAAGTGAGGCCCTGCTTGTCGGGTTAACGCCGCTTTTGCAGTTGCCGGCGCAAAACCCACGTCAACTGCAACGCTATCTGGGCACTGAGCAGCGTTTAATACTGTTTGATGCGCACCAGAGCTTTCATCCCAACGCTTTTGCACAGATCACTGGAACCTTGGTCGGGGGTGGATGCTTTATCCTCCTGACTCCGCCACTTCTGGCCTGGCCTGAGAGTGCAGATCTGGAAACCCAGGCCGTTGCTCGCGGAAGCCAGCCGGCAAGATCGGGGCCGAGTGCATTTCTGAAGCATCTCAGCCAACAGTTGCTGGCGGCCACGCAGGTGGCTGAGATGATAGGTTTCACCTCTGTACCTGAGGATGCGCTGGAGCTGCGCTATTTGCCCGTGCCGGAAAATCCTTGGCTGTCGGGCGCGTCAGTGCCAGCTCCCTATTTGACCGAGGAGCAAGCGCAACTGGTGAGCCGTCTGACGCAGTTGTGGCGAAGCGAACGTTCGGTTGCGGTGATTTCGGCGGATCGTGGCCGGGGTAAAAGCAGCTCTTTAGGTTTAGCCTTAAGAACGCAGCAGGCAGAGAACTGGCAAGTTCAGGTGACGGCTCCTGAGGCGGCTGCCGTGGGGGCCCTGTTCGCCATGCTGGCGGATGCCCAGACGCAGGTGCAGTACCTGACGCCGGGGCAGCTCTTGCAAGCGCACCAGTCTGCGGATCTGTTGATTATTGATGAAGCTGCCGCCTTGCCGGTGAGCTTTCTCAGTACCTGCCTACAGCGCTACCCACGCGTGGTGTTTGCCACCACTCTGAAAGGTTATGAGGGCAATGGGCGGGGGTTTGCGCTGCGTTTTCGTCAGGAATTACAAAAAGTGGCCCCCCAGTTTCAGGAGTGGACATTGCAGCAGCCGATACGCTGGCCAGCAGGAGATCCGTTTGAAGCGCTGTATCATCAGCTTTTATTGCTCGATGCCCAACCGGCTGACGTGCTGCAAGCCGCCCCAATTGAGTGGCAAGATCTAAGTTATCTTGCCTTGGCACCTGAGGATTTATGCCAGGATAGCGCGACCTTGCGCGAAATTTTTGGCCTGTTGATCGCCGCCCACTATCGCACCACCCCGAATGATCTGCGCCTACTTTTAGATAGTCCGGGTATGCAGATTCGGGTGCTGAGAAATCCTCAGCAGCAGATTCTGGCAACTCTCTGGTTGGCGCCAGAGGGGGGGATAGAACCTGAGCTGGCACAAGCAATTTGGCAGGGCCGTAGACGCCCAAAAGGGGATCTGATCAGCCAGATACTCATCGCTCAAGAGGGCTGGCAAGAGGCTGCCTCCTGGCGAGGTTGGCGAGTCATGCGTATTGCTGTGCATCCAGAGGCTCAACGCCAGGGTTTAGGCTTTAGGTTGTTGCAGGCGATGGAGCAGGAGGCGAAGGCTTTAAGCTTAGATTATGTGGCGACCAGCTTTGCCGCCGAGGTCGGGGTTGTCGCGTTTTGGCAGGCGGCAGCTTACGCTCCGCTGCGCTTGGGTGAACAGCAGGATGCGGTCACGGGCAGTTGGCCCCTGTTGATGTTCAAACCTTTGCAGCTACACCTCAACACTTGGCTGCCGCAGGCTCAGGAGCGCTTAACGCAATATCTGCGCCTGCGCTTGGCTAAGGGAGAAGTATTGCCGTCTTATTTAATTCGTGCTGCCTTGGCGGCACGTTATGCGCCAACCCCTCTGAGTCAGCAAACACTGGAACGATTGGCAGGTTTTGCCTGGGCCGAACGCGGGCTGGAAAGCAGTCTGTTGGAGTTACAGGACTGGTTGATTGCACTTCTTGGACAAGAAGGCAGAGTTCACTCATCCTGTTTATCCGTTCATCCATTAGCCGAACCACTCACCGATTCCGCCGTGCCGACTAGTTCACTGAAGTGCTTTTCCGATCAGGATTGGGAGCTGATGTTGAACCGTCTGCTGCGCTTACAGACAGCTGCTCAAGTGCACCTCAGCCAAGGCTTGGGTCCAAAACAGCAAGTCGAACGCTTACGCCACTGTGTGGCGGAAACTTTGTCGAATCTAATCCGTCACGCTGAGTCGGCCACAAAAACTTGTGTTTAGCAGAGAGCAAATCACGGCACTTAGTTCAGGTCAGCTTAAGATCTGACGCCTATACTCTGATGAGAGTTTGGGTCAGACCCGAAAAGTCGCCAAACAGATAGGATTGATGAACGCGCAGCGTGATTAAGAGCAAAGCGTGATCAGAAATAACGAGGAGTTATGTCGATGAAATACACACTTCTTTTTTTGGCGCTGAGTCTGGCGGCCTTGCAAGCTGAGGCGCAGCGTCCTGAGTGGGCAGGTCCTCCGGGGGCTCAACAAGAGCGTGGCAAAGAGGTTGGCTCGCGTCGTTCGGATTCGCGGGAGTCGGTTCGAGAGCGTCGAACTGAGCAGGAGCGGGATTACGAAAGCAATGGCCTGCTGGCGCCGTTAAATGAATCGGAGCGTAACCGCCTGATTCGTATTGTCCTAGAAGAATACTTTGGTTTGCCCAGCCAGGATGTAGATCCGGTACGTGGAGGGATGAAAGCCCTGCCGCCTGGATTACAGAAAAAATTAGCACGTGGGGGCAGTTTGCCACCGGGCTGGCAAATGAAATTAGCACGTGGCGAGGTGTTAGATCCTTCTTTGTATGCCTACTCTGATCGTTTGCCACCCGATGTCTTACGCCGCCTCGGTGGACGTCAGGAAGGTGCTGAATTGATCGTTTTGGGTGATCGTATTCTGCGTGTGATGGAAGGGCGCGGGACCATTTTGGATGTGGTGCAAATTGTCACCAGTAGTCTGGAGCTTTCGCGTTAATGCTAAAAACATCAGGAAGATGGCTGGTTGGGATGCTGGTGCTGGCGGCTTTGCAAGGCTGTGTCAGTCTTGGGCAAAGGCCTGCGTCTGATGAAGTCTATCAGCGCGGTTGGCTGTTGCAGGAAGAGGGTAGTTGGTTGTGGCGGGCTTGTCAGTCATCTGCCTGGGAGGCGATCGTTTTAAGCCGCAATATGCAGCGCGTATACCAGCGTTTGGCCGCCGATCAACGTCCTCTTTATGCTGAGTGGCGTCAGCGTGGCGAAGCACGCCCAGAATGGCGCTTGCTGGTGGACGATCCCAAAGGCTGTCAACAACATCTTCCGGGCAATCTGCTGGTTGCGGGTGGCACTCAACCTGAGTTTTGGCAGCTGGAATTAAAAGAGCAGCAGCTTCTGCTCAACTTCCCTGAAAAACTGCAAACCCTGCGGTTTAATGCCATCGACTTCAGCCGTGAAGGCAGTGATTGGTTATGGGAAGCGGAGATTAAACGTCAGCAGAGAGTGCGTCATCGCGCCAGTTTGCGCGTTAAAAATGCACCCTGTGTGGACATGCAGGGCCAGTGGTATGGATTGCAGGCTCAGTTACAGCTGGATCGGCGTGAATATAATGGCTGTGCACGCCGTGGTGATCTGCAGCGTTTGTCGCTGTCCAGTCGTTACCGTCTACCGCAAAAGATCCAAACACGAGCGATTGAGGTGAGCCTCAGTCCAGAGGGTGAGTTGCGTTGGCAAGAGGATTATCTGAATGACCAGCCGATCGAAATACATCTGGGGCGCTGGCAATTGCTGGAAAACGGCCGTTTGCTGTTAACGCTGGAGCAGTTGGAAAAAGGTATGGAAACACGGCAAGAAGCCTTAGTTATGCGTCCTAGTGGTGCAGGCGGTTGGCGTTTAGTCGGTTTTCATCCCCTTTATGGTGAGGGGGGGTTAGAGCTGGTGCCGACAGGGGATCCTTTGCCTTGGCGCGCCGGATCACGTTTTCCTGTGCCTTGAGCGTTTTCTGGTCAGGTTGGAGACTAGGTGCGAGTCGAAAACCTCAAGCACCTAGTGTGTGAAGGAGGATGTTCTAAAGGAACTAAAGGATTAAGAGTAATCCTGATCAGGATTGGCGATTTTCACCTGCATAGGTTCGACTGGATTGACTGCAATGCCGATCATTTCATTATACGGGCTTTGGTGATGCAGTTCGGTGCGCGTGATGCCGAGGCCTTTGAAAGGTTTTTTGGCATCGAGTTGGCTGCGAAAGCTCAAAGGACTGCCTTGGGGATCACACACGATTAATTCACCGCGCGTTTTCTCTTCAATCGAAACAAGGTAAATCTCACATTCAAAGGAGCGCAAAATCAACCGCTCAATAGCCAGTTGTCCTTTTTGTACTTCATGTAAAGAAACCTTCATACCGCTTTATCTCCCACAATCTGAAACCTGTATGTTCTGAATCAGATTACGTGTGGTGACTAAGGATAGTTCTTACTCAGTAGGATTTTTTTGGCTTCATTGATGCGTGCCGCTAACCAATCACTGCCGCCACGATCAGGATGCATTTTTTGCATTAAACGTCGGTGCGCTTGGATAATCTCTTCGCGGCTAGCGCCCGGTTCCAGACCCAGAATGGCATAGGCTTCGCTACGGCTGAGGTTCTGCGATGCGTTGGATGGTGATTCATCTTCGCAGTGGATCGGATCATCCACACGCCAAGATTCCCCAAAACGCTTATCTAGGTAGGTCTCCAGGAGGCGGGCTGAATCACTGTCCTGCTGCCGACAGATTTGTAGCAGTTGAATAAACTCTTGTTCGGAAAGTTCTGCGAGACTGCGTCCTTGCAGATTGCCCTGCAGAACACGTCCATGCATGACACCGGAAGCATGATCGAGCGTCATCTCTAGAAAGGCAGTAGTGACGCGTGATTGCGCACCGCTCTGGCTTTGCGGCTGTCGCGCCGGACGGTTGCGTTGCCAGATATGCAGAAAGGGTAAAAGACGCAAAAGCCAGGGGATGAGTTTTTGAATAAAGGGCAAACCTAAAGCGAGCAGCGCGCCCAGCCAATGAAAACGGCCACTGATACTTAGATAGACCAAGCCCAGAATAGCGAGAACAAGAACAACTTTGACGAGTGCCAAGCGTTTTTGCCCGGGCGGCTGTTGCCGAAACCAGAGCATGCCCAGTAGAGCAATTAGTCCCAGAATCAGTAGGGCAAAAGGATGCATAAATGTATCGCCTCTAAGAAGTCGGGCCTTTGAGTTGCTGCGACAGACGTCTGATCTCAGCGCCCTGATGGCGGCTAAAATCCTGCAGCGCTTTATGGCCACCTGTTGCAAAGACGGCTACGGCAGACAGCAGAGCTTTGAGGGTGCCTGGGCTGTGCGAATCAAAGGGCGCGTAAGCGCCGCCGGATAGACGTGCCAGCTGTTCAAATGCTCGTTTTGCTTGGGCATCCTGCCCTTCATGAAAGACAAAGAGCGGAGTGCGTAAAAGTCCCAGTTCACCGGCCAATTGGCAGAGGTGATCAAGGCTTTCTTCACAGGAGTCCACGACTAGGATCACGGCTTTGACCGCTTCTTTGCGTGTCTCCAAGAGGGCTTGTTTGAGGACTTTGGCGATCTGGGTGTGTCCACCCAAGCAGCTCACCGCATTCATTTGCTGTAGGAGGCTTTGTGTATTGGTTAACCAAGGACTGGCATGAAATTCACCAAAGCCACGGTAATAGCAGAGCTGGACACTCAATCCCCCGAGTGGCTGAGTGGCCAGAAAAAGCTCGCTTTGCAGCTGGCAGGCTTGATCCCAGGTGTGCTCACGACTAGCCGTGGCATCTAAAGCAAAAATTAAACGGCCCAGTTGCGTGCGCACACTGGGCAGGGATTGGACTTGCTGAATAAACAGATCGATCGCTTGACTATCTGAGGTGGTTCGCAAGTCTTTGGATTTCATGCCCGCTCCTGAGTTTCTTAACGTATCCGCATCCCCGCTTGTGCACCGGCGTGGGGCTCAAGAATCCAGAGATCCTCACCACCAGGGCCTGCGGCTAACACCATACCTTCTGAGACACCAAACTTCATTTTGCGTGCCGCAAGATTGGCGACCATCACCGTATGTTTACCCACCAGATCTTCTGGACGGTATGCTGATTTGATACCAGCAAAGACCTGACGCGTTTCACCTCCCAGATCCAAAGTCAGGCGCAGGAGTTTATCCGCACCTTCTACCGCTTCAGCTGCTGCAATGCGTACCACACGCAGGTCAACCTTAGCGAAGTCCGCGTACTCGATGGTTTCGGCAAGCGGATCTTTGCTCAGTTCTGTGGCCACGGCTGCTGGCGCTGTTGACTCAGTACTGGCTTGTAGGGTTTGTTTTGAGTCGGCAATCAAGCGCTCCACCACATCCGGATCTACACGTTGCATCAGGGGTTTGAATGCATTGATACGGTGATTTAGCAAAGGTTGTTCAATCGCGTTCCAATCCCAGCTGTCAATATTCAAGAAGGCAGCTGTCTCTTCAGCCACCTGGGGTAAGACCGGTGCGAGATAACTGATGATGACACGGAAGAGGTTAATACCCTGAGTGCAACTGGCCTGAACCTCAGCTTCACGGCCCTCCTGTTTGGCTAAAACCCAAGGCTCTGCCGCATCAATATATTGGTTGGCCTTGTCAGCCAGATGCATGATTTCACGCATCGCTCGTGCATATTCACGCTTCTCATAGGCCTCAGCGATACTCTGACCGGCGGCCAGGGCTTCAGCATAGAGTGCGGGATCAGCCAGTTGGCTATCCAGCTCACCGGCAAACTTTTTCTGAATAAATCCAGCACAACGACTGGCCAGGTTGACCACTTTGTTGACCAGGTCGGCATTCACACGCAGACGGAAATCTTCCAGGTTGAGGTCGATATCATCAATGCCTGAGCTGAGTTTGGAGGCAAAGTAATAACGCAGATATTCCGGGCGCAGGTGCTGAAGATAGGTATCGGCCATGATAAAAGTACCGCGTGACTTGGACATCTTCTGACCGTTGACGGTTAAGAAACCGTGACAGAAAACACCGGTTGGCGTACGAAAACCTGCGCCTTTTAACTCAGCGGGCCAAAAGAGGGTGTGGAAATAGGCAATATCCTTACCGATGAAATGGTAAAGTTCAGCCTCGGAGCCCTCTTGCCAATACTCATCAAAATTGACGCCCTGTTTGTCACACCAGTTTTTAAAGCTGGCCATATAGCCGATGGGCGCATCCAGCCAAACATAGAAATATTTACCCGGCGCATCGGGGATTTCAAAGCCCCAATAGGGCGCATCACGTGAGATATCCCACTCTTGCAGACCAGACTCAAACCATTCATTCAGCTTATGAATCATTTGGCTCTGCACATGCTCTTGCACCCAGTCACGTAAAAACGCATCAAAGTCGCCAAGTTTGAAGAAGTAGTGCTCAGACTCTTTTTCGATGGGGGTCGCACCGGAAACCGCTGAATAGGCATTTTTGAGTTCAGTCGGTTGATAGGTTGCACCGCAGGCTTCACAGGAATCACCATACTGATCCTTGGCGCCACACTTAGGGCACTCACCTTTAATGAAACGATCCGGCAGGAACATATTTTTGACCGGATCATAGGCTTGAGTAATCGTGCGGCGGCTGATATGTCCGGCCTCGCGCAGGCGCTTGTAGATCAGCTCAGAAAACTCACGGTTCTCTTCAGAGTGTGTGGAGTAGTAGTTATCAAAGTTCACCATAAAGCCGGAAAAATCACGCTGGTGCTCCTGGCTGACCTGATCGATCAACGCTTGAGGCGTCATCCCGAGTTGATCCGCTTTCAGCATGATCGGTGTGCCGTGCGCATCATCGGCACAGACATAGACACACGAGTTGCCGCGCTGTTTTTGAAAGCGTACCCAGATATCGGTCTGAATATATTCCACCATATGGCCGAGGTGGATGGGGCCATTGGCGTAAGGAAGGGCGCTGGTGACAAGAATCTTGCGGCTGGTCTCGGTCATGGTGTGCTCTGCGTGAATTCGGTTGCAACTAACTAAGGTGTTGGATTCTACGCTGAATTTGCCTGCTAATGAACCGCCCAGCCGATCTTTCCCGGCGCCGAATCCGGCTTTAGACAGCCTGAGTGTGCACTGTTAAAATTGCCGGCTTATTTCACTAGACGAGGCAGATGATGGCACTTCCCGAAGTTGATCCCGCGCAGTATGACGCGCAGTTGCAGAGCAAAAGTGCGCGTTTGCAGCAGATGTTGGCGAAGTTCTCTGCTCCTGAGTTAGAAGTTTTTAGTTCACCACCTAAGCACTATCGCATGCGTGCAGAGTTTCGCACCTGGCATGATGAGGACGAGCTGCACTATGTGATGTTCCAACCTGGTAGCAAACATGACAAGGTGTTTCTAAGCGAATGCCCGATGGTTTCTGAGCGCATTCACAGTGTGATGTTTGCCTTGTTGGAGGCTTTAAAAGCGCAAAAAGAGCTGCGTTATCGACTTTTTCAGGTCGATTTTCTCAGTACCCTTTCCGGCGAGCTGTTAGTGTCTTTACTCTACCATCGTGCAATTGGCGCCGAGTGGGAGGCGGCGGTTCGGCCCCTGCGTGAGCGTTTTGCAATCGATATTGTGGGCCGTTCACGCAAACATAAAACCGTACTCGATCGTGATTTTGTGTTGGAAACACTCAACATACGGGGGCGTGATTATCAGTTTAAGCAAACGGAAAACAGCTTCACCCAACCCAATGCTGAAGTGAATCGCAAGATGATCACCTGGGCTTTAGCGGTGACCGATGAAGTTCAAAAGCGCAGTGATCTCCTCGAGTTTTATTGTGGCAACGGCAATTTCACCCTGCCGCTAGCGCAGAATTTTCGCCGCGTCCTAGCCACAGAAATCTCGAAAGAGTCAGTGCGCTCAGCAGAATACAACATTGCCGTGAACGCGATAGACAATATCGATGTGCTGCGTATGCCCTCTGAGGATCTCGTTCAGGTCTTGCGCGGTGAAAAGGAAACACGAAAAGTCGCGGGTCTGGACTTAGCCGCGTGTGATTTCCAAACCGTGTTTGTGGATCCTCCGCGTGCCGGGCTGGATGCACAAACCGTCAGCCAAGTGGCGGAGTACCCGACGATCCTTTACATCTCTTGTAACCCAGAAACGTTGGTAGACAATCTGGAAAGCCTCTGTCGCACGCACCAGATTGAGCGCTGTGCGCTTTTTGATCAGTTCCCCTACACCCATCATATGGAGGCGGGTGTTTTTCTGCGTCGTCGTACCGAGTGACTTGCTAATCTCTGAGTAATTTACTAGGTTATTGGGGCGCCGCACTCAGCGAGCGATAGAGGAGTAAAGCTATGGTTGCAGTACACGACGCCGCGAAACCCAGCGGGCTTCAAAAAGTGAAACATATTATTGCCGTGGCCTCTGGCAAGGGTGGGGTGGGTAAATCCACCACGGCAGTGAATCTGGCGCTGGCGTTGGCGGCAGAAGGGTTTGAAACCGGTATTCTAGATGCGGATATTTACGGTCCGAGTCAGGGCATGATGCTGGGTGTGGCCGACGGGGTGCGGCCTCAGGCGGATGAAAATAACTACTTCAAACCCATCACGGCACAGGGCATTAAAGCCATGTCGATGAGTTTTTTGATTACCGAGTCCACGCCGATGGTCTGGCGCGGCCCGATGGCCGCTGGGGCTTTGCAGCAATTGATCATGCAGACCAATTGGCAAGAGTTGGATTATCTGATCGTTGATATGCCGCCAGGCACCGGAGATATTCAGCTGACCCTGTCACAAAAAGTCCCAGTCACCGGCGCTGTCATTGTCACCACACCTCAGGATATTGCTTTGCTGGATTGTAAAAAAGGCATTGAGATGTTCCGTAAGGTCGAGATTCCCGTGCTCGGTGTAGTGGAGAACATGAGTCTGCATCAATGCAGCCAATGTGGACATGAAGAGGCGATCTTTGGGACCGGTGGCGGTGAGCGTATAGCACGTGAATATCAGACTCAGCTGCTTGGTCAGTTGCCTTTGCAGGCGAGCATCCGTGAGCAAACTGATGCCGGACGTCCGAGTGTGATTGCGGATCCAGAAAGCTCTGTCGCGCAGCATTATCGTGCGATTGCTCGACGTTTAGTCGAAGAAGTGAAAAATTTAGAAGAAGCGCGGAACTTCTCCCCCAATCTTTCTGTCATAGAAGACTGAAGGATCACACTTTTCTCCACGAAAAGTGCCCAGTGAGTTAAGTATCAGGCTTATCTGCCGCCTCTGAAAAAGGGGCGGCTTTTTTTTGCCGAAAGCGTTAAACTAGGCGGTCAATTTGCCAACCGATTTACTGTGAGTGTCTATGGGTATCAAGTCAGACCGTTGGATTCGTCAGATGGCGCAAGAGAAGGGCATGATCGAGCCGTTCGAGCCTAATCAGGTGCGTCGCGTCAACAATCAGCCCATCGTTTCTTATGGTACCTCCAGCTATGGGTACGATGTGCGTTGCGCCGATGAATTTAAAATCTTCACCAATATCAACTCGACGATAGTGGATCCGAAGCATTTTGATGAGCGCAGCTTTGTCGATGTGCAGTCTGATGTTTGTATCATTCCGCCGAACTCCTTTGCCTTGGCGCGGACGGTTGAGTATTTTCGTATTCCACGCGATGTCTTGACCATTTGCTTGGGTAAAAGCACCTATGCGCGTTGCGGGATCATCGTCAACGTCACCCCGCTAGAGCCTGAGTGGGAAGGCCATGTCACGCTGGAGTTCTCCAATACCACCCCTTTGCCAGCACGTATTTATGCCAATGAAGGGGTGGCGCAGATGCTGTTCCTCGGTGCCGCCGAAATGTGTGAAACCTCTTACAAGGATCGCAACGGTAAATATCAGGGACAGACAGGTGTTGTCGTTCCACGCACCTGAGCTTTTGTCTGTAACTGACTAGGACAACCTAATACGTGACATGCATGTATAACTCTGAACAGATCGAAAATTTCTGGGATCAACTGGAAGAAACGCTCGAGCAGCTGCTCGACAGCCAGAATGCTAACCATTTTGATGCCGATGTGTTGCTGGAACACTACCGCAGCATCTTGCAGAGTATTGATCGTAATCTTACCTTTCATTTTGAACGTGAAGAGGGTGAGGGGCCGGTCGAAATGGTCTTTGGCTGCGATGGTTATCCAGAGTCCATCCATTCGGTATTAAGTTTGGTCAGTGCGGCGCCTGAGCTAAAGGGCATCGCTTTTCGCGCCTTTAATGAGCGCTGTAATCCTGTTCCCGCCTGTGTGAATCTCGGTGATGAGCAATGCGAAATTAGTGAATTCTGGTGCTCCTTGCGTTTGATCGAGGGTAAGTTACAGCTCAGCGTATATATGGCGGACCTTCCCGATATCTTGGAAATTGATCCACGCGTTGAAGCCGTGATGATCCTACTGGATGCCCTCATCGGGGAATATGAACTGATGACGCGTATTTGGTCGTTAGACTGGTATGAGTTGCCGGTCGACCCTCTTGATTTTGGTTTAATGCCTCTGGCTTCCCTGCGCGAAGCCTTTGACCAGCTCAAAGACAGCGTTCAGCCTGTCGGCATCACCCTTCATTAATTCACTGCGGAGCCACCGTATGCAAAGCTATCTGGCATCACAGCTAGAATCCCTGGGGGCCCTGTATTTGGAAGCTCTGGAGCGTCAGTCTCACCCCGAACCCTATGTGACCGCGCATGCTCTGGTGCATCGCCAGCTGATGCCGAGCGCTGAAGTTTTGGCACGTATGGTGGCGGAAGAACCCAAACTCTTGGCGGCGCGCGCCTATGATCTGATTGAAGATCCGAAAGAGATCGAACAGCCTTCAGTGGGCGCCATTATTTACAGTAATATCTTTGCCTCTGCCCTGGAAGGCTTGTTGGTGATTGCTGTGAAGCATGGCTGGTTACAGGCCGATGAGACCGGGCAGATTCTAGTTGCTGCCGAAGAGTTGGATAAGATAGAGCCGGTGCAGTACACCGATTTTAGTCTGGCACCGCCCGTCCTTGGACATCAGCAAAGCCGCTTAAGTCGTCTTTTTCAAACGGCGGAAGAGGCTTTTGTTGAGCGTTTGAACTCAGAGCCCCATCAGGCTTATGCCCTGGCTTTACAGATGGCGTCTGAACATACCCTGCTGACCCCGGATGAGCTTGGGCCTTTATTACAAGAAAGTCCGATCTTGTTGGCATTGCGCCAAGATGAGCGTTTAGATCCCGAAGTGCTAGGTGACAATCCACCGGCGGGTTTGATTGTTGGTCTGCATTTAACCCAGCTGCTCCTACAGCAGTTGTTGGATATCGCAGAAGAGATGGGCGCTTTGGCACTGGATGCGAGCGGTGAGATTATCCTGCCTGAGAGCGACGAAGATAATCCCACCGTGCATTGATCGAATGCTGGGTGGAGGGATTTAGAGATCGGAAATTAAACTGTCCGCATCCAGATCCAGCCACTCATCAAGCGCAATCAAATCGCTTGGGCTGAGCGTGCCTAGGGTCTGCTTGAAGTTGAACAATGCCAGAATGTGATCGATACGAGCATTGGCATAGGCCAATTTCGCTTCATACAAGGCTTGTTCGGCTTGTAACACATCCACCACATTACGTGTGCCAACATTAAAGCCTTCTTCGGTGGCGCGTAAGGCGGTTTCACGTGACAAGATACTTTGTTCGCGTGCCTTCACACTCTGCACACTGGTTTGCAAAGTCCGTAATAACGAACGCGTGGTTTCAGTGACGGCTCGCTTGGTGTCTTCAACAAAGTGGCCACTGGCGATCTGCTCATGTTCAGCTTGGCGTTGTGCCGAACTGATGGCACCTCCGGCATATAGCGGCAAACTTAAATTTAGAGAGATGCGGTTATCATCCTCCCAGCCTGAGCGTGAGCTGTCGCCGTGGATACGGCTGTTTTGGTGGCTCAGGCCGAGGTTAACGCTAGGTAGGTGGGCGCTTCGTTTACTTTGTACATTACGACGTGCTGCATCTGATTGTAGATCGGCCAAGCGCAGCTCTAAGTTGCCTTGTAAGGCTTTTTCTAACCAGAGTGCGGGGGTCGTGGGTTCAACGGATTGAATTGGATAATCTGCACGTAGGGGGGCAACCTGTGCCACGCTACTTCCGGCCAGGCGCTCCAGAGCTTCAAAGCTATTTTCCAGAGCTCCTTCGGCATCGATACGTAAGACGACGGCATTATCAAAGCTGGCCTGAGCTTCTTGCACATCGGTAATGGCGATGAGGCCCACCTCAAACTGTGCATTGACCTGCTCTAAGCGGCGCTGTAGAGCACGCTCTTGTGCCAGGGCATTATCCAAAGTGCTCTGCGCACGCAGTACCCCTAAATAAGCGTTAATGCTGCGCTGTATCAGCTGCTGCTGAGCGAGGTCAAACTGCAGGGTGGCTTGTTCTGCAAGGAGCTCACTGCGTTTGAAGTTGTAGTAGTCGCTGGCGGCAAACAGGGGTTGGGTTAGGCTGACACTGTAACCACTGCTGCGGCTACCGGCAGAGGAATCCGAGGTGTTGGCCGTTAAACCGGCGCTCGGCAATAAGGCCGCACGCCCCTGAATCGGGGCTTCCTGCCCGGCCATAAACTGCGCTTCGGCTTGTTTGAGTTGTGGATCATTTTCTAAGGCTAGGCGGTATAGATCGGCCAGGGGACCCGCATAAGCGGATCCTGCCGTCAGTACCGACCCGATCAATACGGGCAACACATGTTTTTTAATCATAATCTGGCTCTACCTGACGGAAGTTACGTTGACCAAAAATACTGTAAATAGTCGGA
Source organism: Nitrincola tapanii (assembly GCF_008368715.1). Classification (GTDB taxonomy): domain Bacteria; phylum Pseudomonadota; class Gammaproteobacteria; order Pseudomonadales; family Balneatricaceae; genus Nitrincola; species Nitrincola tapanii. The sequence goes on from NZ_SMRS01000002.1 coordinate 322,660, forward strand.
ATCACAAACAGGGTTAATAGTGTTCCCAAGAGCATGCCACCGACGATGACCCAGCCAATCTGTTGGCGCGACTCGGCACCGGCTCCAAAAGCCATCGCCAAGGGCAGGGTGCCGAGTACCGTCGCACCGGTGGTCATGAGAATCGGACGTAAACGCAAGGAGGCCGCTTCAATAATCGCTTCCCGCAATGCCACGCCTTTATCCTGTAGTTGGTTGGCAAATTCGATGATCAGGATACCATGTTTTGTCACCAGGCCCACGAGCGTGATTAAACCGATTTGACTGTAAATGCTGAGGCTGCCGCCTGAGTAATAGAGGGCCATCAGTGCGCCGGTTAAAGCCGGTGGAACCGCCAGCATAATAATCAGCGGATTCTTAAAGCTCTCAAACTGCGCGGCCAAGACCAAGAAGATAAAGATCAAGGAGAGTACAAAGGTGGTTTGCATCGCATTGCTCGATTCTTTGAACTCACGCGACTGACCGGCGTAGTCGTACAGAGCCTCCGGTGCCACCTCTTGTAGCGCCGCCTCCAGGAAATCCAGTGCATCCCCCAGGCTGTAACCCGGCGTAAGCATGGATTGAATCTTGACGGCTTTCAGTTTGTCGAAGTGATTCAACTCACGAGGCGCCACCGTTTCTTCAATCGTGATTAAACCACTGAGCTGAATCATCTCGCCTGTGGCGGCACGCACATAAACATTGGCCATATCATCACGCGTTTGACGCAGCTCATCGGCAACCTGCAGGATGACATCATATTGCTCACCATCACGTTTAAAGCGGGTCAGTTTACGACCGGCCATAAAGGTTTCCAGACTGCGTCCAACATCGGCCACATTTAAGCCCGCTTCAGCGACCTTATCACGATTTAGTGTGACTCTAAGCTCCGGCTTGTTCAGCTTGAGGTCGGTATCCACCTGCTGGAAGTTCGGATTGGTGCTGATCTTTTCCAGCAAGGCATCGGTGATCACCTTGAGATCATCATAATCTCCAGTGGTTTTGACGATGAACTCAACAGGGCGAGAGATAAAACTCTGGCCGAGTGAGGGCAGGTTGATGGCAAAGGACATATTGCCTGGCACCCCAGCAAAGATGCGCCCCGTCAATTCCGCCGCGATCTCTTGTTGAGAGCGGCTACGATCTTCCCAGTTTTGCAGGCGAACAAAGTTCAGCGAGTTGGTTTCACTGGGGAACCCCGTGATGCTGAAGTGATGAGTACGCTCTGGAATGGTGGTAATAATCGCTTCCACCTGTTGCGCATAACGATTCACATACTCGACAGAAGAACCATCGGGGTTCACGGAAAAGGTCATGATGGTGCCACGATCTTCGATCGGTGCCAGTTCCTGGGGCAGTTGTTGGTAGAAGTAAACCGCACCGGCAAAGCTCACCGCCATTAGCCCCAGGGCTAAGGATTTGGAGTTGAGCGTTTTTTCCAGCATCCAGTGATAACCCCGACTGAGATTAACCAGCCAGCCTTCAATTAAATTAAAGAGATAGCTGTGTTTCTTCTCATGATGCAGCAAACGTGAGCAGAGCATAGGGGAAAGGGTCAGGGCAATAAAGGTGGAGACCACCACCGCGCCTGCCAGGGTGAGGGCAAACTCGGTGAACAGGCGTCCGGTTTGACCGGTGGCAAAGCTGACGGGGACAAACACCGCTACGAGCGTCGCGGTGGTGGCGACGATGGCAAAGCCGATTTCCCGGCTGCCTTTAAAAGCGGCCTGAATAGGATGTAACCCCTCTTCCACGTGACGGAAGATATTTTCCAGCATAACGATGGCATCATCCACCACCAGTCCGATCGCGAGTACCAAAGCCAAGAGTGTCAACGTATTGATGGAAAAATCCATCACATACATCATGGCAAAGGCTCCGATCAGCGACAGGGGAATGGTGACGACCGGGATGAGGGTGGCGCGTGGATTACGCAGGAAGAAAAAGATCACCAGCACGACCAGTACACCGGCCATCATCAGAGTCTGGAACACCGAATCGATCGAGCGCTCGATAAACACCGAAGAGTCGTAGGCGATCTGGATTTTCATGCCGTCGGGCAGGTTACTTTCAATGCTTTGCAGCATCTCGCGTACCCCCGCCGAGACGTCCAGAGGGTTGGCGGTCGATTGACGTACGATTCCCAGCGCGACGGCACTTTGGCCATTAAAGCGGGCAAAATTGCGCTCCGCTTCCGGGGCGATCTCAACGCGAGCGACATCTTTAACACGAACGGGCACGCCTTCATCCTGGCGAATGATGATCTCTTCGAATTCGGTGATCTCATTCAGATCGGTTTGCGCCAGAATGGTAAACTCACGATCACGGCTCTCTATTCGCCCAGCAGGCAACTCTATGTTCTGTGCACGTAAAGCATTTTCGATATCCTGCGGAATGATGCTATGTGCCGCCATTAAAGAGGGATCTAACCAGATCCGCATGGAGAATTTACGCTCTCCGCCTAAACGTACACTGGCAACACCATTCACCGTCTGTAATGGATCTTGGACACGACGGGTGGCGTACTCGCTGACTTCCATCGGGCTGTGTTGATCGGAAGAGAGGGCGATCCAGATAATGGGTTGGGCATCGGCTTCCGATTTCGCCACGATCGGCTCATCAATATCATCCGGCAATTGTCCACGCACACGGCTGACGCGATCACGCACATCGTTAGCAGCGGCATCTGGGTCACGATCGATACGGAAGTTGATGCTGATCTGGCTGCGCTCAGAACGGCTGATCGACGACATATAATCTATGCCTTCAATACCAGATAAAGAATCTTCAATAATTTTAGTTACTTGGGATTCAATAATCGACGCGCTGGCACCGGGATAACGGGTATCCACCGTGACCACGGGAATATCAATTTTGGGGTATTCACGCACCGTGAGGCGATCAAAAGAGATGATGCCGACCAGCAGCACCAGCAAGCTGATCACCATCGCCAGGACGGGGCGTTTGATGCTGATATCAGAGAGTATCATGCGTCAGATCCTGTGCTGTGGCTCTGCGGAAAAATGGGGGTAATGGGCATGCCGGGGCGGAGTTTGATCTGGCCGGCGGTCACGATGACATCACCCGCCTGAATCCCGGAACGTATCTCCACCTCACCAAAGCGACGCTCACCCAGGGTAACAGGTACCATGTTGACTTGGTTTTGTTCATTCATCCGCATGACATAAAACTGATTGTCGAGTGGCACGATGGCCTGCTCTGGAATCATCAGCGCCTGCGGGTTTTCACCAATGATAATGCGGATGTTGGCAAAGAGACCTGGGCGTAAGCGTCCATCGGGATTGGGGATGCGAGCACGTATCTGGATATTATGACTGCGTGCGCTGGAGCTGGGCGCTATGGCGTAGATCTCGCCTTGGAAACGTTCGCCGGGCAGGGCATCCACTTCAATCAATAGGTTTTGGCCCACTGCTAATTGACTAAGAAAACGTTCAGGGACAGAAAAATCGGCCTTCATCTGACTAAAATCAGTGACTTCGACCAGATCCTGTCCGCTTGAAATAAAGTCGCCGGGGCTGACCTGGCGCAGTCCGATGACACCCTCAAAAGGCGCGCGCAAACGTGTTTTATCTAAACGCGTACGCGCCAATTCCATCTGAGCCTCATGTACCCGCAATTGTGCGAGTTTGGTATCACGGTCATTTTGTGAACCGACACGGCGCTCTAACAGATCGGCCGCACGTTGATACTCTGCCCGACTGAGGTTGACCTGTGCTTGGGCCTGCGCGAGTTCTGCTTCGTAGGAAGCGCTGTCCAAGCGTATCAGCTCCTGCCCCTGATTGACTTTTTCACCTTCACGAAAGAGGATCTGCTCAATTCGACCACTGATTTCGGCACGTAAGATGATGGACTCATTGGCACGTAAGCGTCCGACTGCACTGAGTACAGAATCTAGATGTGACGCTTCCACGCGATGGACCTCAGCAGGTAAACCTCTCGGGGCTTCGGCGCTGCTAGCCGGCAGCGACCACGCCGTTGCCAAGATCAGTGTCAGCAGACCGAGCGGATGTCGGACGGCAGGGTGAATGGCTTTCATGAGGTTAGGCTCCTTGCTGAGTGTCAGAGTGAGAGAACGGAGAGGGTAAGATGTGGTTCCAGAGCAGATCAATACATTGATTTAGAGGCTGCAGAGACGCATTGACCTTCATACGCAGTAGAGCGCCCTGCCAGATGTCCCAGATTAGATGCGCCAGCGCATCCGGGGAGAGGTCTAAACGTACACTGCCTTCTTCTTGGCAGACACGCATATCCTCACTGATTAAAACAATGACACGCTCGGTGGCTTCTTGAATCGCGCGTCGAAAACCGGGTGATTCATTGCCGACTTCACCTGAAAGGTTGGCGATCAAGCAGCCCATCTTTTCGGTAGAAGGATCATATTCACTGAGCATTTTTTCCAGCATCTGGCGCATACGCATAAAATGCGAACCTTCCAGTTTGGCAAATTCCAGCGCCCAGCGATCGGTTTCCAAGGCTTGGTAATATTCGATCACCTCAACCGCATACTCTTCTTTGCTGTTAAAAAAATTGTAGAAAGAGCCTTTGGAAATTTGGCAGGTTTGTAGAATTGTACTCAAACCGGTGGCGTGATAGCCCTTGCTGTTAAAGAGTTCGATGCCTTTGATTAGTAAGGACTCACGGCAATGCGTGGGGGGGCGGCCTTTGCTCATGTCATTTTATACCGATTGTTCTAGAAAGCGGCATCATATAATTACTGACCGGTCAGTTCAATAATATTTTAATCAGACAAGGATAATCGATTTTATGTGATTCGTGCAGAAAGAGACGGGTAAAGAAAGGTAAAGCTGCTCAAGCTTGGGCTTGAGCAGCATCTTTGCAGGCTTTCAGGCGCTGATCGAGGATCAGCATCAACTCCTCGCCACTGCCTTTGGCTTCAGACAGCGTACACAGAGCATGATTCAGATGAAGATCGGGCAGATCATCTGCACGTAATTGTGTGCAGATGCGCTCAAGGCGTTTGCTCACGGGCGGCAGGGTTTGTCCGGTGGGCATTAAGAGTAAGAACTCATCGCCACCTAAACGAAACACTTGGTCTTTGCGGCGACAGATACCCAAGAGGGCTTGACCCAGATCGTGAATTAAACGATCGCCACGGCTGCTTCCATGCTGGTCATTCAACTTGTTCAGCTCCTGGATGTCGATGATGGTGACCAAGACATCCTGATTCTGTTGTTGGAATTTCTGCATGGCATGGCGCAAGGCCAAGTCAAAGCTTTTGCGCCCAGGTAAGCCGGTGAGTGGATCGCGTGCTTCCAGGCTCGGCTCATAGTCCTTGTCTTGTGTTTCCAGATGGCTGAGTAACCAGCTGCTGAGAATGTCAGCACTCAAGCCGATCAACCAGGCGCAGGTGTCGGCATCGACAAAATCAGGTTGACCCCAGACACAGATATGCCCGAGCCCCGGTTGTTCCGGGAGATCAATGCGGTGTCCAATCCAGAGATCGGAGGGGTGATCCTTTAGCTGCGGATCAAGGGGGAATTCACGCCCTAGGGCACGAAAGGCCGCTTCCCCTGTTTCGCCTTCATACAGGGTTTGAGCCGCTGAGCCGGAAAGAGACTGATGACTGGGCGGTTGCAGTTTACCTTCTTGCCAGTGTCCGAGAAGATCCACTGAGCGTGCGGTTTTGCGCTTGGCCACCACGCAATGTTTCCAGCCCAACAAAGGACCGAGCACGCTAGCGGTATTCAAGTAAGGATCCCCTCCGGCCTGGAGTGCAGGCAGGAGCTTTAAGAGCAGGGTGCGTTGCAGGCTGGAGGCATCCGCAGGATGGCCAAGAATGAGTTGGTGGGATTTGGCGCTCAAGCGCTGAAAGCGTCCGGTGTCCAATTCCAGCCAAGCTTGATCCTGGTGCAGCCCCCAGTCCTGTATCCGCTTACGGTGAGCGTCGGGCAGATGACGAAAGGCGGCATTCGCCCACTCAATCTCTTGTTTGCTGATCAGCAGCATGGGACAGAGTGCCTGCTCAAATAATGCGGACAATATTTTGGTTTTCATCCTGAACCTCATCAACAAAAAAGGGGCATTTAAGCCCCTTAGTGAGTGTTCACCGAGAACACAGAGTGTGCTGCAAGGTTATCTAGGAGCTTTATCCCTAGAGTGTAACCTGTTTTTACTTTTCCAGGGCGCGCTTGATGCGAGCAATGGCGTCTTCCAAAATGTCCATGCTGGTCGCAAAAGACAAGCGCATGTTGCCGGGCGCACCAAAAGCGGAGCCGGGTACCAGGGCAACACCGGCTTCCAAGAGTAAGAACTCAGCCAGTGCGATGTCGTCGGCAAATTCTTCACGGCTCGCAATCACCTGATGGAAGCTGGGGAAAGCGTAAAAGGTGCCGTCGGCATGGATGCAGTCGACGCCAGGGATTTCATTCAGTGCATTCACGACAAAATCATGGCGCGCTTTAAACGCACGGACCATTTCCGCCACACACTCCTGCTGACCTTCAAGGGCCGCTTGAGCGGCAACCTGAGCAATCGAGTTAGGGTTAGAGGTACTCTGTGACTGCACCTTTTTCATCGCACCGATCAGCTTGGCTGGGCCGGCAGCATAACCGATACGCCAACCTGTCATCGAGTAGGCTTTGGAAACCCCGTTCAGAACGATGGTGCGCGGATAGAGATCAGGGCATGCATTCAAAATGTTGCAGAAGGGTTCGCTGCTGAAGTTGATATGTTCATACATATCATCGGTCGCAATCAGCACGTCTGGATACTGACGCAGAACTTCGCCCAGAGCTTTTAATTCATCCAGCGTATAGGAAACACCGGAGGGGTTAGATGGGCTGTTAATCACGACCAAACGCGTTTTGGCGGTGATGGCGGCCTTTAACTGCTCAGGAGTGATTTTGAAACGTGCTTCCTGTGTGGTTTCGATAATGACCGGAACACCATCTGCCACCAGAACCATATCGGGATAAGAGACCCAATAAGGTGCAGGGATGATGACCTCATCACCGGCATCCAGTAAGGCCAAGGTCAGGTTAAAGAAGCTCTGTTTACCCCCACTGGAGACCAGAATCTGGTTGGGTTCATAGCTTAAGCCGTTATCGCGCTGAAATTTGTTTATAATCGCTTTTTTCAGCCCAGGCGTACCATCCACCGCAGTGTATTTGGTGAAGCCATCCTGAATCGCCTTGATTGCCGCCTCTTTGATATGCTCTGGCGTATCAAAGTCCGGTTCACCGGCACCCAGACCAATAATGTTTTTCCCGGCCGCCTTCAGCTCAGCTGCCCGGTTGGTGACAGCCAGGGTAGGGGAGGGCTTGATGCTGTTAACACGTTTGGAAAGTTGCACGTCCAAGCTGAAATCCTCGTTAAGTTCTGGGGCACAATATCCGCTAAAAACCGGGCTGGAATCATACAGCAATGGCAACCCGGTCTAAATCCCCTGAAGGGTGAAAATGATGAAAATTTACAGGAGTCTGTCGTGAAACAGCGGTTTAAAGTTCAGTCCGCTTTCCAGCCTGCCGGTGACCAGCCCGGCGCGATAGCGGCCTTGGTCGAAGGTATTGAATCCGGCTTGGCCGCACAAACGCTGCTCGGTGTGACAGGCTCAGGTAAGACCTTCACCATCGCTAATGTGATCGCCGCCGTGCAACGACCGACCATTATTATGGCACATAATAAAACCCTCGCCGCGCAGCTCTATGGTGAGTTCCGCGAGTTCTTCCCAGACAACTCGGTAGAGTATTTTGTGTCCTATTACGACTACTACCAGCCGGAAGCCTATGTGCCGTCTTCCGATACCTTTATCGAGAAGGATGCCTCGATTAATGACCATATCGAGCAGATGCGTCTCTCTGCCACCAAGGCCTTATTAGAGCGTGAAGATGCCATTATTGTTGCCACGGTTTCCGCGATCTATGGCTTGGGTGATCCGCAATCCTATCTAGCGATGATGCTGCATCTCGATCGTGGTGATGAGATAGATCAACGCACTCTGCTCAGACGCCTTGCAGAGCTGCAATACACGCGCAACGATGTTGAACTCCATCGCGGTAATTATCGTGTGCGTGGCGATGTCATTGATGTCTTTCCCGCTGAGTCGGAGAAGGAGGCGATACGGATTGAGCTGTTTGATGCCGAGGTGGAGCAGATCAGTTATTTTGACCCCCTTACCGGCGAGGTGTTGCGGCGCGTTCCGCGTGCGACCATCTATCCGAAAACCCACTATGTCACGCCACGCGACACCCTGGTAGAGGCCACACAAAAGATTAAACTTGAACTCCAAGAGCGCCTGGAACACCTCAAGGCACACAATAAATTGGTGGAAGCCCAGCGCCTGGAGCAGCGTACCCTCTACGATATTGAAATGATTCTGGAGTTAGGCTATTGCTCCGGAATTGAAAACTATTCACGTTATCTGTCCGGGCGTGATACCGGCATGGCTCCCCCGACCTTGTTTGATTATCTGCCTGACCATGCCTTATTGGTGATCGACGAATCCCATGTCACTGTGCCGCAAATCGGCGCGATGTACCGTGGTGATCGTTCCCGCAAAGAAACCCTAGTTGAGTATGGCTTTCGTTTACCTTCGGCTCTGGATAACCGTCCTTTAAAGTTTGAAGAGTGGGAAGCTTTAGCACCGCAAATGATTTTTGTCTCAGCGACACCAGGTAAGTATGAAGCGGAGCACGGTCAACAGGTGGTGGAACAGGTGGTGCGCCCGACCGGCTTGCTTGACCCGATTGTTGAAGTGCGTCCGGCGTCAACACAAGTGGATGATTTGTTGGATGAAATCCAACGTGTGGTGCAAGCAAAAGAGCGTGTTGTGGTGACGGTCTTGACCAAGCGTATGGCCGAGGATTTAACCGAGTACCTTGCCGAGCATGGTGTGCGTGTCCGTTATCTGCACTCAGATATCGATACAGTTGAGCGTGTTGAGATCATTCGTGATCTGCGTATCGGCGAGTTTGATGTGTTGGTCGGTATCAACCTGTTACGAGAAGGGATTGATATGCCCGAAGTTTCTTTGGTGGCGATTCTCGATGCCGATAAAGAAGGCTTCCTGCGTTCAGAAACCTCAATGATTCAAACCATTGGTCGTGCGGCCCGTAACGCCCGCGGTCGCGCGATCTTGTATGCGGATCGTATAACGGGTTCTATGCAGCGCGCCATGCAGGAAACTGAGCGTCGTCGTCATAAACAGATGGCACACAATGAAGCGCATGGCATCACCCCGAAAGGGATCGTCAAATCGATTGCCGATATTATGGAAGGCGCACAAGCGCCTGGCTCACGTAAAACCGGTCGTCAGTCACGTAAGGTCGCCGAGCCGGCCGCTGAGTATGCGGCTGAACCGCTACAGAGTCTGACACCTAAGGAGTTGGCGAAGATGTTGACACGGCTGGAGGACCAAATGTACGAGGCAGCACGTAATCTGGAATTTGAAAAAGCCGCACAGTTGCGGGATCAACTTGAGCGTTTAAAGCATTCTAGCCAGGTGGTGTGAGGGCATGCTGAATTTTCGACATCTGTATCATTTTTGGCTAGTAGCACGTGAAGGCAGTATGGCTGCCGCCAGTCAGGTTTTGGATCTGACGCCGCAAACACTCAGCAGCCAGATTGCGGCCCTGGAAGCAGAGGTAGGGGGGTTATTATTTCGTCGCGAGGGGCGTGGCCTGAAATTGACAGATTTGGGCTTGAAGGTGCAGCGCCATGCCGATGAGATCTTTACCGCAGCGGAGGCTTTAGAGCAGAGCTTACAGGTGGCACATGAATCTAGACCCCTAGGATTAGCCTTGGGTATTTCGGCCTCGATTCACAAATTGATTGCTTGGCGCTTGTTAGAACCGGCCTTGCAATTGCAGCGTGAGGTGAACCTGCTCTGTGAAACCGGACGTACTGAGTATCTTTTGGCACAGTTGCGGAAGCGTGAATTGGATCTGGTGTTGTCGGATCATCCACCGGTGTTAACGCCCGACTCTGGTTTGCGTCTTCACGATCTTGGCTCCTCGGCGATGATGTTGTTTGCCGCACCGCACTTGGCGCAGAAGCTGCGCCCAGATTTTCCCCATCAGCTCAACAACCAGCCTTTTTTAGTGAATGCGGTGGATGCGCCCTATGTCAGTGAGCTGATGCAGTGGTTTAGCGATCAGGGTATTAAGGTGGCTGTCAAAGCTCAGGTCGATGACAGCGCCTTAATCAAGGTATTTGGACATCATGGTATGGGCTTTTTTGCCGCGCCTGCGGTGATTGCAGATGAGGTCTGTCGTCAGTATGAAGTGGAGGTGGTGGGGGAAATCAGCACAGTGCGGGATCGCCTATTTGCGATCACGCGCAGCAGTCATCTTTATCATCCTGCGGTGGCGGCCATCTGCGCAGGCCACGTCTAGTATTATTCGAAAAAATCGAAGAATAAAAACGAATAAATCTGCTTTTTTCTTGGTGAGATATTGTCCAGTATTCAAGTCGTAGGCAATCAAGAAGAGGGCTGCGGCCATGAAAGCGATCCACAAATACCGTCTTGAAGCATCGGAATCTTTGAGTATTCTGCATCTCCGTCAGGGCTTTCGCATTGTCCGTTTTGAGTACTTGGTAGCGGAACGGGGACTCTTTTTATGGGTCGAGGAACCTTTAAGAGCCGACATTCCACAGGTGGAAGTGGCGTTTAAGGTGGCGCTCACCGGTAAGCCTGTAGCGATGCATTATGAATATCGTGATACCGCGCTCGATCCTTTTGGCGGAGAAGGTTATCACCTCTATCAAGTCAAAGAAAAAGCGGCCTATCAAGCATTGCAGCCGGCCGCTTAAGACTAAAAAGCTTTACCCTTAAAACCCAAGCTGAGCTGGATGGTGTGAGCCATCCGGCTTTTTTGCCAAGCCATGATGGACGCAGTCAGTGAATCTGGCTGGGATGGCGCTGATTGTTGTCGCTATGAGTATCGCCTATTACGTAGTACAGAAATACGGTCGGGCAGAAGGCGAGCATTAAGCACGGGAAGGCGCATTAGAGATGGCTCTGCAGCTCACTTTGAGGCCCTCTCTTTGTGAGCCTGCAGATCTGCATAGAGTTTGGCCGCTTGTTCGCTGAGCTCTGAGTAACGGCGTATATCCCCCTGACGTTGTGCCGTCATCGCTTCATGTAATTTGGCTTCGTAAGCCTGTTGCCGCTTTTTTTCTTCGGATTGAGATTTGCGGAAAAAGTTAAACATCTGTTTGCATCCATCAGAAATTAAAGTGCTTTTTACGGCTGTAGAAGAATTTGGTTCATGACAAAAAAGTTAAAATAACACCCGACAGTTTTTTTATAAGAGTTGTTTATATTAGCTTGTATATAGCCATGAGACTGTGCTCAACTGAGCGAAAATCAAACAAGCTGTTAATCGCTTGAACAATTACCCTGTGACCTTGAGGGTCGTTGAGTTGTTGAGTTGATCTGAAAATTCTTTCAGGAGCCTATGATGTTCAGCGCCGCCTCCCGTACTGCCGAAAAGTCCCTACAACAAACCACGATTGCGGTGGTAACCATCGATCAGCAAAATCGAGTCATCTTTTATAATGATGCTGCAGAAAAGCTTTGGGGCTATAGACGGGCTGAGGTCATCGGCCAAAATGTGAAGATGCTGGTGCCTAAGCAGCATCAGTCTCAGCACGATCAATATGTGGATCGTCATCGTCAGGAAGGAAATGACCGCATTGTCGGCGCTGCGGTGGAGTTGGAGATTGAGCGTAAAGATGGCTCTAAAACCTGGATTAATATCACGCTATCTCAGGTGCTGATCGGCAAACGTAAGTTTTACAGTGCTTTTGCGCGAGATTGTTCGCAAGAGCGTCAAAACCGCTCCGCCACAGAACAAGTACTGGCGCAAGCCCATGATGCGGTGGTCACCATCAATGAAAAAAACCTCATCATCTTTTGTAATCAAGCGGCCATCGATCTCTGGGGATATAGTCGTGAGGAGATGCTGGGTCAGAATGTCCGTATGCTGGTCAGTCCTGAGCATCGTGGCCAGCATGATGAGTACGTCAATCGTAACCGTTCAACCGGCATCAATCGTATTATCGGTAAACCGATCGAACTGCCGGTGTATTGCAAAGACGCCAGCCAAAAATGGGGCTTATTTACGCTGGCGCGTGTTGTGATCGGGGACAGAGTCTTGTTTACCGCTTTCGTTAAGGATGTCACCGAAGATGTTAAACGCCGTGATGAAATCGCGATGTTGTCTTTGGTTGCGAACGAAACCAGTAATGCAGTGGTGATTACCAATGCACGCGGTGAAATCGAATATGTGAATCGTGGTTTCACGCGTATGACCGGTTATGAGCTGGAACAGATCAAGGGTCGGATTCCCGGTAGTTTTCTGCAAGGGCCGGACACCCATCCACAAACAGTGGCGAACATCCACGAGAAAATTTCCCAGGCTCAGCCTTTTTATGAAGAGATTTTAAACTACGACAGCCGAGGGAAACCTTACTGGATCGCTATGTCGATCAATCCGGTGCTGGGTGAGGATGGACGGGTCAGCAAATTTGTCTCAGTTCAGGCCGATATCACCCAGACCAAGCAGGATGCCAAGGATTCTATGGAGCGTTTGGCCTTGATGGATGAGGCTCTAATGGTCGTAGAGTGGAGCCCTGACGGCCAACCGGTGCACTTTAATGAGCTCTTTTGTCAAAAAGCCGGTGGTCGTGAAGAGGCGATTCAAGCCTGTCGCAGTATTTGGTTGCAGATCGCCCAGCAGCGCAAAATGAGCGAGGGCATGGGGCAGGTCAAGATTCTAGTGGGTTTTAATGATCGCCAAGGGTCAGCGCGTTCCTTTGATTCACGCTTGTGTGAATTAAAAGATCTAGAAGGCCGTATCACTCGTTATGTCATGTTTGGCGTCGACATTACTGATCGCCAAGCAGCGGTGAAAGAAACCAATCTGGCGATGGAAGAGCTGCTGGCAGTGGGCGAGGAGATCGGCAACATCATTGGCAGCATTTCCGGCGTTGCGGATCAAACCAACCTGCTGGCGCTGAACGCGGCCATTGAAGCAGCCCGAGCCGGAGATGCCGGTCGTGGTTTTGCGGTGGTGGCCGCAGAAGTGAGAAGTCTAGCGGGGCGCTCTTCGGAAGCGGCCGAGCAGGTGGGTAAATTGGTGGCCGCGACACGGGATCGTATTGATCAATTGGCGACCTCATTGGATAAAATTGCGCATTAAGCACTCTCATTTTTTGAGCTAAATGCTGTGTGCAATTTCTGAGTGGTGTTGGATTATTAAGGGTTGGGTATGTCAGCTGAGCAAGGACGATCTCATGGGGTGACGTTAGTCGGCATCGGTGCTTCTGCCGGTGGCTTAGAGGCGTTAACGCGCTTGGTTACGGCGCTGGCGCCGGCGAGTCATCTGAGCTTTGTGATTCTGCAGCATCTGTCGCCGTCACATCGCAGCATGATGGCGGAAATCCTCAGTCGTGAAACCACGCTTGATGTTGTCGATTTAGAGGATGGCACCCTGCCGCGCGCAGGTGTGATCTATGTAGTGCCTTCAAGCTTCAATGCAGGCCTGCGCAATGAGTGTTTGCATCTCTATCCGGCTGAACCGGAGAGAGTGCCCAAGCCCTCGATCAACGAATTTTTTATCTCCTTGGCGGCAGAAAAAGGGGAAGCGGCGATCGGTATTGTCTTGTCTGGCACGGGCTCGGATGGCACGGCGGGCTTGCGTGCGATTCAAGCCGCAGGTGGGATTACCATTGCTCAAACGCCAGAGAGCGCCAAATATCGTGGTATGCCCGAGTCGGCCATTGAAGCTGGGGTGGCGGATTTTGTCATGTCACCTGAAGAGATGGCGGCACGTTTGCCGGCACTGGTACCTGAACGTCAGGAGGATCTTGAGCCGGTAGCGGAAAGCACCGTCAAACAGCTCCTTAATCTGCTAAAAGAGCGTTGCCAGGTTGATTTTTCCGGTTATAAAGCCGGTACGTTGGCACGGCGTATACGTCGCCGAGTGGTCGCAACCAATCATCAGGAGACGCAGGCGTACCTGCGTTGGGTGGAATCTCATCCTGAAGAACTGGAATTGTTATCGCGTGATATTCTGATTTCCGTCACCTCTTTTTTCCGAGATAAAGAAGCTTTTCTGGCGTTAAAAGAGAAGATCAAGGAGATCTGTGAAGCGCGGCGTGAAGATGAAGAGATTCGGGTCTGGGTTGCCGGTTGTGCCAGTGGTGAAGAGGCCTATTCGATTGCGATTTTGTTTGCCGAGGTGCTCGGTGAGCGGGTGATGTATCAGCCGGTGCAGATTTTTGCCACGGATATTGACGAGGATGCCTTAAACACGGCACGTCGCGGCCTATATCCTGCCGCAGCCCTAGCCGCTTTAGTGCCTGAACGCCTGCAGAAGTTTTTCCGTCCTGTACACAAGCATTACGAAGTCAGTAAGCGCTTGCGCGATATGATTGTGTTTGCACGCCATAACCTAGTGGATGATCCACCTTTCTTACGTCTGGATTTGATCACCTGCCGTAATGTCTTGATCTATTTCGACAATTCACTGCAAACGCGGGTTTTTCAGCGTTTTCATTTTGCCTTGCGTGATCCGGGTTTTCTATTTCTGGGACGCTCAGAAAGTGTGGCGCAAGCGGAGCATCTATTTCTGGCCGAGAATCGGCGTGAGCGGCTCTTTCGCAAACAGGGCGCAAGTGTTGTTATGCCCGCCCTGACACCGCGTACTAAAATTCCCATCTCGATTGGGCGTCAGCGTCAGGATCATTTAAAAATCTTGCTCTCTGCACTCACTGAACATCTGAATGCAACCTTAGCCCTGTGTGATAGCCAGGGGCGTATTTTGCATACGGCCGGTCAGGTGGATCGCTTCTTCAAATTTCCATTGGGCACAACGGAAACCACCATCGTTGAGGTCATTCTTGAACCCTTCCGCGGCGAGCTTTTGGCCTTACTGCAGCGCTGTAATAAAAGTCGAACATTGCAACAGGGGCGTCCTCGGGTTTTTGATGAGCATCAGTGTCAACTCCTGGTCATGCCCGTCACGCATTTAGCAGAGAGCGCCAATGTGGTGATGATCAGTGATCTACTGATCAATCATCGACCTCTGGTCACGAGTGAAGCGGTTCAGGTGGCGCCCTCGGAAATGGCGGAAGAACTGACAGCGACACGAGAACATCTGCAAGCTTTAATTGAAGAGCTGGCTACCGCCAATGAAGAGATGCAGTCTCTGAATGAAGAGGCGCAGGCCTCTAATGAAGAGCTACAAGCAACTAACGAAGAACTGGAAGCGGCCAACGAAGAGTTACAAGCCACCAATGAAGAGCTGGTCAGTCTCAACGAAGAGATGAATGTCAAAACCACAGAGTTAAGCCAGCTAACGGCAGAGTATGCGCATCTCTATGATTCCTTAGAGTTCCCTATCTTGGTGTTTGATAACGATGGTTGTCTGCGCCGCTTTAATGCCCCGGCAGCTCGCCGTTTTAATCTGCGCCCGACGGCCGTGATGCAACATATTGAGCGTTTACGCTTGCCTGAGTATCTGAAACCGGTGCGTGATTTGATGCAATATGTCATCAGTCATGGTGATCGAGAGGAGCAGCTGCTCAGTGTCGAAGGTCGTTCCTTGCAACTGACGGTCACGCCCGGTTTAGATGATCAGGATCGTATTCAATCATTAGTGGTGACACTGGTGGATATCACCGAGATCTCACAAGCGCAATCAGCGTTGAAAGAGTCGCAAGCCCAGCTCAACACCCTGATGGAAAACAGTACGGTGTTGATGGCCATGAAGGATATGGCCGGACGTTACCTGTTTGCCAATCGGCGCTTTATAGAAGCGTTTAATCTGGATCCCAAGGCCTATCTGGGACTGAGTGATTTTGAGCTTTTCCCCGAGTCCTTCGCCGGGAGTCTGTGGACACGAGATCTGGAAGCGATGCGCACCGGCGTGATGGCTGAGGCAGAGCACATTTGGGATTCCCCGAACAATCATCGAGTTTTCCGTACGGTCCATCAAGTTCTGCGCAACTGCGCCGGTCATCCCAGTGTCATCATCACAGAGTCGGAAGATATCACGCGGCGCAAACATGCCGAAGATCAGCTGCGCATTGCCGCACGGGTATTTGAGCATTCCGGCGAAGCCATCGCCGTAACCGATGCCCAGGGTGTGATTCAGTCGATAAATGAAGCATTCACTCAGATTACCGGCTATGAGCCTGAAGATGCGATGGGGCAATCGGTCGGGCGCTTGCTGAAATCCGGACGACATAGTCAGGACTTTTACGAAAAGATGTGGTTGGATCTGAATCAGCGGGGGTATTGGCAGGGCGAGATCTGGAATCGCCGCAAGAATGGTGAGATATATCCAGAATGGTTGACGATCAATCGTGTCGATGATGAAGCCGGATGCGTCGAATACTTTGTGGCAGTGTTTTCCGATATTACCAATCTAAAAGAGTCGCAGCGGAAGGTCGAGTTTTTAGCGACCCACGATACCCTCACTCATCTGCCGAATCGTAATCTGTTTCAGGACCGTTTAGGTTATTCGATCGCACAGGCACGCCGCCACAATAGCCAATTGGCACTCCTCTTTCTCGATCTAGATAACTTCAAGGCGATCAATGACACGCTAGGCCATGATGCCGGGGATGAGCTGTTGGTGGAAGCAGCGAATCGTTTGCGCCAGGTGGTACGTGATGTGGATACCGTGGCCCGCTTAGGCGGTGATGAGTTCACCGTGATCTTGACGGATTGTAATGTCGAGGATGCTGAGTTTATTGCAATGCGGATTTTGCATGAGATGACGCGCAGCTTTCAGGTGCAAGAGCGTAAAGTGTTTGTCTCCGCCAGTATTGGTGCGGCTTTTTATCCCGATGATGCCGAAGACAGTGTAGGTTTATTAAAAGCAGCAGATACCGCTATGTATCGAGCCAAAGACGATGGTCGTAACCGTCTACAGCTGTTTAAGCCTGAACATCGAGTGCAGTTGTTAAAGCAAGCCGCCATCGAAAGTGCACTGCATGAAGCTTTATTGCATGAAGAGTTGTATTTGGTCTATCAACCTAAATTTGATGCCCAACATCCGGAGCAGATTGTCGGCGCCGAAGCGCTTCTGCGCTGGCAGGATAAAACACTTGGTTTTGTCAGCCCGGCGGATTTCATTCCAGTCGCGGAGAAGAGTGGGTTGATTCTGGGGGTTGGCCGTTTAGTGAAACGTTTACTGGTAAGGCAGTTGACTCAGTGGCGATCTCAAGGACTGCTCTGCCCGCCGATCGCGATGAACGTGAGTGCTCAGAGCTTTCGTGAATCTGATTTTATTGAGCGCTTGCAATTCTTACTGGAAAGCAATGGCCTGAATCGGGGTGATGTTCAGCTGGAGATCACAGAAAGCTCATTAATGACTTCAGGTTCAGAAGAGGGGTTGGATCTATCTAAGCTTAAAGAGCAGGGCATCGAGTTATCAATAGATGATTTTGGCACCGGATATTCCTCTCTGAGTTATCTCAAACGCTTACCCTTGGCCGAACTGAAGATCGATAAAAGCTTTGTCGATGGTTTGGGAGTGGATGAAAGCGATGAAGCCATCGCTAGAGCGATTCTAGGCATGGCGAAAGCGCTCGGCTTGAGAACGGTTGCCGAAGGTGTAGAAACGCAACAACAACTAGCCTGGTTACAAGAGGCCGGTTGTAATCATATTCAGGGTTATCTGTTATCCAAACCTCTGTCGGTTGAAGAGTTTGCACAGCTTTTAAAAACGGCTCAGTTGGCAGGGAAGGGCTAGGAGAGTTCAGATTGGAATCGATGAATCGAGGGTTTTTAGCCGATTGTGAAAAAGAGCCATTGCAGTCCAGTGGCAAAATCCAGAGTTATGGGGCTTTGTTGATTCTAAGCAGCACTCAACAATTGCTGCACGTCTCAGCTAATTTTACCGAGTTGACCGCTTTATCGGCGTCTGAAGTGGCCGATCTGGTCAGAGCACATAAGCTTTTTCCCGCCATCAAGCAGATGGACGCGTCGCCGGGCGCACGTTTCTATGCGGTATCCGGGTTGGAAACCGAACAAGGAGTCTGGGATCTAATCGTCAGTCGCGGACCTGAGTTGGAATATGTGATTGAGTTTTTACCGGCTGAGGTGTCACGCCTGTTACCCGCCTGGGTCAACCCACCACTGATTGAAACGATTCAGGATCACGTGCAACTGGATCATCTGCGTAAAGAATTGATTGCCTGGGTCGCGCAGGTGAGTGGCTATGAGCGTGTCATGTATTACCAGTTCTTGGAGGGTGGTGATGGAGAAGTGGTAGCAGAAACCTGTTCATCCGAAGCCTTGGGCAGCTATTTGGGGCTGCGTTTTCCGGCCAGTGATATTCCGCAGATCGCCCGCAATATTTATGTCAAAAATCCTTGGCGCGTGATTGCCGATGCGGCGTCGAGCCCAGTGGCTGTTCAGGGTGAAGGCCAGGCCGATCTGACCTGGTGTGATCTACGCAGTGTTTCCCCGATTCACGCCGTCTATATGCAAAATATGGGAGATCGTGCGTCCTTGTCGCTGCCCGTGGTCTCGGGAGCGGAGCTGGATGCATTGATCTCTTGTCACAGCCCCTTAGCCGGAAGCTTACCGCTACAAAGAATCTTAGCCATTCACGAAGTGACTCGGCGTTTTAATATGCTTCTGCGGGATTTTCGTTCACGCACACGTGTACGTCTAGTCGATGAAATCACACTAAGCATTCAGGCGGCCTTAAAGAGACAAGCCTTGGCAGCGGATCAGGCCTGGGCAGATCTCAGTGCCTGGTTAATGCAGGAGTTTGATGCCGATGCCGTGATTTGGTGTCGGAATCATCAAATTCTGGCAGCTGGGCTAGAGGTGGAACCGGAGTTGTTAAAGGCTCTGGATGACGGGTTTAACGGACAGTCTCAGGAACTGGTTTTCCTCGAAGATCGCCTACGCAATCGCTTAAGTTCAGAGCTTTTATCGAGCTTTTCAGGTGCAGCTGGCTTGCGCTTTCGCCGTGAGGGTGATGACGGCATTAGCCGTGTCTATTTCCTGCGCATCGAACAGGTTGAAGAGGTTTTCTGGGGCGGAAATCCCGATAAACCCGTGGAATATCATGATGGAGTTTTGGGGATTGCACCACGACGTTCTTTTGCTAAATGGGTCGAAAAAAAGCTTGGTTACTGCCGCCCTTGGGGCAGTGCAACGCGGTTAAAGTTATTGCGTTTAAGAGATGAGTTGCAGAAGTTTAAACAGACGTTACCGGCAGATCCGCTCCCGGGGGGACATAAAAATGCCGGATGAACCTTTGCTGGCGCTGCGTCAGGCGACGGCACCTTTGCATCAGCAACTGGATCAGCATCGGGTGTTGAAGCCCTTAATGAGCGCCTCTTTGAGCCCGGCACAATATGCTGTGGCCTTAGCGTCGTTGTTGAGGCCACAGCAGGTTTTGGAAGAGGCTTTACAACAGGCACTTACACAGTATTACCCTGAGTATCGTTATGCCTTGCGTTATCCCTGGTTACAACAGGATCTGCAGGAGCTGGGGCAGCCTTGCCCAGAGGCAAGCGACCTCAACTTTTCTATTCATGGGGAAACACAGGGCATTGGAGTGTTGGGATTGCTCTATGTGTTAGAAGGCTCGCGTTTGGGGGCTCAGGTGATGCTGAAAAACCTGCGCCGTTGTGCGTTACCCTGCGCCTTTTTTGCTTCGGCGCTGAATTCCGAAACTGAGGGTTGGTCAGGCTTTTTGCAGCTGCTTCGGCACACACCGCAGCAGGATTTTTCTGCTGCGGTTGAGACTGCGGTGGATGCTTTTCATCTGTTATTAAAGCGCATGTGATGGCTAGAGGCCCGAATGCGTCTGTTTTACGTGTGATTTGGAACCTTAAGCTGTAGTTAAATACTAGGAATACAACATGCTGAATAATATGAAAGTGTCACTGCGCCTAGCACTACTCAGTGTTCTTCCGATCCTGATTTTAGTCGCTAGTTTTGCGCTGGCGTTAAAAGATATGCGCCTCCTCAGTGAGAATACCGCAACTCTCTACAGCGAGCGCATTGTGCCCTTGCGTGATTTGAAACAATTAGGTGATGCCTATGCCGTCAATTTAGTCGATGCCTTTCAGAAATATCGTGCTGAATTAATCTCCTTAGCCGAGCTTAAAACGGAGATGAGCCAGGCTGAACGTCTGGGAGTGACTGCTTGGGAGCGCTTTCAAGCGCATGCCATGCCCGCAGAGGAAAAGGCTTTAGCGGCAGAGTTGCAACTGCGATTGGATAGAGCACGTCAGATTGCGCAGCAGTTTATCAGCCAAGCGGAGCAGGGACGGCTGCAAACCACGAGTCTTTCAGAGTTTAACCGCCAACTCTTTGCCGCCTTTGATCCCTTGGGGGAGGCGATCGATGCCTTAACCGACTATCAACTGAGCGAAGCCTCTCTACTCAATATTGCTTCGCAACAACAGTATGAGCGGGATCGTGTGCTCTTTGTGTTGATTGGGGCGGTTGCGATCTTGATCACGGCACTCTTGGCTTGGTTCATCTCCATGTCGATTCAACGTCCTTTGCAGAAAATGACGCAGGTGGTGAATGATATCAGTCGTGATTCCAATCTGACTTTGCGAATTCAAATTCAGGGTGAAGATGAGCTGGCCAGTCTCGGCCGTTACTTTAATTTGATGTTGGATCATTTCCAGAGGCTGATCCGTGAGCTGGCGAATGCGACGCATCAACTGGCGGCGGCTGCGGAAGAGATGAGTGCGGTGAGTTTGCAGGTCAGTCATGGGGCACGCAATCAGGAAGAACAAACCACCATGATTGCCACCGCGATCAATCAAATGACGGCGGCGATAGCGGAGGTGGCGACTCATGCTCAACAGGCTTCGAGTTCAGCCGATCGTGCGCAGGATCAAGCCAATCATGGTTCTGTGCGAACTCAAGTAGCGATTGGTGTGATTGAATCTCTGGCATCCAAAATCGAAAACTCGGCGCAGCACATTGCTGAACTCGATGCTCAGGCGGAAAAGATTGCGGAAGTCCTGGTACTGATTGAGACAATTGCCGATCAAACCAACCTCTTGGCTTTGAATGCGGCAATTGAAGCGGCGCGTGCCGGGGATGCCGGTCGAGGATTTGCCGTGGTTGCGGATGAGGTGAGAAATCTAGCGGCTAAAACCCGTCAATCCACCGAAACCATTCAAATGAGCATCAGTGGTTTGCAGTCGGTGGTAAAAAGTGCGGTCAGAGAGATGCAAACCTCGCGTGATGCGGCAAAAAGTGGTGTGGAAAATGCGCGCATCAATGGCGAGACCTTTGAGGAGGTGAGTGCTGCGGTGAGTGCGATTGTGGACATGAATGTTCAGATCTCTTCTGCCACCGAAGAGCAAACGGCGGTCGCCAATGATATTAATCAGAATATTCATACCGTGGCACAGATTGTCAGTGAGGTGGTCGAAGGGGCCAGTCAATCGGCTATGGCCAGCCACCAATTATCGGATCTGGCGCAGCAACTCAAGCATGAGGTTGAAAAGTTTAAAGTCTAAACGTGGTGAACCTGACGCGCTGGCATCAAGGCGTCAGGTCATTTATGCGCTGAGTGTTTAACGAGCGAAAAACTGCGCCAATGAGTGGCTTCACAATTAGGGCAGACACCGTGAATCACGGCGAGTTTTTGTGGTTGATCCGTCAGTAGGCTTTCAGGTGCCAGCCATTCGCTCTGATTCTCCAGCTTAATGCTGTTGCACAGGCTGCAGCGAAGATGGAAGCCCTTGAGTTTAGGCTCTCTATCGGCAAAGCGCAGATCCAGACGTTGCTTAAAAGGCGATTCATGCAAAAGTCGATGACGCATCTCAACACAGCCTTCCGCCTTAGGGGTGAGGATGACTTGCATAAAACGTTTGTGAGTCGGTGAATCACAACGGTATTCCCGACAGATGGCGGTATTCTTCATCCGACAGAGTTTGAGTGCTGCTTCGTAGTAAACACAGGTCACCTCGCTCCCTATGTAGTCGGCCAAATCCAAACCCTTTACCTGCTCTGGTGCCAGTTGTGCATCGGCTCCCTGACGTTTGGCTGCTGTTGTCCAGCCTTCTGCGACTTCGATGATGGCGTTTTCGGCATTCACGATCACGACGATGTCTTCAGCAGACGTTTGATCGGTAGGAGTCATGTTATCTTTATCATCCGTATCGGTCGTTCTTATTAAAACTTTTAGCCTAATCTGAAGATGAGGTCTAGAGGTTCTGACGGGGGTTGAGCTGTTTATTTTAGCGAAAACTGATGGATGAATATTTAAAACTCAAAGCACAGCATGAATCAGACGATGCGTAAGATTATACATCTCGATTGCGATTGTTTTTTTGCGGCGGTCGAGATCCTCGATCATCCCGAGTGGGCCGACATTCCGCTGGCTGTAGGCGGTCGAGTTGAGCAGCGCGGCGTGATTGCAACCTGTAACTATCCCGCTCGTGCTTATGGTGTGCATTCGGCCATGTCGAGTGCGCGTGCCTTAAAACTCTGTCCGCAGCTGAAGTTGGTCGCCGGTAATATGGCGCGTTATCGTCAGGTGGCGGAACAGATTTTTGCCATTTATCGTCAATACAGCCGCTATCTGGAACCTGTGTCGATTGATGAAGCGTACCTGGATGTAACTGAGAGCCCACTCCTCGGAGGCAGTGCAACACGGATCGCTGAGGCGATTCGGCAGCAGGTCAAAAAAGAGGTTGGGATTACGGTTTCAGCTGGTGTGGCACAGAATAAATTCCTTGCTAAGGTGGCCAGTGATTGGAATAAACCCGATGGGTTGTTTGTGGTCGATCCTCGGTATCAGGCAGAATTTGTCGCGCAACTGCCCGTCAAGAAGATTCCCGGTGTTGGGCCACGCACACAAGAGAAACTCTTGAGTTTAGGCGTGAGTCGCTGTGCTGAGTTACAACGTCTGCCTAAGCAAGAGCTTGTCCGTTTATTTGGACGTTTTGGTGAGCGTCTAGAGCAGTTGGCTCGAGGTGAGGATCACCGCGAACTGCGCCTCAATCGTGAAGCTAAATCGGTCAGTACTGAGCATACCTTCAGCCAAGATCTGCCTGATTTAGCGGCTTGCTCCGCTCAATTAGACTCTTTGTTACAAGATCTGGAGCGGCGTTTTCGCAAGCATCGAGAGCCTAAACAGATCATTGGGGTGTTTGTGAAAATGAAATTTTTTGATTTCAGCCAAACCACCGCGGAAACACGCAGCAGCCAAACCCATCCCTCTCTATTTTTAGCGCTGATGGCCGAAGCCTGGTCTCGCGGGCAGATGCCGGTGCGTTTACTCGGCGTCGGCTATCGTTTAGCACCTCGGCAAGAGGAGGCGGCGTGCTTTCAACAGATGTCATTATTTGATTCCCTCACATCGGCCTAGATTTCAGTAGGTGTTCGACTGCTATTCGGCACTTAAAAGCTCTAAGTATATATTCAGAAATTTCAGAAATATTTGGCTTGGATTTGTTATCATATCTATCTAAATAGATTGATATATTCATTCTCTCTGCCGGATCAGCGACTAGACTGACAGTTAAGCAACTCTAGGTGGGTGATTAAGAGGTATAAGAATTCATGCTTGAGACGGATCGACCCCTGCGTACGGCTGAGGCCGAGCGCAAAACGCTATTGATCGTTGATGATTCGGTCGAGAATCTCAGGTTGCTGAGTGAACTCTTGCAACCACACTATCGGGTGAGAGCCGCAAACAGCGGCCAGCGTGCGCTGGCCATTGCCATCAGTGAACCGCGACCTGATTTGGTCCTTCTCGATGTTGTGATGCCAGAGATGGATGGTTATCAGGTGATCGAGCAGTTAAAAGCACAGCCTGCCACTCGCGATATTCCGGTGATCTTTGTGACCGCTATGAGCGCGAGTCTAGATGAAGAACGGGGCTTGGCCTTGGGCGCGGTGGATTACATCAGCAAACCCTTTAGCCCTGCCATCGTCCAAGCGCGAGTGAAAGCGCAGTTGGAGTTAAAAACCGCACGCGATCGTTTGGCCAATCAAAATCTTTGGTTAGAGCATGAGGTGGCACGCCGGATTGCCGAGATCCAGCGGATTCGTGATTTGAGTGTGCGTGCGCTGGCATGTCTGGCGGAGGTGCGTGATAAAGAAACGGGCCTGCATATCTTGCGTACCCAGTCTTATGTGGAAATTTTAGCGCGTCAGTTGCAACACCATCCGCGTTTTGCACCCTCGCTGAATGAAGGGCAGTTAGAGGAGATCGTTCGAGCTGCGCCCTTGCATGATATTGGTAAAATAGGGATTCCAGATTCGATTCTGCTCAAGCCCGGTAAACTGACCGATGAAGAGTTTGTGGTGATGCAAACCCATTCCGCCATTGGTGGTGAAGCGATTGAAACCGCCATTCAGCAGGTCGTTGCGGCTGCTGGAGATGAGGTCCTGCCCAAGGCGTTTGATTTTCTCAAGGTCGCCAGCGAAATTGCCTATTATCACCATGAAAAATGGGATGGAAGTGGTTACCCCAAAGGCCTGAAAGGGGATGAGATCCCCGTTTCTGCACGTTTAATGGCCTTGGCCGATGTGTTTGATGCCTTGAGCTGTAGCCGAGTCTATAAAGCGCCTTATAGCATCGAAGAAACCATCCAGATTATTTTGGAAGGGCGTGGCAGTCATTTTGATCCCGATGTGGTTGACGCCTTCACCCTTTGCCGTGAGCAGTTTATCCATGTGGCTAAAGACCTGGCGGATCATGAGGCTCAATCGGAAACGCACCTTATTCAACCGCCTTTTGAACCCTCTCGGTAGGTGTATCGTGCCGAAAAAAGTCATCGCTTTGGCTTTACTGATACTACTCTCCTTAGTTTTTAGTCTGAGCCTGAAGGCTGACACCTCCTCCCCCGTGCTGCGGGTGGTGGTGATGGATAATTTTCCGCCCCTGATTTACGCCTCGGAGTCGGGAAGTGCCCGAGGTTTAATTCCCGAGCGCTGGGCACTCTGGCAGGCAAAAACCGGTCAGGCCGTTGAGATCACCCCACTGGAGTGGTCTTTGGCCTTGAGCGAATTTGATTCCGGTCAGTTTGATGTGATTGATGCGATCACCTGGACACCCGAGCGTCAGGAAAAATATCTCTTTTCACAGCCCTGGATCACCTTGGATGTGGTGCTCTATTACCGTAATCAGATCAGTGGCATCAGTGATGCTGCATCAGCCCAAGGTTTTCAAATCGGTGTGGTGAAAGGGGATGCCTGTGCCGCACACCTAGAGCGCCAGGGCTTGGATAATCTTGCCTTTTTTGCGGCCTACGCCGATGTGGTTGAGGCGGCGGCACGAGGCGTGATCTCTGTTTTCTGTGGTCATCAGTTAATGACCAACTATTTCCTCGGTCAGCGTGGTGTCGCCGATCAATTTCTGCATACCGCTCCGCTTTATTCAGCCCCGGGGCACTGGGCGGTGCGATCCGACCAGCCGGAACTCTTGGTGCAGATCCAGCGTGGTTTTCAGCAGATCAGCGAACAAGACGAACAAAGTTTAAGAGATAAATGGCTAGGTCGGGCTGTGGCCACGCCCTTAATTCCCATCTGGGTAACCTGGCTTTTTTACGGCGTGCTGGCGCTCTTGGCGGTGCTGCTGGTAATTCTCCTCTGGCTGCGGACCCTAAGGCGGTTAGTGATTCAACGCACACAAGAGTTGGAAAACTACCAAACCCATCTGGAAGAGCTGGTGGGGCAGCGTACTCAGGAATTAACTGCGCTCACAGAAGATTTACAACAGTCTGGCAAAGAGCAGCAGGCCGTATTTGATACGGCTATGGTGGGTATCTTGCTGCTACATGATCAAAAAATTATGCGCTGTAACCGCTCTTTAGAGCAGATGCTGGGTTTTGCCAGCGGTGAATTGATTGGGCAAACCCCGGCGCTTTGGTTTGCGCAAGAACAGAGCTTTCGTGAAGTCGATGAGCGTTTGTGGCGAGCGGTCGCGGCGCAGGGTTTCTTCAGTGAAGAGCTGGCGTTGAGGCATCAACAGGGGCAAACCATCTGGGTGCGCTTGCAGGTGCAAGCGATCGATCCTCAGGATCTCAGCCAGGGGGTCGCGGGTGTCTTAATTGACATGAGTGCTGAGTATGCTGCACGCGAGCAGATGCAAGAGGCGCAGCGACTGGCCGAGGAAGCGGTGCGGACCAAATCCGATTTTCTGGCCAATATGAGCCATGAAATTCGCACTCCCATGAATGCGATTCTGGGCATGACGCATCTGCTACTACAAACGCCCTTAGAGGCTGAGCAGCGGAATTATTTGGAAAAGATCCATCGCTCAGGTCGTCATCTTTTAGGCGTGATCAACGATATTCTCGACTTCTCTAAAATCGAAGCGGGCAAGCTGGTGTTGGAGCAGATGACGTTTAACCTCCACACACTGTTGCAGGATCTGTTAGAGACGTTACAACCGGCGGCCAGTCAAAAAGGGCTGGCATTAAAGCTGGACCTAGACCCGCGTCTACCTGAGTGGTGTTTAGGTGATCCTTTGCGCTTGCAACAGATCCTGCTCAACTTTGGCAATAATGCGGTTAAGTTTACCGAAGTGGGGCAGATCACCCTCTCGGTGCAGGTGTTAGCGCGCCAAGGTGAGGTCTATAGCCTGAGATTTAGTGTTGCCGATAGCGGTATCGGTTTAAGTGAAGCCCAACAGGCAAAACTCTTTCGCAGTTTTGAGCAGGCCGATACCTCGATTACCCGAAAATATGGCGGCAGCGGTTTGGGGCTAGCCATTTCACGCCAACTGGTGGAGTTGATGGCGGGCAAGATTGGCGTGCTGAGTGAGCTGGGTCAGGGGGCGACTTTTTGGTTCCAGATCGAATTAAACGCGGTAGTGGATGCTCAAGCGATACAGCAAGCCCGCCGTGAAATGCAAGCAGAAGTGTCAGGCCGAGATAGCGAACGGGTCCATCTGAATCGGCACGCCAAAATCCTGCTCGTCGAAGACAATGCATTAAATCAAGAGGTGGCTTTAGCGCTGCTGAAACCCTTAGGAGTGCGTGTGGATCTCGCTGAAAATGGTGCCGAAGCCTTGTCGGCGCTGGAGCAACAAAGCTATGACTTGGTTTTGATGGATGTGCAGATGCCCGTCATGGATGGGTTGACCGCCACCCGTAAAATTCGAGAAATGCCGAAATGGCGTGATTTGCCGATCATCGCCATGACCGCAAGTGTGCTGATGAGTGATCGTGAAGCCTGCGAAGCGGCAGGTATGAATGCTCATCTGCCCAAGCCGATCGAACCCCGTGAACTCTGGAAGGTGCTAATAACCTGGCTGCCTGCCACTCCAGAGAATACTGACACCACTTCAGCCCCGATCGCTGTAGCAGCCCCAGCCCCAGAACCAACGCAACTGCCGCAAATTGAGGGATTGGATACCGAGTTGGGATTACGTCTGGTGATGCGGGATCAGGCTTTGTATCGATTGTTATTGCAGAGTTTTGTCAGCAGTCATCAGGAGACTGCGCAAGAGTTAACCGCTGCCGTGGCCCAGCAGGATGTTAAAACCGCTGTGCGTTTAGTGCATACGCTGAAAGGCAGCCTGGCCCAGTTAGGGGCGACCCATCTGGCCGCGTGTGCCCAAACCTATGAGCAAAGCTTGAAACAGGCGCAAGAACAAGCGATAGATCTTCCTCAACTGAGGACGCATTTTTTGCAAGGTCTCACACACTTGCTGAGTGCTTTGACCGATTTTTTACAGCAACATCCCGATACTACGTCCTTCTCTCCAACCGAACAGGCCAGTTTTTCCATCAGCTCAGACCAAGAGTTGTATCAATTTCTGAAAGCTCTACTTGCTCAGGATGATGTTAGAGCACTGAAACTCTTGCAGCAGGAATCTGCTCGCTGGCGAAGCATACTGGGCGATGCCTACTCTCAGGTGCTGGAAAAAGTTGAGCGGTTTGAGTTTGCTGAGGCTTTAGCACAACTCGATTGATTTCATAAATAACGAAAAAAACTTCATTTGTGCGGCAGCAAACGCGGCATATTGGATTTTTCTTGAACAGAAATAGAGGCGCTTTATGCGAATCAAAACACGTGTATCTCTTGGTTTTTCTGCGGTTGCTTTGATAGCGCTTTTATTGGGACTTTTAGGTTATTTGGGTGCCACGCGCAGCCAAAGCGCTGTACAAGCGCTGGGTGAGGAGCGCCTGCCGGGAGTACAAAGTGTCTTAGAGATGCAGATCGCTTTATCACAGGTGGTGACAGGTGTTCGTACCCTGCTGGATCAACACGCCGACCTGGATGCACGTCAGCGTGAATATGGTCAGATTACCCAAGCACGTCAGAAATATCGTGCCGCGATGGAGGTCTACGAGTCACTCCCACGTTCAGACGCCGAAGAAGCGCTGTGGCAAAGTTTTCTGGCGACCTTGCCCGCATGGGTGGAGGCAAACAATGAGATCTTGGCGCTGCATCGGCAGTTAGATGAAGCGCGTCAGCGAGGTCAGGATATGACGCCGTTACAGGAGCGTTTGTCGGAAATGACGATGGGGCAAACCCTAATTTATCAAATAGAAGCCTTCAGTTTTTTAGATCAGGTGGTGTATCTGAACATGGCTGCGGCGAGCAGTGATGTAGACGCCAGCCTAAAACAGGCAGCGGATCTAAAATCGATCAGTCTGTTGGCCATGATTCTAGGCGTTTTACTCGCGGGATTTTTAGGCTTCAGTATTACTCGAGCCATCACGCGTCCGCTGCGGCAGATGGTGTTAGCGGTAGAAACGGTCAGTGAAAATGGTGATTTTGGTCAGCGTGTTGAATACCAGGGTGAAGATGAAATCGGTCAGGTGATACGCGCGTTCAACAAACTCTTAGCCATGCAACAGGCCGCACTCGCTGAAGCCAGCGCGACCGTGGCCGCCTTAGCCGCTGGTGAGATACACCAACGTGTACAGGGTGATTATGCGGGTGATCTTCTTGCGCTAAAAGAGGGGATCAACCGGAGTGCGACCACCATAGAGTTTACGGTTGCTGAGTTACGTAAAGTCATGGCGGCGATACGTCTTGGTGAGTTTGATCTGAAGATTCATTCGGATCAGGTCAGTGGCGAATTTTCCGCAATGCTAAAGGATGCGGATGTGGGGATGCAGGCGCTGTATCAGAGTATTCAGGGCATCATAACCGTCATGTCTCAGACTCAGCAGGGGGTATTTACCTTCCGAGTGGAAGCTGATGCAGAAGGGGATCTGTTACGACTGAAAGAGATGGTGAATACCTCGGTGCAAGCCCTAGAAGAAGCGATGGCGGATATTAGCCAGATCATGGTGGCACAAGCTGAAGGAGATTTAACCCAGCGTATTCAGCGCAGTTATCCGGGTGAGCTGGGTGTGGTCACTCAGGCGGCCAACCATACGGCTGACAAGCTGGATGAGGTTGTGGTCAGCATCCGTGAAGCGGTTGAAGCCGTGAATACCGCCGCGGCTGAAATTGCTGCCGGTAATGCCGATCTTTCACAGCGCACGGAAGAGCAGGCGTCCAGTCTGGAAGAGACAGCTTCCAGCCTAGAAGAACTGACTTCGACGGTCAGTCTGAATGCGGAGAAAGCACAAAAAGCCAATAGCCTGGTGCATGATGCCAGCCTGTTGGCAGAAGATGGCGGGCGTAAAGCTCAGCATGTTGTCAGCACCATGCAGGCTATTCGCGAAAGTTCTGCACGTATTGCTGAAATTACCAGCATGATCGATGCGATTGCCTTCCAAACCAACATACTGGCACTCAATGCTGCCGTCGAAGCGGCGCGCGCAGGGGAACAGGGGCGTGGTTTTGCGGTGGTCGCGAGTGAGGTACGGGCTTTAGCGCAACGTTCGGCGTCCGCAGCGCGTGAAATTAAAGACTTGATTACAGAATCCTCTAGCATCATTGCGGAGGGCGGCGAGTTAGTCGGTGAAACCGGTACGGCCATTGCTAGAATTGTAGAAGCTGTGTGTCATGTCACCCTTTTGATGGGTGAAATCTCAACCGCCAGTCAAGAACAAAGTGATGGAATTGAGCAGGTGAATCGTGCAGTGACACAAATGGATCAGGTCACACAGCAAAATGCGGCCCTGGTAGAGGAAGCCGCAGCTGCGGCTGAATCCTTAGAAGAGCAGGCAAGAGTGTTGCTGGATACGGTTGCCATCTTTCGTTTGCAGCAGACAGGGATCTTGGCTTTACCGAATCATCCGGCATCGGATTCCTGGGCCAGTTGATGGGGCAAAACACGTCATTGACCTGACAATGTATCAGTTCACCTCTGAATTGTATCAAGACCCTACGGACGCTCGGCATTTCGCTTGAGTGTCCCCTTCCTTCTACTTCTCTGCTTTGAGTAGTGTGACCCACGCATCAATGTCTATGTAGTGGGTCAGCCTATAATGAAAAACAATCAGCCCGTCACGCAGCACAATTATCCGGTTCGTGCCGACTGTGCCATCATCTCCCATACCGATGACAAGGGTAGAATTACCTATGTAAATGATGACTTTGTGGACTATGCCGGTTTCACTCGCGCAGAGTTGATTGGCAAAGCTCACAATATCATTCGCCATCCCGACATGCCGGAAGAAGCGTTTCGCGATATGTGGGCAACCCTGAAGGCAGGGCGTGCCTGGCAGGCCATCGTCAAAAACCGACGCAAAAATGGGGATCATTACTGGGTCAAAGCCACGGCTTCCCCGCGTGCAGAAGGTGGCTATATCAGTGTGCGTTTGCAAGCCACAGATGCCGAAATTCAACAGGCGGAAGAACTCTATCGGCAGATGCGCCAGGGCAGCGGGCATCGTCTGGAAGGTGGATATGTGGTTGCACCGGGGCTCCTCGGTTATTTGACGGCTCCCAAGCGTTACTTTCAATCACTCAATTTTGGTTGGAAATTGTTATTGCCCACCCTCCTGCTTTCTACCCTCATGCTCTTTGTGATGGCGCTACAGCTGCAGCAGCTTTATGAAGACACCTTGGAACAAGCGGGCGCACAGAATGCTGAAGATCTTATCGATATGGCGTTTAATGCGCGTATTTTCTACAACGAACATATCTTGCCCAAAGCGCGTGCTGCCGGGTTAGGCATTTCTCATGATCATCTGAACAATCCACACGCCGTTCCACTTCCGGCAACGGTGATGCGTTCACTAGGTGAGATGACACAGGGGCAGGGAGGCTCAAGTTTTCGACTTTACAGTGATCAGCCTTTTCGCTTCCGACAGTCATCGGAAACGCAACTGGATGAGTTTGAGCGTGCTGCCATTGAGTATTTAAGAAACAATCCCGATGCCCATTTTTCGCAGCGGATCGAAATTCAAGGCAAGCCTTATTACCGCATGGCCAAAGCCGATGTGATGACTCAGCCCGGGTGTTTGAGTTGTCATAATACTCATCCCGATTCACCGCGGCAGGATTGGAAACTGGGCGATGTTCGTGGGGTCGCTCAAGCAACGGTACCTCTTGCTGATCTTAGTTCAGCTTTTGGGATACCGGTGCGTAATCTAGGGGTTTCCGTTGCTTTAATGCTGGGGCTGCTGATGTTGATGCTGGCTTGGGTCACTTTGGCGCAGCGTAACCGTCTGCAACGGTTAAAACTGGCAACGGAACAGATCACGTCTGGCAATCTCGTTGAGCCTTTACCTTTAGGTCGCGGCGATGAAATCGGCACGTTGTTTAATGCCGTGGTGATTATGCGTAATCGTTTGTATGAAATCCTGTTTCAAATCAATGTCTCGACTCGTTCTTTGGCGCATTCTGTTGCAGAGATGGTGGCCGCGAGTCAGGACACGGCGCGCGGTGCGGTGGAGCAGTCCAACGCCTCTGCCAGCATGGCCGCGGCGCTAGAAGAGTTAAGCGCCTCAGTTAGCCATATAGGTGAAAATGCCAGTGCAGCGCATCAAGCGTCTTTGCAAGCCGGAGACGTGGCTCGACAGGGGGCACAAGCGGTCTATGCGAGTAGTCATGAAATGAAAAACATTGCCGTTGCTGTACAGCAGTCAGCTCAGCGCCTACAAGCCTTGGAGGCGCTCTCTGCCAACATTGGTCAGATCGTTTCGACCATTCATGGGGTCGCCGATCAGACCAATTTATTGGCATTAAACGCAGCCATTGAAGCCGCGCGTGCGGGCGAACATGGGCGAGGGTTTGCTGTTGTGGCCGATGAGGTGCGTAGTCTGGCCGAGCGCACGGCGATGTCGACCGTAGAAATTTCCAAGATTGTTGGACAAATTCAACATGAAACGGATGCAGCCGCGATAGAGATGCAGCAGGGTGTCAACAAGGTGGAAGATGGCGTGGATAAGGCCAAGCAGGCCGGTGAGTCTGTGGCGGAAATCGAACAGGGTACCTATGAGGTTGTGGCCGCAACACAAGAGATACAGCAGGTTTTAGAAGAGCAGAGTCAGGCCGCGCGTGAGGTGTCAGCAACGGTGGAAAATATTGCAAAACTGGCAGAAAACAATGCGGTACAGGCACATCAAGCGTTAGAAGCCTGTGCACGCGTTCAAGAAGTCAGCCAATTATTAGCTGGACTGGGGAAAGAGTTCCGAGTGTTCAGGTAGTGTGGCTGAGCTTTCAAAAGGAAGATGAATGACTCTTTGGATAAGAACGTTACGGGTGATGCTTTATGATCTGCTGGTGGCGGCTGCATCCGGTGCGCCAAGTGTCTGGGCAGAAAGTAAAAAGGAAATGCACCTGGGTGTTTTGAATTAGAGCAAGCGGTTGCACAGGTGTGCTTGCAAACAGATGTTTGGCCGCAGATTTACGCCAGCCCGGATGAAATGACACGACTCTTTCAGAATCTGATCGGGAATGCGTTGAAATATCATCGTCCTGATCAGCATCCTGTCGTACGGATAGGCGTTGAGGCTATGCCGGAACATTGGCGGTTTTATGTGGAGCCTGAATCCTTCTGAGGGGCAACCTCGCATCTGCAAACATATCAGATAAGAGTTCAAGCCAAGCGTAAAACGCGCCCTTGATTAAATGCCTGATCCCAACTGAGTAGATGTTGGTGCCAGGCTTTTTGCAGTTGCTCTACATGAGTGAGCGCGATGGTGAGGCGCTCTTCTCTGATCAGGCTTACCAGCATTTCAGTTTCCTGTAATAACAGCTGATGCTCTAAGTTGTGGCTTTCTTGATCAGGGTAGTTTGCTTCGCGGTGGCGATGCCCTTCAAGCGCAAAAAACTCAGTCGTGTAAAAAATCAAATCATCCAACCGCTCATCTTCAGATTTCTGATCGTTTCTCTGCAAATGTCGTTGAAACAGAGCGATTAGCTGCAAAATGTGCAGCAATAACCGATCCATCTTCTCATCCCCGGTTTTATACTCCTGCGACCAAACGCCAATCAGCTGCTGGGAAATCCCTCCCTGATTCTCAAGACGTTGAATCAGAGAGTCTTTGCGTTTCTGATCAACTACTTGCAGATCGGTTTTACCAAGCTGATAGATCGCGGTGTCTATCTCGGTATAGTGTTCAGGTGATTTCAGGGCCGTTTTATGGGCAGAGGCCATGACAATTTTGTTACCCAGTGTTTTGCCATTAAAGGGTTTATTGATGAAGCCATTGCAGTCAAGAGTCATGGCACGCATGACATAATCCTTGATGCTGAAATCGGTCACGATGATGACGGGGAGGTCACGGCGAATTCCATATTCGCCGGTGCGTATCCATTGCAACAACTCCAGGCCATTGCCATTTGGCATTTCGATATCGGTAATGACCAGATCTATCTCTGGATGGCGTCGCAGAATGACGCTGGCATCATCACCGTTATAGGCCACGAGCACATTAGCCGCCCCCAGTTTTTGCAGTAAGTGACGTGCACAATGCACCAGGATGGGAACGTCATCTACAACGAGAATATTAAGCGGAGCTATGTTTGCCATGAGTACGCCTCCCTGAAGTACAGCTAAAGTATCCCATCATTCGGAAAAAATGGAAACATAAATTAGAAAAATCGGAATGATGTGCTGTCTTGCATAGAGAAGAAACAGATCAGCGTGCTGGCGTTAGCAATCATCTATAATAAAGTCGTTAAAGATCAGAAGGTTTCAGAGTTGCCAAAACCCCATATCTGGGGCACTCTTAAATCCTGCCAGCAAGAAGTCGGCAGCTACAGTGACAAGGAAAGAAGGATGTGTCGATGTTAGGGATGGTTTGCAGTGTTTATATCTCCTCAGCACCTCATAGGCTTTCTTGTGTATCCCCAAGCAGGGGTGCGGTACTTACCCTATTGAAACGTGGTTTGTCACTTGCTTTACCTTTTGGTTGTATTGACTGGATGGTGAGTTCAATTAATTCAGTTAGTTACGGATAGTTGAGAGTAGTTAAAAGGTATACCTGATAATAATTATTATGAGGTCGAAGACCTCATTAACAGACTGTTAAGCTCTGTTGTTGCGTGATGCGCAACATGCTATCATTGCCTTATGATTAAATCATTCCGTCACAAAGGACTGAAACGGTTTTACTCGACTGGCAACACGTCAGGCATACAGCCTGACCACGCCCAGAAGCTGCGTATGCAGCTGGCTGCCCTGGATACGGCGACTTCGGTGGAAGACATGGATATCCCCGGTTTTCGGCTCCACCCACTGAAGGGTAAAGACAAAGGGCGGTGGTCGATTCGGGTTAACGGAAACTGGCGCATGACGTTCAAATTCCAGGACGGTAACGCCTACATTCTTGATTATGAGGATTATCACTAATGACTATGCATAATCCGCCGCATCCGGGTGAATTCATACGCGAGGTGTACCTGGAACCTTTCGGTATCAGCTCCCGTCAGCTTGCTTCCAGTCTGGGCGTTTCACCTTCTACTTTGTCTCGGCTGCTCAAAGGGGATAGTGGCATTAGCCCTGAAATGTCGTTGCGGCTATCCAAGGTTCTCGGGCGTACTCCTGAGAGCTGGTTGGCGATGCAAGATATGTATGACCTATGGGTGGCTCGCGGCACAGTCAATCTGGATGGTATTCATCGCCTGGACTTCGAAGCAGCTTAACCAATGGCTGTTGTCGGACGCGCCTGCGCTGGCGCTCCGGCACGCCGCAAAGCCAAGCGTTGAGGCTGTCGGATAAGTCCCTCAGCCCTTGGCTGGCGGCATATTGATCCGCTAGGATCACTGAATCGAATTTGAGACCAGAGGTGGCAAGGGATGGCGCGGTACAAGCACTACGATTACAACCAGACCAAGATGATACTGCTGCGTTTTGCGGATCAGATCCAACCTGGCACCTTTGAATATACGCTGAACCACGTCGTGGATACTGATCTCGATCTCAGCGTGTTTGAATCCCGCTATCGCAATGACGTCAATGGTGCTCCGGCTTATGATCCGGCAATTCTGTTAAAGGTGGTACTGTTCGCTTACTCCCGAGGGATCACCAGTAGCCGCAAGATTGCTCAGGCGTGTCGTGAGAATGTGATTTTCATGGCACTGTCGGCTGATAGCCAACCTCATCACAGCACGATTGCTGAGTTTATCTCCCGTATGGATGAAGTGATCGCGCCGCTGTTTACGCATGTGCTGATGGTCTGCGATGGTCTCAACCTGATTGGTCGGGAAATGTTTGCCATTGATGGCTGCAAGCTACCCTCCAATGCCGCCAAGGAGTGGAGTGGTACACGCGCTGAGTTAAACCGTAAACAAGCCAAGATCGACCGTGCGGTTTCACGCATGCTGACCGCGCATCAACACGATGACCGTCAGGATCAACCGCCTGAAATTCTCGCTCGAGAACAGGCCCAGATTGAAAAACTGGAAAAGGTCTCTGCCAAGATAAAAAAGCACTTAGCGACCGCGCCTGAACGGCTCGGTCAGCGTGGCACACCGGTCAAGGGAAATATCACTGACCCGGATAGTGCCAATATGAAGCTGATCTATCGCTTGGATATTGATGGTTACATTGCCGATAACCAGTTCCGTAAACGTGATCCACGCTTTGCTGAATCTGTAACCTTCAACACAGCCAAGGCACAGCGACGTAAAGAACGCGGTGGTCAGGTAGCACAACGCTTCATACCCGCTGACTTCGATTATGATCCGCTGACGGAAACCTGCCGTTGCCCGGCTGGCCAGCCGATGTGGAAACGCTTCAAGGGCTTGATAGATGAGCAAGAAACCATCAGCTTCCAGGGTTACCGCCAACACTGTCGAGATTGTTCTCTAAAACATCAATGCCTGCGTAGACCCAATCAACAAGATGGACGTCAGGTTAGCTTTGCACTGGGTGAGCGCAAACCCCTGTCCAGTTTTATCGAGAAGATGAAGCAAAAGATCGACAGCCCAATGGGCCGCCATATCTACAGCCAGCGCTTGGGTACAGTAGAGCCGGTGTTCGGCAACCTGGAAAGCAATAAAGGCTTGAGTCGATTTACTCTAAGGGGTAAATCCAAGGTGAACGCGCAGTGGTTGATGTACTGTATGGTGCATAACCTTGAGAAAATTGCGACACAGGGGCAACAAAGGCATTAACAGAGCCAAAAGCCTCTGCATGGTGGCTGTGACCGCCTTAGATAATGAATATCGTCTGTTTGAATAAGTAAAACGATTTACTGATTTGAGCAGGTCACAATTAACAGAATGAAGCAGGCGCTGTCGATGCTGGGGATTTTGATTTCAAAATGTCTAATTCGACAGGCTCGTTAGCAGTCAATCATATCCACTTCCTTGCTAAATGAGTAAAAAAGGAATAATTTATACTCATGAACACGTTTGAATTTGATGGTGAAAAAAGTCAAGCGAACCTCCATAAGCATGGAATTGATTTCCATGATGCACAGGCTTTGTGGCAAGACCAAGATTTACTAGAGATTCAAGCTAAGTCAGATGATGAACCTCGTTACCTTGTCATTGGTCTTATAGGTGATAAGCACTGGTCTGCCGTGATCACATACCGAGGTGAAAAAATACGAATTATTTCGGTAAGACGTTCACGCAAGAGAGAGGTAGAGTTGTATGAAAGCTAATGAATTTGATTCAAAATTTGATGAGAGTGCAGAAGACATCATTGACGATCTTGATGTAACAACTGCACGCCGAGTAAATCATGAAGCAAAGCGCATTAATGTTGATTTTCCTGCATGGGTAGTTGAATCGCTTGATCGCGAAGCTGCTCGAATAGGAGTCACTCGCCAATCCATTATTAAAGTTTGGCTAGTAGAGCGTTTGCGTGCTGAAGCTGCTAATAAGCCGCTGAAAAGTGACACCGCGAGCGGTGCACTTTAGCGGAGCGTTAAATTTTTTGCCTACCCTTGTAGACTATGCTGTAATACGTTGTAGTCACCAAATTCGAGGGTCATAGTCATGAGCGTCACCACAGTTCGCCTTCAAGCAGAAGTTGAACAGCATCTGGAAGCAATTGCCAGCAGGCTGCACCGTAGCAAAGGTTGGGTGATCAACCAGGCACTATCGGAATACATAGAAAAGCAGCAGCTTGAGCAAGAGCGGTGGAAACAAACGTTAGAGGCAATGGAGTCTGCTGCCCAAGGCAAGGTTGTTGATGCCAGCGAAGTTCACAGTTGGCTGAATAGCTGGGGAACCGAAAACGAGCAGGATGCGCCTAGGTCAGGTAAGTGAAGCTGGTTTACACGGACGAAGCCATTGATGACTTGAAACGCCTCAGGGAGTTCGTTGCGGTGCACAACCCGTCGGCGGCAGCCAGGATTGCCACCGAACTGGTTGGCAAAATCGAATTACTTCCAGACTTCCCCAAAATGGGCACGCCAGTTGAAATGGCACCGGTACCTGACTCTGTTCGAGATATGGTTTTCGGAAAATACGTTGTTCGATATTCAGTTCATGCCAGTACCATCATTATTCTCCGGGTGTGGCATGGCCTTGAGGGTGAACGATAGCAATTTAACCCGGACGCCCTTGTCTCCGCTTCGCTGCGTCAAGGTCGCCGCTGCGCTCTGCGTTAACCCTTTTTCTTACTGCCTTGCACAGATCCGTCAATGACGTATAATTATCGCCATGTATACAATCATCGAAACCCCTACATTCGAAGCGGATGCCAGAAATATTTGAACCGAGGAGGAGCGCAATGCGTTCTTCGGGTGGTTGGCCGCTAATCCGGAGATTGGTGATCTTATACCTGGCAGTGGAGGATGTAGAAAGGTTCGGTGGTCGATAGCGGGTTTAGGTAAGCGTGGTGGGGTGCGAGTGAATCGACCAGCCTTCTGTAGACCGCTCATTAGTTGTAATTGCCAAGCTTCTCATACTCCAGTGGAGGCATGTCATCAGCATGGCTGTGTTTACGTTTAGAGTTATAAAACATCTCGATGTAATCGAAAATATCTGCTCGGGCTTTTTCCCGAGTTTGATAGATCTTTCGCTTCACCCGCTCCCGTTTGAGCAGTTGAAAGAAGCTTTCCGCAACAGCGTTGTCATGGCAGTTTCCACGTCGGCTCATGCTGGGATATAAATTGTGAGCCTTTAGGAAATTCTGCCATTCATAGCCTGTGAACTGGCTGCCCTGGTCAGAGTGTATTAATACCCTGTTCTTAGGTTTACGGCGCCATACAGCGGCCAATAAAGCCTGTATCACAAGCTCGCCCTCCATTCGCGAACTCATCGACCATCCAATCACAGCTCGTGAGTAAAGGTCGAGTACGACTGCAAGGTAGAGCCATCCTTCATGCGTACGGATATATGTAATATCGGTGACCCAAGATTGATTGGGCAGGTCAGGAGAGAAGGCTCTATCCAAGTGATTTTCAGCCACCAAGGTGGATTTTCCGCCATACAGGCCTCGACGCTTTTTATAACCTACCTGAGCCTTGATTCCCTCTTGTCGCATCAGTCGTGCTACGCGATGTTTACTGCAAGTTTCACCCAAGTCTCTAAGGTCGCTCTGGATCTTTCGATAACCATACACGCAGC
>NZ_SMRS01000003.1 GCF_008368715.1 Nitrincola tapanii
TCTATGTAGACCCAAGCGAAGTGACTGTGGGTCTGACCGCTGCGAGCGTCGAGGGTGCCGAGTTCGAGGACCTGGTTCTGGGTGGACCGGCGACGGTGCAGATCAGCGACACCCTGGATACCGTGACCGCAACCCTCACTGCAAGTACTTCAGAGATATCTGAGATGGGCGGCAGTATTACTTACACTATAACGCTTTCAGGTGGGCCTGGCTTAATTGCTCCAATGGATGATTTGGTCTTTGGCCTCGCGAATGGTGAGTCGATAACGATTTATCAGGGTCAAACTTCTGGATCCTATACCCGAGTTTATACTGAAGGAGATATTCTAGGCGAACCTAATATCACTAACAGCATAGAGAGTATTGTTTCTGGTGGCGATGAGTATGAGGACCTTAAAACAAAAGGAACAACGCAGGTCGGAATTGATTACGGAGTGATCATTACAGGAATAGGTGCTGAAAATGGTGACCATCTTTTATATGAGAGTAGTTTGAAAACAGGGACCAGCCCTAATAATTCAGCTCTATCTGAACAAGGAAGTTTTACAATAACAGCCTTGGATGGAATCTCTGAGCTCAGTATTGGTGATACCCTTTTGACTTATGATCAGTTGGAAAACTTGACTGATTCGAATGTAGTGATCACAACATCCTATGGTACGCTGACGCTGAATGGATATACGGGTAGTGAAAGTGGTGGTGTTGTATCCTATGTTTACAAACTCGATGAAAAAGTTGATAACGATAGTCAGTTAGGTGCAACAAATACGAGTTATTTAGACAGCTTCAGTGTTACGGTTACGGATACGGATGGCGATAGTAGTAGCGCTAATCTCCGTATAAAAATAGTAGATGACGAGCCGGTTCTAGATATCCGTAACGGTTTCCTTGCTAATGAATCTGGCGGAATATTGATCGGCACACTCGTTAATATGGGTGCTGATGTTGGATCTTCTTCAGGTGCAACAACAACTTCATCTATAACCTGGGATGGCACTGTTATCGCAAAAATCATCACTGGTTCGGGCGTGGAGACAGGAGTTACCTTAACATCATTAGGTGAAACTGTTGTCATTACCGTGTCCGGCAATGAGATCACGGGTAAAACAGCAACAACGAATCAAACTGTATTTACTATCACAGGCCAAATGGATGGAACTTATACAGTCAATCTGGTACGTCCTTTAGATAGTAGCAAGTTGTTTCAAGCAGATGGCGAAATTCTGACGTATGGTGATGGGCCTAAAGCAGGCTACGTATTGTATGAAGGAAATAATCTAGTAGCTGCAACAGGCATTTCTGCTGAAGATCCCAACGTTTTGGCGACCTTCCGTGCAACAAGTGGAGGTAATGCTGCAAACGTGAATATGAGCTCTAATGGTTTGGCGGTCGGAGCTAACGTTATTCAGTCTGGTGATAGGGTTTATATCGATGTTAATGATAATAAACAGTTCTCTGCATTGTTCTTAAGTTTGAATCAACAATATAAGTCTGGTAACGGTAAATATATTGTGCACTATACGGACGGAACGCACTCTGGAGAGCAAGTTATCCAGACAACAAACTCCTCGAATGATTTCTTCATTCAGGCCAAAGCAGGAACGTTTATTGACTCTGTCGAAATTATTGGTGTGTCCGGTAATTGGAAAATTGATGGTCTAAACTTCTTTACACTGGATGTTGATCGTACGCCAAGTTTAGATTTGGCCTTTACTGCTGAAGATAGTGATGGTGATACTGTCAGTGGCCAGGTTGTGCTGACTTTTGATACCTCACCTACCTTAGTTGAAGGAAGTTTGAATAATGATGCGATTGGTGGTGGCTCAGGAGATAACACCCTGATGGGTGGAGAGGGTGATGATATTTTAGTCGGTGGTGCTGGGAACGATACCCTCTGGGGAGGAGAGGGCGATGATGTCTTTGTCTGGAACTTAGGGGATCAGGGGGAAGCTGGATCACCTGCATATGACGTAGTGAAAGACTTTGGTCTCGGAAACAATAAGCTGGATTTATCCGATCTTTTGCAAGATGAAACTGTAGCCACTTTGAGCGACTATTTGAGCTTCACTGTCACAGCAGAGGGTACACTGATCAGTGTCAATCATACCGGAGGTGTTTCAGGTGTGACTCAAGAAATTTTCTTAGAAGGAATTGATCTAGCCCAAATGGCTATTGATTCAGGCGTATCTGGAGCAGATGCTCAGGAGCAGATCATTAGCTATTTACTTGATAGTGGAAAACTTGAAATAGACCAATAAGTTGTTTAAGCCATTACACCTCTCTTACTTACACCTAAAGTAAGTAAGAGAGGTGTTTATTTGTAACTAGTCAAATCACCTAAGTTTTAGGCTATACTCGCGCACATATGGAATGATCTCTGCGTTGGGAATAGCTAATGAAAACTTCTTACTTGCTGTCGGCTTTGATTGCGGTCATGGCCTCAGGCTGTGTTCACCTGCCTACATCTATATCAAATGATCCTTCACGATCTGATACTGAAAACTCGATTTCTTATCAAGAAGGTTCTGATGAGATCTCTCCAGCATTGCTGCAATCGGGTTTATCTCTAGGGATATTTGAGCGTGGAAGAGGCACTTCTGATGCCACCCTTTCTTCCCAGCCATTAGATGCAGAGAACATGATAGCCACCCCCGCCTGGAGTGCGGTGAGTCAAGATGTGGCTATCGCACCGGGACAGTGTTGGGTACAGGCAGTTGTGCATCCCAAGCCTATCCCGCAAACCTATGAAGTGATTATCAAGGATTCGGTGAATAAGTTAGAGATTACCCCAGCGCAATGGGGGACGGGTCTGACTCAGGTGGTGACCAAAGAGGGCACCGTGACCTATCGCATTGAGCCCCCGACCTTCAAAGAAGTGACTGAGCGAGTTGAGATCCGTCCGGAAGTGCGTCGTTCTGTTGTCGTGCCTGCTGTCTTTGAAGAGCGCCAAGATGTCGTGGTGGTTGAAGCATCGCGTACCGTTCTAGAACCCTGTAAAGCGGCGGGTGTGACTTTTTCAACCGAGGCGGCTGTGCAGGCTCTGTGTGCACGTGAACTTCCTGCCAAAACTCAAACGCTCGTGCGGCAGGTTCTCGTGCAGCCAGAAACGACACGTATTGAAGTTGAGCCGGCTGAATATAAAGAGATTAAACGCTGGGTGGTGGAAACACCTGCACGGGCGATTCCTGTCCAAGAGGCACCGGAGTTGACCGATGTTGAGGTGGAGCGTCTTCTAGCGGCTGAACGTGTTCTGCAGAGCATGATTCCTGCTGAAACGGATCAGATCCATACCACACGTTTTGAAGGTGAGGCTCGGATCGTTTCGCGTCAAGCACTGTGTCGTCAGGATCTCAATGAAGATCTGGTGGTGGGATTGCAGCAAGCTTTAAAAGAGCGTGGTATGGACCCAGGTCGTATCGATGGTAAGCTTGGCCCGCGTACTCTTTCAGCCCTACTGCAGTACCAGCGGGCACAGGGTTTAGCAGCCGGTGCGTTAACCTATGAAAGCCTAGAGCACTTAGGTGTTTCGTTGTAAGACGTGCTCTGAATCTGCACTCACTAAAAAGGCCTCCTGAGAGGCCTTTTTGCTAAGATGTTGTCAATCGATCCAGTGTTTAAGCTGGGTAGATTTTCTCGCGTAAGAATGTAATCACCTGATCCACGGCCAGATCACTGGATTCGGAATCACGGCGGCCTTTGTATTCCAGAGTCGCATTTGCCAGACCACGATCAGAGATCACGACTCGATGGGGGATGCCGATAAGCTCCATATCCGCAAATTTCACACCAGGACGCTCTTTGCGATCATCCAAGAGGACATCAATTCCAGCCTTCTGCAAAGCGTGATAGATCTCATCGGCCTTCTCGCGTACCTCTTCAGACTTGTCATAGTTGAGAGGGACTAGGGCGACGCTAAAGGGTGCGAGGGCTTCCGACCAGATGATTCCCTTGTCATCATGATTCTGCTCTATGGCAGAGGCCACCACACGCGTCACGCCGATACCGTAGCATCCCATTTCCATAATGCTGGCTTTGCCATTTTCATCCAGCACACTGGCGTTCATGGCGCTGGAGTAGCTATTGCCGAGCTGGAACACATGCCCCACTTCAATTCCGCGTTTAATTTCCAGGACGCCCGTTCCACATGGGCTAGGGTCGCCTGCTACGACATTACGAAGGTCCGCGACTTCAGGTGTAGGCAGATCGCGATCCCAGTTGATACCAAAATAGTGTTGGCCGTCTTGGTTTGCACCGGCAGAGAAATCAGCCATTTTCTCGACGCTACGATCAATGATGCAAGGAATGGAGAGACCGATCGGGCCAAGTGAGCCCGGGCCGGCACCGATGAGGGCGCGGATCTCTTCTTCCGTCGCAAAACGCAGCGGAGCCGCAACCTGGGAAAGCTTTTCCGCTTTGATTTCATTCAGTTCATGATCGCCTCTGACCAAGAGGGCGATGAAGTCTGCGTCACTGTCTTCATGAGCGGCAACGATGAGCGTTTTCACCGTTTTTTCAATCGCCAGATTAAACTGTTCGACCAATTCAGCAATCGTCTTGGCATTCGGCGTGTCGACTAAGCGCAGGGTTTCAGTGGCGGCGGGGCGTGGATAGTCAGGCGCGAGGGCTTCTGCCTTCTCAATATTGGCGGCGTAAGAGCCGGTATCCGAAAAGGCGATATCATCCTCACCCGAATCGGCAAGTACATGGAATTCGTGTGAAGAATTACCCCCGATCGAGCCGTTGTCTGCCAGCACTGGACGGAAGTTCAGACCCATGCGTGTAAAGATATTACTATAGGCTTGATACATGGCATCGTAGGTGGCTTGCAAAGAATCACGATCTATGTGGAAAGAGTAAGCATCTTTCATGATGAATTCACGAGAGCGCATCACACCAAAACGGGGACGGATCTCATCCCGGAATTTGGTTTGGATCTGATAGAAATTGGCAGGCAGCTGTTTATAGCTTTTGATTTCACGGCGAATAAGATCGGTGATGACCTCTTCATGCGTTGGCCCGACACAGAAATCGCGCTGATGACGATCCTGTAAACGCAAGAGTTCCGGGCCATATTTTTCCCAACGACCCGACTCCTGCCAGAGTTCTGCCGGTTGAATGGCTGGCATCAACACTTCTTGTGCACCGGCGGCATCCATCTCTTCTCGAATAATACGCTCAGCCTTACGCAGGGTGCGTAGCCCCATTGGCAGCCAAGTGTATAAGCCAGAGGCCAGTTTGCGGATCATGCCGGCGCGTAGCATCAACTGATGGCTGATCACTTCCGCATCGGCTGGGGTTTCTTTCAGAGTGGAGATCAAATATTGACTGGCACGCATAGAGTAGCAACATCCATCGTTGGAAATAGAATAAGGATAGGCGAAGGGCGCCCAAGAGTGCCCCCATTTTAGGGGGCGGCTGAGGTTGGAACAAGGTTCGCGTGTTAAACCGGAACTAAACAGGGGATTTTAAGCGGCTTGGCGTGTTCGGGATCCGCTGGATGGAAGCGTTTTTGATTCAGACGCTTCTATTTGTGCTTCCACAAAGGCGATCAGGGTATCCATCTGCTCTTCATTAAAAACAGGGATGCCATGACGAATCAGCTCATCGGCCGCTACGCCAGGTGCGGGCATCAAGGTGCCATTAAATTGGCCATTGTAAATTTCCCGATTGCCACACGAAGGGCTGCGCGCTTTCATCAAAGCACAGCAGACTTGATGTGTCTGCGCAATAGCAAGAGTCGTTTCGGCACCTTTTAAAAACTCAGGGGTGACATCTTCACCCGATTGGGTGGCGATCAGAATCGGGAAACGACTTAGCGTTTCAGCCGGTGCACGCGGCACACCGAGGCCGCCTAAGACTTCCGGGCATACCGGAACTAAACGACCCTCTTGTTGCCAGCGTTCAAGGGTAGGGTGGTGGAGAGCGTTATCACGCCCGTCATAGCGTACCTTGCTTCCCATCAGGCAGGCGCTTACGAGTATCTTTTGCATACGTCCATCTATAGTTGTTGTTTATAGTTATTT
Organism: Nitrincola tapanii; assembly: GCF_008368715.1. Lineage (GTDB taxonomy): Bacteria > Pseudomonadota > Gammaproteobacteria > Pseudomonadales > Balneatricaceae > Nitrincola > Nitrincola tapanii. The sequence goes on from NZ_SMRS01000003.1 coordinate 6,024, forward strand.
TAGGCGACGTATTTTACGCTTTGATGACGCTTTTGGCTAATCTAAAAAACGTATAGGGTTGCGACCATGGTCGCAACCTGTTGAATCCATTAGAGCTGTGCCGCCATATTCACCAATTGCGGTAAGCTGTCTGCACGCATTTTGCTCATCACACGCGCTCGATGCACCTCAACAGTTTTGGGGCTGATACCCAGTTGATCGGCAATTTCACGATTGGCCAGTCCGGCGACAACCTGCTCCATCACCTCTTTCTCACGCACACTCAGGCTGGTATAGCGCTGTTGCAGAGTTTGTTGCGCATGAAAATGAGCAAAGCGTTGAACGGCCAAGGCCAGGGCTTGATCGATGCGTGCCATCAGAGTGGAATCATCAAAGGGTTTTTCAATGAAGTCGATCGCTCCGGCTTTCATCGCTTCCACTGCGGTCGCGATGTCGGCATGGCCACTCATCAGTAGAATGGGTAGAGGTAATCCCCGTTCCTGTAGGCGTTGCTGTAGATCGAGCCCGTTCATTTCCGGCATGCGTACATCGAGTAGAAGGCAACCCTCATCCCCTTCATAGACGTCGAGAAACTCCACAGCAGACGAGAAGGCTCGGACTGAATAACCGGCTGAGTTGAGCAGCCACTGCATGGATTCACGGAAGTCTTTATCGTCATCGACAAGAAAAATGGTCTGGGTTGTGGCGTTCATCGTGGGTCACTTTGTAAAGGCAGGCGAAAGATAAAATGGCTGTAGTTTTGGCCGTCGGTTTCCACCCAAAGGCGTCCACCTTGGCTCTCGATCAGGGTGCGTGAGATAAACAAGCCCATCCCCAAGCCTTGGGATTTGCAGCTGGTAAAGGGTTGAAAGAGGCGAGCCAGAAGCCCCGCTTCGATCCCACCGGCACGATCTTCGACGCGCACTTCCACTTCTTGGCGCGTGGCATCCAAGCGCGTTTGTAGGCGTATGTCTGCAGGTGACTGAGCGGTTTCGTGATAGGCCTCCACGGCATTACGAATCAAATTCAATAACACCTGCTCCACTTGCAGTCGATCTGCGAGCACTAAAGGATTGGTTGGCGACAGATCCAGTTGAATGCGAAATTCGCTGTCTGGCATCTCTTCCTGCAAAAAATGCACAGCTTCTTGGCAGCAGTCATTCAGGGCAAATAAGCCGTGGGGAAGTTCGCTGCGTTGTGCAAACTGACGAATACGTCGAATAATTTCCGCCCCTCGATGTGCTTGGCGTGTAATGCGTTGTATCGCTTCGCGGGCGCTGTCTAGCCTGAGTTCAGGCTGTTGGTCCATTTGACGAAGAATGCCGTTGCCGTAATTCAGAATGGTCGCCAGAGGTTGATTGATCTCATGCGCCAGTTCGGTCGCCATTTCGCCTAAGCAGAGGAGGCGGCTCATGTGTGCCATTTCTGCTTGTTGGCTGTGTAGACGGGCGTAAAGCTGCTCGCGCTCAAGCAGTAGTTCCTGCACGCGGCGAGCATCGGCCTCCACTTGAATCGGCGCGACAGGCTCTTCGCGGCTGTTCAGGGAGGGTATCGGTTCGGCTCGTGCCGATCCAAACTCCTGCGGTTTCATGCGTTTATTTTCCTTATTCTTAGCATAGGACGGCATGTGTTGGGTGTAGTACACACAAAAAAAAGCCGTCTTTATCAGACGGCTAAAACCTTAACAGTTTTTTGCAAAAGACAGAATGCTTTACACCAGTCCTTGTTCAATCATTGCATCCGCGACTTTGCGGAAACCGGCGATGTTGGCACCCAGTACTAGGTTATCCGGCTGATCAAATTCGCGTGCTGTGCTGATGCTGCGTTGGAAGATGCCCGCCATGATGTCCTTCAGGCGATGATCGACTTCTTCAAAAGTCCACTGCGTCATGCTGGCATTTTGTGCCATTTCCAGCTGGCTGGTCGCGACACCTCCGGCATTCGCGGCTTTACCTGGGCCGTAACAGATGCGTGCATCAATGAAGCGATCCACTGCCTGAGCGGTGGAAGGCATGTTAGCGCCTTCGCTGATGCAGTAAACGCCGTTCTCCAGCAGAACTTTGGCATCTGCGTCGGTCAGTTCATTCTGCGTCGCGCTTGGGAAAGCGGCTTGTGCCGAATAGCGCCAAACGGCATGGCCGTCGGCTGGATAAGCGCTGACTGGGGTGTAAACGGCATCTGGGTGGGCTTCCAAATAGACTTCCAGTGAACTGCGACGCACCTCTTTCAGCTCTTTGAGTAGAGCCAGGTCGATCCCCTTGGCATGATAGAGCGTACCTTGAGAGTCCGAGCAGGTCACAGGCAGAGCGCCCAGTTCGTAGAGTTTTTCAATGGTGTAGATCGCAACGTTGCCGGCACCGGAAACGAGGCAGACTTTACCATTCAGGCTGTCACCGCGTTCTTCCAACATATTCTGAGCGAAATAGACGGCACCGTAACCTGTGGCTTCTTTACGTGCGAGGGAGCCGCCCCACTTCAGGCCTTTGCCGGTCAGTACGCCTTCGTAGCTACCGGTCAGACGCTTATACTGTCCATAGAGATAACCGATTTCACGCGCACCCACACCTATGTCACCGGCAGGTACGTCGATGGTGTCACCTATGTGGCGGTAAAGTTCGCTCATGAAGGCTTGGCAGAAGCGCATGATTTCGGCATCAGAGCGGCCTTTCGGATTAAAGTCAGAGCCTCCTTTGCCGCCGCCGATGGCCAGACCGGTCAAAGAGTTTTTGAAAATCTGCTCAAAGCCGAGAAATTTGATAATGCCGGCATTGACGCTGGGGTGAAAGCGCAAGCCGCCTTTATAGGGGCCCAGAGCGGAGTTGAACTGTATGCGGTAACCCTTGTTGACTTGCACGCGGCCTTGATCATCCTGCCAAACCACACGAAACATGATCTGACGCTCAGGTTCAACCAGGCGTTCTACAATGCCATGCTCACGGTAATGCTTGTCTTTATCCAGAAGAGGGCGTATCGACTCCAATACTTCTTCCGCGGCCTGATAAAACTCGGTCTGCGCGGGGCTGCTTTTTTGCAGACGAAGCATGGTGTCGTGAACATAGGGCATGATTAGAGGTCCTCAAAACACAAATTGCACAAAATTGGCGCGTATATTACTCCTTGCGCACCGATTTAGGGAGTGTTTTGATTAAATTTGCACTAGCTTGGCGCAATTTCGGCCATGTTTTTTGGCTTGATAAAGCGCTTGATCGGCTCTCTCTAACAGGGCGAGAGGGTCGGTTTCAGGGGGATAAATCGCCGCTAAGCCGATGCTGACACTGACTTTTAAACGCACATCTTCGTAGATAAACGCTTCGCCAAAGACCTGATGACAGATGCGTTCAGCAATTTGTAAGCCTTGCTCAGGGCTAACCCCTGGAGCCAGAAACACGAACTCCTCACCGCCGATACGGCCGCAGAGATCACGATCACGGAGGTTGGCCTTTAAGCGATTTGAAAATCCTTTGAGAATTTGATCGCCACACAGATGTCCATGCTGATCATTGATCTGTTTAAAATGATCCAGATCCAGCATCATCAGTACACCCGCAGGTGTGTCCGGATGTTCAAGATAAAGACCCAACTGTTCCAGAAATACCCGCCGATTTAACAGCCCGGTTAAACTGTCGCGTGAAGCCAAGGCTTCTAAGTATTGTTGTTGACGTTTGCGTTCAGAGATATCGGTTTTCACGGCAATATAACTATTGATCTGGCCACGCGCATCTTTCACCGGGGTGATGCTCATACGCTCATAGTAGAGTTGGCCGTTTTTGCGGCGATTAATCAGCTCCCCACTCCAGGTTTCTCCCTTAGCTAAACGAGCCCACATCTGCTGGTAAAAGGCCTCATTTTGTTGGCCAGAGCGCAGGGTATCAGCAGGGCGTAATCCTTTGATCTCGGAAAATTTGTAACCCGTTAAGTGTTCAAAAGCCTGGTTGACCCAGGTGATTAAACCATGGCGATCCGTAATCATAATGGCTTCAGCACAGGCTCCAAGGGCCGCTGCCATCAAACGATCGGTGTTAAAGGCACGTGCATCTACACGCAATAAACGCATTAACAGCAGGCTAGTGAGCAGTAGGAAAATACCAAGTGTTAAGGCGTAGTTGTACAGATCCTTACGGAAAATAACCTCCACATCATCCAGATAGATGCCAGAGCCAATAATCCACTCCCAGGCGGGGAAATACATCACATAAGAGAGTTTGGCGACAGGTTCTGTAGAGTTGGGTCTTGGCCAGTGATAAGGCACAAACCCCGCCCCTTTGCTCTGGGCAATCTCGACAAAGGTCAAAAACAAGGGCGCACCATGGCTGTCGCGAAAATCGACCTGACTCAGCCCTTCCAGATGAGATTGTATCGGATGCATGACGAGGCTGGCGTCTAGATCACTGATCCAAAAATATTCCTCTTGGCCATAACGTAGACTGCGCAAGGCGGCAAGCGCTTGTGCCTGTGCCTCAGATTCGGAAAGCTGCCCCTGTTCAGCGAGTTGATGGTAATGCGCGGTGAATGACCAAGCTGTTTCTACCAATTGACTGACGCGTGAGCGTCGATCATCCAGTAGGTTTTCATGTAGTGAATGGAGTCCGATAGCGGCCATTAACAAAGAAGCAAACAGCAGGCTGATGTAGATCAGGCCGACCTTACGGCGGAAGTTGAGTTTGGGGGCGCGCAGAGGCATGAAGGTGAACATCCCATGTGAGATCCGAGGCACAGGCTCTGATCTATATCCTTATACTTTAGACGGGATTTTAGGGGGATGAAAAAAAATCACACTAATACTTAAGTCATATAGGTAGAAGGGGATGAGCAGGGAGGCCGCATCAGGGTTGAGTCTGAGCGAATTTGAGGGGCGAAAATACCCTTGATTAGCACTGAGTGAGGATGGGGTCAAGAGTTGAAATGAGCGTCGAAATCACTATATTTAGTGCCTACTCTGGAAATGTACACAAGATATTGTGTTTCTTAGAATAAAAAATAACCAGATGTCTTAGCCCCGCCGGCGATTTTCAGCGCATCAACCAAGAAATGGAAGAGCAGTCTTATGCAGCAAAATCTGATGGTAACCAAACGTGACGGACGTCAGGAACCGATTGATCTGGAGAAGATCCATCGTGTGATTATCTGGGCGGCGGAAGGTCTGGAGAATGTCTCCGTTTCTCAGGTTGAACTGAGTGCGCACATCCAATTCTACAACGGGATTAAAACGGCGGATATCCACGAGACGTTGATTAAGTCTGCAGCGGATCTGATTTCGGAAGAAGCTCCAGACTATCAATACCTCGCTGCGCGCTTGGCCATCTTTCACCTGCGTAAACGTGCCTTTGGAAGTTTTGATGCACCCGCACTCTACGCCCACGTTCAACGTATGGTTGCGGAGCAGCGTTATGATGCCCATCTGCTAGAGGATTACTCCGAAGCGGAATTTAATGCGCTGGAAGCTTACATAGATCATAACCGTGATATGAACTTCAGTTATGCTGCCGTTAAGCAGCTGGAAGGTAAGTATCTGGTGCAAAACCGCGTCACCGGTGAAATTTACGAAAGCCCACAGCTGCTCTATATGTTGGTATCAGCCTGTTTGTTTGCCAGTTATCCGCGTGAGACGCGGCTGGATTACGTCAAACGCTTCTATGATGCTGTTTCTCTGTTTAAGCTTTCACTGCCGACGCCGATCATGGCAGGGGTGCGGACACCGACCCGTCAATTTAGCTCCTGTGTCTTGATCGAGACGGATGACAGCCTGGATTCCATCAATGCGACGGCGTCTGCGATCGTGAAATATGTCTCGCAGCGTGCGGGCATTGGGATTAACGCCGGTCGTATTCGTGCTCTGGGCAGTCCGATTCGCAATGGCGAAGCCTTCCATACCGGTTGTATCCCTTTTTACAAGCATTTCCAGACCGCCGTAAAATCCTGCTCTCAGGGTGGAGTGCGCGGCGGGGCGGCCACGCTTTTCTATCCACTTTGGCATCTTGAAGTGGAGTCTTTGCTGGTCTTAAAGAACAATCGTGGGGTTGAAGAGAACCGTGTACGCCATATAGATTATGGTGTTCAGATCAATAAGCTGATGTACCAGCGTTTGATCAAGGGTGAGATGATTACACTCTTCAGTCCGCATGAAGTGCCGGGTCTGTATGAAGCTTTCTTTGCAGATCAGGATGAGTTCGAACGCCTCTATCTGCAATATGAGCAGGATCCCAGCATTCGTAAGCAGACGATCAAAGCGGTCGAAATTTTTGGTTTGTTAGCGGCTGAGCGCGCCTCTACAGGGCGTATCTATATTCAGAATGTCGATCATTGTAATACACACAGCCCCTTTGATCCTAAGGTGGCGCCGGTGCGGCAGTCGAATCTTTGTTTGGAAATCGCGCTGCCGACCAAGCCGTTGAAAGATGTGAATGATCCAGAGGGTGAGATCGCACTTTGTACGCTGTCTGCGTTTAACCTGGGGGCGTTAGAGTCTCTCGATGAACTGGAAAATCTATCCGATCTGATCGTGCGTGCGCTCGATAGCTTGCTGGATTATCAAGACTATCCGATTCCTGCGGCACGCAATGCCACCATGAATCGCCGTACCCTGGGTGTTGGAGTGACCAACTTTGCCTACTATCTGGCCAAAAATGGCGTGCGTTACTCAGATGGCAGTGCGAATGCGTTAGTCCATCGTACCTTTGAAGCCGTGCAGTACTACCTACTCAAGGCATCGAATCAGCTGGCCAAAGAGCTGGGTGCCTGTCCTAAGTTCCATGAAACCACCTATGCCAAAGGGTTGTTGCCGATCGATACTTACAAGCGCGATGTAGACAGCTATTGCGAAGAACCGTTGCATTATTTCTGGGAAACTTTGCGCGAAGATATCCGTGAATTTGGTTTGCGTAACTCCACCCTAACGGCTTTGATGCCTTGTGAAACTTCTTCACAAATTACCAACTCCACCAATGGAATCGAACCGCCGCGTGGCTTCGTATCAGTGAAGTCGAGCAAAGATGGGGTGATGAAACAGGTGGTGCCTGAGTTTTTGCAACTGCGGGATCAATACGAATTGCTTTGGGATATCCCAAATAACGAAGGTTATCTGCAATTGGTTGGCATCATGCAGAAGTTTGTCGATCAAGCTATCTCTGCCAACACCAACTATGACCCCAGTCGTTTCCCTGGCGACAAGGTGCCGATGAAGCAGCTGTTAAAAGATCTGCTGACGGCTTACAAATATGGCTTAAAAACGCTCTATTACCACAACACTCGAGACGGTGCGAAAGACCAGCACGATGATGGGGGTTGTGAGGGAGGGGCCTGCAAGCTGTAAAGCAGCAGGCCAGAGCGTGACCGAGTTTTAAGAGAATAGGAAGATATGTCTTACTCCACCTTTAGTACCAGTGATCATGATGCCACGCGTGAGCCGATGTTTTTTGGTCGCAGTGTCAACGTTGCCCGTTATGATCGCCAAAAGTACCCGATTTTCGAAAAGCTCATCGAAAAACAGCTGTCGTTTTTCTGGCGTCCAGAAGAGGTGGATCTGACGAAGGATCGCAAAGATTTCCAGGATATGCCCGAACATGAAAAGCATATCTTTCTGAGTAATCTCAAATATCAGACTCTGCTCGACTCAGTTCAAGGGCGCTCACCCAATATCGCTTTTTTGCCGGTTGTGTCCTTGCCAGAGCTGGAAACTTGGTTTGAGACCTGGGCCTTCAGTGAGACGATTCATAGTCGCTCTTACACCCATATTATTCGGAATATCATCACAGAACCTTCGGTGGTTTTTGATCAAATTGTCACCAACCCAGAAATCGTTAAGCGTGCTGAATCCGTCACGCGCTTATATGACGAGTTCATAGAGTTGGTGACGGTTTACAGTCTTTATGGTCCAGGTAAAAAAATGGTCGATGGGCGTGAGCTCGATGCCACCCTCTATAATCTAAAGAAAAAGCTATATCTCACGCTCGTGTCGGTCAATGTGCTTGAAGCGATCCGTTTTTATGTCAGTTTTGCTTGCTCTTTTGCCTTCGCAGAACGGGCGATTATGGAAGGGAATGCCAAAATTATTCGCTTGATCGCACGTGACGAGGCGCTGCATTTAACCGGAACTCAGCACATGCTCAACATTATGGCCTCAGGTCGTGATGATGCCGACTTCAAGCAGATTGCGATGGAGTGTCGAGAGCAGGTATATGACATCTTCCGCGAAGCGGCGCAACAGGAAAAAGACTGGGCCGGCTACCTCTTCAGCCAGGGTTCTATGATCGGTTTGAATGCACGCATTCTCAGTGATTATGTTGAGTACATCACGAATATTCGCATGAAAGCTTTGAATCTAGAAGAAATTTTTCCTGCCCGACAGAATCCCTTGCCTTGGATGAATGCCTGGTTGATCAGTGACAATGTTCAAGTGGCCCCACAAGAGTCTGAGATTAGCTCCTATTTAGTGGGTCAGATTGATAATGATGTAGAAACCGAAGATTTTGATGGCTTTGATTTGTGACGGCTGAGGTAAGCAACGCGTATGTCCGGAATTCCACGTATCAAGGTCAATAATTTTCACACCTTTTATTATCAATATGAGTTTTCCTTGCTGGATGCTCTAGAAGTTCAGCAGATTCCTGCACCCTATAATTGCCGTGGCGGGTATTGCGGCTGTTGTAAGGTGCGCTTACTCGAGGGTGAGGTCGAAATGGTGCAGGATGCTTTGGTTGATGTGGCTGAAGATGAGATCCTAACCTGTTGTTGTCGCCCAAAATCTCATATTGAAATTGAATTGCCTGATGCTTAGGGCTTAGGTTTGCACCATTTTTGAACTGAGTCTGCGCAACTTTTGCACAGCTTGGTTTTTGCGGCTTTCTGTCAAGAGATTTTCTGCATAAAAAACAGCTTTCTCTATGTTGACTAATTTAACTTTTTGATTTTATTGATCTTTTTCGATTCTGGTTGTTTTTCTACCAATTCGCTGCAGGCCGCGAAATCCCTTGGCTGGAGCGATCCATCCCAATACAACTCACAGAGTTATCCACAGATACTGTGAGTAGTTTTATTCGCTTTTCGGGCGATATTCGCAGAGATCTTCGATCAAGCAGGCACCACATTTCGGTTTACGTGCGACACATACGTAACGGCCATGGAGGATCAACCAGTGGTGTGCATCCAGTAGGAACTCTTTGGGCACTAAACGCAGTAAGCGCTTTTCGACTTCCAGCACAGTCTTACCCGGCGCGATGCCGGTACGATTCGCCACTCGGAAAATATGGGTGTCGACCGCCATGGCCGGCTGGCGAAAAGCGGTGTTGAGAACCACATTGGCGGTTTTGCGCCCTACGCCAGGGAGTTTTTCCAAGGCCTCACGCTGATCGGGGACTTGGCTGCCATGTTCTTCAATCAATATCTGACAGGTTTTGAGAATATTCTCGGCCTTGCTATTAAATAGGCCGATGGTGCGGATATAGGATTTCAAGCCGTCAAGACCTAAAGCTAAAATCGTTTCAGGTGTATTGGCGACGGGGAAGAGTTTGCGTGTGGCTTTATTCACGCCGACATCGGTGGCTTGTGCGGAAAGAATCACCGCAATCAATAACTCAAAGGTCGAGGTGTATTCCAGCTCGGTTTCGGGATGGGGGTTCTGCTCACGCAGACGAGTAAAGATTTCCTGACGTTTGCTTTTGTTCATAGGGATCCAGATCGGCCAACGTAACACGATTACGGCCAGTTTGTTTAGAGCGATAAAGCGCCTGATCCGCCACTTCGATCCATTGTGAGTGGTTCACTTGAGCGTCGTGGCAGGGTGCAACACCTAGGCTCACGGTAATAGACAGTAACTGTGAGCCAATCTGTACGGTTTCCGACTCGATGCGCAGTCTCAGCCGCTCTGCAAATTGCATGGCTTGATCAGCTTCGGTATTGACGAGAAGAATACCAAACTCTTCGCCGCCGTAACGCCCACAGAGATCGGTGGTACGTGTCAACAGTTGAATACGTGCGGCGACCTGTCGAATGACTTCATCACCGGCTTGATGACCGTAGTTATCGTTGATGGCTTTAAAGTGATCGATATCCAGCATGACCAGTGTGCTTGTCTGCCGTGTCCTGAGAAAGCGCTGGAACTCTTGGGCAAGACATTCTTCCCAATAACCGCGATTGTAAAGCTCGGTGAGTCGATCTGTGCGGCTCAAAGCCTGCAGGGAGTCGTTTGCACCCTCTAGGGCTTTATGATTCAAAGCTGCATCGGTCATGTCATAGATCATAATGCCTAGATGTTCCGCACCCATTTCACCCTGATTTAGAGGAATCAGAGTGATGTTCTGGTACATCGCTTCGGCACCCCCAGTAAAGGGACGGTAGCTTTTAAAACGAAATAGCCAAGGACGTTCTTGCCAGGTGATAAACGCACGATTGCCCAGCATAAACACCGAATCGAGTTTACGTTTTAACCAAGAAGCAGGCAGATCCTCAAAACACTCAAACAGGCTTTTACCTAAGACACTCTGTGCTTCGATGCCTGAGTGATTCACCATAAAACTGTTCCACAAACACACTTTGAAATCACGGTCTAAGACGATCAGACCCACATCCAGTGTTTGTAAAAGTTCAGTTTGCCAGGCGTTGGCATCCAAGCCGTTCATCGGTTGAGTTGCTCCAATCGAGTGTGCAGTTCAGAAAGAGAGTCATCGGTGAAGAGAATCAGTAATTCACAAGTGAGTTGTGTCGAGTTCAAGCGGTAATCGATTTCGATCGCCAGCGCACGTCTCTGTGTCGGCATCTGTAGATCCGGTGCTTGACCATGCTGTGCGAGCAGATGCGGGGCATCCAGGCTGAATTCGAGACCCAGAAGCCGACCAAAATTGAGAATAAAAGCACCGGTTAAGACATTGGCGAGATCCATCAGCATTTCACGCTCATGCTCCACACTCAGCGGAGTGGGGTAATCCAAGAGACTGGCCAGTTGAGGCAGGGCAGAATCGCGAAACATTAAGATCGCCTCACCCGATAAACGTGGTCCAATAAAGCCCTGGCTGATGCTGCTAATAGGGTCCTCTCCCTGTGCGTAAGCCAAAGCCATTTCTAACTCGCTGAGTTGAATGACACCTGATTTTGGCACCGGTAGGGGGATAAAAACCCCGAGGAGTTTGGAGAGCAACGCACCGGCGCGACCCATGGCAATGTTGGCCACTTCTCGTGCCATATCAGCGAGTTGCTGATCCGGATCTTGCGGTAAGCTCGCGGTTTTAGGCAGTTCATTTTGCCGTGGCTGTAGCTCAGATAAAAGTCCATAAGCGGCTAAGGCGGAATAGATGGATTCTGGAGTAAAAGGCTTGGCTACAAAACCTATGGCGCCCATCGCCATTACACGTTGGCGTGCGTCCTCCTGAACATCTCCTGAGACAACAATAATCATGCAGGGCAGGTCGTGGCGGCGGACATGCTCGAGCACGGCGTAACCGTCCATAATCGGCATGTTAAGATCCAGAAAAACCAGATGACCACGCCCTGCTTTAATCGCATCTAAGGCTTCTAGGCCGTTGCTGGCTTGGGTGATCTCAAGATCCCAGCGCGAAATGGCTTTCAGCATCTGTTTACGAGCCAGGCTGGAATCGTCGCATACAATAACGGGAATGGGTGGAGCCACAGACTAGAGCGCCTAATTAAAATTATTATTCAGGGCAGGTTAATCAATTTGTTACAGCGATGCAACGCCTGCAGCGAACCGGTTTAGTCCGGCTCGCTGAAGTCTTGACCGACTTGAGCATTGGTTTTAGCGCGCTCAGCATCCATTACCGAGCCATTCGCGCGACGACGCTCCGGTAAACTCACGATATTGATGGGTGCAGGCGGAGCGCTGCCATCTTTATCCTGACCAAAATAGAGTGTCATATGCGGGAATGGGATTTCGATGCCAGCGGCATCTAGATGACGTTTCACTAAGCGGTTGTATGCTCGTCCGACTGACCATTGTGATCCTGGCAGCGTTTTGATGCGCACACGCACATTCACCGCGCTGTCGGCCAGTTCTGTGACACCCTGGACTTCCAGTTCGCCGAGGATATTGGCACTTTGCTCTTCATCCGTCATCAGCTCATCAAACGCTGCACGCAGATGTACGATCACCTGATCGGTGTCCTCACGATAGGCCACGCCATAATCCCCGACGTGATACCCAAAACCGCGCATGTAGTTAGAGACACGCGTAATCGACGAGAAAGGAATCAGATGATAGGTGCCGAATCGATCGCGTAAGCCTAAAGAACGTACCGTTAAGTGCTCAGCCGTACCGGTGATCCCGTCGGCAGTCACGACATCACCGGTATGAATGGCATTTTCCAGTTGGATAAAAACCCCTGTGATGACATCTTTGACTAGCGTCTGGGCACCAAAGCCAATGGCTAAACCGACGACCCCGGCACCGGCAATCAATGGGCCGATATTAATTCCTATCTCAGCCAAGGTGATCATCACTGTAATCACACTCAAGCTGATGAGGACGGCATTGCGTAACAAGGTCAGCAGCGTTTTTTCGCGTGCACTGGGCTCACCCAGGCCGGTATTGGGATTTAAACGGTGCTCCACCCAGCTTGCAAAAGCAATCCACAGGAGCTTGGCAACTAATAAAATCATCGCAACGGACAGAAGTGTGCCGAGTAAACCCGCACCGCTCTCTGAACTCAGCCAGTTCTTCAGGTTAAATAAACTCCAGGCATCAAGGATGATGGCCAAGACCGTTAGCATAATAAAGAGTCGAATGATCTTTAAAGAGGTTGGGATAAACGCGTTCAGGCGATCTTCCAGTGCCGGAAAGCGCAGGCGCGTTTCTTCTGGAATATGAATTCTGCGTGAAATAATTTGAGTCAGCAGTGCTGAGACGAACAAACCGCCGGCAAATGCGGCCAGGGTTTGTAGGCTGGCCTGTAACATGATGGGCAGTGCATCTTCAGGTCGAATCACGGTGACAATAACTAAGCCGGCAAAATACGCAATCGCAATAAAATGCCAACTACGGGCGAGCATGGTGGTCATCACACGAGTAAACGCGAAGTTATCTTCATCCTGAGCTTGTGAGCGTATCTGTTCCGAGACGCGTAGCTTGTTTTGCAAGATAATGGTGAGCGCATAGGCAAATGCGACCAGCATGATGAATAGGCTTGCGAAGCGCCCGAGCGCAGTCGAGAGATGGAAGTTAATTAAGGGCACGACTAGTAACATGCCGTAACCAATAAAGCCGCTGAGACGTGCTAACCAAGCGTTCCAGTAGGCCGCAGTTTCCGCGCACATAGGAAGAAGGCGCAAGCCCTCAAAGCGCGAGGAGAAGAGGGTTCGAATGATCGCTTTAAAGACTTCGATCAAAAGGAAAGCGTTCAGAAACAGAGATTGTGTGGCTTCCATTTCACCCAGTTCACCGACCAGCAACAAAGCCACTCCGTAGCCGACCACCCAAGCCAGACCAATCACAACTAAGTCGACTAAAGCGGCTAAGACAACAGCGGCTAAGCGTATCAGCAGGGCGGCAGGGCTTTGGGTATTTTCGGCCCAGAGGCTGAGGGTGCGAAAGAGTGGCGTAATTAATCTGCGCAGCAGGTAAAACGCAACCAAAGTCGCGACAACGACATAGGCCAGATGCAGGAAGACCGTGCCGATACTGCTCCATAGCAGTTCGGATTCAGCATTAAACAAGCTGCCTACCGCCTCGATGCCACTCATAATTTGCGTGACCAGTTCTTCCGCAATCGTTTGTGTCTGGTCGGCAATCTGTCGGGCTAAAGAGATTTGTGTGCTGGGCGGCATCGTGTCCGCCTCGAGACTAGGGCTGGCCATTCCACGCAGTTCGCCGATGAGGCGTTGGCGGGTTTCTTCGTTTTCGAGGAGATCGGCAAGACTGGAGTAACTTTGTTGCAGTGAGGCGTCCTCGGGCTCGGGGTCGCTGGGACTTGCCCAGGCACTCAGTGCTAAGACAAGGATGACAAAACCACAAAGTGATCTAAGCAACAAAGAGAACAAAACTCACTCCTATACTCAATTAACCGGTGACGCGCACACGTTTGGAACTGGCGCTCTGAGCACTGCTATCAGGCTGTTTGCGTGCGTGTAAACGACGGTCGATTAGATTTTTTAAGGCGATCAGCAAGCCAAGGCCAACAAAGGCACCCGGAGGTAAGGCCGCAAATAGAAAACCGCGATAGCCTTCAACCAGGACGATTTCCCAATCCTGTGCCCAGGCACCCAGTAACAGATGCATATTACTGAATAGCGTACCGGCTCCAAGCGCTTCACGCAAACCACCCAGTAGGACTAATACTATGGCAAAGCCCAGTCCCATCATAAAACCATCGGTGACGGCAGCGGAGACGGGATTTTTGGATGCAAAGGCATCGGCACGTCCCATGATGGCGCAATTAGTCACGATCAAAGGAATAAAGATGCCCAGAATCAGATAAAGTTCATAGGTCAGCGCCTGCATCAGCAGCTCAATCGCGGTCACAAAAGCGGCGATAATCATGACAAAAATGGGCAGTCGAACCGCTTCAGGAACCTGATGTCGGAAGAGGGATACAGTAAGATTTGATCCGACTAACACCACCAGGGTTGCCAAGCCCAAGCCCAGGGCATTGACGACGGAGCCGGTCACCGCGAGTAAGGGGCATAGACCTAAAAGCTGAACCAGGGCGGGGTTATTTTTCCACAGTCCTTCATAGCTTAGGGCACGATAATCGACGCTCATGGAGTCACCTCGGCTTCCGTGGTTTCGACACGGACAGGTTGTAGAATTTCGGCTTGATGGCGCTGATAAAAATCCAGGGTGCGCGCGACACTGCGCACGACCGCGCGTGGAGTGATGGTCGCCCCAGTGAAGGCATCAAAAACACCGCCTTCTTTGCGAACATTCCACGCCTCTTCGCGACCGTTTTCTAGGCGCTTGTCATTAAAACTTAAGATCCAATCGGATTTAGCTAACTCGATTTTATCGCCTAAGCCAGGTGTTTCTTTGTGTGCTAACACTCGCACGCCGGCTACACGGCCATCTCGCCAAATGCCAACGAGTAGATGGATATCACCACTGTAACCGTCTGCTGCCACGATCGGGAAGATCACTGCTTGCACTTCTTGATCCTGAATCGCCTGATAAAAATGAATTTCGGTTAAACCGAGTTCAGGGGCGGGTAGGCTCGCAATCTGCTGATGTAAACGCTCATCTAAGCTTGCCGGCAGAATCTCATAGAGTGCGCGTGCCTGATGAGCTTCTTGATTGCTGGCAATACGTGTTTTGGTCAACACCTGTGTGACGGCAATTAAACCCGAAGTGACGGCGGCAAATAAGGCGATGCCTAAAGTGCTGCGGCGGATATTGAGGAGAAGGTCAGACATCTTAATCTCCTTTTAAACCTTTGCGAGCACGCGTGTGACCGTAACTGCGTGGTTGCGTATATTGATCGATGAAAGGCGCGGCTAAATTCATCAGCAACACGGCAAAAGCGACTGCATCGGGGTAGTTGCCCCAGGTACGAATGACATAGATTAATACGCCTAGGCCGATACCAAAGATGAGTTTGCCGCGGTTACTGGTTGCGCAGGAGACGGGATCGGTGGCGATAAAGAAAGCGCCCATCATAGTGGCCCCCACGCCCAAGTGTAAAAAAGGATCGGCAAAGGAAGAGGGGTCACCCGCGTAAAACAGACCGGATAAAACAAAAAGTGTGATTAAGAGCGCAAAGGGTACGTGCCAGGTGATGATTTTTCGGTAAATTAAAAAAATACCGCCCATTAACCAAGCGGCACTGACACCGTACCAAGCAAAGACACCTTCGCTGAGGACGGCGGACTGTCGCCACACTTCTTCCGTCGTGAGGGCGCCACGGTTGCGTAAGGCTTCAAGTGGCGTTGCACCGGTATAGGCATCTAACAGTGCGGGCTCTAGGCTGAAGAAGATAAAGCTTAGGGTTTGAGCAAAATCAGGGACCGCCCAACCCTCGCCTAAAAGCACAAAAGGACTGTTCCAGCGTGTCATTTCTAGAGGGAAGGAGATCAGCAGGAGCGCGTATGCGATCATGGCGGGATTAAAAGGATTATTGCCTAGACCGCCATATAGATGTTTGGCGATCACGATTGCACTAAACATCCCCACGGTGATAACCCACCAGGGCGCCATAGGGGGTAGGGCTAAGCCCAGTAGAATCCCCGTGACTAGAGCGCTGCCATCTTTCAAGAAAAAGATAATGGGCCGCTTACGTAACCACAGGCTCAGAGCTTCAAACACTAAACCAAGGCTACAAGCGAGCAGCACTTGAATTAAGCTGCCCCAGCCAAAAAACAGGGTCTGTGCCAGTAAAGCCGGGAGCGTGGCGAGGAAAACCAGCTGCATGACGCGAGCCGTCGAGTTGGCCTTGGCAACATGGGGGGAGCTGAGATGAATCATGGCCATGTTTTACGCCTCTCCACCGGCATCGATATAGGCTTGCTGAGCCTCACCGGCTTTTATTTCTAATTGCGCCACGGTGGCCTCCAGTTTATCGACACCCTCTAGACCCTTTTCTTGTGCATTTTTAAGGGCATCTTTGGCTTTTTTCAATTTGGTGCGGGCCACTGACGCGGCCGTTTTTAACTGCTTTAAGTGTGCGGCGGCTTCTTGCTCAGGATCTGCTTGGCGCGAGGCGTTTTCTTCCGCTGCCTTACGGGCCGCTTGATCACGTGCGGCAGCTTCGGCACGTTCACGACGTTTCTGCTCTTTTTCAGCGGCTTCGCGTTCTAAGCGGGCTTGACGTGCTTCAAAGCGTTCACGCGCGTGAGCGGCTTTTTTCTGTTCTGCTTCTTCGTTACGAATTTCAGATTTCGCAAAACGATAGTGCTGCACCAAAGGTATATGGCTAGGGCAGACATAGGCACATGCACCACATTCTATGCAGTCAAAAAGATTATGGTGTTTGGCTTTATCAAACTCCCGCCCTTTGGCAAACCAATAGAGCTGTTGCGGCAGCAAAGTGGCCGGGCAAACCTGCTCACACATGCCACAACGAATGCAGGGCTGCGCGGGAGGGGAAGGGGGCATCTCTTCTTCTGTAGCGGCAATAATACAGTTGGTGGTTTTGATCACCGGAATCTGGAAGTCTTCCACGGAGATCCCCATCATCGGCCCGCCCATCACCAGACGAAAGAGTTGATCGGGTTTCACGCCAGCCATCGCTAATAGATCAGCAAAAGGGGTACCGATCCGAGCTTCAACATTATGGCGATGTTCCAGGGCTTCCCCAGTGAGGGTCACGACACGGCTAATCAAGGGTTCGCCTAGGTGCACCGCTTTATGAAGGGCGCGTGCGGTGCCGACATTTTGACAGACGATTCCGACATCAGCCGGTAGGGTGCCACTGGGGACTTCAATCCCCGTGAGCAGCTGAATCAACTGTTTCTCACCCCCAGAGGGGTATTTAGTTGGCACCACGACCAGATCAATGTTACGCAGCGGTGAGTGCTTTAAGGCTTCACGCAGGGCTTTGATGGCTTGAGGTTTGTTGTCTTCGGTACCGATCAAAATATGACTGGGGCGCAGCAGATGCGCCATGACGTCTATGCCCGATAAAATCTCATCCGCGTATTCACGCATAATGGCATCATCTGCCGTAATATAGGGCTCACACTCCGCTCCATTGATGATCAGAGTATTAACGATATGATCATCCGCCAGATGCAGCTTGACATCCGTAGGGAAACCCGCACCGCCCATTCCCGCAATTCCCATCGCGCGAATATGATCCAACAACTGGGTTTTCTTCAGCGCGCGGAAATCCTCTAGGGGTTGATGCTCAATCCACTGATCTAAGCCGTCAGTTTCAATAACAATACAATCCGATTCCAATCCCGAGGCATGGGGAACGGGTTGCGGGCCGATGTACACAATCCGTCCAGAACTGGGCGCGTGTAACGCCGCACTGACACGGCCATTGGGTTGGGCAATTAGCTGGCCTTTTAACACTTGATCCCCCTCGCTGACGCAGGGTAAAGCAGCCTGGCCCAGATGCTGTTGCAATGGCAGGATCAAGCGTTTAGGAAGAGGCCCGGGAGCGATGGCCGCTCCTAAGGATTGACGCTTGTTTTCCGGCGGATGGATACCACCATGGAAACTAAAAATCTTGCTCATGCATCGCCCCTTTGCAGAAGGTGCCCACGGCCACGGTCAGTCAAAATCAAGTTGGGATCTGAAACAGGTGCTGGCCATTTCCAATTGCCTGGAGTCAGCGGCAGCGGAATCATATCAATACAATCGACTGGGCAGGGCTCAACACAGAGATCACAGCCTGTGCATTCGCTCACGATCACTGTGTGCATCTGCTTGGCCGCCCCCAGAATAGCGTCGACAGGACATGCCTGAATGCATTTGGTGCAACCAATGCACTCATCTTCGCGAATATAGGCCACGGTTTTCGGTTTCTCTTCACCATGCTCAGCATCGAGCGGAACCACTTCACGATCCAAGAGATCCGCTAAAGCTTCAATGGTGCTTTGGCCGCCTGGTGGGCATTTGTTGATGGCGTCGCCATTCGAAATTGCTTCGGCATAAGGGCGGCAGCCGGGATAGCCGCATTGACCACATTGCGTCTGTGGCAGCAGGGCGTCAATTTGTTCAACGATCGGGTCGCCTTCGACACGAAAGCGAATGGCCGCAAATCCGAGAATCAATCCAAAGACTGAAGCCAGAATCAGCAAAACCAAAATGGCGGTGAGGACAGCACTCATAACACAGTCATTCCTGCACAGTAGTGTTAAAACTTAACCAGGCCGGTAAAGCCCATAAAGGCTAATGACATCAACCCTGCGGTAACCATGCCGATGGCTGCACCGCGAAAAGCCACAGGCACATCGGCCACGGCGACACGTTCACGCAGTGCCGAGAAGAGCACGAGCGCTAGAGAGAAGCCCGCTGCAGCACCAAAGCCATAAGCAATGGATTCAATGAAGTTGTTTTGTTTCTGAATATTAAGCAGCGCCACCCCTAAAACAGCACAGTTGGTGGTGATTAAGGGTAGAAAAATCCCCAACAGTTTATAGAGCAGAGGGCTGGTTTTGTGCACCACCATTTCGGTGAACTGCACAACTACAGCAATTACCAGAATAAAAGCTAGGGTGCGTAGATAGACGATCTCAAAGGGCACCAATAGATAACGATACACCAGGTAGCTGCAAACAGACGCCAGTGTCAGGACAAAGGTGGTCGCCAAGGACATGCCCATTGCTGTCTCCAGTTTGTTCGACACGCCCATGAATGGGCAGAGTCCTAGGAACTGGACGAGAACAAAATTGTTGACCAGAACGGTACTGATCAAAATAAGCATAAAGTCTGTCATGGCGAAGCCTGTTGCCCCTTGTCAAACACGAGACGCTGTATTGATAACCTAGAGTTATAAACGGATGCCCTATACTAACGGATTACTGTATTTGTTGCAGCAGCTCTGTGACCAGTTCCTGCAACTCCACTCTGCTCTCCGCAAGGTTCAAGGTACGTACATTTTCCCCTTCTAGAGCCAGGTCGGTGAGAATCCATTGCCCCTTAGAAACCAGCCATTCGATCCAGGCCTGAGCTTGATCTAGGCTCTGGGGGCAGGTGGTTTGACTGAGCACTAGCGGTAAAT
Source organism: Nitrincola tapanii (assembly GCF_008368715.1). GTDB lineage: Bacteria > Pseudomonadota > Gammaproteobacteria > Pseudomonadales > Balneatricaceae > Nitrincola > Nitrincola tapanii. The sequence goes on from NZ_SMRS01000003.1 coordinate 25,601, forward strand.
AGCCCGCTTCAAACAGAGCTTTTTCCAAGCTGAAAAGGACACGCAAACGCTCATCTTCATGCCCCCCCTGTAGGCTTAAGCATTGCCCTTTCTGGCCGAGGCGTTGCGTCCAATCTTGTGATTGAATCACCGAGTGATTGACCCACTCAAAGGCTTGGCTCTGCTTCTCTTCCGCCAGCACCATGCCGGCCGCGACGGTGCGGTGGGTTAAGCGATCCACCAGAATAAATGCCCCTGTGCCGGGGAGTTGACGGTAGTCATCGGCCACGACCGGCGTTTCCAGTGTGAGACTGACACGCGCAATCTCATTGAGCTCTAAGCGCGGCGCAGGCGTTTGTGCGAGTGTGTTGACATCAATTCGGTGATGAATACGGCTAACACGTCCGGTCTGGCGGCGGCTGGCAATTTTAATTTCATATTCGCGTGCTGGATTCAGCGGGGTTTCATCCATCCAGACGAGGTGCGCTTGCAGTTCATGGCTCACCTTGGGCAATTGATGGCTGTGTACCAACAGATCACCTCTGGAGATATCAATTTCATCTTCCAGCGTTAGCGTAATGGCCATCGGCGCAAAAGCTTTTGTCAGCTCACCTTCCCAGGTCACAATAGATTTAATGCGACTTTGTTTCCCTGAGGGCAAAACGGTGATGGCATCACCGACGTGCACTTCGCCCGAGCTGAGGGTGCCGCAGTAGCCACGGAAGTTGAGATTCGGGCGGTTCACATACTGAACAGGGAAACGCATCACCTCAAAGTTTTGATCTTCCGCAAGTCGGATCTCTTCCAGTTGACGCAGCAGGGGGGCGCCGCTATACCAAGGCATACGCTCAGAGGCATTGACCACGTTGTCACCGGCCAGCGCCGAGATCGGAGCAAAATGGATATCGGGCAGATCTAAAGATTGTGCAAAAGCTAAGTAGTCGTTTTTGATCGCATTAAAACGTGCTTCGCTGAAGTCGACCAGATCCATCTTATTAATGGCCACAATGACATGGCGGATGCCAAGCAAAGAGACAATAAAACTATGGCGACGCGTTTGCACCTGCACACCATGGCGCGCATCAATCAAAATAATGGCCAGATCACAGGTGGACGCGCCCGTCGCCATATTGCGCGTGTACTGCTCATGACCTGGGGTGTCGGCAATAATAAATTTACGTTTATCGGTGGAGAAATAACGATAGGCGACATCGATGGTAATACCCTGCTCACGCTCAGCTTGAAGACCATCCACCAATAGGGCGAGATCGACTTCATCGCCGGTGGTGCCGACTTTTTTGCTGTCACGCGTGATCGCGGCCAGCTGATCTTCATAAATCATTTTGGAGTCGTGCAGAAGACGACCAATCAGGGTGGATTTACCGTCATCGACACTGCCGCAGGTGAGCAGGCGCAGCAGTTCTTTATTTTCTTGTTGATGCAAATAAGCGCGGATATCGCTGGCAATCAGTTCGCTTTGGTGACTCATGTGAATAAACCTCTCTGGCGCTCGACGTTAGAAATAACCTTCCATCTTCTTTTGTTCCATGGAGCCTGCGCTATCGTGATCGATGGCGCGGCCCTGGCGCTCAGAAGTGGTGGCCAGTAGCATTTCCTGAATAATCTCTTCTAGGCTATCCGCTTCAGACTCAATGGCGCCGGTCAGCGGATAGCAGCCGAGGGTGCGAAAACGGACTGATTTCATCATCGGGGTTTCATTCGGCGCTAAAGGCATGCGTTCGTCATCGACCATAATCAGCATGCCGTCGCGTTCCACGACTGGACGTACGGCCGAGTAATAAAGCGGCACGATGTCGATCTTTTCTAGCCAGATGTATTGCCAGATATCCAGTTCCGTCCAATTCGATAGCGGGAAGACGCGGATGCTTTCACCGGGATCAACACGGGTGTTGAACAGATTCCAGAGTTCGGGGCGCTGGTTTTTGGGATCCCAACGATGGTTCTTATCGCGGAAAGAGAAGACGCGCTCCTTAGCCCGAGACTTTTCTTCATCGCGACGTGCACCGCCAAAAGCTGCATCAAATTTGTATTGGTTTAAGGCCTGTTTCAGCCCCTGAGTTTTCATGATGTCCGTATGTTTTTTGGAACCATGCTCAAACGGGCTGATGTTCATGGCCACGCCTTCTGGATTGATATGCACAATCAGATCCATGCCGGCAGTTTTGGCCATCTCATCACGGAAGCGGATCATCTCACGGAACTTCCAGGTGGTGTCCACGTGTAATAAAGGAAAGGGCGGGCGGCCAGGGTAGAAGGCTTTGCGCGCTAAATGCAGCATCACCGAGGAGTCTTTGCCGATGGAGTAAAGCATGACCGGATTATCAAATTCGGCGGCCACTTCACGGATAATGTGAATACTTTCGGCTTCCAATTGTTTTAGGTGCGTAAGTCGCTGTTCAGACAGGCTGGTCATGATTCCACTCTTAAATTCAGCTGATTCTTCGGCGTAGGTGTCTGGGTTGACTGGAGAGGCGTTGAGTAATGCCTCAAAGCGTCTTATCCAGTGTGCGGCGTGATTATGGTGGATGGCTTATAAAATAAAAAAGAATATATATGAATTTTTATATTCCAATAAGAAATATAAGATGTTTTTCAGATCCTGCTTGACGCCAGCCTGTGTCAAATGAAAGTTTTTAGTCTCATATGAAATAACAAAATGCTTAATTATTATTTTAAGTTATATGTGAAGCGCGGTAGACTGCGCGCATTTCTTCTGCCACCTATTCTTTATGCCACAGGCTAAACAGGAAGCATCCAGATATGTATCAGTACACTCAGGTCGATCAGCAGATCGTCAACGAACGTGTAGAGGAGTTCCGGGATCAGACCCGTCGCTATCTCGCCGGTGAGCTTTCAGCGGATGAGTTTCTTGCGCTACGTTTGATGAACGGCCTGTATATCCAGCGCCAAGCACCGATGCTGCGTGTCGCCATCCCGTATGGTCTGACGTCGGCCCAACAGATGCGCAAGCTTGCGCACATTGCCCGGACCTACGATCAGGGTTACGGCCACTTCACCACACGCACCAATCTGCAATTTAACTGGCCGAAGTTGGAAGAGGTGCCTGATATTCTGGCTGAGTTGGCCGAAGTGCAGATGCATGCGATTCAAACCTCGGGGAACTGTATTCGCAATACCACGACGGATCATTTTGCAGGTGTCATCGAAGGTGAAATAGAAGATCCACGCCCTTGGTGTGAAATTATCCGTCAGTGGTCAACCCTGCACCCGGAGTTTGCCTATCTGCCGCGTAAATTCAAGATTGCCGTGACCGGCAGTCAGCAGGATCGCGCGGCCAGTCAGGTGCATGATATAGGATTGCATCTGGTTAAAAATGCGGCAGGCGAATTGGGCTTCGAGGTTTTAGTGGGGGGGGGGTTAGGTCGCACTCCAGTGATAGGTAAGGTGATTCGTGAGTTTTTACCGGCGCTGGATCTCTTGTCTTATCTGGATGCGATCCTGCGTGTCTATAACCTTAAAGGGCGTCGTGATAACAAATATAAAGCGCGTATCAAAATTCTGGTTGAGTCCTTGGGGATTGAGGCCTTTCGTGAGTTAGTGGAGGCCGAATGGCAGTTCACGCGTGATACCGAGCTGAAATTGACACACGCGGAAGTTGAGCGTGTGAAAGCTCACTTCACTCCTTTTGCATATGCCGCTGACGCGGCTGAGGACACCCGCCTGGCGCAGCATCTGGCTGAAGATGAAGCCTTTAAGATTTGGTATGAGCGCAATACCCGTGCCCATAAGGTGCCGGGTTATCGTTGTGTGATGGTTTCCCTCAAGCCTCAGTTAGGCGCTCCGGGCGATATCACTGCGCTGCAGATGGAGGTTGTGGCGGATCTGGCTGAAGCCTACAGCTTCGCTGAAATACGCTCGACTCATGATCAGAATCTGTTACTCGCGGATGTACGCCAAGCGGATCTTTACCAGGTCTGGCAGACTTTGAGCGAACATAATTTAGCGCGCGCTAATATCAATACCCTCACCGACATGATTGTCTGTCCTGGCTTTGACTTCTGCGCACTGGCCAATGCCAAAACCTTGAATATTGCCGATGCCATTAATGCGGAGTTTGAAGATCTGGATTATCTCTATGATCTGGGGGATATTCAGCTCAATATGTCCGGTTGTATTAATGCCTGCGGTCATCACCATGTCGGTCATATCGGTATTCTGGGTGTCGATAAAAAGGGCGAAGATTGGTATCAAATCACGCTGGGCGGTTCCGCGCGTGAAGATGCTTCTCTGGGCAAGGTTTTAGGGCGCTCAGTTGCCGCCGATGAGGTGCCTCGGGTGTTGCGTGTGATTTTGAATACCTATGTTGAACTACGCCAGCCAGAAGAAAGTTTCTTGGAATGTGTCCGTCGTGTGGGTCTGACCCCGTTTAAGGAGAAGGTGTATGCCGCTGATCATTAATCGCCAGTTGCAGAATGTGGATCCTTGGACGCGACTGCAAAGTGTGGAAGGGGAAAGTCTAAGCTGGCCGGAGACAAAAGCCTTAATCTCTGGTACGGATTGGCCCACATGGGCGGCTCGTTGTCCAGCGAAGCTGGAGTTAGGGGTGTCGATTACGGCGGATACCACGCTGGAAGATTTAACGCCTTGGTTAGACAGGTTGAGTTTGATTGAGATCTGTTTTGAAGTTTTCCGTGATGGCCGAGGTTTCAGTCTGGCGCGTCTGTTGCGTCGAGCGGGATATCAGGGTGAGTTGCGTGCGGCCGGCGATGTTGGACAAGATCGTTTGGCTTACCTAGAGCGCTGTGGGTTTAATGCTTTTGTCCTGCCGGAAGGGCGAGATCCGCTTCAAGCCTTAGCGGCATTTGAGCAGATCCAAGTGCATTATCAGGGCGCTGCGGATGATCCACGTCCCATTTATCGCCAAGAAGCCTGAGCCGAATCTGATGGAGGCCAACAAGCATGAGTGAAGCGTTATCGAGCACCCTATTGGAAAAAATTGAGGCGGTTAAGCAGCGCTTACGCAGTACTTGGCAGAGCTACCCTCAGCAGGTGGTATTTGCCAACAGCTTAGGCGCGGAAGATGTGGTGTTGACCCATCTGATCGCGGAGGTGGTACCTGAGTTGCCGATGTTTGTTTTGGATACCGGGCGTTTACCAGAAGAAACCCTGAGTTTGCTGGAACAAGTACAGCAGCAGTATCCCTCTTTGCAGGTTCAGGTGTATTACCCAGAGGCGACTGAGTTGGAGGCTTTTGTACGGGCTGAGGGGATTAATCCTTTTTATCGTTCACAAGCACTGCGCAAGGCTTGCTGTCAGGTGCGTAAGCTTGAGCCATTAAAGCGTGCACTAACGGGGCAGCAAGCTTGGATAACCGGCTTGCGTCGTGAGCAATCTGTGACACGTGATGCGGTTGAGTTTAGCGAATGGGATGCCAGCCAAGGTTTACAAAAACTCAATCCTCTAGCGGATTGGAGTGAAGCGGAGGTGTGGAGTTTTATTCGTCATTTCCAGGTGCCTTATAATGCACTACATGACCGTCATTACCCGAGCATCGGTTGTGCGCCCTGTACGCGTGCCATTACGGTGGGTGAGGATGTACGTGCCGGACGTTGGTGGTGGGAAAACCCGGAAAATCGTGAATGTGGCCTACATGCCGCTTCTTCAGTGATTCCTCTGAAGTCTAACTAAGCACTATACTTCATCTATCGACCCTCTTTTTTGTTACAGGATGCTGAGCGATGGAGTATCTGCCGCTATTTTTTGATCTGAAACAACGCTCTATCTTGCTCGTCGGCGGCGGTGAAGTGGCGTTGCGTAAAGCGCGACTATTGCTCAGAGCGGGCGCACGTATCACGGTGATTTCACAGGCGGTATTGCCTGAATTACGTGAGCTGCTCGATCTGCATCAAGGAGAAGTGATTCTAGGCCAGTATCATCCTGCTTTGCTCGAAGGCCAGGCTCTGGTCATTGCGGCGACGGATGATGAGAGCCTGAATGCACGCGTGCACTTTGATGCGGTGGAGCGCAATATTCCGGTGAATGTAGTCGATAACCCGCCTTTATGTACGTTTATTTTTCCGGCCATCGTCGACCGATCGCCGATTGTGATCGGGATCAGTTCAGGGGGGCAGTCTCCGGTATTGGCGCGCATCCTGCGTTCAAAACTGGAAAGTCAGATTCCTGTTAGTTTTGCCCGTTTGGGTCAGCTCGTTGGTCGCTTGCGTGATGAAGTTAAAGCGCGTTTTGCTTCGGTGAATGAACGGCGTGTATTTTGGGAGAAAGTACTCAACGGCCAAGTGGCGGAAAAGGTGTTTGCGGGCCAGGATGCTTTAGCTGAAGCTTTATTGCGACAGCAGATCGCAGAAGGCAATGCCGACAGTCAGGTCGGTGAGGTCTATCTGGTCGGCGCTGGGCCAGGTGATCCAGAACTCTTAACCTTTAAAGCTCTGAGATTGATGCAGCAGGCGGATGTTGTCCTCTATGATCGTTTGGTTTCAGACGAGGTGTTGGAGCTGTGCCGTCGCGATGCGGATCTGATCTACGTGGGTAAAAAGCGTGATCAACATGCGGTGCCTCAGCAGGATATTAATCAGCTTCTGATCGAGCATGCACGTGCCGGTCGGCGTGTGGTGCGCTTAAAAGGGGGCGATCCTTTTATCTTTGGTCGCGGCGGCGAAGAGTTGGAGCAGCTGAAGGCCGCTGGGATTCCGTTTCAAGTAGTGCCGGGGATTACCGCAGCCAGCGCCTGCTCAACCTATGGTGGCATTCCTCTGACCCATCGAAATTATGCGCAATCAGTTAAGTTTGTCACCGGCCAGCTGAAAAATCGCACCAGTGATTTGAATTTTGCTGAGCTGGTTCAGCCCAATCAAACGATCGTTTTTTATATGGGGTTGCATACCCTAGAGATGCTGGTGACAGGTTTGCTCGAGCAGGGTAAGCCTCAGGACACGCCGATCGCGATCGTTGCTCAAGGCACCTCACCACAGCAGAGGGTGTTGACGGGAACACTTGCCGATATCGTGCAAAAACAGGCGCAGGCGCAGCTGCCTGCTCCCGCCATCATTATCGTGGGTGAGGTGGTCGCCTTGCAGCCACAACTGGCTTGGTTTGGCGAATCGGCACTGGACGCTGAAACTCAGCGTACTGAGGACTAAGCCTCGGTGGGATGGTTTGTTTATCTTTTGCGTTGTGCCGATCAAACCCTGTATACAGGGATTACTCGGGATCTGACGCGGCGCCTAGAGGAGCACAACCACTCGGAGCGTTTGGCGGCACGTTACACACGTAGCCGCCGTCCGGTCAGTCTGGTTTGGTCAGAGCCTCAGCCCAATCGTGCCTTGGCGACTCGGCGTGAAGCAGAAATCAAGCGTTGGAGTCGTGCACGCAAAGAGTGTCTGTTGAAGCAGACAGAGCCGGAATCCACAATTCCAGATGCGCCTCCAGAGTGTATTCATCACAATTCGCTAAATCGCCCTGACGATCGACTACCAGAAAGCAGTCACCATCTTGAAGCGCGATCAGAGGATGATGCCATACCCCGGCAGCATAATTCACGCCTTGTTGACCATCACTCAAAAAAAGCTTGAGCTGATGCAGATCGGGCTTGGAGCCTTCTGTTGCCGGTGCCACAAGGATGAAAAAAGGTTGGGCATTTAACGGAATAAACGCCTGTGACCCCTGCGGGTGACGCTCCAAGAGCGTCACGCGTAGGGGGAGTGAATCGGCTTGGGGTTTACGAAAGATACTGATAATTGCTCGCCCATCTTCGGCACCGGTGTTTACTTCGGCCAGACAGTGAAAACGCTGAGTCGTTCCGGCATTGATCAGAAAATGTTCAGCTTGCCGCCAATCGATGAGATCCCCAAAGGGGGCAAAGTTTTCCTGGGTCAGCGGTGTGATGGGCAGTTGCATGATGACGTCCTTATTTAATTCAGGCGTTTGACGCGTCCAAACAGGCGTAAGCGGCTGACGCCCCCGTCGGGAAAGATGTTTAAGCGCACATGAGAGATGGGCCCTAAAGGATTTAGATCTGAGGCGCTAAAATGATGTTCTTGATGCATCTCCAATTTCTGTGAAGGTAACAGCTCACGCCAAAACAGGCTTTGAGTGGCGATCTGCTCGTCGGTACCGCCTTGAACATAGGCGGCCTGAATGGAGCAGCTGTCTGGGTAGTTGCCCTTAAAGTGTAGGGTGTCGACGATGATTTCAGAAATTTCACCTGGATGCCCTAGGGCGAGCACTACCCAATCATAACCAGGACTGCGACGCCGTGCCGTTTCCCAGCCATCGCCCATATTCAGCGCACGTCCTGGGTTAATGAGGTTGCTCATCTGGCCAAAGTGTTGGTCAGAGCAGCTAAGGGCGCGGCCTCCCTGAAGTGCAGAAGCAAGATCTAGAGTTTCCTCTGTCGAGTGAGCGCTCCAATCACGATACACGCGCCCATACACTCGCAGGCGTGCAATGCCTCCATCCGGGTAAATATTTAAGCGCAGATGTGTCCAGGGCTGGTCGGTCAGCAATAGATCATGCCAATGGTGTTGGTTGCCCTTCAGGTTCACAGCAGGCAGGAGCGTATGCCAGTGTGTTTCGGAGTCGGGGTCGCCCTCAGCGCAGTAGCAGGCTTCGAGTGAAGCGGAGGGCGGGTAGTTGCCGGTGAAGTAACGAGTGTCGATATCGACACCTTGCAGATAACCGGGAACGCCTAAGCGGATCACGGCAAAATCATGGCCCTCATGGCGTTTGCGTCGACTTTCCCAGCCATCCATCCATTTGCCATGATCGTCAAATACCCCTTCTTTCCATTCGGGTTCGTGCGCTTGCAGCATGCGATTGGCATCAGCAAAAAAATCGTCACTGACATGAATGACACGGCTGCCAAGGCGCGCATCGGCAAGGTTTAAAGACGAGTGATAAGGATGGGATAAGGTACTCATAGAAATTTCCTGTTAAAGACTTAAATCAAGTTCATCGGTGAGATCAAACAGGGCGTTGCTGTCATGGATACGTGCACGCCCAGATTCCAAATTCTGATGCAAAAGTTGATTGGCCAATAAGCTGATCAAGCTCATGGGCAAGGCGTAACTGTCAAAAGCGGACACTGAGTCCAGAGGCAGTTCGATCAGATAATCTGGCTTAAAGCGCGCCAATTGGGTGCCGGTTTCGGTGCAGAGTGCCCAGGGGATTTCTTGTTTTTGGATGGCCTGAATCAGTTTAGGAAAGAGTGAGGGACGACGGTGAAACCCGAAGACGATCAACAGATCGTCTGGAGAATAATTCAAGAACTCCTCAGCAAGCGTTTGTCCGGGCTGGGGTAGGAGATGGACCTGGCCACGCACTTGTTGTAACTGCTGGCGCAGATGTAAAGCCAGTGGATAGCTATTGCGTAAACCCATGACGCCGATCTGTCGGGCACGGCTGAGATGTTCGGTGAGTACATGCAGATGATGTGCGGGTAAAGCTTGCTGCCAAAGTGCGAGGTTCTCTTTTTCCTGTTCAAAGTGTCGTTGAATTAAACCTGAGGTGTGGGTGACTTGGCGGTTGGCCAGGGGAACGCCTTGTTGACGCAGTTGGCGCATCGCATCGCGCATCGCTCTAAAGTTGCTGTATCCCAAGCGTTTAATCAAACGACTGACAGTGGCTTTTGAAGTCTGGCAGAGTTGGCTAATCTCAACGGAGTTGTAGCTGGTCAAATCCTCTAGATGATCTATGAGAAAAGCCGCAATGCGCCGCTCGCTAGCCGTCAGGGCTTCATATTCTTGGCGAATTCTTTCTCGTAGCGCAGTCATGGCTCTCTCTTCTGGTCGATGGGGAGTCTGAGGTCTAGGTGTATAATATGAAACTTTCGATTCATTTCAAGACATATTGAAAATAAAGTTTCAATGGTGGGGTGCAAATGAAGGCGGATAGGGTGTTAGATCTAACTAGAATTGCGCTTTAGTGAACCTGTAAATAAAAATCTTGGAGCAGGGCGCGGGCTTCAGGACTGTGGCGTGGGTGCTCGGTGTAGATCTGCAATTCGGCTTCACTTTCGTTGCAAGGTTCGAGTCGCCATTCCACAAAATAGCGATGAGCGGGTGTTTGGGCTGAGGTGCTCAGGCTTAATCGTTGACCGCGATGAAATCCAAGCGCTTGTGCACAGGCTTGAAAGGCTGGAAAGCTTGCGCAGGAGATCAATAGCCACAAAACCCCTTGAGGTTTCAACAAGCGTTTACAGGCTTGCATCAACTCAAGGCTGGAGAGAGCGTGATTGTGACGCGCTAGGGCTTTTTTGCTGCATGGATTAGCTGTGGAGTGCTGAAAAAACGGTGGGTTGCAGAGGATGAGATCGTAATCGGTTGAACCGTGCTGAGCAAAGTCACGTAGGTCAGCATGAATGGCATGAATACGATCGGCCCAGGGGCTAGATAAGAAGTTATCTTGAGCCTCGGCAAGGCTTTGTGCATCGATTTCGAGAGCATCGATTTGTGCTGAACAGCGTTGTGCGGCAAACAGGGCAATGAGACCGGTGCCTGTGCCTAGATCTAAAATACGCTGAGCTTGGCCGAGTGGAACCCAGGCAGCAAACAAGCAAGCATCGGTGGTGACTTTCATGCCATTCTGGCGCTGTGCTAGGGTGAAGGCTTGGCAGCGAAAGGGCGCAGGATTTTGGCGGTTACGACGACGCATCTTTTCAAGTCTAATCAGTTTTCGGCAATTATAGCGGGGCTGAGCTTTATTCGCAGCGCATCAATGTCTACAATAAGCCAAATTACCGCCCAACATGGGATGATTAAGGGAACCCTAATGCTTAAAGTCACTCTAAAGAAGTTCGCTTTTGTTTCGACTCTGGCTCTGACTTGTGCAGCGACCAGCGTTCACGCACAGGATGATCGTGACCCCTGGGAGGGTTTTAACCGTGCAATGTTTACCTTCAACGATACCCTAGATCGTGCTGCCATTAAGCCGATTACTAAGGGTTATCAATTTGTTACTCCTGAACTGGCGCAAACGGGTGTAAACAACTTCTTTGAAAACCTGCGTGATGTTCGCACCTTGTTTAACAATGTGTTGCAGGGCAAGGTCGATAACGCTTTTCAAGACTTTGCACGCATTACCTTCAACACAACGTTTGGTCTGGCCGGTTTGATTGATGTCGCCAGCCCAATGGGTATTCCGAAACATAATGAAGATTTCGGGCAGACACTGGGTTACTGGGGCGTGAATTCCGGTCCTTACCTAGTTTTACCCCTGTTCGGGCCAAGTACCGTACGTGATACTGCCGGCATGTTCCCAGATTTTTATCTGGATCCTGTTAAATATGTGGATGATCGTGCAACACGTAACTCCTTAATGGCACTACGCCTGGTGGATACGCGTTCACAGTTATTGAAAGCTGAACGTATTGTGTCAGGTGATCGCTATATTTTTATTCGTGATGCTTACCTGCAACGCCGCGAGTTCCTTGTTCGTGATGGTCAGGTAGACGTTCAATTCGACGAAACCAACTTCTGATTCTTGTATTGACGTCTAGATTCAAGGCTAAGCAGGATGATTCGTGCATCACGACACCATGAGGCTAGCTGATTTATGAATCAGTTCCTGCATAGCGTCTTGTTGGTCAGTGCTTCGACTGAAACCACTGACCGCATCTTTGAACTGTGTGAGCAATGTGAGCAGGCCAATATCCGTATATTGATTGCTCGTCATGCTCCCGAAGCCTTATCGCTGCTTGAGCATACCAATTTCTCTTTAGCGCTGTTAGATCTAGCCGACCTTGAGATTACCTTTATGGATCAGGTCAGTGCGCATCTGAATCCAAAGCCAGTGGTGGCGCTTTTGGATGATCGTTCAGAGGCCGTGACGGCCGAGGCATTGCTGGCGGTGTTACGTGCCGGTGCTGACGACGTGTTTCTGCAGAGTGAGCTGCAAGGCCCTTATGCGCAGAGTTTTGTTGATGCGATGAAGCGTCAACTGCGTCGTGCTTTGCACATCGAAGAAGCGCGCTTGCTGCGTGAATCTCTGGAGCGCAGCCTCGATGAGTTGCGTGCCGATCACCATGCCGCGCAACAGGTGCAACAGAATCTTCTGCCGCCGCGTGAGCAGCTAATCAATCAACTGCGCTTTGAATATACTCTGACACCTTCCTTGCTGCTCAGTGGTGATTTTGTCGATGCGATTGAGCTGAATGAGCATCAAGTGATGTTTTATTTAGCGGATGTGTCCGGCCATGGCGCTTCTTCGGCTCTGGTCACGGTGCTGCTCAAAAATATGACATATCGTTTGCTGCGCAATTACAAACGTCACTCCAGCTTTGACATTCTCTCACCTTTGTCTACGCTTAGCCGCATTAATCAGGAAGTGCTGCTGACGGGGTTAGGTAAACACTTGACCATGTTTGTGGGGTTGATCGATACCCAAGCGAATACGCTGATCTATGCCGTGGGAGGACATCATCCGATGCCGGTCTTCAGTACGGATACTCAGAGTCAGTTTTTGGAAGGGCGTGGTATGCCTGTCGGGTTATTTGAAACGCCCGTTTTTGAAGAGCGGCAAGTGGATTTGCCAGAGCGCTTTAGGTTAACGCTCTTCTCCGATGGTATTTTAGAAGTGATGGGCCAAGCCAGTTTGGCCGAAAAAGAGGCGAGACTTTTGGCGAGCCTCAACCAAGGTTTTTTATCATCCTCTGCATTGATTACACAACTGACACAAAAACAGGGTGTGTATCCAGATGATGTCGCGATTATGACAGTATCTAGAGCCTGAACATGAGTGATGGTGAGATTTTTTATGCCTGCCAAGATGGGCATTATGTTCTGAAGTTCATGGGCGACGTACGTTTGACCCTATGTTCAACGATAGATAAGCATCTTGAATATTTCCTTGCACGTGAAGATATTCAGGATACTCTGGTGGACTTGACCGAGACGCAGAATATTGACAGTACATCGTTGGGCCTAGTGGCGAAGCTGGCCATTAAGTGTGCTGAACGTGGTATGCCCAAACCCACATTGGTGTCGACCAATCCAGATATCACGCAGATACTGCTGGCGATGGGGTTTGATCGGGTATTTCTGTTGTTGGACTTCCTCCCGACCAGCTTAAAAGATCTGCAGGAAGTCCCCTTTGTGCAAGAATCTGAAAATGAGATGCGCCTGCGTATTATTCAAGCACATAAGGTGTTGATTGATCTGAACGAAAGTAATCGTTCTGCTTTTCGTGATTTGATTGAGACCTTAGAGAAGTGCACCTAAGTGCACCTCTCTAACGTCCTTCACTCTGCACTCAGTAGCCTTTCCAGCTTTTCTTGATCACGTGCGAAGTTGCGTATGCCCTCGGCTAGTTTTTCCGTGGCCATGGCATCTTCATTTAAGGCCCAGCGGAATTCTGACTCACTCGGCCCTACGGCTGGCTCATTAGACTGAGCACTTGCTGCACTTAAGCGCTGCTCTAGGGGATCTGTGCTTAAAGCAAGCTCTTGCATGAGCGCTGGGCTGATGGTGAGGCGATCACAGCCTGCTAAACAACGAATCTCGTCGAGATTACGGAAGCTGGCGCCCATCACAATGGTGGAGTAGCCATTTTGCTTGTAGTAGTTGTAGATGCGCGTCACGGAAGCGACACCTGGATCTTGATCACCCGTGAAATCCATTTCAGGCTGTGCTTTTTTATACCAGTCCAGAATGCGGCCAACAAAGGGCGAGATCAGGAATGCACCAGCATCGGCACAGGCCTGTGCTTGGCTAAAGCCAAAAAGTAGGGTGAGATTGCACTGAATTTTTTCTTTTTCAAGCTGACGTGCCGCAGCAATTCCTTCCCAAGTCGATGCAATCTTGATTAACACACGATCACGGCTGATGCCCATCTCTTCATACAGATGAATGAGACGGCGTGCTTTTTCAAGCGTGGCTTGGGTATTAAATGATAAACGTGCATCCACTTCGGTTGAGATACGCCCTGGAATGAGTTTCAGAATTTCATGTCCGATCTGGACGGCTAAGCGATCGGTGAGATTGCTCAGATAGTCGCGATGCGTACCCCCCTGAGCGCGTGCCCAGTGTTTAGCATCTTGCAGCAGATAGGCATATTTTGGGTCTTCGCTGGCTTTTAAAATCAGGGAGGGATTGGTAGTGGCATCGACGGGGCAGAATTGGGCAATGGCGGCAATATCACCTGTGTCGGCGACCACCTGGGTCATCTGCTTCAGTTGTTCAAGTTGATTCATTGGACTCAATCCTGAGTGATAGGAGAAGGACGCACATAACTTAATGCGTCGAGAAAAACCTGTAAACCGGCTTCTTTTGCATGGCCATTTTCACTGAGGTGGCGACGGAACTGTTTGCCACCACGTTGTCCGTGGAAAAGGCCGAGTAGATGTTTGGTGACGGCATAAAGCGGGATACTCTTGGCAAGCTGTTGCTGTAAAAAAGGTAAAAAAGCCTCAGCCACTTCAATACGGCTCAAAATAGGGGAGTTATCGCCATACAGGCGTTGATCGACTTCAGAGAGCAAGGGGTAAGGGTTTTGGTAGGCCTCACGCCCAATCATGACGCCATCGACCTGTTGCAAGTGTTCGGCCGATTCTTCTAGCGTTTTGATACCACCGTTGATGATAACTTCCAGCTCTGGAAAAGCCTGTTTAATCGCATACACACGCTCATATTGCAAGGGAGGGATATCACGGTTTTCTTTCGGGCTGAGGCCTTTCAGAATCGCTTTGCGTGCGTGAATAATAAAGGTGCGACAACCTTGCGCCTGGATAGTGTCAACAAACTCGAGGAGTCGTTCTTGCGAGTCCAGATCATCTATGCCTAAGCGATGCTTGATGGTGACCGGAAGTTGAGTCTTCTGCTGCATGGCATCCATGCACTCGGCGACACGCGTTGGATGGGCCATTAAACAGGCGCCGATCATATTGTTCTGAACACGATCACTTGGACAGCCGACATTTAGATTCACTTCATCGTATCCGTAGTCTTCAGCCATACGTGCGCAGCGTGCGAGTTCTTTAGGATCACTTCCTCCTAGTTGTAAGGCAACTGGGTGCTCAGCGGGATCAAAGCGTAAAAAGCGGTCACGATCACCGTGAATGAGCGCCCCAGTGGTGACCATTTCCGTGTATAGCCAAGTGTGCTTAGACATAAGGCGATGGAAATAACGGCAAAAAGGGTCGGTCCAATCCATCATAGGGGCAACGCAGAAGCGTCGATTAGGAAGCGGGTTTGACATGGATGCTGCCAATCTCTCATCAGTTCATTGAGTTCAACGTGCCACTATATCATAAGGGTTCAAAGGGGAGGATGACTTGAGGTGCTCTGACTAGCTTTGCGCAGAGCAAAACCTAGTCAGAGAAAGAAGTGTTATTTCGATAAAAAAGCGTCTTTTTGTTCAGTTAAGTCATGACCGGCTGCATGCGCTGCTTGTAACAGCTCACCTAAATCGCAGGATTTTTGCTGTAATTGGGCGTGAATCCACAGAGAAACAGCTCGACGACCCGTACGGCAAAAACCCAAAATGGGTTTGGGTAGGCGTTCAATAGCACGACCAAAGGTTTCAACCGCTTCCGGTGTATACTCGCCCGGTACTACGGGCACTTCAACCCACTCCAATCCAAGCTCTTCGGCGGCAAGACGTAAGCCCTGGGTATCGGCATGATCCTCAGCTTCTCCAGGCATACGATTACAAATAATCGATTGAAAACCGCGTGCTTTAACTTCCTCAAGGTCTTGAGGATAGATTGCGTGGCAAATACTAAATCCAGGTTCCAGCTCTTTAATGTCCATGTCAGCCTCTTTATTTAAGCCATTTGTTCAGCGTTGTCATGATTAGGGATGAGGAGAGATTTATATGATGGATCTCTAATCTAACATATGAATTCAAAAGTGGAATAATATTATTTCTATTTGATCTATATCATCTCTCTATGAGCGTCCGCTAGCCAGAGCGTCAGTGCCTGAGCTGAAATCGGACGACAACCTTGAGTATTCTGCCCAGCCCAAAGGGGCGAAAAATCACCTGAGCCTTGGGCTTCAGCAGCGCTACGCAGAGGTTGCAGCGCCGCACTGGCCAGAGGGAAAGCCGGAACTTCTGAACTCATTGGGCCTAACTCTCGCATCAGTCGATTCATAATGCCTCGGGCTGGGCGGCCACTAAACAGATTCGTGAATGCTGTATGCTGCGCCGCAGGTGAGGTGAGGGCCTGACGATGTATCTCAGATGTCGCCGCTTCTGGACAAAGTAGATAACTGGTGCCTATTTGAGCGGCACTGGCCCCTAGCATCAGAGTGGCGCTGACGGCAGCAGGGCTCGCAATCCCGCCTGCAGCAATGACGGGGCAGTTTAGGTGCGCAACCAGTTGGGGTAGCAGGGTAAAAAGCCCTTGCTGCAGAGTGAGATCATCACTCAAGAACATGCCACGATGCCCGCCGGCTTCCAGGCCCTGTGCGATCACCGCATCCACTCCTTGAGCCTCTAACCATAAGCCTTCCTCTAGCGTCGTAGCACTGGAAAAAATGAAGCAGCCGGCTGCCTTTAAAGGCTTAAGTAGATCTTGATCGGGTAAGCCGAAATGAAAGCTGACTACCTTGGGGGGGGCGGTCAGTAAGCATTCCAACATCTGGGCATTAAAGGGTTGGCGTTGTGGGCCACTATTAGAGATTGGGATTTGAATACCCAACTCTTGATAATAGGGTTGTAAGCGCTCTTGCCAACGGAGCTCCTCATGCTGTTGATCTGGAGGGGGTGTGTGGCAGAAAAAATTCAAATTAAAGGCCAGCTCGGGATAGGCTTGTAAGCTTTGCAAGGTTTGGCTTAATTGCTCCAAACTTAGCATGGCACAGGGAATAGAACCTAACCCGCCGGCTTGGCTGACAGCCAGGGCTAAACGGCTGTCCTGAACGCCGGCCATAGGGGCTTGGATGATCGGATATTTGAGATTTAATTTGGAAATAAGATCCAGCATAACAAGTTTAAGTCCACTTACTCTGAGTTGGGATTGCGTGCTGCAATTTGCACGGCACGACCACTGCGAATCGCTTCAACCTCTAAAATCTCAAAACCACAGAGGGTTAAAAGATCACAGAGGTCTTCCGAGGTGTAACGATTGTGTTCCAGAAAGTGTTGGAATAAGTCGTGCAGTTGTGCCGGGGAAAGATCCAGATCTCGCAGAGCTTGGCCTTTCAATTCATGGCTCAGATAGTTTTTGATGGGCTGGCGCACCATATCGACTAGAAGTAAGCGCCCGCCAGGTTTCAACCAGTGGCGCAGCTGACAGAAGAGTGTAATGGGTTGGTGCAGTTCGTGGACTAACCGGTTGGCTAAGGCTAGATCCAGTGTGGCATCGCTAAATAGTTCACGTGCAGGGGCATTCAGATCGGCAATGCGCACTTGAATATTCTTGGGGAGTGTTTCAATGCGCTCAAGCATATAAGGTGCGCACTCGATACCGGTGAGTTGCCAGCTAGGATGGGCATTACTTAGATCTTTAAGAAATAACCCAGGGCCACAGCCAAGATCGGCAATTTGTTGGGACTGATTGGGCTGCAGATTGCTGTGTCGTGCCCAAAAGGCCATGAAGACATCATCATGGTTGCGCTGATGACTCGCAAAGGTGCGTTCTGCGGCTAGGGCGCCGTTACCACCATGATGGCGTTCTAAGTAGCGTTGTAATTCTGTTAGGGAGTCCATTGCTGCGTATCTCCAACCTAAAAATGCAGTATACCTAGGTCCAGAGATAAAAAAACGCCGCATTGTTACCAATGCGGCGGTCTCGCAGTGCCCCTCGAGTGCGAAAAATCGTGAGTTCAAAAACAATCAATTGGAATGCTCTTGAATCATCTGACTTAAATAAAGCATCTATCGTGCCATTCTTCATATGTTCATATAAAACATACAGTTAATAGATGTTTGTACGAGTTAAGCCTATTGCATACGGGTATTTTTGCACTAAATATGTGCGATACATTTTGCGTGTGCTCAATTAATGTGCATTTTTGTTTTTGACGGGTTTTTCCTGATAAGAACCTCTGCTTTCTGTGCCGCTCTACCGCTATACTATCGCCTTTGTTCAGTATTAGTTTAAGTGAGAAAAGCATGACCGTCCGGACTCGCGTTGCCCCTTCGCCAACAGGCGACCCTCATGTAGGTACAGCCTATATTGCCTTGTTTAATTTGGCATTTGCTCGTCAACATGGCGGCCAGTTTATCCTGCGTATCGAAGATACCGATCAAACGCGTAGTACACCGGAATCTGAGCAGGCGATTTTGGACTCTCTGCGTTGGTTGGGCCTGGAGTGGGATGAGGGGCCTGATGTAGGCGGGCCGCACGGGCCTTATCGCCAGAGCGAACGTAAGGATATGTACAAAGATTTTGCCATGCGCCTGGTTGAGGAAGGGCATGCTTTTTTATGTTTCCGCACCCCGGAAGAGTTGGATGCGTTACGAGAAACACGTAAAGCCTCCGGTCAGCACACTGCACTAAAACAGAGCGACCTCGAACTGCCTGCGGCTGAAGTAGAGCATCGTATGGCCCAGGGTATGCCATATGTGGTGCGTATGCGGGTACCTGAAGAGGGTGTCTGCGTCATCGATGATCTATTGCGTGGCCCGATTGAAATGGACTGGGGGCAGGTGGATGCACAAATTCTGCTGAAATCCGATGGTATGCCCACCTATCATCTTGCTAATGTTGTTGATGATCATTTGATGCAGATCACGCATGTTATTCGTGGCGAAGAGTGGATCAACTCAGCACCCAAGCACAAGCTATTGTATCAGTATTTTGGCTGGCAAATGCCGCAGTTGTGCCATATGCCTTTACTGCGTAATCCAGATAAATCCAAGCTTTCTAAGCGTAAAAATCCGACCAGTATTCTTTATTACCAGCGTATGGGGTACCTGCCAGAAGCTCTGCTGAATTATCTGGGGCGTATGGGCTGGTCGATGCCTGATGAGCGTGAGAAGTTTACGCGCGCCGAGATGTTTGAGAATTTTGATCTGCAGCGTGTCTCTCTCGGGGGGCCAGTTTTTGATCAAGAGAAACTGAGTTGGTTGAATGGTGTTTGGATACGTGAGAATCTCGATGCCGAGGCTTTTGCGGCGGCTTATTGTCAGTGGGCATTAAATCCTGAGTATCTGATGCAGATTCTGCCTTTGATTCAGCAGCGCGTAGAGAAGTTCTCTGATGTCGCGCCTTTAGCAGGTTTTTTCCTTGCAGGCATGATGCCGGTGCAGCCGAATAGTTTTGAACATAAAACGCTAACGCCAGAGGATGTGAAGCGCATCTTACAATTTGCTTCCTGGTATCTGGATCAGCAGCGTGACTGGCATAAGGATACGCTGTTTGCAGGATTTAAGCAGTTGGCCGAAGGGATGGGTTACAAAATCCGCGACTTCCTTTTTCCGTTGTTTGTGGCGATTGCAGGGACCGCGCAAAGTGTCTCGGTGGTGGATGCCATGCAGATACTGGGGCCGGATATGAGCCGTGCGCGTGTGCGTTATGCCTTGGATCAGGTTGGTGGTGCATCTAAAAAAGAAGCCAAGCGCTGGGAAAAAGAGTTCCAAATCTTGCTGCAAGGTGAAGAGGCAAGCGAGGCTTAAGTCTTTCTCATCCTATTCAGTGCTGCGTGGACTCCGCGGCACTGATTTTTTCTCCTAGTCTGAAACAGGCTTTTCTCCCTTGATCGATGATTGTTCGTTAACTTGCGATGAATCCGTTCAATTGATGCAAGGCGCGGCTTTGCAGGCCTGAATCTGCTTACTTAGCCAATAGATACGATCTTTGATCTGCATCAAAAATGCGTAGGCATTAGTTTCTGAATTTTCCGAAAATTTGATATGTTCTAATTATGTGCTGACCTATCTTCGGGCGGTGCTAATCAAAAGAGTCTCACCTAAGGGAGTGCTCAAGGAGCGTCTAATGCACAAGGCCGCATCTCAACTTTTGACATTGGAGTTTATTCAGGAGCAGTTAGAGCAGCTACCTCTCTTACCTGGTGTTGTGTTTGAGTTAATGAAATCAGACCCAGAAGGCGAGACGTTTTATGAAGACATGATCCGCTTAGCTAAGAAGGATCCTCCCTTGGCAAGTTTGATCCTAGGTCATGCGAATTCAGCTGCGTATATAGGAAAAGGAGCTGTAGACAGTATTGAAACAGCCTTAGCCAGGGTGGGTTCACATACTATTTTGCAGATTTTAATGGCGATCTCGGTTGCGCGTGTATTTCTACCTAGTAAGGAAGAGCAACGTAATATCTGGCGCCACTCCTTAGAGGTTGCTCAAATCTCTAGTTTCATGGCACGCAGGTCTTGTTTCCCTCATGTAAAACCTGAAACTGCTTATATGGCCGGGCTTCTGCATGATATTGGACGATTTGTAATGTTACAGATAGCACCTGAAGCTTTGAAAAAAACTGAGGTAAGGGGTTGGGGGGGATCAGAAGAGCTGATAGAGGTTGAACAAAAAAGTCTAGGATTCACACATACTATCGTAGGTCAGATGGCCTGTAAAAAAATGCACTTACCAAAATTGATTAGCAATATCGTACGCTATCACCACCAGCATGAGGTCGTACGTCATCCGAAAGTGCCAAAAGATTTAGCAGATTTATTACTTATTATTCAGTTTTCCGATGCATTAAGCTTTTATTTAGCAACGGAATCAGGCTGGTCTAAAATGAGTTCTCGGGAACTACATCAGAAGATTCAAGAGGAGGTTATTTCTTCGCATTGGGATGAAAGTTTTTTACCTTTGTCTGAGTTAGTAGACGCATTACCTAGGATTTTTCAGGACTGTGAAAGTGCATGTGAGGTGCTTGGAATTCGTAAATAACAAAAGCTAAGGTATTTATGATTACGATCTTAATCTTACTTGGCTAAAAGTATAATTTGGTATTAAAAATAGGATGAAAGTATAGAAAAGGGATGTCTGATTGTATTCAGAGGTTGAATCTATGAAAAATAATGGACCCGTAACTCAAAATGAGCAGAGTTTTGATCCAAGCGAAAAGTTGATTTCAGCCACTGATCTGAAAGGTGTAATAACACACTGCAATGATGCATTTCAACGTATTAGTGGCTATTCACGTGAGGAGCTTATTGATCATAATCATAATATAGTGCGCCATCCGGACATGCCTGAAGAAGCTTTTGAGGTGATGTGGAATCATCTAAAGTCCGTACGGCCTTGGATGGGTTTGGTTAAAAATCGCTGTAAAAATGGTGACTATTACTGGGTCAGTGCTTATGTAACGCCTATCACGGAAAAAGGTGAAGTTATTGGTTATGAATCGGTACGCTCCTGGCCTTCTCGGATAGATGTTGAACGTGCGGAAAAGCTTTATGCTCGGATCAATCGTAAACGCCGTCCATTTTATATTCCGCGTCATCTCATTCAGTTGGGCATGGCTCTTATATTAATATTACCAGCACTAGGTTTAGGGTATTGGATGACACCTTTAGCCAGTAGTCTGTGGTTGATTTTTGCGCTGCTTTTTTTTGGAGGTATTCAGTACCTACAACATATTAAGGATTTAAAGCTGATAAAGCGCGAGTTACAAGGCGTTTTTATGCATCCGTTGGCGGCTGATACCTATACGAATCAGCAAGGAATGACCGGCAATATCATGGTAGGAGTGATGAGTTTACGTGCTCACCTAGATGCTGTCTTAACACGAATTCAAGATGCTTCGGGTCAGGTGGCTGCACAGGCTAAAACGGGTCTTCAACTTTCAGAAGTGGCGCGTGAAGAAATCATGACACAGAGCCGACAAACTGAATTGGTGGCCACGGCTATGCATGAAATGTCTTTGGCGATTCATGAAATCTCGCACAATGTACAGAAAACAGCGAGTCAAGCTGAGTTCTCTCGTAATCTCGCAGGGAAAGGAGAGGTCATCGCTCAGGTGACCTGTGATTCGATCGCCCAATTACGCAATAGAGTTTCGCAAATTGGAGAAGCGGTACAAAGATTGTCGGAGCAGACTTTGGTCATAGCACAGGCAGCTCAGTCAATCGAAGATATTTCTGAGCAGACAAACCTTTTGGCCTTAAACGCAGCCATAGAGGCGGCACGAGCCGGCGATCATGGACGTGGTTTTTCCGTCGTCGCTGATGAGGTTCGTTTGTTGGCAGGTAATACACGTGTATCGGCGCAGAATATTCGGCAAATCGTAGAAAATTTAACAGTACAAGCCAACTCATCCGTTGCCGTCGCGACCGAGGGAGCGGCCGATGCAGAGATAGGGCTGCAGCGCGTGATGGAATCAGAAAATATGCTACGGGAGATTACCGAAGCGGTTAATCAGATTTCAGCGATGTCAGAGCAAATGGCGGCGGCCGTTGAAGAGCAGGCATTAGTGTCCGAAGAGGTGAACCGACAGGTTAAGGATATTGCTGAATTAGCAGAGCGCAGTCTGACACGCACAGAAGAAAGTGCAGAAAGTATTCGTCAATCACAGCAGGTCTCAAACCAGTTACATGAACTCGTTAATCGCTTTAAGCAGTAAGTCCATAGAAGCGGTCATCCTAAGTAGTGGGAGGTTAGCAGGCCGAAATGATTAGGCTGTTATAGTGGCCTGAAGTTTGTTGCTTTTTCGGCAATTCACATCAGGCGCCTCTCTATCCATAAGGAAAAACTTTTTCATTGCGCAATGTATCATTTATTCTTATTCGATATTTTCCGTATTTTTCTTTTTTTCGGTTACACTAAATATGTAGGTAGTACAAAATATTTGCTCAAACGTTCATGTAATCTCTGTCACGCAGTAGGAGTGACGCACTATGCATAAGCTAGAATCCAGTCATCTAGAGCAACTTATCCATGCTCAGCTTGGCCACTGTTCTTCAAAAGACATCTTCTCTCAGTCGAATTCAGACATTCAAGACTTGAGAAAAATGGATGATCGGGATTGTTCGTTTGTGCTGGCATTTTTGCAGAGCTTGAATACACAGCTTGATATTGATGCGGCACTTTTAAGGCTAGATGGTAGCTTGGAGATGTACTTTCTTCACTTGCATCTTTTTTATAAAGCCTATTATGAGCGTCTTTTTGAGCTGGAAGATTTTTTAAAGAACAATGATCTTCAGAAAGTTTGCTTACAGGCCCAAGAGATCAAACAGACGAGTTCTAATCTAGGGGCCCTTCGCTTAAGTAGACTGGCGAGTGAGATTGAGCGGAAGGCAAAGCAGCAAACATTGGATTTAAGCGATGATTTACTGATTGAGTTTCATTATGAATTTGCAGCGTTGATTCAAACGCTTTCAATTTTGGAGAATCTCAGTGTTGTATCTCCTGAGCACTCACAGACTAGAGTGGATTCTGAATATCTCGTAGCGGAGTTGTTGTTTGTACAGACTCGGATCGAACAGGATTACGAGATGTGTTTACAGCATATCCAGTCGCTACTAGAGACTTTTTCTCAGGAGAAAGAGATTCGACGAGAAATCAGTCTGCTCGTAAATATCTGGCAGCAAGCTGACAAGAAGCGTTCGGCCAGCTATCTAGAGGCGTTGTTAAGTCGATTAACGACGTTACAGGCTGACTAGTATTCGAACGACATGTAAGAGAATGAGCTGAATGACCGTGACACTATCGCAAGACCAAACACAGAAAATCCTTGAGGATCGACACACAACGGCCCATGTTTTGAATGCGATTATTGATGGTGTCATTATTATAGATGCGCAGGGCGTCATTCGTCTGGTGAACCCTGCAGCCTGTCGAATCTTCCATTATCAAGAAGCGGACTTAATTAACCAGAAGATCAATTGCTTGATGCCTCAGCCGCATCAGGCGATTCATGATAGTTATCTGAAAAACTACTTTCAGCGTGGAAGTGGAAAAATTACTAATCGAAATCTTGAATTGACGGGCCTTCGGCGCAGCGGTGAAGAGTTTCCGATTGAAATTTCTGTCACGGAGATTTTAATTCATGAAGAGGTTATGTTTATTGGATTACTTCGTGATATCAGTGAGCGTAAGGAGTATGAAAAAATCTTATTCAATTGAAAGAAAAAGCAGAAGCAGCCTCTCAAGCCAAAACACAGTTTTTAGCGAATATGAGCCATGAAATACGTACTCCTATGAATGCTATTATTGGATTCTCCGAGCTTGCGTTACAACAGGGGCAGTCAACTGAAGCCACAGACTTTTTCCAATTGATCTTGAAATCCTCTCAGGAGTTGTTAAGTATCATTAATGATGTATTAGATACGTCTAAATTGGAAAGCGGAAAGGTCAAATTAGATATTCATCCGTTTTCTTTGCGGGAGCTTATTCAGGATGTAACTAAGCTTTTTTCCGTGCTTGCTCAAAAGAAAAGTCTTGAGCTTCTTGTAAAAATGCATGAATTGCCAAATGTTGTTTTGGGTGACTCTACACGCTTACGTCAGGTGCTGCTTAACTTGCTAGGGAATGCCATAAAGTTTACCGAGACTGGGGAGGTATGTTTAATCGTTAAACCTACACATCAGCCCGATCATTATCATTTTCTTGTATCAGATACGGGTATTGGAATGACAAAAGAGCAAATGTCTCGTATTTTTGAGGCTTTTACTCAAGCGGATACTAGTACAACGCGACTTTATGGCGGAACCGGCCTAGGGGTTACACTGTGCAAACAAATCTTAAATCTGATGCAAAGTGAAATTGAAGTGCGAAGTCAGCTAGGTGTTGGGAGTGATTTTAACTTTACACTACATCTACCTCAGCCAGAGCAAATTACTGAGGAGAGTCGTGTTGTAAGTCTGAAAAAAAATGTTGTTAAGCCAGAAATCCAAATACCCGATTTTAGTGCTCATAATCTATTGTTAGTTGAAGATAATCCAGTTAATCAGATCTTGATGCGTGGTATTTTAAAGAAAACGGGTATAAATTTAATTATTGCCAATCATGGTGCTGAGGCGGTTCAGGCAGTTGAGCAGGAATCTATAGATTGTGTTCTGATGGATATACAGATGCCTGTTATGAATGGTTTCGAGGCCACGGTTGAAATACGTAAAGCACATCCTGATTTGCCTATATTTGCACTCTCAGCAGATCAGGTCGAAGGACAAAGACAGCGAGCGCGTGAATGTGGTTTTAACGGTTGGTTAGATAAACCGATTGATGTGGTTAAGCTTTACAATACGCTTAGTAGAACCTTACAAGTTTGAAGGATAGATTTGTAAGGGATGTATAGCAGATATAATGAATCAATATAGATACAGAGTTTTAGGCATAAAAAAACCTTCATAATGAAGGTCTATCTATCGAATGTGGTGGAGTCTAGGGGGATCGAACCCCTGACCTCGACGCTGCCAGCGTCGCGCTCTCCCAGCTGAGCTAAGACCCCAAGTCGTGAAGACGGTGCGTATATTATGTCTGAGCCTGATGGGAGTCAACAGATTTTTTGTCTTTTTTCATCTGCTTAGCGAAGATTCTTTCGTCGCCAGACTTTAACCGCCTTGGCGTTGATAGAGGCTCAGGCTCACCGCAGTCCCTAGGTTAAGAGATTCGATCAAACCTGATCCCGGAATGGTGTAGGCCTGCGCCTGCAGGCTGGCCAAGGCTTGATGAGGGACACCGCGTGCTTCGTTGCCGAAAATATAACAGTCACACTTGGCAAAGGAAGGATCCGCTATGGGGCGTCCTTGCATATCGAGGTAGGCCAGTTTCTGGAAGCGATGGCTCAGGCTCGTGAGCTCCACATCCAGTTCAATCGGCACATGGAAGATGGCCCCCATGCTGGCTCGAATCACTTTGCTGTTGTAAGGATCGACACTGCCAGGGCTTAACAAGCAGCGCATGCCCCCGAACCAGGCTAGGCTACGTAAAATGGTGCCGAGATTACCGGGGTCTTGGATCTCATGCAGGTAGATTGCGCTTTGTATAGGCGCTGTATTGAGTGCTTGCAAGGCCACTAAAGGAACCAGGGCAATAATGCCCTGAGGTGTTTTCGTCTCGCTTAGGCTCGCCATCTGGCGCTCGTTGAGCAGATGCTTAGGCCAGGGGCTGGGGAAGTCCGTATAGGCCTCACTGACATACAGCTCAGCTTCAGCCAGGGCAGGGTGCAAGGTGCAGGCCTTCTCCAGTTCCTGCACCAGATGCTCGCCCTCAATTAAGCAGTAGCCGAGGGCTTGGCGATATTTTTTTTGATGCAGTTTTTTGATTTCGTCGAACTTCATTTTCAACCCTGGGCTAGATCAGCTAAGAGATCTCGTGCCACGGCCTCAGCGACCTTGATCCCATCTATGCCAGCAGACAAAATGCCCCCGGCATAACCGGCGCCTTCACCGGCAGGGTAAAGGCCTGGGGTATTCAAGCTTTGTAAAGTTTTCGGGTCTCGAGTGATGCGCACAGGTGACGAGGTGCGTGATTCGATTCCGGTGAGCACGGCATCTTCACGATCAAAACCACGAATCTGCTTGCCAAAAGCGGGCAGGGCTTCGCGTATCGCTTCGATCACATAATCGGGCAGCGCTTGTGCTAGATCGCATAGATTGACCCCGGGCTGGTAGGAGGGAATCACTTCTCCTAGCTGTTGTGAGGCTTCACCGCGCAAAAAGTCGCCGACTAATTGAGCGGGGGCACGGTAGTCACGTCCGCCTAACTCATAAGCGATCTCTTCGAGGCGCTCTTGCAGTTCGATACCGGCCAGTGGCCCGCCGGGATAGTCTTGTTCGGGATAGATGCCGACGACAATGCCCGCATTGGCATTGCGCTCTTTACGTGAATACTGGCTCATGCCGTTGGTGACTACGCGACCTTCTTCCGAAGTGGCGGCGACGACCTGTCCACCAGGACACATACAAAAACTGTACACCGGACGACCGTTCTTCGCATGGTAAACCAGTTTGTAGTCAGCGGCTCCAAGCTCTGGGTGTCCGGCGTATTTTCCTAAGCGCGCCTGGTCAATCATCGACTGTGGATGTTCGATGCGAAAGCCGATGGCAAAGGGTTTGGCTTCGACATAGACCTGGCGCTGGTGCAGCATCCGAAAGGTATCGCGCGCACTGTGTCCAAGGGCGAGTACCACATAGCGGCTGAGGAGTTCATGGCCATCGGCCAGCTTAACTCCGCGCACTTGCTGATTCTCCAGAAGAAGATCCACGACCTTGGATTCAAAACGGATTTCGCCGCCCAGTGCAATGATTTCAGCACGCATTTTGGCGACGACGCTGGTCAGACGGAAGGTGCCGATATGGGGTTTGCTGACATACAGAATGTTATCGGGCGCTCCCGCCTTAACAAACTCTTGCATCACCTTGCGGCCGTAAAATTTAGGATCCTTGACCTGGCTATAGAGTTTGCCATCGGAAAATAGACCGGCTCCACCTTCACCAAACTGCACGTTAGATTCGGGTGTGAGCTGATGTTGGCGCCAGAGTGCCCAGGTGTCTTGGGTGCGTTGGCGGACATTACGGCCGCGCTCCAGCACAATAGGTTTAAACCCCATTTGTGCCAGAATTAAGGCAGCAAACAAACCGCAGGGGCCAAAACCTATGACGATTGGACGCTCGGCCAAATCCGCCGGCGCCTGTGCTACGGGATGGTAGTCTGTATCTGGAGCAGGCTTGATCTGCGGATCTTGGCGAAACTGCTCAAGCAGCGCAGCATCACAACTCGTGCTGAGATCAATGATATAAACAAACTGAATGATGGAGTTCTTTTTACGCGCATCATAACTGCGTTTAAACACTCGAAAATCCAGAAGCTGGTGATCCTTGATGCCTAGGCGTTGCACTATGGCCTGGCGTAACTCGGCGTCTGTGTGATCAAGAGGCAAGGACAGTTCGGTGATGCGAATCATGGGTCAGTTTATCCAAGAAAGAGCGGGCAGAAGTCTAAAACCTTGCGATTATAGCCTTTCAGCCTCAGCAAGTCAGGTTCCAGTTGGCGCCCAGGGCTTGGCCTAGGTAGAATGCCGTTTTTGATTTGAGTGGCGTTTCTTATGGCACGTTCCAAAAGCAGTGCTCGTTGGCTGGACGAGCATGTCAATGACCCCTTCGTAAAACAGGCACAGGTTGATGGTTACCGATCGCGCGCCAGTTACAAACTTTTAGGCCTGAATGAAAAAGACAAGCTGATTCGTCCGGGTATGCTGGTGGTTGACCTAGGTGCAGCGCCAGGTGGTTGGTCACAGGTGGCGGCTAAGCTCGTGGGGGATCGCGGTCGTGTGATTGCTTCGGACATCCTGCCAATGGCGCCCTTGGCCGGAGTGGAGTTTATCCAGGGAGATTTCACCGAGCAGGAGGTGTTTGATCAGATCATGCAGGTCATTAATGGTGCCGCCGTAGATCTGGTGATTTCGGATATGGCACCGAATATCTCGGGTGTGGCGGCAGCCGATCAAGCCGCCTCAATGTATCTGGTGGAGTTGGCGCTGGATATGGCCTGCCAGGTTTTAAAACCCAAAGGAAACTTTGTGGCTAAGGTGTTTCACGGAGAGGGCTACGAAGAGTATATCCGCAGCCTGCGTGAGCAGTTTGATTCTGTGGTGGTGCGTAAACCGGATGCTTCGCGTTCCCGTTCCCGTGAAGTTTTTGTCGTCTGTAAAGGCTTTCGTGCCGCTTAAATGCTTGCGTGCTGCTGAGGTACCTGAGGTGTATGCCTGACGTGTATTCGCTTGTGGCGCGTAAGGCGCTTGGCTGTACCTGAGCGCCTAGATCGCAAACGATTAGAGCTGGCTTAATTGACCGCTGTTACGGTACACACGACGCTGCACAGCCAGGTGTAAGAGCTGAGGTTGGGTTGTGATCAGCGTAAAGCGTGATCGTGCACGCGTAATCCCGGTATAAACCAGTTCTCGCGTCAGCACTGGGTTATCTTGGGTCGGTAACAGTAGAGCGGTGTGCTCAAACTCCGAACCCTGAGATTTATGCACGGTCATGGCAAAGACGGTTTCATGGCTGGGTAAGCGACTGGGTAATACCCAATGTATGCCCCCTGGATGTTTGTCTGATGGAAAAGCAACGCGTAGCAGCGTTCGCCAGGCGCCTTCGCTGTTCTGCAGAGGGTACTCCAGCGTAATACCCAGATCGCCGTTCATCAGCCCAAGGCGATAATCATTGCGGGTGATCATGATGGGCCGACCGGCATACCAGGTTTGGCCCTGCACCTGAATCCAGCCAGCACTTTCTAACCAACCTTCAATTAAAAGATTCAGTGCTTCCACGCCACTTTCACCCTGGCGTAAGGCCGCGAGCAGCTGAAAGCGGCTCTGTGTGTGCAGCATCTGCGCTGCCCAGGCATCCCAAGCCCGGCGATCAGCCGTTACATCTGGGCGTTGTTTTAAGCCTTGCAGATAAGCGCCATAACCCTGTTGCGCATCACAGATCAGCGCCTTAAAAGCGGGGTGCTGGAGTTCAGGCAAGGTCAAACGTTGTAAGTCGTTATGTTGTCCTAGAAACAGCGCCTCGAGCTCTGCAGGGGTCGCCGCATGATTGACCGCCCTCGCCAGCTGTCCGATACCCGAATCCCGGCCAAACCGATAGCTCTGGCGCAGCATCGTAATGGATTGGTGCAAGGCTTGGCCTGCTTTATCCATAAAATGTCTGGGGAGGGGTTCTGTGGTTAAGGCTTCGATCCAAGCAAGTGTGTCGGGACGATAATGTGCGTCTTCAGCGGCCTCACATAAACGGCCCAGAATGGCACCGGCTTCGACTGAGGCCAGCTGATCCTTATCACCCAATAAAATCAGATGGGCGTTATCGGGCAGGGCTTGTACTAGATGAGCCATCATCTCAAGATCGACCATGGAGGCTTCATCTACTACCACGACCTCCGCCGGGAGGGGGTGCCGACGATTGTGTTTAAAGAAACGACTGTCTCTTTGGGCGCCCAGTAGACGATGGAGCGTGGTCACTTGGGTGGGGATCTGGGCGCGCAGGGTCTCGGCATCCCCTAGCGAGCTGAGGTTTAAATTTTGCACTTGGCCTGCGATGGATGCATTTAAGCGTGCGGCGGCTTTGCCGGTGGGCGCGGCCAAGCGGATGCGCAAGGGTGGTTGTTGTGTGAGGCGTCTTAAGCCTTGCAGCAGCGCTAAAAGCTTCACCACCGTGGTGGTTTTGCCAGTGCCAGGGCCCCCCGTGATCACGGCAAACCGCTGACGAATCGCTAACAAACACGCAATCTTTTGCCAATCGGGTGACTGTGTCGAGCTCGGGAAGAGTGCGGATAAAAGCATCTTAATCGGCGCTTCTGGCCAGTCTAAGCGCTGACTCAGACGTTGATCTATGGCGTGGCGCAGCTGCGACTCGTACTCCCAAAAGCGGCGTAAATAAAGTAAAGGTGATTCTGGATTAGAGGTGTCCAAGACTAAAGGCGTGTGTTGCCCTCCGAGTGAAACCAGAAGGCTTGTCTTACTACAGGCGGCTAAGCATTGAGCAAGTGTCAGATGGGTTCGCAGTGCGGAGGGGAGTCGTGTCAGCGTCTGTGTGGAGGCTTGGATAAGGGGAGAAAGACCCAGTTGTGGTGCCTCAAGCGTTTCTTGTAAATCCAGGCAGACGTGGCCATGACTGCTCTGATAACTCGCAAGACAAGCCATTAATAACAGCTCTGAAGGCGCTTCTGGGCAGGTTTCCCGACAAAAGCGTGCCAGCGCCAGATCCAACCAGCGAATCCAACCTAATTCAGCCCAGGTTTCGAGTAAGTCTAAAAGTACCTGCGAAGAGGTCTGCCAAGAAGCGAAGGCATTCACAGAGCGAACCTCTGCAGACTGAGAGAGGTCAGTGCTTGAGTGCTCAGAAATAGCGTGTAAAGAGTCAGTCATGCCGCCTCTCCTCGAAAGAGTTGATCGAGTGCTTCCAGACAGGCCTGCGGAGGTTTGTCAAAATAGACCCCTTGCTGCGGGGCTTGAAAACCACGCAGATAAAAATACAGGGCACCACCTAGATGTTGGCTGTAGTGGTAATTGGGGAGGCGCTGTTTGAGTAAACGATGCAGAGCCAAGAGATACAGCAGATACTGCACATCATAGCGCTTCTGTAACAAGCTTTGGCGAATGGCTGCGGGCGTATAGCTGGACGCGTTTGGACCTAAATAGTTCGATTTCCAGTCGGCCACATAATATTGTCCTTGATGTTCAAACACCAGATCGATAAAGCCTTTTAACATACCGTTAAGCTGATTTTTTTCTAGGCGAGGGCGCGCTTCACCGGGGCATAGATAGGTATGACAGAGAGCGTCCAGTTGCTCTGTGCAGACCTGATGGCTGGCCAGCATAAACTCCATCTCGGCTTGCCAAAGGCTTAGGTTCGGCAGGTGTAAGGCCTGGGTTGAGTCCTGCTTGAAGTCATAACTTTGTGCCAGGAAACTCTGTAACCAGGTATCCAGAAGAGGGGCAAACGCCTCCCAGCCTCGAAGGCGACAGGCCTGGGTAATCCAGGCTTGTCGCGCGTCTGCATTGGCGAATGCCTGCGCAAAACCCACTTCTGCCGCCCACTCCAGCAGATGATGTAAAAAAGTACCCGCGGCAGGACCGCGTGCAAAGGCATGAATCCCTTGAGCAAGTGCGGGTGGGGGCTCGTCGCTATTCATGGCAGTACTCAAGACACTACTCAAGACAGAGCTCGCGGCGTCTAAGGTTTCTTCCTGTAAGCGTGCCTCGCGTGCCGATTCCGGTTCGACTCGATTTTCCAAGTGACAAGAATCCTCTTTCAACGAACTCATGGCTCCAGTTTTGAGCGCAGAGTAGCTGGCAATCCACCAGTGCTCATAGGGGCTGCGTGGGCTGAGGAGAGCGCCTTGATCTTCCTCTCCCCGCACACGTTCGACCCGATCATGACGAATCTGAGGTGCCGGACTCAAATCAATATCGGGCTCTTGCGCCCAACGCGCTAAATGTTCGGCGAAGCTTGCGGGGGTGAGAGGATCACCGCCGGCTAACAGATACCCGAGCGCATTAAGATGTTGCTCACTGACTCTTTTTTGACCTTTACGTAGACAGGCAACCCCTAGAAACAAAGCATGGCGCGCACGCGTGAGGGCAACATACAGCAAACGTAAATCTTCAGACAGGCGTTGATCATCGGCCAGCTCTTCGGCGTATGTGCGTGGGGTTTTTGTACCCAAAGCTAAGCGCCGTTGCGCGAGACTCAGAGCGCTGGATGGCTCTGCGTTAGAGCGGGTTTCGACATAGGCGAGGGCGGAATCTTGTTTATCGATACCACGCCAATTGCTGATAAAGGGGAGGAGTACCAAGGGATATTCGAGGCCTTTGGATTTATGGATGGTGATCACACGGATCAGATCCGCATCACTTTCAAGCCGGAGTATCTCCTCGTGATCAGGATTTTGCAGTTGCTCCGCGAGGTGACGAATCAGACCTTGTTCGCCTTCCTGTTGTTGGCTGGCTGCCTGTAACCATTCCGCTAGATGGAGAAGGTTGGTCAGCTGGCGTTCGCCTTCGGGTTGCAGTAGGGCGCGTTTCGGCAGTTGCCAGTGATGCAACAGCTGGTGCAGCATCGGTAGCACACCCTGTTGGCGCCAGGTGCGTTGCAGATTGCGAAAGGCTTCTGTTTCCTGCTCCCAGTGCCATTCATCATTTTGTAAAGCGTCCAGTTCCGCGAGAGTACGGTGCATGGAGGGAGTGGCCAGAGCGCGGCGCAAGCGCAGGTCATCAGCCGGGTCAGCACAGGCCTGTAGCCAGATCAGGATATCCTGAGCCTCCTGCGCGGCAAAGATCGAGTCACGGTCCGAGAGATAAACACTGGCTAATCCACGCGCCTGCAACGCATCACGTATCACCTGGGCTTCTCCATGCCCACGTACCAGGATGGCAAGATCCTTAGGCTGCAACGCCCGCCAGGCCTCGCCCTCTTGGAAGCCGCAGTGCTCGGGTGCATTTAACCACTCACAAATTTGGCTGGCGCAGCGCTCTGCCATTTCATCACGATAGGTTTGGGTGTTGATGGGGGTTTCCGCATCCTCGCCTTCCAGGTGCCAGAGGTTTAAAGCAGTGGCCGCTTGGCCCGATAAAAAGAGCTCAGCGGCACGGCCTTGTGCCTTCACCTCAAGAAAAGGCAGAGGATTATGCTCCTCGGTTTGGAAGCGAAAAGCGCCACGTGGATAGGCTTCAGCCTGGGTGAACACATAATTCACCGCTCGCACCAGGGCTAGAGAGGAGCGGTAATTGGTATCCAGATTGTAGTGACGACCTTGGGTGGCTTGGCGTGCGGCTAAATAGGTATGAATATCGGCCCCACGGAAGGAGTAGATCGCTTGCTTGGGATCACCGATCATGATCCAAGCGCTGGGCTGATCGGCATGCGCCTGAGCATAGATACGCTGAAATATTCGATACTGTACCGGGTCGGTGTCCTGGAACTCGTCGATGAGGGCAACGGGAAAGCTTTGACGTATCTGTGCGGCCAGCGCGTCACCTTGCTCAGAGGTCAGGGCTTGATCGAGTTGCAATAAGAGATCATCAAAACGCAGTTCCGCCTGTTTCTGCAACTGATGCCCAAGCGCTGTTTGTAGCCAGCGGCTGGCATGGGCGAGCAGCCAGGGGCTGAGATCTTGCTCAGCTAACGTCTGATTCAGTGCATGCCAGTGTGCCAGAGCGGTGAATGCCGGATGCTCAGGTGCTTGTGGCGCTTTTTTACCGCCACTGAGCTTCCACTGACCCTGTGCAAAACGCTCTAGTTTACCCTGCGGCGCTTCACCCTCTTCGGCCCAGCGTCTGAGCTCTTGCAGCAGTTGAGCAAAGGTTTCCTCTTCTTTTGCCTCACGATAGGAGGTCTTATTTAATGCGGGCCGATACTCCCACAAGAGGGCTTCTAGAGTGTCAATATCCTCGGCCCAGCATTGGCGAGCCGTTTGCTGCGCTTGTGCAAGCTGTGTAAGCGCCTGGCTGGCTTCTGCTAAGATCGAATCCAGTTGCTCGGGAATCACAAAAGGTTGATCGGCGAGGGTTAATTCCGCATCGGGCCAGTTTAAGAAGGGCTTAAGCGCTTGCAGCAGCTGATCGGGATCTTTAAAAATCGATTGTACGAGTGCTGCTTGTGCCGGTTGCAGTGGATAGAAGTGGATACGCCAATAATCCCGAATTAAGGCTGCAAGCTGTTCGCTGGGGTCGGTTAATAGGCTCGGCGTAAATAGGCTACCGCTGTCAAAGGCATGTTCGCGCAGCATTCGATAACACCAACCATGAATCGTCGAAATCGCCGCCTGATCCATGCTTTGTGCCGCCAGGCTGAGTAGGCGTGCACAGGCGGGCCAACGCTCGGGAGGAAAGTCATCGCGTAGTTGTAATAAGGGATTGTCACCGGCAGCCGGCGCATCTTCAATCGTGACACGAAAGCAAGCCGCCGCCTCCACCAAACGGGCACGAATACGTTCTTTTAATTCTTGCGTGGCCGCTTCAGTAAAAGTCACCACCAGAATCTCATCGGGAGACAGGGGGCGTACAAAGGCTGCTTCTCCACCATGTTGTAAGATCAGGCGGGTATAGAGCAGTGCGATGGTGAAGGTTTTGCCTGTCCCCGCACTGGCTTCAATCAGCTGACTGGCGTGCAGTGGGAATTGATTCAAAACGAGAGGATTTGCGTTCATGCTTTGACCTCCAGAGCACCGAGATCCCGGAGTATCTGATCCGGTTTGTGGGGAGGGTGTTGGAGCAGGGCGCCATAGAGCGCTTGGCTGTCGCGCTCAAATCCCTGCTCGCCTTGCAAGGCTTGAAAGTTGGGCCAGAGCCGTGCGAGAGCGCCACTTTGTTGTACCTCACCCTGGCGTTGAAATCCTCCCATATAGATCTCTTCAGCGACCCATAGAGGATCTTTTTTTTCAGGATCTGCCAGCAAAAAAGCACAGCTGGTTTGGCAGGCTGCCTGTAAGGGAACATTAAGGTTGCTGTGCCAGAGCTGCATCAGTGAGCACAAATGGACCTGTGCCTGATCGGCTGGCAGGCTTGGCCAGAGAAGTTGGGTGTCTGGGCCGAGAATCCAGGTATCTGTAGGGCCTTGCAGTTGGGCGGCGAGATGTTGTGGCCACTGACGTGCCAGATGATGCCACTTCATTTGTTTGCGCCCAGACCAAATTTGGCTGGCGAGTAAGAGGCAGCGCACTCTTTGGCCTTGAGCGGTTTGATACAGATGATCGAGCTCATCTTGCAAAGTCAGTGCTAGGGTGTCGAGTTGCAAAGTCAGGGTTTCGCTGGGCAGTGCCTGCCAAGTCAGCAAAAGCTGTTGATACAGGCTTAACGCCGGCAAGAGGCGCGCATGCAGGCTCTCTTGATAGCTCTGCGCAAAAGGGCCGAGGGGAAGGTTACCACACCCTAGTTGTTCGTCGATTTTTTCGTGTAGCAGCGCGGCGGCAGGTTGATCGGGCCTGAGACTCCAAGCCTCTAAGCACGCTTCAATCAGTGTGTGTTGCTGTTTCCACAGAGCCAAACCCTGCAAATCAAAGGGTTCATCATCCAACTCGGGCAAGATCTCATCGTAAAAGGAGATGCCTAAACGCTCCTGAAAAAAGCTGGCCGCTGGATTGCGTAATAACTGACTTAAATGAGTCAAGCTCAACTCGCGGGCGTCTTGGACAGGTGTGAGCGCATCTGAGCGCTGGGTTGTGATCGAGCCAGGGTGATAAATACCGGCCCACTCATGTGCAAAGGTGCGCTGACCGCTGGATTGGCGAAAATATTGATGACTAAAAGCTTGTAACGGGTAATCCTGCGTGAGCGCCGCCAAACATTCAGGACCTTGGGTGCTGAGAAGATAATCACGTAGCTGCCCAACTAATACCGATGGAGCACGTTCAGAGTTGTCACGAATGCTGTATCCGGTCCAGCTGATATAAAGACCCTCGCGTGCCGAGAGCAGGGCTTCCAGGAAGAGGTAACGATCATCTTCGCGCCGTGAGCGATCGCCTGCGCGATAGTTTAAACGCATCAAATCAAAATCGATGGGATTGACCTGACGCGGATAGTCGCCGTCATTCATACCCAGCAGGCAGATGTGGCGAAAAGGAATGGCGCGCATCGGCATCAAGGTCGCAAAGTTGATGGCGCCGGCCAAAAAGCGTTGGGTAAGATGAGGCTGATCCAAACTCTGTAGCAGAAAATCCCGCATCACGTCTAAGCTGATGGGTTCAGCAAACTCCGCTGCTTGGCAGGCCTCTAACCAGTCTTGCAGACGTTCCTCAATACGGCGGATCAGTTGTTGATCACGCTCCTCTTCACAGAGGAAAAGATCCTGTACTAGGGCGTGTAGACGATGACTCCACTCATCCGGTGTTTGAGGGGTTTGTAAGCCTTGCCAGTGCCACTCTAAGCGGTTAAGAAGCTGCATCAGCTTGCCGAGCAGTTCCGCACTGAGACCCGCCACTTCGGCATAGGGATGAATCCCCTGCCACGCTTCACCTGGCCCGAGCGCGTATCCTAGGAGCATACGTTGCAGACCAAACTCCCAGGTGTTTTGCTGTAAGCCTGGCGGTAGCCCAAGCGCTTGGCGCTGCTCGGCATCTAATCCCCAGCGGATACCGGCACCTTCGATCCAACGTTGCAATAAAGGTTTGTCGGATGCTTCCAGACCAAAGCGAGCTTGCACCGCTTTGACATCGAGGAAATCCAACAACTCACTGACACTAAAGCGTGATTCCGGTAAGGCCAATAACCAGGTTAAGGCCACGAATAACGGGTGTTGCTGGCGCTGTCCCTGATCGGACAGCGTGAAGGGTAGATAGCGTGGATCTTGACGTTGAATGCGTCCAAACACCGCACGAATATAGGGCGCAAAGGTGTTGATGTCGGGCACCATAACTAGAACATCACGCGGTTTAAGATCGGGTTCGCGTGCAAAAAGTGCCAACAAATAATCCTGCAAGATTTCCACCTCGCGCTGGCTGCTGTGGGCACGGTGAAAACTCAAGCTAAGATCCTTGTCTACACCGCGCTCTGTGGCCAGTGCTTCAGCTGTGAGTGCCTGCGCGGCTAGGCGAGCTTCATCGAGGCTGCGCAGATGATAAATATCCGCTTGGATCTGATGCAGGAGTGAGGCGGAGGTTGGGGCTTCAAATAGATCGATATCCAGTTTGTTCTGTTGAAACAGGGCGCGATATTGCTGCGTTTGATCATGCTCATCTAATAGACGCATGTAATCACGGCCCTGTTTCCCCCAAGCCGCGAGGAGGGGGTTCGCCTGAAGAAAGAGATGCTCTAGTGTTTGATCATCACTCTCTGCATGCAGCGGTGGTAGCCCGGGTTTGGGGGCGTGGCGCTGATACGCTTGTTTGAACAGAAAGCGGGCAGCGTGGGGATCGACCAGATCCCCCCAGTAGTAGGGGCTAGGATTATGCACACAGAGTAAAACTTGGCTGACTGAGGAAACCGCTGACAAGACTTCCAGCATCTGTTGTGGCAGCGAAGAGAGACCAAAGACGATGACACGTCGTGGCAGTTGCGCGGGGCGGGTCTCAGGCGTCAGTTGTGTGCAGGCGTGTAAAAAGCGTTGGTGAATATGTGCACGACTGGTCTCACGCTGCTCAGGATGCAGATCCTCCAGCAGACGTCGCCAGAGTTCAGCTTGCCAGCGCTGGTTTGCAGGCAAGGGTTGCCAAGCCTGATCGAGCGTAAACTCATCACGGCCTTGCGCCCAGGCATTCAGCCAATCAGCACGATAAATTTGATACTGATCCAAGAGGTCGGCAAGACGTTGCGCGAGTTGATAGGTTTTACGTTGTCCGGGATCTTGCTGTAAAAAGCGTCTTAAGCGCTCAAACTCCGGCAAGGTAACGAGACTGGGCAGAAGGCGCAGCAAACGCCAGGTCAGCAGGTCTTTATCATAAGGCGAGGTATTAGGCAGATCTCCAAGCACGGCGCGATAGGCACGCCACAGGTAACGTGCAGGTAAACACACATCCATGGCTGCCGCAATGCCACAGCCACCTTGCTCGACATCCTCAGCCAAGGCCAGTTTTAACCACTGCGCGATACCGTTGCTTTGGACCAGGATGACTTCGTTTTCGAGAGGTGTCAGTGGATAACGTTGTAACCATTCGACACACACCGCCCGTAAACTCTCCAGGCGATTGCCCTGTAGCACCATAAAGCCAGGTTGTATCATTGTTGCTTCCTTTTTACCGCTCAGTCTCCGGAGGCCAAGTCTGCTTGGCTCAAGGCTTAGCTGTCAAATCGAGTTAAAAAATCTGAGCATTCCCAAGGATTTTTTGCCACACTAAACCCTAAACAACTCATCCTGCCGAGGAAATCTATGCCAGCGCTTGTCCCTTCAGATCAACTGGAATACGGATGCCAGTATTGCTTTGTCCCCCTGGGTTTTGAGTTCACCTTTGCATTTCAACCCATAGTGGATCTGCGCAAACAGGAAATTTTTGGTTATGAAGCTTTGGTACGTGGGCCACAACGCGAATCGGCCTACGAGATTCTGAGAAAAATCAATGATCAGAATCGTTATGCTTTTGATCAGGCCTGTCGCGTGAAAGCGATTACACTGGCCAGCCAGTTGGGGTTGCACGACAAGGTATTGAGCATCAATTTTTTGCCGAATGCGGTCTATGAACCGGCCCATTGTATTCGGAGTACGCTTCAGGCGGCGCAGCAAAGTGGCTTTCCTGTACACAATCTGATGTTTGAAATTACTGAGTCTGAAAAAGTACACGATCCGGCACATCTCACACGAATTTTCCGCCACTATCAGGAGCAGGGATTTATCACGGCACTGGATGATTTTGGTGCCGGCCACGCGGGTTTAAATCTGCTGGCGAGCTTTACGCCGAATCTGCTCAAATTGGATATGGAGCTGGTTCGGGATATTGATAGCAATAAGGTCAAGCAGATCATCGTTAAGGGTCTGATGGATATCTGTCGGCAGCTGAATATTCGGGTGTTGGCTGAGGGTTTGGAAACCCTCGCCGAAGTTGAGTATTTTTATGAATTAGGCGTGGATCTGATGCAGGGCTATTATTTTGCCAAGCCCGGATTTGAGTGTCTGCCAGAGGTTAATTTTGCTGCTTTCAGCTGATTATCCGACTCAACCCTCTACTCGCTTAAAAGGTTTTGCGTGGGTCAAAAGCATCTCGCACCGCTTCACCAATAAAGATCAGCAGGGTCAGCATGATCGATAGGGTAAAGAAAGCGGTTAAACCTAACCAGGGCGCATGCAAGTTTTCTTTGCCCTGAGCGACCAGCTCACCGAGAGAGGGTGAACCCGGCGGTAAACCAAAACCGAGAAAATCGAGCGCGGTGAGGGTGACAATTGAGCCATTAAAAATAAAGGGCATAAAAGTCAGCGTCGCCACCATCGCATTGGGTAACACGTGGCGATACATGATTTTAGCGTTACTCAGGCCGAGCGCACGTGCCGCCCGCACATACTCCAGATTGCGTCCGCGCAGAAATTCAGCACGTACCACATCCACCAGTGCCATCCAAGAAAACAGCAGCATAATACCCAGCAGCCACCAGAAGTTAGGATCTACAACGCTGGCTAGAATGATCAACAGGAAGAGCACCGGTAGGCCGGACCATATCTCGATAAAACGCTGAAAAACAAGATCGATCTTGCCTCCGTAATAGCCCTGCACAGCACCTGCCGCGACCCCAATGACGGAACTGGCCAGCGTCAGTACGAGCGCAAAAAGCACTGAAATTCGAAAACCGTAGATGACACGAGCCAGCACATCTCGGCCTTGATCATCCGTGCCTAACCAGTTTTCACGACTCGGCGGTGAGGGGGCCGGTGAGGGCAGATCGTAGTTGATGCTTTGGTAGTTGTAACGAATCAGCGGCCAGAGCATCCAGCCCCCCGATTCTTGAATCAGTTCTTGAATGAAAGGATCACGGTAGTCCGTGCTGATATCAAACTCACCGCCAAACTCCAGTTCGGAATATTCCTTCAGCACGGGGAAATAGAGTGTGCCTTGATGCTGAACCAGGATAGGTTTGTGATTAGCAATCAACTCAGCCGCTAAGGACAGCGTGAAAAGCGCCAAAAAAATCCAGAGGGACCAGAATCCACGGCGGTTACGACAGAAAATTTGCAGGCGGCGGCGCATAATCGGTGTCATGCTTAAGTCTCCCGGCTGCCAAAGTCGATGCGTGGATCCACAAGGGTGTAGGTCACATCACTGATCAGCTTCAGGAGTAGGCCGACCAGGGTAAAGATATAGAGTGTGCCAAAAATCACCGGATAGTCACGGCGAATTACCGCTTCATAACCGAGCAGACCTAAGCCATCCAGAGAGAAAATGACTTCGATCAGCATCGAACCGGTAAAGAAAATTCCAATCAGCGCGGCCGGCATCCCGGCAATAATCAACAGCATGGCATTGCGGAAAACATGATGGTAGAGGATGCGATTTTCAGTGAGGCCTTTTGCGCGTGCGGTGAGCACATATTGTTTATGAATCTCATCGAGAAAGGCGTTTTTGGTCAGCATGGTCAGCGTCGCAAAGCTGGAAATGACCGAAGCTAACACGGGCAGAGTGATGTGCCAGAAATAGTCCCCGATTTTTTCCAGTAAACTCATCTCAGCAAAGTTTGGTGAGGTGAGGCCGCGCAGGGGAAACCAGTCAAAATAGGTGCCACCGGCAAAGAGCACGATCAAGAGAATCGCAAACAGAAAGTTTGGAATCGCGTAACCGATGATCACAGCGGTACTCGTCCACATATCAAAGGCACTGCCATCTTTGACGGCTTTGCGTATTCCCAGCGGAATCGAGATTAGATAGGTCAGCAGAGTCGTCCATAAACCTAGGGAGATGGAAACCGGCATCTTCTCAATGATCAGTTCCATCACCGTTTTATTGCTGTAAAAACTGCTGCCAAAATCAAAGCGTAAATAGTTGCCGACCATCTGCAAGAAACGCTCATGCGCAGGCTTGTCAAAACCGTACATCCGCTCGATTTCAGCAATCAAGGCGGGGTCTAAGCCTTGAGCGCCACGATACCCTGAAGAGTCACTGCCAGCGGCCAGGTCGGAGCGTGCTGCAGCGCCGGTGCGATCACCGGCATCACCGATCCCTTGAAGATGAGCCAGGGTTTGTTCGACGGGTCCGCCAGGTGCGAGCTGAATAATCAGAAAGTTCAGCAACAAAATGCCAAACAGGGTGGGAATGATGAGCAGTAAGCGTCGAAAAATATAGGCGGCCATTAGGGCAGTATCCACCAAGTATCAAAACCGAGAGCATATTTAGGCCGCGTTTCCGGCATACCGAATTTGTTCCAATAAGCCACACGGTAGGCGTTGATGTGATACTGCGGAATAACATAGTGATTCCATTGCAAGGCACGATCTAACGCACGTGCACGCACGACTAAGGCTTCACGATCGGGGGCTTGAATCACCAGCTCAACCAGTTGATCAATGGCTGGATTACGAATCCCGGCCAGATTGCGGCTGCCTGGGCGCTCTGCGCTTTCAGAATGCCAGTATTCACGCTGTTCATTGCCAGGCGAATTAGACTGACCGAAACTGCCGACAATCATATCAAAATCATATTCACGTAAGCGATTGATATACTGTGAAATGTCAACTACGCGTACGTTCACACTGATGCCCATTCGCTCAAGATTGCGAATAAAGGGATTGACGATACGTTCAAATTCACGCTGGATCAGTAGAATTTCAAAGCGGAAGGGTTCGCCTGCTGAGTTGCGTAAAACGCCTTTATCCAGCGTCCAGCCAGCCTCTGCCAGAAGATGTAAGCCTTTGCGTACCTGCAGACGCATATTGCCGTCACCTTGAGTTTGCGGAGCCTGGTAAACCTGGGTAAACACCTCTTCGGGCAATTGCGCGCGCAGGGGTTCTAAGATCGCTCGCTCAGCCGCATCGGGCAGTGCTTCGGCGGCCATTTCTGAGTTGGAAAAAAAACTATGGCTGCGCTTATAAGCACCGTAAAAAAGATTGCGGTTAGTCCATTCAAAATCAAATGCATGGGCCAGAGCATAACGCACACGAGGGTCCTGGAACTGGCTGCGCCGTGAGTTCATCACAAAGGCCTGCATGCCGGTTGGATTATCATGTTCGATGCTACGCGTGAGAATGCGTCCCTGGTCAAAGGCTGGGCCGGTATAACCTGTGGCCCAGTTTTTGGCGGAATTTTCTAGACGGAAATCGTATTGCCCCGCTTTAAAGGCTTCGAGAGCGACGGTGCTGTCACGATAATAGTCGTAGACCCATTGTGCGAAGTTGTTGCGCCCACGGTTGACGGGGAGATCAGCGCCCCAGTAATCCTCACGCAGACGGTAGGTAATAGAGCGTCCGGGGTTGTAGCTGGCAATCTCATAAGGGCCGGAACCAATCGGAATTTCCAGCGCGGTTTCAGCGAAATTACGACTGTCCCAGAAATGTTTAGGCAGAATAGGTACTTCACCGACGATCAGGGGCAATTCGCGGTTATCGGTATCGGCAAACTCAAAGCGCACGCGATGGCGACTGACGGCTTCAATCTTAGAGATGTCGGCATAATAAGCGCGATAAAAAGGGCTGCCTTCTTCACGTAACAAGCGGAAGGTATTTACGACATCTTCAGCGGTGACCGGAACCCCATCACTAAAGCGGGCTTCTGGACGCATTTCAAACTCAATCCAGCGCCGATCCTCTGGAACATAGATGCGCTTGGCGAGCAAGCCGTATTCTGAGAAGGGCTCATCCTGAGCTTTGCTGGTCAGGCTGTCATAGAGTAAACCTAAGCCGTCGGCAGGTGTGCCTTTAACGATAAAGGGGTTAAAGCTGTCAAAGCTGCCGATGGCCGATTGTACGACCCGTCCACCCTTAGGCGCATCCGGGTTGACATAATCAAAGTGCGTGAAGTCCGGTGGATATTTTAGATCGCCATGCATGGCAATGCCGTGCACGCCTTCTAGCCCGCTTTGAGCGGAGAGAGGCAGACTGGCGGCTAGGCAGAAAAAACCAGCTATAAGCAGACGACTTAGGCGGGTCAGGGGCGATCTGATCATCGTGTCTTAACCTGGC
This sequence comes from Nitrincola tapanii, assembly GCF_008368715.1. GTDB lineage: Bacteria > Pseudomonadota > Gammaproteobacteria > Pseudomonadales > Balneatricaceae > Nitrincola > Nitrincola tapanii. The sequence goes on from NZ_SMRS01000003.1 coordinate 68,447, forward strand.
CCTGATCCTGAAGGTTTGAGTGCGATCCGGTCAGATGCGGCGGGTACCAGTAGAGTTTGTCCCACACGTAGCTGATGGGGCTGGATACGATTTGTTGTCTGTAAGACTTGAACCGTTGTATTAAAGCGACGTGCGAGGGCACCGAGTGTATCACCGGATTTAATGGTGTAGCTGGCAAAGTTGACGCGTTCTTCATCCGGCAGGGACTCAAGCGCTTGTTGTAACTGCTCAGCTTGCTCAACCGGAACCAATAAACGATGCGGACCTTCAGGTGCGGTGGCCCAACGACTGAAACCAGGATTTAATTGTTTGAGTTCATCCAGATCGATTTCGGCCAATTCGGCGGCTTGTTTAAGGTCAACCTGGCCACCGGTCTCCACCTCAGCGAAGTAGGGTTCAGCAGGGATATCCGCTAGCTCCAAACCATAGTCCTCGGCATCACGGATCATACGTGCCGTCGCGAGGAGCTTGGGCACATAATTCATGGTCTGCTGTGGCAGATTGAGTGACCAGAAATCGATTGGCAGGTTACGTGCTTGATTGTATTCGATGGCGCGCGAGACGGTGCCGCCGCCGGCGTTATAAGCCGCCAGTGTCAGTAACCAATCCCCGCCAAACTGCTCGTTGAGTTGGGAAAGATAGGTTAAAGCCGCGTCGGTGGAGGCAACGATGTCACGGCGTGCGTCATACCACCAGTTGTTCTCTAGACCAAAATGCTTGGCGGTTCCGGGAATAAACTGCCAGGGACCGGCGGCGTTAGAGGGGGAGAGAGCATAGGGGTTGTAACCACTTTCGATCACGGGAAGCAGAGCCACTTCCGCCGGCATGCCACGCTCAATCACCTGATCCAGAACATAGTAGTAATACGGCAGCGCCTGCTCGCTGACATTCGTCAAGTGCTGGGGATGTTTGGCCAACCAGGCAAAGTGCTGCTCAATACGCAGATCATTCAGATCTAATTCCAAACCCAAATGGGTACGTGTTAAGGACCAAAGATCCGAAATCTCGTCCTCTTCGCTTTGCTGCTGTAAATGCGCAAAGCGAGCCATCCGTGCTTGGATCAGGAGTGCACTGTGCTTGTCCAGTCGATCATGCTGATGCAGCTGAGTGTGCGTCTGTTGCGGGGCGCTACTACAGCCCGAGAGCACGAGAGCGCAGGTGAGTGCGAGTGTGCTGAGTCGTTGCTTCGTCATTCCGTAACCTGAATCTGAATATAATCTGAACCGTGATTCTAACAAGTGAAGTCGCGCCTGTAATTAAAAAGCGTTCTTCCACTCCCGCAGTTGTGCCAGGATGGCGTCAGCCTTCTCGACTTCCCGACCCGCATGTAAAGCCACGGCGTGCCGCACGGCGGCTTCACGAGTACGCATGAAAGGGTTGATCTTTTTTTCCAGGCCTATACTGGAAGGGAGAGTCGGATGACCTTCGGCTCTGAGCGCTTGGCAGCGCTTCAGGGTCTGTTGTATCTCTGGATTTTCAGGTTCAACAGCTTGTGCAAAGGCAAGGTTAGATAGGGTGTATTCATGGGTGCAGGCCACGCGGGTTTGATCCGGCAACTGAGCAAAATAATCCATTGCGGCCAGCATCTGCTGGGCTGTGCCTTCAAACAAACGTCCGCATCCGGCCATAAACAGCGTGTCGCCGCAGAGAAGTAAGTCAGCCTCTGCGGAGTAGTAACTGATATGATCCAGAGTGTGCCCAGGCACCGCTTGAATTTGAAACTGAGTCTCCAGTAAATAGATTAGGTCACCCTGATGTAAGGGTTGGGTAATACCGGAGAAAGGAGAGTTGTCGGGACCATAGACAGGGCATTGCCATTGCGCCTGTAAGCTGGCCACACCCCCGGTATGATCCGCATGGTGGTGGGTGATCAAGATAGCATGGAGCTGACAGCCCTGATCTTCGAGCCACTGGCTGAGACTCGCGGCGCAGCCGGGATCCACGGCGACCACAGGGCAATTCAGCGCCGGTGAGCGTGCCGACAGTACCCAAATATAATTATCCTGAAAAGCTGGAACTGGAGTTAGGTGTAACATGTCATCTCCAAGCAAGGTCTAGGCAATTAGGCTTGATTCTACTCAAGTTGACTGGGGTTGTTTAGCCTTGCAATGTTTAGAAAAACTTTAGGTTTGCAGAAGGAGCCGCTATGAAACTCTCTCGAACCGCTGGCCGAGCGGTTTCTGATTCTGACGCCTGCTTGACCAACGAATTGGCGGATTGGTTCCAGTCCTCTCTCGGGCAGGCGGTTTTTGCGGCAGAAGAGGCGCTCTTAGCCGATATTTTGCCGCAGCTGTTTGGTTATCATCTGGTGCAGATCGGTTGTCTGGCGCATCTTGATCTGCTCAAACACTCACCGATCCCACACAAAATTCATTTATCGCCGAAGATGCAGTTAGGCTTGGATGCGCATGCGGTGGTCGCGCGTCCTGAGGAGCTGCCTCTGCAATCCCAGGCTTTGGATGCGGTACTTTTGCATCATGCCTTGGATTTTAGTAATGATCCGCACCAGGTCTTACGTGAAGCGGCACGTGTTTTACGCCCGGGCGGACATTTGCTGATTCTAGGCTTTAATCCCTTAAGCTTTTGGGGCGTGTGCCGTTGGCGACGACGCGAGCAGGCGCCCTGGAATGCCCAGGCGCTGAGTCATCATCGTCTGCATGATTGGTTGCGCTTATTGGAACTTACGGAGCTGAAGTCAGAGACGGCGTTTTATCTACCCTTGCTGGCTTCAGAGTCTTGGCGAGCACGCTTGAACTTTCTGGAGAGCTGGACCGCGAACAGCTTATTACCCTCAGGTGCGGTGCTTTTGATTTGGGCACGTAAGGATGTCGGTGGCATGACGCCCTTAAAACCGGCCTGGAAAACACGTAAACTCATCGCTTTTCCCCTCGCCGAACCGACGGCGCGAAATAAATCTGCCCGAGGAAAGTCTGTGTGACACCCGTTGAAATCTTTACGGACGGTGCCTGTAAAGGCAATCCCGGCCCTGGTGGCTGGGGTGCCTTGTTGCGCTTTAATCAGCAAGAAAAAGAGTTGTGGGGGGGCGCGGCTGAGACCACAAACAATCGTATGGAGATGACCGCGGCCGTCGAAGCTTTAAAAGTTTTAAAGCGCCCTTGTCATGTCATTCTGACAACGGATTCTGAATATTTGCGTAAAGGTATCACGCAATGGTTAGCCGGATGGAAGCGTAATGGTTGGAAAACTGCGAGTAAGCAGCCGGTCAAGAATGCCGATCTTTGGCAAGCATTGGATCTGCTGGTCAAACAGCATCAGATTGAGTGGCGTTGGGTAAAAGGCCATAGCGGACATACGGAAAATGAGCGTGCCGACCAGTTAGCCAATCGTGGTGTTGATGAAATTCTGAAACGAGGCTGAGAATGCGTCAGATTATTTTAGATACGGAAACCACCGGTATAGATCCGGAGCAGGGGCACTACATTATTGAGATAGGTTGCGTGGAGATGGCCCAGCGGCGCCTCACCGGTGAAACCTTTCATCAATACATTCGCCCTGAACGTGAAGTCGAAGAAGAGGCGATGCGTGTACACGGAATTACCAATGAATTTTTGGCCGACAAGCCTCTGATCGCCGAGATTCTGCCTGGATTTATTGAGTTTGTTCGCGGAGCGGAACTGATCATCCACAACGCAGCCTTTGATATAGGGTTCTTGAACGCAGAGTTGGCCCGTAATGGTTATGCAGAACGTATGCAGGATATCTGCCCTAAGGTGACCGACTCACTGTTGCTGGCGCGGAAAAAATACCCAGGGCAAAAAAATAACCTAGATGCACTCTGTCGACGTTTTGGTATCGAGCACTTTGATCGTGATCTGCACGGCGCTCTGCTCGACTCCAAAATTCTGGCGGAAGTCTATCTGCTACTCACCGGTGGCCAAACGGCTTTGCAATTAGGCCAGGGCGATGATGAGGGTGAGGAGGGCGTGAGCCGTAAACGTCCGGTGCGTGCGGATCTGGTGCTACCGGTTTTAAAAGCGGATGCGGCTGAGTTGGCGGCACATGCTGCATTTTTGCAGATGTTGGAGAAAAAATCTGGGGGCGATTGTCTGTGGCAGCAGTTAGAGGCCGCGCCCGTCGCTGAGGAGTCGAACCATGCCGAACATCACTGAACAGTCCTTACGTCAGGCCTTATCTCAGGCAGATGAGCAGGAATATCTGCGCCTCTCGCGCGAATCTCAGCTGCAACGCTGGCATGAGCGGCATCGATTTTGTGCGCTCTGTTCTGGGACTTTGCAGCCACATAACGAAGATGAAGCTTTAGCCTGCCGTGTTTGTGGGCATCTGCACTATCCACCTGTATCCCCCTGCGTTTTAGTCTTGGTTGCGCATCAGGGGCGTTGTTTGTTGGCTCATGCGGCTAAGTTTAGTGGTCGACGCTTTAGTGCCTTGGCCGGGTTTATCGAGCCGGGGGAAAGTGCCGAGCAAGCGGTCAAACGAGAGGTGATGGAAGAAGTGGGTATTCAGGTGAAAAATATCCGTTACTTTGCCAGCCAGTCTTGGCCCTTTCCTCATGCGTTGATGTTAGGCTTTTTTGCCGAGTATGAAAGCGGTGAGATCGAGCCGGATGGAATCGAAATCTTGGAGGCAGACTGGTTCACACCTGACGCGCTTCCGGAGGATTTGCCGCCCGAGTTCACCTTGTCGCGACAACTCATCCAGGCCTTTGTGCAGGGGCACACGCCAGGTGCGTAAACCCGCGGGCTCTTCAAGGCTTAAGTGCTTCAGGGCTTAAGCTCTTCAGGGTTTAACTTGCCGCGCTGAAGAGCTTGCCTAGGCGAGTGGCCAGCATGACATTGCCCTCAGCACGCAACTGGCCTTTCATAAAGGCACTCATGCCATCTTGCTCACCGCTGATGACTCGCAACAGCGTGGCTTCATCCATAAATAGGGTGATGCTGGGATCAGGATGCGTGCCTAAATGTGTTTGGCACTGGCTGGCCTGAATCTGGATAAAAAAAGCATCGGCATCCTCGAGTTCAAACTGAAACACCGCCTGGAGATCACCGGCATGTGAGGCGTTAAAACGGCTAGGCAGTTTTTCGATAACTTTGGAAAGCGTGATATTTACGTGCATGGAAAGATCCGAGGGTTCAAGAATCGACGAATATGGTACATTAGCGCGCCGTGAAAACGAACCCGCCGAGGCGGACGGTAACAACTGGAGAGAAGAGTGATCGAATTTTTATCGCAGTATGGTTTGTTTTTAGCCAAAACCCTCACCTTGGTCTTTGCCATTCTGTTGGTGGTGGCTGTGATCGTCATGCTCGCATCTAAGCGCCGTCAGCATCAGCATGAGGGACACATTGAGGTTAAAAGTCTCAATGATCGTTATGAAGAGATGCTGCAAACCATGGAGGATGCGATCCTCGATGAGTGGCAGATTAAACAAAAGATTAAAGAAGAAAAAAAGCGCGATAAAGAAGACGCGAAAGCACGCAAAAAAGCGGCAAAAGAGGGGCGTGATGACGAAGAGGAGCGCAAGCGCGTCTACGTACTCAATTTTGACGGCGATATGGCGGCGTCCGAAGTCGATTTTCTGCGGGAAGAGATCACCGCTGTACTGGCGATCGCACGTCCAGAGAAGGATGAGGTGGTGCTGCGGTTAGAGAGCCCCGGTGGCATGGTACACGGTTATGGACTGGCGGCGTCGCAGCTGGAACGTTTGCGCCGTAAAAATATTCCTTTGACCATCTGTGTCGACAAGGTGGCCGCCAGCGGGGGGTATATGATGGCGTGTATTGCCAATCGCTTGGTCGCAGCGCCTTTTGCTGTGTTGGGTTCGATCGGTGTGGTGGCACAGATGCCGAATTTTCATCGTCTCTTAAAAAAGCATGATATTGACTATGAAGTGCTGACGGCCGGTGAATATAAACGCACCTTGACTGTGTTTGGTGAGAACACTGAGAAAGGTCGTGAAAAGTTCATTGAAGAGCTGGAAGAAACGCATCATCTTTTTAAAGATTTTGTCGCTGAGTATCGCCCTGAGTTGGCTTTAGATGAAGTGGCGACCGGTGAAATCTGGTATGGCCGTCAAGCGTTGGCGAAAAAACTGGTCGATGACTTAATGACCAGTGATGAATACTTAACGGAGATCAGTCAAAACGCCGATCTTTTTGAAGTGCGTTATGAAGAGAAAAAAGGCCTGCAGGAGCGTTTAGGGCAGTTCGCGGTAGAAGGATCTGATCGTTTGATGTTGCGTTGGTGGCAGCGTTTGACGGCTCCTGCGCGTAAGGGTTTCTGATCAAAGATGACACTCAGAACACAAGGCGTATAATAAGTTAAGTTTTAAACATCAGTTCAGATTTGCTTTGCACCGGCCCTGAGACAGGAGATTTGTAATGAAGCGTCGTGCGGATACCGCGACAAGGATCATACAAGCGGCTGAGTCCTTGTTTGCTGAGCAGGGCTTTAATGAAACGACCATGCGCCAGATTACAGCGGTTGCCGAGGTGAATCTGGCTGCCGTGAACTACCACTTCCGTTCTAAACAGGGTTTGGTGAACGCAGTCTGTGAGCGTTTGATGGAGCCTTTGTGTGATTATATTGAAAAAGCCCTCGACGAGCGTCTAAGCAGTGGTCTGGCGGTGAGCCTGGATGAACTCTTGGAAATGCTGATGCGCGCTTTGCTCAGTGTCAGTCATATCAACAGTCACTCGCTGGCGGTGTTTATGCGCTTGCTGGAACTGGCGTACATGAAAAACCAGGAAGAGTTGCGTGAGTTTTTTATCACTCAATATGCGCCGCGACTGGAGAAATATTTGCAGTGTTTAAGATTGGATGCTGCGCCGATGGAGGACAATGAGTTTTTCTGGCGCCTGCATTTTATGTTGGGATCGGTCATCTTTACGCTCTCCAATTACCATATGCTGCTGACATTGGAGAAGAAGAGTTTTCAGGGTAATGTTGAGATTGAACAGATCTTACATCGCATGATTCCTGTCCTCAGTGCCGGATTACAAGCGCGCGCTGAAAAAGCCTACTTTTGCCGTCTCTGAATGTCCCCTCTAACGCTGCAGATCTCCATCGGCCAACAATTGTTGTCCCTGAATCAGGGCTCAGAATTGCTGCGTGTTTGGCCTATCTCCAGCGCACTCAATGGCGTGGGTAATCATAAAGGCTCGGGCTGTACGCCTCTGGGTGAACACTATATTCGTGCCAAGATCGGTGCGGGGTTACCTGAGGGCGCGGTATTGGTTGGGCGGCGTTTCACCGGCGAAATTTACACACCGGAGTTGGCGAGTGCTTATCCCGAAAGAGACTGGATTTTGACCCGCATTCTTTGGTTAAGCGGTCGGGAAAAAGGGGTGAATCGTCTCGGTGCCGTTGATACTTTTCAGCGTTATATCTACATCCACGGCACACCCGACAGCGAACCTATGGGAGTAGCGCGCTCTCATGGCTGCATTCGTATGCGTAATCAGGATTTAATTGAACTATTTGAATTAGTGTGTCCCGGAACACCGGTGACCCTGACAGCAGAGTAAACCTATGACTTCAGGCGTATTGATGTTGGATCTGCTCAGCACCGAGCTGAGTGAAGAAGAAGCTCGTCTTTTGCAGTCTCCAGAAGTAGGGGGCTTGATTCTTTTTAGTCGTAACTACCGTGATCCAGAACAGCTACGCGCCTTAATGGCATCGATTCGTGCCTTGCGCCCGGATCTTTTAGTGGCTGTGGATCAGGAGGGGGGGCGTGTACAGCGTTTCCGCGAAGGTTTTACGCGTTTACCTGCGATGTCGGTATTGGGGCAGCTGTATCAACAGGATGTGGCGTTGGCCGAAAAGAGCGCGCATGAACTGGGCTGGTTGATGGCCAGTGAGTTGCGAGCTTTTGATATCGATATCAGTTTTGCGCCCGTGTTAGATCTAGATTGGCAGCAAAGTGAAGTGATCGGCAACCGTGCCTTTGCGGCCCTGCCTGAACAGGTGACTGCCCTGGCGGGTGCGTTTATGCGGGGGATGCATGAAGCCGGTATGGCTGCGACCGGGAAGCATTTCCCTGGACATGGTTGGGTCGAAGCGGATTCTCACCTGGAGCTACCACAGGATCACCGCAGCGCAGCAGAACTTAATACGGACATGCAGCCCTTTGCGCAACTGATTACTCAGGGGTTGGATGCGATCATGCCAGCGCATGTGGTCTACACACAGCTTGATTCTCAGCCTGCGGGTTTCTCATCTTATTGGTTACAAGAAGTCTTGCGCCAACGCTTAGGTTTTAACGGCGTGATTTTTAGTGATGATTTGACGATGGAAGGCGCCAGCCTGGCAGGCAGTTATCCCGAGCGCTGTCAGCAAGCCTTACAAGCCGGTTGTGATATGGTGCTCGTGTGTAACCAGCGCCAGCCGGCCTTAGAGGTGCTGGCGTATTTGCAGACGCTCGCGGACAGCGTCACACTTCCGGCGCGTCAGCGTTTGCAGCGGATGCGTGGTCGTAAGCTGAACACAGATGTCGAGCGTTTATCGGCGGCACAGCAACTGGCTGCGAGTCTCTGTCAACAGGCTCAAGTCTAATTCCAACGGCAAAAACAAATAGGTAAACAGCCCATGCAACACTTGTCGCGAGAGGTGGCGCGTGCGAAGTCGCGTTGGCTCAAGCAGTTGGTCGCCGCCGATCAACGTTGGTTGAGGTTAAGTTTGATTGCCGCGCTTGCCGCGGGTTTGTTATTGATTTTGCAAGCCCATCTGTTAGCGCGTGCCGTGGATGCTACCCTCTTTCATCAGGCTCAACTTAGTGATTTAACGCCGCTGTTGTGGTTATTAGTTGTGGCGTTGCTGTTACGTGCCGCCTTGGGTGTAGTGCGAGAGTGGAGTGGGCAAAAAGCCTCGGTGGCGGTGCGCGAACGCCTGCGTAATCAATTGTTGGCGCGTTTAGCGGCTCTGGGGCCGGCCTACACTCAGAGTCAGCGCAGTGGGGAAATTTCCAGCCTGATCATTGAGCAGGTTGAGGCACTGGATGGTTTTATCGCACGTTATTTGCCACAGATGGCTTTGGCGTCTTTACTGCCTCTGGTCATCCTGGCTTTTGTCCTGCCGGTGAACTGGGCGGCAGCGTTAATTTTCCTGTTTACCGCGCCATTGATCCCGTTGTTTATGGCCTTAGTGGGTATTAAGGCAGCCGATGCCAATCGTCGGAATTTCCGTGCTTTGGCGCGCTTAAGTGCTTATTTCTTGGATGTGGTGCAGGGCTTAAGTACGCTGAAGCACTTTTCGCGTAGCCGTGAGCAGACCCAGATCATCGCAGCCAATGCAGAAGAGTTTCGTGTCCGCACCATGCAGGTGTTGCGTTTGGCGTTTTTATCCTCTGCGGTGTTGGAGTTTTTTGCCTCAGTTTCAATTGCCATCCTCGCAGTTTACCTGGGCTTTAGTTTTCTCGGCTTGCTTGATTTTGGCAGTTGGGGGCAGGGTGTCACGCTTTACCATGCCCTGTTTATTTTGATTCTGGCGCCTGAGTTTTATCAGCCTTTACGTGAATTAGGCACTCACTATCATGCTAAGCAGGAAGCGGTGGCTGCTTCAGAGCGCTTGATGGATTTATTGCAAGAAGCGGAAACTATGCAAAGCAGTGGGCAGCGCCAGCTTCCCGCTGTGGCGCTCGATTTAACCTTGGAAAATATCAGTTTCCGTTATAGTGCTCATGGCGCCTGGGTGCTGGATCAATTCTCGCTGCATGTGCCGGCCGGGGAAACGCTCGCGCTGGTTGGGCCGAGCGGTGTGGGTAAATCGACGGTTTTAAATCTACTGGCCGGTTTTAATCAGGTGGAAAGGGGGGAGGTGCGTATTGCCGGTATCCCATTAGCCGAGTTAGAGCGTGCCAGTTGGATGGGTGCCCTCTCTTGGATTAGCCAGCAGACGGTGCTTTTCCCAGGTAGCCTGCGCGATAACCTGTTACTGGCCAATCCTCACGCGGATGATGCGGCCCTCTGGCGCGCCTGTGATCTGGCTCAAGCCAGTGAGTTTATCCACCCGCTGCCGCAAGGCTTGGACACCCCCGTTGCCGAAGCTGGGCAGGGCTTTTCCGGTGGGCAATTACAACGTTTAGCTCTGGCGCGAGCATTCTTACGCGATGCTCCCGTGGTGCTGCTCGATGAACCCACAGCCAGCTTGGATGCTGAAAGTGAAGCGAAAGTCTTGCAGGCGCTTAAGCAGCTCTGTGTTGGGCGCACCGTTTTGTTGGTGACGCATCGTCCCAGTACCCAAGCACTGGCTGATCGTGTGGTGAGTTTAGCCGCGCCCCTAGGTGCAGACGAGGAGGGTGTAAGAGATGTCTGAATTAAAACCTTTTCTTGGCTTGTTGCGCCGTCATCAAGGTTGGGTGCTGTTAGGCAGCTTTCTCGGTTTATTAACGCTCTTCTCCAGCATAGGCTTGCTTACCCTGTCCGGATGGTTTATTTCCGCGACGGCTCTGGCCGGTGTGACGCTGGCCAGCGCGCAAGCGTTTAATTATTTGACGCCAGGAGGGGGGGTGCGAGGCTTTGCGATTGCACGGACGGCCGGGCGTTATTTCGAACGTGTGACCACTCATGAAGCGACTTTCCGTGTTTTGGCGGAGTTGCGCAGCTGGTTTTATGCGCATCTTGAACCGCTCAATCCTGCGCGCTTACGCCATTATCGCTCAGCCGATCTGTTAAGTCGGATCACTAGTGATATTAATGCATTGGATAATCTCTATCTTCGTGTTTTATCACCCAGTGCGATCGCCCTGATCACTAGCCTTCTGGTGGCGGGCTTTATGGCTTGGATCCATGCCTCGCTTGGATTTTTACTCTTAGGTGCCCTATTGCTGGCTGGATTTGGAGTGCCTTGGCTCGGTTATCTTTGGGCCGGTCAGCGCGGTGCTGAGCAGGTACAACTCAGTGCGCATTTGCGTGCACGAACGCTGAGTTATGTGCAAGGTATGACCGAGCTGCATGTCTATGCTGCGCTGGAGAGAGAGCAGCAGGCCTTAGCGCAAACGCAGAACGATTGGTTGCGCTTACAGCAGCAGATGAGTTTGATCAGTGGCGTGACATCGGCCTTGATGACCCTGGCGGCAGGTCTGACAACTTTTGCTGCCTTGGCGATCGCAATTGAGCTGGTCAGTTCAGAGAATCTAGCACCGGCCTGGCTGGCGCTGGTGGTGTTTTGTGTCCTCGCCAGCTTTGAAGCGATTGCGCCCTTGCCTTTGGCCTATCAATATTTGGGAAAAACACGTGCGGCCGCGCGTAATCTTTTGGAGATTACCCAGCAGCGCAGTGATATTTCCTTTCCCGACACGCGCGTCAATCCACCTGACCCCGGCCAAATCGAATGGTCTGCCGTCAATTTTGCGTATGAAGGGCGTGAGGTTCTTCAGGATTTTACACTTCAGATCGCCGCTGGAGAGAAGCTGGCGATCACGGGCCATACCGGGAGTGGTAAGAGTACATTGATCAATCTGCTGACGCGCTTTTGGGAAGCGCAAAGCGGTGAGATCCGGCTCGGCGGTGTGCCACTGAATCACTATCCGCAAGAGCAGTTGCGTGAGCAGATGGCAATTTTATCTCAGCCGGTGCAACTCTTTGCCGGCAGCGTGCGTGATAATCTGCGTTTGGCAGGTGATGACATCAGTGATACTGAGATGTTGCAGTTACTGCAGCGTTTGGGGCTGGACACCATGCTTGGCAACGAAGGCTTGGACCGTGAAGTGGGTGAGGGCGGCAATCGTTTATCCGGTGGGCAGCGCAAACGCTTGGGCGTAGCGCGTGCGTTGTTGAAAAAAGCGCCTATTCTGATTTTAGATGAGCCTGCCGAAGGTTTGGATGCCCAGAGCGAAGCGCAGATGCTGGAAGTGGTCTTGTCCTATCGCCCAGAACAAACTCTGCTGCTGATTACGCACCATACTCAGCATTTGCAGGCATTTGATCGTGTCATACGTCTGGATCGTGGACGTTTAGTCGGAGTGTGATGGCATTGAAGTATCAGGAAACCCTGAATCGTGTGTATGCTCAGCTCGATCGTTTAGGTGATCTGCCCGTCTTTAGTGCTACGGTAAACCACATTCGTCAAATCAGCAGCTCCAGTGATACGGATGCAATGTCTTTGGCGATTGCGGTGATGAAGGATCCAAATCTCACGACCAAACTGTTGCGTCTGGCCAACTCCAGCGAATTTAACCGTGGTGGCACCAAGGTCACTGCGGTGTCGCGCGCAGTGGTGCTGATCGGTTTTGAACGTATCCGTAACCTGTGTATGACGCTGAAGTTGATTGAAAGCTTTGGTGAGAAAGAACCCGGCACTCAGGTAGAGGATCTTCTCGTCGCCGCGGTATTAAATGCGGCGACAGCACGTGATATGGCGATCAGTGCCGGGGTTTTGGATATCGAAGAAACCTATATCTGCGGTCTGCTTTTTGGCCTGGGGGAGATCGTTGTCGCCTTCACCCTGCCGGAGCTGTATCGCGAGATGTTACAGCAGCGCAAACAGGGCTTGTATAGCTGGACATGCATTCAGCAACAAGCCTTAGGTGGGCAGTTTGTGACGCTCGGACGAGATCTGATCCAGACTTGGGGCTTTGCCAAGAGTGTGGTGAATACGCTGCGGACTGAGGAGCTGGTCGGGCAGAGCAGCGCGCAAGAGCAGCTTAATCATAAAATTGTTTCCGGTTGTTATGAGCTGTTTGAGCAGATTTACCATCGCTCCGAACAGGTTACGGGGGAAGAGTATAATCAACAGCTGAGTGCGCTGTCGGAAGCCTGTCGTTTGCCGGAGGAACGTGTTGAAACCCTGTTGGGCGAATCGGTGCGTTTGTTATGTGAGCATATCGAAGAGTATGGCCTCTCACATAAGTCCTTAATTCCACCCGTTAAAGCCAGCGGCAATGAACAGTTAGACGAAGTCACCCGCAAATTAGCCTTTTATCTGCATTCACGCCAAGACCAGCAGAAGCAGAAAAAAGTTTATGAAGTCGAAAAACATCACGAAGAACAAAAGCGAGCCTTAGATTTTGCCCAACAGCAGTTGGCTTATCTGGATAAGATGAGTGCGTTGATTAATGAAAAAGCCGCAGCGCCACGTGTCTTGGCCACCTGCGTTGAAGCGATTGAAGCCTCCAGCTCTTTAGAAAGAGTGGTGTTCTGTTTGGCCGGGCAGAAGGGCGATCAGCTCAAGGCTAAGCTGTTGGAGGGCGTGCAACTTGAACCGCTGCTCAGTTACTTCGATCTGGAACGTAGCCATCCGCAGAGTCGATTGTTTTTTCATATATTGGATCGAGGTGTCACCCTGTTGGTTGCGGATGCGCGTGATGTGGGTTGGCAACAACGTCTGCCACTGGAGTTTTTACAACAAGTCCGACCGAGTGGTCTGATCATTGCCCCCTTGATGGTGGCAGGCAAAGCGATCGGTCTGCTGTATGCAGATAAAACCGAAGACTCAGGTTTAATTGAAGACAGTGATTTTCGGGTCTTTAATCAATTTCTATTACAAAGTCGTTTAGCGCTGGAGTTGAGTAAAAGCTCAGGTGCCGACAAGCCCCTCAATACTTAATAAGAACGGAAAACGCGATGTCCGATTTACGTTTAACGCTGGTGCAAAGTGATTTGCGCTGGGAAGACCCACAAGAGAATTGTCACAACCTGGCATTGCAGCTTGCCGATCTCGATCACCACTCGACCGATCTCATTATCTTGCCGGAGATGTTTGCCACCGGCTTTACCATGAATTCGCGTGAAATGGCGCAGCCCTATGCGCAGAGCGAAGTGGTGGCCTGGATGCTTGAACAGGCACGCACACGGCAGGTGGTCATGGTCGGCAGTGTGGCGGTGGTGGAGCAGGGGCAGTATTTTAATCGGATGGTCTGGGCGCAGCCGGATGGTCAGTTACAGCATTATGATAAGCGCCATCTATTCCGCATGGCCGGTGAGCATGAACGTTATGCGATGGGCACTGAGCGTGTCATCCTAAACTGGAAAGGGTTTCGCATTCAGCTGTGTGTCTGTTACGACTTACGTTTCCCGGTTTGGTTGCGTCAACAGTCGTCACCTCAGCAGCCGTTTGAATATGACCTGTTACTCTGTGTCGCCAATTGGCCCGATCCGCGTCGCCATGCATGGCGCACCCTGTTACAAGCACGTGCCAGTGAGAATCTATGCTATGTCGCGGGTGTGAACCGCGTGGGGGATGATGCCAAAGGTAATCACTATACCGGAGATTCACTCCTGGTCGACTTCAGAGGTGAGTTGATCTGTGATCGGCCCATTAATCAGGCGTTTATTGCAACAGAAACCCTGAATCTAGAGGCACTTAAGGCTTTTCGTGAGGCATTTCCTGCCTGGCAGGATGCCGATGATTTTCAGATTCTTTAAGGAGATGAATGATGTCAGCCGCTCAAATCATAACCTGCCCCCATTGTCACCGTAAAAATCGTATCCCCGCAGAGCGTTCGCCCCAGCAAGGTCAGTGTGGTGCGTGTAAGCAGTCATTGTTTAATGGACAGCCGCTTGAGCTGAGTGTGCAAAATTTTGAAGCACATCTAAGCGCCGATCTGCCTTTGCTTGTCGATTTTTGGGCACCCTGGTGTGGCCCCTGTCGGCAATTCGCACCCATTTTCACGCAAGCCGCGACTGAAATGGAGCCTCAGGTGCGTTTGGCTAAAGTGGATACGGAAGCACAGCCTCAGTTGGCAACCCGTTTTGGCATCCGCAGCATCCCAACTCTGATTCTGTTCCGTCAGGGACAAGAGGTGGCACGTCTTTCCGGGGCGCTGCCACCGGCGCAGTTTAAGCAGTGGGTGCAGCAACATCTGTGAGGTTCACAGGAATGTGGATATTGAATGTCAGTAGGTTGTCAGCTGCTCATTAAATGGGTTGGCCTGAGGAGTGGAATATGAAACGTGTAGTGGTGTTGACCGGTGCCGGTATTTCAGCGGAATCGGGCATACAAACCTTTCGTGATCAGAATGGACTTTGGGCGTCTCACGCCATTGAGGATGTGGCAACCCCCGAGGGTTTTGCCCGCAATCCGGCATTAGTACAAGCCTTTTACAACGCTCGGCGCGCACAACTGCAAGATCCCGAGATCCAACCGAATGCCGCACATTTGGCTCTGGCGGAGTTTGAAGCGCAGCTCTTGGCACTGGGCGGGGATTTTTTGTTGATTACGCAGAATGTAGATAACCTGCACCAGCGCGCCGGCACACAGAATCTTCTGCCCATGCATGGTGAATTGCAACGTGCGAAGTGTGTGCATAGCGGCCAGTCGATTCCTTGGTTTACTGATATTACTGAACAGGACTCTTGCCTCTGTTGTCAGCCGCCACAGCCCCTAAGACCTGATATTGTGTGGTTTGGCGAGATGCCCTATGCGATGCAGGAGTGCTATGACGCCCTCATGGATGCGGATGTGTTTATTTCCATCGGCACCTCGGGGCAGGTGTACCCTGCCGCAGGTTTTATGCAAATTGCACAGGAGCAGGGTGCCTTGACCGTTGAATTGAATCTGGAAGCGACCAGCCATCAGTTTGATCAGGGTGTTTATGGCCCAGCAACAGACGTGGTGCCAGCGTATTTGGATGAATTCTTGAAAGAGCTGAAATACTAAATCTTTGATGCCCCACTAAGAAAAACCCTAATTCAGTCTGCTTTGTTCGATGATGTTATTTTTTGCTTTGATGATTTTACTTGTTATTATTTATTCAATATAAGGATAAGCTAAATTGAGTAACGATGTCATTACACATGGCTTGATTATCGATACCCCTTGGATTGATTACATTGTTCAAGGAAAAAAGACTTGGGAAATGCGAACATCTCACTGTAATAAGCGTGGAAAAGTCGGCCTTATCAAGAAAGGCAGTAAGCAGGTTGTCGCAATTGCCGAAGTAATCTCTTCAGAAGGACCTTTAACGCTCAATCAGCTTCGAGACACGTTCGAGTTCCATCGCGTGCCTGAGCATATTATTTCGCGACCTGACTATAAATGGCATTTCGCATAGAAGCTAGAAAATGTAATCCCTCTGGATACACCTGTGCATTATGTTCATAAAAACGGTTCAGTGATATGGGTTGAACTTGATGAGCTTGCACAAAGCCAATTAAACCAGAACTCTGAATCACTAGTGTCGCTATCCCACACTGAGTTTCAAGATATTTCAGTTCGAACATTATCAGAAGCAAAAACACAAGATAATCCTAAAACTTTAGTGCCAATAGCCAGAGATGGGACATTCTTTTCGCCAGGCTTCTGTTCTAAAAACGGAATCTATACCGTTGGTGATAAAGGTGATGAAAAGAAGTTTCGAAATTTTGCTGAAGCTTTGGATTTTCTCAGTAAGATGCCGACAGCTCGCTGGCGCAGACCAAACCAAAATGGCAATTGGGGTATCGTTTCAGCTGTTGAATGGGTAGATTTAAGTTCACATTAAGGGAAGTACTATGTTGGATATACTTGGCCATCTTTGGCCTCAGTTTGAATTACTTGCGACACCAGGAATTCAAATTATGGAAATTGGTGTGTGGTTTTGGATATTTATGGTATCCATAACATTAATTTCGGTAGTTGCTGTAATTATTCATCGCTGGAACTGTTCTAAACGAGTATCTAGACTTATAAAGCTGATTGCAGCTGAAGATAAGCATTCGCTTGCTCAGAACCGTAAAGCTTTATTAGATAAAGCTGTTGACCAAGACCCAAAGGTAACGGGAGCTCTCTGGCGTGAATTTGATGAAAGTCTTGTCTATTCATCAGATAAAACAAAGCTATCAAATACGCTTGATGCGGAACATTTTTTTAATAGCAAAACCTTAGCCTATGGATTGACATCTAGTCGCTTACTTTCAGCTGCCCCAACATTTTTAACTGCAATTGGTGTATTAGGTACATTTGTTGGACTTACTCTGGGTCTAAAGGACCTTCAAGTTAATGCTGATGACGTTGATACATTGAAAGTGGGTGTATCGGCAATGATCAATGGTGCTGCTGTTGCGTTTATGACATCAGTATGGGGGGTAGGACTTAGTCTGTTTTTGAATATGTTTGAAAAGCTTTTCGAACGAGATGCACTTTCAAGTATACGAAAATTACAGCAAAAAATTGATTATCTTTTTCCACGGCTACCCGCTGAGCAATCACTAGTTCAGATTGCGACAGCGACGGAAGAAAGTAAAGAAGCATTGCAAGAGCTGCATGAGCGAATAGGCGATCGTCTGCAAGAGACTGTATCAGGTATGAGCGAAACGATGCAGCAGGCATTCACTGATGCACTTAACAATGTTATGGCACCCGCAATTCAAAAATTAGTTACTAATGCAAGTCAGCAATCAACAGATACTTTGCAGAAACTAGTTGAACAGTTCATGGATGGAATGAAAGCGGCTGGTATGGAGCAGGGTAAAAGAATGGAAGGAGCTGCTGGCGATGTAAAACTAGCTGTTGATGAAATGTCTACCAAGATGAATCAGCTATTTTCTCAGCTGAGTGAACAACAAAATAAAGCGCGTGAAAACACGGAAAACTCTGCAGCTAAATTTGCACAATTAGTTGAGAGAATGCGTTTAGACGCTGAAAGTCGACAAGCTTCTATGGAACAGCGATTTAATGACCTTATTAATAAAATGACATTAACAGTATCCGGTCATTTTGATAAAGCAAAAGAAGTTGATACTGAGCGAGCAGATGCTCACGCAAAGGTTCAGAAACAGTTATCTGAAGATATTGCACAAGCAATTGAACAATTCCGCAGTGTTTCTATAGATCAAATTGCAGCTATCACTCGTGCTGGTGAAGAACAGCAAAATAATACAAATCGGGCTTTTAAGACCACTTTAGAAGATCTTCAAAAGGTAATTGCGGAACATACCAGTGCATCTGATCAACGTGAATTGAATATCCAGGAACGTTTCCAGGGTCAAATGGAAAGCTTGATTAGTGAGCAACAACAATTACTTGGTGCTATAGCAAATGGCGCACAAAAAACTCAACAGCAAATGATAGAAATGGCAGATCAGCATAAATCATTAATGTTAGAACTGAAAAGTGTCACTGGTGCCATTGAGACTAGTAGCCAGAATATGCAAAGCAGCTCTTCGCAGCTGGGACTTCTATCCACTAATCTAAAGCAGGTAACAGATGTTTTAGATATTCGTTTGCAAGCAGTGACCGAAAGTCTAGAGAAAGCCTCGGATGAGAATGCCAATCTTGCAGGTCAAGTGATTGAACAGGCGACAGCTCTAAAACAGCTTCAAAATGAGTTAGCTGAAGCTGCCCAGCGTTTTGAAAAAGCAGCTTACAGTGCTGAAAGTGGTTTCAAGTTGATGGATCAACACCAAAAGGCATTTCTTGAAGGTATTAGTCGAGAGTTTCAATCTTTGGGGAAAACTTTGCAGGAGCAAGTTTCGGGGATTGAGAAACAAGCTGAAGAGTGGCTTCATAATTACTCAGATACGGTGAAGAACCAATTTGAAGATCGTATGGATCTATGGAATAAGTCTACTTTGCAGTTTGCCGACCAAATGCGTGTAACAGTCAGTGCTATTAGTGGGATAGTTGAAGATCTGGAGCAGCGAAAATAATGGCTCTGTTTAGGAAAGCACCTGCTCATGTAGATGAGGATAATCCATACTGGATGTCTTTTTCTGATGTTATGTCTGCGCTACTGATTATTTTTATTTTGGCTTCTGTTGTTCTGATTGTTCAGTTGATGGAAATTGAGGAGGAATTGCAGCAGAAACAGCTTGAGTTTGAGCAAGAAATATTAGAGCTACAACAAGCTGAAGCTGTCCGAAGAACTATTATTCATGAAGCAGCTGAATTGCTTCAACAACGTGGTATACGAGTCAGTGTAAGTGAGAATGATACAGTACTCAGTATTCCCAATGAAATATTAGGTTTTGATACAGGTGCTGATCAGATCGGACTTCAATATCGTGCTACGGCATTGGAAATAGGTGAGGTTTTAAGTGAGGTTATTCGTAAGGAAAACAGAATAGATTATCTCGATACTATTTTCGTTGAAGGACATACTGACAATAGACCTCTACCAGGTAGAAGAGGGAATTGGGGCCTTTCAGCTGATCGTGCAGTTTCATTATGGTTATTATGGGACGAGTTGCTTTCACCTGAGCACAAGCTTAATGAACTTAAAAATAAAGACCAACAATTGCTTTTTTCAGTAAGTGGTTACGGGCCAACGAGACCCGTGATTGAAAACCAGGTAACCGATGATGATTTTCGAGCAAACCGCCGAATTGATATTCGTTTTACTATTCGTAGACCTACTAGTGAAGAGTACAAGAGGGTTCTTGATGTTCATATTGAGGGGGCACAGTGAAGCTGCCTCCACTTAATTCGTTCAATATTAATTGGAAGCCAGATGTTCAAGTTAACTGGAAGAACTTAATCAATGAAGTAAAAGTGCTTGGCTCTAATGCGGGGAAGGGTGATGAGTTTCAAAAAGTTCTAATAAAATTGAAAGATATGGCTAGAACTGCCAGCTTTTCAGATTTGGCTTCTTTAATTCAATCTCGAGTCGCGGCTAGAGCACTTACACAGCTTTGGTTAGAAGATCAAAGTGTTAAAAAGCGTTTACTGAACAACCAAATGTTAGATTCACTGGTGCTGATGCAAAAACCTAGGTTAGGTATCATGGCGCTTCAGAATTTGATCACTCTTTATTTTAAAGATTTTGATCTTCTCGATTCCTTAGTGCCGAATGATCAAAAAAGTCTTAGAGAAACGCTTGAACAACTTATCAAAGAGCAATTAAATCTGAGATTTCTAGGTATTTCAAACGATCAACCAAGAAGCTTATTGTTTGTATTGCATAGTGAAGCCACTTGGTTATTATCAGAAAATGGTCCCATTAATCTTGTTAATCTAACTAAAGCAAATAATACAGAGCTTTCTGATTCATTCGTTAAGTATCAGTTACAAGGTTTGGATGTAGGTCGTTATGGTGATGTATGTAGAGCTCATTATTATCTTGAAACGCTAAAGAGTATTCCTATTGGAAAATATGACGATGTCTTGGATGAGCTTTTAAAACCAACCGTTAGCAAAGCACCCTATCAAAACGAAAAACGTATAGGGCATGTGGCTATGGAAATTTTGATAGACCGTGTGAATGAAGACCCCAGTGAAATTTGGCAAAATTTCATCATAGATCTAGCTGGTGACCCTCGTATCGCAAGCAATGCACCAAATTTTCGAGAGTGGTGGCAGCCACTTGGTGAAGATCGTGTTAATAAGGTACGCAGTTGGTTGGCAAAAGAAGATTTGAGATTGTTTTTAAGTGCTTTAGATCAGTATGGCAAAGATACTGATAATCATGATTTGCAGCGTATGTTTCCTGCGCGCAAGTATTTTCTTGAAGGCCTAGAGAGAATTAAATTAATTAAGCAAACAAGATTAATGCTTGGTAGTTCGGCTGCAAATGCTGTAAAGAAGATATTAGGTAGCGATCTTAAAACAAGCTATGTTAACTTGTCAGGAATGAATGATAAAGCTGTTATATATATAGATTGTGGCGACTTTTGTTTAATCGAAGGCTCACATAGCTTTAAGCTTTGGGCTTACTTAGCACCACCAAACAAAAATGTATCTAGTTATGATACAAAATCTTTATCTCATCATGAATTGACAGTGAAAACACCTAATTCATATATGAATACTTATGGAAGAAGTGCTCCTTATATTGGTGTTACCCATACACCTAATATTTGGCAAAATAAAGTGATAGCTTTTCTTGCATCACATGGAATTCGTCTTAATATTGAAGCATTACTATCACCTGTTGATTATAAACGTTATCTATCACGATTTGGTGTGCCATTTATTAAATCGCCTAAAACTGTTTTAACTGCTTTGGATCAAGATAAAACTTATGCTGTAAGGAAAAGTTCTATAAACCCTAATAGCGCGTCTAAATATAATAGAACTGAAAAGAACTTGTTTGATGAAAAGGTAAATGATGATTTATCTAAAGCAGCAATTGATGTTCTTTATTACATGTATTTAAATCCACGCGCAAACATTAAGTTTATTGCTTACTTTTTACAAAGTACAGATAAGAAAATTTCAAATGTAATTAATAATGAGCTTCAAAGCCTATGTATACAATCGCGTAATGGTGGTTGGAAAATTCTTCCTTCTGGTGTAGAAAAATTGACTTTGCTTGGAGTAATTAAGTGAGAAATGACTCATTTATATCTGCACTAAAATCGTATCTTTTTGGTGATAAAAAAATCGATGGTGGGCAGGGATTAGAGTATAGTTCTGATTCAACGGGATTATTATTTTATACCGATAATAAGGTTTTCAAGGATCTACAGTCAGGACAGGCTGATCCGTTACTCCAGATGCAATTTATTGTTTTGCAAATGCTATATGAACAACAAGCAGCTGAAGAGCTTCCTAATGGCTATCGACTTGATGAAGAAGTTGTTGCAGCACTGGATGAAGAGCAGGCTGAATTGCTAAATTTGCCAAATTACTTTTCAGGCGAGTTCATAACAGAAATAAGTGGACATACAAGAAAATCTAGCTTCAAGGTCCAGCTCTTTGTTGAGATTGATGGTGAGCTATATCCATTTAAACGAATTGGTCCGTTCATTGATCTCGGTGGTACTGAGAATCTTTATCGATTGAGCTCTTCAGAGCTTATGGCGCTTAAGTCTCTTGAAATACACAAACATCTTACACCAGAGCAACGAAATGAATCAGAAAATCTAAAGCTAATGGCATTACTTCAAACAGCGCAACGAAGTGGCATGCGACTAGATTTGAGTAACTTCGATCGTCTTGATGTAGTAATACCTGATGATGTAGGTATCGTTGCTACACAGTTACCTGATGGAAGCTTAGAACTTTGCCCTACGCTTGGCTCAGGTATTAATCCTGATCAATTAGAAAAACGCTGGAGTCAGATAGATCTAAATAAAGATGGTGGTGTGATAAGAGTTGAAAATCGCTTATTACTAATCCAGCCTGAAAAAATGGCTGGTGTTCGAGAGGTGCTAAATAATAAAAGAATTCCAGCTGATAAAGTATCGGACTTTCTTAAGTCACCTTCCGCATTTCTTGATGCTTCCTTGGTTAACCTTGATTTAGGATTTTCACTGAGGGTTTTTGGTGTCGGTCAAATGCAATATATGGATTTTGGCACCTTAGATGATAATAATCGTGATTGGTTTGCTACGGTAGGATGCCCAGACCCACCTGAGGTGCTTCATAAAAGCATTGTATGTGATGAGGATCTAGATCGATTCAAACAAAAGCTCTCTGTTGCCAGAAAGCAGGGCGCTAGCATTATTGAGTATGATGGAAAAAAAATCGATATCAGTGATTTGGTTAAGGTTGATAAAATCATAGCTGATATAGAGCAGGAGATACATCGCAAGGAAAAGCTTATAGAGACAAATGAGGCAGATGAAAATCTACCCAAACAACAAATTACAGTACTTCTGCGTGAAGCTGAAGAAATTAATCAATCATTACGAGAAAAAGTTTCAAGTTCAAATTCTTATCAGGAACCTGATTGGAATTTCTTATCAAGATTACCTTTCCCACATCAGAAAGAAGGTATTCGATGGTTGATGGGTTTGTTATCGCAATCTATTCAAGATGATCATAGTGATATGTATCGTGTACAGGGGGCGTTGTTGGCTGATGATATGGGTTTGGGAAAAACTTATATGACATTGGTTATGCTATCTGAATATTTTAGATTGCAAAAGATCGTGGGCAAAACTCAAAAGCCTGTATTAGTTGTAGCCCCTCTAAGTTTATTGGAGAACTGGGAACAAGAAATAAGTAATACCTTCAAGGAAAATCCATTTCGTGATGTAAAAGTCCTTCAATCTGGTCGAGATCTAAAAGAGTTTAAGATAAAAGGTGCTGTAAAAGACTCAATTCAGTTTAGTGATGCTGCTGATGAAGAGGGCACTATATCAGTTAATGATGTCCGCTATGCCCTACACATAGGGCCTGATGCTGGTGTAAAGCGGCTGGATATTGATAGACGTTTAGTATTAACAACCTACCAAACTTTAAGAGATTATCAGTTTTCACTATGTGTTATCGATTGGGGGGTAGTAGTTTTTGATGAAGCACAAAATATTAAAAATCTAAATACTTTGCAATCAAGAGCAGCAAAAGGCTTAAAAGCTGACTTTAAACTACTCGCAACGGGTACGCCAGTTGAAAACAGCCTAGGCGATTTCTGGTGCCTTATGGATACCGCACAGCCAGGACTTCTAGGTAGTTGGCACTATTTTCGTGATCGTTGGATAACTCCTATCAACAGAGCGACTGAGGAAGATCGCGACGACGTAAGGCGTCAGGTGGGTGCTGATCTTCGTGATGCGGTAGATGGTTTCATGTTGCGAAGAATTAAAGAAGATCAATTAAAAGGCCTGCCATCTAAGTATTTAAGAAGTGCATTGTCGCAATCTGGACCGAATATGCTGTATGTCAAAGAAATGGCCGAAACAATGCAATCACACCAGCTGGCAGCTTACGATGCGGTACTTGAAGACTATAGACAGCGGAATGTTACTGAAGATATGCGTGGACATGCATTGACTGCTTTGCATCAGTTAAAACTTATCTCTTTGCACCCACAGCTAAGTAATGAGGCGGCATTAATAGTACGTAGTGCTATTAAATGTCGTGAAGTTATGAGCGAGTCAGCAAAACTTAGAATTTTACTTAATCTTCTAGATGACATTCGAGCTATGGGTGAAAAGGTTATTCTTTTTCTTGTTACCAAACAAATGCAACGCTTATTGAAGTTATGGCTTGACCAGATATACGGCTTAAATATTCATATCGTTAATGGCGATACAACAGCAGTCCAGACTAAGAAAGACACACTTACCCGAAAAGGGATGATAGAGCATTTTGAATCCACAGATGGATTTAATATCATCATTATGTCACCTGTTGCAGCAGGTGTTGGCTTAACTGTAGTTGGGGCAAACCATGTAGTGCACGTTGAAAGACATTGGAATCCAGCTAAGGAAGCTCAAGCGACTGATAGGGTCTATCGTATTGGTCAGACAAAAGATGTATTTATTCATCTGCCAGCTGCACTTCATCCTAAGTATGACTCTTTTGATGTGAATTTAGATCGTCTGTTAAGTGGAAAATTAATGCTTAAAGATGCGCTTGTAACACCAGATGCTGTCACAGAGTCTGAGATGATTAAATCTATGGGTTTATGATTTTATTGGGATTCTTTAAGTTGAAAATGTTGAGCTTATAAATTCAGACCTTCTGAAGGTTAAAGGCTTATAGGAAAGAGTTGGTTTGTGAGCGGATAATTTTTTACGGTTCAGAAATTCGATAAAGGTTTATTAATAATTAGTTGAACCTGAAAAGTGGCGTTTCTAGCCTGAAGCGCCACATAATTTAAATCCAGCGCAGTAGCTTATGCAGGTTTTGACCACGGGCACTCAGTATGAAATTGAGTGCATAACCTAGAACTCCTTTAAGCAAGCACCGTTTCATTTTTCCATCCGATTTCAGATGCCCAATAATTGGATCCACACTGTTGTGCCGTCAAGTAAATAATTATCTATTTTTTAGAAGCAAATTCCACCTTTCTTGACTTTCCAGGCAACTCCATTTTGGTCTACGCCATTTGATTCCATTAACGTAATCATTAAGCTATCACTTTCAATTATAGTTGCTTGATTATTTTTCTAAAATACTACGATATATGTAACCAAAGGTTTATATGAATTGCTCATTGTTAACCTGTTAAGATCAAAACCTTTTAAAATTTTCCCATCTACTTCATATGCTTCTGACCATTCACTTTGATTTTGATATTTGACGCATACTACATCTTTCTCAATTGCAATCAGGTTGCTGGAAAATAACAAAATAAATAAAGTGAAAAAGTGAGGCTTAGTCAGATTTCTTTTCATGAGATCAATCCTGTTCAAGTGAACTTAATTCATCTAGAAGATTTAATCTAAAATTCATATTGCAAATCGGACCAGCAGGCCCGCCTATGTTATATGAAAAGTAGGTGCATAATTCTGCGGTATGTAAAAGCATTCTATATATTGAACTATTTAATTTATCGGTCATTTCTTGGTCATATTTAACTAGGCTATCATTATTTATATCTACACGAATTCGTGAGCTTGCAATTGCATTAGAAATTATTATTGCAATCTCCTCATCAATTTTATTATTTACAAGGGATGTGCAGTATGAAATGCTTCCATTGGATATTCCACCATTCTCATTTATGCAATTTGAGTATAAGGTGATCATTGAGTCTTTGATGTTGTTTGAGAATGCATTCCCACTGAATATCAATAAAATGAGCAATGCTAATATATATATCATTTTCTTGCTAAAGCAATTAATAATGTATTTCATATATCACCTTGTTGGTTAGTAAATTAGTGGCACATATATCATTCAAGTCATATGTTTATATATGAGGGTCATAGCCCATGCGTAATTATTTTATAGCATTGTTTATTTTATCCTGAATATAAGATTTCTTATGTTTGTGTTTCCATTTGGGTCAACTGAACCGCGATTAATTTTTGCATTTATAATTCACTTATCCCCAAAAATAATAAAATTTTTAGCAGCGCGTGTGATGGTAGTATACAGCAAAGTTTTATATATCCTATCCTATGCTTTGCGTAGAATGGGAGCAGTAAAATACATGTGTCCTATTGAGATCCTTAACGTTTATCTATTGTTATCCCGTATCCAAGGTCTAGATTTTGCAATGCTTTCAATGTAAGAGTTATTTTTTCCTTCAATCTGTAAAACTCCATATGCATCACCTCTAGGTTATTCAAAAATCTCATAGTTTGAACTGAGATCACCATTTCGAATGTTTGCATCATAATCGTTTGCTGTCACCATCATCTGATCACCAAGACATAGCTTTGATCCTGTGTGTTATCAAGAGAATCCATCCTCTAAAATCGTCCATGTAGTTAATTTCATAACATGAATTAAATGATTCTTGTATAAGTAGGTTGCAGACCGCTTCTTTAATCGAAATCCTGAAGAAGCACAGGAATCAATCTTCGCTTACTCTGAAGCGGATCTCTCTGCGCGTGAGGAATCCTTGCGTCAGCAGCGTGAAGCCGAAGCGAAGAGCTTGCCATACGTGAAGCTGAACAAAAAGCCGAGCTGGGTAGCTTCACACTCACCGGATCAAATCGAGTCTCTGATGTAGCGGCTGCGGCAGGCCAAAACGATATGTTTGGCTTGGTTAACACCTGTGGGCAGCAGGAAGTACAGCAAACCACAGAGCAGTCTGATACAGCGCAGGCCGAGCAGGGTGTGTTTGACGGTCGATCTAAAGCAGGCCAGCTTGTCTCTTCAGTGATGTCTGAGCAAGCGGACGCGGGGGATGCCGCCAAGCAGGTCAGCAATGGGGATGACGTATAGGGCGTATTTCATAATGACAAGATCTATTTAGTGGCTGATAAGCAGGCCTCAGCCGGTGAAGTGGAAACACTGCTATTCCATGAGGGAACGCATGGCGGTGTAAATGCCTTGTACGCCGATGAGGTTGTGGTGAAGGGAATGAACCGTTTGTATGCGGTGATGGGTGGCAGCTCCGATTTCAACAAGGTAGTAGATCAGCTTGGTATTCGCAACAAAATCGATCCTTATGTGAAAGGCGCTCTTCAGAAGGATACAGACGTTCTATCTGAGCAGGGCAATTCTGACATTCGCTTCAGTAATCGAGATGGAGTAACCTCTTTTGATACCTAAACAGATGGAGTAATTCAGGATGAAAGAATCAAAAGACTCAATGCCGCCATCCAAGGAGCGGGAGAAACAACTACAGCCCGGAGTGCGATGCTTGACGCTCGCCCTGAAGGAAAACGACAGGCCGCAGAGTTCGCAGAAGCCCTTGCCCGAAACTTCGAAGAAGAAATAAGTGCATGAGTAGTGCACGCGGGATCTGTGCGAGGGGTGCAAGGTAACCGGCACTCCTATCGCGACCAATTCACACAATGTTCGGCAGGCAACGCTGGCGGGAAAGCAATTGCACCGTTCTACGGCTGAACAGATTGAGCACTGGGCTGATATAGGTCGTCAGGTCGCGAGTACCCTCTCGCAGGATGCTCTTTTGCAGGTGAGTAGTGGCCTGGCGCGTGTGAAGGTTGAGCCTGTGCTCACGCCTGGCATTGATCCGGATGATCTGTTCAACGAGCTGGAACATCTGCGTGATAACCGGGAGCTAAACGTCGACCTGTCACACAGTAGCGTGAAGTATCAAGCATCGGTGAAATACCCCAGTATGCTGGAACAAATTGCCTCAGATGGGACGACACGGGTTGACCACTTTGAAAAGGGTACATTTCTGCCATCAACTGACTGTGAGCTCGGAACACAGTGAAGCAGATATGGTTACTGGCCGGCGGTATAGAAGCAGCCTGCCCGGGCTGTTTCAATTGGACCAGTCGACGCAAGTGATCCCGATCTTTTTGCGCGAATTAATTTAACCTTCTGCCCGCCGCGCAAAGGCTGCTTTTGAGGGCGGATGAACAGCTTTGGAGTGTTTGATGCTCAATGACAGTCGTTTTCGCACGGTACAGTCTTCTCAGGTAATCCTTAAAGAGTTGATGGTACCTTCTTATGCAAATTTTGGTGGTAAGGTGCACGGTGGGGTTTTGTTGTCACTGATGGACAAGATTGCTTATACCTGTGCTGCCACACATGCCAAGGCTTACTGTGTCACGGCATCGGTAGATTCAGTCGACTTTGTCAATCCGGTTGAGGTGGGGGAGTTAGTTACCCTGTTTGCTTCGGTCAACTATGTTGGGCGCAGTTCCATGGAAGTGGGGATCAAAGTGATTTCGGAAGACTTCCGCCAGGAGATTGTGAAACACACCAATACGAGCTATTTCACTATGGTGGCAGTGGATGAGGAGACACGCAAACCCACGGCGGTTCCCGGTTTGATTCTGCAAACGGATCAGGAGGTGCGGCGCTTTGTCATGGGGAAGTTACGTAAACAGTTGCGTGCCGGGCATCGACGAGACCTGGCGGAATTGCGTAAAACACTGGACCAGGCGCGCAATTTGTTGGAATTAGAAGGTGAGCACTGCCAGTTGGATACTCACCTTCGTTAACCCTGCGGTTTAGCTTTCCAGATGGCTGAACAGCTCCTCTAGGCGTTGGAAGCGCGTTTCGATATTGCCCATCTCCAACGTGAAGCGCAGCGTGTTGCTGCCCTCTGGGCGGAACACCTTGGGCTGGCGTTGAATCATCTGGATGATTTTGATCGGCTCAATTTTGGGCTGCTCGGCAAACTCAAGCTTGCCGCCGCGTGCGTTCGCTTCCAACTTCACCGCCCCGAGCGCTTCGGCACGTAGTTTTAGCTGTGTTAGGCGCAAGAGGTTTTTTGTCGGTTCCGGGAGTAGGCCAAACCGGTCAATCATCTCGACCTGAATATCATCCAGCTGTGCGATCGAGCGCGCATTGGAGATGCGTTTGTAGAGCATCAAGCGGTTATGAACATCCGGTAGATACTCCTCTGGAATCAACGCTGAAAGATTCAGGTTAATCTCGCAGCCATGCTGGAGAGGCTTATCTAGATCGGGAGTTTTACCTTCACGTATCGCGGTCACGGCTTGTTCCAGCATCTCCATATAGAGACCAAATCCGATGCTTTGCATCTGTCCACTCTGCTCTTCGCCCAGCAGCTCGCCAGCCCCGCGTATCTCTAGGTCGTGGCTGGCCAGAGTGAAGCCGGCGCCCAACGTGTTGGCCTGACTGATTGCCTCCAAGCGCTTTTGTGCGTCATCCGTCATATTGCGCACATCCGGTGTGAGCAGGTAGGCGTAGGCTTGATGATGTGAGCGACCGACACGGCCCCTTAGCTGATGCAGCTGGGCAAGCCCGAACTTGTCAGCACGATCAATAATGATGGTGTTGGCATTGGGGATGTCGATCCCCGTCTCGATGATGGTGGTACATACTAGGACATTAAAACGTTTGTGGTAGAAGTCGCTCATCACCTGTTCCAGTTCGCGTTCACGCATCTGGCCATGGCCGATGACGACACGTGCTTCCGGCACCAGGGCATCAATTTCAGCGGCTTTTTTCTCAATAGTTTTGACTTCGTTATGCAGGTAATACACCTGGCCGCCACGCAGCAACTCACGCAGGATCGCCTCTTTGATCATGGCGTCGTCGGCTTCGCGCACGAAGGTTTTCACTGACAGACGTCGGGCCGGTGGGGTGGCGATAATGGAGAGATCGCGCATCCCCGACATGGCCATGTTCAGTGTGCGTGGGATGGGGGTGGCCGTCATGGTAAGAATGTCGATCTCGGCACGCAGCTGTTTAATCTTCTCTTTCTGCTGAACACCGAAACGATGCTCTTCATCGATGATCAACAAGCCCAGATTTTTGAAGCGCAGCGTGCCCTGTAGTAGTTTGTGGGTACCTATCAGAATATCCACTTGTCCAGCTTCTAGCTGATCGGCAATCACCTGTTGTTGCTTGGCGCTTCGAAAGCGTGAGATCAGTTCGACATTCACAGGCCAATCGGCAAAACGGTCGCAGAAATTTTCGTAATGCTGTTGAGCCAGCAGAGTCGTGGGTACCAGTACCGCAACCTGCTTGCCGGATTGTGCGGCGACAAATGCGGCGCGCATGGCGACCTCGGTTTTACCAAAGCCGACATCACCGCAGACCAGGCGATCCATCGGCTGCGGGCTGCGCATATCGCGCACTACTGCCTCGATGGCGCTGGCTTGATCCGGCGTTTCTTCAAACGGGAAGTGCGCGGCAAAGCGCGCATAATCCTCTTCCGGATAGGTAAAGGCAAAACCTTGGCGTGCCGCTCGACGTGCATAAATATCCAGCAGTTCGGCAGCGGTATCGCGTACCTTTTCGGCGGCTTTGCGCCGTGCTTTGCTCCATTGTTCGGTGCCTAAACGATGCAACGGAGCGAGTTCATCACTTGCGCCGGTGTAGCGACTGATCAGATGCAGCGAAGATACAGGGACATACAGCTTGGCATCATTAGCGTAGGCGAGGGTTAAAAATTCATTGGTCTGGCCATCCACGCTCAGGCTTTGCAGGCCTTGATAGCGCCCCACACCGTGATCGATGTGAACGACAGGTGCACCCTCGGTAAGTTCAGACAGATGGCGTATGGATTGATCTGCTTGATCCTGCTCGCGCTGACGACGACGGCGCTGAAACACTTGGCGTCCAAACAGCTGTGTTTCGGTAATCAGATGCACTTGGCCCGGCATGGAGAAACCGCGCTCCAGCGGGGCAACTGTTAAAGCCAGAGGCATAGGCTGTGCGCTAAAACTTGCCCAATCCTTGATCTCAACCGCCTGAAGTTGGCTCTTGCGCAATAAGGTCAGCAGGGCTTCACGCCGCCCCGCCGATTCGGCACAGATTAAAATCGGAGCTGAGTCATTCGCACTGAGGTGGCGCAGGCGTGACAAAGGATCTTCGCTGCCGGGATCGCTGCTAATGTCGGCGGGCTGTACGCAAGGGAGGTTGTCTCGCCCGGGTTTGATCTCTTGTGTAGCCTCACTCAGACGTAAGCGAGCATAGGCCTTTAAGCGTGCAAACAGATCATCAGGCTTGAGATAAAGATCCTCTGGCGCTAACAGTGGACGCCGCCGATCGTAACGACGCTCTTCATAGCGCTCCGCCACGTCCTGGAAGAAATGTTGAGCGGCCTCCAGAGTGCCTTCCATCTCGGCGATCAACGTATTCTCAGGCAAATAGTCAAACAGGCTGGCCAGTTCATCGAAAAACAAAGGTAGATAGTATTCGATCCCCGCTGGACTCAAGCCATCGGCGACATCGCGATAAATCGGGCAGAGATTAAAGTCCACATCAAAGCGTTCGCGCCAGTGTTGCTTAAAATGACGTATGGCTTCGGCATTAAACGGAAACTCCTTGGCGGGTAGCAGACGAATCGATTCTAAGGCCTCTTGAGAGCGCTGACTCTCGGGTTCAAAACTCCGCAGCGAGTCGATCTCATCGTCGAACAGATCGATGCGATAGGGATGTGGGCTGCCCATCGGGAAGATGTCGATAATCGAGCCGCGAATCGCAAACTCACCATGTTCATACACGGTGTTCACGGCCTGGTAACCGGCATCTACCAGTTGTGCTCGCAAGCGTTCTGGATTCAGGGTTTGGCCTTTATCCAGGGTGAGGCTGTGCGCGGCAATAAATTGTTTGGGGGCCAGGCGTTGCATCAGCGTCGCCACCGGGGCGATCAGGATGCCACGTTGTAGACTGGGCAGTCGGTATAGGGTTTCGATACGCTGTGAAATGATGTCTTGATGAGGAGAAAAGGCATCATAAGGCAGGGTTTCCCAGTCTGGGAAAAGCGTGACGGGCAGTTGGCCGCTGACAAAAAACTCGATCTCTTGAAATAAACGCAACGCACTTTCGCTGTCGCGACAGAGAAGCAGTACGGGGCCTTGTGAGTAGTGTTGGCTGAGCTGTTGGACGACTAAACCTGCGCTACTGCCGAGTACCTGGCCTAAACGACGTGTATCTCCTGTACGCTGGGGCAAAGAGATGGAAAAAGCATTAAGCAAAGCTGTTCCCCTTAAGAGCTGTCATGGTTCTGCAAAAATGAACCAAAGTATACACAGAGTGGTTTGATCCCGGCAGGGGAAATAGGGATAATGCCGCGACGCAAATTGAGCCTAGACAATTTCGGAGTGAACTGTGAGTCAAGAACTGATCCTAGCTGACTGGAATGCGCGCGAATCTATCACGGAAGCCATGATTCCGCTGATTGGTCGTTTGTACCGCGAGCGTAACGTAGAAATTTCTGTATACGGACGCGTTGTTGTAAAGCGTTCTGTCATCGACATTATCAAAGCGCACCGTTTTGTGCGTCAGCTGGAAAGCGAAGAGTTGTCTGTCGTCGACACCTTCCCAGTATTGGAAGTGGTCAGTGAGCTGGATGTTTACAACGCTCACATCGATATCGGCAAACTGGCGATGAAATTCCGTCGTGAAGCGGCCGGACGTGATCTTAAACAGTTCCTGGCCGATGAGCTGGCGGACTTAATGGGTCAGCAGGATGGTCGTCAGCCAACCGACGTCGTGCTGTACGGTTTTGGTCGTATCGGTCGTATCTTAGCGCGCCAGATGGTGGATCGTGCCGGTATTGGTCACAGCCTACGTTTGCGCGCGATTGTGGTACGTAAAGGCAAGGCAGAAAATGATCTGGAGAAGCGTGCCAGTCTGTTGCGCCGTGACTCGGTCCATGGCTCTTTCCGCGGTACCATTCAGGTTGATGAAGAGAACCAGTGCATCATTGCCAACGGTGTCTCCATTCAGGTGATCTTTGCGGATAAGCCGGAAGATGTGGATTACACCGCCTACGGTATCAATAACGCACTGGTGATCGACAACACCGGTATGTTCCGTGATGCTGAGGGTATGGCGCGTCATCTGCAGGCTAAGGGTGCGGCACGTGCGTTGCTGACCGCGCCGGGTAAAAACATGAAAAATATCGTGATGGGCGTTAACCATCTTGATATTGCTGATGACGATACGATTCTGTCGGCTGCGTCTTGCACCACGAATGCGATTGTGCCGGTCTTAAAGGCCCTGCAGGATAAGTTCGGTGTTGAGAATGGTCACGTTGAGACGGTTCATTCCTACACTAATGACCAAAACCTGATCGATAACTACCATAAGGGTAGTCGCCGTGGTCGTGCTGCTGCGCTGAACATGGTTTTGACCGAAACAGGTGCGGCTAAAGCTGTTGCCAAAGCGCTGCCTGAACTGGAAGGTAAGCTGACGGGGAATGCGATTCGTGTTCCAACCCCGAACGTTTCGATGGCGATCCTCAACCTGAATCTGAAAGCCGGTACAACACGTGATGAGTTGAATGACTATCTGCGTGAAATTGCTCTGCATTCAGATCTGCAGAAGCAGGTGGATTACAGCAACTCACCTGAAGCCGTTTCCACCGACTTTGTCGGTTCGCGTGCCGCAGGTGTTGTGGATGCCTTGGCGACGATCGTAGACGGTAACCGTTGTGTACTTTATGTATGGTACGACAACGAATACGGCTACAGCTGTCAGGTGATTCGTATGGCGCAGCATATCTGCAAATGCACTCTGCCGGCTTACCCTAAAAAAAGTAAGTAATCCGGCGGTGTAAACCGCGCAGAAAGTTAAAAAGGTGGCTTAGGCCGCCTTTTTTTATAGCTGAAAATTATCTGGTTATAGCTAAAAACTCGTTCGAGTGCGGGCGTATGCAACTATAGAAGGAGTCCTAAAATCAGAGGTTTGGTAGAAAAACTACAGCTCCTTCAGATATACTACCGGGGCTTTTGGGTGGGATTTTGTAGGTTCGTGAGAATGCTACTCAGTTACTAAAAACAACAACTTGTTGTCTCTGTAGCTGAATAACTTCTTGCGCATGACTCAAACGGAATTCCGAAGTTTTCAGTTAAATTGGGTGAGGCGAATGATCAAGATCAAAAAGGGTCTGGATCTACCGATTACCGGTGAGCCCGAGCAGACGATTCAGGATGCTCCTAAGGTTCGTACGGTTGCCCTAGTAGGGAATGACTACGTTGGTCTGAAACCTACTATGGCTGTGAAGGTAGGTGACCGTGTCAAGCTCGGTCAGGTGATCTTTACTGACAAGAAGAACGAAGGTGTGCAATACACCGCACCGGGTGCCGGTGTAATCAAAGAAATTAACCGTGGTGAGCGCCGTGTTCTGCAGTCTGTTGTCATTGAACTGGATGACCAAGAAGATGCAATAGAGTTTGCTCGTTACGATGCGGCTCAGCTTGCAGGTCTGACACGCGAGCAGGTTCAGCAGAATCTGGTGGCTTCAGGTCTTTGGGCGGCGTTACGTACACGTCCTTTTAGCAAGGTTCCTCATGTCGGAACTGTGCCTCACTCCATTTTTGTTACCGCTATTGATACCAACCCCTTGGCAGCTCAGCCTGAAGTGGTGCTGGCCGGTCAGGAAGCTGATTTTGCTCAGGGTTTATCCTTGCTGAAAAAACTTACCGACGGCAAGGTATTCCTGTGTAAAGCCGCTGGCAGCAAAATTGCGGGTGCCGAAGGTGTTCAGGTTGAAGAGTTCGCCGGTCCTCACCCTGCAGGCAATCCGGGTACCCATATCCATTTTCTGGATCCTGTTTCACGTACTAAAAATGTTTGGTACGTCGGTTATCAAGACGTTGTCGCCATTGCACAGCTGTTTACCACCGGTGTTCTGCCGACGAGTCGTGTCGTGGCTCTGGCTGGGCCACAGGTGGAAAAACCACTGCTGTTGCGCACGCGTAATGGTGCTTGCCTGACTGAGCTAACGGCTGGCCGTTTGCGTAAAGGCAACAACAGAATTATCAGTGGTTCAGTTTGGAATGGTGCAACCGCACAGGGCCCTCTGGCGTTCCTGACGCGTTATGCGAATCAGATCACGGTGTTGTTGGAAGGTGATCAGCGTGAGTTCATGGGTTGGGTGGCACCGGGTGCGAATAAGTTCTCGGTACTGAACATGTTCCTATCCCAGTTCTCACCGAACAAGCGTTTTGACTTCACAACGACCACCAATGGCTCCGAGCGTGCAATGGTTCCTGTTGGTCAGTTCGAAGAACTGATGCCACTGGATATTCTGCCAACGCAGCTGCTACGCGCCCTGGCGACAGGTGATATTGTTCTGGCTATGCAGCTGGGTTGTCTTGAGTTGGATGAAGAGGATCTCGCACTCTGTACTTTTGCCTGCCCAGGTAAGTATGAGTACGGCCCCATTCTTCGCGATAACCTGACGCGCATCGAGAAAGAGGCGTAAGAGAGGCTGGCATGAGTTTACGAACTGTTCTGGACAAAATGGAGCCCCACTTTCATAAAGGTGGTAAGTACGAAAAATGGTACGCGCTCTATGAAGCCGTTGATACAATTTTTTACACCCCGGGTCAGGTAACACGCGCCGGTGCCCATGTTCGTGATGCGGTTGACCTCAAGCGCATGATGATCCTGGTCTGGATGTGTACTTTCCCTGCTGTATTCTTTGGCCTTTACAGTGTTGGTTTACAAGCCAATACCGCAATGGCTGATCTGGGGCTGACGGAAGCAACCGGTTGGCGAGGTGCTATCCTAAGCGCTCTGACAAGCTATAACGCTAACAGCGTCTGGGATAACATCATTCATGGTGCTGTCTACTGGGTGCCCATTTACGCTGTGACCTTTATTGTCGGTGGTTTCTGGGAAGTGCTGTTTGCGATGAAGCGTGGCCATGAAGTGAACGAAGGTTTCTTTGTTACTTCTATTCTCTTCTCGCTGATTTTGCCTGCAACCATTCCGCTTTGGCAGGTGGCTTTGGGTATCACCTTCGGTGTGGTGATCGGTAAGGAGGTTTTCGGTGGAACCGGTAAAAACTTCCTTAACCCAGCGCTGACAGGCCGAGCTTTCCTGTATTTCGCTTATCCGGCACAGATTTCCGGTGACGCTATCTGGACTGCGGTTGACGGCTTCTCAGGGGCGACGCCACTGGGTCTGGCGGCACAGGGTGGTGTAGAAGCCATTCTGGCGGCGAATGTGACCTGGTTTGATGCCTTTGTTGGCACCATTCAGGGCTCCGTGGGTGAGGTTTCGACATTGGCCATTATGATTGGTGGCGCGGTGTTGCTCTGGGCGCGCATTGCCGCTTGGCGTATTGTGGCTGGGGTTGCCTTAGGGGGTATTGCGACGACACTCTTGTTCAACATGATCGGCTCTGAAACCAATCCGTTGTTTGCTATGCCTTTCTGGTGGCACTTCGTGATCGGTGGTTTTGCTTTCGGTATGTTCTTTATGGCGACAGATCCTGTATCTGCCTCTATGACAAATACCGGTAAGTGGATCTTCGGTGCTCTGATCGGTGTGATGACCATTCTGATTCGTGTGGTGAATCCGGCGTTCCCAGAAGGCATCATGTTGGCCATTCTGTTTGCAAACCTGTTTGCGCCTCTGATCGACAACTTTGTTGTCCAGGCGAACATCAAACGGAGGATGATGCGTAATGTCGTCTAATAACGATTCAATCGGCAAAACCGTCACGGTTGCCTTACTTCTCTGTGTGATCTGCTCGGTTGTCGTGTCTGCGGCGGCCGTGCTCCTCAAGCCGATGCAGCAGTACAACCAGGATCAAGACCGTAAGTCGAACATCCTGCGTGCTGCGGGCATCACAGATCCAAGCAAGAGCGTCGATGAGCTTTTCAGCCAGATCACGACCCGTATCGTAGATATGGAAACCGGTGAGTTTGTGGATGGCCGTCCTGAAGCGGAAGATTTCCGCCGTGCGGCGGGTGACCCAGCGCTGTCTTCAGCGCTGGATCGTCGCACCGATATTGCTTCGATCAAACGTCAGCCGCGCTACATGCCGGTTTACATGGTGGAAGATGCATCAGGCGCTATCGAAACGTTGATTCTGCCTGTTTATGGTTATGGCCTTTGGTCAACCATGTATGGCTTCTTGGCCCTGGAAGGGGATCTTAACACCGTTGCCGGTTTAGGTTTCTACGAGCACGCAGAAACACCCGGCCTAGGTGGTGAGATTGACAACCCGTCTTGGAAAGCGTCTTGGCAGGGTAAGCGCATCTACGCGGGTGAAGATACCTCACGTCCTAGCTTGCAGGTGGTGAAGGGTGTTGTTGATACCTCTCTGGCAGGTGCTGAGTACCGTATTGATGGTCTGGCCGGTGCGACCTTGACTGCCAATGGCGTCACCAACATGATCCGTTTCTGGTTGGGTGAATCCGGTTTTGGCCCACTGGTGGCAAATCTGCGTGCGGCTCAAGGAGCAGCGGCAGAGGCTGAAGTGGAGCTGGAGTCAGATGAAGACCTGGACGCTGCGGACGATTCTGAAGCTCTGAGCGCAGATGTCGATGCGACGGAGGAGGTGTAATCATGGCGAATACTAAAGAAATTATTGTTACGCCGATTTTTAAGAACAACCCAATTGCTCTGCAGGTATTGGGGGTGTGTTCGGCACTTGCGGTCACTACCAACATGAACAACGCCGTGGTCATGACCCTGGCGGTGGTGGCGGTAGCAGCCTTTTCTAACTTGTTTGTTTCTGTGATTCGCAGTCACATTCCAAGCAATATACGTATCATCGTGCAGATGACGATCATCGCTTCCTTGGTAATCGTCGTCGATCAGATCTTGAAAGCGGTGGCTTATGACGTGTCTAAGCAGCTATCGGTGTTCGTAGGTTTGATCATTACCAACTGTATCATCCTGGGGCGTGCAGAAGCCTTTGCGATGAAGAACCCGCCAATCCCGAGCTTCATTGACGGTGTAGGTAACGGTTTAGGTTACGGTATGGTATTGCTCTTTGTTGCCTTCTTCCGTGAGTTGTTTGGTGCAGGCTCTCTGTTCGGCATTGAGATCCTGCCTCTGGTCACGAATGGTGGTTGGTATTACAGCAACGGTCTTTTCCTACTGCCGCCGAGTGCCTTCTTCCTGATCGGTATTCTGATCTGGGCGATTCGTACTTGGTATCCTGAGCAGGTCGAAAAACCTGAGTTTGTGATTGCCCCTAACACCAGTAAGGAGGGCGTATAAGTCATGGAACAATATATTAGCCTTGCTGTCAGAGCGATTTTCGTTGAAAACATGGCTCTGGCTTTCTTCCTCGGGATGTGTACTTTCTTGGCGATCTCGAAGAAGGTGCAGACTGCGATTGGTCTGGGTATTGCCGTAGTTGTGGTGTTGGTGATCACAACTCCGGTCAACAACCTCATCTACAACTATCTGTTACGTGAAGGTGCGTTGAGCTGGGCCGGCTATCCAGATGTGGATTTAAGCTTCTTGGGCTTTATCTCTTACATCGGTGTTATCGCGGCTCTGGTACAGATCCTGGAAATGTTCTTGGATAAATTTGTACCCGCTCTGTACAACGCTTTGGGCGTATTCCTGCCACTGATCACAGTGAACTGTGCCATCATGGGTGCCGCACTCTTCATGGTTGAGCGTGATTACACCTTCGGTGAATCCGTAGTCTATGGTGCTGGAGCCGGTATCGGTTGGGCCTTGGCGATCGCGGCGCTGGCAGGTATCCGTGAGAAGCTCAAGTACAGTGATGTACCGGCAGGTCTGCGTGGTCTGGGTATCACCTTCATCATCGTAGGTTTGATGTCCCTGGGCTTTATGTCTTTCTCCGGCGTATCGCTTTAATCCGCTGAGACAGAAACGTATATAGGTGGAATAAGCTGATGAATGCAGAAATTGTTCTGGGCGTTGTCATGTTCACAGCCGTGGTGCTTGCACTGGTGGCGGTGATCCTGGCAGCTCGCTCAAAATTAGTCAGCTCCGGTAATGTCACGATTGAGATCAATGGTGACCCGGAGAAAACAATCACAGTTCCCGCAGGTGGAAAGCTGTTAAACGCCCTGGCTGATCAGGGGGTTTTTCTGGCATCGGCATGTGGCGGCGGCGGTACTTGTGCTCAGTGTAAATGTCAGATTCTGGATGGCGGTGGCTCTATGCTGCCCACCGAAGAGTCACATTTCACCCTGCGTGAAGGCAAGGAAGGCTGGCGTTTGTCTTGCCAGGTGGCTGTGAAGCAGGATATGAAAATTCACGTTGAAGACGATGTCTTTGGTGTGAAGAAGTGGGAATGTACGGTTGAGTCCAACCCGAACGTTGCGACCTTCATCAAAGAGTTGACGCTGCGTCTGCCAGAAGGTGAAAACGTTGATTTCCGCGCCGGTGGTTATGTTCAGCTGGAGTGTCCGCCTCACGTTGTGAACTACAAGGACTTCGATATTCAGCCCGAATATCGTGGTGATTGGGATAAGTTCGATATGTGGCGTTATGTATCGAAAGTGAACGAAACCACCATCCGTGCTTACTCTATGGCGAACTATCCAGAAGAGAAAGGTCTGGTGAAGTTCAACATTCGTATCGCATCCCCCCCGCCGGGTACGGATCTGCCACCGGGTATCATGTCTTCGTATGTGTTTAACCTGAAACCAGGTGACAAGATTACCGTATATGGACCCTTTGGTGAGTTCTTCGCGCGTGATACCGAGAACGAAATGGTCTTTATCGGTGGTGGTGCGGGTATGGCACCGATGCGTTCGCACATCTTTGATCAGCTCAAGCGTTTGAACTCGAAACGTAAGATTACCTTCTGGTACGGCGCACGCTCACTGCGTGAAGCCTTCTACGTAGAAGAGTTTGATCAGCTGGCTGCAGAGAATCCGAACTTTACTTGGCATTTGGCCTTGTCTGATCCTCTGCCTGAAGATAACTGGACGGGGTACACCGGCTTTATCCATAATGTCTTGTATGAGCACTATCTGAAGGAGCACGAAGCGCCTGAAGATTGCGAGTACTACATGTGTGGACCGCCAATGATG
The DNA here is from genome assembly GCF_008368715.1 of Nitrincola tapanii. GTDB lineage: Bacteria > Pseudomonadota > Gammaproteobacteria > Pseudomonadales > Balneatricaceae > Nitrincola > Nitrincola tapanii. Next base: position 107,788 of record NZ_SMRS01000003.1, read on the forward strand.
AACTCGGCAGTCATCAAAATGCTGTTGGACATGGGCGTTGAACAAGAAAACATCCTGTTGGATGATTTTGGCGGCTAATTCCGTACAGTCTTAGGTGTTCTTTGTTAAAATGGCCGGATCTTTGTGACCGGCCATTTTTGTTTGTAGGAGGTGGAAATGGATACATTTATTATTACTTTAGCAGTTTTGCTGGCTCTGACTTTAGCCATGTCAGTGGGTGTTTTAATGGGGCGTAAGCCGATCTCCGGTTCTTGTGGAGGCATGAGTGCGCTCGGCATGGAAAAGGCATGTGATGTGTGTGGCGGTGATAAGCAGATCTGTGATGATGTGCAGGAGAAGAATCGTGATGCTAAGACGGCCTCTGCAACAACCGATCTTGCCTATGAGGTTAAATCTAAAGGTTAATTGGTATTCCTAGGTGGCTCAGGTTAGGCTAGGGCAAAGCTTAAAAGTCTGGCTTTGAAATGTCGGCATAATCATAAAAGGGTAAAGCAATGGCTGAGTATGACTATGATGTCGTAGTAATTGGAAGTGGTCCTGCCGGAGAAGGCGCTGCGATGAATGCGGCCAAGAAAGGTCTGCGTGTTGCCGTCGTGGAAGAGCAGGACACGGTGGGCGGTAACTGTACACATAAGGGTACGATTCCGTCTAAAGCGCTGCGTCATTCGGTCAAGCAGATCATTGAATTTAACACCAACCCGATGTTCCGTGATATCGGCGAGCCGCGTTGGTTCTCTTTCCCTAAGGTGTTACGTCGTGCAGAAAAGGTGATCTCTAACCAGGTCATGTTGCGAACCAATTTTTATGCACGCAATCGCATTGATGTGTTCTTTGGCTTTGCCGAGTTCATTGAGAAGGGGGCTGTACGCGTGCGCAACGAAACCTCTGATCAAGAGATTCTGCGTGCCAAGCACTTTATTATCGCGACGGGTTCGAGTCCTTGGTGCCCGGCGGATGTTGATTTTAAACATCCTCGTATCTACAACTCAGACTCTATTCTCAAACTCAGCCATACCCCCCGTACCATGGTGATCTACGGTGCCGGTGTGATTGGTTGTGAGTATGCGTCTATTTTTAGTGGTTTGGGTGTCAAGGTCGATCTGATTGATAATCGTGATCGTCTTCTGTCTTTCCTGGATGCGGAGATCTCCGATTCTTTGAGTTACCACCTGCGTAACAACGCTGTTAAGATCCGTCACAACGAAGAATATAAAACTGTGATTGGGGATGCTAAAGGTGTCACCATTGAGTTCAAGTCTGGAAAGCGTATTCGTGCCGATGCTTTCCTTTGGTGTGCAGGGCGTACTGGCAATACTCAAGGTTTGGGTTTGGAAAAAATTGGTCTCTCGGCAAACAGTCGTGGCCAGATCGAAGTGAACGAGCATTATCAAACGGCTTGCGAAGGTGTATATGCCGTCGGTGATGTGATTGGGTGGCCGAGTTTGGCTTCAGCCGCCTTGGATCAAGGGCGTGCGGCGGCTTCGGATCTTCTGAACGCCGATGATTTCCGCTACATCAATGAAGTTCCTACTGGGATCTATACTATTCCTGAAATCAGCTCAGTCGGTAAAACGGAAGAAGAGCTGACGCGTGAATGTATCCCTTACGAAGTCGGTCAGGCGTTTTTCAAAGATACGGCACGTGCACAGATCTCAGGCGAGCCAGTGGGCATGCTGAAGATTCTGTTCCATCGTGAGACCTTTGCGATTCTGGGGATTCACTGCTTTGGTGATCAGGCCTCTGAAATTATCCATATCGGACAAGCGATCATGCGTCAGGAAGGTGAAGCGAATACGCTGAAGTACTTCGTTAATAACACCTTTAACTATCCAACTATGGCGGAAGCTTATCGTGTTGCGGCGATTGCCGGCTTGAATCGTGTGGCCAATCTTTAAGCCCTAAAGATCACTCTTTTTTGCGTTTGACGGGGTCTTTAAAGACCCCGTCTTCGTAATAGCGCCCTTTGATCTGCAAGTGTTTCTCTGTCCAGCGTGTCCACAGTGTCCAGAGGAAAAAGCCTGGAGTCATCATCAACATAATGCCGAGCATTAAACCTGCACCTTCATAGCCTGAGGGGGCTTGCTCAGTGATCAGATCCAGAATTCCGGTTTTACGTCCTAGGTAGAACCAGAAAATTAGGAATACAAAACCTACGCCTGTGGCGCAGTGGTGAAGAAGTTTGCGTCTGGATTCGTTCATGCGGAACCTGGTTTTAACCCTGGAGTCTATGGGATAGAATGATTAACCGTGAGTATACCCAACCCACCTTTCTGCTGTCAGCCTGAGTGCTTGCCCCTAAGGGCAATGGAGTCGCATGTTTAAGCCTTTTTCGATTTTTGTCGGTCTGCGTTATACCGCAGCGAAGCGCGGCAATCATTTTATCTCCTTCATCTCTCTCGTCTCTATTTTAGGACTGATGTTGGGTGTCGCGGCCTTAATCCTAGTTTTATCCGTGATGAACGGTTTTGATCGTGAACTCAGGCAGAGAATTCTCGGTATGGTCCCCCATGCCACGCTCAGCCCTTATGGCGCGAAGTTAGAGTCATGGCAAGAAGTGGCAGCCGAGCTGGAGGCTTCGCCACAGGTGATCGCGACAGCGCCCTTTGTACAAGCCCAGGGCATGTTGACCTATGCCGGTCATGTGCAGGGTGTGCTGCTCAGCGGGATTGATCCGATCCATGAAGCGCGGGTTTCCATCATCGAGGATCATTTTAAAGAGGGTGGTTTAGAGGTTTTGGTGGCGGGTGAGTACAACATCATTCTCGGTGATCTGTTAGCACGCTATCTGGGTGCTCAGGTGGGCGATAAGATTACCCTGGTATTACCCGAAGCATCCGTTAGTATCGCCGGGATTGTGCCGCGTCTAAAGCGCTTTACCGTGGCAGGTATTTTTTCGGTGGGCGCTGAGTTGGATGCCAGCCTTGCGTATGTACATATTGAAGATGCCGCACGTGTACAGCGTATGTTACCCGGTCAAGTGGATGGCATTCGCTTGGAGTTTACCGACCTCTTTCAGGCACCGGCCCTGGTCAGATCCTTGGCGCGGGATTTGAATCGGCCATTGCAGGTGACGGACTGGACACGCACGCATGGCAATCTCTTTCAGGCGATCCAATTAGAGAAGCGTATGATTGCACTTCTGTTGTTTTTAATCGTGTTTGTGGCCGCTTTTAATATCGTGTCGACCTTAGTGATGGTGGTCACAGATAAGCGTGCAGACATTGCGATTCTGCGTACGATGGGTGCAACGCCTGGCATGATTATGCGAATCTTTATGGTACAGGGGGTGGTGATAGGTTTGATTGGCACCACACTGGGTACTTTGCTTGGCATTGTCTTGGCGCTCACCGTCAGTGATCTGGTGGCCGGTATTGAGAGTTTGTTGGGTATTCAATTCCTCTCCGCTGAGGTGTATTTCATCAGTTATCTGCCCTCACAGTTACAGGTGAATGATCTGGTGACCATTATCACCACAGCCTTAGGCATTAGTTTCTTTGCGACCTTGTATCCTGCTTGGAAAGCATCCCGTACCCAGCCTGCGGAGGCCCTGCGTTATGAATAATTCCGTTTTAAAAGCGCAAAGCTTGCGTAAGGCTTATTCTGAAGCAGGGCGTGAGTTGGTGATTCTTGATCACCTGAGTATCGAAGTGGCTGCGGCTGAGCGTTTAGCGATTGTTGGCAGCTCTGGCAGTGGAAAAAGTACGCTGTTAAACATTCTCGGTGGTTTGGATAAGCCTGATCAGGGTGATGTCTGGTTACAAGGTGAAGCGCTTTATCAGGTTTCTGAGGGATTGCGCTGTCGAATGCGCAATGAGCGATTAGGGTTTGTGTATCAATTTCACCATCTGTTGCATGAGTTTTCGGCGTTGGAGAATATCGCGATGCCACTCTTGATTCGTGGTGAAGCGGTCGAAACTGCACGTGCCGCGGCACGTGATTTGTTAGATAAGGTGGGGTTGGCCGCACGCTCTGAGCACAAACCAGGCCAGCTCAGTGGGGGGGAGCGCCAACGTGTGGCGATCGCCCGTGCCCTAGTAACACGGCCCGCATGTGTGCTTATGGATGAACCCACCGGAAATTTGGATCGTCATACCGCAGAAGAAGTGCAGCAATATTTGGATGATCTGAATAAGCGCTTTGGGATTGCGTTTATTGTCGTCACCCACGATCTACAATTGGCGGCGCGTATGGATCGTGCCTTGCAACTGGTTGACGGTCAGCTCACTTCTTGCCGCTTCTAAACATCCTGAGAGGGTTTTTGTTTACGTTTCAGACGTTCACGGCCACGGCGTATCCAGGTACGCCGTACACTGATCAGCCACAACAGGCGGATGCTGAGAGAACCTAATAGTCCCGCAACCATACCACAGATGACGGAACCTAAAATGAGAGGACGCCAGATCATTTTGAAGTTGCTGTATAGGGTATCGAGATGCCACTCCATCGGGTGAGTAGACAGATCGGTGCCGAGAATCCAAATGCCGACGCGGTAGGAGAAATACAGCATCGCAGGCATGGTCACTGGGTTTGAGATCCAGACCAGGGCGACGGACACGGGCAGATTGCAGCCAATTAAGACCGCCAGCGTAGCGGCGACCACCATCTGAAAAGGCATGGGCAAAAACGCGCAAAAGATACCGATCATAAATGCCAGGGATACGGATCGGTGTGAAAGATGCCAAAGATTCGGATTACGTAAATGTTCGCCTAACCAACGTAAGTGCGGATGGTTGCGTACCCAGTGGGGATCAGGCATAAATCGTTTAAGAAATTTGCGCGGCATGATGGGGCTACTGTGATGTGGCTACTGAAGAGTGTAAAAGTTAAATTATGCCGATTTGCCCAAATTAAACCAACCTAGACTCTAGTCCGTTACGGAAATGGCACCAAAAAGAGGGATCAAGGATGATCTTCTACCTTTTGGGTATAAGCGTTTTGGCGTTTATTCCAAATTTCTATGCGCTCTTCTATCTACTTCCCTTAGCGGGAGCTGCGTATTGGCGCTGTGGGCGCAAACCTCTTGTTTGCTTTGCCTTGGGTGTGCTTTGGGCCTTACTTTGGGCGCAGTGGCAATTGCAGTTTAGATTATCGAGTCAAGCTGAAGTTCCCTCGATGCGTATCAGCGGTTGGGTTGAAACCTTACCCGAGCCGACTTGGCGAGGGCAGAGATTTCTTTTCAAAATAGATCAGGTCGAGGCAGCACAGCCCGCTTTACCTTCTTTGCGGCGTATTCAGGTGAGTCTCGATGCGGCTCAAGGTAGGGTCTTCGCAGGCGATCATCTCGAGCTCCGGTTACGTCTGCGTTCAACGCGCGATCTACGTAATCCTTATGCGCGTGATCTGGAAAGGGAGCGTCTGGCACAGGGGATCGATGCTTTAGGTTGGGTGGAAAGCATCGAGCAACAGGTCTCTGGGGATCGGTTCTGGCCCGCATTGCGCCAAGAGCTGTTGAATCAACTCCAGCAGCGATTTAGCAATACACCTGCAGCGCAGCTGTTACCTGCGATCATCTTGGGTGAGCGTGGTGAGTTTGATCCCGCGCTCCGCAATCTGTTGCAGCAAACGGGGACGGCTCATCTCTGGGTCGTCAGTGGTTTGCATATCAGTTTGGCTGTGGCCGTCGGTTGGGGGCTGGGGCGAGTATTTGCGGTCCTATTTTGGATCGCTCCGACGTGGCGGCACGCGAGTCGTTATCTACCACCGATCTGTGCTTTGCTCATGGCGTCCATCTATGCCGCCTTATCAGGCTGGGGCATTCCTGTGCAACGCGCCTGGATGATGGCCGCTGTCTTTTTGCTGGCACAGCTGACCTGGATGCCCATCTCTGCTTGGCGGCGTTGGCGTTGGGCGTTAGGCCTGGTGGTGACACTGCAGCCCTTGGCGATATTGCAGGCCGGTTTTTGGCTTTCCTTTAGCATTGTGGCCTTATTGATTTGGATCCTACAAACACGTCAGCCACTCGGTACCACTTGGTTTAAACAGCTTTGGTTGAGTCAGTGGGGAATTTTCTGGGTGATGTTGCCTTTGGGTGTTTTCTGGTTTCAGCAACTCAACTTACTGGCTCCGTGGGTCAATCTTTGGGCCGTCCCATTATTTTCGATTTGGATGATGAGTTTGCCGTTTTGGCTCTTGGCCGTTTTTATCGAAGTGCCTTATGCGCAGAGCTCACTGGTTGCGGTGATTGAGGGTTTTTGGACTCTGTTGGACTGGAGTCTGGAGGTTTTTTCAGGCCTTTCCTGGTCCGTGAAAAAACCGACCTACTGGGCGCTATTTAGCCTCAGTGCCACCATCGTCTATTTTTTACTGCCCTTGCCACGGCGTTGGTGTCTTCTGCCGCTGTTCATCATGCTGATGTTGCTGTTTCAGCCCGCAGGCTTGCCCAAATATGGACACTTCTCGGTCTGGATTTTGGATGCCGGGCAGGGATTAGCGGTGCTCGTGAGAACCCGGGATGAGGTGCTGCTCTATGATACAGGGCCAGGTTATTATCCGAGTGGTAGTGCCTTTGCAAAAGTGGTGTGGCCGATTTTGCAGGCACAAAATATTCAGAACCTAGATCGTTTGGTCATCAGCCATCGTGACCTGGATCATTCCGGCGGTTTGCTTGATTTGCGTCAGAGACTCACCTATCAGCTAGCCGATTCGGGCAGTCTGACGCTACTCGAAGAGGGGTTTCGTGACTGTCATCAACTGCCCGCTTGGCAAAGCGCGGGTGTGGCATTTCGCTATCTCTCCACGGCACCCAGCGCCACCGAGAGTGAGAATGATCGTTCCTGTATCTTGGAAATCCGCAATCAAGCTTGTGCTTTGCTCTTAACAGGTGATATCACGCATGCCATTGAGTATGACCTGATCCGCAGCCGGACACTGCAGCCGGTGACTTGGTTGGTGGCGGCTCATCATGGCAGTAAAACATCCTCCTCGCCTGCTTTCATTCGTGCCTTATCTCCTGAGTGGGCATTTTTTACGGCTGGATTCCGTAACCGTTATGGGCATCCTGCACCCAGTGTCGTGCAGAGTTTTAGCGATCAGGGTGTTCAGATGATGAACACAGCAGAGGTGGGCGCAATTGCTTTAAGTGCCAGCCAAAACGACTGTCGAGTTGATGCTGAACGTCTTAAACATCGCCGCTATTGGACTTGGCGCTAAAGCAGATGCTACTTATCGATATCGGCCTATGCTAGAGTTGTCGCGTGCAAAAAGGAGGTATAAGCGGTGTTTGAGTTGATTCGTTCTGGCGGCTGGTTAATGATCCCGATTCTGGCCTGTTCGGTTGCAGCGCTCGCGATCTGTTTAGAGCGTCTATGGTTTTTACGCTCTAGTCGTATTTTGCCGGAAGGGTTGCTGGCAGAGGTTTGGGAGTTAATTCGTAGCGGTGAAATGACACCTGAGCGTTTGCGCAGTATTCGAGAGGGTAGTCCGCTGGGGGCGCTGATCGTGGCCGGTTTGAATAACTCACGTCATGGTCGAGAAATCATGAAGGAAAGTATTCAAGAGGCGGCCGCTCCCGTCGTTCATGAAATGGAGCGCTATCTAAACTCACTCGGAACCATCGCCGCTATTACGCCTCTGCTCGGTTTGTTGGGTACAGTAATTGGTATGATTCGTGTTTTCTCAGCGATCATGTTGCAAGGAACGGGTAATGCGAATGTTCTGGCGGGCGGTATTTCTGAGGCATTGATCACCACCGCAGCCGGTCTTGCCATCGCGATTCCGACATTGGTGATGCATCGTTATCTGCAGCGTCGTGTGGACAGTCTTGTCCTGGTCATGGAGCAAGAAGCGGTGCGCTTGGTTGAAGTGGTGCATGGCGAGCGTGATGTTAATTTCAGCTAAAAGGGGGTGTCTGTGAAGTTTCCCCGTAGCCAGCGCGAAGAGCTCAGTGTCAATCTCACGCCTTTAATTGATGTGGTGTTCTTGCTGTTGATCTTTTTCATGATCACCACCACCTTCACGCGTGAAACACAGTTACAAGTGACCCTGCCGGAAGCAGACAGTGCCGAAGCTGCCGAGTCGGTGCAGCAACGCATCGATGTTACGGTGAGTGCGGATGGTGTCTATAGTGTCAATGATCAGGTTCTCATCAATACTCAAGCGCTGACCCTGCGCCGTGCAGTGGAAAAAATTGCGGGTGATTCACGCGAGTTGCCGTTCATCATTACCGCAGATGCGATGGCTCCCCACCAAGCGGTCGTGACGGCGATGGATGTGGCGGGCCAATTGGGATTTAGCCGCTTGAGTATCACTACGCAGCAGCAAGCTGAGTTTGAAGCCAATCCATGAGTGCGCTGTGATGAGTGGTATTGAGTCCGCCTGGTATCAAAAATCAACTTGGTTAAAGTGCCTGCGACCCTTGTCTAGTCTTTATCAAAGCATCGTGGTTCGGCGCCGCCGTACTTGGTTGGCACATCCTGAGCGGCGTTGGCAGGCCCCTGTGCCGGTGGTATTGGTCGGTAATATTACGCTTGGAGGCACGGGAAAAACGCCTGTAGTCTTGGCTTTGATCGATTTTTTGCGTCAGCAAGGCTGGCGGCCGGGCGTGATATCACGGGGTTATAAAGCCAAACCACCGCATTTTCCTTTCCGTGTGCAGCCCGACTCACGTCCTGAGGCGTCTGGAGACGAGCCCTTATTAATCGTACAAACGACCCAGGTGCCCTTAGTCATCGATCCGGATCGTCCGGCTGCAGCACGCCACCTTTTGGCTGAGGCCGAAGTGGATATTTTGATCAGTGATGATGGCATGCAACATTATGCCTTGGATCGCGATATTGAAATCGCAGTGATTGATGGGCAGCGCGGTTTGGGAAATGCACGTTGTCTGCCGGAGGGGCCTTTACGTGAGCCGGCTGAGCGCTTGAAGAGCGTTGATTTCTGTTTGATTAATGGCGTTTCTGCTGATCCTTGGCCAGGCAGTTTTACCCTACAGCTCAAGCCCTCTGCGTTTTATCACCTGCAAACAGGCGCGCGCGTCGAGCTGGCGCATTGGTGCCAACACTATGGGCGTGGGCCTTTGCTAGCCTTAGCTGGAATCGGTAACCCCGAGCGTTTTTTTCAAACGCTGAAGGCTTTAGGCTTGGCGTTTCAGACCCGTATTTTTGCAGATCATCATCCCTTTCAAGCCGACGATCTGCAGCGTGAGAAAGAGATGACTTTAGTGATGACGGCAAAAGATGCGATTAAGTGTCGAGAGTTTGCCGACCCCAATGTTTGGTATCTGGCTGTGGAAGCGGAGTTGCCTGACGAATTTTTAAGTGCGCTGAATGCGCGTTTGTCTTCATTACCTTCTTTAGCGAAAGGAAAAGAATATGGATCCTAAACTGCTTGATATTTTGGTCTGTCCTGTCTCAAAAGCTCCCTTGGAGTGGAATCGAGATGCCAATGAATTGATTTGTCGCAGCAGTGGTTTGGCTTATCCGATTCGTGATGACATTCCTGTGTTATTGGAATCTGAGGCGCGTACCTTAACCAGCGAAGAGCGTTTGAAAGAAAAATGAGTATGGCATTTTCCGTTGTCATTCCAGCACGTTATGCATCCAGCCGTTTCCCAGGTAAACCGCTTGCCGATTTGGCCGGTAAACCTATGTTGCAGCATGTGTATGAACGTGCCTGCTTGAGTGATGCTCAGCGTATCATCATTGCCACAGACGATGAGCGTATCGCTCAGGTTGCCCGTGATTTTGGTGCTGAGGTGTGTATGACGCGTGCAGAGCATCCGTCTGGCACCGATCGTTTGCAGGAAGTAGTTAAGCAGTTGGGATTTTATGCGGATGATATCGTGGTTAATGTTCAGGGCGATGAGCCTTTGATCCCACCACGTATTATCAATCAAGTCGCGCATAACCTGATGGCGGTTCCTGAGGCCGGTATTGCGACCCTCTCGGAACCGATCGAAGAGATAGAGGCTTTATTGAATCCTAATGTGGTGAAAGTGGTGTCGGATCGTCAGGGGATGGCGCTGTATTTTAGTCGTGCCGCGATTCCTTGGCCGCGTGATGCGTTTGCTCAGCACGGGCAAACACAGATGCCACAGGGATTTAACTGGCAGCGTCATATTGGGCTGTATGCTTATCGTGTGCGTTTGTTAAACGAGTTTGTGACCTGGGCCCCCGCTGCGGTTGAAGAGACTGAATGCTTAGAGCAATTACGTGCCTTGTGGAATGGTGTGCGTATTCATGTCGCGCAGGCCGATGAGATCCCTCCCGCAGGTGTGGATACCCCTGAAGATTTACAAAGAGTGGCCGCTTGGCTGGCGCAGGAAGCACACGGGTGAGTTTGTCTATTCAGGAAGGGGTCGATCTGAGTGCGCTGAATACGTTGGGCTTTGCGGCTCAGGCTGAACGTTTTGTGCGTGTCGACAAAGTCGAAGAGCTGCCGCAGCTGCACTCTTATCTTCAGGCGCATCCACAACCTGTCCTGCTGTTAGGCGGTGGCAGTAACCTGGTGTTAGGCGAGCATATTCCGGGCTTGGTTGTGCAGATGGCCATTCAGGGCTGGGAGTTGTTGTCTGAAGCAGAAGACGAGATCATTCAGCTACGAGTGATGGCGGGTGAGTCTTGGCATAGCAGTGTAGAAAAAAGTCTTCAGCAAGGACTTTATGGCCTGGAGAATTTAGCCTTAATACCGGGCACGGTCGGTGCGGCACCGATTCAAAATATAGGCGCTTATGGGGTTGAGCTTAAGGATCGGGTGCATAGTATTCAAGCGTTTGATCGCGACACCGGTGACTGGTGTGATCTTACCCCTGCGGACTGTGCCTTTGCATATCGCGAGAGTCGCTTTAAATCCCTTGAACCTGGGCGTTACTGGATCTGGGCAGTGACCTTTACGCTTTCGCGTCGTCCCTGTGTGGATCTCAGTTATCAGGCGCTCGCGCAGGCTTGCGGCTCTCAGTCTCCAACCCCTTGGCAGGTATTTGAAGCCGTGTGTCGATTAAGGCGCGCTAAACTTCCGGATCCTAAGGTGTTGGGCAATGTCGGCAGCTTTTTCAAAAACCCTCTCGTCTCAGCCAGTCAATATGAGCGGTTGCTTAGGCAGTTTCCCGATTTAGTGGCTTATGCAGAACCTAGTGGTGGATATAAGCTGGCCGCGGGCTGGTTGATCGATGCCTGTGGTTGGAAGGGGAAAAGGCGTGAGCAGGTAGGTGTGCATACAGAGCAGGCCTTGGTCTTGGTGCATTATGGACAGGCGCGGCGTGAGGAGTTGTTGGCGCTCGCTGCGGAGATACAAAAGGATGTGTTGATGCGTTTTGGTGTTGAGTTGGAGCAGGAGCCGCTTAACTATCCAGCCTACTAAAACCAAATCCAGCTTGCTAAAACTCAACATATCCGCCTAAAAAATAAACCCTGGTGACCGTGAGGTGACCAGGGTTTATTTGTCTAAGACCGAGCCAAAATTGGCTAGGTCTATTATACCGCTTAAGCTTGATTGGAGTCGCTTAAGCGGGCCTGCTGCCGACGCTTCTCACGAGGATCATTGGCGGCACGGCGCTTAGGGCGAGCTTCCGTGTTTTCTTCTGCCATCATCGGTTCAGCCTCTTGGGCTTGGACTTCAGCAACCACTTCCTGTGGCGATTCCAGTGCCAGCTCAGACTGAGCTTGTGTGGTCTGAGGCGTGCGAACTTCCGTGTGCTCTTGATTGCGATCATCCGATTCTTGATCAGCGTCTTTATCAATGCTTGCAGCATCAGTCTGAACCAGCTCAGACGCGCTGCTAGGCTCCTGCTCAATCACAACCTCAGCCTGAGCGGCAGTGTCCTGATCAGCTGTTGCCCGCATCGGTGTGGACGGTAGGCTTTCTGCCGTGCTGTCCACAGTGGATTCTGCGCTCAGCTCCAGCTCCTCTTGAGCGGGAGCTTGGCTGCTGTTGATCTCGGGTTCAACGGCTTCCTCAGCTTCGACTGCAGCCGTGGCGTTTGTTTGCGCGGCAGCGGATTGAGTTTCAGTGCTAGGCGCTGTTGTTTCGATATCCGTTAATGAGGTAGGTGCCTCGGGGAGATCGATCTCAGTATCGCGAACGGCTGTATCCAGCGGCTGGCTTTCAGTTATTACCTGCTCAGGCAGAGTGGAAGCGGCTCCAGGCAGCGTTTGCGCGGCTGGAGTTTGCTCCACGGCAACGGTGATTTCTGCCTCTATCTCTTCTGCAGTCGTCGTGCTGAGCGACTGATTCTCTTCAGCCTTGGCTTCACTGATGGGTGCCAGGCTGCGTGCGGCTACACGTTCTTGGCCCCGGCGACGGCGGCCCCGACCACGCGACTCACGCGGTTCTTGGTCGTTATTTTGTGGGCTGGTTTCCAGTTCAGTGGCATCGGTCGTTTCAGTTGCGGGCAGATCCTGAGAGGCTTCCTGACCGGGTTTTTCCTGGCGGCGGCGATCATTGTTACGGCGACGACGACGTGAGCGACCGTTGTTTTCATCCTCGCCCGCTGTAGCAGCGATTTTTTCGCCGATCGGTGGGAGGCTGGTCTCAGGCTCGATCGTGATAATCTCATCTTCGCGCTCATCACGCACTTCACGAGAATCACGGCGACGATCACGACGCTGTTGTGGGCGTCGCCGCTCACCCCCTCGCTCCTGGCGCGGTTTGCGTTGTTTGTCCTCGCCGCGTGTTTCGGGAGCCGTAGGCGCTGCCGGGCTTGGATTCACCGGAGTTTCAGGGCCTGCAAACAGCGTACGCAGTGTTGAAATGACGCGGCTAGCCAAGGATGGAGTTGGCTGTTTAAAAGGCGCCGGGGTGCGTGTTTGAGACGCAGTAGGTGTTGGGTGGGCAGGCTGAGCGGGCGTAGGCTCTTCGGCTTGAGCTGTGATGGCGCGAGCTGGTGGAGCGATGCTCTTTATCGCCGCTTCTTCACGCTTGACGGGCTTGCTGCGACCATTTTCTGGGTTAGGCTGCTGTGGCTCAGGTTGAGTGGGCAGGTTATAGCTCAAATTGTCAGTGGTGGTGACTGTGTGGTCATCACGTAAACGAACCACTTCATAGTGCGGCGTTTCCATATTTGGATTCGGCACAATCACAACACGCACGCCATTGCGTTGCTCGATGGCATGTACTTCAGCACGTTTTTCGTTGAGCAAGAAGGTGGCTACGCTGACCGGCAGAATGGCACGTATCTGCGCGGTACGGTCTTTGCCAGACTCCTCTTCGATCAAACGCATAATCGACAAAGCCAGTGAACCGGTATCGCGGATAATACCCGTACCGTTACAGCGTGGGCAGACGCTGCCACGCGTTTCACTTAAAGAAGGACGCAGGCGTTGACGTGACATTTCCAGTAGGCCAAAACGTGAAATACGGCCCATCTGTACGCGTGCGCGGTCAATTTTCAGGGCATCACGCAGGCGATTTTCAACTTCACGCTGATGTTTAATCGGCGTCATGTCGATAAAGTCGATGACAATGAGGCCGCCAATATCACGCAAACGTAGCTGACGCGCAATTTCATCGGCGGCTTCAAGGTTGGTATTTAAAGCGGTTTCTTCGATATCCCCGCCACGTGTTGCGCGTGCTGAGTTGATGTCGATAGAAACCAGAGCCTCTGTCGGATCAATCACAATCGACCCACCCGAAGGCAGTTGGACTTCGCGTTCAAAAGCGGTTTCGATTTGGCTTTCAATCTGGAAGCGATTGAAGAGCGGGGTGGCTTCTTTATAGAGTTTGACGCGATTTTCGTAGGTCGGTACCACTTGACGCACGAAGGTCAGGGCTTGCTCATAGACTTGTGGGTTGTCGATCAGCACTTCACCTATGTCGGCGCGAAGATAGTCACGAATGGCGCGAATGACGACACCGCTTTCTTGGTAAACCAAGAAAGGAGCTGGACGGGCGCTGACGGATTGAATCGCTTCCCAGAGCGTGGTCAGATAATCTAAATCCCACTGCAACTCTTCACTGCTGCGCCCAATCCCCGCAGTTCGAATAATGACACCCATGTTCTCGGGAACATTCACTCCCGACAGGGCTTCTTTTAATTGAGTACGATCATCGCCTTCAATACGGCGTGAGATGCCTCCAGCGCGTGGATTGTTCGGCATGAGTACCAGGTAACGACCCGCCAGGCTGATAAAGGTGGTGAGGGCAGCACCCTTGTTTCCACGCTCTTCTTTATCGACCTGTACAAAGACTTCAGTACCTTCTTTGACCACTTCGCGGATATTAGGGCGTTGGCCACGCTCAGGCGATTTGGCGAAGTACTCACGGGAAATTTCTTTCAGTGGTAAGAAGCCATGACGCTCAGCGCCATAATCAACAAAGGCCGCTTCCAGGCTGGGTTCAACCCGAGTGATGCGACCTTTATAAATGTTGGCTTTTTTCTGTTCACGGCTGTCAGATTCCATGTCCAGGTCAAATAGACGCTGGCCATCAACTAACGCGACGCGCACCTCTTCAGATTGGGTGGCGTTGATGAGCATTCTTTTCATTGTGTTGTGTTCTCAAAAACACAACGCATAGACCCCCGCAATGCCTAAGCATCGGGTAACCAGTGTCCAGTCTTCTGATCAGTTGCTGCGATCGGCAAACAACTGCTCATCCGCTGTAGAACAGCGGTGATCTCTATCGGCGGTGAAGGAAACGCTAACCAATTTGCTTATTTTGGATGCCTTGTGTCTACGATCTAAACACTACCGTAGTTTCTGGGTTAGCGTGCATCTTCACCTCCAACCGGACCTTCGCGCTTAGGCGAGGGAGGTGAAAGCGTTGTGCAAAATTCGTGTTAATAAAGGGTGAAACCTAAGAAAACGATTTCACACTGACTGCCGGCGGGCGAAGACAAGGTGCGGATAGTGGACGCACACAGCGTACGCCTTGCGTACTGGAGTCGCTTGGCTTGATTTGAAATTTACTAAAGCCAATTGCCGACAGCAGCGCTAGAATATAGCAGCAAAGGGTTTTTGCATCAATCAGCCACTTAGAAAACATCATTATGTCCGATAGTCAACAAGACTCACGTCCACAAGTCAGGTTACTCAGTATCGATGCTGAAAGTGCCGGCCAGCGCATCGACAACTTCTTACGTACACAATTAAAAGGTGTTCCTAAAACGCTGATTTATAGAGTTTTAAGAAAAGGCGAAGTGCGCGTTAATAAAAAACGAATTAAGCCTGAATATAAATTGCAGCTCGGTGATGAGGTGCGTGTGCCGCCGTTACGTGTCAGTGAAGCAGAAGTGGCAGCACCGGTGAGTCGAAGTCTCACCGAGCATCTACAGCAAGCGATCCTATATGAAACAGATGCACTTTTAATTATCAATAAACCTTCAGGTTTGGCTGTGCATGGCGGCAGTGGCATCAATCTTGGATTAATTGAAGCCTTGCGTCAGATGCGTCCCGAGGCACGTTTTCTTGAACTGGTGCACCGTTTGGATCGGGATACCTCTGGCTGCATTATGGTGGCTAAAAAGCGCAGTATGCTGCGCTATCTGCATGAGGCTTTGAGAGAAAAGCGGGTACGCAAAATTTATCATGCCTTGGTGCTGGGGCGTTGGGCGAATCGCCAGCAGCGTGTTGAGGCGCCCTTGTTGCGTAATGAATTGAAATCAGGTGAGCGGATCGTCCGTGTGGATGCAGAAGGTAAGGCCTCCATTACCGAGTTTAAAGTCTTGCGCCGCTTCGGTGATCTGGCCACTTTGGTTGAGGCCAGTCCTCTAACGGGAAGGACGCATCAGATCCGTGTGCATGCTCAATTTGTTGGTCATCCCATTATTGGGGATGAAAAGTATGCCCCGGATGAAGGGTTGAAAAAAATGCGTGCTTTAGCGCTGAAGCGTCTAATGCTGCATGCGGCTGAGTTGCGGCTTGTGCTCCCGGATGGCGAAAAGTTGCAGGTGCAGGCGGAGTATGATGCTGAGATGGCCCTGGCTGTGCAGACCTTGGTACAGGAGACGGCCGACAAAACTTCGGTTTCTTGATTAATGCTACGTCTTAACATTAACTAATAGCTCGCTGATTTACATAGATTTATTTTTTGATTTGATTGGAGATGAGTGCTGAAAATGATGCAAACACCCCTGCAGGAAATTGAAGCGTTTTTACCCTGTCCGACCCCGGATGCTTGGATTCATGCGGCGGCACAACCCGAGCATCTTGAGTTGTTGCTAACAGACCATGCGCATTGTGAAAAAAAAGCGGCATCCACCGCGATGACACTGATGTTTCGTTATGTAGATCGCGCTGATCTCTTAAATAAGATGTCGCGTTTAGCACGAGAAGAGTTGATCCACTTTGAACAAGTGCTGGCGATTATGGAGGCGAGGGGTATGCAGTATGGGCATCTGACCCCTTCTCGTTATGCTCATGGGTTACGCCAGTATGTGCGTACATCGGAGCCTGGGCGTTTAGTGGATGTGCTGATTATAGGGGCGTTTATAGAAGCGCGTTCATGTGAGCGCTTTGCGCGTTTAGCGCCGCATTTGGATGAGGTGTTAGCAAAGTTTTATCGTTCACTTCTACGCTCAGAGGCTCGGCATTATCAGGACTATCTCTCTTTGGCGGAGAGTTATGCTGGTGAGCCGATCACTGAACGTATTGCGTTTTTCCGTGAGGTTGAGCGTGAGTTAATTGAAACGCCAGATAGTGAATTTCGTTTTCACAGTGGTGTTCCTGTCTGATGCTGGGCGCCTGGCTGCAAACAGGTGAGATCAAAAGAGATCAGTTTTAATCCTGAGGGATTGGCTTCAAGATACCAGCCCAGTTTATCCCAATCCCCTAACACCCAGCGCTCTGCCTGAGAGCCGTCTTGCTGTTCTAATAGGTGATGCGCGGGGCGATGGGTGTGGCCGTGAATCATGCGATCCACTTGGGCTGTTGTCAAAGCCTTTAATACTGCGCTCAGCTCGACATCCATAATGGCTTCCGCTTTGTATTGGCTTTGAGCCTGGCTTTCACTGCGTAATTGTTCTGCTAGGGCGCGGCGCTCGTTAATCGGGCGCTGCAAAAAAGCATTTTGCCAAGCCGGTTGGCGAACTTGTTGGCGGAAAGTTTGGTAGGCGAGGTCTTGAGTACACAGCTGATCGCCGTGCAGAAGCAAACTGAGTTGACCATCGGGGAAAGGCCAAAGGCAGAGTTCAGGTAAGGGTTGGATGGCGGATTGTGCTAACCAGTCTGAGCCGATTAAAAAATCACGGTTTCCGGCTTGGAAGAAAATTTTCGTACCTGAATCAGCAAGCTCTCGGCAGGCTAAAGAAACTTCATCGGCGGGAGGCAGTGGCGCGTCATCCCCAATCCAATATTCGAAAAAATCGCCTAGGATCAGGAGCTGGTCGGCGCCACGAGCCTTATGCTGCAGAAACCACAAAAAAGCTTGAGTGATATCGGGGCGACCCGGCTGTAAATGAAGATCGGAGATCAACAACAACCGGGTAGGCAGCAAGTCTGACATCGATCGGCTTACTCGGCTTCAGCGATCACTTCAGCGCGTTCGATGATTACATCTTCAGCCGGAACGTCTTGATGGCCGGCGCGTGATGTGGTTTTAACTTTTTTAATGGCGTTGACCACATCCAGGCCTTCAGTCACTTTACCGAAAACAGCGTAACCCCAGCCTTCCATGGTCTTGGCGCTGTGATCTAAGAAGGTATTATCGGAAACATTGATGAAGAATTGCGCTGAAGCGGAGTGTGGATCCATGGTGCGAGCCATCGCAATGGTACCTGCCAAGTTGGAGAGGCCGTTGTCCGCTTCATTTTCGATGCTGGTGCGTGTCTTTTTCTGAACCATGCCTGGCTCAAAACCTCCACCCTGAATCATGAAGCCATCAATCACACGATGAAAAATGACACCATCATAAAAACCCTCTTTGACGTACTGCTCAAAGTTTTCAGCAGTTTTCGGGGCTTTTTTATAATCCAGTTCAAGAGTGATGCGGCCATGGTTAGTGTGGAGTACGATCATCGGTATCTATCCTGATTGATTAAGCAAGGGCCGTATTATACTCAAGTCGATGAGGTCTGCATCAAATTCGTGTGTTGGGTGTTTTCTTAAGTCGTCGTTAAGCTTGGTTGATCTTCTGAAGAGGCAAGGTAGTCGAGCATCCCTTGTGCGGCCCAACGACCCGTCGCAAAGCAGGCTGTCAGCAGATAACCTCCGGTGGGGGCTTCCCAATCCAGCATTTCTCCGGCACAAAAAACGCCCGGGCAGCGTTTTAACATCAATTGCGGATTGAGTTCACTAAAGCATAAACCGCCGGCTGTGCTGATGGCCTCATCGATCGGTCGGGTTGCCAGAATGCGCACCGGGTAGTGCTTGAGTGTGTGGATCAACTCGGTGGGATTGTCGAGCTGTTCGGGTCTCAGGCGCTCGCGTAACAGATCGATCTGTAGGCGTGATAGGCCGCAGTTTTGTAAATGTTTAGATAGAGAGCGCTTGCCGCGCGGGCGGCTCAGGCGTGCCATCCAGTCATCTGGGGTTCGATCGGGGGTTAAGTCTAAATGAATTGGCATCTCGCCCTGAGCCTCTAAGCCTCGGCGTAGTGGGGTCGAGGCGGCATAAATTAGACTGCCTTCGAGCCCTGACTCGGTCAGCATCAATTCTCCTCGCTTCTGCCAAAGATGGCCGTCGGCGGTGTGAAAACTCAAGCAGATGTTTTTTAAAGGGGTGCCGGCATGGCGCAAGATGAACTCACTCCATTGGTATTCAAATCCACCGTTACAAGGGCGCAGCGTTGAGATCTTGCAGCCTAGATGTTTAAGCCAATCCACCCAGGCGCCATCCGACCCTAGCTTGGCCCAGCTGCCACCCCCTAAGGCAAGCAGGGTGGTTTGCGCTTGATAGGTGCGAGATCCATCTGGGGTCAAAAAATGCAGGCAGTGTGTGTTTAAGTCTTTGCCTAACCAGCGATGCCGTGTATGGACGACCAAGCCTAATTGTTTTAAGCGTGATAACCAGGCGCGTAGTAAGGGTGCGGCTTTCATCTCTGTAGGAAAGATGCGCCCTGAGCTGCCGATAAACGTCTCAATGCCTAATGCTTGCGTCCAGGCACGTATGTCATCGGCCGTAAATGTTTTCAGCATCGGCGCTAGGGTATCGCTCTGCTCATAAAAGCGTTTTTGGAAGCTGTGCGCGTCTTCGGAATGTGTGAGGTTGAGCCCTCCGCGCCCCGCCATTAAGAATTTGCGCCCGAGGGTTGGCATGGCGTCAAAGAGATGAACTTGGCGACCCGCTTCGAGCAAGACCTCCGCAGCCATTAAGCCTGCGGGGCCACCTCCGATAATCGCCACTTCGATCCTTTCTGGCCGAGCAGAGGTCGTGGGGGTAGGCGAGTCATCGGTAGGGGGGAGCGTGTGTTGTGGATTCATAAGGCTGATCGGGCTGATTAACGACAGAAAAATAAGTTTACCAGAGGCGGGGGAGGATGTCGGCTGCAGATAAAAAAGACTGTGCAGCAAAAGACTTAGGCGTACAAGCTGTGCCTCAACTTTCGCCAAAATGGGGTCTGGAGTATACTTCACTCATTGATGCGCTTGCGGACCTTAGCGCTTAATTGACGATCGGGAAGAGGGGGTGGAATGACGGCAGTTCGTTTGCTGATTTTAGATGCAGAAGCACGTACGGGCAAAGAACTCCTACAAATGGCAGGGCTGCCCAGTATGGAGTTGCGCACCGCAACAGATGTAAGTAGCTTCTTTGATCTTTTATCGGCATGGCAGCCTGACCATCTTCTCATTGATGTGACCCTAGCAGGTGTCGACGGTGTTGAGCTGTTGTTGCGTCTGGCTGATCTGGAGGTTGATGCCCGTATTTTGTTGATGGGCAATATCAGTCAACGCTTATTAGAAGCTGTACGTCTTTCAGGGATGGCGCATGGATTGCAGGTCATCGGGGTGCTCACTCGGCCGATCTCTCCAAAATCCCTGCGCTCTTTGATGTTGGCCGAGGTGACTGAAACGCATCAGGCGGTGGGTTTGGCGACACCTTCGCCTTTAGCCTTGCCTGAAGTCAGTGTGTTGGATTTGCAAACGGCGCTGGCGCAGCGACAGTTGAGCGTGGTTTATCAGCCTAAAATTGAGTGTCGCAGTGGTGCACTGGTCGGATTTGAAGTCTTGGCGCGTTGGATCCATCCGCAGCAGGGTTTTATTCCACCAGACCTGTTTATCAGCCTGGCCGAAAAACAGGGTCTGATTGATGAGCTGACGCTGCAGGTTATGTCGCAGGCTTTACCTTGGTTTCATACTTTTCTCAGTCAAGAGTCCTTGTCATATCTGAGCTTGGGGCATCGTGCTGAGCTGACACTCTCGGTAAATATCTCTGCGCACTCCTTACCCAGTGCTGATTTCTTTCCTAAATTAATGGAGCTGTGCCAAAGCGCTGAGATCTCGCCGGGTGCGATCATCTTTGAGTTAACAGAAACTGGGGCAATGGAAGATCCAGTAGCCTCCTTGGATCTGCTGACACGCTTGCGCATGAAGGGTTTTCAGTTATCTATAGATGACTTTGGCACGGGTTTCTCTTCCATGCTGCAACTGGTGCGCATGCCCTTTTCGGAAGTCAAAGTGGATCGTTCTTTTGTGATGACTTCGGCGGACTCGCATGAATCACGTATGGTGATTAAAGCGATTATCGAGTTGGCACACAGTTTGGGTTTGAAGGTCACCGCAGAGGGGATCGAGAATCAGGAAGCTTTAGAGTTTCTTCAGGAACTGAATTGTGATCGCGCACAGGGATATTATATTGGTCGGCCTATGTCGGCTGAGCAGATCGAGCGTTGGATGCAAGAGCGTATCCAGCGCCGCGAAGAGCAACGCTTACAAACACTGCACTCACTGAATCTTCTGGATACTCCGGCAGAGGATCGCTTTGATCGTATTACACGTCTAGCGCAGCGCCTGTTTAAAGTGACCACCTGTGTGATTTCACTGGTGGATGCCGAGCGCCAATGGTTTAAGTCACGTGTTGGCCTAGACGTATGTGAAACCGATCGTTCCATCTCGTTTTGCACCCATGCGATTGAGCAAGAAGAGGTGTTTCTAGTCGAAAATGCCTTGGAAGATCCAAGATTTGCGCATAATCCCTTGGTGCTTGAAGCACCTCATATTCGCTTTTATGCGGGCTGTCCAGTACGCGCCCCACGAGGTGACAAATTAGGTACTCTGTGCCTAATCGATGCGGAAGCCCGTACCTTTAGTGAGCAGGATAAACAACTACTGAGTGAATTAACGGCAATGGTCGAGGATGAAATCGCGACCAGTCAGATGCTCTCAGAAGATCACCTCACTGGATTATTGAATCGGCGTGGGTTTGAGCAAAGAGCCCAGCATCTTTTGTCGGTTTGTCAGCAACAGTCTTTGCCCGCAAGTTTGCTCTATTTTGATCTAGATAATTTCAAGCGCATTAATGACGAAGCTGGGCACCAAGCCGGTGATCAGGTGCTGATCCGTTTTGCCGCGATTTTAAAAGAGGTTTTTCGTGGATCGGATCTGGTGGCGCGCCTGGGAGGGGATGAGTTTGCGGTACTCCTGATCAAAGTGAGCGAAGCCTCACTTGAACCGGTTCTGCTGCGGTTAAGCGAACTGATACAGGATCACAATCAAGCTTCTTCGCCTCTGCAGAGCTTGTATTACAGCTGCGGTATCGCTGAAGCGGATATCTACAAAGGCTACAGCTTACAAAAGCTCTATAACCTGGCGGATCAAAAAATGTATCGCAACAAGCATCTTAAGAAACTCACCTAGTTCAGATTTTTCGATAGGCTTGAGCTTAGACTCTTTTCCCTGAATCCCGTGATTTCCTGACTTAAGAATGGTTATAATCCGCGGTTAATTCGGATGCGGGTCGGAATCCGCCTGTCACTTCAGCCAGCATAAGTTGCCTATATGTCCAAAAACGAAACGGTTAAGCCTACGAACTTTATACATCAGATTATTGAGCAGGACTTGCAGGAACAACGTCATGATCGGGTCGTGACACGTTTTCCGCCTGAACCGAACGGTTATCTGCATATTGGCCATGCGAAATCCATCTGTCTGAACTTCGGGACCGCTGTCAAATATGCCGGGGAGTGTAACCTGCGTTTTGATGACACCAACCCTGAAAAAGAAAGCCAAGAGTATATCGACTCAATTATCGAAGATGTACGCTGGTTAGGTTTTGAATGGGCGGGAGAGGTGCGCTACACATCGGATTACTTCCAGCAGTTGTATGATTGGGCGGTCCATCTCATTCAGCAAGGTTTGGCTTATGTGGATCATCTCAGCGCCGAAGAGATGCGACAGTATCGAGGCACGCTGACCGAGCCTGGCAAAAACAGCCCTTACCGTGAGCGCAGTGTTGAAGAAAACCTAGCCCTGTTTGAGCAGATGAAATCAGGTGACTTACCCGAAGGCAGCTGCTCACTGCGTGCCAAAATTGATATGGCTGCGGCGAATATTAATCTGCGTGATCCGGTGATCTACCGCATTCGTCATGCGCATCATCATCAGACGGGCAATGATTGGTGTATCTATCCCTCCTATGATTTCGCGCATGGCCAGTCCGATGCCATCGAAGGGGTCACGCACTCGATTTGCACCTTGGAGTTTGAAGATCATCGCCCACTGTATGAGTGGTTAATTCAAAACCTGCCTGTTCCCTGTGTGCCTAAGCAGTATGAGTTCTCTCGTTTAGAGCTGAATTACACCGTAACCAGTAAGCGCAAACTCAAACAGTTGGTAGATGAACAGCATGTGTCTGGCTGGAATGATCCACGCATGCCGACGATTTCTGGCCTGCGTCGTCGCGGTTACACGCCGGCAGCGATACGTCAGTTCTGTGACATGATTGGCGTGACACGTTCTAATGGCGTGGTGGATGTGGCCATGCTAGAAGCCGCGATTCGTGAAGATCTTGATGCGAACTCGCCCCGTGCTATGTGTGTGCTGCGCCCACTGAAAATCACTCTAACCAATTACGTGGAAGGGGAGGAGGAGTGGTTTGAGTTACCGGCACATCCTAAAGATGACAGTTTGGGAAGTCGCCGAGTGTCCTTTGGTCGCCATATTTTGATTGAACAAGAAGATTTTGAAGAGGTGGCGCCGAAAAAATGGAAGCGTCTGGCTACCGGTGAAGCCGTGCGCCTAAGGGGTGCCTATGTTATTCGTTGTGAGGAAGTGATCAAAAACGCAGAGGGTGAAGTTGTTGAGCTGCTTTGCACCTACGACCCTGCCACTAAGGGCGCTAATCCAGAAGGTTATAAGGCAAACGGTGTCATTCATTGGGTGAATGCTGAGCGTTCCTTACCCTGTGAGGTGCGGTTATATGACCGTCTTTTCTCAGTGGCAGATCCTGAAGCGGATAAAACACGCACCTTCTTGGATTACTTGAACCCCGAATCTTTAGTGACCTTGACCGAAGCTCGTGCTGAGCCGGGTTTGGCTGCGGTGGCGGCAGGAGACAAGTTCCAATTTGAGCGTATGGGCTATTTCTGTGTCGACAGCGATTCTCGTCCTGAGCGTTTGGTGTTTAATCGTACCGTAACACTGCGTGACTCTTGGGCGAAGATTCAAGGTCAATAAGCTTTGGGTTTGCCAATTGCCTTCAAAACACTTAGCCACAGCTGTGTAGCAAGCATCTGCCTGTTGTTGGTCGCTTGCGGAGAGAGGTCGGTACCGACCTCTCCTCTCTCCGCGCAATCCTCCTACGTCATCCCCTCAGTATTGACTGCGCAAGTGCGCCATGCTTTGCCTGGTGATCTTGCTGAAAGCTCGGGTCTTGCGGCATATCAGGGGCGCTTTTGGACCCATAATGACAGTGGCCATAGCGCTCATCTTTATGAAATCTCCGCCCAAGGAGAGGTGTTGCGCCAGGTGCACCCACTGAAATCGGTGAATATCGATTGGGAAGATCTCGCTCAGGACGAGCAGCATCTTTATATTGCTGATTGTGGTAATAATTTGGGTGATCGTGAATGGTTGCAAATCTATCGAGTGGCCTGGGCAGATCTAGAACGGACACGGCATCAAGGTGTGGTGCCAAGCACTCAATTGGATCTGCGTATGGCGGATCGGCAAACAGAGGTGAGACGTCATCGCCATGATCAAGACTGTGAGGCGCTGGCCGTTGTCGGGGATGAACTCTGGTTGTTTAGTAAGAATTGGTCTAATCAGCACACACGCTTGTATCGCTTTAATAAAACACAGATGACCCAGTCTCGTTCGGCAGAGGCTGAGTATCCGGTGCAGGGTCTGATTACCGCAGCGGATTATGATGCGGAAAGTGGCCTTCTAGCGCTGTTGGGGTATCAAATCTATGGATTGAGTGTGGAATCTTTTGTTTGGTTGTTACCTCTTAAGCTTGGTCAGTTGCCGGATTGGCAGCAGGCTAGACGGTTTAAGATTGATCCCCCCGGGCAGTGGGAAGCGGTTCTTTGGCAAGAAGATGCTTTGATCATCACCCGTGAGCGTAGCCTATTAGGACGTGCCGAAATTGCGCGTTTGCCGATTCCATTCAAACAGCATTTGATCAAAGCAGATTAAAGGCCGTCACTTCAACGCCGAAATACAGTATACTTTCGCGCTTATTTTTTGATTTTGCTGAAATTGTTTTCCACTCAATTTTGAAGAGTTATCGCATGCTGCAGATATACAACACCCTGAGCCGTCGCAAAGAAGTCTTTACTCCGCTGAATGAAGGTAAGATTGGCATGTATGTCTGTGGTGTGACGGTGTATGACTATTGTCATATTGGGCATGCGCGCGTCATGGTGGCCTTTGATGTCATCAGCCGTTTTCTACGCTGGCGCGGATGGGAGCTGAATTATGTCCGTAACGTCACGGATGTGGATGATAAGATTATTCGCCGTGCTGCTGAAAATGGTGAAACGCCCGCAGCACTGACCGAGCGTATGATTGCTGCGATGCATGAGGATGAACGTGCTCTGAATGTGTTGCCGCCGGATCATGAGCCGAAGGTAACTGGGAGCATGCCGGAAATCTTGGAGTTTATCCAAGACTTGTTGGATAAAGAATATGCTTATCTGGCGAGTAATGGTGATGTGTATTACCGCGTCGAAAAATTTGTCGGTTATGGCAAGCTGAGTGGTCAGCAAATTGAAGAGTTGCGCTCAGGTGCACGCATCGAAGTTGATGAAGTCAAAGAGAGTCCATTAGATTTTGTGCTGTGGAAAGCCGCAAAGCCTGGCGAAGTCAGTTGGTCAGCACCTTGGGGAGAAGGGCGGCCAGGTTGGCACATTGAGTGTTCGGCCATGTCACGTTGCTGCATCGGACACACACTGGATATTCACGGTGGCGGGCCTGATCTGCCTTTCCCGCATCATGAAAATGAGATAGCACAATCCGAAGCAGCTAACGGTTGTACCTATGCGAACTACTGGATGCACGCTGGACCGGTCCGCGTGAACCAGGAAAAGATGTCTAAATCTTTGAATAACTTTTTTACGATTCGTGATGTACTGAACGAGTACAACCCAGAAGTCGTGCGTTATTTTCTAACCAGTGCCCATTACCGGAGTTATATTGATTACTCAGAATCCAGCCTCAAAGAGGCGCGAAGCGCGTTAGAGCGTTTTTACCAAGCCTTGCAGGGTGTCGTTCTGCTGGACGAATGGCCAGAAATGGAGTTTGAGGCGCGCTTTATTGAAGCCATGGAGGATGATTTTAATACACCTAAAGCACTGGCGGTGCTGTTTGATTTGGTGAGTGAGTTAAATCAAGCCAAGCGTACGCCGGGTTTGCGTACTCAACAGCTCGCGTCTGAATTAAAGCGCTTAGCCGGTTTAATTGGCCTGTTACAGCAAGACCCTGATGCTTTCCTAAAGGGAGCTGATAAAGAGGGAGCAATCACTCATCAAGAGATTGAGGCTCTAATCCAGGCGCGTAACACTGCGCGTGCGAATAAAGATTTTGCTGGAGCGGATCAAATTCGGCAGCAACTGCTTGAGCAAGGCGTGGTGCTAAAAGATAGCCGAGAGGGTACCCAGTGGTATCGAGAGGAAGCCTAGGCTTCCTTTTTTTTGCTTAAAAAAATACCGCAGGATAGGGGACCTATCACTGCGGCTTAAGTGCTTAGAGCCCGTAAACAAATCGCTTTGCTCTTGGGTTCAACCTGTCAATGAATGCTTAATGTAATGCAAACTATTATCGTTCACAATAGTTTTTTTCTAAATTCCCGATACGTTTCTTTACAGCTCCAAGCTGTTGACCGCTCATGTACAAATCTTACAAAAGATGAAGTTTCCGCTTGACTCTTAATTAATATTAACGATAATAGTTCGCATTATTGTTAAGGAGGCGTTATGGGTGACTCACTTATGCCTGAAAAAGCAGGAGCTGTACTGGAGCAAGGATCTCCTTCTTCCGTCGCTACACAAGCGCCGCGTATCAAGAGCGAGATCTTGCTTTCAAATCTGGGCCGTTTGGAAATTGAGCATGAAAATGAAATTTACCGATTATCGAGAACTAAAAGCGGGAAATTAATTTTAACCAAATAGGTTGTATGATTTTTTGGGCTCCTGACCTGGAGCTGTACTTAATTTAATCCTATAAGTCTTTAGCCAGCCGCCTAACTAGGGTTAACCTAGCTAGGGTCAGCCAGCCAAAGCAAAACCTCTCTATTCTAGAGGTATTGCTCGACGTCTGATCTGACAGGAGTGGCGAATGTCCCCGTTACGTGTAAAGTTGCTGGTCACAGCAATAGCCTCTATTTCTACCCTCACCTATGCCGAAGATGCAACACGACTAAATCATCTTGTCGTGAGTGCTTCAGGTTTTGAGCAAAAAATTACTGATGCACCTGCGAGTATCTCTGTTGTGACACGTGAAGAGCTGGAGAAGAAAAACTTTTCTAATTTAGCTGAAGCGCTTCGTGATGTTGAGGGGGTGGATGTACTAGGCAATACGGGTAAAACGGGTGGGCTAAACATCAGTATTCGTGGTATGCCTTCCAATTATACGCTGATTTTGATTGATGGCCGCCGCCAGGGAGCCGCCGGTAATATCACGCCAAATGGTTTTGGTGAGATGTCGACCAGTTTTATTCCGCCTGTCAGTGCTATTGAGCGTATTGAAGTCATTCGAGGCCCTATGTCAACACTCTATGGCTCTGATGCCATCGGTGGTGTTGTGAATATTATTACCCGCAAGGTCGGCAATGAGTGGGCCGGCTCCTTGACCCAGGAGTTCACCTTCCAGGAAGAAAGCGAGTTTGGTGATAGCCGCAAAACTAGCTTTTATGCAAGTGGACCTCTAATAGAAGACCGTCTGGGACTAACGCTACGAGGCAGCTATTTTGATCGTGATGAGTATAACCTTACGGCGCAGGGTGTAGGTGGGCAGCAAATCAAACTTGACGCTCGTGGGCAGAGCAAGGTGGAAGCGGAAATTTACACCTTTGGTGGTCGGTTGGACCTGCTGGCACATGAAAATCATGATCTATGGTTTGATTTTGATATCTCCAAGCAGACTTATGACAACGGAACTCCCGATAACCGCAAGTTGAGTAACAACGACACCGCTACTAACTGGCGTGGTTATGATGATGAATTGCGCCATGATCGTGAGCAGTTTGCAATTGGGCATATCAGTCGGGTCGGTGAGGGTACCTGGGAATCGAGTTGGATGCGTAATCAGACTGAAACCATTGGTCGAACTATTCCAGGTAACCCGAATAATCCGACCAATACCGGTATTCCCGGTAAAAATGTCAAGGACCCTCGTGAGTTGGAATCCACCAATCTAATTTTTGACACTAAGTACATGCAGCCCTTAGGTGATCGCCACTTCTTTACAGTGGGCGGCCAGTACTGGAAAGCTGAGATGATCGATGGTGTTGCGCCGAACAAATTTAAACAGGATGATTGGTCGCTGTTTGCCGAGAATGAGTGGTCTGTTACCGATGACCTGATGCTAACACTTGGCGCACGTTACAATCATAACGAATTCTTTGGCAGTCATATTACACCGCGCGCCTATGCGGTTTATAGGCTAGATAACCACTGGACGCTGAAAGGTGGTGTGAGTACGGGTTATAAAACACCTAATGTCGATGCGCTATATAATGGCATTAATGGTATTACAGCACAGGGCGCGACCGCGACTGTGGGCAACCCTGGTCTTGATCCGGAAAAAAGCATTAACGGTGAATTAGGCGTCTACTATCAACAGGATAATGGTTTCAGTGCTAATGCGACGCTGTTCCAGAGTCGTATAAAAGACCGGTTTAGCAGCACGACCCGTTATAACTGTAATTATGATGGCAGTGGCTCCGATCCGATCCAGAACCCTGCGCCAAGTGATTGTTATAATCTGAGCGGCTTTGCTGGGCAGTCAACGGTTGGCTGGACAGAAAACCTGAATAAAGCCCGCTCAGAGGGGATAGAGCTGGCGGCTAGAATTCCACTGGCACCTGACTGGAATCTGTCAGTTAACTACACCTATACCGAAACCGAAATTGAAGATCAAACCGGCCAGGTGGTGGGAGAGCTGAGTGATACGCCACGTCATCTTGCGAATGCGCGTTTGAGCTGGCAGGCAACACCTCAGGCAAACCTCTGGCTGAATGCTAGCTATCGTGGTGAAAGCCGTCGTTTTGATACTGCACCAAGCGCTGGGCAAAACAAGGCATTGTATGATGCCGTCGGTGACATTAAAGGTTATGGATTGCTTGATTTAGGGGGTAGCTATCAGCTAACACGTAATCTGCGTCTGAGCGGTACGCTTGAAAACCTGTTAAACAAGGATTTTAGAGCCTATAAGGCTTATGAGTATAACGGCGATACCTATTACGCCAGTGAATACAGTCATCAAACACAGTCAACCAAAGGAGCCGTTTTAGATGGACGTCGTTTGTGGTTATCCGCAAACTTAAGCTTCTGATTTAAACCTTTTCAACATTCTTCATCCATTGCCGTTGTGGTTTTTCTTCAGCGGCTTTTTTTTGGAATATATGCGTTGAATACGCGCAGCTTTACATTTATTTACAAAAATGATTTTGACAATCATTATCATTTATAAATAATATTATATAAACTTACTTTTTAACGTATCATGAAATATCTTTCAAAAACCCAGCGTTGGATGCGTCCTCTTCATATTTATACCTCAATGGGTATGTTATTTGTCATGCTGTTTTTTACCCTAACAGGACTGACATTAAATAATCGTCATTGGCTTCCAGAACCTGATCAACTTTACTCTATTGAATCTGAGTTGCCGCTCGTATGGAGCCAAACGCAGTTGTGGCAATCCGATCCTATGCTAGCGGCAAGTCAAGTATGGTTGTGGCTTAAGGATGAAAATAATATTTCCTCGGGTGAGATCAAGTTTGATTGGAATGAAGATGAAGGGATGTTAACAATCGATATCCGTCGTCCTGGAAGTTACAGTTTGATTGAGGTTATTCCTGAAGAATCTTATCTATTTATCGAAGAGCAATCTTTTGGTTGGTTGGCCATTTTAAATGATCTACATATGGGGCGTTATAGTGGAGAAATATGGAGTGTGTTTATAGATGTGGCGGCCATCATTATGCTTTTATTTACTTTAACAGGAATGTGGTTGGTTTTATTTCATCCTAAAAGACGGCCACGTACGCTAACATTGGCCGGTATGGGTGCAGCTATTATGTTTATTATATATTGGGGGATTCTATTATGAAGGCGAATTATTTTAAGGCTCTGTGTGCTTTATCTTTAGCATGTATGTTTCACACACCAGTTTTGCATGCACAATCGAAAACTGAGATAGAGGTAACTTTGCCTTCATTTACAGGCCCTATGGTTTATCGACCTTATGTTGCTATCTGGATTGAGAATGAGCAGGAAGAGGTCGTCAAAACACTTGAGGTTTGGCGTAAAGAGCCAGATTGGTTGAAAGATATGCGGCGGTGGTGGCGCAAAGCAGGGCGTTATGATCAAGGTGAGTTGGATGCTGTGACTGGAGCGACTAAACGTCCGGGTCAATATCGTTTGACCTGGGATGGTACGGATCAAAAGGGTCTTAAGGTTGCGCCTGGATACTATTGGGTAAATGTGGAAGCAGCGCGTGAGCATGGGAATAGAAGTTGGGTAAGAGAGCGTGTGGATACAACGTCTGCTCAACGATACTTAATTAAGCCTACTGAGGAGTTAGGTGAAATTCTTATTAAAACGGGAGGAAAGTAACAATGAAAAAAATCAAAATGTTGGCTTTGGCGTCGGGGCTTTCTTTAAGCTTGTTGGGTGTGCAAGTGAGCGCGCATCCTATGTGGATGTTACCGAGCGAGTTTAATGTATCAACAGAGGAAGGCCATTGGGTGACCGTTGATGCAACAGCTTCGCATGGTGTATTTGGTTTTGATAAAGCGATTCCTGTTGATCAGGTTGCGATTTTTCGTCCGGGTGGTGAACGCCAGCGTATGGGTTCTTATTTTAAAGGGCAAAGACGCAGTGTGTTTGATTTCGAATTGACTGAGCAGGGAACCTATAAGGTTGAGTTAGCGATGTCGCCACGTTATATGACGAGTTATAACATCGGAGGGCGTGATACTCAGCGTCGTGTGATGGGTAATAAGGTTGAAGTCGCTTCACAAATTCCTAAGGAAGCGCGTGAAATTCAAACGACCATGATGCAGAACATTGCTGCTTTTTATGTCACTCAAAAAGCACCGACACGTGAGGTTTTGGAGTTAAAAGGCCAGGGTTTTGAACTGGATGCTATTACACATCCAAGCGATTTGGTTGTGGGTGAAGAAGCCGAGCTACGTTTTCTCTTTAACGGTGCGCCGGTCGTAGGTTTGCACGCAGAATGGGTGCCAGGCGGTACGGCATTTCGCTCTTCACGTCTGCAACAAGATCTCACTACGGATAAGGATGGACGCATTCGCTTTACCCCTGAGCACTCAGGTCCGCATCTCTTAAGTATTAATATGCGTCAAGAAGGAGATGGTGTTTTAGCGGATCAAGTTGCCGTGAATTATCTACTCAGTGTCGAGGTGGCTCCACAATGAGTCGTCAGCACTCTTTAAGAGACTACTCAGGGTGCTGCTCAGGCATCTTATTAGGTGCGGTGTTATGTGTCTTTACCACGCAAGTTGCGTGGTCGCACTATCCCTACATAGATTGCGAAAAAGCAGTAGACGAGGTGATCTGCCAGGTAGGCTTTAGTGATGGCACGGATGCCGTCGGTGCGGAGGTTGTCATGTTTAGTTACGACGAAGAGCCTTTGGCACGTGCTACGGCAGATGACTTTTCAAGAGCGACCTTCACTTGGCAGGATCAACCTTTTTATATTCAGTTTGATGCCGGCCATGAAGATCCTGCTGAGTATGATTATGCCGAACTCTAATTCAGTTTTGCATAGCCTTCGTGAAGAGGTGATACCCAATGATGGACGTAGGGAAACCCTTTGGGTTGCCCTATCCATTCTCGGTATTCTTTTGCTCAGCGTTTTGGGGATTCATTGGCGTCAGGATCCCGGAGAGTCCGCTTCACTCATGCCTGTTTTGTCAACGTTCGATCAGCAACGTCTGACGGAGTTAAGTATTGCGCTTGAAGAACTGACTTTTATGATGCCAACGGATACCTATCCGTCCCTTGAAATGATTCAGGCGGCTGGCATCCCTCCCTTTGATCAGGGCTTGACGTGGCAAGAGTTAAGCCCTGGTTGCTACCACTTGAGTCCTACGAGCACGCATGCGGGATTTGTGTTGGCGCTTTGGCACAGACAAATTTGGCTGCATCTTCCAGTTTCTTATTCCCTTCACCCTGTTGGTCAGGATTGCCTGCCTCAGGATCATTGGATCAGCACCCGGTAAGTTATGAGAACTCTGATTTTTTTATGGATAATGGCTGTGCTACCCAACCTAGCCCAGGCAAAACGTTTAACCGTCGGGATCACTTTGCATCCTTATTACAGTTATGTTCAGCAAGTAGTGGGGGATAGTGCCGATATTTTGCCCTTGATCGAAAGTGGCTTTAATCCTCACAACTATGAATTGCAACCTGCTGATATCCAGCGCCTCATGCGTATGGATGCCATTGTGCTGAACGCTATAGGGCATGATGAGTTTGCTGTACAGGCTTTGCGTCAGTTGGAGTTGCCACATCTTGTACAGATTCACGCCAATGCTGATGTGCCTTTGCTCAACTATGGACAGGGCCAAACGAGTTTTAATCCGCATACTTTTGTCTCAATTGATGCGGCGATTCGTCAGATTTACACCATTGCTCGTGAATTGGGTCAATTGGTGCCTGAGCAAGCTTCTGTATTTCAGGCGAATGCTCTGAATTATGCGCGTGAACTCCGCGCGCTGAAACATCGTTACCGCTCTCAGCTTCAAGCCTTGGATCTCTCACAGGTCAGGATCGCTAGTACACATAATGCCTATGGTTATTTGCTGCAAGAGTTTGGAATCGGTATCGACACCGTTATTGAGCCTGCACATGGAGTAGAACCCAGTGCTAGTCAATTACAAGCCACTATTGACCGGATTAAGGCGGCAAAAATCCAAGTGCTGTTTACCGAACTGGATATGGATAATCGTTATATTCGTGTGATCGAGGAAGCAACCGGCGTTAAGCTGTATCATTTCTCGCACATGACACATGGTGAATATGATGCAGATTTAGTTATGCGAGATATGGAGCATAATTTAAAAACGCTCGTGCAAGCATTGCATTTGGCCGTGGGAGGCTCCTGATGTCGGTGAGTCTTGAGGTACAGAAGCTGCGCTTGGCATTAAATCGTGTCGAACTGATTGCGCCAATGGATGCCTGGTTTGCACCTGGACAGATGCATGTCTTGATGGGCCCTAATGGCGCAGGTAAATCCTCTTTACTAAAGTGCTTGTTAGGCTTGCTGCCTTTTCAAGGGAAGATATATCGCCACTGGCAAGCAGGGGCGCCTCGAACTACGGCCTACGTTCCTCAGCAGATTGCTTTTGAGGCGACTTTGCCGCTCACCATTCAAGAGTATTTGCTTATGCAGATGAGCTCACGTCCTTTTTTTCTGCGTCCATCTGCATCCATGCTCACCCTTGTTGAGCAGCTGCTCGAACGTGTGGGACTTGAAGGGAAAGCGCAACTACGTCTTGGGCAGCTATCTGGAGGGGAGCGGCAACGCTTGCTTTTTGCACAAGCTTTGCGACGTCCTTGTGCTCTTTGGTGTTTGGATGAGCCTATGACGGGTTTGGATGAGCTAGGACAGGCACATTTTACTCAGTTACTACAGGAGCTTAGAGACGCAGGTCATACACTCATCGTGATTCATCATGATCAGCAATGGATTCATACCTATGCCGATCAAGTTTGGGAGATCGCCGGTGGATTAGTCGGACATAGCGTGCTGCGTCCAGCACTCAAACCCTGTGTGCCTGAGCGCTTGAACGTTATGCAAAGAGTTGGAGGCTAGGGCATGGAGTGGATTCGCAGCTGGGTATTCTATGCCCACGAATTAGGTTATCTGCCTGATATGTTTCAATACGCCTTCCTGACGAATGCTTTGGTTTCGGCGCTATTAATTGGCCCTCTTTTAGGTGTGCTGGGCCCATTAGTCGTGGTGAAGCGGTTGGCATTTTTTTCTGAAGCAGTGGGGCATGGCGCTTTAACCGGTGTCGCCTTGGGAATCTTGCTTGGTGAGCCTGCGACAGAGCCTTTTGTGACTTTGTTTGCTTTCTGTGTGATTTTTGCTCTTTTGTTGCATTGGATCAAAAGTCGGACATCCGTGCCCTATGATGCGCTAGTCGGCGTGTTTTTATCCTTTGCTATTGCCTTAGGTGCCGCTTTGATTTTGTTTGTCGCCAAACGTGTCAATGTCCATATCTTGGAAAATGTACTTTTTGGTTCGATTTTAACGGTACGTGACTTAGATATCTGGGTATTGCTCGGCATTGCTGCAATTTTAACACTCCTGCTTGGATTCAAAGGAAATCGTGCAACCTTGTCTAGCTTGTCACCTGAGCTGGCAATGACACAAGGCATCGCGGTACGTCTCTATGACTATATTTTTGTCCTCATTATCGCGTTAGTGACGGTGGCTTCGGTCAAGGTTGTGGGTGCGATTTTGGTGGGGGCTTTATTGCTCATCCCCGCGACTGCCGCGCGTTTGATGAGTCGCAATGCCCGTGAGTTTGTGTTGTATTCTGTGCTGATCTCAACGTTAAGTTGTGTCTTCGGCATTCTTTTACCTATGGCTGGGGCTTTGCCCATTCCTTCGGGAGCTGCCATTGTCATGCTCGCTTCCGCTAGTTTTATTTTTGCTTTAGCGATTCGGCGCTGGAGAGCCATATTATGAAATTCTTAATGCAGCTCGGAACCTGCATCCTTCTTGTCAGTTTGGCGTTGAACCTGAAGGCGCAAACCTTAATAACCAACGTGCCTGTGGTGCAGTTAATTGCGGCTTCCTTGGTAGAGGGTACGCAGTTAAAAAGTCATTTTTTACCGCCCGATGCCTTGCCCATGAACCGCATTCCCAATTGGCAGAGTCGTATGGATCCCAGTCAGATACCAGAGGCCGAAGCGGTGCTGACGATCGAATCGATTCGCAGTGCTTGGTCTCTCTATCCCTGGGTGCGTCAACAACACTTGCGTAGTGTTCCAATTGATATTGCGCAAGAGTTGGCACCAGGGGGGGCGAGGGTAGTTTTGCAGCCGAATCTGCATGATGAGTATTTTTGGTTGGACTTTAATAACCTAGTGCTCATGCTCAACTTGGCAGCAAAGGATTTAAAGCGACTATGGCCAGACGAAACACAGATTGAGCGCAACCGTGCTCAACAGATTCGGCAAATTCAAGAGACCCAGTATGCTTTGGAGACACTGCTGTTCGAGGCGGGGGTCACGGGTGTGACTCTGGAAGATCCGCGTCTTATGCCCTTTGCGCATACGCTGGGTTTACCTCTGCTCAGTGATTCTTCACCTGGATCAATACACTTGACGACACGGTCCCCCGGAGAATCTGCAGGCTGGGTTTGGCAAATCAATCCTCTTCTCCGTGTTGAGGAGGCAGGGCTTCAGGGCTGGTTGACACACTTGCCCGAGCACTTAAAGCAGAGTTTGCCTCCTGTCCACTAGATCTGCTTTGGCCCCCTGAGCCTGAGCCGCGTTAAACAACCGAACCGCTGAATCTTTAAGTGCTCTTGTGCGACTTGGAGTTCATCGGTTTTTGAGTGATGTGCTTGTAAAGTCATGTAAAGTCTTGGGATTTTTATTGTTACTCAGAGGTCAGAGCCGGATAATCCGCTAAAGAATGTAGATTGGATAATCCGATGAAAAAAATCCTTATAGGTCTTTTCCTTATAGTCCTTGTCACGGCTGGCGTGTGGATCTACCGCTATTACGCCCCACAGAACTCGACACTTACACAGAATACCGTGAGTGTGATGCGAGGCGATCTGGAGCATCTAGTGACGGCAACGGGGAAGTTGCAACCAAGAGACTATGTCGAAGTAGGTGCGCAGGTGTCAGGGCAGCTTACACAGATTCATGTCGAAGTGGGGGATGAAGTTGAGCAGGATGATCTGCTCGCAGAAATAGATCCAACGGTCTATCTAGCGAGTGTGGATGCCAGTCGTGCGCAGTTGCGCAATCTACAAGCCCAGCTGGAGGATCGACAAGCCTCTTTGACCTTGGCGCAGTTGCAATATACGCGGCAGCAAAATCTGATCAAAACTCAAGTCACTTCACAAGAAGCTCTCCAAACGGCGGAAGCGAATTTGCGTTCTGCGCGTGCACAAATCCAAGCCCTCAAAGCCCAAATAGAACAGACGGAATCCTCATTGCGTGCCGATGAAGCCAAGTTGAATTATGCGCGCATTTTTGCCCCTATGACGGGAACCGTGGTCAGTATTCAAGCTCGCCAGGGACAAACGCTGAACGCGAACCAGCAAGCGCCGGTTATCCTGCAAATTGCCGACCTCTCTGTGATGACCGTACAGGCACAGGTTTCCGAGGCCGATGTGGGTTTATTAACACCGGGTATGTCGGCTTATTTCACGACCCTCGGTGATCCGCAAAAACGCTGGTATGGCGAGCTACGTCGCATCGAACCCACCCCCGTGATAGAGAGTAATGTCGTCTTATATAACGCTTTGTTTGATGTGCCGAATGAAGGCGGACGTTTATTACCTCAGATGACTGCTCAGGTTTTTTTCATCCGTGCCCAGGCCGAGGATGCCTTAATGTTGCCTTTATCAGCCGTGAGTTTTATCCCTGGATCTACTCATCCGCAAGGTCGTCCAGCACGTGTTCGTGTTTTAACAGAGCAGGGAGAAGAGGTGCGTGAAATTCTGACGGGTGTTTCGAATCGCGTGCAAATTCAAGTCAAAGAAGGCTTACAAGAAGGCGATAAGGTTCTGCTGTCGAATCCTGCGGGGTCGGCAAATCGTACAGCGGCTTCGGCCGGTGCACCGGGAGTGGGGCCGATGAGCGGTCCTAGAATGAGGTAAGCACAATGCAAGCAGAGGCGCTCACTCCAATCATTGAGTTGAAGCAGATCAGTCGTCGTTTTCGTAACGGCGATCAAGAGGTGGAGGTCTTAAAACAAGTCGATCTCACCATTATGCCAGGAGAGTTTGTAGCGATCGTGGGCGCTTCAGGTTCCGGTAAATCGACCCTGATGAATATTTTAGGCTGCTTAGATCAGCCGAGCTGTGGTGAGTATCTGTTTAACGGCCATCCGGTTTCGGGTTTAAATCCAGATGAGCTCGCGGCTTTGCGTCGTAGTGCTTTTGGTTTTGTATTTCAAAGCTACAATCTACTCGGTGGCGTCAGCGCTCAGGAAAATGTCGAAATTCCAGCGATTTATGCAGGTGTGCCGACACAAGTGCGTGGGCAGCGCTCTCAAGCTTTGCTGACGCGATTAGGCCTGGCAGATCGCTTGCGGCATCGCCCCAATCAGCTCTCTGGTGGGCAGCAACAACGTGTTTCTATTGCGCGTGCGTTGATGAATGGTGGTCAAATTATTCTAGCAGACGAGCCGACCGGAGCCTTGGATAGTCAAACCGGCAAAGAGGTGATGCAGCTGTTTGCTGAATTGGCGGCCGAAGGGCACACCTTAATTTTGATTACGCATGATGCCAAGGTGGCGGCACATGCCGATCGTATTATTGAAATTAGCGATGGCGAGATCCTCTCGGATCCAGGACCTTCCATGCGCCCATCGCGTTTACCGGGAACGGATATTCGACATGCCGATCATGTATACCCCGGCACGGCCTTCCGACATTTTATGGAAGCACTGAAAATGTCATTAACGGCTTTGCACACGAATTTGTTCCGCACAGCTCTAACCCTCTTGGGTATCGTGATCGGTGTTGCTTCCGTCATTACCATGTTGGCGATTGGTGATGGGGCACGTCAAGCAGTGGTTGAGCGTATCAGTTCTATGGGTTCCAACATGCTTTTGGTCAGACCCGGCGCGCCGAATCAGCGCGGTTGGGGGGCGACTTCGCTGACACTGGAGGACCTGGCTGCCGTGAATCAGTTGGAAGGAATCGCGGCCGCCATTCCTGAGCAGAGTGGTTCGATAACCCTGCGTGCTGGACAGCGGGATCATCAAACAGAAGCAACCGCGACCTCAGCTGATTTCCCTCAGGTACGTAACTGGCCTCTGGCCAGCGGAACTTTTTTTACGCCTGAAGATGAGCAAAGTTATGCCGCAGTGGCGGTGATCGGACAAACGGCAGCCAAAGCGCTCTTCCCAGATTCAGACCCCTTAGGGCAGTATGTCATGGTGAATAACATTATGTTCCAAGTGATTGGTGTCATGTCGCCGCGAGGGGCTTCACCTTTTGGACGGGATGAAGATGATGTGCTGATTGTTCCTTTTCAAACCGGCGCATTACGACTCTTCGGACAAACGCATTTGCGCAGTATGTCGATTTCAGTTCTTGAGTTGAAAGACATTGATCGTGTTCAAGAGGAGGTGCATCAACTGCTCCTCACTCGCCACGGACTTGAGGATTTTCAGATTCGTAACATGGCTTCTTTGATTGAGTCGGTGTCTGCAACACAAAATACGATGACGTTGTTGTTGGGTTCAATCGCCGCGATTTCGCTCTTAGTCGGCGGTATAGGGGTCATGAATATTATGCTGGTATCCGTGACTGAGCGCACACGTGAAATCGGTGTGCGAATGGCAACGGGAGCGCGTATGGGCCATATCATGCAACAATTTTTGACTGAGGCGGTATTGGTGTCGGCTCTCGGAGGATTGTTGGGTGTTGCTATTGGTCTGGCCGTGACAACTTTGGTTGGTAACCTAGGGACCCCTGTTTTAGTGACTTGGATGCCGGTCATCTTGGCCTTTAGTTGTGCTTTTCTGACCGGACTTATTTTCGGGTATTTACCGGCGCGTAAAGCGGCTAAGCTCGATCCAGTTGTTGCTTTGGCGACTGAGTGAGATTAACGCTCACTCAGATTAAAGGTGACAGGTAGAGTGATGACCAGCTGTGAGTCTTGAATGCTAGCTGGAAAAGCGGGTAAGGGCATGGCTCGGGTGAGCATCTCTAAAACTTCTTTATCGAGCATGGCATGGCCGCTGCTCTTTACAATTTGTGATTGTATCACTTGACCCTGTGCATTCAGGGTGAATTTAACTTCTGCTGTACCCTGACGCTGTTGACGTCTCGCGGCCATTGGGTAGCGCTTATGGCGCGCTAAATGTTGTTGCAGCTGAGCAAAATAATTGGCTTTTTCGGCAGGATTTCCTCCGCTGTCCTGGGCTGTTTGTGAAGCGGTATGCGCGGCACCGGCAGCGCCTTGACGCGAGCGAGCTGTGGGTTGAGAGGTGCTCTGCTGCGTTTCAGTATTAGAGGTTTGAGGGCTGGGTGTGGCTTGAGGCGGCGAGGCTTCAGGCTTAGGTCGTGGCTTGGGCTCAGGTTGAGTCGGCTCAGGCTTGGGTAAAGGCTTAGGCTCAGGCTTAGGGGTGGGTTTAGGTTCTGGCTTAGGTAAAGGCTCGGGCTGAGGGATCGGCTCAGGTAGCGGTTGAGGTGAGATCTCTTCTACAGCTTCTTGTAGCGATGCCTCTGCATGGGCGGGTGATTCATCCTGTGTTTCAGTGTGATCGGTGGATGCTGAGGGCGTGCCCGCTGACGCAAGACTAACCGTCACCCCAATAAAGCCGGCATCCAAAGCATCTGCGGACTGTATCGGCGCACTGGGCTTAAAAAATACGATCCAGGCTAGCGCTAAATGTAAGATTAGGGCGAGCAGCAAAGCGAGTATAAATTTTGGAGTGCTAAGTTTCATGCGAACAGGGTGCCTTAATTATAGAGCGACTTGCTGAAAGTAAAGAACGCCTTAGTTAAAGAGCGCCTTGGCGCGTCATAAGTTGAATGTCGCTGAGGGGGGTAGACCGCAAAGCCTGCAGGACGGGGCGTAATTGAGCGGTGGTGACCTGCTCATCAATTTTCAGAGAAAAGGTGATGCTAGGTGCATTGGCTTCATAAGGCAGTGGATCAAGTGCGTGAGTAACCATCTCTGCGAGTGCTTCCAGCTGAATCAATTGTCCTTGAAAAGCGAGCTCACCCTCTGAGTTCATCAGCAATTCAAGATCAGTCGTTTCCATTGGCCGCGGGCTCATCGCTTCTGGAGGGGTGACTTTAAATAGATCGGACGCCATGATTTGTCCGGCAAGCATAAAAAAGATCAGCATCAAAAAGACAACATTAATCAAAGGAATTAAATTGTCTTCGCTGTTGGAGCGTGAGGGCTTGGGAGACATAAACGCCATAGGTTCACTTCATCTCTCAGTCGGTATTGAGTGTTATCTGCGCAATGCCATGCTGTTTCAAAGCATCCATCAGATAAATGATCTGCTGAATGGCGTTGTCGTCATGGGGTTGCAGTATCACGTGTTGAATAGAGTCTTGCTGCAAGCGCTCGATCAGTGCTGGAAGTTGATCAAGGGTATAGGCTTGATCCTGAAATAAGGCCTCACCTGTGGCACTCGTGTTGAGTCGAACGACCTTATCTTCTTGCTGAATTGAAGAGGTCGAGGCTTGTGCCACGTTGAGTTCCATATTACGCCACTTAATAAAGCTAGACGTTAGCATGAAGAACAACAGCAAAATGAAAACCACATCGATAAGCGGTGTTAAGCTGATCAAGTTGCGACGTCTTGGACGCGATAAATTAAGCTGCATGAACGCTGCCATCTGTCGTTTGCCAAGTCTCTTGAGCCAGATTGTTTTCACCTGGGATTTGCAAGCAGTGACCCGTAAAAACGGACGTTAGAGTGACTTCCATAGCATGAGCGATACGTTCAGTTTTGCGCTCAAGAACACTGTGGGCTAAAACCACAGGAATCGCGACGATCAGACCTGCCGCCGTCGTTAGAAGCGCTTGCCAGATGCCTCCGGATAAAACACTTGGATCGACTTGGTTACCCGCCATTTCCATTTGTTGGAAAGCGAGAATCATACCCATCACGGTGCCTAAAAGTCCGAGTAGGGGGCTGAGGCCTCCAATCACCTCTAGTGGGCGTAGAAAACTGCGTAAACTTTCCATCTCAATACTGGCTAAGCGTCCTAGTTCTTCACGCAGATAGGGTTGATCTCCATGTGAACCTGAGCCCTTCATAGCAGCATGCAGTAAAACCGGAAGTGGTTGGCTTGAAGACTCTAAATGCTGCAGTGCTGCTTTTTTCTCACCGCAGTGCCAAAGCGCCAGCGCCTTGTTGACGCGCTGCTGGGCGCCGAGCGTCGCACGATTGAGCTGCCAGAATTTTAACAAGATGAGGGTTAAGGCGAAGACAGAAAATACGCATAGAATCCAGACCACGGGGCCGCCGACCTGAAGCAGGTCAATCATGCGTTCTGTCGGAGAAGATGAGGCGATACCTGCAGCCATTTCGGATACTATTTCTGGCTCAGTGAGAAGACCGCCATCGAGTGTGGGATTAGCTTGAGTGGATTCAAGGGTTGTGGTGTTTTCGAGAAGCGAATGAGTAGTCGTCTGAACTTGCGGCTCGTTTTGAAGAGTTGTTTGCTGAGATTCAGTGATCGAGTCAGTCATCGTCTTGCCTCGGGATTAAATAAATATTTTTTAAATGATAAATATTATCAATACTTTTATCAACCAGGAAATTTAGATAAATACAAACTCAGCCTAGAAAAGTTTGGTCTCTTCGACTAGGGGTCAAAAGTTGTAAAGACGGGCGACTAAAGCAGGTTGAAGGGGAGTCCCCGCTTCAGTTAAGAAGCGGGGTAAAGGTAAATTAGGCTTCTATGCGATCAGCAGCGGCCAAGGTATTTTCCATCAAGCAGGCAACCGTCATGGGTCCTACACCACCCGGGACGGGTGTAATCCAGCTGGCGCGTTCAGCGGCGGAGCTATATTCAATATCTCCTACGACCCGGCCATCTTCTAAACGATTGATGCCCACATCGATGACAACAGCGCCGGGTTTGATCCATTCTCCTTTAACCAAGCCGGGTTTGCCAACACCGACAACTAGAATGTCCGCACGTTTAACGTGTGCGGCAAGGTCTTGAGTAAAGCGATGTGTAGTCGTGGTGGTACAGCCTGCGAGCAGTAACTCTAATGTCATCGGACGACCGACGATATTCGATGCGCCGACAATCACGGCCTCAGCCCCTTTAAGTTCAATGCCGGTCGATTTCAGCAGAGTCATAATGCCTTTAGGGGTGCAGGGACGCAGCATCGGCATGCGTTGAGCGAGGCGCCCAAGATTAAAGGCATGAAAACCATCCACATCTTTATCAGGGCGGATGCGTTCAATAATTTGAGTGGTATCTAAATGAGCGGGCAGGGGGAGTTGTACTAAAATGCCGTCGACTTCTGGGTTTTGATTTAAGCGATCAATCAGGGCAAGCAGTTCGTCTTGGGTGGCGTCTTTACCAAGATTGTAGTCAAGGGAGGTAATGCCTACGTCTTGGCAAGCTTGTTTTTTGTTGCGGACATAAATGTGGGAAGCAGGATCTTCACCGACCAGGACAACCGCCAAGCAGGGCGCAGTCTTGCCCTCTTGTAGACGTTGTGAAACGGAAGCCTTGACAGCTTCGCGCACCTGTAAGGCAATCTGTTTGCCATCAATAATTTGAGCGCTCATGTGTGCAGAATTTTCCCGGAGATCATTTGTAGAATATCGCTATTTTCGCACACTTACTCCTGCCCATAAATAGACCTTAGGTGCTCCTTCGTGCCTGCTGGGTTTGAAGGACGGACGTCAGGCGGTTGTTTTCGAACAAAAATATTGAGGAAAGGGCTTGACGCTCGAAAGTCTCTCCCTTAGGATACGCACCACTTCAGACGGCCGGTACAGGTCTGATGCCTGAAGCAACCAGCGCTAGGCGCTCGTAGCTCAATCGGATAGAGCAACGGCCTTCTAAGCCGTAGGTTGCAGGTTCGATTCCTGCCGGGCGCGCCATCTTGGCAAGTTGTTTGAAGTGAATAAGAGTGCTATGGTGGGCGTAGCTCAGTTGGCAGAGCTCCGGATTGTGATTCCGGCGGTCGTGGGTTCAAGCCCCATCGTCCACCCCAAACTCTGATTCTGCGGAAGTGGTGAAATTGGTATACACGCCGGATTTAGGTTCCGGTGCCGCAAGGCGTGAGAGTTCGAGTCTCTCCTTCCGCACCAATTTGAAAATGCTATGGTGGGCGTAGCTCAGTTGGCAGAGCTCCGGATTGTGATTCCGGCGGTCGTGGGTTCAAGCCCCATCGTCCACCCCATTTTCATATGAAAATATAATATTTTCCTTAACCTCCTTAATACATTCCTCGTTCTATATAAATAGCGTTTATAAAGTCTATATTGCTTTCTGATATTTTCTTTGATCAGATTCTCTGTCTTCCTCTCCTATTTTTTTATCACTCTCATACCATGTACCAATCACATTTTTGGTCGCGCCTTGGTGCAAAAGTAGTATTTTTTTTGTGCTGAAGTATTAAATTTATTTGCTTGCAAGCACTTTAAGATTTAAATCTGGATAATTTTCTCGATTTAGAGGCAAGTGAATGAGCTCTATACTTCGCCAGATGGCCCTTGTCCAAAGTGTATTTTTGCTTTTTTTTCTACTGAGTGCTTGGGTGCTGGTACAGCAGGGCCGATCAGATACTGCTCGTGAGGTCGATTCGGGACGCGTTGTGGCTGAGTGGTTGGTAGACTTGTCAGAGCAAGGTGTGTATGAGTTAGAAAGCTTACTAAGTGCCCCTATTCGCCATTTGCATCGAGAAATTATCGATGAGGGCGCTCTCGCTGGTTTCCCAAGTAATCAGGAGGTGCCTGCGTGGTTTGAGCGAGTTATGCTGAAGCAGCATGAAGATGCGGAGGGTTTTAAGCTTGCATTGGGGGATGGGCGCTATCTGGTTTTAACACCTGATCCTAGTGATGAGGTGGAAGAGGTTTGGGAGTCTTTGTTGCTGCTGTTTTGGGTAACTGTTCTTGCGGCGTTGATTGCAAGTGCTGCTCTGTACTGGGGAAGGCTCCAAGGCGTGCGTCCGTTACAACAACTGGTCAACTGGATTGAAACCGGTGATGTTAAAAAAGTTAAGGTAGCCGCAACACAGCTCCCGAGTTTTCCTGAGGCTCAGCGTTTAGTTGGGCACTTTCATCAAATGAGCAATGATCTGCAGCTTGAGCAGGCTGATAATCAGCGCTTAACTCAGGAACTGATGGTTCTGCAAGAGAAGGAGCGAGCCTACCTTGCGCGAGAATTGCACGATGATCTTGGCCAATATCTTACTGGAATTAAAGCTCAAGCTTATCTGATTACGCAGATTGCAGGTTGCTCAGAAAAGATTGAGAAAACTGCACAGCAGATTATTCAAGATTGTGAGGCAATGCAGCAGGGTTTTTTACGGTTAGTGAGAAGTTTGCATCCTGTGCTTCTCGAAAGTTTAGGCCTTCCGCAAGCTTTGAGGGGGTTGGTGCAGCAATGGCAAAGAACGAGTCGCATTGAGTGTGCTTTGCAACTACCAGAAAGCTGGCCGGCACTAGAGGTTGAGACCGCTACCCATCTTTATCGACTGGTGCAGGAGGCGCTGAATAATATTGCTCGTCACGCCAAAGCGACGCACGTCGAAATAGAAATAAATATTGTTAATAATACGCTAGAAATCAAAGTTAAAGATAATGGTCAGGGAATGCAGCAGGATGTTCGTTATGGAGTGGGGCTGCGTTCTATGCATGAGCGTGCACGCTGCTTAAAGGCGCAGCTCAGATTGCTGACAGTGAAGGGAAAAGGTTTAAGTATAGAGCTGCAGGTGCCATTGGCGGAAAATTTAAGCGGGGTGTCTGGATGAAAATACTGCTAACTGATGATCATGCTGTTGTGCGACAAG
Organism: Nitrincola tapanii; assembly: GCF_008368715.1. Classification (GTDB taxonomy): domain Bacteria; phylum Pseudomonadota; class Gammaproteobacteria; order Pseudomonadales; family Balneatricaceae; genus Nitrincola; species Nitrincola tapanii. Next base: position 151,987 of record NZ_SMRS01000003.1, read on the forward strand.
GCTATGCAAGCCTGTTATCCGCGATGCTTGAACCTTGTCAAATTTTTGAGGCAGGTGATGCGCAAATGTGTTTTGCGCTTTGGTCACGTGAGCGCCCTGATCTTATTGTGTTGGATATCAATTTACCAGATATCAGTGGTATTGAGGCCGCACGTCGTATTCTTGAGCGGGATGCTCAGGCACGAATTTTATTTTTTAGTATGTATGATGAGCTTCCGATGGTGCAGCAGGCATTAGATGTGGGTGCTTTAGGATACATTACTAAAGCCAGTTCTCCAGAGATTTTGCTTGAAGCGGTACGTCGTGTATTGGCCGGTAAGCCTTATGTTGAGCATGATCTGGCAACAGGCTTGGTTTTGCAAAGAAATATGCCGGCAGGATTAAGTGAGATGACGGCTCGAGAGTTTGAGATCTTTGTGATGTTAGCTCGAGGCATGTCGACAAAAACGATTGCTGAGCATCTGTGTGTCAGTATGAAAACTGTTTCTAATCATACCACGATCTTGAAAAGCAAACTACAAATCCACACGAGTGCGCAGCTAGTACATCTGGCGATTCGTTTTGGTGTGTTGAAAATTAGTGAGCTATAAAGGTGATAAAAGCCGAAGGCATTCAAGCATTCGGCTGAGTTTTGTTAGTCAACGGGGTGTTTGGGTACGCTCCAGTCTACTGGGCACTCAATACATTCTTCCATAAAGGTGTCCACAAAGGTTGCAAAACGTATGCGTGCTCCGGTCATATTGGCTTGATGTAAGTTGGCATGATTGAGTTTGGCTTCTTGTAAATTTGTGTCGCTTAAGTTTGCACCAACCAGTTGAGTTTTATTCATCCAAGCCATTTCAAAATCTGCCGCATGTAAGTTTGCAGCATTTAGTTTAGCTTGTGTTAAGCGCGCAAAAGTAAGGTTGGCGCCAGAAAGGTCAGTTTCAAAAAAAGAAGCGCCTTGGCCGAAAAGAGCCCATCCTGCAATCGCTTGCATTTGCGCATGATCGAGTTTTGCGCCTCTTAAGTTCGCCTTTTCGAGGTTGGCGCGTGTTAAAAGCGCATAACTTAAGTCGGCATTCTGCAGATTAGCACCCCGAAGATCAGCATGGCGTAAATCTGCATGGCGTAGATTAGCACCACTGAGATCGATACCTTTGAGTTCAGCATTTCTGAGATTCTTGGCTTCTAGTTGTGCATTGGCGCATTGGCCGTTACTTTCCAGCAGGCATTCTGCACTTAAGGGCAAAGAAGCAAGTAAGCAACTACTAAGTAAAAGTCGTGTGAGATTCAGTTGCATTAGCGTGGCTCCTGGTTAAAGCGAGTTTTTAAGAAAAAAGAGCCTGCGAAAACAGGCTCAAGGCATGGTAAATAATCGAAGCTTGGTGTGGTTGGCTTTAGTTCTTAGCCCACTGAGGTAATTTGAAGGCCCAGAAAGATCCTCCCTGAGGAACCGGTTTGGTCAGGTTTGCCATATCGCCACCCCAGAGAGGAACGGCACCGCCATAGCCGGAAACAACGCCTACATATTGCTCACCTTCTTGCTCCCAGGTGATCGGGCTAGAGATAATCCCAGAGCCTGTTTGGAACTTCCAAAGCTCTTGACCTGTTTTAGCGTGAAAGGCTTTAAAGTAGCCATCGCTGGTTCCTGTAAAGATAAGGTCTCCATGTGTGGCTAAGACGCCTGCCCAAAGTGGTAGGGGTTCTTTGTGTTCCCATTCAATTTTTCCGGTGATGGGATTCATTGCACGTAAAATGCCTACGTGATCGTCATACATGCGCTTGATGCGGAAGCCTTGTCCTAGATAAGCAGAGCCTTTTTTGTAGGTGACTTCTTCTGTCCAATAATCCTCTTTCCAGTGGTTCCCAGGCACATAGAACCAGCCGGTGTCTTGGCTGTAGGCCATTGGATTCCAATTCTTACCACCTAAAAAAGGAGGTGAGACTTCTATCACAGCGCCGCGCTCTTCACCTGGCAGGGGCGCTGGTGGGCGCTGGCCTTCAACTTCTACAGGACGACCTGTTTGGGGGTCTATATGTGTGGCCCAGGTAATATTGTCTACAAAAGGAAAGGCACGAATAAACTTACCATCTTCACGATTCACAATGTAAAAGAAGCCATTACGATCTGCATGGGCGGTGGCTTTAATAGTTTTTCCTTGATCCTTATACTCAAATAAGACTAATTCGTTATTTCCTGAGAAATCCCAAGCATCGTTCGGTGTATGTTGATAAAACCATTTCACTTCTCCAGTCGTGGGATCGACTCCTACTTGGCCTGAAGTATATAGGTTGTCATAGTCCAGCGGATTGCCTCCCTCAGAAGTGCGTTTCCAGGTATTCCAAGGAGCAGGGTTGCCAGCACCGATGATGATGGTGTTGGTTTCAATATCAAAGCTAGCGCTTTGCCAGGGTGCGCCGCCACCGTGGCTCCAGGCTTCTACTTTTCCGGTTTCGGTATTAGGATCGTCCGGCCAAGATGGCGCGCGTGGATCCCCTGTGGGAGTGCTTTCTTTACCATGCAAGCGTCCCATATGCCCTTCTACAAAAGGTCGCATCCAGATCTCTTCACCTGTATCCGGGTCTAAAGCAAAGAGCTTTCCAACAACGCCAAATTCATCACCGGAAGAACCATGAATTAATAATACCTTGCCGGTTTTCTGATCTTTGACAAGAGTGGGTGCTCCAGTCATGGTGTAGCCAGCAGAGTGATCGCCAAACTTTTTACGCCACACGACCTTGCCGGTATTTTTATCGAGAGCCACCATGGCTGCGTCAAGGGTGCCAAAAAATACCTTGTCGCCAAAGATCGCTGCGCCGCGATTGACAACATCACAACAGGGCCGAATGTCATCCGGCAAGCGTGCAGCATAAGACCAAATTTGTTTGCCTGTTTTTGCATCCACTGCAAACATTCGTGAATAAGAACCGGTCACGTAGATGACCCCGTCATGGACGAGGGCTTGTGATTCTTGGCCGCGTTGTTTTTCATCACCAAAAGAAAAAGACCACGCGGGTGTTAATCTTTCTACATTGCTGACATTAATCTGGTTCAAAGGGCTAAAGCGCTGAGCTTTAGGTCCCATGCCGTAGCCCAGGACATTATGAGTTGTTTCTTGATCCTTGGCGATGTCATCCCAAGTGACGAGGCTGGCCGCCTGTATCGAAATACTGGTAATGCCTAAAGCTGAGGCGAAAAGAGCTGCTTTCAAGTGGCAGGTTAAGCGGTTACGACGAGGCGTTATTTTTTTAGTGTCCATCGGCATTTTACCTTATATGTCAGGAGTTCGGTATTCGCGAAGAAAGTTGAGGTGTCTTAGATCCTCTAACTCTGAGCGCTATTATCAAAAACTGAATAAGGTGCGGCGATGGATATCTGCCCGCGATCGAGCCTGAAAAAGACTGACAGAGATTGGGAATTTTGCCGGGAGCTCGGGAAAAAGTCCTGAATAATCATGTGTTTGTGATTATTTTTTACAGCTTAAGTAGCGTGATTGTCAATCTTTAGTTCTACTTTATCTGAAATAGGCACTTTAAGAGTTCGTTAAAAGTTGGATGATCGATGAAGTCGATAGCTTAGAGGTGCTGGGGTAGGTAATCTGCTTGACTATTGCGCTCAGTTCACGGAGAATTTTTGCCTTTAAAAAATTAAGGTTTGTCACTTGGTCGTTAAGCGTTGAGTTTACTCAACCGGCATATTTGGGGTTGAAACCGGTATGTCAGGACAAGCAAACCATCAAATCATGCTGCAATGTACTGTGAGGATTTCCATGCAAGTTTCTGTTGAAACGACTTCAGGTCTCGGACGCCAGATCACCGTGACGGTTCCGGCTGCGCGTATCGATCAGGATGTGAACAAACAGCTTCAGCAGCAGGCGCGTACACGCCGTATGGATGGTTTCCGTCCGGGCAAGGTCCCTGTGTCTGTTGTTAAGCGTATGTACGGTAAAGCGATTCGCCAGGATGTGTTGGGGCAGGTTGTCCAGGAAACTTTCTACCAGGCAGTGACCCAAGAGAAATTAGCGCCTGCTGGTTTCCCTAACATCGAATTCCGTAAGGATAATGAAGGCGAAGATCTGGAATACGTTGCTTCCTTTGAAGTCTACCCAGAAATCACACTGGCGGATTACAGTCAGGTTGAAATCACTAAACAAGCGGCTGATATTCAAGAGGCTGATGTCGATCAGATGATCGATACACTGCGTAAACAGCAGGCGAGCTGGAGTGAAGTGGATCGCGCGGCGGCAGACGGCGATCGTGTGCGTATTGACTTTGAAGGCTTTATTGATGGCGAAGCCTTTGATGGTGGCCGTGCTGAAGGTATGGATTTAGTGCTGGGTTCAAACAGCATGATTCCAGGTTTCGAAGCGGGCCTGATCGGTGCGGCGGCGGGTGCTGAAGTGGAAGTGAATGTGACTTTCCCTGAAGATTACCATGCTGAAAATCTGAAAGGTAAGCCCGCACAGTTTAAAGTCACGGTAAAAACTGTTTCTGCTCAAGAGCTGCCAGAGCTGAATGAAGCTTTCTTTGCGCGTTTTGGCATTGAAGAAACGACAGTGGAAGGTTTCCGTGCTGAAGTGCGTAAAAACATGGCACGTGAACTGAAACAGGCGCTGAAGAGTAAAACCAAAGAGCAGGTCTTCAGTAAGCTGATTGAAGTTAATGCGATTGAAGTGCCGGCTGCACTGATCGATAACGAAATCGATGCGATGCGCCGTCAGGCTGTTCAGCAGTTCGGTGGCCCAGACTCTAAAATCGATCCACAGTCTTTGCCAAAAGAGATGTTTGCTGACCAAGCTAAGCGCCGTGTCACCATCGGTCTGTTGGTACAAGAGCTGATCAAGGCGAATGATATTCAGCCAAACGATGATCAGGTGCGTGCGACGGTTGAAGAGATGGCAGAAACTTACGAAAACCCACAAGAAGTCATTGACTGGTATATGGGTAATCAAGAAATTCTGAACCAGATCAAAGCGTTAGTGCTTGAAGATCAGGTTGTAGATCACCTTTTGGCAGCGGCTAAAGTGACGGAAGCTCAGGTGAGCTATGAAGATGCAATCAAGCCTGCTCCGCGAGCTGCCGCTGAGTAAAAACAGCGTATCTCTCTGGTCTCGAACCTGAGGTTGGGTTATTTTGTAAAGCGACAGTTGGCCAAACCAACTGTCGTTTTTTCGCTTTCAGGCTATAGAGCCAAGGTTTAGGAGTAACTTGCATGTCGGATATCTACACAGGGCGTTCTCATGACATCCTCAATGCCGGTGGTCTAGTCCCCATGGTGGTTGAGCAGAGCTCTCGTGGTGAGCGTGCCTATGATATCTACTCCCGTCTCTTGAAAGAGCGCGTCATCTTTCTCGTTGGGCAGGTGGAAGATCATATGGCGAACCTGATTGTCGCCCAGTTGTTATTTTTGGAAGCTGAAAATCCAGAGAAAGATATCCATCTTTACATTAACTCGCCGGGCGGTTCAGTCAGTGCCGGTATGGCGATCTTTGATACTATGAACTTTATCCAGCCCGATGTGAGTACGATGTGTACCGGTCAGGCAGCGAGCATGGGTGCTTTCCTCCTGGCGGCAGGTGCTAAAGGTAAGCGTTATGCCTTGCCGAATGCCCGTGTCATGATTCATCAGCCATTGGGTGGCTATCAAGGCCAGGCCAGTGATATTGAAATACATACACGTGAGATTCTCTATATCCGCGAGCGTTTGAATCAGCATTTAGCGGATTTTACCGGGCAGGATATCGAAACGATTGCGCGTGATACCGAGCGTGATAACTTCATGCGCCCTGAAACCGCTCGGGATTATGGCTTGATTGATCAGGTGTTGGAAAAGCGTGGTATGCCTCCGCGTTGATTAAGCGGATGTTTAAAGTGGCAGCCTTGGGCTGCCTAAAGCTAGCGAATTAGAGGTAACACCATGTCGGATGGTACCAATGGCAAAGGTGATCACAGCAAACTTTTTTGCTCCTTCTGTGGAAAGAGCCAAGATGAAGTGCGTAAGCTGATTGCCGGCCCTTCTGTTTTTATCTGCGATGAGTGTGTAGATCTGTGCAACGACATCATCCGTGAAGAGATTCAGGATGTGGCGGAGGGTGAGGTCAGTGATAAGTTGCCCTTACCGGCTGAGATCAAAAAAGCACTGGATGAGTATGTGATCGGTCAAGAGCGTGCCAAAAAGGTTTTGGCTGTTGCCGTTTACAATCACTACAAACGCCTGCGCTTAAAAGATAAGAAATCAGAGGTTGAGCTAAGCAAGAGCAATATTCTTCTGATTGGCCCGACGGGAAGTGGTAAAACGCTTCTGGCACAAACACTGGCACGCTTGTTAAACGTTCCTTTCACAATAGCCGATGCCACAACGCTGACAGAGGCGGGTTATGTGGGGGAAGATGTTGAAAACATCATCCAGAAGTTGCTGCAGAAGTGCGACTATGATGTTGAAAAGGCTCAAATAGGGATCGTCTATATCGATGAGATTGATAAGATCTCACGTAAATCTGACAATCCCTCCATCACGCGTGATGTGTCCGGTGAAGGCGTTCAGCAAGCGCTGCTTAAACTGATTGAGGGTACGGTGGCTTCAGTGCCTCCGCAGGGTGGTCGTAAACATCCTCAGCAAGAGTTTTTGCAGGTGGATACTTCCAATATTCTGTTTATTTGTGGTGGTGCTTTCTCCGGTTTGGAGAAGATCATCCGTGATCGTAGCGAGAAAAGCTCGATCGGCTTCAATGCCATTGTGAAAAATAAGGATGAAAGTCGCTTAAGTGAAGTCTTGCATGACGTTGAAGCGGAAGATTTGGTGAAGTTTGGCTTGATTCCAGAATTTGTTGGCCGTTTGCCGATGATTGCGACCTTGTCTGAGCTGGATGAGGCCGCTTTGATCGATATTCTGACCAAGCCGAAAAACAGTCTGACTAAGCAGTATGCTGCGCTTTTCGAAATGGAAGGTGCTGGTTTAGACTTCCGTGATGAAGCGTTGAAATCCGTTGCACACAAAGCACTCGAGCGCCGCACTGGAGCGCGTGGCTTGCGCTCTATCCTTGAAGCGACTTTGCTGGACATTATGTATCAGCTACCTTCCATGGAGAATGTATCCAAGGTGGTGATTGATGAGGGGGTGATCGAAGGTACGTCTGAGCCGATTCTGATTTATGAAAATCAGGAGCACGCTAAGGCCTCAGCGGATCACTAATCACGATCTTAGTTTGCATCGTAAAACGCCGCCGCAGATCGAGTTAAATCCTAAACTAGGGTTAAACTCGATCTGCGGCTTTTTTATGGATTTGCGAGCTTAGACTGAAGGCTGTTGGCAAAAAAGCGCATAGCCTGCTTTTGAAGCATAGGGTTTCTGCAGGCGTTGTGAAATCCAAGCACCGACCTGAACCAGCTGATTAAGATCCACGGAAGTTTGAATTCCTAACCCGTGTAATAGATAGACCAGATCTTCGGTCGCTAAATTGCCACTTGCTCCAGGTGCATAAGGACATCCACCCAATCCGGCGACGGAGGCATCGATGGTGGTAATGCCGGCTTTGAGGGCAACCCAGACATTGGTTAAAGCTTGGCCATAGGTGTCATGAAAATGGACAGCAAAGTGGGTTAAAGATAGGGTTTTCGCTAGGTCTTCTAAGATACCTTCTACGTCTAAAGCGGTGGCACGACCGGTGGTTTCCCCTAAAGAAACCTCATAACAGCCCATCTCTAATAAAGCCTCAGCCACGCGCAACACATTTTGACTCGGTACTTTTCCACTATAGGGACAGTCCAGGAGTGTTGAGAGGTATCCCCTGACAGCGATCCCCTGTGTCTGTGCTGCCTGCACCAAGGGCCGGAAGCGCTGTAAACTTTCCGCCACACTCATGCGGATGTTCTGTGTTGTAAAGGCATCCGATGCGGCGGTAAAGACCGCAATTTCTTTTGCGCCGGCTGCAAGAGCTGCCTCAAGTCCCTGTTGATTCGGAACCAAGACACGATAGCTCATACCCGGTTTACATGAGAGTCTTTTAAGAATTTCCCCGGTATCCGCCATCTGAGGGAGATGCTTGGGCGAAACAAAGCTTCCAACCTCAATGTTTTTTAATCCAGTTGCCGCAAGGCTTTCAATCAGTTGAATCTTTTCATCTAGATGTAGCTGATGAGGGGCTTCATTCTGTAAGCCATCGCGTGGACCGACTTCAACAATTTTGATCTTTTCGGGCAGTTGCATGCTTTTTAGCCTTTGTGCTGATACAGACGAATGGAGCAGATAAACGTAGATACAAGATTTAACAGACTTTTCATATCTCTTCGCCTATAATCGACCGTTTTGAAAATTTCAGTGTGCGGGCGGTAGGGCCTGCCGGATTCTGTGTCCCGAATGTGTCCTGGAGGTCTCTGCGATGCTCAAAACGCCTTACTACCTGATCGATAAGTCAAAACTGCTGCGCAACCTAGAAAAAATTGCGCGCGTACGTGAACTCTCAGGTGCCAAATCTTTATTGGCGCTGAAATGTTTTGCGACCTGGTCTGTTTTTGACCTAATGAGTCAGTACATGGACGGTAGCACGTCTTCCTCTCTCTATGAAGTTAAGCTCGGTAAACTGAAGTTTCCAGGCGAAACGCATGCTTACAGTGTGGCCTACGCCGATGATGAGATGGCAGAAGTTCTAGCCCACTCAGATAAGATTATTTTCAACTCTATCAGTCAATTAGAACGTTTTTCTGAAGCTTCTTCTGAGCATGTGCGCGGTCTGCGAGTTAATCCTCAGGTCAGCAGTTCAGAGTTCATTCTGGCCGATCCGGCACGCCCTTTTAGTCGTTTAGGGGAATCTGATCCCGATAAGATCGCACAGGTGATGGATCGAATCTCCGGTTTTATGTTCCACAATAATTGTGAAAATGCGAATTTTGAACTCTTCGATCAGATGCTGCAGCATATCGAAGCACGTTTTGGCCATCTGTTGCATCAAGTCAAATGGGTCAGCCTGGGGGGCGGGATACACTTCACCGGTGAAGGGTATCCGCTTGAGCGCTTTGCCGCGCGGTTAAAGCAACTGGCCGATACGTATTCTGTGCAAATATATCTGGAGCCGGGTGAGGCGGCGATTACACAAAGCACTTCCTTAGAGGTGACGGTGCTCGATACGCTGTTCAATGGTAAGCATTTAGCGATCGTGGATAGCTCGATCGAAGCGCACATGCTGGATCTGCTGATCTACCGCCAAAGTGCCAAGATGACACCTTGTGAGGGTGAGCACGAATATATGATCTGTGGGAAATCTTGTTTGGCAGGTGATATCTTCGGTGAGTTTAAATTTGATCAGCCACTGCAAATCGGAGATCGTCTCTCTTTTGAGGATGCTGCCGGTTACACAATGGTCAAAAAGAATTGGTTTAATGGTGTGAAAATGCCAGCCATCGCTGTGCGCCAATTGGATGGCGAGGTCGAACTCATTAGGGAGTTTGGATTCGACGATTTCGTGCAGAGCTTGTCTTAATATAAGCTCCGTAGCCCATGCAAACAGCCCCATGTAAAAAGTGGAGTACAGGAAAGAAATGAAGAAGAATGTTCTGATTATCGGTGCCGGAGGGGTGGCCCAGGTCGTGGCTCACAAATGCGCCCAACACAACGATATACTGGGCAATATTGCGATTGCTTCGCGCCAGGTGGCAAAGTGTGAAGCAATTTTGTCCAGTATCCTTGAAAAGGGGAGTCTCAAGGTTGAAGGCAAGTTGAGTGCACATGCACTGGATGCCATGAATATTGAGGCGACAGCTGCCCTGATTCGTGAGACTGAATCAGAAATCGTCATTAACGTTGGTTCTGCCTTCGTGAATATGTCTGTGCTCAGCGCTTGTTTAGAAACAGGGGCTGCCTATATGGATACAGCGATTCATGAAGATCCAGCAAAAATCTGTGAAACACCACCCTGGTATGCCAACTATGAGTGGAAGCGTCGTCAGGCCTGTGCTGAAAAGGGCGTCACCGCTATTCTTGGCGTTGGTTTTGATCCCGGCGTGGTGAATGCCTATGCAGCATTGGCACAAGCTGAATATTTTGACTCCATTGATTCCATCGACATTATCGATGTCAACGCCGGTAGCCATGGGCGTTGGTTTGCTACGAACTTTGATCCTGAAATCAACTTCCGTGAATTTACCGGGCAGGTCTGGTCTTGGCAGAATCATCAGTGGACGAGTAACAAGATGTTTGAGATCAAGCGTACAGATGATCTCCCTGTTGTAGGTGAGCAAACTACCTACATGACCGGCCATGATGAAGTTCATTCTCTTTCACAAAACCTCAATGTACCGAATATCCGTTTCTGGATGGGGTTTGGTGAGCACTATATTAATGTCTTTACGGTACTGAAAAACCTCGGCTTGCTGTCTGAGCAGCCGGTTAAAACAGCGGAAGGCCAAGAGGTGGTGCCATTAAAAGTGGTGAAGGCCGTTCTGCCAGACCCCTCTTCATTAGCGCCTGACTACACAGGGAAAACCTGTATTGGTGATCTCGTGAAAGGACGCAAAGACGGTCAGGAAAAAGAAGTCTTTATCTACAACGTGGCAGATCATAAAGAGGCTTATAACGAAGTCGGCAGCCAAGGAATCTCTTACACCGCAGGTGTACCTCCAGTGGCTGCGGCCTTGCTGATCGCAACGGGGGAGTGGGATGTGGCGCGCATGGTAAATGTTGAAGAGTTGCCTCCGCAGCCTTTCCTGAATCTGCTGAATCAAATGGGACTGCCTACACGTATTCGTGATGAAGCCGGTGATCGTGATTTAGTGTTTTCTTGATTTTTAGCCAAGCCTTTAGGCGTTGGCTTATCTCTCCAACGGGGTCTCTTCAGGCCCCGTTTTTTATTTGATAGCGCTCAAGTGTCGACTCATTCCTGCGGATATATCCTTAATACTTTAGTGTCAATTAACGACTAAAGTCGCTCTCAAAGCTGTCGACTTGTCGACACCTTAGGGGATACCTTTAGCGCGTCCGCATATTGGGGTGGGGTATTCCCTAATTTTGTTGACATCTTCTTTCATTCAGCTAAACAGAGAGCGCACAGATGCCGATACGTCAACGCAAGCATGGTGAGGAACATCCTTACTGGCCAGCGGGGCCTTTCAAAATACGATTACCCTTAATTCACTATCGCTGGGAGATCCCTGAGACGATCCAAGCCTTGGTGATGTTTGTGGTCGCGATGGGGATGATTCCATTGCTTGAGCAATACCTGGGTTTACCTTACGAGGTGGCTTTGGCGTATGTTGTGGTCTGTGGGATAGGTTTCTTGTTACCGAACCTGCTTGGTGTGCCTTTTGTTCCGGGCTGGATTACGCCTGCGATTCCTGTGGTACTTTTATTCGTGGGTGGTTTTGAGCCGGGTCCGGAAGCCATTAAAGCCCTCGTCGCGCTACAGCTGGTGGTCACCTTTATTTTCCTATTTATGGGCATTACGCGCTTGGGAACAAAGCTGGTCGATAATATTCCGAATTCGATTAAAGCGGGTATTCTGCTCGGGGCGGGGATTGCGGCGATTAGTGGTGAGATCAGTGCAGGCGGGCGCTTATATAACACGCCGATTTCACTGGTGATTGGCGGCTTGGTAACAGTTTATGTGCTGTTTTCGCTGTCCTTCCGAGACTGGGTGGAAAAACATCGTTGGGCTAAAATTATAGCCGGTTATGGCATGGTGCCAGGGATGCTGATCACTATGCTGATTGGTTGGTCGGTTGGCGAATATGAGAAGCCTGATCTGCAGTGGGGGATTGAGTTGCCTGCTTTCGGACAGATTTGGGATTATCTGCCCTTTACGCTCGGTTTCCCCAGTATGTCATTAATCCTGGCGGCCATTCCGACGGCTATCATTGCCTATATCATCGCTTTTGGTGACATTATTGTTGGACAGAGTTTGCTGAAGCGTGTTGACCATTTGCGTCCAGATGAAAAAATCGAAGTCAATGTTGACCGTGTTCATCTAGTCACCGGTATTCGTAATCTCATTCACTCCTTTTTTGCTCCCTATCCAGGTTTAGCGGGTCCGCTGTTTACGGGCGCAATGGCAACGATTGCTGAACGTTATCGTTATGGCCGTAGTGCTATGGATACCATCTATTCAGGCTCGGGCATGTTCTGGCTAGTGGGTTTCTTTGCCTTGTTTATGTTGCCTTTGGTCACATTGTTTAAACCCGTGTTGCCGATAGCTTTATCCATTACCCTGTTGATTACCGGTTATCTCTGTATCGCTGTTGCGGTTGAGCAGATCGATAACGCGACGTCCATGGGGGTGGCTGGAATTATGGGCGTGGTGTTAGCGACTCATGGTGCGGCTTGGGGCCTGGCAGCCGGTTTTGTACTCTGGATGGTGATTGAATTACGCAGTAAGCAAGCACTCAAAGAACATGCCGGTGAAGAGCCAGAAGAGCCGATACATATCGAGGAGCATCCAGATCCTGCTGTGGTGGAAGACGGCAAGCATCCACACTGATCCTATCGCTGCAAAATAAAAAAGGGGATCTGTGCATCCCCTTTTTGTATGCCTAGCTGGGCTGTTTAGAAGTCTAGGCGGTAGCCGACTAAGAACTTATCGCCGGTTGAAGCGTAAAGTTCTTTATTAAAGTCGTGATATTGAGCGTAGACTCGGCCTTTACCCAAACGCTGCTGTACGCCCACTGCAGTAAATTGACCTTTCTGGTTGGTGCCCGCATCCAGATCGCGCTTGCCATAGCCATATTCCAGCTGTAACTGCGTCTGACCGATGTCATAGGTTGCGGCTAAGGAGCTGAAGGTTGCTTTACCTGGGCCAGATAAGCGGTTTGAACCACCGGTTTCATCGTCCAGTTTCAGGTAGTTGGCACGCAGGCCTAAGTCTTGGATTTTATAACCCAGTGCCGCACCCCAAGCATCCTGATCAACCTGATAGTCGCCGCCAGATTTGGTATTTTTTGCTGCGGTATAAGCAAGCGCTGCGTAGATATTGTTGGCATCATAGGCTAGACCCATGCCATATACATCGACTTGCTTGTCTTTTTCATCGGTATCGCCCTTGAAAACGCTATCCAGAGTCAACTGAAAACCGCTCATTTTAGGTGATACATACTGTAACGATTGACCTTGACGGCGTGTTGATTCACGCAGTTGCAGAGTGCTACGGCTCTGATCACTATTTAAGACTTCAGTGTAAGCATTGACCAGCTGGAAGGCATGATCCAGTTTACCTGCCTTAACGGTACCCCAAGAACCGGTGGCACCAACATGCGCGTAACGTCCACCTGTAGAGTTTAACGCACCTGCATTCAGGTCCAGTTCCTGCTCCCACTGGAAGATACCCTTAGTATCTTCAAGACCCAGATCTACGCTACCCTTAATGCCTAGACGGCTGCTGTCAGAGTTCAGCAGCATGGATTTCTGATCCTGTTTTTCCAGAATCATACGGAAAGAACCGTAGAGTGTTGCATCCGCCATCGCCAGGGTCGGCAGGCTTGCAGCGACCACAGCCAGGGTCAGCATCGACTTTTTCATTTATATCCCCTTCAATTTCAACATTTGGGTTAAATCGGGCAAGACATCAATCACTAGTAAGTTGTAGGGTCAGACATCCTGTCTGACGCGAAGCCACTATATAAGGGAGATGTTGCGATTTAACGACAAATCCATGACACGTCGTTGAAGATATTGATCTAGCAGGTAAAACTTCAGCGGCCATCGGCTAGATCAAAAACAGAGATTAACGGCGATTGACCAGAACAAAAAATTTGATCCGCTCGTTAAGTTCAGTTAAAGCTTTATCAAAACCCTCATCACCGCTTTGAGCGCGTGGATCTGGGATGTTCCAGTGCAGTTGCTCTTTAGCCTGAGCCAGGTTTTGACAGCTTTGCAGAGATTTGTCACACAGTGTAATCACAAAATCAAAAGTCCGTCCCGCAAAGCTTTCAATCGATTTGGGCTTAGGCTGACCGACTTCGGCACCAAAAAACTCGATCGCGCGGATGGCGCGTGGATCGACTTCATCAGCAGGTTGAGTCCCGGCGCTGTAGACATCGAATAGATCGCCGGCTTGATGGCGTAAAAGTACTTCTGCCATCTGCGAGCGTGAAGCATTTTCGGTACATAAAAAAAGAACACTAGGGCGTGACATAACTAAGCTTCCTGATCTGAGATATATGGAAAAGTATATGTGATCAGTAAGACAGGATCGTGAAGGTTTTATGTCAATTGAGCGCGCTACTCATTCAAGGCCTGCATGGATTCTTGTGTCCATTTCAAGCTTTCTCGATAGGTCTGTTCGAATAACGCTGCGTTGAAATCTGTGGGTAGTAGATCCCAATCGCCTGACTCATAGGCCATCACTTGAGTGAGCAGCTCACCCATTGGCCCAGTCCCTTCTGCTAAAGCTTGAATAATATCTTCTGCTAAGGGCAGTTGCTCTAGCATGGAGTCTTTATCGAGATCTAAGAGCAGATGTATTCCCGACATCATGCCGGCCATGAAATAGGCCGCTGCATTAGGGCGCCGTTGTTTTTGTGCGATCAACTCGCACATATGGCCACGAGTCAGAAGTGTTCGTGTCAACTCTTCTGGTTTACCACTTTGTGCATCCAGAGAGATAACTGTTGCCCATTTACGGACTTGCTCCAAGCCAAGAAGGACCACCGCCTGGGCAATGGATTCAATTTCACGCACCAGTGCGTAAGCCGCTGAGTTGACAATTCTCAGCAGTTTATAGGTTAAAACTGGGTCCTGAATAATCAGTTTTTCCAAGGTTTCAGGTGAAACGTTCGGATCATGTAGGGACTGAATCAGTTGCAACATAATTAACTGATTGGCCTTGGCTTTTTGTCCTTTAATCGCACGCGGTTGGCTCAAGAAGTTACCTTGGAAAAGACGAAAGTGCTGCTCGATACAGGTTTCTAAGGCTGCGTAATCATCAATGCCTGAGGCAAGCATCGGACGTTTGAATTCCCAGTAAGGCCGGCTCGCTTCTAAGATCTCTTGGTTATTTAAACCCCGCACCGCGACCTTGAGAATATAGGCATGCTTGAGCAGGGGAGCGAAAAGCTGTGGGTCGGGAATGTCACTTAAACACAGGCGATAGCCCTCTTTGATCAGAGGGACCAATATCTTACCGGCACTGTTTAAATCAAAACCACGCAGGCTGATATCCAGCACGACTTGCTTTTTAGGCAGGCTAGGCAGGCCAGTTTTGAGTAGCAAGGAGAGTGAAATGGGCAGAAAAGCCGCAACCTTCTTCACTTCGCCTTGATCAGAAATGCTAGTGTAGGCGTCTAACAACATCGCAGAAGACAGACTGTCTTCATCGGGGCTTGGGGCCACTAATCGACTGACATCCGCATCCGAACTGAGCAAAGCGTAAGCGATGACCTTCTGATGCTGATCAAAAATGGGCTGTCGGGCGAGAAGGATATGGCTCGATGGGCTCATGCCTGAGGTTGTCCCTAAGAAGAGTTAAAGGTTTCCTACTGGGTCAGTGTATAATGCTGGCGTGATTTTAGCATCCTGCCCAATGGATGCCGCATTAAATTTGTAGAAAGGTGATATGTCGCATATCAATTGGTTTCCCGGCCACATGCACAAAGCGCGCAAAGAGATGGCCGAGGTGATGGATGAAATCGATCTAGTGATCGAAGTCTTAGATGCACGCTTACCTCGCTCCAGTGAAAATCCGCTGATCAGTCGTTTACGCCAGGCTAAACCCGTGCTTAAGCTCCTGAATAAGCAGGACTTAGCAGATCCGCAGGTCACTCAAGACTGGCTGGATTATTTCAATCAGCAGGAAGGCGTGAAAGCGATTGCATTGGATCAATCGATGCAGGGATTGATCAAACGTTTACCTGAAATATGCAAAAGCTTGGCACCGACTCGAGCACGTGCTGAGCGTCCGGTGCGTGCCATGATTATGGGCATTCCTAACGTTGGTAAATCGACTTTGTTAAACGCCTTGCTCGGCAAAAAGCTGGCTAAGGTGGGCAATGAACCTGCGGTGACCCGCCAACAGAAGCGTTATACCGTGCAAAAAGGCTTGGCGCTTTCCGATACGCCGGGAATTCTTTGGCCGAAAATCGAGGATCAGGAATCTGCGTATCGCTTGGCGGTGAGTGGTGCAATTAAAGATACGGCGATTGAGCATGAGCTGGTGGCGGCTTTTGCAGCCAGCTTTATGCTTTCGCACTATCCCGAGCGCTTAAAAGAACGTTTTCGTCTGGAGCAATTACCCGAGTTGGCGGATCACCTCTTAGACGAAATCGGTCGTAAACGCGGATGTTTACGTCCAGGGGGCGTCGTGGATCGCCATAAAGCCTCCGAGATTTTAATTCACGAAATGCGTGCCGGTAAGCTGGGTTTAATTAGTTTTGAAACCGTGGCCGAGTGGCAGGCAAAAGAAGAGGCGGCTCGTTTGGCCGCATTAGAAGCTGAACAGGCGCAAGCCGGAGAGAACACAGATGACACGCATTAAAAAACAGCGTCGTGCGGCCAACCTCATTGTCTTGGATAAAACGCCCAAGAAAAAAGAGAAGTTGGCTGATCCCGAAAGTTATGAAAGCCGCAAGCAAGCGGCGTTAAAAAAGCGCAAAAAGCATCTTTCCGTGTACGAAAAAACACGTTTAGCGCAAGAACAGCAGCGCCGTAATGATGAAGCGGGGCGTCGTGGTGCAGCGAATCTTGGGCCACTAGCCGAGAAGATTCGAGCGCGCAATGCTGAGCAGGAAAAGATAAAACAGCAGCAGGAAGCCGAGGATAACAGCGCGGATTAACAGAGGGCTTTCCGTTCGGCGGATCTAAGAAAAGTCGTAAAAAAGGCCGGCAACCTCAGCAAATAGCCTCTTGGTGACCGGCCTCTGACCTGACCGCCAAGCCCGATGGGCTGGGGTTTTACGGTCTGAGATCACACTGATCTCTGTTATTCAGTATAGCGCATCCTGCACGAATGCAAGTTAGCGTTTTCTCCAGAGTGTCATTTCAGCGACAGTGTGCTGATATTTGCGTGAGGTCTCACGTAAGACAAAAGGCAGATCCACGGGGGCCCCTAAGAGTTCAAAGCGATCGGCTAATATGCGCTTGAGTCCCTCTAGGGTCGTAAGGTTTTCCCCATTTTCCTTGTAACCACCGATCCATTGCGATTTCTCGGTGAACTCTTCTAGCCAAGTGTAGGGTGAGGTGAGAACAAGATAACCGCCCGAATTTAAGCGCTGGTCCAGGTCGAGCAAAAACTTCGCAGGCTCATAGAGGCGATCGAGTAGATTGCCCGCAAAAATCAGATCATAACCTTGGTACAGGGCTTTTAGGTTGCAAGCATCGCCTTGACTGAAGGAGACCTTGTCAGTCAGATGCTCTAAGCCTAGAGTTTCAAGGCGCACAGTTTTTAATTCACTGAGTTCACCTTCTGTTTTAATAAGATACCTGAGCTGGCCATGTTCACCTAGATTGAGCGCATTGCGAATAAAGCGCGCTGAGAAATCTACGGCATCCACATGCTTCGCGTAACGAGCCAACTCAAAGCTACTGCGACCCACGGCGCAGCCCAAATCCAGTACTCGTTCTAAGCTTGGATAGTTCAGCTTTTGCATCAAGGTCTCGATGCAGGCTTTTGGATAGTTCGCGACCCCGAAGTATTCATCACCATAATGAAACTCCAGATACATGGAGATCTGCTCATCGGTTTCATAGGTGTTAAATTCGGTTTTGATCTCTGTCTGCGATTCGACATAACGAAACCCCGCATGCTGAAAGAAATGGCGGCGAAACGCATAACGACTCGCTCGAATGGCTTCATTCCCCATTGAGATCCAGCTGCCTCCTTTAATCAGATTATGCTTGCCATCAAAGGTCGGCACAGAAAAATCATCATAGACCGGGTGTACCTGAAAACCTTCAAAACCATCAATCGGAGTCTCTGTCCATTGCCAAACGTTCCCGACCACATCATACCAATCCCCTTGGCGGAAGTGATCGACGGGCGCGGCCGAGGCATAGTGTTCCAGTTGGATATTACCCGGTGCCTGGTCCCAGTCTGGAGCATCTTGTGGGATAGAAAGGTCATACAAACGATACCATTCGGCCTCCGTAGGTAAACGAATGGGCTTACCTGTACGCGCGGCAAGCCAGTTACAAAAAGCCTTGGCTTCTAAGTAATTGACATCCACGGGCCAGCTCCAGGGCATGGCAATCTCATGCAACATGGCACGATATCGATAGGTGCCATCGGCTTGTGGAATCCAAAAAATGGGATGTTTAGCTTGACGATACTGCACCCAGCGCCAGCCTTCATCGCTCCACCAGTTTTCGACTTGATAGCCGCCGTCCTCAACAAACGCTAAAAACTCAGCATTACTGACTAAGAACTCACTCGCTTTGAAGGCTGGAAGCTCCGTTTCCAGGTGACCATACTCGTTATCCCAGCCATAGGTGCGACTCAGACTCTTGTCTTTACCCTGAATCACTTTTCCCGCCGATACGGGTATTAGGCGATTGCTCGGTGCAGGAGTGGACTGATCGGGGCATAAAGGCCAATCAGTACTAGGATTGACTTGATCAATTGGTAGCTGTCGGATTAATACGGAAGAGGTCTCTAGATGAATGCGCTCATGCTCAATGCCCATTAACAGAATCCAGAAGGGATCTTCCCATTGAATTGGCAGCGTCAGGGGGAGGCGGTCGATAAGGTCGTTGACCAGTTGGTGTACCTGTGCACGATAAGCCCTGACTGAAGAGACGCTAGGCCAGTCATAATGCGCTTCATTAAGATCATCCCAAGACATCTCATCGACCCCAATGGCCATCATGGCTTCCATCTTAGGATCCAGTCTTTCTGTGATCAGTTGGCTGACAATCAATTTATTAACAAAAAATGTCGCGGTATGGCCAAAATAAAAAATCAGAGGGTGGCGCAGGGGTTCGGGACGTAAATAAAACGTAGCATCTTCTTTTAAGCAAGCGAAGAGACGTTCATAGAGTGCAAAGGTGTCATTGAAATAGCGGCGAATCTCTTCACGTTTAGCATCAATATTTCCTGTATTGATCACAGGGGTGCGTGAGACAGTCGTTAGCATGCGTCCAAGTCCTTAGGCGGGATAGGTATTTTACAGTTTAGGCTCCTACGAAGTGTTGCATAAAACAGATTGAAATAAATCTAATATAGGTGCTTTAAAAAGGACACAAAAAAACCGGGAAGGCGTGAGCCAACCCGGTTTTTTGACTTGAACGAGTGATTAGAACTGGTTCATGGTGTTGTCTTTACCAGACGCTTTCAGCGCAGCATCACCAGAGAAGTATTCTTTGTGATCGTCGCCCATGTCAGAACCCGCCATGTTCTGGTGCTTAACGCATGCGATACCCTGACGGATCTCTTTGCGCTGAACACCTTCTACGTAGCCGAGCATACCTGCAGCACCGAAGTACTCTTTAGCCAGGTTGTCAGTAGACAGCGCAGCTGTGTGGTAAGTTGGCAGAGTGATCAGGTGGTGGAAGATACCTGCTTCACGTGCTGCATCAGCCTGGAAGGTACGGATGCGGTTGTCAGCTTCGATGGCCAGCTCAGAGTTGTCGTAATCAACTGACATCAGGTTAGCACGATCGTAAGCAGAAACATCCTTACCGGCTTCAACCATCGCATCAAATACCTGCTGACGGAAGTTCAGTGTCCAGTTGAAAGATGGGCTGTTGTTGTAAACCAGCTTAGCATTTGGCACCACTTCGCGGATGCGGTTAACCATCGCAGCAATCTGGCCAACGTGTGGTTTTTCAGTTTCGATCCACAGCAGGTCAGCACCGTTCTGCAAAGAGGTGATGCAGTCCAGAACAACACGATCTTCGCCAGAACCTTTCTTGAACTGGAACAGGCCAGAAGCTAAACGCTTAGGCTTGAGCAGCTTGCCGTTTGCTTTAACTACAACGTCACCGTTCGCGATGTCTTCAGCGCTGTCGATGTAATCACCGTCCAGGAAGCTGTTGTACAGGTCGCCCAGGTCACCAGGTTCGTTGGTCACTGCGATCTGCTTGGTCAGGCCGGCACCCAGGGAGTCTGTACGTGCAACGATGATACCGTTGTCGACACCCAGTTCTAGGAAGGCGTAGCGTACCGCGCGGATTTTCGCCAAGAAGTCAGCGTGCGGAACAGTTACTTTACCATCCTGGTGACCGCACTGCTTCTCGTCAGATACCTGGTTTTCGATCTGAATCGCACAGGCACCGGCTTCGATCATCTTCTTAGCCAGCAGGTAAGTGGCTTCTTCGTTACCGAAACCAGCATCGATATCAGCAATGATGGGCACAACGTGAGTTTCGAAGTTGTCGATTTTAGCCTGAACTTCAGCTTCAGCCGCCTTGTCACCTGCAGCGCGTGCTGCGTCCAGCTGACGGAACAGACCGCCCAGCTCACGCGCATCGGCCTGACGCAAGAAGGTGTAGAGTTCTTCGATCAGAGCTGGAACCGAGGTTTTCTCATGCATTGATTGGTCAGGCAGTGGGCCGAACTCAGAACGCAGAGCCGCAATCATCCAGCCTGACAGGTAGAGGTAACGCTTTTTAGTCGTACCGAAATGTTTTTTGATCGCGATCAGCTTCTGCTGACCGATGAAACCGTGCCAGCAACCCAGAGACTGAGTGTACTGAGCGCTGTCAGCATCATATTCAGCCATGTCACGACGCATGATGTCGGCCGTGTATTTGGCGATATCCAGGCCGGTTTTGAAACGGTTCTGGGCGCGCATGCGGGCAGCATATTCAGGATTGATGCCTTCAAATGCAGGGCCAAACTCTTTAGCCAGGTTTGCAACAGCTTCAATGTCTTTGTTCAGCGTTGACATGGTATTTCCTTCTCACATTTAAGGGTTGAGGAACGGTAAAACAAAAGCTCTCAGCAATCTTTCAGGTTTTTGGATCACTCTGGAGATCGCTTGGTGAGGAGGATGATGCGGTCAATGGCTGAGGGTGTCAAAGGGATTTTGTGCAGAGCAACAGAAGTGTAGTGAGACTACAGCTTTTTCAGGGCTGAAAATGTAAAAATACTACACTTACGAAACGGAATGTTTTGCTAATTTTAATTTAAAAATCAATAAGATAATTATTTGTTATGGATCGAAATGAGACTTTGGTTGTGTTGTCTTAAAGTCGGATTTTACGGTTTTTTAAGGAATATAAAATAATTTTTTTATAGCTAATAAATCTATCAGAATATGACTACAAATTTGTGGTGAATTTCACGAACTGACTGATTTTTAATAGATTTTATACCAAAGTTGTGCATCTTTAGTCGAATCTGCACCAAAAAGCCGCATAAGCGGCCCTTGGATTGAATGTTGCGGTGCAAAATAAAGAATATTTTAGTCTTCTAAGGCATACACCACGCCTTGGTTGATCAGGGTGCTTAGAAGTTCTAAACCTGTATCGGTCAGAGCGCCTGGGGTTTCAGCATCAAGCGCTGTATAACGACACAGGTGTTGAACCAGGGTGTGGAGTTCAGGGCCCGTCAGGTGTGATTCACCTTCACAACAGAAGAGCCACTGTGCATTGTCCTGGCAGATGTAGGCAAAACGGCTGCGTTCAGAAGATTGGAGTCGGCCACCCTCTTGTAAAAAGGCGCGTAACTCCTCAACACTGCTTTCTTCTCCTTCGAGAGGGGCCGGTTCATATTTGGCTTCAGTAATCCACTGACCAAACCAGCGCTCAAGTGCGCGGCGATCCTTGAGGCAATCGAGAAGGAGTTGTTGGATTTTGTCCAAAGCCGCAGCTTGAATCTCACCAGGGTGAGTTTGCGTGCTGAGGTCTGGATCGCTGTAGCGCAGATCATGGCCGAGATGCTCACCGATATAATCACTGAAACTGCGCAGCATTTCTTGATGTGAAGGGGCGCGGAAACCGATGGAGCAAGTCATGCAGTCATCACTTAGAGAAATGCCGTTATGACTCACACCGGGTGGAAGATAAAGTAGATCACCGGGCTCAAGAACGTAGGTTTCCTCGGGATGCCATTCTGGCAGAATCATCACGGGCGCATCTTGGCGGCGCGGTGAGTGTTCATTACACAGGGGGCCGATTTCCCATTGCCGCTGGCCGCTGACCTGCAGTAAAAACACATCATAGTTATCATAATGTGGTCCAACGCCGCCACCGGTCACGGCAAAGCTGATCATCAGGTCATCTAGGCGCCAGTTGGGTATGAAGTCAAACTGACGCAAAAGGGCGTGGGCTTCTGGGCTCTGTTGATCAACGGCTTGCACCAGAAGTGTCCAGTCACGGCTGGGCAGTTCAGAAAAGCGTGATTCGGGAAAAGGGCCGTGTTCCATCTTCCAGAGATCTTGATCGCGTTGCCATTGGATAAGGCGAGATTCGACACCCTCTTCGCAGGCTAAACCGGCCAGCTCATCTGCTTCAATCGGAGGTTGAATGCCAGGAATCGCCTGGCGAATTAACAGGGGTCGTTTCTGCCAATAGTCAGACAGAAAAGTCTCTAGAGGCATATCCCCTAAGGGCAAGGAGTGGGGTGCTGACATAAAAGTGGAGTCTCACTGAGGTGGGTGTTCACGATCAAGCGTTTCTTCGACGGCGTTGAGAATGCCGCGTAAGATGCCGAGCTCCGTTTTTTCCGGTCGTGAACGATTAAAGTAACGTTGCAGTTTGTCGAGTACACGACCTTCATGCTGTGGAATAATAAAAGAGGTTCTGCGTAATACCCGCTCAAGATGTTCGTAAAACAGAGCCATTTCGGCATGGCGAGCATAGGGAGCGTCTTCTTGTGTAGAAAAGGAGGGCTGTTGTGCCGCCTGTGCCGCTTTCCAAATTTCGTAGCAGACCAGCTGTACTGCTTGCGCGATATTCAGTACAGGGTAAATGGGATTGGCATCGATAAAGAGATGGCGATTGCAGGTCAGCATTTCGGCATTATTCAAGCCCATGGTTTCACGCCCGAACACAAAAGCGATTTCGCCACTGACCGCTTCCTGGATCACCTGTTTGGCGGCTGTTTCTGCGTCCATGAGCGGGAGATTAAAGGTGCGTTCACGTGCACTGGTGCCAATGACCAGTTGGCAGTCGGCAATAGCTTCTTGCAGACTGTCCACACAACGTGCCTGATCTAATAGATCCTTGGCGCCGGCGGCACGTGAAGTGGCTTCATCATCCGGAAAAGCACGAGGCGAAACCAGCCAGAGCTGGTTTAACCCCATGTTTTTCATGGCACGCGCAACAGCACCGATGTTTCCTGGGTGGAAGGTTTCCACCAGAACGATACGGATGTTACTGAGCATAGCGGTTTAAATCCGTGCGGCCTGTGCCGCAGCGTTACCGATATAGGTGGCCGGTGTCAGGGCCAGCAAGTCGGCTTTGGCGGCTTCTGGAATCTCTAGGCTGCGAATAAAGTTTTGTAGGGTGGTTTGATTCATTTCTTGACCGCGCGTTAAATCCTTTAGCTTTTCATAAGGCGCTTCAATACCGTAACGACGCATCACCGTTTGAATGGGTTCCGCCAAGACTTCCCAGGCCGCATCCAGATCGGCTCCTAGGCGTGCTGGATTGATTTCCAGTTTCGAGATGCCTTTTAAGCTGGCCTGGTAAGCGATCAAGCTATGCGCAAAACCTACACCGAGATTACGCAGAACCGTTGAATCGGTCAGGTCGCGCTGCCAGCGTGAAATCGGTAGTTTTGCGGCCAGGTGCTGCATAATGGCATTCGCAATGCCGAGATTGCCTTCTGAGTTCTCAAAATCGATCGGGTTGACTTTATGCGGCATGGTTGAAGAACCCACCTCGCCAGCCACTGTTTTTTGCTTGAAGTAACCTAAAGAGATATAGCCCCACACATCACGATCAAAATCGATCAGAATGGTATTAAAACGGCAGACTGCATCAAACAGCTCAGCAATGTAATCGTGAGGTTCAATCTGAGTCGTGTAAGGGTTCAAGGTCAGGCCTAGGCTCTCGATGAAGCTTTTTGCATTGGCTTCCCAGTCGATCTGCGCATATGCACTGAGGTGGGCATTATAGTTCCCGACGGCGCCGTTGATCTTGCCTAAGAAGGGGACTGAACGGATTTGCTGGAGTTGACGCTGCAAGCGGTAGGCAACATTAGCCATTTCTTTGCCAACGGTCGTAGGTGACGCCGTCTGACCATGTGTACGGGACAGCATGGGTTGTTGTGCATGTTCGTGACCTAGGTGTGCAATAGCTTGGGTGACGGCATCCATCTGCTCCAGCATCACATCCAAGCCGTTTTTCAGCATCAGCGCGTGCGAGAGGTTATTGATGTCTTCTGAAGTGCAGGCGAAGTGAACAAATTCGTTCACGGCATGCAGCTCGGGTAGGTCGGCAATTTTTTCTTTAATCAAATATTCAACGGCTTTGACATCGTGGTTAGTGCGGCTTTCGATCGCTTTAACACGCTCGGCATCGGCTAGGCTGAATTCACTGACTAACGCATTTAAGCGTGCTTGGGCTTCTGAGCTGAAGGCTGGGACTTCTGGAATCTGCGGATGAGCGGCCAGTTGTTGTAGCCAGCGAACTTCGACTTCAACACGGAAGCGTATCAGTCCATATTCACTGAAAATGCTGCGTAAAGCAGAGGTTTTGCTGCCGTAGCGGCCATCGACAGGGGATACAGCAGTGAGGGCAGAAAGCTCCATGTATAAAGTCTCGCTTAAATATCTAGGTTCAAAATGAAAGGGCTGAAGTATACCTGAAAAGCTTCAGCCTTTGCCGAGAATACGACGCAAAGAGGGCCGTACCCGAGATTTAAAGAAAAATAGATGCCAGCGCTTACCCCCCACTTGTCGCCAGAGTATCGCTGCACGGACAGCCGCCAAGAGTAGGGCGCGAATTTTAGCGGCATTGTCAGGATTTTGCAGGTGACGTGGATCGCCGCCCACCTGAATACGGAAACTAAACGTGCTCAGAGTATCCTGATACAGCTGTGCGATCCCTGCAACCACATTGGGATGGGTGTAGGCGCTTGGATTGATCGAATTAGTCTGTGACTCTTGTGAAAAGTAGTGCGCCTTCTGCTCCAGAGCTTGCAGTCGTTCAGCCAGGATCTGCAACATGTCGGGGCGTGCGCTGAGTTTGCGTTCTAAATAGATAGCGCTGAGCGCATAACGCATAATGTCGGGATTATTATCCGAACGTTTTTTCTCAACCAGGTCTTGTAACTGGCGTAAGCCGAGGCTGAGGTTAATGGGGAGATCCTTCACGCCGCCAAAAACATCTTCCGTCATATCCGGTTGCAGCATAAAAAGGCTGGCGATGCTGCTCTCGAAGTTATTTTGCGGCACCATACCGCGACGAGCGATCTGCTCTACCAGTGCGGCCGCTTGGAAGAGACCCGCCAGGGCGATGACTTGTTCATCATGAATACGAGACATAAGAGTTCACTTCTGCAACTAAGATGAAGGGGTGTTTAAACAGCGGCTAGTACGCTCGATCACTCCGCCACCTAGGCAGAGATCGCCTTGATAAAAAACCACCGACTGGCCAGGTGTCACAGCGCGTTGCGGTTCAGAAAAGGTGACCTTGAAGCCGAATTCAGCGTCTCGTTGGATGATGCAGGCCTGATCGGCTTGACGATAACGCACCTTGGCGTGACAGGCGAGAGGCAACTCAGGCGTCTGACCGTTAATCCAGAAGATGTCCTGACAGGTTAACCATTCAGAATAGAGAAGCGGATGCTGTGAGCCTTGTACGGCGATCAAAACATTACGCTCTAAATCCTTTTGTGCGGAGAACCAAGGCTCCTCAGGGAAATCTTTCAGACCGCCAATCCCTAAGCCTTGGCGCTGACCCAGAGTGTAATACATCAGCCCTTGATGCTCACCAATCACAACACCTTCAGGGGTTTCAATCTTTCCAGGCTGTGCGGGAAGGTATTGCTGTAGGAAATCACGGAAACGACGCTCACCGATAAAGCAGATGCCCGTGCTATCTTTTTTGTCATGGGTCACTAGGTCATAGGCTTCGGCAAGTTCGCGCACCTTGGGTTTTTCCAGCTCACCGACAGGAAAAAGGCTTAAAGCCAGTTGTTCACTGCCGACTTGATGCAAAAAATAGCTTTGATCTTTATTGGCATCTAGGCCTTTAAGCAAGCAGGCCTGACCTTGATCTTCACCACGGCGCACATAGTGGCCGGTGGCAATAAGATCGGCCCCTAAAATCTGGGCGTACTCTAAAAAAGCTTTAAATTTAATTTCGCGGTTACACAGAATATCGGGGTTGGGTGTGCGTCCCGCTTTATACTCTGCTAGGAAATGTTCAAAGACATTGTCCCAGTATTCGGCCGCAAAATTGGCCGTGTGCAGAGGAATACCGAGTTTGTCACATACGGCCTGGGCATCGGCAAGATCGGCTTTGGCTGTGCAGTACTCAGTCCCGTCGTCTTCATCCCAGTTTTTCATGAACAGGCCTTCGACCTGATACCCCTGCTGTTTCAACAATAAGGCTGAAACCGAGGAGTCCACGCCACCCGACATGCCTACAATCACTTTTAATGCGCCAGTATTACTCATGGAACCGTCAGTCAATAGAAAATCTGAAAAGAGAAGCATTATAGCAGTTTATCGTTTAACAGGGGCTCTTTTACCTGTCTTTAAGCGGCGTGAGGATTTGGCTTTTTGTGTCGATGTTTCCGGTAAGTGAACGTCCTGCCAACGCTGCTCACCCACCGCTAAATTTGCAAGCGTCCAAGGACCGATCGCATAACGAACCAATCTTAACGTGGGAAAACCCACCGCCGCAGTCATGCGCCGAACCTGGCGGTTACGTCCTTCGGTGATGACCAACTCTAACCAGCTGGTTTTGATATGCGCACGTTGACGGATAGGCGGGTTGCGCTCGGCTAAGGGCGGGGCCGGAATGGCGCGTGCTTTTGCGGGGCGTGTCGGGCCATCTTTCAGCATCACCCCCTGTCGGAGCGCCTGTAAAGCCTCTGAACTGATTTCCCCCTCTACCTGTACCCAATAGGTCTTTGGAAGCTTAAACGCAGGATTTGCCAAGCGATGCTGAAGTGCTCCCTCGTCCGTCAGCAACAATAAACCTTCTGAATCATAGTCTAAACGCCCTGCGGCATAGATGTTGGGGGTTTGAATAAAATCGGCAAGCGTTTGGCGCCCCTCAGTATCGGTAAAACAGCTGAGTACTTGAAAGGGTTTATGAAGGAGTAAAATTTTTGACATGTCACCAGTTTACTCTGTTTCGGCTAGAACCGGCAGAGCTAAAAATCTGCGTTATACTCAGGACAACCCAGGATAAAAACAATCAACTGAGGTGGAGTTACTTGCCATGAGCTATACAAAAATCACTGTTCCCAGTCAAGGTCAAGCCATTAAGGTGCAGCCTGATTTCTCTTTGAAGGTGCCCGACCAGCCGATTATTCCCTATATTGAAGGGGATGGAATTGGGGTAGATGTTTCGCCTGTGATGATCCGAGTAGTCGATGCTGCGGTGGCTAAAGCCTATGGCGGCCAGCGCAAAATTGCTTGGATGGAGGTCTACGCAGGAGAAAAAGCGACTCAAATCTATGACCAGGATACCTGGTTGCCAGAAGAAACGCTCGCCGCTTTTCGTGAATTCTCGGTCGGAATCAAAGGCCCCTTAACCACACCCGTCGGCGGTGGTATTCGTTCGCTGAACGTTGCACTGCGTCAAGAGCTCGATCTTTATGTGTGCCAGCGTCCGGTACGTTGGTTTGAAGGGGTGCCCAGTCCTGTGATTCATCCTGAACAGGTTGATATGGTGATTTATCGAGAGAACTCGGAAGACATCTATGCGGGGGTTGAGTGGAAGGCGGGTTCGGAAGAAGCTAAAAAAGTGATGCGATTTCTCACAGAAGAGATGGGGGTGACACAAATCCGCTTTACCGAGGAGTGTGGTTTAGGTATCAAACCTGTCTCCAAAGAGGGTAGTCAACGTTTGATTCGTAAAGCCATCCAGTATGCGATCGACAATCACCGTACCTCTGTTACCCTAGTACACAAGGGCAACATCATGAAATACACAGAAGGTGCGTTTAAGGACTGGGGCTATGAACTGGCGCGGCATGAGTTTGGTGCTACGCCTTTGGATGGAGGACCTTGGTTGGTGTTTAACCATCCTGAAACGGGCAAGCCTATTGTGATTAAGGATGTGATTGCGGATGCGATGTTACAGCAGATTTTGTTGCGTCCGGCAGATTACGATGTGGTCGCGACCTTGAATCTAAATGGCGATTATCTCTCTGATGCGCTGGCGGCTGAGGTCGGTGGGATCGGCATTGCACCGGGTGCTAACCTGTCCGATAGTGTTGCGATTTTTGAAGCCACACATGGTACAGCCCCAAGGTATGCGGGTAAGGATCAGGTCAATCCCGGCTCGATTATTTTGTCTGCGGAGATGATGCTACGCCATCTAGGTTGGGTAGAAGCCGCTGATCTGATTCTTAAAGGTATGGATGGGGCGATTGCGGCTAAAACCGTCACCTATGATTTTGAACGCTTGATGCAGGGCGCTACACTTTTGAAAAGCTCTGAGTTTGGTGAAGCGATCATTCAGCATATGCACTGAATTTAAGCGCCTAAGCTAGGGATTTAAAGCCCCACTCATGGGCGTACAGCCCAAATCGCTCATGAGTGGGCTAAAGCCCTGTTGATCAGCCTTTAAAGCCGGTTTGAGTCGAGAGGGGCTCGCCAAATCATCGGCTTATTGATCGAGTGGTCGAATATTAATGGCATGCAGGCCTTTCGGGCCTTGTTGAGTCTCAAACTGTACGTCCTGTCCGGCACGTAAGCTTTTATAGCCTTCGGAAAGAATGGAAGAGAAGTGGGCAAACAGCTCACCCTCCAAACTATCGCAGAGAATAAAGCCATAGCCTTTGGCGTTGTTGAACCATTTGACTTTGCCTGTCCGCATTTTTCGCTCCTGAAAAAAATCCCCGGGCCAGGTTCGTATGACCTGAAACCCAATTCCATCACGTAAACTGCTACACTCGGCAACAGCATTCGAGGGTTAACTTCCTTGCAGGGACTGCAGAGATCATCTAGTGACCACTCCTGCT
Source organism: Nitrincola tapanii (assembly GCF_008368715.1). Classification (GTDB taxonomy): domain Bacteria; phylum Pseudomonadota; class Gammaproteobacteria; order Pseudomonadales; family Balneatricaceae; genus Nitrincola; species Nitrincola tapanii. Next base: position 180,972 of record NZ_SMRS01000003.1, read on the forward strand.
TTGGGAATTATATTATGTAAAAGGCTTCTAACAAGAGCCATAATCAGTTTTATTCAGTTTAATGGCGGGTTAGGTAGAGGATGATGCAGCAAAGCCAAGGTATATTTCTTCAATCGGACGAACATGAGGGTGACCTAGCACGAGACGGGCAGTTAGCGACAGCCGAGGTTAAGCCTGCCGTGAAAAGACCTCCGTTGTATCGTGTGGTCTTATTGAATGATGACTATACCCCGATGGATTTTGTGATAGAGGTTTTAATGCTCTTTTTCGGTTTTGATGAAGAGAAGGCTACACAAGTGATGCTGGCTGTGCATACTCAAGGAAAGGGTGTCTGTGGTGTTTACACCCGAGATGTCGCTGAAACTAAGGCGGCTCAGGTTAATCAGTATTCCCGATCGCACAAGCATCCGTTATTGTCTGAAGTCGAGCAGGTAGAGTAAGAGAGGTCGCCATCATGCTGAATCGAGAGCTTGAAGAAACCTTGAGTGCAGCCTTCCGGGCTGCGCGGGATCAGCGCCATGAGTTTATGACCGTTGAGCATTTGCTGTTGGCATTGCTTGATAACCGAGAAGCCGCTGAAGTATTACATGCCTGCGGTGTGGATTTTGATCGTATGCGTGCTCAGTTGGCTCATTTTATTGACGAAACTACACCGCGTTTACCCGACACCCTGGCGAATCTGGAAACTCAGCCTACTTTAGGTTTTCAGCGAGTCCTGCAGCGCGCTGTTTTTCATGTGCAATCCTCAGGTAAGCAAGATGTGAGTGGCGCCAATGTCTTGGTGGCCATTTTTAGCGAGCAGGAAAGCCATGCGGTGTATGTGTTAACCCAACAGGGCGTTGAGCGTGTTGATGTTGTTAACTACATCTCTCATGGTATCTCCAAAGTGGGGGAAGCACCTAGCCAAACGCAGCGTGAAGATGAGGGCGAGGCGGGTGAGGCAGCAGATAAATCACAAAGTGCACTGTCACAATATGCGGTTAACCTGAATCAGCAGGCCGCACTGGGCCGCATCGATCCGCTTGTGGGACGTGATCAAGAGATTGAGCGCGTGGTGCAAATTCTCTCACGTCGTCGTAAAAACAATCCGTTACTGGTGGGTGAAGCGGGGGTCGGCAAAACGGCCATTGCAGAAGGCTTGGCTAAGTTGATCATTGAAGATCAGGTTCCTGAGGTGATCGCTAAAAGTGTCGTCTATTCACTGGATCTCGGAGCGCTTTTAGCGGGAACTAAGTATCGCGGTGATTTTGAGAAGCGTCTGAAAAATCTGCTCAATGAAATTCGCAAACAGCCTCATGCCATTTTATTCATTGATGAAATTCATACTATCATCGGCGCGGGTGCGGCTTCCGGAGGCTCGATGGATGCCTCTAATCTGCTCAAGCCGCTCTTGAGTTCGGGTGAGATTCGCTGTATCGGCTCAACGACTTTCCAGGAGTTTCGCGGCATTTTTGAGAAGGATCGTGCGCTAGCGCGTCGCTTTCAGAAGGTCGATGTTCTTGAGCCTAGCGTAGAAGAGACCTATCAAATCCTACAAGGACTTAAAAGCCGTTTTGAAGAGCATCATGAGGTGACCTACACGGATGCCGCGCTGCGTGCAGCGGCTGAATTAGCGGATCGTTATATCAACGATAAGCATATGCCGGATAAAGCGATAGATGTGATCGATGAAAGCGGTGCCTATCAGCGCTTGCAGAAAGCGGAAAATCGTACGACGCTGATCGATGTTGGTCAGATTGAAGCAATTGTCGCCAAAATTGCCCGGATACCACCAAAGAGTGTTTCGGCTTCGGATAAAGAGCAGCTGAAAAAGCTGGATTCCCACTTAAAAATGGTTGTGCTGGGTCAGGATGAAGCCATTGATACTCTGGCGGCCGCGATCAAGCTTTCACGTGCGGGCTTAAAAGAGCCGAATAAACCGGTCGGATCTTTCCTTTTTGCCGGCCCTACCGGGGTGGGTAAAACCGAAGTGACCACTCAGCTGGCGCGTATTCTGGGCATAGAGCTGGTGCGCTTTGATATGTCTGAGTATATGGAGCGCCATACCGTATCGCGTTTGATCGGCGCGCCTCCCGGATATGTCGGTTATGACCAGGGTGGGCTTTTAACCGAAGCGATTAGCAAAACACCTCACTGTGTGTTGCTGTTAGATGAGATTGAAAAAGCGCATCCGGAGGTTTTTAACATTCTTTTGCAGGTTATGGATAACGGCAGTTTGACCGATAATAATGGTCGCAAAGCAGACTTCCGCAATGTTGTACTGGTGATGACCACCAATGCCGGTGCTGAAGCGATGAGCCGTCCTTCTATCGGCTTTACTCAACAAGATCACAGCAGTGATGCGATGGAAGCGCTGAAGCGCTTGTTCACCCCTGAGTTCCGTAACCGTTTGGATGCGGTCATACAGTTTAAGCCCTTGTCGACTGAAATCATTAAAGGGGTGGTGGATAAGTTCTTAACGGAGCTGCAGGCACAGCTGGATGAAAAACGAGTTGTCCTCAATGTTTCCGACGAGGCACGTTTGTGGTTAGCCGAGCAGGGATATGACGAAAAGATGGGTGCCCGTCCGATGCGTCGCCTTATTCAAGAAAAGATCAAGAAGCCTTTAGCGGAAATGATTCTATTTGGTGAATTGGCGGAAGCAGGGGGTGAGGTCGATATCGGTGTCGAGGATGGAGATCTGCAGTTGAAATGCGAAACAGTAGCAGCCTAAAGGCTGCTGCTGTCAGCAGGTGAGGGGGATCAGCGTGCGCGATAGGTGATGCGGCCTTTGCTAAGATCGTAAGGCGTCAATTCAACCTTGACCTTATCGCCCGTCAGAATGCGGATGTAGTGTTTACGCATTTTCCCGGAGATGTGCGCGGTCACGATATGGCCGTTTTCGAGTTCCACTCGGAACATGGTATTGGGCAGGGTGTCGATCACCGTACCTTCCATTTCAAAAGAATCTTCTTTTGCCATTCAGTTGTTACCTCTAAGACGGAGAAACTATCCAGTCTGGTTATAAAGGCGCGTATTTTACCCGAAATGCCGAGTAATTCAAAATCAATCTTGGGTTAAACGCGACCAATGTCCGTCAATCAGGATTTCGAGCGGTTGATAAGCCGTTTTGTAGCGCATTTTTCGGCAGGCTTCGACCCAGTAGCCTAAATAGAGATAGGTGTGTTGGCGCGCTTGTGCTTCCTGAATTTGCCAAAGGATGGCGTAGCTACCAAGGCTGCGAGCGGTTTCATCCGGATCGTAAAAAGTATACAGCGCAGACAGGGCACCGCAGAGAAGATCGGATACCGCCACTGCTAACAACTTGCCTTCAGGGTTGCGGAATTCAAAAAATTGACAATCCTGGCTCCCTTCAACTAGAAAATTCACAAACTGCTCGGCTGAAGGCGGATACATATCGCCATCAGCATGACGTGCTTCGATATAGCGCCGGTAGAGACGGTAATATTCATCGAGTAAAGCGGGAGGTCGAGCGCTGACGATTAAATCTGCATTCTTGCGCCAGATGCGCCGTTGATTGGCGTTGGCCTTAAACGCCTGAACGGGAATCCGTACAGATTGGCAGGCGTGACACGCTTCGCAATGTGGGCGATAAATATGCCCACCACTGCGACGAAAGCCCAGTTCAGCCAGCTGTGTCAGCGTTGCTTGATCGATACGTGCTTGTGGGTCAACGAACAGAGTCTTGGCCAGGCGATTGGGCAGATAACTGCAGTCATGCTCCGGTGTCACATAAAACCTTAGGGTGCGCATGTCAGTCATGCTCGACTCCTATGATGTCTGATGTGGAAAACTGAGGTGTCCAAGCCGCGAGATGGTTGGTGAGAGCATGCTGTTGCAAGTGCTGGCTAAAAACCGCGCGTGGGATCAGGCGCGCACCTAGACTTTCCAAGTGCGGGTTGTATACCTGGCAGTCAATCAGGTGAAAGCCCCAGGCGTTTAAATGGTGACATAAAAAAGCTAAAGCCGTTTTTGAGGCATCGCTGCGGTCACTGAACATCGATTCTCCAAAAAAGACTCGCCCCAGTGCAAGCCCATAAAGTCCCCCCACCAGCTCTTGCTCTTGCCAGACTTCAACGGAATGCGCGATGCCTTGTTGGTGCAAAGTGGTGTAAGCGGATTGAATCTCGGGGCTAATCCAAGTCCCAGTCTGCTTTTGACGCACGTCAGCACAAGCCTGAATCACTCGGCTAAAACAGGTGTCAAAAGTAACTTGGAAGAGATTTTTTTTCAGCTTCTTACGCAAACTGCGCGACAAATGCAGCTGTTGCGGGTACAGCACGCAACGTGGGTCTGGGCTCCACCAGAGAATGGGCTCGCCTGGATTGAACCAGGGAAAGATTCCCTGACGATAAGCACTTAATAAGCGTTCGGGCGATAAGTCACCCCCGGCGGCTAAGAGGCCATCAGGCTCTCTTAACGCCTGATCAACAGAGGGAAAGGCGAGACTCTGCGGATGCAGCCAGGGGATCATGGGCTTATTTCAGATCGTCTAGGTAACGTTCGGCATCCAGTGCTGCCATACAACCGAAGCCCGCAGAAGTGATGGCTTGACGGTAGATGTGATCACACACATCACCCGCCGCAAACACGCCCTCAATGCTGGTTTGGGTCGCATTCCCCTCTAAACCTGAGCGAATCTTTAAGTAGCCATCTTGCATATCAAGCTGACCGGCAAAAAGTTCTGTGTTGGGTTTGTGGCCGATGGCGATAAAAACACCCTGCAGATCCAGGGATTGGCTTTCACCCGTTTGGCTGTGACGCACACGGATACCGGTCACACCGGAGTTGTCGCCGAGCACTTCATCCAGCTCATGGTTCCAAAGGATATTGATGTTGCCGTTTGCCTCACGCTCGAACAGCTTGTCTTGCAGGATTTTTTCGCTGCGCAGGCTGTCGCGGCGGTGAATCAGCGTGACTTCAGCGGCAATGTTGGACAGATAGAGAGCCTCTTCAACAGCGGTATTACCACCTCCGATAACCGCTACTTTTTGACCACGATAGAAAAAGCCGTCACAGGTTGCACAAGCACTGACACCCTTGCCCTTAAAGGCTTCTTCTGAATCCAAGCCTAGATATTGGGCGGAAGCACCCGTGGCAATAATCAGGGCATCACAGGTATAGATACCCATGTCTCCGGATAAGCGAAACGGGCGCTGGGTTAATTCTGCGGTGTGGATGTGATCAAAAATCACCTGGGTATTAAAGCGCTCAGCATGTGCCTGCATGCGCTGCATCAATTCAGGGCCTTGTACGCCTTCAACATCACCTGGCCAGTTATCCACCTCGGTGGTGGTGGTGAGCTGACCGCCGGCTTGCATACCCGTAATCACCACAGGATTTAAATTGGCACGTGCGGCATAAACCGCAGCGGTATAACCTGCAGGGCCAGAACCCAGAATGATCAAACGATGGTGTTGGGTTTCGCTCATAATGGCTTAGTATCCTCGAAATCAGATTGATTAGTCGCACCTTAAGGGATCTTAGATGGGGATGATAATGAATAATTCCATGCGAGTAACTAGGCAGGACTGCTGAGTTTTCTTTTGTTTGTGGCACAATAGCGCTTTTAGTTATGGGTAGTTTCTCGGCATGTCCAAGGAAAAGACATTGAATATGAAAGCCACTAAGGCGCCTCAGACCTTAAGCGATCACTTGGCAAGAGTCGGTAAAGAGTCGGGGTTGATTCTCTTTATAGGTGTCGCGCTAGCCTTGTGTTTAGCGGTTTGGAGTTACGATGCTCGTGATCCAGGCTGGTCGCATCTGGGTTATCAGCCGCAGGTGTCAAATCTCATGGGGCAGGTGGGCGCTTGGTTAGCGGATTTTCTAATCTCTTTCTTGGGTTTTAGTGCTTGGCTCTTACCCCCTATGTTGTTGTGGCCTGCGCTACGGTTTTTGCGTCGGCGTCAGGTCGGCATGATTGATGCAGTGCCCTATATCATGTTGCGCATGACGGGCGCGGCTTTTGTTTTAATTCCTCTGGCTATGCTGGCTTCCATGCATGTGGCCAACGGGGCCTTGAGTTTTCCATTCAGTGCCGGTGGCTTAGTGGGATTGGCCTTGTCTGATCTGGCGGTGTCTTTGTTTAGTCTGCCAGGCTCCACCTTGATCGCCACGACGCTCTTGTTATTTGGTTTGACGCTTTATATGGAAACTTCCTGGCAAGGGTTTTTAGAGGGAATTGGGCGCGTGATCTGGTTTATACCCGACTCTCTGGCACGTTTGGGGCAGCTCTCCCTTCCTAAGCTGAGCCTACCGAAAGTGCCGATCGCTAAACCTAAGATGCCTTCGGTTTCGCTTCCTGAGATCAAAGTGCCGAGCTTTAAAACCAAGACAGCAGACGTTGAAATCAAAACTAACAGCCGCGTGGAGCCGGATCTGGGTGTGCCATCCTTTGCGCCTGAACCCATGCCCCCTGAGCCTGCTCCCCTGCATCCGCTACCGATAAATGAGGCGCTTGAGCCGCACTTGGATCTGTCGTTCAAGCCTGTCCCTGAGTTGGATACACCCGAGTCACCTCTTGATTTCTCCACGGCTCTTGAGCCAAACATACAAGCACCTAGAGTCGAGGAAGGGTTTAAAAACGGCTCAAATGTTGAGGCTACACGCAAACAATTAAAGATTGTGCCCTTATCCGAAGCACATCAACCTCTACAGGAAAGTCTTGATCCAGTCAGTGAAATCGCAAGGCGGGTGTCGGTGCGGATGAGCTTACCCAGCCTTGATCTCCTAGATGCTCCTGAGTTGAAACAGGAGCAGGGCTACAGCGAAGAGCAATTAGAGCAGATGTCTCGTTTGCTCGAAGAAAAGCTCAAGGATTTTAGTGTGATTGCAGAAGTGGTCGAGGTGAATCCAGGCCCAGTGATTACACGTTTTGAGATCCAACCGGCTCCCGGTGTTAAGGCGAGTAAAATTAGTAACTTAGCGCGTGATTTAGCACGCTCCATGGCGGTTTCCAGTGTGCGTGTGGTCGAGGTGATTCCCGGCAAATCCGTGGTGGGTATCGAAATTCCGAATGAAAGCCGCCAAGTGGTGCATTTGAAGGAGGTTTTAGGTTCGAAAGCGTTTAGCGAGGCCAAATCCCACCTGACACTTGCTCTAGGCAATGATATCGCCGGCAACCCGGTGGTCACCAACCTGGCTAAGATGCCGCATCTTCTGGTCGCAGGTACCACCGGCTCGGGTAAGTCGGTCGGGGTGAATGCAATGTTGCTGAGCCTCTTGTTTAAAGCGACACCGGAGGAGGTTCGCTTGATTCTGGTGGACCCGAAAATGCTGGAGCTTTCGATTTATGAGGGGATTCCGCATTTGTTAACCCCAGTGATCACCGACATGAAAGAAGCCGCAGGGGGACTGCGTTGGTGTGTAGGCGAAATGGAGCGCCGCTACCGCCTCATGGCAAAAATGGGCGTGCGTAACATAGCCGGTTATAACGAGAAGGTTTTGCAAGCAGAAGCGGAAGGCACACCTTTGTTGGATCCTCTATGGAAGCCTCAAGACTATGGTCTCAGTGCAGATGAACCGGCACCGGCCTTAACAACCTTGCCTTACATTGTCGTCGTCATCGATGAATTTGCCGATATGATGATGATGGTGGGCAAAAAAGTTGAGGAATTGATTGCTCGTATCGCGCAAAAAGCACGTGCGGCCGGGATCCACTTGATTCTGGCGACTCAACGACCCTCTGTAGATGTAATTACTGGCCTGATTAAAGCGAACGTACCTACGCGTATCGCTTTCCAGGTATCTTCGAAAATCGATTCTCGCACCATCCTCGATCAGTCCGGCGCTGAAAATCTTCTCGGCAATGGTGATATGCTCTTTTTACCTGCCGGCACAAGCATCCCGAATCGTGTACATGGTGCCTTTGTGAGTGATGATGAAGTGCACCGTACAGTAGAGGCTTGGAAACAGATGGGGCCGCCGAACTATATTGAGGATCTGCTTTCAGAGGGTGGGTCGGAAGAGAGTGCGTTTAGCGGCGGTTCAGGCGGACTCTACGATGATGAGCAAGATGCGCTTTACGACGAGGCCGTTGCGTTTGTGACCGAAAGTCGTAAAGCCTCTATTTCAGCGGTACAGCGCAAACTGAAAATTGGTTATAACCGTGCCGCACGAATGATTGAAACAATGGAGGCTGCTGGGGTGGTTACACCCGCAGGCAGTAATGGGCAGCGCGAAGTGCTGGCACCTCCCCCCCCTCGTGATTAAGTCAGAATTTAGGATGGGATAATGCGTAAATTAATAGTGGCCTTAACCTTGGCCCTGAGCTTGCCTTTAAGTGCCGAGCCTGTTGATCAGTTGGCTTCTTTGCTTTCAGGTTACGAGCGTTTTAGTGCAAACTTTGAACAGTTTGCCACCTCTGAGCAGGGGGAGCGTCGTGAAGCTTCAAGTGGAAACTTTGCTGTCGCGCGCCCAGATCGCTTTGTTTGGAATACGCTTAAGCCCTTCCCGCAGCAGATTATTTCAGATGGAGAGTATGTCTGGATTTATGATGAGGATCTGGAGCAAGCGACGCGTAAACCGGGCAATCAGAATACGGAAAGTGCACCAGCGTTAATTCTCAATGGGCGTATTCATGAGTTGGAAATGCGTTATGACGTCAGCCTGATTCAGCAAACGGGTAATCTGATGGTCTTTGAACTCCTGCCCAAAGCAGGGCAGGATGCGATGTTCACACGTGTGCGCCTGCTGTTTGAAGATGCGGTACTGAGTGAGTTTATGTTGGATGATAATCTCGGACAGCGTTCCACCATCTTGCTGAGTGACACGCAACTAGACCCAGAGTTAGATGAGGCGATTTTTAGGTTCACGCCTCCTGATGATATTGATGTGATCCTCGACGAAGCGCCCTAATGTCGGATTTGTTCAGTGATCATCCCGATGCCTACGCGCCTTTAGCGGCGCGTATGCGTCCTCGGCACCTGGATGAGTATGTCGGTCAGTCACACCTCTTAGGTGAGGGCAAACCTCTGCGTCAGATGCTGCGCCAGGGGCATATCCACTCCATGATCTTCTGGGGTCCGCCCGGTGTCGGTAAAACGACTTTGGCACGGATGATCGCTGAAACGAGTGAAGCGCATTTTATCACCCTTTCTGCGGTGATGTCGGGTGTTAAAGAGATACGCCAAGCCTTAGATCAAGCCCAGCAGTGGCGCGCTCAAAATGGGCGCAAAACACTGCTGTTTATTGATGAAGTACATCGCTTCAACAAATCCCAGCAGGATGCCTTTTTACCGCATGTGGAAGAGGGTAAAGTCATTCTCATCGGTGCGACCACTGAAAATCCTTCGTTTGAGCTGAATAATGCCCTGTTGTCTCGGGCGCGTGTTTACCGTTTGCGAGCCTTGGATGAAACGGAGTTAGAACGTGTGCTCGAGCAGGCGTTGCAAGATCCGCAGCGAGGTTTAGGGCAGAAGTCTTGGACACTCTCTACATCGATCCGTCAGCAGTTGGTGGCAGCGGCCGATGGTGATGCACGGCGTGCCTTAAACCTGCTCGAAATTGCCGCAGATTTAGCACAAGAAGGGGATGAAGGTTGGTTCATCTCCGAAGCCGTGATGCAAGAAGTGTTAAGTGCCGGAGGCCGCCGTTTTGATAAGGGGGGCGATCTCTTTTACGACATGATTTCGGCTTTTCATAAATCAGTGCGTGGCTCGGCACCGGATGCGGCGCTTTATTGGTATTGTCGTATGCTGGATGGGGGCTGTGATCCCTTGTATGTGGCGCGACGTTTAGTGGCCATTGCTTCAGAAGATATCGGTAATGCCGATCCGCGTGCCATGCAGGTAGCCTTGGCGGCTTGGGATGCGTTCGAGCGTGTGGGGCCCGCAGAAGGTGAGCGTGCCATCGCACAGGCTGCCCTTTATTGTGCTTGTGCGCCAAAAAGTAATGCGGTTTATCGTGCCTTCAAACAGTGTTTAACCGATATCCGCAAGGATCCCTCCTACGAAGTGCCGTTACATCTGCGCAATGCCCCGACTCAGTTGATGCAAGCTGAGGGGTTTGGTCAGGGATATCGCTATGCGCATGACGAGCCGGATGCTTATGCCGCAGGTGAAAGCTACTTGCCCGAACCCATCGCAGAACGCCGTTATTACCAGCCTGAGGCACGAGGTTTGGAAATTAAAATTCAAGAAAAGCTAAGTCGCCTACAAGCTCGCGATGCCGAGAGTCCAGAACAGCGCTACCCAAACAGGAATCATCCATCATGTTAGCTATGTTATGCGTGGCCCTCGGCGGGGCGTTGGGAGCCTTGGCACGTTACGGTGTCTCCGCCTGGTTGACGACCCCCACAAATCATTTTCCCTGGGCGACTTTTCTCATCAACACCCTAGGCTCTTTTTTAATGGGGGTTTTGTTTGTTTTAATTTTAGAAAAGGCACGTTTGCCTGCTGAATTCAGACCCTTGCTGATGACCGGCTTGCTGGGAGGCTTCACGACCTTTTCAACCTTCTCCTTAGAAGCGGTATCCCTCTTACACGAAGGTTATTATTTAACAGCGCTGATCTATGTGTTGCTGAGTGTTATTCTATGCCTTGGCGCTTTAGGTTTAGGTCTGACTTTGAGTCGAGCCTGGTTTTAAACTTTGCGCTTCTTACATTTCTCTTAGATAAAGGAAAATGCGTTCATGCTGGACCCGAAATTTGTCCGTGCTAACCCTGAAGAGGTGGCACAACTCCTGAGTAAGAAAGGTTTTGAATTTCCGTTACAGGCCTTCCAGGCACTGGAAGAGCGTCGCCGTGATGTGCAAATTCGGACAGAAAACCTACAGAATGAACGTAACACCCGCTCGAAAAGTATCGGACAAGCTAAAGCTTCGGGACAGGATATAGCGCCACTCTTGGCCGAAGTGAGTCAGCTGGGCGAAGATCTGGAAGCGGCTAAAAATGAACTCTTGCAGGTGCAAGATCAGATGGATGCGCTCTTGCTGGGTATCCCGAATCTGCCTGATGCTTCCGTCCCGGAAGGGCAAAGCGAGGATGAGAATATCGAAGTCCGACGTTGGGGAGCGCTACCTGAATTTGATTTTGAGGCTCGGGATCATGTCGCACTAGGAGAGCAGGCGACACAGTTGGATTTTGAAGCCGCCGGAAAATTAACCGGCTCACGCTTTGCGGTCATGCGTGGCAATCTCGCGCGTTTACATCGTGCTTTGGCTCAGTTCATGTTGGATACCCATACCCAGTCTCACGGCTACTTAGAGGTCAACGTTCCCTTCATGGTGAATGCTGACTCACTCAAGGGGACTGGCCAATTACCCAAGTTCGAAGAGGATCTGTTTCGTGTGCCCTTTGGGGAGCGTGACTACTATTTGATTCCCACGGCCGAAGTACCGCTGACGAACCTGGTGCGTGATCAGATTCTGGATGCGAGCGAGCTGCCTTTGCGAATGGTGGCACATACTCCATGCTTCCGCTCTGAGGCCGGCTCTTCAGGTCGCGATACACGCGGCATGATCCGTCAGCACCAATTTGAAAAGGTCGAACTGGTGCAGCTGGTGCGCCCTGAGGATTCAATGCAAGCTTTGGAAGAACTGACAGCACATGCTGAGCGTATCCTCCAGCTGTTAGAATTGCCTTATCGAACAGTGTGTTTGTGCGGTGGGGATATGGGATTTGGCGCAGCCAAGACCTATGACCTTGAGGTATGGCTGCCAGGTCAGAATAAGTATCGTGAAATTTCGTCTTGCTCAAACATGACGGATTTCCAAGCGCGTCGGATGTTGGCACGCTGGCGTAACCCAGAAACCGGCAAGCCTGAGTTGTTGCATAGCTTAAATGGCTCCGGTCTGGCCGTCGGTCGTACCCTAGTCGCCGTGCTGGAAAACTACCAGCAAGCCGATGGTCGAGTGGCGATTCCTCAAGTCTTGCAGCCTTATATGGGCGGCCAAACTTTCTTGTGAGGTAAGGATGGACCAGACATACGATCTTGTCATTGTCGGTGGGGGCATGGTGGGTGCGGCACTTGCCTGCGCGCTCAGTGAAAGCCAGTATCGCATTGCCTTAATTGAGCAATTACTGCCAGCGAGCTTTTCGGTTGAGCAACCCCATGATTTACGGGTCTCGGCACTTAGCTTGGCGTCTGAGGCTTTGTTAAAAAAGATTGGAGTCTGGTCGGGCATTTTAGCGCGCAGAGCGTGTCCTTATCAGCGCATGAAGGTCTGGGAGTTGGACAGTGAGCGTGCGGCCACTGAGTTCAACAGTGCTGAAATCGGTGAACCGCATCTAGGTCATATAGTCGAAAATCGGGTGGTGCAGTGGGCGCTAATCGACCGTATTCGTCAAAGCCCGAATATTCGTTTGATCGCACCCGCTACGCCGCTCGAAATTGAGTATGTGCCGGGCGCGAGCCTTGTGCGCTTAGATAACGGTGAAGAGCTGGTGGCTCGTCTTTTAATCGGTGCCGACGGTGGTGAGTCAGCGGTCGCGCGTGCGGCGGGTTTGGGTGTCTTGCGTTGGGATTACGCACAGCATGCCTTGATTGCGACGGTGACCACCGCGGCAGCTCAGCAGGATATTACCTGGCAAGAGTTTCGTCCGACAGGGCCTGTGGCGCTCTTGCCCTTGAGTGGATCGCATGCCTCCCTAGTTTGGTATCACCAACCCGATGAGGTGAAGCGGCGCTTGGCGCTTGATCCCGAAGCCTTTCGTCAGGCCTTGATACAGGAGTTTCCCAGCTGCCTTGGTGAAATCTTGACGGTGGAGAGTCGTGGCAGCTTCCCATTGCGCCGCCAGCATGCACAAAACTATGTGGCTGAAGGCGTAGCACTGATCGGAGATGCTGCGCATATGATTCATCCCTTAGCCGGACAGGGGGTGAATATCGGTTTTATGGATGTTGCGATTCTTGCGGAGTTGCTGCTGCACGCGGAACAAACAGACCAAGCTGTTTCCGATCTGGCACAATTGGCAGTCTACGAGAAAAAACGTCGGTATCAGAATCTATTGATGATGCAGACGATGGATGCCTTTTACCGTGTCTTCAGTAATGATCTTCTACCCTTAAAATGGGCACGTAATCTAGGTTTGGGTTTGGGGCAGCATTTACCTTGGGCCAGACGAGAGGTCACGCGCTTCGCTACGGGTTCAGGGCGTTACACACCTAAGTGGATGCAATCTTAAGTTACAAACCAAGCGCCCACAAAAAAGCCGCTCAATTCAAAAGCGGCTTTTTTATATAGCCTGGATTAGAGGATCAGTAAGACGGCTTGAGCCGCTTTCTGGACCTCAACCGCTTACTCAGCAGGTTTGGTGTCTTCTGGCTTGGCCGCTTCAACTTTTGCCGCAGCAGGCGCTGAAGTTTTGCGGGCAGGCGCAGGCTTGCTCGCGGCCGCTGTTTTAGGCTTTTCCGCTGATACAGGTGCATTCACAGGCATCAGTTTGCTAAGATCAAATTGAGCTAAATCGAATTTGCTCAGATCCTGCATGAAAGGCACGTCACCGATATCAGACAGGCTTTTTTCAATGATATCTGCAAGTTTGTCTTTCGCTTCAGTGAGCGCAGCCAATTCCTGCTCGGCAACTTCAGTAAACTTACTGTCCAAAGTTTTAAAGAATTCGACCTGAAGGTGCAGAGCTTCTTTAGGGTCTTTGGCATCGATCAAAGCTTTAAACTGAGCGAGGCTGGAGTTGACGAAATCCGTAACGTACTCAGACTGCAAAGTGAACAGTTTTTCGGCTGTGGTTTTGTTGACTTCTGCCATGTCCACAGCAGGCTTGAATTTCTCTTTCACAGGCTGCAGTTGTTCTTCCATGTTTTTCATCAAGCTTTCAGACATTTCAGTCATCGGCTTCATCATCTCTTTGATGTCTTTAAATGGATCCGTCATCTGTCTATCCTCGCTCTTATAGTCAAATTGTGCGATGCAACATAAAGACTTCAATCTAGCCCGTAAGGACAAGAGAGTCAAGATGAGTGCAAGCGCAACAGTCTTTCATCTTACTTGCCGAAAGACTTCATCAATTTTTGCATTTCTGCTACATAATCCGCATCAGCCACTTCTTTCAGGCTTTTTTCAACCAGAACCGTCAGCTGGGATTTGGCTTCGCTCAGAGCAGAAATTTCCTGCTGAGCAACGTCGGTGATTTTGGCTTCCAGTTCTTTCAGGTATTTCACCTGAGCTTCAACGGCCGCTTTGGGATCTTTCAGCTCAGACAGCGTTTTCATCTGATTCAGGCTAGAGCTGATGAAGTCGTTGACATACTGAGACTGTAAAGAGATCAGCTTCTCAGCGGTTTTTTTGTTGATTTCGGCCATATCCATGACAGGCTTCATTTTGCTTTTCAGTTCTTCGATCATCTTCAATTCCTTCCCTTCAGGGTTTTAATAATTGCTGCGTTGCAGCATGTGATCAATCTATCCGCGTCGATACCCGCTGTCAATCATTAATTGTGCGCTGCACAAATAATTTTTGACAGCCTGAGATTTCAGTGAGGATCACCTGTCTAGGCCGTTTGAACAGGTTCAGAATCGCAGCAGGAATTGCCTGAAATTTATGATCCGAACAGATACAATCAGCTTAAGTTAACTCTAGTCATTTTTTTTGACATCTCCATGACCTAGAACAGGATTCCGTGACTTTATGCAGCCTCATCCCAGTTTTGATCTGATCCGCCAGCTTCCCATTCACTCTTTAGGTGTTGAAGTGTTTGAATATGTGCACCGGCAAACGGGTGCCCAGCACATTCATTTAAAAGCAGATCGTGATGAAAACGTTTTTCTGGTCGCGGTGCGGACGATGCCTCAAGATTCAACGGGCGTTGCGCACATTCTGGAACATACCGCTCTTTGTGGCAGTGAGCGTTACCCGGTACGCGATCCTTTTTTTATGATGACCCGCCGCTCACTCAATACCTTTATGAATGCGTTCACCAGCAGTGATTGGACGGCTTACCCCTTCGCCAGTCAGAACAGCAAAGACTTTTACAATCTGATGGATGTGTACCTGGATGCGGTCTTTTTCTCACGTCTTGATCCGCTCGATTTTGCCCAGGAGGGCCATCGTTTAGAGTTTGCCGAAGCTCAGAATCCTGATACTGAGCTGGTGTTTAAAGGCGTGGTCTATAACGAGATGAAAGGTGCCATGAGTTCACCGACCTCAACCCTCTGGCAGACCTTAACGCGTTATCTCTTTCCAGAAACCACTTATCACCATAACTCGGGCGGTGAGCCTACCTGCATTCCAGATCTCAGTTATGCGCAGCTCTGTCAGTTTTATAAAAGCCATTATCATCCCAGCAATGCTGTGTTCATGACGTTTGGGAATCTAGCCGTAGAAGATCTGCAAACACGTATGCATGAGCAGGCTTTATCTCGTTTTGAAGCCAGCTCTATGCAGTTGCAAGTCGCGGATGAAAAACGCTACTTTGCCCCCATTCGCGTGGAGGAGGCTTATGCGCTGGAGCAAGAAGATCTTTCGGGCAAAACTCATCATGTCCTCGGTTGGTTGTTGTCACCTTCGATCGATATTCATGCATTGATGGAGGCGCATTTTATGTCACGCGTCTTGCTCGACAACTCCAGTTCACCC
Organism: Nitrincola tapanii; assembly: GCF_008368715.1. Lineage (GTDB taxonomy): Bacteria > Pseudomonadota > Gammaproteobacteria > Pseudomonadales > Balneatricaceae > Nitrincola > Nitrincola tapanii. The sequence goes on from NZ_SMRS01000003.1 coordinate 196,504, forward strand.
TTGCGGGCGGCGCTGGAGTCCTGCGGTCTGGGGAGTGCGCCTTCTCCCCTATGTGGGCTGGAAGACTCCAATCGTGAAATGAGCTTTATGTGTGGCATTGAGGGCAGTGAGCCGGACAAAGCGGCTGAGTTTGAAGCCCTGGTACTGGCGACCTTAACCCAGGTCGTGGAGGAAGGGGTTGATCCACGTGTGCTGGAAGCTCAGTTGCATCAATTGGAGTTGAGCCAGCGTGAAATCACCGGTGATGGTTATCCTTTTGGTCTGCAGTTAATTCTTTCCAGTCTATCGGCGGCCATTCATCGTGGTGATGCGCTAGCGGCGTTAAATATCGATCCTGTCCTGGAAGCTTTGGGTGAAAAAATTAAAGATCCACAGTTTGTTCCAAACTGGATCAGCCAGCATCTCTTAAACAATCCGCATCGTGTGCGTGTCACACTCAGACCGGATGCGCAGTTAGGCCATTTGCGCGACGCGGCAGAAACAAAACGTCTCGCTCAACTCAAAGCTCAGCTTAGTGAGGCTGAAAAGCAAGCGATCCTGGAGCAAACTCGCGCCTTAGAAGAGCGTCAACTGCAAGTAGATGATGATTCAATTCTGCCCTGTGTGACGCTGGAAGATGTCCCTCTCGATCTACATCTGCCGGAAGCTCAAACCTTACCCGCCACGGATCTGAATCTGACCTGGTACAGTGCTGGAACCAATGGGTTGAACTACCAACAGATCATTCTCGATCTGCCTGAACTCAGTCCAGAAGAGCAAGGCCTATTGCCGCTTTATAGTTATTGCCTGACGGAGCTGGGGTGTGGTGAGCGTGATTATCGTACCAATCAGGCGTTACAAAGTGAGTTAACGGGTGGATTGAGTGCGTACACCAGCATCCGCGGTCACCTGCAAAGCGAACAGCGGGTCAGTGGTTATTTAGTGTTATCGGCTAAGGCTTTGAACCGTCATCAAACCGCTGTCGCTGAGTTAATGGCAGAAACCCTGATGCAGGCGCGTTTTGATGAGTTGCCACGTATCCGTGAAATTGTCGCACAACAGCGCTCGCGTCGTGAGCAGTCGATCACTGGTCGTGGGCACTCTTTGGCCATCAGTGCGGCCAGCGCCGGTTTTAGCCCAGCGGCTAGGTTGGCACATGAGACCACGGGACTTGCGGGTATTCTAGCAATTAAAGCCCTAGATAAACGCTTAAATGAGGCTGCTGCCCTGCAAGCATTGGGGGATAGCCTGGCGCAGTTACATGGCAAAATTAAAAACGCGCCTCGACGTTTTTTATGTGTCGGTGAGGCTGAGCAGCAGGCTGGGATGGTGCAGACACTTGAGCAGATCTGGAAGAATCTACCTGTAGAGCCGCAGAGTGCGCCTTTCCATCTTCCGGCTACGCGCTCACCTGTGCGTCAGCTTTGGTTGACCAGCACACAGGTCAACTTCTGTGCCTTGGCTTTTCCAACGGTGACCGCGGCACATCCAGATGCCGCAGCGTTAACCGTCTTGGGTGATTTCCTGCGTAATGGGTATCTACATCGTGCGATCCGTGAACAGGGAGGGGCCTATGGTGCCGGTGCGGGTCAGGATAATGGCGATGCGGTGTTCCGCTTCTTCTCCTATCGTGATCCACGCTTACAAGCGACTCTGGATGATTTTATGCGCGCCAAAGACTGGCTGCTCAGCCAAGAGCATGAAGGACAAAAGTTGCAGGAAGCGATTCTTGGCATCATCAGCTCGATTGATAAGCCCGGCTCACCTGCGGGTGAGGCTAAACAAACCTACCATGCCAGCTTAAGTGGACGTACTCCAGAAGAGCGTAGACGCTTCCGTCAGCGTATCCTCAGCGTCACTCTGGCTGATATGCAGCGTGTTGCCGAAACTTGGTTAGACCCCGAGAAATCCAGTATCGCGGTGGTAACACACAGTAAAGCCGCCAGTGAGTTAGGTGCGGAGTTTGAGCGCATCGAGTTGTAATGGCAAAAAGCCAAGGCCATAAGGGTTAAATCTTGCAACCTTTAGTCTGGGGAGCCAGCCTAATCTTTGGATCTGAGCTGGCTCTGGTGCTGAGTGGCATAATGATTCGTGAAGTCAGCGATAGTTTACCAACCGCACAGATTGTGTTTTTGCGAAACCTTCTAGCACTTCTCTGGTTACTGCCTTGGATACTGCGTCATCCGCGAAAACTAACGCCGGGGCAACGCCTACCGATCCATCTCTTACGTGCTGCTTTAGGTGTGTCTGCGATGAGCTGTTTGTTTTATGCCTGGGCACACTTGCCGCTGGCACAAGCGGCCATGTTGAAACAAACCGCACCTTTCTTTCTGCCCTTTATTGCGCTCTGGTGGCTCAAAGAACGTATCCGTTCAAGTATGTTGATCTCAATCTTTTTAGGATTTGTCGGCATCGCTTGTATTTTGCAGCCGGAAGAGGGACGTTGGCATACGGCTGTGTTCATCGGCTTACTCGGTGCTTTTCTGGCGGCCACCGCTAAGGTTTCAGTGCGGCGTTTAGGCGCAGAAGAATCGCCTCAAACCATCGTGGTTTATTTTGCGATATTAGGCAGCCTATTCACCGCGTTACCTGCGGCGTGGCATTGGGTTCCGATCAGTACAACGGATGGGTTGTGGTTGTTGGGGATCGCGGGCTTGTCCACCCTAGCTCAACTTCTGATGACACGTGCTTATACCCTGGCTCCGGCAGGGCAGCTGGCGGCCTTTACCTATTCATCCGTTGTTTTTGCCGCCTTGATCGGCGCCATCGTTTGGGATGAACAGATTAACGCCTTGACCTGGATCGGGATGTTCATCGTCTGTATGGCGGCGGCTTTAATCCTATATCGGCGGCCGAGTGCGGCGGCAGTTGAGCCTCATCGAGAGTCCAGATCACGATAAAGATGATAGATGCGTTCCACTGCGGGGAGCTGACGCTGCGTTTTAATCGACCACTGAGCCTTTAACTCAACTTGAAAACCAGCGTGGGTGTAGAGGTGTTGAACTTCGTCATGACTCACACAGAAGGGTGGCCCTTGTTCATCCCGAGGTTCTCTTTCTAGGGTGATCAATAAAAGATGCACCTTCTTGGGCAGTATCTTTGCTAAGTGGTCGACATACTTTTTGCGTAGATCCGGTGGCAGCGCAATTAATGCCGCACGATCATACACTGCTTCAACCTGCTGCAGATGCGCGGTTGTTAAGTTGAAGAAATCGCCACAGAGCAGCTCAATTGAGCCTGATTGCCAGTGACTAAACTCATCCTGACTTTCTGTTCGATAGGGTAAGGCATTTTCAGTGAAAAAATCCTCTACTGCCTTAGGGCTCAGCTCCACGCCTAGGATGGGATGGGAGGCTTGGGCTAGCCAAAGCATATCGAGACTCTTACCACACAGCGGCACAAAAACACGACAACCTGGCACAATTCCCAGCTCGCTCCAGTGTTCACATAAGTAAGCGTTGATCTCTTGTTGGTGAAAACCTATCTGTTGATTTTGCCAACGCTCATGCCAAAAGGCCGCATTCATGAGATGGACTCCTTCTCGGCGGGGTGAGAGAGTAATTCTGAAAGTTGTTTAAATAAGGTTTTCTGCAGTGTCTGTAGACTGGGTTGGTCGGCTTCAGACCAGGGCAGAGGACGGCACATCTCCAATGTTTTTAGGCCGATACGAGCGGTGAGAAGTCCGGCGCCGACACCTTGTCCTAAACGCGCAGAAACGAGCGCACCGGCACTCGCAGCCAGCGTCTGTTGGCTCAGCTCCAGAGCCAGCTCGCTCACCCCCATCAAAGCCATCGCTTGGAGTACCTGCTTAAGCAGAGACAGTTGCGCTGGGAGTTGATTGGAGACCCCGTAGAGACGCGAGAGTTCGCGCATCATGCGCCAATTCCGCCAGAGTACCAGTAGCATATCAAAGCTCACGAGTGGGCTGGCACTGACGAGGGCACCACATACCAAGCTGTTGCGACTGATACACTCAATGCCACGCGCATCCACGGCTGCGCGCAGTTCCATCGATAGCCGCTGCAGAGCTTCATGCGCCTGCAGATGTTCAGGGCATTGGGTCCAGGCCTGTGCGAGGATCGCTTCCAGTTCTGTGTGTGCGGCGTAGTCTTGCAAGGCTTGTCGCCAGCGTACAAATGCCGCATCGGTTTGTGCACTTGAGGTGTCGAGTAATAGCGCTTGAGCCTGCTCACGTAGGGCTCGTGCTAGGTTTAAGCGACGACGACTGAGGTAAGCACGCCCGAGGCTTAAAATAAGCAATAAAAAGAAGCTACCTAACACCAAGGCTAAAGCAGAACCTAGATACACGGAAAGCTGAAAACCCCAGCTGAGCCATAGGTAGAGTTCACGAGTAAAAAGTAGACTGATTAGTAGCATCAAGCTGACTAGGAAAGCACGTCCTAGCCATGGCTTTGAAGGAGAGTTAACTGATCCTGCAGGTGTGGACACCTGCGGGTTTTCTTCTGCGTCTAAACTGGCACGCACGGCATCGATAGAAAACTCTTGCGCCGGTAAGTAGCGGTTTTGAGGCTTAGCGCGGGCACGAATGAGTTGATCCGGTTTGAACTCTTGGGGTTTTGACATCATTTACCTTCTGAGCCGATTAAAGACGATCACCGAGGAGCGCCTCCAGTGCTTGATCTAGGCGTAAATGATCACCTGTGTCACTTTGATGAGGCTGGATCGCTTCGGGAGCAAAATCAATAAAACGAAAACGCCCTGAATGCCAATCCTGGGCTTGCGGCAGATGGGTCGGGATCTCTCCTGGGAAAATAGCGATTTCTTGACCATCACTCAAGCGTCGGCCCGTTAAACAAGAGAGCTGCTGGCCATCGACCTCCGCCAAGGCGGGACGCGTGGCGCGCACCGACGCTAGGGAAAGACTTTGGGTGGTCACGCCATTAAAGCGAATTTCCCGTGAAGACTCTTGTAACATGAGGTTCAAAAAGACCTGTAAATTCGCCTGCTGATTCGTCGTCACATGATCTGCTTTGGTGGCGGCTAACAAAACCTTGTCAATTTTTGGACTGAAAAGACGGCGCAATATACCGTTACGTCCATACTGAAAGCTGCGCAACAATTCCGAAAGTGCCGTTTGCATATCCTGAAAACAGTGTTGTCCTTGATTCAGGGTTTTAAGTAAATCAACAAGAATAATCTGGCGATCAACCTTGGCCAGGGTGGTCTGATAAAAAGGTCGTATTTGTTGCTCGGCGTAATGGCGATAAGCCGTCTGTAAGGTCTCTAAATAAGAACCTGCAGGGATTTTTTTACGCGCTTGTGGCATCAGCGGCAACGGCCAGATCGGGAAAACAGTTAAATCTTTGGTCTCTTTTTGTTCTCTCGGTAAGAGGAAACGGCCGGGTTGTAACAGGCTGAAACTATGTGGCGCCTTTTGCAATTGCTGTAACAATTGCTGATATCGGTGTGCAAAGCGCTGCAGAGTCTCGGGGTGGGCGGGCGCTAACCAATCCACTTCAGACAGTGCAGCTTGCCAATCCTGGGTGAGCGCCTGTAATGCAGGCTGGGCGAACCTTTGCGCAGTAAACTGGCACCAGCTCAAGTAGTCCATTTCCAAGAGCGGCAGATCCAATAACCACTCACCGGGATAATCGATCAATTCAAGGTAGAGAATTGCACTTTCACCCAGCAAGCGTTTTAAGGCTTGGCGGGGACGGTAGCGTATTTCGAGTGTCACGCCCGATAGGCTTGAAGTCGAACGCGGCCATAAAGGGGGCTGATGAGTTAAGCCTTGGAGATTCTCGCGCCAAGGAAATAGTGCTAACCCAGCAGGGGGATCTGGACAAACACGCACAGCCTGGATACGTCCCTGACGTGCAGGTGTGAAAAAGGGTAAGGCCCCTGGCTGGTCGCTGTGTAGTAGATGATGAATCAAACTGCTCAGAAAAACAGTTTTTCCGCTGCCGCTTAAGCCTGTGACAGCTAAACGTAAGCGTTGCGCGGCTGCGCGTTGCCAGTGCTGACGCGCCTGAGTATGCAGGCGCTGCCAAGAGCCTTGTGTTTTCAATCCTAGCCTCAGTTTTGTTCCGGTTCATAGCCCAGATTAGGAGCTAGCCAGCGTTCAGCTTCCTGCATGCTCCAGCCTTTGCGTTTAGCATAGCTCTCTACCTGATCTTCACTGATTTTACCTATTCCAAAATACTGAGAATCTGGATGGCTAAAATACCAACCACTGACCGCAGCGGTGGGGAGCATCGCATAGGTGTCGGTGAGGGTGATGCCGATCCGCTCTTCGACCTGTAACAGCTGCCAAATCAGATCTTTTTCGCTGTGCTCGGGGCAGGCGGGATAGCCGGGCGCTGGACGTATGCCCTGATAGGCTTCTTTAATCAGAGCCTCATTGTCGAGCTGCTCATCTGCGGCATAACCCCAGAACTCACGGCGTACACGGGCGTGCAAATGTTCTGCAAAAGCCTCGGCCAAACGGTCGGCGAGCGCTTTGACCAGGATCGAATTATAGATATCCTGTTTCGCTTCAAACTCCGCGACCAGTGCATCCACTCCAAAACCGGCACAGACAGCAAAAGCGCCGATCCAATCCGCTTTGCCGCTCTCTTTCGGTGCAACAAAATCGGCTAGGCAATGATTTGCTTTGCCGGCAATTTTTTGCATCTGCTGCCGCAGATGATGCGTGCGCATCAGAACCTGTTCGCGACCTTCATCGACGTAGAGCTCCAAATCATCATGGCGAATTTGATTAGCAGGAAAGAGTCCCATCACCGCACGGGCCTGCAATCGCTTATTTTCAATCAGATCGTCAAGCATCACCAAAGCATCCGCGTAGAGACGGCGTGCCTCTTCACCGACGATTTCATCCTCCAGAATGCGTGGAAAACGACCCGCAAGTTCCCAGGATTGGAAAAAAGGTGTCCAGTCGATGAAATCACGCAAGCAGTTAAGATCATAATCTTCAAAGACCTGAATGCCCGACTGCAGGGGTTGTGGGGGAGTGTAGGTCTGCCAGTCGATCGGCAGGGCATTACTACGGGCGGCCTCTAAAGTGACGCGGCGAGAGTCTTTTTGACGCTCGGCATGACGTTCACGTACTGCCTGATATTCTTCTTTTATCTCTTTGACGAAGTTAGATTTTTTCTCTTTAGAAAGCAGCGCCGATGCCACGCCCACAGAGCGTGAGGCGTTGGTCACGTGCACCACCTGATCGTTTTTGTAGTTGGGTTCTATCTTGACCGCCGTATGAGCTTTTGACGTTGTGGCCCCACCGATCATTAGAGGGATTTGGAAACCTTGGCGTTGCATCTCTTTTGCGACATGCACCATCTCATCTAAAGAGGGTGTAATCAAACCGGAGAGGCCAATAATATCGGCATTTTGTTCGCGTGCAGTGCGTAAAATGGTTTCACAAGGTACCATGACACCCAGATCGATCACCTCGAAGTTATTACACTGCAACACCACGCCGACTATGTTTTTACCGATATCATGCACATCTCCCTTAACCGTCGCCATGATCACTTTGCCAGCGGAGCTGCTGGCATTATCGGCTTTGGCTGCTTCGATAAACGGCATCAAGTAGGCGACGGCTTTTTTCATGACACGAGCCGATTTCACCACTTGTGGCAGGAACATTTTGCCAGCGCCAAAGAGATCACCGACCACGCTCATGCCATCCATTAGAGGGCCTTCAATCACTTGAATTGGGCGCTCAAACTGCTGACGACACTCTTCGACATCCTCATCGATAAAGTCGGTGATGCCTTTGACCAGCGCGTGTTCGAGGCGTTTGGCAACGCTATAGCTACGCCATTCGGCGTCCTGAACGACGGCTTCGGCGCCATCGCCACGATATTTTTCAGCCAACTCCAGCATACGCTCAGTGGCATCGTCGCGACGGTTGAGAACGATATCTTCAACGTGTTCACGGAGTTCTTGTGGCAGGTCATCGTAGATGGCGAGCTGGCCAGCGTTGACGATCCCCATATCCATGCCATTTTTGATGGCGTGATAGAGGAAAACGCAGTGAATCGCCTCACGCACCTTGTCATTACCACGAAAAGAGAAGGAAACGTTGGAGACGCCGCCAGAGATTTTGGCGTAGGGCAGATGTTGCTTGATCCAATGCGTGGCCTGGATGAAGTCTACGGCGTAGTTGTTGTGCTCTTCAATTCCCGTAGCGATGGCAAAGATATTGGGATCAAAAATGATATCTTCAGGTGGAAAGCCCACTTTTTCCGTGAGTACCTGATAAGAGCGCTGACAGATTTCAATCTTGCGCGCATAGGTGTCGGCTTGGCCGGTTTCATCAAACGCCATCACCACGACGGCCGCGCCATAACGGCGAATTTTGCGTGCTTGTTCGATGAAGTTTTCTTCACCCTCTTTCAGGCTGATGGAGTTGACGACGCCTTTGCCCTGAATGCGCTTTAAGCCTTCCTCGAGAATATCCCACTTAGACGAGTCGAGCATGATGGGGACACGCGAAATGTCTGGCTCCGAAGCGATCAGGTTCAGAAAGCGGATCATCGCGGCTTTGGCATCCAACATGCCTTCGTCCATATTGATATCGATGATTTGAGCGCCGGCTTCTACCTGCTGGCGCGCGACTTCCAGAGCGGTTTCAAAATCACCTTCTTTAATCAAACGTCGAAAACGTGCCGAACCGGTGACGTTGGTGCGCTCACCAACGTTAATGAATAGGGTGTTGGCACCGATGTTCATCGGCTCCAGGCCCGCCAGACGGCACTCAACCGCGATATCGGGTAAAACGCGCGCGGGGCAGCTTTCTATAGATTCACGAATGACGCGAATATGCTCAGGTGTGGTGCCGCAGCAGCCGCCGACAATATTTACAAATCCAGATTCGGCCCATTCACGAATCTCGACGGCCATCTGTTCGGGTGTTTCATCATACCCCCCAAACGCATTCGGCAAACCGGCATTGGGATGAACAGAAACATAGGTTTCGGCAATACGTGAAAGTTCTTCAACATACTGGCGGAGTTCTTTTGGGCCTAGAGCGCAGTTCAAACCGATGCTGATGGGTTGGGCATGGCGAACTGAGTTCCAAAAAGCTTCAGTGGTCTGGCCGGACAGGGTGCGGCCAGAGGCATCGGTGATGGTTCCGGAGATCATCACCGGCAAGCGCAGGCCGTGATCATCAAAATACTGCTCGACGGCATAGATCGCGGCTTTTGCATTCAGCGTGTCAAAGATGGTTTCAATCAGAATAATGTCGGCACCGCCTTGAATCAGGCCGTCGATCGACTCGGTATAAGCGGCCACCAGCTCATCAAAGGTGACATTACGGAAACCCGGATCGTTGACATCCGGTGAGATGGTGGCCGTGCGGTTCGTCGGGCCTAGAACACCAGCTACATAGCGTGGACGATCCGGGGTCAGGGCGCTGATCTCATCACAGACTTCGCGCGCGAGACGTGCCGCAGCCACGTTGATTTCATGGCTGAGGCTTTCCATCTCATAATCCGCCATGGCAATCACGGTGGCATTAAAGGTGTTGGTCTCAATAATGTCCGCACCGGCCAAGAGATAGTCACGATGGATCTGTTGAATCAAGGCAGGTTGTGTCAGCACCAATAGATCATTATTGCCTTTAACATCCACCGGCCAGTCGGCAAAGCGCTCACCGCGGTAGTCCGCTTCCTCTAACTTGTGTTCTTGAATCATGGTACCCATGCCGCCATCCAATATCAGGATGCGGGAATTCAAAGACTCTTCTAGGGCGTGAAATATCGCGGATTTAGTCACTGCTTGCTCTGCCTTACTGAATCGGGATCGAAAAATGCTGCTTATTGTACTCTATCGTACTGCCGCTTGGCTGAAGCTGTTTCATATCAAGTTGAAAAACTTTACGGTGAAAAGCCAAATTGCACAGAAAAAAACCTCCAGCAAACCTTAACATCTGCAAAGGGGGTGGTAGAATCGCGCGCTTTGATCTTGCTCGATGTCATCTTGCTGGGCGGCAGGCCGCCATCATGCTTAATTAAACGGATACTTAACATCATGCTGCAAACTTTTTTAAAAGCTAAGCTGCACCGTGTCTCGGTGACTCATGCTGAGCTGCACTATGAAGGCTCCTGCGCGATTGACGCTCTGTTGTTGGATGCCTCAGGTATACGTGAATATGAGATGATCCATATTTACAACATCAATAATGGTGAGCGCTTTACGACCTATGCGATTCGTGCTGAGGCCGGTAGTGGTGTGATCTCAGTCAACGGTGCTGCGGCACATAAAGCACAAAAGGGTGATCTCTTAATTATCTGCGCCTATGTGCAGCTAGATGAGAAGGAGGCTGAGAGCTTCCAGCCTACCCTGTGTTACTTTGAAAATGCGCGTGCCGATGGGGTGTTTAGTAACGATGAAGAGCTGCGTCAGCGCAATCAGATGACGGGCATTAAAAATGCCATCCCTGAGCAAAGTGCCGATCGTTAATTCAATCCCCCAAGCTCCCAAGCAACCACTCCTAGCGAGTGGTTTTTTTTGTGCTAAATTTGGGGAAACCCGATCAGTCACTTACCTGATTGCGCCTTAAACATCGATTCCTAGGCTTCCTTTGGGTAGCAAACATTGTCGACACTCTTATTTTGAGCTTCTAGGATGATTAGAGGTGCTTGGGCGATGAAATAGACTTTTGTCTGCCTAAAGCTGAGTTAGAGGCGTAAAAATCATCCTTTTGTCTAGGTTCCCTGCGCAGGCCTTTTGGTTAAAGTGTGTGCTCGAAATAGGGGTAAGTGTCAACAATCAATCCCGCCCCTGAGATGCGATTCACTAACAAATAACAAAGGACCCCTCTAAATGTCCTACCACGCAGAGTACACACAATCGATCGAGCAGCCTGAAGTGTTTTGGGCTGAGAAAGCGGCCGAACTCCCTTGGTTCAAAGCGCCCCAACAGATTTTGTCAAAAGATGAGAATGGGATCTGGCGTTGGTTTGCAGATGGTGAAATGAACACCGCTTATATGGCGCTGGATTATCACGTCGAGCAAGGACGTGGTGATCAGCTGGCGGTGATCTTTGATTCACCCGTTACCGATACACGTCGCAAAATGACTTACTTGGAATTGCGCGATGAAGTGGCCCTATTTGCGGGCGTATTAAAAGCTCAGGGTGTTGGCAAAGGGGATCGTGTTGTCATCTATATGCCGATGATTCCTGAAGCTCTGGTAGCGATGCTGGCGGTTGCACGTTTAGGCGCCATTCACTCAGTCGTGTTTGGTGGTTTTGCGCCGCATGAGCTGGCTGTGCGTATCGAAGATGCAGAGCCTAAGGTCGTTGTCTCGGCTTCCTGTGGCGTCGAAGTCAAAAAAGTCATCGAATACAAGCCGATGCTGGATGAAGCCTTGCGCCTTTCTGCGCACAAACCCAGTGCTTGTATCGTCCTGCAACGCCCACAGGCGGAAGCCGCGTTGATCGCCGGTCAGGATCTTGATTGGCAAGAAGCGATGCGTAACGCCGAACCGGCTGACTGTGTGGCCGTGAAGGGTACCGATCCCCTATACGTCCTTTACACCTCAGGCACTACGGGCAAGCCTAAGGGTGTGCAGCGCGATAACGGGGGTCATGCCGTTGCCTTGAAGTACTCGATGAAAGCCATCTACAACATGAATCCCGGTGAAGTCTTTTGGGCCGCCTCGGATGTCGGTTGGGTTGTAGGTCATTCTTATATTGTTTATGCACCACTATTGGCCGGTTGTACCACGCTGGTGTATGAAGGCAAGCCGGTGCGCACTCCGGATGCGGGGGCTTTCTGGCGCGTTTGTGCTGACTACAAGGTAAAAGCCTTGTTTGCCGCACCGACCGCTTTCCGTGCCATCAAGAAAGAAGATCCAGAAGCTTTGGAGTTTGCGAAATACGACACCTCTGCGCTGGAAACCATTTTTATGGCGGGTGAGCGATTAGATCCCCCGACTTATGATTGGACCGTGGAAAAAACCGGCAAACCGGTTGTTGACCACTGGTGGCAGACTGAAACCGGTTGGGCGATCTGCGGCAACCTGATGGGGATCGATCCCAAAACGCCAAAACCCGGTTCTGCAACCCTGCCGATGCCGGGCTACAATGTGCAGATTTTGGACGCCGAGGGCAATCCTTTGCCGGCCGGTGAGCAGGGCTCTATCGCGATCAAGCTGCCGCTGCCGCCGAGCTGTTTGGCGACCGTTTGGGGGGATTTTGAGCGCTTCCGTACGGGTTATTTGAGCGACTTCCCAGGTTACTACACCTCTGGTGATGGCGGTTATAAAGATGAAGATGGTTATGTCTTTATCATGGGTCGTACCGATGATGTCATCAACGTTGCAGGCCATCGCTTGTCAACCGGTGAGATGGAAGAGATTGTGGCCGCGCATTCTGCTGTAGCCGAGTGTGCTGTGATCGGTGTTAACGATCCTTTGAAAGGACAAGCGCCGATTGGTCTGGTCTTGCTCAAAGATGGCGTCAACATCGAAGAAGAGACTCTGGAAAAAGAGCTGGTTGCGATGGTGCGCAAAGAGATCGGCCCGATTGCCTGCTTTAATCGTGCCATTGTTGTTCAGCGTCTGCCGAAAACCCGTTCAGGGAAGATTCTGCGCAAACTGCTGCGTCAGATTGCAGATGGTAAGGAGTACAGCGTACCTTCGACCATCGACGATCCTGCTAGCTTGGCGGAAATTGAAGGTATCATGGATCAGCACGGACTGGTCAGCAAAGCGTAAGCGGACTTTAGCTTAGGTCCCTTTTGAGGCAGCTTCGGCTGCCTTTTTTACGCCATCTAAGCTGGAAATTCACCTCGGGTATATGCCATCCTATGCGCCAGCTGAGTTCTGCATCTGAACTGGCTCCCATCATGAGAAGGATAACAGGGAGATCACCTCATCCGACTGTTTACTCGTCAAATTGCTTTGCGTCTGGCGCTCCTCTGTAGCGCACTGGCACCGGCGTGCCTATATGCCAACACTCTGCGTCTTGAGGTTCAGGGCGTGAGTGATGCACTGGCCGATAATGTACGGGGTTTTTTAAGTATTCAAAGCTTAGAAGATCAGGATGTCCGCAGTGAGAGTCGCTTACGTTATTTACATCGTCAAGCAGAAGGTGAAATACGCCAAGCACTTGAGCCCTTTGGTTATTACACGCCGCAGATTGAGACAGAATTACAGCGCCTTGACTCAGGTGATTGGCAGGCGCGTTATCGCATCGATCCCGGTGTGCCCACACGGGTGAGCCGTGTTGAGATTCAACTGCTTGGAGAAGCCGCTGACGACAGCGCCTTCCAATCTTTACTGGCGACTCGTCCTTTGCGCCGTGGCGCGATTCTCAGTCATCAAGACTATGAGCGCCTGAAAACACAATTGCAGTCTTTAGCGGCTGAGCGCGGTTATTACCAAAGTCGTTTTCAGCAACAGCGTATTTTAGTGGACCCCGAAGCCGCTGAAGCGGAAATTGATTTAGTCTTTGATTCCGGCACCCGAGCACGTGTTGGTGAAATACGTTTCGCTGAGAGTCCACTGGATGAGCGCTTGCTACGACGTTATCCGCGCTTTGCGGAAGGGGATTATCTGGATGTCACTCGCCTGGTTGATCTGCAGGGCGCGTTGATCGACAGTGATTATTTTTCCGATGTTGAGGTACGGCCACTTTTAGATGAAATGGAAGAGGGGGTGATCCCCGTACAGGTCAACCTCACTCCACGGCTCCGCACCCTGTATTCAGCCGGTTTTGGTTTTGGTACCGATACCGGTGCGCGTATGCAGTTGGGGATGAATCGGCGTTACATCAATAGCCGTGGCCATAAGCTGGATGCACGTTTACGCTTCTCGGAAATTCGCAACGATCTTTCGGGAAGTTATATGATTCCAGGGCGAGATCCACGTTTTGATCTCTTTGGTTTGCGTGCCCGTTACGCGGATGAAAACAGTGATACCATTGAATCTTCTACGCTGGCGCTGGGTGGCGTTTGGCAACGCCAGATCGGGGATTGGGAAAGAGTCCTGTCGCTCGATTTCGAGCAGGAAGAGTTTACCTTTGATCAAAATACGCAAACCGTTAAGCTGCTGATCCCGCGTGCGCAGTTGAGTCGTACTCTGGCAGATAACCGTTTTAATACGCGCGCGGGGCAACGCATCAGCTTTTCCCTGGCCGCAGCGAATGATGCCTTACTCTCTGATGTTAGCTTTATCCAAGTGAGTGCCAGTGGTAAGCGAGTCGATAGTTTCGGTGAGCGTTGGCGCCTTTTATCCCGCTTGGAAGTGGGGGCCACGCTGGCGGATGAGTTTGATCGTTTACCCGCCAGTCAGCGTTTTTATGCCGGTGGGGATAACAGCATTCGTGGTTATGACTATCAAACGCTGGGCCCCAAAAGCGCCCAAGGCAATGTCATAGGTGGGCGTTATCTGCTGGTCTCGAGCCTGGAAGCGGATTATGAGTTTCGCCCCAATTGGCGCTTAGCTGGTTTTATCGATGCCGGTAATGCCTTTGATGGCTGGAGTGATCCGATCAAAACCTCCTTAGGTTTTGGTGTACGTTGGCAGTCACCGGTGGGCCCGATCCGAGTGGATCTGGCAACACCGATACAGGATTCAGGCGTTCGTATTCATTTCACATTAGGACCTGATTTGTGAAGTTAAAGCTTTTTCTCTGGTCACCTGTTTTATTGCTTCTTTTCCTGATCTATCTGGTCTTGGCTCTGATTTATCTTCCTGGCACGGCGAGCATGGCGTTAAAACTAGGGCAGCGCTTTGCGCCGGGTGAGCTGCAATTTGCACAGGTCACCGGCTCTCTGGCGGGTCCCATTCAAATTCATGAGCTCAGTTACCGTGATCAAGACTTTTTCCTTGCAGTCCACCGCCTGAGTCTTAACTGGCAGCCTTCCTGCCTAATCAGTGCCGAACTCTGCTTACACAGTTTGCGCCTAGATGATACCCAGCTGCGCTTGCCCGAGCCCCAAGCGGCCACCGAGCCGAGTCCTGAGTTTAGCTTGGCTGATCTGCAGCTGCCTGAAATACACTTGCCTTTGGCGCTAAATATCCGCGAAGTCGCGCTGTACAATACACGGGTGGAGCAGGGGGATGCGGCTTATCTGCTGGAGTCCCTGCAGTTGAGTTTGCACACTGAGGGCAGTGAAATTCAATTGAATGAGCTGCGTGCCCGTCATCAAGATACATTTATTGCCTTACAAGGTCGCTTAGATCCACTAGAGAACTATGCGCATGCTTTGACGCTGAGCTGGTTTCTCGATCCTGTCGATCTCCTTGAAGTCAGTGGTGTGTCTTTAGAAGACTCAGGGATAAACTCGATTATTCAGGGGCAGCTTGAGTTGTCCGGGGATAAACACAACCTGGAGTCACACTTACAACTCTTCTTGGAACATCAAGAGACCGGTCCGGTACAACTCAATTGGCAGTTGCAGCTGGAACCGGTAGAAGAAAGGCTCACGCTAAAGTCCTTGTTGCTAACCTTAGAAGAAACCGGGACTGCCTTGCAGTTGCAAGGGCAGTTCGAGTCATTTGCACAGGGCCAGCTGCAGCTCAATTGGACGCCACTCAATTGGCCTCTACGACCCGAGGCCGGTGATCCGGAATTCAGTCTGGCGCCAGGACAATTACTCTGGGAAGGTCGGCTCGAAGACTATGCGCTGAAATTACGCACCTCGCTACAAGCCTTAGACTATCCTCTGCTTGCCCTGGAGTTGGATGCGGAAGGGGATCTACAACAATTGTCACGCCTTGAGCTGCGCGTCCAAGAGCCTGAAGGTCAAGCCACGCTCAGTGGGCGTTTGGGTTGGCACGAGCAGATCAATTGGCAGTTGGCTTTATCTGTTGAAAACTGGGGGTTACAGCCCTGGGCTGGAATCGAAGGGTTGATCCAAACTTTAGCTTTAGAGTCGCAAGGGCGGCTGTTAGCGCAAGGCCCTGAATTTAATGCCGAACTGCTTCACCTCAACGGCCAATTACTCGATGAAGCACTGTCTGGACAGGGGCGTTTTCAGCTCAGGGGTGAAACCTTGGCAATCGAAAAGCTGGCACTGAACTATGGCCCAGCCCGAGCTGAGGTACACGGCCAAGCCGGGCCGGAGGCTTTAGGGATAGAGTTTGATCTTTCTGTGCCGGATCTGGCCAGCGCCTGGCCCGGTGCGCAAGGGCGTGTACAGCTTCAAGGGCAAGCACAAGGGGCGTTTACTGAGTTAAAGCTGGACGCTCAAGTGAGCGCTGCACAGCTGGCATTAGCGGATATAGCCTTACAGTCGCTGGATGGGCATATCGCCGTGGATCTCAGTGGCCAGCAGAGATCACAGATCCATCTTCAAGCACAGGGGTTAGCGCTGGGTACCGAGCGTATCACGCTGCTCGAACTGGAAGGCTCCGGCACACCGGAGCAACATCAGTTGAGCGCTCAATTACAAGGGCGTGATCAATCCCTAGCGTTGAATCTACAAGGGCGTTGGCAAAGTCCGCGCTGGCAAGGCCAGGTGCAAGAGCTGTCTCTGTTTCGACAAGAGATCGGCGCTTGGCAGTTATCCGCACCCGCTCAGGCCAATTTTCATGGCGAGAATCAAAGCTTTCAGCTACAAGATCTGTGTTTGCAGCAACAACAGGGAGATGCCCAGCTTTGCGTACTCGCGAACCGTTCGGCACAGGGTCGTCTTGAAGCCGAGCTGAATCTAGCTCAACTTTCACTGCGCCTCTTAGATCCTTGGTTGAATGGCACCGAATTGGAGGCGAACGCGGAATTACAAGCGCGTTGGTTGCAACCTGCACAGGGTTTGCCCAGCGCCAATCTCACCCTGCGCACTACGCCTGGACAGATGCGCGCGCCTGATGGTCAGATCGAGCTGGCTCTCGAGCCTCTCTCTTTAGACGCGACTTTGAATAACGATCAACTCATCACACGTCTGAACCTGGATTGGCCGGAGTTACAAGGGCGTATCGCGGCTGAAGTCAGTGTGCGCCAATTTTCGTCACAACAGCTGCTACAGGGTGAAGTGGATCTGTACTGGAATGACCTCAACCTGATCAGCCTGTTTGCCCCACAAGTCCAAAATCTACAAGGCCGTGTGCTGGGGCAGCTGCAGCTTTCAGGGCAGGTGTCTTCACCCCGTATCCTTGGAAGCCTAGACTGGATGGGTGGCAGTGCTGAACTGCCGGCTTTAGGGATCACCTTGGCCCCGATCGAGATCAGCCTACTGGCTGATGGTGCACAGGCTGAGCAGATGCAGTTGAGTGGTCGAATCGGTTCTGGACCGGGCCAGATTCTATTGCGCGGTGATTTGAATCTGGAGACACAGACCGGTGCCTTACGTATTCGCGGTGAAGAGTTTGAAGCCATGAATACAGAGATCGCTCTGCGTATATCACCGGATCTTCAGGTAGATTTAGGCACAGAGGTGTTACGACTCGGGGGTGAGGTGCTGATCCCTTACGCACGTATCGCTCCGCCCAAACAGCAGTTACAAAGTGTGGTGCGGGCTTCTGATGATGTGGTGTTGGTCCAGGATCTCGAGCAGGATCTAAGCGACACAGGGCTCAGATTAATCACCGATATCCGTTTGCGCTTAGGGGATTCGGTCGAGGTAGATGCCTTTGGTTTTAAAGGCCGTTTATTGGGTAGCTTACGTATTCTGGATGATGGTCAATCCGCAACGCGTGGCTCCGGCTCCATTCAGGTGGAGAGTGGCCAGTATCGGTTATATGGCCAGGACCTCACCATCTCACGCGGTAGCTTAGTCTTTACGGGTGGACCGATCGATAATCCAGGTTTAGATCTGCGGGTCAGTCGTTTTGTCGATGATGTGGAAGCCGGAGCACGTGTCGGCGGCAGTTTACGCTTGCCTGAACTCACACTTTTTTCCGTACCGGCGATGCCTGACAGCAGTATTATGTCCTATCTGGTTCTAGGGCGTGGGCCGGGAGAGAGCTCGGCCGCTGAACAGTCGATGATGATGCAGGCTGCGATGGCTTTGACTTTGCAAGGCGGGAATCAGATCAGCGGACAAATACGCGATAGTCTGCAGCTGGATGAGCTGGGTTTTGACAGTGATGATACTGGCCAATCGGCATTCTTTATTGGTAAATACCTCACCCCCAGACTCTATGTCCGTTATGGCATCAGTTTATTGGAGTCGGTAGAGGTCCTGACCTTGAGTTACCGCCTTTCATCCATGTGGCGTGTTGAAACCCAGAGCAGCAGCCTAGGCAGTGGTGCGGATTTCTTTTACACCCGTGAGCGTTAAGGCGTTAAGGCATGGGTCGAGTCTGGATACTGGCCTGGCAGGCGTTGATTAAGGCCGTAATATCCGGTTGATCCAACTGCTCGGGTTTGAGGAAACGCTCGGCGTAACGTCGGTAAGCACCAGAGCGCAAAAAGAGTTGGAACACCTCAGCGTCCAGATGCTGCTCTTGCACCATCTTAAGCATGATCTGTAAGGATTCAGACAGGGTTTTTCCCGGTTTGTAAGGACGATCGGAAGCGGTTAAGGCTTCATAGACATCGGCTACGGCCATGATCTTCTCTTCCCAACTCATCTGTTCAGAGGTCAGACGTTTAGGGTAGCCGCTACCATCCATCTTCTCATGATGATGACCAGCAATCGCCGGTACACGTTGTAGATGCTCAGGCAGGGGAAGAGATTCAAGCATGATGATTGTGTGCACGATATGTTCATTGATGCGAAAGCGCTCTTCTTCACTGAGTGTTCCTCGGCGTATGCACAGATTATACAACTCACCTGTATTGAGCGCGTGAGCGGGGAGCTGCATATCAAACCCCCAACGGTTACGCGGGTCCTCGGCACGCACCGGCGGTATACGCTCTCCCCAAGGTTGAATATGCTCAGCTTTGTCTGCAAGTAGAAACTCTGGACAGGGTAAGGGCGCGGCAGGCAACATCTCTAAGCGTGCCTGTTCATCCTGTGATAATCCCAGGCGATCGTCAAAATGACGTAACCAGGTTCTTCTCCCAATTTGTTGAATACGCTGAATCACCTCATCCGATAAAAACTCGCCCCCCTGATTTGCGGCCGCAATCAAGGCAAATTCCTCATGTAGCTGCGCCTGAGTCTGGCGGCAAAGCTGTTCTGCTAATGCCGCCGGCTGGCCTTTGAGCTGGGCCTGTAAGCAGCTGATTTCAGCATCTCGGTGCAGTACCTCAAAACGCACACGTATCTCGTGGATGCGGTTATAAATCGTTTCTAATTTGGTGGCTTTATCGATAATAAACTCAGGGCTAATAATTTTTCCGCAGTCATGTAACCAAGCCGCCAGATGAAAAGCCTGGCGTTCGCGAGCATCCAGCCTAAACGCGGCAAAAGCAGGACTCTGATCACGCAGGGCAGCGTCTAGAATCATTTCGGCGAGTTCGGGGACACGTTCACAATGGCCACTGGTGTAGGGGGATTTGGCATCAATAGCATCCGCAATCAATTTGATAATGGCATCCAGTAACGCTTGCTGGGACTTGATGAGCTGACGGGTTTCAATCGCCACCGCCGCTGAGCCTGAGATGTCATCCATAAAACGACAGACAGCCTGGCGTTCTGTCTGCTCAAGCACCCCCTCCAGATCGATGATTAACAAGCCCAAGGTGGTTTTGCGTCGATCTTGCAAAAGACTGGCATGTGCTTGCGAATGCGCCGCTTTGAGAGGCAAATCGGTTTGCTCTAAAGGTAGATGTGACGGGTATAGCACTTCCCCAAATTGGGTATGTTTCTGCAGAATTTTTCGTTCATTATCGACTAGATAAATGGCACCTTGTCGGCATTTGACGGCCTGCAATAGGTACTCTAAGACTTGGCTGAGCATCGGATCGAGCGCCTCTTCACGATTCAGCGTGAGGGCAATGGACTCAAAACTTTTAATGGTTTCCGCCATGCCTTGCAAGACATCGCGCAACTGCTGCACCTCTTGGATGCGTGAATGCACCTGAATCGGCTGGCTAAAATCAAAGTGAATTAAGGATTGAATCTGATCGGCCAGTTGATACAGGGGTTGGCCAATCCGTCGCCCTAAAAAGATACCCAATAGAATTAAAGCGGCCAGTAACAATAAGGCCCAGCGTGCCTGATTAAGTAAGATGTTCCAAACGTCGGCAAGCAGCTCTTGAGCTGGGGCGGCAATTAAGATGCGCAGATTTTCATCATTAAATGCGGTGAGATGTGAGACTAAGCCATACCAAACCCGCCCATCACTGTGATACCTAAGTGCCTGACCTTCTGGGATAGGGTGATCGAGCAGGTGCGAGAGAGGGACAATGTTTAGCTCATCTAAAAAGGCTAAACGGGTATTATGCTCTTCGCGTAATATCACCCTCTGTAAATCCGGGTAGGCCAGCACCTTGTTATCAGCGCTGAGTAGCGCAATTTCGGTGTGGGGTGTCAGTTTTAAGCCCTGCATCTGGTCGCTTAAATCATGTGTTGTCGCATCCAGCCCCATCACCGCACGACCATTGGAGGCACGTTGTGCCAAGGTAATCCCGACCTCTTGAGTGGTAAAAAAAACATACGGGGGCGTCAGAACCGTATGTTCGGCCTGTAGTGCTCTCTGGTACCAAACGCGGGTACGCGGATCGAAGCGATAATCTGGTTTTTTGCGTGTTTCCAGAAGTTGGTATTGATCGTTAAAAAAACGCCACTCACCTGTCCAGGGGAAACGACTGGATGTCTCGGCAAGGCTAATCGTTTGTAGTACAAAGCTGGCTTCGGATGGAGGTTGGAAGAACTCACGATTTTTTGCATGATCGAGATGACGCAGCAGTAAAAACTCGCCTGTGTCGTAACCGATATAAATCGCACTCAGCAGGGGATTGGTTTGCAGTGTCTCGGCCAGCGCGGGCACACGGTTGAGGCGCGTGGGTAGATCCTGGGCTTGGGTCAAAGGGTCGTGGCGCAGCAGGCGTAAAGCGGCTTGCCCGGGTTCTACCAGAGCGCGGATACGCTCTTGCGTAAAACGCGTGAGTTGTTCGGCGGATTGACTAGCGGTCTCCACCATGGCCGCTTCCATGCCACGATAGCCTTGATAAATCAGTGCCGCAGCGGTGAGGAGCATACTTAAGGCCACCACCAATGCGACTAAAAACTGCAGGGGGATACGGCGCATAACCCACCTCAACCTATATAAGGATTAGCCTAGCGAGGCATTACCCTTACCCCCTGTAATGACGCTAAAGGTTCAGGACGCGATAAATAATACCCCTGTACATAGTCAACACCAATTTCACGCAGAATGCTAAGTGTTTCAGCATCTTCTATGCGCTCGGCAATGGTTTTTAAGCCCATAATATGACCTATGTTATTAATTGACTCGACCATGGCCTGATCAATACGGTTACGCGCTAAGTCTTGAATAAAAATACCATCGATTTTCAGATAATCGACTGGCAACTCTTTTAGGTAAGCAAAAGACGATAATCCACTGCCAAAATCATCCAGTGCAAACTGGCAGCCGAGTTGCTTTAACTCATTGATGAAAGTCCGTGCGTTGGCCGGATCGGCTATCGCGGCTGTCTCAGTGATTTCAAAGCAGATGTATTGTGCAGGCACTTGATGACGCTGCAGTTGTTCGCGAATTAAATCTAGGCAATCGACTCGACCTATCGAAGCACCCGAAAGGTTGATGGCACAAAAGGTGGGTTTGGCCTGGCGCTTTAACTGATCACCTAACCAGGCTAGGGTATTGCGGATGACCCATTGATCAATCGCAGGCATTAAACCAAAGCGCTCTGCAGCAGGAATGAAGGCACCGGGCGGCACTAAATTTCCCTCTTCATCCAGTAGGCGCGTTAGGATTTCATAGTGGGGGATGGCATCGGGTTGCGGCTGCACCGGCTCGAGCGTTTGGTAATAAAGACGTAGTCGATCATTGTCTAGAGCGCCTTGAATACGGCTCGCCCATTGAATTTGTCCCTTACGCTGGATCAGCTCTTGGTCATCCGGTTGATACAGTTGTACCCGATTGCGGCCTAGATCTTTTGCGGCATAACAAGCGGCGTCGGCATGGCTGAGCACTTCATCTAAGGTGCCACAGTCATCTGCGATGAGAACCATGCCGATACTGACACCGACGGAAAACACCTGTCCTTCCCAGCTAAAACGGAAGCCGGTCACGGTTTTACGCAGATTTTCGGCAATGCTCCAACCCTTCTCTAGAGGGCAATGGCTGAGCAGTACACCAAACTCATCCCCACCTAAGCGCGCTAGGGTATCACTTTGGCGCAGTGTATTTTTCAGTAGATTAGAGAGCTGTTTGAGCAGTGCATCTCCGGCGCGGTGGCCGCAGGTATCATTGACAATTTTAAATTGATCCAGATCGAGGTAGCAGAGCAGATGGGCACTCGGTTGGGTACGCGCTTCTTGAATCAGCTGATCTAGACGTCGTTCAAACTCGCGCCGATTGATCAGCCCGGTTAGGGTGTCATGGATCGCTTGAAAAGTAAGCAGCTCTTGCAAGCGATTGTTCTGGGTAATGTCCTGCATCACGATCACCCAGCCGATATTTTTTTGATGAATATCGGTGAGCGGGGCGCATTTTAACTGCACATCCGCACTTTGCCCCTTGCGATCGGTCAGGGTAAAGAAGCGACTTTCGATTAAATCGGTTTTCGCCATGCTCTGTTGGCACAGCTCACGCAAAGAAACCGCTTGTTGATCTTGAGTGCGTAAACACAGCAGGGTTTGTAGAGGTTGATTGTAGGCTTCTTGAGCCGACCACTTTAACAAATGGCTGGCCATTGGATTTAGATAGATGGTTTTCAGCTCCGCATCACAGGTCATTACGGCTTGAGCGATGGATTCTAGGGTCACTTGCGCCAATTCAGAGTGACGATGTAGACGCTCCTCCATACGCTTGCGCTCACTGATATCGCGCAGCATGGCACTATACTGAATCCCTTCCTCTGTTGGGCTGGCACTGGTCGTGACTTCGAGCGTCATGCTTTCGCCGATGGCGTTGCGCGCGATCACTTCATGCGGGCCTTCTTGGCTGGAGCTGGCCAAATGCACCAGCAGGCTTTCCAGAGGTGTATGAGGATATAAACGTGCACTGTCTGGATGTAAGAGAAGATTGGCTGACTGGCCAACTAGCTCATGTGCGGGTTGTCGAAATAAGATCTCAGCGCCGGGATTGGCGCTGGTAATGATCCCCTGGCCGGTGAAGGTGATGATGCCATCGCGCATATCACGGACAATCAGCCGTGTCCGTGTGACCATACGATTTAAGTTGGTCATAACACGGTTGTATTGATGGGCGATCTGTCCAACTTCAGTAAAGGGTTCAACCGGCACTTTCTGTGTCATATCACCACTGCGTTCCTGTTGCTGCATCGCCTGCAATAGATCACCTAACTCAGTGCGGGCGCCGTGCTCACTCACATTTAAGCCGGCCTCTTCAGCCTGAGGTGTCACGCGTAGAGGCGTGAACCTTTGCAGCAGCCCCAATAGACACCAAGCCGTTGGAAACACAAATAAGGCACAACTTAGGATACCGAGAAGTTGGACTTGTACTTGTTGCCACTGACTCAGTCCGGTTGCCAATAAGTGTGGCTGTCCAAAGAGGGCTACGGCCAGCGTCCCCCAGATACCTGCGGCTAAATGCACCGGAACGGCAGAGATGGCATCATCTAAGCGTTTCTTTAGCATCCAGCGTTCGGTCAGAAACATGCATAAAGCACCAATTGCTCCAATGAGGGCGGCCATAGGCGTTGAGACAACATGGCAACCTGCGGTGATCGCCACTAAACCCGACAAGGTACCGTTAATCGTGAGCACGGTCGTGCGTGCGCTTTCTCCGTTCAGGTGTGCTAAAAGCATCCCCAGCAACCCGCCTGCGGCAGCCGCAATCAGGGTATTGATAATGATCCCCGCCACGGCTGGCGTGAACTCAAGTGTGCTTCCGCCGTTAAAACCTATCCAGCCGATGATAAAAAACAGCATGCCCAAAATCGCCATCGGCAGATTACTGCCTGGTATTTCGCGTATCTCTTCTCCTTGAAAACGACCACGCCGAGCGCCGATGCGCATGACCGCCGCCAAAGCCACCCAGCCGCCGAGGCTATGAACAACGCTGCTGCCGGCAAAATCAACAAACCCTAAGGACTCTAACCATCCCCCCTGTTCATTTAAGGCTCCACTCCATACCCAGTGACCAAAAACAGGGTAAATGAGTAGGGTAATCATCGCCGTAATAAAGACGTAGACCAAAAAGCGGCTGCGCTCCGCAATGGCACCGGAAACAATCGTGGCGGCGGTGGCACAGAATGTTAGCTGGAAAAAGAAAAAGCTGGCGTGCCAGAAGGGATCATCCACAAAGTCAGCCGCAAACCAGCGACTGTCTAGTCTTGGCAGATCATGCTCGCCAAACATAAGCCCAAAGCCCAAAAGCCAGAATAGGGCGACTGCCACGATTAGATCAAAGGCGTTTTTGAGTGCCACATTGATGGCATTTTTACTGCGCGTAAGACCCGACTCTAAGCAGAGGAAGCCTCCTTGCATGATTAAGACTAATATCGCCGCGAGAAGAATCCACATTGCATCCAGCGCACTCTTATCGACCATACATAATCCCTCTAATATAAAAATGCACCACATAGCAGCATTTCTAAACACAGACCGAGGTGGTGATAGCCTCTGTGCATGGCATCGGCAGCTTTGATGTGGGGCATTAATTAGAAAGCATTATCTATGCCATAGAAGATCTGGGATTTTGATAGCGAAAAAGGAAAACTTGAGGCAGAATAAACGGGTTTGAATGAGTTCGACTGATTAGATGAGAAGAACCTATTCAAAGACTCTAATAGCAGGTTTTATTCTAATAATAAGTCGTTTACCTCTCAGGATTAAACTGACACCCTTCTGATCGAAGTAACAGGTATCAAATCATATGACAGATCCGGTCATTGACTACCTCAACCGGCTCTCACTGGATGAGCTTGAGCGGGTTGAAAAGTCTATATATCAACTGGCAGCGCAGCGTAAAGCTGAAGCCGAAGCGGCAGAGAAAGCACACGCCATTGCCGCCGCTAAAGAGATGGAGTCCAGTTCAAGTTTTCGTCTTCCCGCGACACCCTCGACCAATAGTACCGAGCAACTGGCCAACTCTCTTGGACTGGACATTAGCCAATTAATGAAAGAAGTCAAAGCCTGGTCTCGATAAACCTCTTTGTCTAAACCCTTGCCTCAGGCCATAAGAAGTATCATGAAGATCTCTCGCCATTTTTATGTTTTTGCCGCATTTTTTCTTCTGTGTTTCACTCAAACCGCGACCGCCATTCCCAATCGGGATGTGAACGCGTTGCATCTTGCTTCCGTTCACGCCGCTGTAGCACCACTGGGTAGCCAGCAGCTCTGGATCGATAAGCGCTCAGATCGTCAGGTTCCGATTGCGTCGATCACTAAGCTGATGATGGCATTGGTGGTCGTGGAGTCCGGTCTGCCCATGCAGGAGCGTTTAAAAATCGTTCCACGTACCGAAACCTATGGTAAAAACGCCTATTCGCGTATCCGTATGGGATCTGAAGTTAGCCGTATCGATATGCTGCGAATGGCGCTAATGTCTTCGGAGAACCTCGCATCTTATGCCCTAGCGCACCACTATCCTGGCGGTGTAGCGGCTTTTGTTAACCAGATGAATCGTCGTGCTCAGGAGTTAGGCATGACTCAGACGCGCTTTATCGACCCAGCCGGTTTATCGCCGGGTAATGTGTCTACAGCGCGTGATCTGCTTAAATTAGTGGCCGCGACCTATCAGCAACCGCTGTTGCGCCAACTCTCGACACAAGGGCAGGGTGATGTGCATTTTCGCCAGCCCAACTACACGCTGGCCTATACCAATACCAATCCGCTAGTGCGTAATGAGCGTTGGCAGGTCAAACTCAGCAAAACAGGTTTTTTAAGTGAAGCGGGACGTTGTTTGGTCATGGTGGCTGAGGTGAATGGTCAACTCTTAGCGATGGTGATGCTCGATTCAGATGGATTACGCACCCCCATCGGGGATGCCGGCCGTATTCGTCGTTGGATTGAAACCGGAAGTAGCGGCGATCTTCCGCAAGGCGCACGTGATTATGAGCGTGAGCGCCTGCGCCATTATGGCTATCGCTAAACTCTGCTGAGAAACATTAAAGCCCGATTTTCAGATCGGGCTTTAATTCACATCGAATAAAGTGTTTTGGGTGTTTATTTGAGTGTTTAGCTGGAGAGAAGGATGCGCTCCACTTCGTCGCGAATGCGAGCAAAAGGAATCGGCTTTTGAATGAAGGTTACACTTTCCGGCAAGGCGATATTGGCTTTGACATCCTCTTCACTTAGAGCACTCACCACCATCAACTTCATTTGAGTCAGCAGGGATTGTTGCTCGAGTGCACGAATGACCGCAAAACCGTCGATGTTCGGCATTTGTAAGTCCAGAATCATTAAATCCGGTGCTTGACGTCCTACTTCGATGAGGCCTTCATAACCATCGGCCGCAAAGTGGACGACCATAGGCAGCCCCCAGCTGGCGAGGGTCAGCTCATACAAGCGCCGTATCGTTTTATCATCATCCACGACCAGTACCTTGACCGGCTGAACTTGCGTGGGGAGGGTATTGCTGAGAGGGGGCATCTCTTCCGGATTGCGGATCGAGAGTGCCAATTGCTGAATTTCAGACAGATTAAAACGGCGGTGACCGCCGGGTGTTTTCCAACCTTGAAGAATACCGGCATCCGCCCAAAGCTGAATCGTTCTGGGCGTAACACCCAAGATTTCGGCAGCTTTACGACTTGTACATACTTCTTCTTTCACTCAACACACCTGCTCGCCGCTATTGCGCCCAGATTTTCCTAGCGCAAATAGCGAGATTCTATCAGGTGAATCATGAAATACAATCAGTCATTTAGTGTAGGGATGGGGGTTTTATGCCCTGACCCAGGCTATTTTCCAAGGCTCGCAGCAAAGTGGCATCCATTTGGTATACATCGGGGCGGTAGCTGACACGCCCTTGTGCATCGGCTTCAGCAGTCCAATACGCCAGTAGTACCGGAACATTGCGGACAAGATTCACATTGCGAGTCCGGCCATCTTCCAACAAGCGGTTCATAGGTTGATCGCCCGGAATACGATTCCATTCAATTAATTCCGCTACGAGATCCAAGGCCTTTTCAACCCGAACACAGCCTGAGCTAAACGCACGTTGTTCTTGCTCAAATAAGCGTTGGCTCGGGGTATCGTGTAAATAAACGGCGTGTGGATTTGGGAAGCGAATCGCCACCTGGCCTAGAGCATTCCCTGGACCGGCATCTTGGCGCAGCATGATGCCGCCAGGATTCCACCAGTCCACTTCATTAGGGTCGAGCTCTTGGCCCTGGAAGTTTAAGACACGCATACGATGGCGTTGCAAATATCCAAGATCACGCCGAATCTCTGGTAATTTATCGCGCCGCAAAATCGTAGGGGGCACAGTCCAGGTCGGATTAAACGTAAAGTGAGTAATTTGAGATTTCAGAATAGGTGTAGGGCGCTCCGCACGTCCGACCTGAGCGCGGCCTTGCCACACGATCTGACCATCATGCCAATAACTCACCTGTGCACCGGCAATATCCACCAACACCATGTGAGCTTCCATTTCCCGAGCCAACCACCGAAAGCGTTCAAGGTTGATCCGGATCTGATTCAAACGATCTGTCGGTGATGAGTTCAGTGCTTGAAGCGTCGCAGGACCAATGATGGCATCGGCATTCAGAGCATGAGCTTGTTGAAACTGCCTGACCGCATCGGATAGAGCTGAATCATAGAGATCGGGAGTGTCCGTTTGTAGTTCAGGTAAAAGACGGTTACGTACCGCTTGCACACGTGCATCGGCTTGCCCAGGACGCAGAAGCGGGCCAGCGGGAATCTCTTGCCAGAGAGCGCTTTGATCTTGTTGGCGTAAATGTGCATAGGCTTGGCGCAAATGATGATAGCGTGGATCGCTCGGCCGAGCCTGGGTAAAGGTGTCTTGCAGTCGATCCAGTCCTTGTAGGGCAAAAAGATTTTGTGCATCACTATCCGGCCTCTGTAGCGGTGTTTCTTGTTGCCAAATGGGTTCGACCTGAGCCGGATTTAAGCGGCCAAACATCAAATCCTTAAGCGCTTGCAAATAGGCCTGCGTGGCCAACAGATCACGCTCTTGCCACCAGCTCGGATCGTCTGATTCGAGTTCTAGATAGTTGTAAAGCCGATCCAAACCATAGGCATCTGGATTCAGACCATCATCCGCTAAAGCCTGCAATTCATCGAGGAGTTGCTGATAACGTTCAGCGCTTTGCCAAACCAATTTATGCTGGGCGAGGGTATAAAACCTCTGTACTTGCGCAGGGCTTTGCAGCACGGCGGTTTCAGGCAGGTGCAAGAGATCTTCTGGCACCTCAGTTGCCATCAGAGGAAAGGGCCAGGATAAAACTGCCGTCACACAGAGAAGGTGAATTGATCTTTTTTTATACAATTGTTTTTCTCCTTAGCGCCAGCTGTTATCATGGCGCATGGCACCGCGTTGATAGAGGTCAGTATAGACCCTGAACGCAGATTGAAACAAAACAACCCAAGCAGGATGATGTTCGCTGGCCACTCAGAAGGGCGAACATCAAGCTGTAGACTGTTCTGAGGGGAATTTATTTGATGTTATCCAGACCTAAACGCTGGAGCCTTGCTTGTGCTCTGGCTCTTGCACTGCCTTGTGCTCTGACTGTTAGCCCAGCTATAGCGAATCCTTTTCAATCTCCTTTAACCCATCGTTTAGCGCATCAAGCCCCGGATCTGAATCGACAGGTGCTGGATAAGGCGGTCAGTGCGATGCAATGTGCCATCTCCGGTGGGCTCTCTCCAGCGAATCATCTAGCGATCATCGATTTCTCGAAGCCCTCATCTGAACAACGTTTGTGGATCTTTGATCTTAAAGATCAATCACTCGTGTTACGCGATTTTGTTGCCCATGGCCAAAATTCGGGTGACAACTATGCCACAGATTTTTCCAATATCGTGGGTAGTCATCAGTCCAGTATCGGGCTTTTCCGTACTCAGGAAAGTTACTTTGGCCGTCACGGTTATTCGCTGCGTATGGATGGTCTCGAGCCTGGTGTGAATGATAAGGCGCGTGAACGTGCGATCGTGATTCATGCCGCTGATTATGTAAATCCAGAATGGGTTGAGCGCCAAGGCCGGATAGGCCGTAGCCAAGGCTGCCCAGCCGTACGTCCGGAAATTGCCGCTCAGGTGGTCGACACCTTGAAGGGCGGACAGTTTATGTTCTCGTATTATCCTGATGAAGAGTGGCTACAAAGCTCAGCTTATTTAAACTGCCAACCTAACCGTGTCGCGCGTTATTTAGCGCCGCTCACAGGTAAAGCCAGCGATAGCTGAACCGCGCCTGTGCCGACGTCATCTATTGATGTCGGCCTCTTCATCAGATGAAGTTTCAGCAGTGATGCGCTTGCACTCTGACCCGCTTACAGCAGAGTAGATGACAAACCGATTTTTACCTTGATGCTTGGCATCATACATAGCGTGATCGGCTGCTCGAATTAATGCTTCTTGATTTAAAGCATCCGTTTCTGCAGGATCATCCGGATAAAGCGCCACCCCTAAACTGGCCGACACTGCAAGACTCTGAACACTTTCCGTGTGACGATCTTTTAGCCTAATTTGAATCGGGCTTGAGGCAGCCGCCAAGAGACGCTCTAATACCGGCTCACAAAGCGCGGGTGACTCCAGATCTGTGAGCAGGGCAATAAACTCGTCTCCACCGATACGTGCCAGAGTATCAACCTCACGCAGAGCCTCTTTCATTCTCTGGGAGACCTGAATCAAGAGTTCATCTCCCACGGCATGGCCGTAAGTATCGTTCACCTGCTTAAACCCATCCAGATCGATATACACCACGGCTAGATACCAAGTATGACGTTTCGCTTGTACACAGGCTTGATGTAAACGGTCGTTTAGCAACACGCGATTAGGCAGTTGTGTCAGGGCATCGTAGTGAGCCATGTGCTCCAGTACGGCTTGCTGGTTTTTTAACGCCGTAATATCGGTGTAGATGGCAACATAGTGGCGTGGTTTGCCCTGACTATTCAGCACAACGCTGATATTGTGCATTACGGCATACACCTCACCATCCTTATGGCGATTCCACACCTCACCCGACCAGGACTGACCGCGACGTAACTGCCGCCACATCTCATCGTAGTAGGAGGAGGGCTGGCGTCCCGATTTTAACATACTCGGCGTTTTGCCCAGCATCTCAGGCCGGT
The DNA here is from genome assembly GCF_008368715.1 of Nitrincola tapanii. GTDB lineage: Bacteria > Pseudomonadota > Gammaproteobacteria > Pseudomonadales > Balneatricaceae > Nitrincola > Nitrincola tapanii. The sequence goes on from NZ_SMRS01000003.1 coordinate 226,697, forward strand.
TATACCCTGTGCTATCACACATCGCCTCATTCACATCAATGATCACACCGTGATGATCGGTAATAAGAATCGGTTCACGGGCATGGCTAAACACCTGTGCGGCTAAACGTAATTGCTCCTCAGATAAGCGGATGCGGCGATTCTGCACTAACAAACCGATAATCGCAGAGGAAACCATCAGCATCAGCAATCCATAGATCAGCATCCAGTCGCCGTAACGGCTCCAAACATCATCGAGTGTAATCTCTGGCACAGCATCATAGGGGGGGAGGCGCAGGCTGCGCGCGAGATTCTCAACAGCGATATAGTCACTCGGTGGCGAAAAACCGTGAATTTGTGCCGCTTGTGCGGCGGGATGATCCGCTTTTAAGTTCATCAAAGCCGCTGCAATTTGCCTTACTGTATCCGCTTTAACATGGGGTAACGCGATAAAGGGCCACTCGGGGTAAAGTCGTGTGGAAACCCGAAATGGAAAACCGGGCAGGTTTTGCTGATTGATCACTCGTAACTGATCGGCTTGCAGTTTACCTTCGCGCTCAAGCGCCTCTAAAACTCCGGTACGAATCCAGCCGGCATCCACTTCACCTTTGAGTACAGCCTCGACAACCTGATCATGTGTTCCTTTGGTCAGGAGTTGTAGCTGTTTGACCTCTATGTCTCGTTGTAGCAACTCATAGAGGTGAACCCGATAGCCACCTAGCATTTTCACGCCAGGGTAAGCAACGCGCTGGCCGATTAAATCTTCAAGCCGATACAGAGAGCTCTGGGGTAGGGTAATCACTACTCCGCCCAAAGCATTGGTCGGTTGTTGATTTTCCAATCGAATTAAGGTCGCTAGGACACCGGTTAGGGTATTTTCGCTACGCAGAATTAGATAATGAGCCGGGTTAGTGAACACCAGATCCAGTTGATTTTGACTAAGCGCTTGATCGATTTCATTTTGATCCAGTACCGCTAAACGAACCTTAACTCCGTCCCCCAGAGCCTCTGATAGATAGTCGGCTAAAGGTTGATAATGCGCTTCAATGATCGGTTTCGGGCGATAGGCAAAAACCCCAAGTGTCAGTGTTTCCAGGGCGTGCACAATCGAGGAAAGGGCCAACAAAAAAATAAAAAACCAAGCTCGAAGCAGACGTGGCATGGATCAAAATCCTTGTAGTGGCAGCCATTGCGGCGTCAAAAACTGATCCAAATTGGGCTTTTGTGCGAGGATGCCGGTTTCCAGCATCAGCTCAGAGAGGTGCGCGCAGGCCAGCTGCAAGCGCTCATTTTGTCCAGACAGATAGCGTTGATTCGCTTGTAATGAGGGCAGGATCACACCGGCTAAGGCATTTTCGATATCACTCGGTTCCACACCTTGGCGGGCCGCAATCCGATATAAACTGTCGTGCCGATTACTGCGAATGTAATTCAAGGCGCGAAAATGTCCTTCTAGTAGGGCTTTGATAGGCTGGGTGTGTGCTTTGATGCGATCCTGACGCACTGCCAAAACATCAAAAATCGTATCTGGCAGTGCACGACTGTCAAAGATTCGCACGCCTTCTTCCTGCTGCAGACGACTCGCGGTCGGCTCGAAGGTAATCATCAGATCTACCTCTTTAGCTTGCCAAGCCTCTAGCTGATGATACAGAGGGATATCCAGCAAAACTAAGTCTTCAACTTGGAGTTGATGCGCGTGTAAAAAATGCTTCAGCATTAGCGCACCAACGGCACTGGACTCATACCCCAAGCGTGCGCCTTGCCAAGAGTCGGCAAGAGGCGAACGTGCCAGAACCATATCGGCACCGGCTGATACATTAAAAATCAATCCTAAAACAATCTCCACGCCTTCGGCACGAAGACGCAGGGCTTCATCCAAGGTCAGGCAGGCGGCATCTAATTCGCCTGAAGCCAGCCCAGACATGGATTTTTGCGCCGAATCACCACTCACCAAATCAATGGGTTGGCTGAACCAATTAAATTCTTGTGCAAGATAAAGCGTTTCATACCCAATCCAATGATGAATACCGACTCGCAATGAGCGAGCGCTGCTGCATCCCACTAGAGCAGGCAAGCTGGCACTGGCGGTGGCCGCCATGGCGAGGTGTAAAAAACGCCGCCGGGTCAGCGGAAACATACGAATTCCTTTCGGTCATTTGCAACCCTTCAACTATAACTTTTTTACTAATCTATTGGCACTAGGGATAATGCCTAAAAAGCTGTTTAAAGCGTCAGATTGTGGGTCCAAGGTAGCAATCTTTTCCAGGATAAAGTTAAATTTTCATTGGCTGAAATGAGAGGCTTCAAAAATGGCGCAAGAAACTGAGCTTAAGCTAGCGGTTCCACCTGCTTTATTAGCGGTTTTAAAACAGCATCCCGTGTGGGTACAAAGTTCTGTTATGTCAGATGTACAGACATTGGATAACACCTACTTCGACACAGCGGATCTGTTGTTAAAAACCGATAAAATTGCTCTACGCACGCGCCTCCAAGGGGATCTCTCTCTACAAACGGTTAAATGCGCGCACACCTCAGTGGGCGGCCTGAGCTCGCGCCCTGAATGGGAGCAAGCCTATACCGGAAAATTTGATTTCTCAGCTATAGAAATCAAGCCTTTACGCAAGAAACTAAATCAACTCTCTGAACAACTTCAGCCAGTTTTTACTACCCTGTTTGAGCGCGAAACTCGACGTTACCACTCCGCTCAGGGGGCTGAGATTTTACTCATGCTCGATCAAGGTGAGGTATTGGCTCAGGGGCGTGTACAGCCTCTGTGTGAGCTGGAGCTGGAGTTGGTAAAAGGAGAGGCCGAAGATCTCCTGGAGTTGGCAATCCAGTTATGTGATGAGTTGGCCTTACGCCCCGATGATGTTTCTAAAGCGCAGCGAGGCTATCAACTCTTTTTACAAACACCCGATGCGCCGACCTATCTGACCGATCTGGGTTTAAGTGCTCAGCTTCCAGCGCTTCAGGCATTTCGAGAGATGGCATTTAGCTGTATTCGCCATTGGCAAGGCAATCTCAGGGGGGCAGGTGGCAGTGATCAACCTGAATTTGTACATCAGCTGCGCATCAGTCAACGCCGCCTGCGCTCCCTCTTTAAACTCTTCCAACCCTTATTGCCGAATGAGCTGTTCGAACGTTGGACATGGCAGCTGGCAGATAATGCACGGGCCTTTGCACAGGTTCGAGATCTGGATGTGTTATGCGATGAGCTGATTGCTCCGCTGGCGCAGGATGCCTCCGCGCAGCGTTGGGGCATGCAAGAGTTGTATCAATTGCTGCAAAGACAACGCAAAGATGCACGTCAACAGCTGTTGGCCAGCCCGGTCATGGCAGCGCAGGGCGCATTGGTTTTACGCCTCGTCTTGGATCTTCATCGTTTAGATGTAACCTCTCATCCTATTCCACTGAAACGCTTTGTTCGTCCTTATTTGCAACGATTGCAAGCTCGCGCTGAAAAGCGTTATTTAGCGGCTCAGAAGGGGGGTGCCGAAGCCTTGCATCGCCTGCGTATCGCGCTTAAGCCACTGCGTTATGCGCTGGAGTTTTTCTTACCGCTGCTGCCTAAGCACACACACGAACAGATGTATCAACCTATCTGTACTGCTTTAAAGGCTCTAGGTTATCTGAATGATTTAGCCTCAGCGCAAGCGCATTTAGCCGGGCTCAGGCCAACAGATCTGCACTTACAAACCGCTCTCGCTTACCTATCCGGACGACAAGATGAAGCTTTTGCCTTTCAACGTGAACAGGCCTTAAGACTCACAGCTCAGGCACTGAAAAAGCGCAAATAACCCGGTTATGTATCAAAAATCGAAGCGCGCTGACCTTTGTCAGTGGGCTGGCGCGATTTCACAGGCTTGGCTTTGGGTTGAGTGGGAGTTGGAGTGGCTGATTTTTTGCTCTTAGATGGTACGGCCGCGCCGGGCTTTGATGCTTGAGTCCGGTTGCGTAATTTTGATGTGGGTTTAGAGAGTGCTGATTTAGACCCTTGTTTACGACGGCCTGCGCGGGCGGATGGGTGGGCGGACGCGATCGGAGTGGCTTGCTGCAAGCCACTTTTGGTCGCTTGTGGAACCGGGCGTAGAGGAATGTTTTGTCCAATCAGGGCGCAAATGTCATTCAGGTAGCGCTTTTCATCCGGTCCGACCAAAGAGTGGGCCTGGCCTTTCTGACCGGCACGTCCGGTCCGACCCACACGGTGCACATAATCCTCTGCGATATTAGGCAAATCAAAATTCACAACTTGCGGTAACGCATCGATATGTAGCCCGCGAGCGGCCACATCGGTCGCCACCAAAACACGGATCTCATTCTGCAAAAATGCCTGTAAAGCAGCCGTACGCTCTTTTTGAATTTTATCGCCGTGAAGGGCGCGCGCAGCAACACCTTCTTGGTTTAAGTAGTCTGTTAAAGCATCTGCACGTTTGCGCGTACGAGTGAACACCAGCGTTTGCTGCCAAGCGGCACCTTTAATGAGGTAACATAAAATATCCGCTTTATCCGATGCATCCACAGCGTAAGCATAATGCTGTACTTGTTTGGACGCGGAATTACGTGTGGACATAGAAAGGCGTTGCGGGTCGTTTAATAACGCCTCGGCCAGCTCATCAATGCGTGAGTTCAGCGTCGCTGAAAACAACAGGGTCTGACGTTGGCTGGGCGCAAAGCGCAGGATTTTACCTATCTCTTCAATAAACCCGAGGTCCAGCATGCGATCTGCTTCATCAAGAACCAGGTGCTCGAGATGTTGCAAAGAGATCTTTTTCTGCAGCAACATATCCAGCAAACGCCCAGGGGTAGCCACTAGGACATCGGCACCGCGTTTCATTTTGCGCAGTTGATTATCAAAACGCACGCCCCCATAAATCGCCACAACACGCAGACCTAAATATTCGGCATACGCCAGGGTTTGATCCGCGACCTGTATGGCCAGCTCGCGAGTCGGGACTAAAATGAGTGCGCGGATCAGGTGATACTCATCTTGACGCTGTGGTGCCTGCAACGTCTGTAAGATAGGCAGAGCAAAGGCCGCCGTTTTACCGGTGCCAGTTTGAGCTTCAGCTAAAAGGTCTTTGCCTTGAAGAATCAAAGGGATCGCTTTGGCTTGAATCGGCGTAGGTTCTTTGTAACCCAAGGCTTCAAGCTTTGCCAGGAGTTCAGGGCAGAGGTTTAATTCAGCAAAGCGCGTCATGCAGACATTCCAATAACAGGCGAAAATAAAGTGCGAGTTTAGCAGATTTCTCCATTACAAGTAGAAAGACCTAGCTGCGGGCCTCCATCCTAGCGACATCCAACGTCTATACTCACTTTTACCCCTCAGAGATTAGGAATCCTAATGTTTCAATGGTTTGAACGCCGTCTTAACCCTTTTCCCAAAGAAGAACCCAGCTTACCACCGCGCGGGCTTTTAGCTTTTTGCTGGCATTACTCGCGTAGCGCTTGGCCTTGGTTACTCGTATCGGCCTTGTTGATGGCCTGCGTTGCCCTGATCGAGGTGTGGTTATTCAGTTTTATGGGCAATCTAGTGAACTGGTTATCGACCCAGGAGATCGAGAGCTTCTGGCAAACGCAGCGCTGGACGCTACTGGGCATGGCGCTGGTGATCTTGCTCCTGCCTTTGATTGTTTTGCTGCATTCACTCGTGAACTTTCAGGTGTTAATGGGCAATTATCCAATGCGCATACGTTGGTTAATCCATCGATACTTGCTGCGACAATCGATACATTATTATCAAGAGGAGTTTGCCGGTCGTATTGCCACCAAGCTGATGCAAACAGCGCTGTCTGTGCGTGAGTGCGTGATTAAGCTGATCGATGTGATCAACTATGTCAGCGTATATTTTTTGGGCACGCTGCTGATTCTCGGCAGTGCCGACCTGCGACTGGTTTGGCCGTTACTGCTCTGGTTGGCGGCTTATATTCTGCTATTAAAATGCTTTGTGCCTTTGTTAGGTGCTGTGTCACAACGCCAAGCCGATGCACGCTCGATCATGACCGGGCGTGTGGTCGATGCTTACACTAATATCCAGACAGTCAAGCTCTTCTCGCATGCCCAGCGGGAATCTGATTATGCGCAAGCGAGTATGCAGGGTTTTCTCGTGACCGTGCATGAGCAAATGCGCCTGGTGACGATTTTTAACACCTGTCTATATTTATTGAACTCTCTCTTGCTGTTAGGTGTGGCAGGACTGAGTCTCTTTCTTTGGTCAAACGCCGCACTGAGTCTCGGTGCGCTGGCGGTGGCGATAGGTTTGGTTTTGCGTCTCTCAGGTATGTCGCAATGGATCATGTGGGAAGTCGCCGCACTTTTTGAAAATATAGGGACAGTTAAAGATGGCATCGCCAGTATTGCCGTCCCTCAAACCATTCAGGATCGGGTTGATGCACCTCGGCTGCAAGCCCATAGAGGTGAGATCAAATTTGACCAGATCAGCTTCCACTATGGTCAAGAAGCGGGTGTGATCGAGCGGCTTTCACTGGATATTCGCCCGGGCGAAAAAGTAGGTCTAGTCGGGCGTTCAGGTGCTGGCAAGTCAACCTTGGTGAATTTGCTTTTGCGCTTTTATGACTTAGAGCAGGGCAAAATCCTAATCGATGGACAATCCATTGCTGACGTTCAGCAGGAATCCTTGCGTGCTGCCATCGGGATGGTCAGCCAAGACACTTCGTTACTGCATCGTTCAGTACGTGAAAATATCGCCTATGGCCGACCGGATGCCAGTGATGAGGAAATTATCCAAGCCGCTAAAAAAGCCCATGCGCATGAGTTTATTCTTGAACTGCAAGATGCTTCGGGACGTAGGGGATATGACGCTCAGGTTGGTGAGCGCGGTGTTAAGTTGTCTGGTGGCCAGCGCCAACGCATTGCCATTGCGCGTGTCATGTTAAAAGATGCGCCCATTCTAATTTTAGATGAAGCCACCTCAGCCCTGGATTCCGAAGTGGAAAGCGCTATCCAAGAAAATCTCTATCAACTGATGGAAGGTAAAACGGTGATTGCAATTGCACATCGCCTCTCAACCATTGCAGCTATGGATCGCCTAATCGTACTAGATCAAGGCGATATTCTTGAGCAGGGCAGCCATGCCGCCTTAATTGAGAAGGGAGGACTCTATGCATCACTTTGGGCGCATCAGTCTGGAGGTTTTTTAAGCGAAGATGCATGAAATATTTAAAGTACGTATTGTGTATTAATAATATCTATTTTGAGGAAAGCTAATGAATACCCTGTTTACACCCCTCGTCTTAGGCGATTTAACACTGAAAAATCGAATTTTTATGGCGCCACTGACACGCTGCCGTGCTGAAGATAACCATGTTCCTGGTGCGTTGATGGTGGAGCACTATGCGCAGCGTGCAAGTGCGGGCTTGATCATTGCGGAAGCGACCATGGCGATGGAAGGAAATTCGGCTTTTTGGCGCGAGCCAGGTATCTACTCAGACGCGCAAATTCAAGGCTGGAAACAGGTCACCGAAGCGGTGCATAAGGAAGGAGGGCGTATCTTCTTGCAAATCTGGCACGGAGGCCGCGCTTGCCATCCATTACTCAATCAGGGCAAACAACCTGTCGCGCCAAGCGCAATCGCCATTCAGAATGATGAAGTTCATACGCCTCAAGGCAAGCAACCCTACACACTGCCTCGCGAATTGAGCCTGGATGAAATACCAGACATTATCGCAGGTTTTCGCCAAGCTGCCCTCAATGCCCAAGCGGCAGGCTTTGATGGTGTTGAAATCCATGGCGCCAATGGCTATCTGCTCGATGAGTTTTTGCGCGACGGCAGCAATCAGCGCCAGGACATCTATGGTGGAAGCTTAGAGAATCGCGCGAAGTTATTAATGCAAGTAATTGATTCAGTATCGGATGTTTTCGGGAGTCAGCGTGTCGGCGTACGATTATCACCCTTAAATAGTTACAACGATATGCGTGATAGCGACCCAATATCATTGATCAGTTGGCTAGCTAAGGAGTTGAACTCGCGTAATTTAGCCTACCTGCATCTCATGCGCGCGGATTTCTTTGGGCAGCAAAAAGGCGATGTGGTGACACCTGTGCGCGAGCTTTATCAAGGACATTTAGTTTTGAATATGGGTTATAGCCCTGAAGAGGCTGAAGCGGCCGTTGAGAGCGGACAAGCCGATGCCATTGCCTTTGGTGTGTCTTTCTTGGCTAATCCAGATTTACCGGAGCGTATTCGCCAAAAAGCTGAACTGAATGCTGCCGATCCTGCAACTTTTTATACCCAAGGACGGGAAGGGTATAACGATTATCCGACTCTGAGTGCAGCCACTTCCGAATAAGCCTATCTGTATACCTGGTCTGGTCTGATCCTGGATCGGATCAGGCTGGGAAAGCCAGAACCTGAAACTTAAAAGAAATCTCACCTGATACCTGTCCCTTAAAATACACAATTTAACATAATATACATTATACGAAATCAAGCATGCTGAAATAGACTAGGAAAAAGCCTCGAAATTCTGTCGGTTCCAATTAAAGTTAAATGAGAGTTCTAGGTTTTTCTTAAGGCTAGATGCTGGTCGTGACTTGACGCAGTCTAATTGACATTAGGCTGCGTTGATCAAAATCACATCATCAGTCAGCGGATAGATAGTTTTATCTTTTGGAGGGATATTAGGTTTCCAGCATTCCATAACGCATGGCCAAGCGAACCAAGTCTGAGTTCGTTTTGAGCTCTAGCTTGCGCAGGATATTGGCACGGTGTGCATGGACCGTTTTTGGACTTAAATGCAACGTATCGGCGATCTTGGCGATTGGGTAGCTTTGTGCCAGCATGCAGAAAACCTCTTGCTCACGCTGGCTCAGTCGATCTATTTTAGACGTGGATTCGGAGCAGCCATCCATCATCGCCAGCACTGAGCGTGAAACATAGGTTTCACCTTTCATCAAAGATGCGACAGCCACTAGGAGTTCATCAGGAGCACAATGCTTAGTCAGATAGCCTTTAGCACCCGCGGCTATGGCTTGGGATGGATAAGGCTCAGAGTTTAATGCTGTTAGCACTAAAACACGCGCCTCGCTGTCTTGACTCACCAAGCGTCGAATCGTATCTAGCCCGCAGGCCGATGAAACCTCCCCCTCCCCTTGTCGCAAAGGAATAGAAAGATCCATGAGAACAATGTTTGGTTGATGCCGCTGATAAGCCTTGAGCGCACACTGGCCAGACTCCGCTTCAGCGACTACCTGCAAGGAGGGATTCTTTTGCAGAATCTGCCGATAGCCAGCACGAATGATGGAGTGATCATCCACCAACAAAATAGACACTAAGGAGGACTCAGGATGGGGCATATTGCTGGATCCGCGCTGAAAACCGAGCGCTTAGTATGCCGTAAAGCTCGCTAGACTGCATTAGACTCAAGTGGAAATTCACTTAGGGCTCTAGATCTGCACCACGATACATGCCGTGAGTATCGAGATCTAAAGCTCCCGCACTTAAGCCAAGATGGTTCGTTTTTGTACCAACCCGTTGTGCAACCAACTCATCACTAAAACCAACAAGCTGAATCCCTTCTTTCTGACAGTGCTCAAACACCTTTTCCAAGGCGCGAATAACGGCCAGCTGTCGATCGTTAAAGCTATCCGGCGCCAGAGATTCGCTTCGTGATTTACTGGTCACTTGGCGTGAAATATAGCCCTCTTCATCGACCAGTTGTAGGGTGACGCCCAATGCCCTTTCAGCGACCAAGGCGCGCTTGGCCAGCTCAAACGTTTCGAGGTCTTGGCAGCAAATGCGGCTCCCAGTTGCGGCACCACGAATCAGCGTCCGTACTTGCTCAATCGAACTTCCTGGTTTTATAAAATCTTCCATATCAATGAATTACATCCAGAAGATAAAGTGATTTATTGGCCTAAGCCCATTCGGTTGTAAGCATTCAACGAGTGTCCGACAAGCGCTGTTTGAGTGCAATATTTTCTGTTAATAAATGTTCAATTCTAAGTTTCAAGCGCTGGATCTCTTCATCCTGAATCCGCATAGTAACGCGCGCCTCGATTAAGGCATCTTGTGTAGCGGGATCCACCGCTAGTGCAGGTGAAGATGTTTTGATTGTAAAGAGCTCACGCTCCAGCTTGCTGTGCTCCTTATCTAACTGCTGTTTTTCCTCCAAAATTCGTGTGTATTTATTCATCAACTCCGCCTGCTGAGCTTGCAGAGCGCGCAACGTCACTTGTGCTTTTTGCTCCGCTGCATCAAGTGCTCGGCGCAAGCTGACCTCACGCTCGGCGCTTCCTTGTCGTTCAGTTTGATATTGTTGTTCGGCATAGGCTAAAGCTCGATCCCAGGCCTGGCTCGCCAGACTCAGAACCGCTTCAGGAATCTCTGGACGCTGAGGTTGCTGCATGCGCTGTGCAAGCTGCTCCCACCATTCATTTAAAGCACGATTGATCGTAGTTAAGCTGCCACTGCCAATCCGCTCACGAACATTCTGTTGCGTGGGTTTGATCCCTTCTTTTAAAAGTGCATCAGCCGTGTCATAAACAGCCTGGCGTGTACCGACTCGCATCTTCATCGCATCTCGTATATTAAGTACATAATACGTATTAATAGTATTAACTATACCTCAAGTCTTTCCCCTTCTGATAGAGCGGCCACCTCGATCATTAGTGGCCACTTTGGTAGACTATTCTTTTGATTTTTTTCTGAGGTTTTTCCTGAATGAATGCACCCAAGGTGGGCTTTGTCAGTCTCGGTTGCCCAAAAGCATTGGTCGATTCTGAACGTATTTTGACGCAACTGCGGACAGAGGGTTATGACATTTCACCCTCTTATGACAATGCCGATATTGTGGTCGTGAATACCTGTGGTTTTATTGACAGCGCTAAAGCTGAATCCCTGGATGCGATTGGGGAAGCCATTAAAGAAAATGGCCGCGTCATCGTCACCGGTTGTTTGGGGGTGAATGAAGATGAGATTCGTGCCTTGCACCCTCAAGTCTTAACTGTGACCGGCCCCCAGGCTTATGAATCAGTTGTCGGCGCTGTCCATGAGTATGCCCCTTTCCAGTCAGAGCACGATCCTTTTACTAGCCTAGTACCGCCTCAAGGCATCAAGCTGACGCCTCGTCACTATGCTTATGTGAAAATCAGTGAAGGGTGTAACCATCGCTGTACCTTCTGCATCATTCCTTCTATGCGCGGTGATCTCGTTTCACGCACGGCGGATGATGTTTTAAATGAAGCCGAACGTTTAGTCAAAGCCGGTGTCAAGGAACTCTTAATTGTTTCTCAAGATACAAGTGCTTATGGGCTTGATCTTAAGTATCCAATTCGTTTTTGGAATGGGCGTCCTGTCAAAACTCGATTGCTTGAGTTGGCTGAAGCCTTGGGTTCACTCGGGGTGTGGGTACGCCTGCATTATGTCTATCCCTATCCTTCGGTCGATAAGGTTATCCCCCTCATGGCGGAAGGTAAAATCCTGCCTTATCTCGACATTCCTTTCCAGCATGCCAGCCCGCGTGTTCTTAAAGCCATGAAGCGCCCAGCACATGCCGAAGACACCTTAGAGCGCATCCGCGCTTGGCGTGCGATCTGTCCGGAGTTGATCATTCGCAGTACCTTTATTGTGGGCTTCCCAGGAGAAACTGAAGAGGACTTCCAGCTCCTGCTGGACTTCTTGGAAGAAGCACAGCTTGATCGTGTCGGCTGCTTCCAATATTCACCCGTTGAGGGCGCGCCTGCGAATGCCTTGGCTGATCCAGTACCCGATGAGATCAAACAGGAACGTTGGGAACGTTTTATGGCGGTTCAGGCTAAAATTAGTGCGGCGAAACTGCAGGCGCGTATCGGCCAAGAGATTCAAGTGATCATTGATGAAGTGGTGGAAGAAGGCGCGGTGGGTCGTAGCCAAGCCGATGCTCCTGAAATTGATGGTCAGGTCTTTATCGATCATGCGACACACCTAGAGCCAGGCAGCATCGTGCGTGTGCGTGTAGTGGATGCCGATGAATACGATCTCTGGGCCGAACTGATCGACTAATCACTTGAACTTAACATCTGCGCCCCCATTATCAACGTACATGAGTTAATCTGCGTTAAACGTTGAATTGGGGGCGTCCATGCATCGTCACTTCATTACACCTTTTCAGTCTTTACCCACCAAGCTCGCGGTATTTCCACTGCCCAATGTGGCCTTGATGCCGGGCGCTCGCCTGCCCTTAAATATTTTTGAACCACGCTATATTGCCATGGTTCAAGATGCGCTGAACTCTTCACGTTTGATCGGCATGATTCAACCCGCAACAGAGGGTGGTCAGCTGGCTGCCGTGGGGGGCGCGGGTCGTATCCAATTTTTTAATGAAACCGATGATGGTCGCATTGAAATTATTCTGACCGGGGTCTGTCGCTTTGAATTAAATGCGCTGGAAGAAACTGCATCAGGCTACTTGCTGGGTACGCCAGACTGGCAAAGATTTCAAGGCGATTACGAGGCCGAATTGAAGTTAAATAGCGATCGGCAGCGCATTTTTCTCGATCATTTGGAGGCCTACGCCCATTCCAATCGACTGGCTGTAGATCGTGAAGCGCTCAATGAAATGGATGGACTGCAATTAGTGAATGGCTTGATTACCGGCATGCCTTTTCCAGGTGAGGATAAACAAAGTTTATTGGAGATCGAGCGCGCAGAAGATCGCTTAGATTGGCTTGAAACTTACCTTGCTTTAAAAGCGAATGCCGGCACGAGCGAAGCACTGCGGCATTAATGCTAAGCGCCTAATTGCGCACCTAAGAATTCACTGCTAATCTGCAAGGACTTGGATGTATCGATGGGTGTCTTCCTTTCGGTCGGGAAGTCTGCGTTGCTGACGTGATCTTCTTTATATTTTGTGACATGGAGTGTCGAGTATGTCGTTTCAGCTCAGTCCATCACTTTTTCTCACCAGTTTTAATGCCTATTGGTCAGAAACCGATCAGCATTCGCGCCAGGTCATCTGTCGTGGTGATCTCAATGCGCGCTTAGATTTTGCGCAAGAGCTGCGTGATGTATTTCTCGACACCCCTTCACCTCAGCGTGATGCCGACTCCGAAACACCCGCAGACTTAGAGGCAACACGTCCTCATCCGCCCCATCCCTTTACGATTTATCCGGCGCCCTTACGCCCAAGCAAACCCCAACCTATCACCTGGTTAAAATGGCTGCCCTTATACCGTCGCTGCGTGCTCAACCAATATCTCGATAAGGTACAAATTTATCGTAAAGATCGTCGGCATTGGCGTTGCGCTTTAGTCCGCGCACAAAAATCTTTTCAGGATGCCTGTGAAGAGTATGAGCTGCAAATGCGCGCTTGGGAGATGAATCGCCGTTTTATTCAGGAAGGCGTCTACCGCGCTCAATCTTTGCAACGCAAAGAAGCAAACCAAAGCCCACAAAAAAGAGCTGATCATCTAAAAACAGCGCTGGAGCAATTGCATTGGCCAACGCCTGTACACCTCCTTTTTACACTCGATGCCAAAGCTGCCCGCCTCAGAATGCACGTGGTATTACCGGCACTGAAGTCGGATATTTTTTCTCGGTTAGACGCAGAAGCTAAAACCTCACTCTACACTCGTTATGTATATGGTTGCGTCACTCGCTTGGCAGGTTATACCTTTAACCAACTGGCCGATATTCAAACCCTGGATATCTACCTACAAGCCCCTGATGCCCGCTTTAGCGCCCCTCCTTGTTTGTTACAAGTCAATCTCTTGCGTGACGCCTATGAGCATGGTTTCGCACGACTGCTCGCGCATAAAAATCCACAAACTTTTATCGAAGAGTTCCTCTTGATGCGTCATCTAGGAGATGAAGGGATGCTTCTGCCCTTCCCTCTAACGCCAGCTTCCTGAAAGCACTCTCCCTTAGGTTCTGCTAAACTCCGAACTTTTATTCCCATAGGATAAAGTGATGTTTGGTGAAACTGATCCTTCCCCATTGCGCATGGATCTGCCCACTTTGCAGGATTTTCTTGCCCGGGAGTTTCCACAATTCGAGGGTGAAGTCCTAAGTCTCAACGAAACCTGCTGCTGTCTAGGTTTACAGATAGAAGATAAGCATTTACGCCCAGGTAGGACGGTCTCAGGGCCAACCTTAATGGCACTAGCGGATGTTGCGCTTTATGCTGCAATCTTGGCACGCTTAGGTCCGATTGCACTGGCTGTCACCACGGATTTCACCTGCCACTTTTTAAATAAACCTTCTGCGGACCGACCCCTTTTGGCCGAAGCCTCTTTATTAAAGCTGGGCAAACGTCTCGTGATTGGTGAAGTGCGCCTTTTCAGCGAGGGCGAGCAGGCTTGTCTGGCGCATGTGGTTGCCACCTACTCGATCCCACCTCAGCTGACGAATGCTCGGGTTTGAACCTTAAATTTTTATCGAATGATCTCGCGTCCTCAGCTAGAATTTGCGCAACTTTTTCTTTGAGTAAATCGATCATGCCAAAAGCTTCTGAAGTGAAACGTGGCCACGTTGTTGAAATCAATGGCTCCCTTTACATCGTACAAAACGTTGACGTAAAAAGCCCTTCTGCACGCGGTGCGGCGACCCTATACAAAATGCGCTTTGCTCAGGTTCCGGGTGGGCGTAAGTATGAAGAAACCTTTGTTGGGGATGATCTGCTCAAAGATATTCAGCTCGAAAGACGTAAAGTCTCTTATCTGTATAAAGAAGACGATCTTTACACCTTCATGGATGCTGAAGATTACAGCCAATACACCATTAATGCCGAGATGATTGAACCCCAGCTGCCCTATCTGATGGACGGTATGGAAGGGATCGTGGCGCTTTTGGTTGATGGGAATATGATTGCCTTAGACCTACCTAGCACCGTCGTCATGGAGATTCTGGAAACCGTACCCGGTATGAAAGCAGCCAGCGCAACAGGCCGTACTAAACCGGCACGCTGTGCAACCGGACTTGAACTGCAAGTACCTGAGTATATTGAGGCGGGTGAAAAGGTCAAAATCAATACCGAAACAGGTAAGTTCCTGTCGCGTGCCTAAGACACCCCGAGTTTGACTACAGCGGCCTTGGCCGCTGTTTTTGTTTACAGTATCAAACAAAGAAAACTTGCACTGGGATTAAATACTGTATATAAATACATGTACTGTATAAATGACCAGTTAGGTAGTCGATATGTACACTGCACATACCGCTGTTGAATCCATTACCACCGATCATCGCTTGTTATTACCCATGCTGGCTTTAGCCAGCCACAGCCAGCGCTGGATCACCTTGATGAATCCGGCCTCCCTGCCATCTCAGGCAGAATTAAAACACGCCGGCATCGATCCCTCTCGCTTACGTGTTATTCAAAGCCAAGGAAAATATGAAGTAGAAAGGTATCTTGAGCAGGCCTGCCGAGCGGGCACCAGCAGCTTAGTGCTCGCTTGGACGGGCAAGCGTTTGAAGCCTGACCAGATGTCGCGGCTGCAGGAGGCTTGTCGCCAGGGTGAAACCCTATGTATGTTGATGAACACCCAGGGCCATGCGATGCATGCCGACCGGTCTGTTACGGAAGAGCAGATCGAGCTTGCTCTTTAACCAATATAGATATCGGCATCCTGCTTTAAGCCAAGATCACCAACAAAGCACCTAGCACAATCAAGCCAATCCCCCAAACGTCCCGTGGTTTCAAACGCTCGCGAAACCACTGGGCGGAGATTAATAAAGTGAATAGCACTTCAATCTGGCCAAGTGTTTTGACCAGTGCCACACTTTCTAAACTCATCGCCGTAAACCAACCGACGGATCCCAAAGCGCTAAAAAAACTGATGGCTAGGGTAAGCTTAGGCCTGAACCATAAAGCTTTCAGGGTATGTGGCTCTCGCAATAGGATCCAAGCCAGCAAGATCAGAGTTTGTGTCAGAATGACGCTCAAGAGCACCCAAGCGGCACTGATCAGAAACGGCAAACCGAGCATCAAGCTTGCTTCACGCACCCACAAAACCGTCAGCGCAAAGCACAAACCACTGGATAAGCCGATCAACAGGGTTTTCCAGGAAATGGATCGCAAGGGGCCCGGATTAGACAATAACCAAACGGCTAAAGCACCTACTAGCACACCCGACCAAGCCACCCAGCTTAAAGGGGCACTAAAAAACACAGCCCCAAGGCCGGCCGCAATCACAGCCTCACTCTTCGCCAAGCCCACACCTATCGCATAGTTACGGAGACGAAAAAGCATAATCATCAAGGCGGTGGCGGCAATCTGCGCCAACGAAGCGAGAAGAATTAAACGTGCAAAATCAAAGGATAATGGCGGCGAAGGTGCCGGAATAAACCGATACAGTAGATAAAGATAGAGAGCCGCCAAAGGGCTCGCATAGAGAAAGCGCGCCAGCGTGACACCCGCCGTACTGACCTCCTGGCTTAAGCGTTTCTGGAACGCATTACGCCAAGACTGCATAAAGGCAGCAAAAATCGTAAATGGAATCCAAAGAGGGATCAAAGCGTAACCTTAATGCAGAGGCAAGACATTCTATCAGTTTTGCAGCCTGTCTCGCGCTGTTGAGAGTGTGCAGGTGGATTGCAGAAAACGAGCTGCTACTCAGGAGCGGGGAATCATAACAAAAGGCGAATTGCCGATGCAAAGCAACGGCAACTCTAGGAACTGATTAGTCTTGAGTCGGGGTGGAAGGCTTGCTGGCAAAGCGCTGAGCCAGTACCGCCTCATCCTCCAAAACAAGCAACGCCTGCCCGGCCTGGATACGCCCTCCTGCCGTCACGCGCAATTGACTCACGACTCCATCGACAGGTGCGTGTATTGGAATCTCCATTTTCATCGATTCTAAAATCATCAATGTCTGCCCTGCCTTAACACTCGCGCCCATCTGCACCTCGACTTGCCAAACACTACCGGAAACCGGACTGTCTAGCACACAGGCGTCTTCGGGCCAGTCTTGCTCAATCGTTTCACTTATGACCTCTTCGACCACATAATCAAACTGCCCCTGTGCATGCCAACGCGCTAACTCCTCATCAAATGCCCGATTGCGCTGCAAGGTAAAGTCGGTAATTTCTTGTGCATGTGCATCGATAAACGCCTGATATTCAGAGAGGGAGAAGTGGCTCTCTTCAATCCGTAAAGGATAACGCCCTTGTGGAAAATCTTGCCGAATCTTCTGCAACTCATCCTGACTCACTTCATAAAAGCGGATCTGATCAAAAAAGCGTAGCAACCAAGGTTGCTCAAACGCTTGGGTACGACGATAACGGTTCCACATTTGTAGAGTTCGTCCGACAAACTGATACCCTCCCGGCCCCTCCATACCATAGACACAAAGATAGGAACCGCCGATTCCGACTGAGTTTTCGGCGGTCCAGGTTCGAGCTGGATTGTATTTGGTTGTGACCAATCGATGGCGTGGATCGATCGGCGTCGCCACAGGGGCACCTAAATACACATCCCCTAAACCCATGACTAAATAGGAGGCTGAAAAAAGAATATGTTTGACTTCATCAATCGATTCTAATCCATTGATACGTCGAATAAATTCTAGATTACTTGGGCACCAAGGTGCATTTTGGCGCACGGACTGGGTGTACTTTTCAATCGCTAACTGGCACGCCACATCGTCCCAAGAAAGAGGTAAATAAAGAATCCGTGAGGGCACCTTCAAATCTGCAAGCTGATTGGCCAGTTCGCGCTCACCCTCTTCTATATGAGCCAGTAGGCGATCATGGCTCAATTGCTGGCTGTCAAAATGGATTTGCAGTGAGCGAATCCCCGGGGTCAATTCGCGCAAACCCGGTAAAGGATGCTGCTCTAACCACTGCATCAAAGCATGCGCACGAAAACGCAAGCGCAGATCCAACTCTTGCGCGCCATACTCAACCAGCAAAAAGTGATCTCCCGCAAGACGACAGGTGATTTCATCACCGAAGATCGAGGCGGGAAGCTGCGCTAGAATTGGGCTGGTAATGGTAATAGGTTGCCAAGGACAGGGCTGGGGTTGCAAATGGGCAATTTGCTGTTGTTGTGCCGCTTCTAGTGCCACGGCTTGTGGCAAATCCACGGCGACAAAGCGGAGCTTATCTCCAGCACGCAGTTGGCCGATCTTCCAAAGATCGGCTGTGATAACGGTCGCAGGACAGACAAACCCGCCGAGGGAGGGGCCATCTGGTCCCAGAATTACCGGCATATCTCCGGTAAAATCGACCGTTCCAAACGCATAAGCATTGTCATGAATGTTAGAGGGATGCAGCCCCGCTTCCCCTCCATCGCGTCGTGCCCAATTGGGTTTCGGGCCGATCAAGCGCACGCCGGTTCGGCTGGAGTTATAGTGCACCTCCCAATCCGCTGCGAAAAAAGCCTGGATATCCTCTTCGGTAAAAAAGTCGGGCGCTCCATGAGGACCATAGATGACACGAATCTGCCAGTCATGGCTGATTTCTGGCCTGAGCTCGACCGGCACCGTCTTTTTGGCCTTCGATGAAAGTAGCTGTACAGGCAAGAGTTTAAGCATATCCCCCGCACGTAGAGGACGGCCGTTATGACCGCCAAATTGGCCAAGGGTAAAGGTAGATTTAGAGCCTAAATATTCCGGACATTGAAATCCACCCCGCACAGCCAAATAGGCTCGTGCACCGGCATGACGAATGCGGCCCAGACTCAGGGTTTGCCCAGCTTCAACCTGCACTATCTGCCAGAGTGGTACGGGATGATTGTCTAATTGGGCGTCAATCTCAGCCCCGCTAATTACAATCTGGGTCGTTTGCGCAAACTTCAAAATGGGTCCCTGCAGGGTGATCTCCAGCACGGCGGCATCGACTGGATTATCCAGTACGCGGTTCGCCAGCCTTAATGAATAGGAATCAAAGGCACCCGAAGGGGGCACGCCGACATTCCAATAACCCTGACGACCTGGAAAATCTTGCAGAGTCGTTTGAGTTCCACCCTGAATCACCTCAACACGTGCGGGTTGGAAATCAACACTATTTAAATAACGTGTCGTGACCTTGCCCGCCAAAAAGGTTTGATCCGCACTTAACTGACGTAAATACTCTAAATTGGTTTCGCTGCCATAAAGTTGAATGCATGATAAAACCTGCTGCAATTTTAAAATGGCCTGATCTCGATCGTCTGCTTTGACAATGACTTTAGCTAACATGGGGTCAAAGAAAGGGGGCACTTCAATCCCGGTTTCGATCCAGTGATCAATGCGCACCCCCTCTTCTTCAGGGAAAAAAACATGGCTGAGTAAACCGGCAGAGGGTTGAAAGCCACGTCCGGGATCTTCCGCATAGACCCGTACTTGAATAGCATGACCTTGTGCGTTGAGCGTTTGACGCACAGCCTGTAAATCAGGTGATTGGCCCGCCGCGATTTCGAGCATCCACTGCACAAGATCAATTCCGTAAACCTCTTCTGTGACACCATGCTCTACCTGCAGGCGCGTATTCACTTCTAAAAAGTAAAAAGCTTGTGTCGAATCATCATAGATAAACTCGACTGTTCCGGCGTTCCGATACTGCACACTTGCCAGCAAGCGCTCGGCAGTTTGATACAGCGCTTGACGCAGCTCATCCGTCAAGTGAGGTGCTGGACACTCCTCAATGACTTTCTGATTACGACGTTGGCTGGAGCAATCACGCTCTCCTAAAGCCAAAGCCTGACCCTGGCCATCCCCAATCACTTGCACTTCAATATGACGCGCCCGAGCGATGAATTTTTCTAAGAAAACACCATCATTGGCAAAGTTATTCGCACCTAGGCGCTTCACCGATTCAAACGCGCTTTCTAAGGCCTGCGCATCCTCACAAAGCTGCATACCAATGCCACCGCCGCCCGCCGTACTTTTTAACATGACGGGATAACCAATCGCTTCTGCGGCCACTAATGCACGGGCAAGATCGGTGAGGAGTGCCGAGCCCGGTAGCAGAGGCACCCCTGCTTGCTCTGCGAGTTCACGTGCTCGATGCTTTAAGCCAAACTCCAGCATCTGTGCAGAGGTCGGCCCAATAAAAACCACCCCAGCAGCGGCACAACGCTCAACAAACAGCGCATTTTCACTTAAAAAACCATACCCCGGATGAATGGCTTGAGCACCGGATTGTTCCGCGATCTGTAAAATCCGCTCCATATTCAAGTAGGTATCGGCCGCACCGCCCTCACCTAGGCAATAGGCTTCATCCGCCTGTTTGACATGTAAACTTTCGGTATCTGATTCGGCATACACTGCGACCGAAGCGATCCCTAAGCGTTTCAGCGTCCGCATAATCCGTGTAGCGATGGCACCTCGGTTAGCAATCAGAACTTTATCGAACATAAATGATCCTGGCGCGGGTCGTCCCGGCAGATGAAGTACGACAGTGGCCGTCCACTGAAGAGGGTTTACGCGGTGATTAATTCCAGATCAGTAGCTCAACCGGTGTCGGGTTATAGCCATTGCATGGATTGTTCAGTTGTGGGCAGTTGGAGACAAGTACCACCAAATCCATTTTTGCCGTCATTTCTACATATTTTCCTGCCGCTGAAATACCGTCGGCAAAACTGAGTCCACCGTCTTGTGTCACAGGCACATTCATAAAAAAATTCACATTATGACTAATGTCGCGTTTTTGAATGCCATACTCGGGGTGCTCAGTGATCGCCAGCATCCAGCTATCACGGCAAGCATGCATACAACGCTTTTCGAGGTCATAACGCACGGTATTACTCTCTGTGGCGCAAGCGCCTCCTAGGGTGTCATGACGGCCACAGGTATCCGCCACAATTTCCAGCATGGGGCGATTCAAATTGGACCTCAATACTGACCCTGAGGTGAGATAGATATTGCCCTGTTCGCGCAGAGTATCCATTGCGCTGTAACGCTCGCTTGGGTCTTCGGCGTTGTAAAAGAGGGTATCGGCGGCTTGATTCCCTTCAAGATCCACCAGGCGTAACGTTTGGCCACATTCTATTCGGCCAATAAAATAATCGCCTGCAGCGATCTGGTGGCGTGACAATGCTGCTTCAGCTAAGCGTGTACTGGTCGTGATCATCTTCAACTCCTCAACGTCCGAGGTAATAGAGCGCGTTATTCTGAAAACCCCGACGATTTTCGGAACAAAAGTTTAGGCACTCATCGGCATCGGTCACCGGATCGGCCAGACCTAGTTCAATGCGAACTGGACGCATCGGATATTCCTCTGCTGTGTTCAGCGGATGAGGACAGGTGTGTAAAATCACGAGCGTGTCCATTTCAAAGCGCAATGTGACCTGACTCCCAGCTGGGCTGTGTTCGGCACACCAGGTGATCTCTCCGGCTTCATCACTGATGACCTTGCTGAACCAATTTATATTGGCGGCAAGATCCGCACGATTCAGACCATATTTTGCCAGCTCAACCAAAAAGGCATCCTGGCCATTTTGATGCCACGCATTACGATCCTGTTGATAGTCACGCTGCCCCCAGCGTGCTGCCACACTCTCGGCGTGACTATTTCCAAAGGTGGTGTCGTGCCAACCTAAAGAATCCTCAATAATCGAAGCAAAAATGCGCCCCATGTCTGAATACAGGCAATGGCCACGTGACAGCTTAAAGGTGTGCTGGCACTTCAAAGTATCGGGCGCGTTGTAGCGTTCAAATAGGTTTTCTGGGTTATAAAACAGCATGCCAAGGTTTGCGCCTCCCTGAAGATCCGTCAGGCGCATAACCGTACCGCGATTCATTCTCAGGGACCAATGTCCACCCGCGATGATATCCGTGGTGTATTCAATTGATTTCATAAAGTTTGTCCGTTTCTTTTTCAGTTAAGGTCACAGACTGATCGATTTTTTCAAAGGTGCGATGATCCGTATTGCCGACCGCTAGATCATAGGTAATGCTCGCGCCATAGGCGTGAGGTGCTTGAGGGTCATGGCGAGTTTTATCAAATACCCATAATCGGGTGCCAAGATAAAATCCCTCTTTCAGATCATGTGTCACCATAAAGACCGTCAGTTGATGTTCGCGCCACAAGCGCAATACCAGCTCGTGCATATCCGCCCGGATACCCGGATCGAGCGCACCGAAGGGTTCATCCAACAACAGAATCCGCGGCTTACCTAACAGAGCCTGGGCAATCGCTAAGCGTTGACGCATGCCACCTGAAAGCTCGGCAGGATAGAGTGAGTGTGCATTTTCCAGCCCGACCTCCCTTAGCATCACCATGGCTTCATCCCGTGCCTGCCGCTTGGCTGCCCCAAACAACCAGCCCGTCAGACCTGGACGCTGAAAGCCCTTAGCCGCCATCACATTCTGCAACACTGTCATGTGTGGGAAGACTGAGTATTGTTGGAACACGATGCCACGGTCGGCACCGGGTTCTGCAGGTATCGGCTGACCATCCAGCAATAACTCACCGCTGCTCAGCGTTTCTGTGCCAAGCAGCATCTTTAAGAACGTGCTTTTACCACAGCCGGATGCCCCTACGAGTGTGATGAACTCACCCTCTTTCACTTTTAGATTGATCTGTTCCAGAACGACCTTATCGCCATAACGCTTCCATAAATTGCGTGCTTCAAGCATCAATGGCCTCCTTTATTCTGCCAAGGGAACAGGCGACGGCTAAGCCCCGCTAAGGCGGCATCAATCATAAAAGCCAAAAGAGTGATCCAGGCTACATAAGGCAGAATGACGTCCATCGACATATAACGACGAACCAAAAAGATGCGGTATCCCAAACCATCGGTTGCGGCAATCGCTTCTGCCGCGATTAAGAATAACCAACCTGCACCTAGCGAAAGGCGAACAGAATCGATTAAGCGTGGCAGCAGCTGTGGCAGCAGCACTCGGCAGATGATCTGGCTGGTATTCGCGCCCAGGGTTTGAGCTTTCACCAACTGTTCCATCGGTATTTCAAGGGTACGGCGCTGAAGATCACGCGCAATAAAAGGGGTAATTCCGAGCGCAATTAACGCCACCTTAGCCGGTTCACCTAACCCAAACACGATAAACAGAATGGGCAGGATGGCTAAGGGCGGAATCAGGGAAACCACCGTCAACAAAGGGCTGGTCAGTGCCGAAACCATCGGCAGCGCACCCGTCGATAAACCCAAAATCAAGCCCAAGCTTGCAGCCAAGAGCACTCCTAACCCCAAGCGAGTTAAGCTGCTCGCGGTATCGGCCCAGAGTTGGTATTCACCGGTACGTCGGTTCGGCTCAAAAGCCATGCGTTGAATCGCATCCCCAATCTGACTAAAGCTAGGCAAAAGTTTATCGTTCGGGTTTTCGGCCAAACGTGCATCCGATGCCAGGAGGTAAACCAAGAGCAGTAGCACAAAGGGTAAGATCCCTAAAGCTAGACGCAAGCCCGGTGTCGGCGTTTGATTGATCAGACGTTTCATACGGCATCCTTAAACAAAGAGCGTCCCTGCTCCAGCATGATGTTTAGAGCTGACCATCCATCGCCATCTGCATGAAGCTCGGATTAAAACGCAGCTGCACATTTTGTGGATTGCCATAAAGACCGCTGGGTGTTTCGATGCCGATAAATCCGGCGTCCGGGGCCCCCTCACCCAGCAGACCATGTTCGAAGGAAAACTCCGCCACGTACTGCATGGTTGTCATTAAGGTGGGACTGTGTGTGAGATTTAACGCCTGCTCTGGGGTGTAGAACATCTCAGTGCTGGCTAATTGTGCTTCGTACCCAGCTAAATCGGTACCCGAAGCTTCGGCCATCAAAGTTTTGGCGACTGTAGCCGCTTCGCTCTCAGCACTCATGATTTCCATCACTTCATACCAGGCACCGGTCAGTGCTTTACCTAACTCAGGATGCTTCTCTAGAGTGGCCGTATTAATGACCAATAGATCAATAATCTCACCCGGAATCTGTGAGGAATCAAAGACTTTATAACTATTAGGAAGAGAAACTATTTCATTGAGCAGAGGGTTCCAAGTGGCAACGGCAGTCACACCCGATGTGCCAAAGGCCGCGACAAGATCCGCATCAGACGTGTTGACCACTTGTATATCACGTTCAGTTAAGCCGACGCTGTCTAACGCACGTGCCAAGAGATAGTGAGAAACGCTCAACTCCACTAAATTGACGCGCTGGCCTTTAATGTCGCTTAGGGCTTTTTTCCCTTTCAGCACCACACCATCATTGCCATTTGAGAAATCACCTACGATTAAGGCGGTACTGTCAACGCCACCGGCGGCAGGAATGGTCAGCGCATCCATGTTGGTCATGGTGCAGGCATCAAATGCCCCGGCGGTATATTGATTGATAGATTCGATATAGTCATTGATCTGTACCACTTCGATCTCTATGCCATATTTGTCAGCCCATTTTTGTACGATACCTTTTTCATCAGCATAGGCCCAAGGCATCCAACCCACATAAATCGACCAGCAGACCTTAAAGGTATCACGGGCCATCGCATGGCTAGAAAGAAGGAGGGAAAAGAGTAAAACAGAGAAAAGGGAAAGTCGCTTCATAGCGCACCTCTCAGTCGGTTCGGTCGGTTGCTCACGGAGTACCCCCGGCATTACGCCTTCAGTCTCCCGGGCTTTTGTCCCGCCGTGTAACCTTTCACTGAAAGGTCGAGTGCTCTCGGACCAGTCACTGCCAATTGGCAGTCGGAACCCTAGCGCTCTATTTCATCAATTTTGTGTCACGTCATGTCAGGAGTACGGACAACTAACACTAGCAAGCGATATGCCAATCTAATCAAAGACCGTTATCAACACCGATAAGGGAGGTATTGCACAGATAAGATCCGCCCGCTCGCACCTAGATCGCACAATACAGGTGCAGATGCCTTAAGAATGCGTCAGAAAGAAGCATTTTTTCAACAGGATGGAATCAGTGCCAGCATCTCGGACCCTGAGACGACCTACCCGCAAGGGGCATACATCATCGGATAAAAGATTGTTTGAGTTTACATAATGTAAAGACAGTTTTGTCCCAGTTCATAAGCAAAGTAATCTTTAACTTTTGCTTAGACAGAGATTTAACTGTAAATGGTGCCTAGGGCCGGACTCGAACCGGCACGGGCTATTCGCCCGGGAGATTTTAAGTCTCCTGTGTCTACCGATTTCACCACCCAGGCAAGGGCTGAAAACCGCAGACCAATTCAGGTTGTCACACTTCCAGAATTAGCAGTTCATGTAGCGATTTAAAAAGATGGAGGCTGGAGTCGGAATCGAACCGGCGTACACGGAGTTGCAGTCCGCTGCATGACCACTCTGCCATCCAGCCCTTAACTCTTTTTAAATCTTTGCATATCTTCTTGAAATGCAGCCTGATTTGGAGCGGGAAACGAGACTCGAACTCGCGACCCCGACCTTGGCAAGGTCGTGCTCTACCAACTGAGCTATTCCCGCAACGCGATCAAGTGGTGCGTATTCTACGGATTCCTTTCACCAGGTCAATACTTTTTTTAAGTTTTTGTTTTTCAAGTTGTTTCTGTTCAAATTTTGAACAACCCTAAGGACTTAAATATCATCGCTCAAATGTGGCCAGGCCGCGCGCAGATACAAAATCATCGACCAGAGTGTCAAAAGTGCTGCAAGATAGAGCGTGAGCATGCCCAGCCAAGATAACCAATGGCCGACAGGCAAAGCGATCAAAATCAAGATTGCGATCATTTGCAGGGTGGTTTTGATTTTACCGACCATCGAAACCGCAACTTGAGCGCGCGCTCCAATCTCGGCCATCCACTCGCGCAGTGCGGAAATCACAATTTCGCGCCCTATGATGATGGCTGCTGCAATGGTGAGCAGCGGTGTTGCATAACTTTCAGCCAACACAACGAGTGCTGTGGCCACCATGAGCTTATCTGCCACAGGGTCTAAAAAAGCACCAAAGGGTGAACTTTGATCCAAACGGCGGGCAAGATAACCATCAAACCAATCGGTTAAGGCGGCCAACCCAAAGACGGCTGCCGCGACCCAAGAGGCCCAGTTAAAAGGTAAATAGTAAACCAGTACAAACACAGGAATTAATAGAATTCGCCCCAGTGTCAGCAGATTCGGAAGTTTCATTGAAAACAGCATGCGCAAGTCCTATTCAGCTGTCTGGATGCAAGCTTGCCCAAATCGTCTGAGCAAGTGTCTGACTTATGGTAGAGACTTTTGCAATTTCTTCAACACTTGCGTTCTCTATCTCTTTGACACTGCCAAAATACTTTAATAATTCTCGCCGACGTTTGGCGCCCACACCGGGGATATCTTCAAGGACCGAACGCTGGCGTTGCTTGCCGCGTCGCGCTCTATGGCCCGTGATCGCAAAGCGATGTGCTTCATCACGAATTTGTTGTAAGAGATGTAAGGCAGGTGAATCCCCTTGTAAAACGCGCGTTTCCTGTGTTTGAGGATCGATCAGGACTTCAAAACCCGCTTTGCGGGTTGGTCCCTTAGCGATACCTAAAATACGGACGCTCTGCACCTGCAGCTCCGCTAATACTTGCAAAGCCTGACTGACCTGCCCCTTCCCTCCGTCTATGATCAATAGATCGGGTAATTTACCCTCGCCTTTTTTCAAGCGCTGATAACGCCGCTTGAGCGCTTGATCCATCGCGGCATAATCGTCACCGGGGGTGATACCTTCGATGTTAAAGCGCCGATAGTCTGATTTCAGCGGCCCTTTATCGTCAAATACCACGCATGAGGCAACCGTTGCTTCACCTGAGCTATGGCTGATATCAAAGCACTCCATACGCTGGATGGGTTGTTCCAGTGCAAGCAGCGCCTGTAACTGCTGATAACGCGCCGCGAGATGCTGCGCTTGCGCTAAATGGCTGGATAATTGTTGTTCAGCATTGGTCTGTGCCAATCTTTGCCATGCCGCTCTATCCCCGCGAACTCGATGCGCCAGGTGGACTTTACGATGCGCTTTGGCAGATAAGGCCTGCTCTAAACACTCTTGATCTTCTAAGCCTTGCGGCAAAATCACATGAGGAGGAATCTCACGCACCGAGGCAAAATAAAACTGTGCAATAAAAGCGGATAACAGAGATTCCTGCCCTTCATCGAGTGCCAGTTTGGGGTAATAGACCCGACTTCCAATAATGCGCCCACCGCGCACGAATAAGGCATGTACACAGGCTTGTCCCGACCCCAGCGCACAGCCAAAAATATCCGCCTCTCCGCCGTCTGCCGAGATGGACTGCTGCTCTTGCACCTGGCGCAGGGCTTGGATTTGATCACGCAACGCTGCGGCTTTTTCAAAGTTCAGAGCACTGGCGGCCTGCTCCATCTGTGTAGCGATCTCCTCAATCACGCCCTGGTTCTTACCCTCCAAAAACATCTGCGCATGACGTAAATCACGCTGGTAATCTTCTGGACTAATCAACTCCACACAGGGCGCTGTACAACGATCAATTTGATGCTGCAAACAGGGGCGTGATCGATTGCGAAAAAAGCTCTCTTCACATTGACGAATACGAAACAGCTTTTGCAGAAGGTTCAAGCTTTCCCGCACAGCGCCACCGCTTGGGAAGGGGCCAAAATAACGTCCGGCCTCACGCTTAGCGCCACGATGGAAACGCACCGCAGGATAGGTATCGGTGGAGGAGATAAATATATAGGGATAGGACTTATCATCCCGTAATAAAATATTGTAAGGCGGTTTTTGCGATTTGATCAGATTTTGTTCAAGTAACAGCGCTTCCGTTTCACTCTGTGTCACGGTCACTTCGATTCGCCTGATATGCGAAACCAGTGCGCGTGTTTTGGTGCCCAAACCGCTGCTGCGAAAATAGCTGGCCAACCGATTTTTCAGATGGCGTGCTTTTCCCACATAGAGAATACGATCCTGAGCGTCGTACATCTGATAGACGCCGGGTCGACTATTCAAGGTCGCCAGGAACGCCTGACTGTCGAAAGCCGGATTAGACATCAGTTTGAAGTTTTAAGCGCCAGCTTTTTATTCGCGTCCATATGCAAATGTGTTGCTTCGTTATGAATACGCTGTAGCTGCTCACGCGTCGCATCGTTGATGCCCGCTCCACGCGATAGAGACACCTCCAGATACACACCTATCTCAGCATAATAATAGATGCGCGCATTAAACGAGCGTGCACGCTTAAGCTTGGTCAAAGAGATTTGTGCACCGTTGACGAGGATGTTGTTGATATCATTGTCTGACAAGAGGGGGTGGCGGTGACTCTCCAAGCTGCTGGAAGAATCGGTGCTCAAACAAGCGTGACGACTTGGCATAAAGGGCAGACTCATGAGTATTTAACGTTATGTATAAACACTTTAGGCGCTTTAGAGAACAAAGTGAACCCGTTAAAGCCGCAAAATTATCTATTCTCTAGAATGAAAAAGAGCCGCCTAAGCGACTCGGGTTTGCAACGGGATCCGCTTACTTGCGCTCAGCCGCCGCAGCGTCTTTAGCGATCTCTTTTTTCAGAAAACCCACACCCAAAATAGTGATGACCACTACGGCCGCAATCACCGCAATGCTCGGGGCTAAAGAAATCAGACTGTATTTATCGATAGACAGCATAGAACTTACTCTCCTGAGTTTTATAATCATTAAGGTAAAGCGTGCAGATGGTGAAATTATAGAGGATCAACGCTTTGGCTCAAGCCTTTTTACTAAGCTAGAGGTATCCCAACGCCCACCACCTAAAGCTTGTACGTCAGCATAAAACTGATCGACCAGTGCGGTGATGGGTAAAGAAGCACCATTACGACGCGCCTCCTCTAACACTAGGCCTAAATCTTTACGCATCCAATCCACGGCAAAGCCAAAATCAAAGCGCTTTTCCAACATACTCTGATGCCGATGAGTCAGCTGCCAAGAGCCCGCTGCGCCATGTTGAATCACATCAAAAACCGCCTCGCCCTCTAAACCGGCACATTCTACAAAATGCACGGCTTCCGCCAGACCTTGCAAAAGACCGCCAATACAAATCTGGTTGACCATCTTAGCCAATTGACCGGCACCTGAAGCACCTAAGTGTTTCTGTGAGCGCGCATAGGCCGTCATTAAGGCTTCAGCACGTGCAAAATCTTCTTTTTCGCCGCCGACCATGATACTGAGCGTTCCCTGCTCAGCCCCTGCCTGGCCGCCTGATACGGGCGCATCCAAAAAACCGCAGCCTTGCGCTTGGGCTTGTGCGAACAGCTCACGCGCAACCTGAGCCGATGCCGTCGTATGATCAATTAAGAGACCGCCTTGGCTCAACCCTGCTAAAACGCCCTCACTGCCCAACACAACTGAGCGCAGATCGTCATCATTTCCGACACAGATGCATACAAACTCTGCACCCTGCGCGGCCTCAGCCGGGGTCGGTGCCAAATGACCAGGGTGTTTAGCCAACCAATCCGCTGCTTTCTGAGGGGTGCGGTTGTACACCTTTACCCTATGTCCCGCTGCCGCCAAATGCCCAGCCATCGGGAATCCCATCGTACCTAATCCAATAAATCCTACCTGCGCCATATCCACCTCATGCTTGAGCAATCAAGATCCGGTTGCTAACAATTCGCTTATAAGCTTAAAGTGCTCACCCTAGGATTTAAAGGAGTTCAGCTCATGCGCCCGCGTTCGTTCTTCAACGCTCTACTCATTGGTCTATTGTTATTAGGGGGCAGCTCTCATGCTCTGGCACTCAGCCTAGTCAAACCGGCACCAGAGGAAGCGCAAGCACTCTCCTTTCAAGATCTGCAAGGCCAGACTTTTCAGTTTACCGACTATGCGGATCAAGTCTTGGTGGTGAACTTTTGGGCTACCTGGTGTCCGCCTTGCGTAAAAGAGCTGCCTTCATTTCAACGCCTGCAAGAGACGTTGCAGGAGGAGGCGTTTCAGGTCATTTTGATTAATGTGGGCGAGAGCCCAGAGCAGGTCGTTGCTTTTCTGCAGGATCTTGAGCAGCCCATCACTCTCCCCCAGGGTTTAGATGAAAATTGGAAAGGCTTTGGTCAACTGGGACTCAGAGGCCTTCCCAGCACCCTAATTTACGATCGTCAGGGTAAACTGGTTGAACGTGTTCTGGGCGAGAAGGAGTGGGATGCGCCAGAGATCGTCACCCCACTGCGTAGGCTACTGACTCAGAGCGATGACTGAGTCGCTTGACGCTGGACCAAGTCTTTAACAATCGCACTCACCATCTGTGCGGAATGCGTCGCAGCGGTTTCTAAAAACTCTTTAAACGAAATATTAGACTCGCGCCCAGCAACATCTGACAAAGCACGGATCACAATACACGGGGTTTGGAAACGGAAGCAGGTTTGTGCAATGGCGGCCGCTTCCATTTCAACTGCTTTTAAATCAGGAAAAAGCTGACAAATATGTGCCACACGCTCTGGCTGATTCATAAAACTATCACCTGTTGCAATTAAACCATGCACCATCTGCATACCAGAGAACTGAGCAATGCACTCCTCGGCCACTTGTGATAGCAAAGGGTCGGAAGAAAAGGTGGCAGGCATACCAGGCAGCTGTCCTGGCTGGTAACCAAAGATGGTTAAGTCGGCATCGTGATGCAAGACCTCATCCGAGATGACTAAATCACCCACCTGCAAACTGGGATCAGTACCGCCCGCCGAACCTGTATTGATGACACAATCCGGCTGAAACTGGCTCAACAAAAGTGCAGTGCCGATCGCGGCGTTCACCTTGCCGATGCCGGATTTCAACAACATCACTTGCGCCCCGTGTAACTCGCCTTCATGAAAATCATAACCCGCCTGGGTGAAGGAGTTGAGTTGAGCAAGAGAGGTGCGCAGGAGCTCAATCTCCTGATCCATGGCACCGATCAAGGCAATGCGTAAAGGCTGGGGTGACGCTAAACGTTCCACGAGTGGACTAATATAAGTAGTTGGATTGCTCATGCTCGGTGACTAATTCAAGAGATTATCAAAGGCGCTAATGCTACCAGAGCAGCACAGTTTCGCAATGAATAGCGTTGCGAGTGGCGTAAATTCTTAAACTTCCGGATGTTCAGTCCGAGGTAACAGATGCTGCCAACCCAATTGAACCAATAAGTGACAAACTTCCGCATCAAGAGGCGCTTTGAAGTGCATCGTTTGACCGCTATCAGGATGCTCAAAGCTGATCTCGGTTGCCATCAGCAATAAACGCTGAATTGCAAAATGTTCACGAAACAAACGATTATGCCGCCCTTCTCCATGCTTAGTATCTCCGACTAGGGGGTGCAGCAGATGCTTCATGTGACGGCGTATTTGATGCTTGCGCCCAGTTTCCGGTTTCACTTCCACCAAGGAGTAACGCGCGACAGGATAACGCCCAACTGGAATAGGAAGTTCCACGCAGGCTAAACGTCGATAATGTGTCACCGCATCTTTCGGCTCTTTATCAGGATTCGCCTTAGGATGATCGGCATACTTATCGGCAATAGGTTTGAGTGCGTAGTCAATGGTTCCCGCTTCATCTATCCAACCGCGCACCACACACCAGTAGGTCTTTTTCACCTTTCTTTGTTCGAATAACGTATGAATCTTTTGCGCGAGCTCTTTGTTATTGCGAACAAAAACGATCACGCCCGAAGTGGCTCTATCGAGGCGATGGAGGGTGTGAAAGGTATCTTCGGGATACTGCTGCTTTAACCAGCTAACGAGGTTGGGCGTACGTGCGGGGGCGATCCAGCTCGGATGCACCAAAACCCCAGCGGGTTTATGTAAAGCTAGTATATATTCGTCCTGATAGAGGATCTCAGGCGCTACAAAATGCGTAGTGTCAGTCACAGTTCGACTCTTATATGCGAGATTTCGCGAAGTTTACGTGGAATTTATTCGACTTCCTAGAGTCGAACCTAAGTCGAAAAAGTTCGGAATGACTTGAACTCAAGCGCTGAAGTCAGGATGATGTTTTGTGTTGAATAATTAATCGATGAGGGTCTCTATGGATAAAGCACAGGATCTGGCCTATTCCGCTCAAGAATCGGTCTTACGTACAAACAAGATGATTCGCAACACTTACATGTTGTTGGCAATGACCATGGCGTTCAGTACCGTTACTGCCGTCATCTCCATGGCGATCAATCCTCCCTTCTTATTTTATATCGGCAGTGTACTGGTCAGTTTTGTTCTACTCTTTGTCTTAAATCGTAAGCAAAATACTGCGGCCGCCTTACCACTGGCCTTTGCTTTTACCGGCCTTTTAGGCTTTGGCTTGGGGCCTTTATTAAATCATTATCTGGCGCTGCAAGGCGGCGGACAGATTGTGATGACCGCACTGGGCATGACGGCTTTTACCTTTGTCGGTCTGTCTGCTTATGTCATGAGCAGTAAAAAAGATTTCAGCTTCATGGGCGGCTTCCTGGCAACGGGTGCGATTGTGATGCTGATTGCGATGGTGGCTTTGCTGGTTCTGCCTCTGTTTGGGGTTCACATGCCGGCGCTGCACCTAGCCTTCTCCGCCTTAGTCGTATTGCTGATGGCCGGATTTCTGCTGTATGACACGAGCAACATCGTTAACGGTAAATACGACAATTACGTGATGGCTACTGTGGGCTTGTACCTGAGCATCTACAACCTGTTCGTCCATCTGTTGCACCTGGTCGGTGTACTGAGCAACGACTAATCTGACGACACATCTCGGATCACCCCGCCACTTCGGTTAGAATGGCGGGGTTTTTTATGTCTGCTAAAGGGTGATTTATGCGCTTTTCCCTGATTATTCAGGCCTCGCCTTTGCAACAACAGGCGGCCAGTACGGCCCTGAGATTTGCTCAAGCCCTACTCAGCTCCGGCCATCAACTGCACCGTGTATTTTTCTATCGTGACGGCGTCTATACGGCACTGAATAGCAGCTGTACACCCTCCGACGAACTCAATCTACCCGATGCCTGGCAAGCTTTTGCTCGCGCTCATGAGATCGACCTTGTGGTGTGTATTGCTGCGGGTGTCCGCCGTGGCGTGATCAGTGAAGAAGAAGCGCACCGCTACGGCAAGCACACCGCGACCCTGGCGGCAGAGTTTGATCTTTCTGGTTTAGGTCAATTGATTGAAGCGACGCTGGTGTCGGATCGCATAGTGACTTTTGGAGGACGGGCGTAATGGCGAAATCCTGCTTACTGATCAGCTCAGCGGCACCCTATGGCAGCTCAGCGGCTCGTGATCTGTTAGATATTGCACTTACAGCCTCTGTCTTTGAACTTCCAGTGGCCCTGCTCTTGATCGGCGATGGTGTTTTACAGTTAAAAAGCCAACAACAGCCACAAACAATCGCACAAAAAAATCTGAATGCGATTCAGGCTTCTTTACCCCTCTATGACCTTGAGCGTATCTACGTCGAAGCAGAGGCGATGAGCTTCTACGATTTACAACTCGAAGATCTCTGCCTCACAGCGCAGCCGCTTCAGAGTGAAGAGATACAAGCCTTAATCGCAGAATTTGAAAGTGTAATTACGCTATGACCTCATCCAACTCATGCAGTCTCCACACCTTTAACACCTCACCTCGTGAACAAGCTTTGATGCATACCTGCTGTCAGGCGATGGCGGCAACAGATGCCCTACTCTTACTTGAAAATGGCGTGTACTGGTTACGTCCCCAGGCATTCGAGAAGATCCGTCATCTTAAGGTCTATGCGTTGATACCGGATCTGCAAGCGCGCGGTCTCCAAGCTCCCGACTCCGTCATCCCAATCGATGACGCGGGTTTTGTTGCCTTGTGTGTGGAATACAACAAAGTGGTGAGCTGGTTTTAATGAACATTTCCTCTACCTCGGTTGCACGAGATCCAGAAGGTTATCTTTTAGACCTCTCCGATTGGTCTGAATCTTTAGCACAAGCCTGGGCCGAAGAAAAAGGCCTGACATTGACCCCGGCTCACTGGGAAATTCTCTATTTATTACGTGATTTTTATCAAGAGTATCAGCACTCTCCCGCCATGCGACCACTCTGCAAGGCGATCGCTCAGAAGCTCGGTACTGACAAGGGACGTAGTATTTATCTATTACAACTCTTCCCCGGCAGTCCGGCTAAACTCGCTGCTTTTTTAGCAGGCCTGCCCAAGCCCGATAATTGTTTGTAATCCTTGCTTCTTTTCAGGGTTTTCACTGGCTGAGCTCTGTGGGATACTCAGCGTTAAGCAAACTAGTCTATAGTAATTACATCCGCATGTTAGCCGACAGGAAACAAGAATGGGTTTAGAAGTCGCTGCTGAGCAGATCCGAATGCTCGAACAAAAAAAACGTCAGGATGATGCGGCTCGTCGTGCCAAGGAAGAAGAGATTGTCTATCACCAATGGGCGACTTTTCGCGTCAATAATGAACTCTTTGGCATAGATGTCATGCAGGTGAAGGAAGTACTGCGCTACGTGGAAATCACACCCGTGCCCGGCGCCGATCACTCCGTCCTAGGCATCATCAATGTGCGGGGTAATGTCGTAACGGTAATAGATACTCGTCGCCTCTTCCGCTTGGCGGATGCCCCCTATGATGATGACACGCGCATCATTATTGTGGAGCTGAATGATAAAGAAGTGATTGGCCTGGTGGTGGATAGCGTCGATGAAGTCATCAATCTTCCAGCTAACCGTATTGATCGTGCACCGAATCTAAGTGGAGATGAATCGACTCGCCGCTTTGTACAGGGTGTGTGTTATCACAACAATATTCTGATTATTCTTCTGGATCTGAGCAAAATGCTCTTGAGCATCATGCCTGTCTCGGATGAAGAATATACCTTCTGACGGCCATCGAAGGCTCAGCGAGGCTGAGCCTTGGTAAACAGATCGTAAAAATTCTGGCGTGTGACTTCAGCGACTTCCTCCACACCTATCCCTTTGAGCTCAGCTATACACTCCGCCACCTTGCCCACATAAGCCGGCTGATTCTGCTTACCACGATAGGGCACGGGTGCCAGATAGGGAGAATCGGTTTCTATCAGCAGGTGCTGTAATGGAATCGCCTTGACGACCTCGCGCAACTCGCTGGCATTACGAAAGGTAATAATGCCGGAAAAGGAGATGCGATAGTTCATCTCAACGGCAGCCTGTGCCATGTCTAATGATTCCGTGAAGCAATGCAAGACACCCGAAGTCTCGAGATTGCCATGTTCGGCAATTAATTTAAGCGTGTCTTCTCGAGCATCACGGGTATGCACAATCACCGGTAAACCCAACTCACCGGCAAGACGCAGATGTCCCGCAAAGCTTTCATGCTGAGCATCAAGATGATCTTGACTGTAATAATAATCCAAACCGGTTTCACCTAACGCCACCACATTCGGATACGCAGCGGCGGCGCGAAGCTTCGCTTCATCAAAGGGATGCGTATCCACATGCAGGGGGTGCACACCCGCTGAGGCCCAAACCTGAGGATAGGCCGAAATGGCCTGTTGCATCGTCTGATACTGCTCAAGGTCGATCGAAACGCAGAGCATCTGTTCAACGCACTGCTCATGCGCCTGGTGCAGTAAGGTTTCCAGACTGCACCCTTCACGCGCTAAATCGATGCGATCAAGGTGACAGTGAGAATCAATAAACATATGCGCTCTCAAATGGTATAGGTACGACGCGCACTATTGAGCGCACCGGCCAGATAATTTTCAATTTTACGCACCAGCGGTGCATCCTCACTGGTAAGCTGGATACCTATACCTGGAACACGTCCTCCTTGTGCCGCCTTAGGTGTCACCCAAATCACCTTGCCCGTCACAGGTATCTTTTCAGCTTCATCCATGACCGTTAGCAGCATGAAAACCTCTTCTCCTAACTGATAAGGTCGGGTAGTAGGAATGAACAAGCCACCATGGCTCACGAATGGCATATAGGACTTATATAAATCTTCTTTATTCTCAATCGCCAGCGATAAAATGCCATGACTGATGCGAGGTACGATGGACATAGCCTTTTAGCTCCCGCTGTTAACGCACCAGATCGATCCAGCGCATAAAAATCCCTTCCAGCAACAATTGTCGATTCGGGTTATAGCGCTCCATCAGACTGATTCGCTCCATTTGTAAATGATCGATCACTTGGAAAAGTTTACCGACTGTCGTCTTTTTCGCAACGGCTGACAACATTTTTGTCATATCAAGGTTACTTAATTGTGCCGCCTCACCCACTAACTGCAAGCGCGCAATATCGGCTAATAGGCTTTGCAACCACTCCAGTAGCTGCAGCAGATCTTCTTTGTGTAACTTAACACTTAATTCCACCACAGAGCAGCGGCCTTTTAACAGATCGGCTAACCCCTTCATGAGCTCGGCGCGTAGGGGTAAAGCTTGGCTTTCTTGCAAGCGCTGCGCTTTTAAGGGTGCACCGCCTGCGATACTCAAGAGTTGCTCAGCACGCTGTGCTGTCAGTCCTAAATGACTTTGTAACCATTGGTTGGCTTCGAGTGGGCTCGGCGCAGGGAAATCGATGCGCTGACAACGGCTACGAATTGTAGGCATTAATTGCCCCGGTTGATGTGACACAAGCACCAATAAGGTGTTATTACCCGGTTCTTCAAGTGATTTAAGCAGTGCGTTAGCCGCCGCTAAAGTCATCGCTTCCGCTGGCTCAAGAATCACCACGCGATACCCACCCTGTTGCGCCGTTGCATGCAAAAACTCGGTCAATTCGCGAATTTGGTCGATCTTCAGCACCTTACCCGCTTCTTCGGGAAAGAGTAGCACACAGTCAGGATGTCCCTCAGCAGCAAAAAGTTGGCAGCTACGGCACTGCCCACAAGGGGTATCTTGATGCGGGTGTTGGCAAAGCAAGTATTGCGCTAAAGCCTGGGCAAACGCCAGTTTACCTATCCCGGCATGTCCACTCATGAGCAGAGCATGAGGCAGACGCTGCTGAGCATGCTGGCGCAACAAGCGTTGCCAGAGCGCTTGCGCCCAAGGATACACTTGAGCTGTGCTCATGCTAATCCCAGCCTGGCTTGCAACACATCTTGTATCTGCTGCTGCACCTTGATTAAGGCAGGAGCCGCATCGATGATAGCAAAGCGCTGAGGCTCAGCCGCTGCACGTTGCAGATATCCCTGGCGCACCGCCTCAAAAAAAGACTGCGCCTCTCGCTCAAAGCGATCCGGTTGACTACGTTCTTGCGCACGTGCCAAGCCTTGTGCCACCTGCAAATCTAGCAAAATGGTTAAATCGGGACGTAAGGAGGCCTGCACCCAATCCTCTAACCAAGCAATGGCTTGCAGATCCATACCCCGCCCCGCCCCTTGATAAGCAAACGTGGCATCGGTAAAGCGATCACATAACACCCAATCACCACGCGCTAAAGCCGGACGTATGACCTCTTGCAGATGTTGGGCGCGCGCTGCGAACACCAATAATAATTCCGCTTGAGGCGACATCTTTTCCTGACGCGGCGCTAAGAGGAGCTCGCGAATCTGCTCAGCTAACTCAGTACCACCTGGCTCACGTGTTTGCACGACTGAAATGCCGCGAGCTTGCAAGAAGTCATGGATAAAAGCCAAGTTACTACTTTTACCCACTCCCTCACTGCCTTCAAGAGTGATAAAGCGTCCAGACATCTCAACCTCCCCCTGGCGATGAACGATAATCGCTGCGACGATTGAGCTGATAGCGTCGTACTGCAGCGTTATGCTCACTTAAGGTTCGTGAAAAGTGATGTGTCCCATCACCCTTAGCGACAAAATAGAGTGTATTACCGGCTAAAGGATTTAAGGCGGCAACAATCGCTTCACGTCCTACCATCGCGATGGGCGTGGGGGGTAAGCCCGCAATGGTATAGGTGTTCCAAGGTGTCGGGCGCTCCAGATCTGCACGACGGATACGCCCCTGGTACGACTCCCCCATACCATAAATGACGGTCGGATCGGTTTGTAAGCGCATCCCTAAGCGTAAGCGTCGCACAAACACACCGGCTATTTCGGCACGCTCTTCGGGTACTCCGGTTTCTTTTTCGATAATCGAGGCCATAATCAGAGCCTCATAAGGATTGGCATAAGGCAGTTCGGGAGCACGTGCTTGCCACTGAGCCTCAAGGAACTGCTCCTGGGCAAGCAGAGCACGGCGAAGTAGATCCAAATCTGACATGCCACGAGTGAATTGATAGGTATCCGCTAAAAAAAGCCCCTCGGCAGGCTGATCAGGGCGACCCAAGCGCGTCATAATGTCTGCTTCTGATAATCCAGTGAGCTGTTGCTGTAAGCGCTCATCCGCGGCCAAAGCAGCCCGAATCTGACGAAAATTATGGCCTTCGATCAAGGTAAAAAAATGTGGAATGACATCACCACGGTTTAAACGCTCGAGCAGATCCAATAAGGACTCACCAGGCTGAACTCGATACTCACCCGCCCTTATCGCCGTAATTTCCGGATGCAAGCGCGCATAAACACGCACCAGATCACGCTGTTGTAACCAATCTTTAGCATCCAATTGCTGCAAAAGTTGATTAAACGCTAGGCCACTGCGTACATCAAACGTAATCTCTTCTTGAATCGGCAAGGGCTGCAGCATCTGTTTATGCATAGCCTGCCAAGCTAATCCAACCGCCAAAGCACCCAGCAGTAGCAGTGCAAATAGCAATAGGCTGATTTTTTTTAACATGGATAGCGTCTCTCTTGTAAAACCTTTTGTAAGCACCGAGTGATGGGCCCGATAGCAAAGCTTTGCTCCTCTAAAGCCACCAACGGCCAAATCGCAATGAGGCTGTTACAGAAAAACACCTCATCTGCCGCCCAGAGATCCTCCAGCGTCAAACCTTTGATCTGAACTGGAAGCGAAAGGTCTGTGGCCATGTCGATGAGATAGTTGCGCATAATACCGCTCACACCGGTTTGGCTTAGATCGGGCGTGAACAGTTGCCCCGCTTTCACTAAAAACAGATTGCTCATAGTGCCTTCGATCAACTCATCCTGATAAGACAAAAGAATCCCTTCACGTATCCCGGGATCGCTCCATTCACTCCGAGCCAATACTTGCTCAAGTCGATTCAGATGCTTTAAGCCCGCTAAGGCGGGTTGATGTGCTAAACGTAGCTGACACACTCGTGCACGAATCCCTTGATGGAAAGGGGCATCTGGCCAGTAGGGTCTTGGGCTGAATTGCAGGATACGACGCGGATATATAGGTTCCGGCAAGGCATAACCTCGCCCACCCGATCCCGCGGTGACTAGAATTTTCAGCACACCGTCCTGTTGAGGTAACTGCTGAAGATCAGCATGCAGTTGGGCTTCCAACGCCTCGCAAGGAATCTTGAGCTGACGGCACCCACGTAACAAGCGCTGCAGGTGAGCAGGCCAGAGCCAAGGCTGACCCTCAGTGCATGGCAGAGTCTCAAAAACCCCCTGACCGTAGGTCAAACCGCGGTCATCGCTGGGACAAAGATCTTGAACTTGACCATCAATCAGGGTCAGCATGTTTGGCCCTCTCGTGATCGATATGAGGCTTAACACGAACAGGCGGGACTCAAAGAGCCCCGACCCATAAGTTTAAATCTGATTAAACACCAAGGTGCCGTTGGTGCCACCAAAACCAAAAGAGTTAGACATGGTGGCCTGAATTTTACAAGGCTGAGCCTCGTGCGCGACATAATTTAAATCACAGCCTTCTGAGGGCTGATCCAAATTAATGGTCGGAGGCGCCACCTGGTCACGCAGTGCCAACACACAAAAAGCCGCTTCCACCGCTCCTGCTGCACCCAGCAGATGCCCAATCATGGACTTAGTAGAACTCATGCGTACCTGAGACGCAGCAGCTCCCAAGACCTGTTTCGCCGCATTGGATTCAGCAATATCCCCTGCGGGGGTCGACGTGCCATGTGCATTAATGTAGTGAATCTGCTCGGCATTTAAACCTGAATCCCGTAGAGCATTACTCATCGACAAAGCAGCACCGGCACCATTTTCAGGCGGGGCGGTCATGTGGAAGGCATCATCACTCATGCCAAAACCACTGAGCTCACAGTAGATTTCAGCCCCTCGTGCTTTGGCATGCTCATAGGATTCAAGCACCAAAATACCCGCTCCATCCCCCAATACAAAACCATCACGATCGCGATCCCAGGGACGACTCGCGGCTTGTGGATTTTCATTGCGCGTTGACAAAGCACGCGCGGCCGAAAAGCCGGCGATACCTAAAGGCGTTGTCGCCATCTCAGCCCCTCCGGCGACCATAACATCCGCATCGCCATATTGGATCATACGCATAGCCTGACCGATATTATGTGTACCCGTAGTACATGCAGTTGTGATGGCAATGTTCGGACCCCGGAAGCCATATTTAATGGCCAGATTGCCCGAAATCATATTGATAATGCTGCCTGGCACAAAGAAAGGAGAGACTTTGCGCGGACCCGATGCATTCAACATATCATGGGTCTTTTCAATCATGGGCAAGCCGCCAATGCCTGAACCTATGGCACAACCTATACGATGTGCATTCGCTTCAGTCACCTCAAGCCCTGCGTCTTCAACCGCTTGAATCGCCGCGACCATGCCATACTGGATAAAAAGATCCATCTTACGCGCTTCTTTCAAGCTCATGTAAGGCTCAAGGTCAAAGTTTTTAACCGAGGATGAAAAGCGTGTAGGAAAAGCCGATGCATCAAAGTGCTCAATCAATTGAGCACCGCTTTTGCCTGCAAGAATATTTGCCCAGGTTTCCCTGACTGTGTTTCCTACAGGTGTTAGCAGCCCCAAACCTGTGACAACCACGCGTTTGCGAGACATGCGTTCCTCCAGAATTCCGGCTAAGAAAAGAAAAGCCGCACTCTACGAAATAGGTGCGGCTTTTCGACTAAAGCGATGGGACTGATTACTGGTGTGCGTTGATGTAATCGATCGCCAGCTGAACGGTAGTAATTTTTTCAGCTTCTTCGTCAGGAATCTCAGTTTCGAACTCTTCTTCCAGAGCCATAACCAGCTCAACAGTATCGAGGGAGTCAGCACCCAGATCTTCTACAAAAGAAGCGCTGTTCACGACTTCTTCTTCCTTAACACCCAGCTGCTCTGCGATGATCTTCTTAACGCGCTCTTCAATATTGCTCATATCTCTTCCTATATGCTTATAGACACCATCACATCCCAAAATGCGAGACGCAATTTTATTAGAATCGATTACACCCAAGCAAGCGTGCCAACCGATTAGTTATTGCTGACGGACAATTATCAACATATCAGCAGAAAATACAATTCCCTAAATCGGATAAACCGATTTATCCCATGTACATACCACCATTGACATGGATGGTTTCACCGGTTACGTAGCTACCACCCTCACCTGCGAGGAAACCAACAACCGCCGCGATTTCAGCAGGTTGCCCCAGACGCGCCATCGGAATCTGACCTTGCAGGTGTGATTTGTGCTCATCCGCCAGGCCGGCTGTCATATCCGTATCAATAAAACCTGGTGCCACACAGTTTACCGTAATATTTCTGGAAGCAATTTCACGCGCCAGGGCACGACTAAAGCCTTCCAAGCCGGCTTTTGCCGCAGCATAGTTGGCTTGGCCCGCATTACCCATCGAACCCACTACCGAGCTGATGTTAATAATACGACCCCAACGCGCTTTGGTCATACCACGCACACACCCTTTCACCAAACGGAAATTCGCCGTCAGGTTGGTGTTGATGACTGCATCCCATTCTTCATCTTTCATGCGCATCATGATGTTATCACGTGTAATACCGGCATTGTTGACCAGTATTTCGACCGCACCCCACTCTTCTGTGATCTGTTTCAGGACAGCCTCAACAGAGGCTGGATCCGCTACATCCAGTAGAAGACCACGCCCCTGATTACCTAAGGCTTGCAGATACGCCGTGATGGTTTCAGCACCA
Organism: Nitrincola tapanii; assembly: GCF_008368715.1. GTDB lineage: Bacteria > Pseudomonadota > Gammaproteobacteria > Pseudomonadales > Balneatricaceae > Nitrincola > Nitrincola tapanii. The sequence continues at coordinate 268,309 of NZ_SMRS01000003.1, forward strand.
CTGGCACTGGTAGCGGTTCCGATCACCACCGCACCCTGTTGCGCTAAGTTTTCAGCAATCGCTTTACCAATACCACGCGTAGCCCCAGTGACCAGGGCGATTTTTCCTTGAATACTCATACTGCTTTTAATCCTTATGGGTGGACAAAGACAGGGCTTTCTCGAAGCCCGCCGCATCAGTCAGGGATACGACCTCAAAAGCCTTATCCACTTTTTTATTTAAACCCGATAATACCTTGCCTGGGCCACACTCAACCAAGACCTGAACACCCTGTGTCGCCAGCTCCAAGACACTACGCGTCCAGAGCACAGGGCTGTACAGCTGCTCCACCAAAAGCTGACGCAAGCGCGTTAAATCTGTGCAGGTCTGCGCGCTGACATTATGAATGACAGGAATTTCAGGCAGGCTTAACTCAATGTCCTGCAGCGCCTGCGCCATCTTTTCAGCAGCCGGCTGCATCAACGCACAATGCGAAGGCACGCTCACGGGCAAGGCCACCGCACGCTTAGCGCCTGCAGACTTGCAGGCTTCTATACCACGCGCCACAGCGTCTTTTTCACCTGCGATAACCACCTGACCCGGGCAATTATAATTCACTGGGGCTAACACATCGCCCTGCGCCACATGCAAGCAGGCTTGTGCAACGGCCGCATCGTCTAATCCCAGAATGGCAGCCATCGCACCGCTACCCGCGGGCACGGCTGCCTGCATGGCTTGACCGCGCAGGCGCACCAACTGTACCGCATCAGCTAACTTGATCGCACCTGCACAGACCAGAGCGGAATACTCACCAAGACTATGGCCCGCCATAAAAACAGGACGCTCCCCTCCTTGCTCCAACCACAAGCGCCAAAGTGCCACACTCGCCGTCAGTAAAGCGGGCTGAGTGTTTTCAGTCGCATTTAACCAATCTTCAGGACCCTGCTGAACCCCTGCCCATAGATCAAAGCCTAACGCAGCGGAGGCCTCTGCAAAGGTGGCTTCAATAATGGGATGACTGGCGGCCAGTTCTGACAGCATTCCAAGTTGCTGCGAACCCTGTCCGGGAAACACAAATGCCAGCGCTTGCGACATAAAACCCTCTTGATTTTTTGAGACGTAATTCTATGAATAATAAGAAGTGCCAAAGAGATATCGACCCACTTCAGGGCGCTAGTTTACAACATTAAGCGCCTGACGAAAGTCTTAGTGCTGTTTTCGCGGCCTCTTCAGAGGTCGATTGCGTCATCTGCTCAGCGATGCGTGCCGGCAAATTATTCTCGATCTCGACCAAAGCTTGGCGCAAAGCGCACTCAAAATGACGCTTACCCGCGCCACCGTGACTTTTAATGACGATGCCACGCAAGCCGACAAAGCTTGCGCCATTGCGCTGTCCTGGATCGATTTGACGCTGCAGTTCCTGCAATACAGGCCGCGCCAACCAACCTAAAAAACGTCGGTAAAGGTTGCGCTGAAAACTACGACGTAGTTTCCCTGCAATCAAGCGTGCCAAACCCTCATTGCTTTTTAAGGCGATATTACCGGTGAAACCGTCACAGACAATGACATCCGCCTGACCGGTAAACACATCATCCCCTTCAATAAAACCGATATAGTTCAAACCTGCCTGCTGCTTGAATAAGCGCGCCGCACAACGCACCTGCTCATTGCCTTTGACCTCTTCCCGACCAATGTTTAGCAGGGCGATCCTAGGCTCTGGCCACTTATCTAATGAACGCGCCGTAGCAGCACCCATCAAGGCAAATTGCAACAACTGCTCTGGGCTTGAGTCGACGTTAGCACCAAGATCTAACAGATAGGAGTGCCCGGTAAGTGTTGGAATCGCACTTAAGATGGCCGGACGATCAATTCCGGGGAGTGTGTGCAAAAGTGTTCGTCCCAGCGCCATAAGCGCACCGGTATTGCCTGCACTGACACAAGCTTGTGCGTTTCCAAGCTGCACCTGTTGTAAGGCGTGATACATCGAGGAGTTTTGACCGTGACGCACAGCATGGGAAGGTTTGGCATGCATAGCGATCACATCTGGCGCATCGATTAACTGCAGGCGTGATAACAGCGATTCAGGGCAGGATGTTAGCTGCGCCTGAAGTGATGACAAAGCACCACAAAGAATCAGATGAACTTGAGGGTGGTGAGCGAGAAAACGCTGCGCAGCACTTAACGTAACACGGGGACCGAAGTCCCCGCCCATTGCGTCCACAGCGATTGTGTAACGCGCAGACAAACTTACTCGTCGTCTTGGGATTTAACGATCTGACGACCACGGTAGAAGCCATCTGCACTAACGTGGTGACGACGATGGGTTTCACCGGTGGTTGCATCCACAGCCAGAGTCGGACCGGTCAGCGCATCGTGTGAACGACGCATGTCACGACGTGAACGGGATTTTTTGTTCTGCTGTACTGCCATGGTTATATAGCTCCTGGTTAACTCTTGTCGGCCTTGCCTTTAAGGCCAGCCAACACACTGAAAGGGTTGGGTTTCTCTTGCTCTGAACGAACTGTCCCGGCATCGCCAAAGGAAGTTTGAATCTGACAAGACGCATGCTTCGGAATAGAAGGTAGAGTCAAAATCAATTCATCTTCAATAATTGGCCATAACGCCACTTCTTCCTCTTGAGTCAGGAGTGGGTCGTAATACCCTGGCAGGTTTCTAGCCTGTTCTTCATTCAGAACAACAGCAAGTTTGACCTCTGCACTCAGATCGATCTGGACAGGTTCCAGGCAACGCTGACAGGTCATCTCGACCCTGGCAGTCACCTGACCGGACACTGTACGCAGATGCTGATCATCCACCGTAAAATCCAAAGTCGCTTCCGCTGTGCCGGCATCGCTGCTTAAAAATGACACAAGCCGAGGCAGCGCAGAAATTTCAACGCAACCTTGGATTTGTACGCCCCGCTCAGCAAGCTTGCGCGGGTCTGCTTTTTTCGGTAATGGACCGTTCGACATAAGCGCGCAATTCTAGGGACACAGATGCCATCTGTCAAAGGGATTCCGAGCTTTCATCCGATAAAAATGCGATTATCATAGGCTTTTCACTCAAGTTGACACATAAGAGCCTAATCGTGATCAATAAATCTATCGTTCTAGCCTCCAGCTCCCCCTACCGCCGCGAACTTCTTGCCAAACTTGGCTTGCCCTTTCGCAGCCGTAAACCCGATGTGGATGAAACCCCTCTCGCGAATGAAACTCCGCACGCCCTAGTAGCACGTCTAGCTGAAGAGAAAGCACGCGCAATCGCGCATGATCTACCCGACGCTTTGGTGATAGGCTCAGATCAGGTGGCGGTTGTAGAAGGCAACATTCTTGGCAAACCCGGCACCCATGAACGTGCCGTGGCTCAGTTACAACAAGCCTCGGGTAAAGCAGTCACCTTTTTGACCGGTTTATGTGTACTGGATGCCAGCCAAGGTCGCGCGCAAACCGAAGTGGTGCCCTACGAAGTACATTTCCGTGAGCTCAGCTTGAAGCAAATTGAACGCTATTTAGAAAAGGAACAACCTTACGATTGTGCTGGCAGCTTTAAATCGGAGGGTTTAGGAATCGTGTTGTTTGAGCGTCTGGTTGGAGACGATCCTAATGCTTTGATCGGCCTACCTTTGATTCGTTTGGTGCGTATGCTAGAGCAGGCGGGTATTGATTTGCCTTAGGCTTAGCATCAGGGTGTCGAGCCGACCCGGCCGACACCCCAACAAAGCTTTGCAAAAAATGTGCTGCAAAAAGCTTAACGCAATTCCGGTAACAGTTGATGGCTAAGACGTGTAGCCAAATGCTCTGCAAAGGTCACCCCTAGACGATCAAAAAAGCGATCAAAGGGCGATGGCACAAAGGTGTAATCCAGCAAAGCCTCAAGGTCATGCTTTTCTCGCGCTAGCTGGCTACTGCTAGCCAAACCATCCACCAACCCCAACTCCAATGCTTGTTCGCCACTCCAGACCAAACCGCTAAAGAGATCTTCATCATCCTGCAAGCGTTCTCCACGCCCTTCGCGCACGACGCGAATAAATTGCTGGTGCGTAGTATCCAACACCGTTTGCCAGAAGAGCTTTTCCTCTTCGCGCAAAGGACTAAAGGGATCAAGAAAAGCTTTATTCTCGCCGGAGGTCATGATGCGACGCTCAACGCCCAGCTTCTCGATCAGGTTAACAAACCCAAAACTGGAAGCGGTGACACCGATTGAACCGACTAAACTGGCTTTATCAGCATAGATTTCATCCGCAGCCACCGCAATATAATAGCCTCCAGATGCACCGATATCCGTAATCACGGCATAAATCGGCTTTTCGGGATGTAAGGCGCGCAAGCGCTTGATCTCATCATTTATATAACCGGCCTGAACTGGACTCCCTCCCGGACTATTGATGCGCAGAATCACCGCCCGACTCTGCTCAGCCGCAAAAGCCCGGCGTAAAGAACGAATCACATTATCTGCGCTGGCATCTGCTGTATCGGCGATGACACCCCGCACCTCCACCACAGCCACATGCGGCGAGCGCTCGTTACTCTCTTTTTTGGAAGGAGATAAACCACCACCGATAAAATACATCCCCAACAAGCCAAAAAGATACGAGAAAGTCAGGAGTTTAAAGAAGATGCCCCAGCGTCGTGCGCGGCGCTGCTCAACATGCAAGCTGCTGACGATTTTTTCAATTAATCGCCACTCCCGACTCGAGGGATCTTTCTGCGCCTTAGCTAGAGTTTGCTCCAACTCAGCATCCTGTTTTGCTACAGATTTATCTTGCTGCTCGGGATCATCCCAATGGTTATTGCTCAATTCCTCTCTCCTTTCTTAACTCGGCTGCGTGCCTGAATTGAGGCGACCCAACCAGGGCTGGAGTTCGCTAAATTCATCGATTTGATGCACAGGCTTCCAACGCAAAAGACGCTCAACCTCATGGGCACCATAGGTCACCGCTAGGGTATCCATCCCTGCGCGCTGTCCCATCTCTAGATCATACTCAGTATCCCCGATCATTAACGCCGCTTTAGAGGACACATCGGTCATCCAAATAATCTCTTCCAACATATGTGGATCGGGTTTGGACGTGGTTTCATCGGCACAGCGGGTAATTTCAAACAAAGAACCTAGGCCCGTTTCCGTCAAAGCCCGATTGAGCCCCTTGCGACTTTTCCCAGTTGCCACGGCCAGGCGATGTGTTTTTGCCAAGCTCTGCAGGGTTTCACGCACCCCTGGGAAGAGATGTGTTTCAGTTGGATCAGCGCTTAGGAAATAATGCGCATAACGATCACGTAGTGCTTCAATTAAAGCCGTATCGGCATCGGGGTAGATGGCTAAAATCGCTTCAGGCAAACCCAAACCAATAATGTTACGCACTGCGGCATCACTTGGTTTGGGCAGCGTTAAATCAGCAGCGGCGGCTTGCATGCTGGAGATGATACGACCTTCCGAGTCGATCAAGGTGCCATCCCAGTCGAAAATCAAGAGTTGGTACATATCCTCTCCTTATAAGCCTTAAGCCTGAGCTGGGTTTTCGACTTTAATAATACGCACGTGGCGATGCTGAGTGTCAGGCAAAGTCCACTCAATACTCTGCCCCACCGCCAAGCCTAACAAAGCACTTCCAATCGGAGCAAGAATCGAGAGTGTTTCCGGCTGACCTTTGATTTCATGCGGATAGCACAGGGTTAAATGAAACTGCTTACCGGTTTCTTCTACCTCAAAAGTGACCGTTGAGTTCATACGGACCAACTCATCTGGCATTTCGCTGACCGGCAACACCTGAGCACGCGCCAGCTCATGGCGCAAACCCTCTAATGCCTTATCATCACGATAGGGCTTTTTATCGAGCAAGGTTTCTAGCCGATCTATGTCCAACTCAGAGACAGTAATGGGCGGCAGATCAGACATTTCAAACTCCATTCAACAGAATAAAAACAGATTTGCCCCGCCAAGGCAGGGCAAGTTTTAAGTACAACATTTGGGAAATTAGATTTCGATCTGGCGGTGACAGAAATGAGCGCCAGCCATAAGAATCGTTGCAAAGCACACTTAAGTAGAAATGAGATTGTGCCAGAGAAGTGTTAAAGAATGAAGGGGCAAGGCATGGGTGACACGGAAAGCCCTGTAGCACAAACGCAGAGCGATCCAGCCAAACCAGACCGCTCTGCGTCTTTAGATTTATTCAGCGCTCAGCTCGAGCTTCTGTGCAGAAACCAACACACCATTATTGTCTGCATAGACATAATGGCCAGGCGTGAAAGTCACCCCACCAAAGGTCACCGCAATGTTTAAGTCACCCAAGCCGCGCTTGTCGGTTTTCATCGGATGTGTACCCAAGGCTTGCACGCCGAGATCCAGCTGCCCGATCGCATTCACATCACGGATACAACCGTAAATGATGATGCCTTCCCAGCCATTCTTTTCCGCTTTTTCTGCCAGCATATCACCCAGCATGGCACGACGCATGGAACCGCCGCCGTCCACAACCAACACCTTACCCTGCCCAGGTTGCGCCACCTGCTCACGCACCAGAGAGTTGTCTTCATAAGCTTTGATGGTAACAATCTCTCCACCAAAGGTCTCACGCCCCCCAAAGTTTGCAAACATAGGTTCTACCACCTGAACCAAATCAGGAAACTGGTCACACAATTCCGGCAATAAATCGTCCATCTTCGCTCCTATCAAGCTGAGTTTATTCAGCGCCGAGTGTGGCTGATTCCCGGCCAATTTGCATTACAACTTTTGCACGACAGCCAAAAGGGCCTGTATAGGGTGCGGCAATTCCTGACGATCCAAACGCTTCACCTGCGAACGGCAAGAGTAACCGGTGGCGAGCAACTGTCCTTTATGGGCTGGATCATTGACTACAGCCCCCCAGCTGAGAGCATAGATGGCTTTCGAGCGTTTATAGTTCTCAGCTTCATGCCCAAAGGTGCCCGCCATACCGCAGCAACCTGTAGCCACAACATCCAGCTTCTGCCCAAGTGCCGTAAAAATGGCCTGCCATTGACGAATAGAAGGTGCCGCGGAGGTTTTTTCAGTGCAATGCGCCAGCAACTTATACTCCCCGGCCTGCACCTCACCCTTGAGCTGAATTTGATCCAACACACTGGCCAGCCACTCTTGAATCAACTGTACCGACGGCAGATCCTGGCTCAAATCTTTATATTCAGAGCGATAGGTGAGTGTCATGGACGGATCCACACCGATCATCGGTACACCTGAAGCCTGCAGCGCGCGCAACATTTCCAGATTTTTCTCGGCCGCCTGCGTAAACGCCTGCATAAATCCATGCACATGCAGGGGCTTACCATTCGGTAGATAAGGTGCCACAACCACATTAAAGCCTAGATGTGTCAGCAGATCGATCAGATCCAGCACCAAAGGGGTTTCAAAGTAGCTGGTGAAGGCATCTTGCACCAGGATAACACTCTTCTCACGCTGCTTAGGGGTCAGTTGAGCTAGGGTTTCAGGCGTTGCCCAGTCCAAGCCTCGCGCCTGCAACCCTTGTTTTAAGCTGTGGGTGCAGATCACTGGACTATCGACCATGCCCGCCGCCGATTTGAGGAAGGCGCGCACAAAAGAGTTACGCATTGCCCAGTTATAAGGTGCGGGGAAACGAGACAACACCGGCACCATAAACTCCAAACTACCAATCAAATAGTCTTTGACCGGACGCAGATAACGGCCGTAATAGACCTCAAGAAAACGTGCACGGAAGTCCGGCACATTCACCTTAATCGGGCATTGGCCGACACAGGATTTACACGCCAGGCAGCCCATCATGGCTTCATGCACTTCATTGGAGAAGTCATAATCACCACGTTTACGCTGCCAGGTGTTTTGAATACGTTTTGGCAAGCTGCGCAAAAAACCACCCTGGCGAATTGCGCGAGCTTCCGCATTGACATCGACACCGCGTTGCGCCATCAAACGCAACCATTCACGAATCAGAGAAGCACGTCCTTTAGGGGAGTGGATACGCTCACGTGTCCCCTTCCAAGATGGGCACATCGCATCATTCGGATCGTAGTTGTAACAGGCCCCGTTGCCGTTGCAGTTCATGGCCGAATCATAGGTCTCGCGTAGGGCTCCAGGTATCTGACGATCCTGTTGACCTCGAGTGGGCACGGCATCAATCTTGAGCAATTCGGCACCATCCTGAGTGATCGGCGTTGCGATCTTTCCAGGATTCATTTGATTACGTGGATCAAACGCCGCTTTGATACGCTGCAACTCAGGATACAACTCACCAAAGAACTCCGGTGCATACTCAGAGCGCACGCCCTTACCGTGTTCACCCCAGAGTAAGCCTTTATAGTGCTGGGTCAAACGCACCACCTCATCGGTAATGCTACGAATCAAACCTTCCTGTTGCGGATCTTTCATATCGATCGCGGGGCGCACATGCAACACCCCCGCATCGACATGGCCGAACATGCCATAAGCCAAGCCATTCTCATCGAGGACACGACGGAAATCCATAATGAAGTCCGCGAGATTCTCCGGCGGTACTGCGGTATCTTCGACAAAAGGAATCGGACGCTTAGCGCCCTGAGCATTACCTAAGAGCCCCACCGCCTTTTTGCGCATCGCCCAGACTTTATTAATCTCGGTTGCACCATAGACCACAGAATAGCCAAAACTTTTACCTGGCTGACCACTCACTTCGTCAAGATGCTGGCAGAGTTTTTCCACCTGAGCCTGCAGCTCGACCTGATCATCACCGGTATACTCAATCAGGTTAATTCCCTGAATCGTCGGCTCACCCTCTTGCTGAGGGAAGTAAGCGCGCACCGTATCCCAAACGATATCACCCATGGCTAGATTGAGGACCTTGGAGTCAATCGTCTCTATCGAGGTGGGCTGCCAATCCATGAGCGCTTTGGCATCACGAAGGGAGGATTCAAAGCTGTCGTATTTGACGTTGACCAGGGCCGAATGTTTAGGGATGGGTAAAACATTCAGCTTTGCTTCAGCGATAAACGCCAAAGACCCCTCTGCACCACAGAGGATCGAGTTGAGATTAAAGCGTCCAGACTCATCACGGATATGGGCGAGGTCATAACCGGTCAAACAGCGATTGAGCTTTGGAAACTTCTCAGCAATCAACGCTTGCTTATCGGTATAGATCCTATTCAGCAAACGATGCACATCCGCGACACGCCCCTCTTGCTGGCAGATTTCATCCAGCGCAGCATCACTTAGAGGCTGCGACAACCAGCGCTCACCGCCTAACCACACACTCTCCAATTCCAAGACATGATCTCGGGTTTTGCCATAGAGCACCGAACCCTGACCACTGGCATCCGTATTGATCATGCCCCCCAGCGTGGCTCGGTTACTGGTGGAAAGCTCGGGCGCAAAAAACAGTCCATAGGGTTTAAGTGCTGCATTCAGCTGATCCTTAACCACACCACTCTGCACACGTACCCAGCGCTGGTCTGGATTAATCTCAAGAATACGATTCATGTACTTAGAGCAATCCACGATCAAACCATCGGTCAAGGATTGACCATTGGTTCCAGTACCACCACCACGCGCACTTAACACTATGCTGTGAAAGCGTGGTTGATCCGCCAACTTAGCGATGCGGATTAAATCCTCTGTATGCTTTGGATAGAGCACACCTTGCGGCAGAATTTGATAAATACTGTTATCCGTCGCCAAGACCACGCGATTGGCATAATCCGGGTTCAGATCCCCCGCAAAGCCTTGCTGCTTCAATGTCTCAATGAAGTCTAAATACAGGGTTTGGGTAGGGTTAATATCAGCAACGCGAGGAATCATGTGACAGTCCTGAACTCATCTCGGAATTAAGTATCGAAAGCAACATCGATCTAGGTACGTAATCATCCTAGATTGGCGATTCAGGTTCAAATCAAAAAACTTATACAACCTATCGAAAGTCGCTATAGTGCGTTTCTTTATCGATGCTTAGGGTCAATCTCGTATGCTGCGAAACATCACCCAACTCCCCGTTTATCTGCTCACCTGTGCGCTCAGCAGTGCCGCCTGGGCAGCGCCCACTTTTATCACACAGGACACGCCCTTACCCGCCGGACGCTGGGTAGACCAGTCTGCCGATCTCTGTAGTGTGGCACAGGCAACCTCAGCATATCTGGCGCAGGGAGAAAATTATGATCCGGAAGCCATTCACGGTGGCAAACTGACTAACATTCAAGTATCACCGGCTCGCATTCAGCGGACTCTCGCGTTTATTTGCCAAATCCAACAAGAAGACCGTCAGCAAGGGCGCCCTTCACGCTTAGCCGATCCTGCCTTTATCGAACAGGCTTTTGAACGCGTACGCTGGCATCCAGATCAAGCCAAAGCCCAAAGCCTGAGTGCCGACAAGCCGCTCCTGCAGCGTCTACCCGCTGAACGGATCTTGCTCACCAAATACTATGTCCGTAAAGCACAGGGCGCGACTCAACCTAGCCCATCACAGCCTCATGCACTTTATGGCTTACCCTTTGATGAAGCTCACCTGAGTTTGGAGGAAGCGGATCGCTTAAAAGATCAGATCACACGCTATCGTTTTGGCAAACAAACGATTTTAAAAGGGGCTTTAAATCACCCAACGCCTCTCGCACCCGCTTTAACCTGGCTGTCGCGCGCCGATCTGGAAGGGGCTTTACTTCAAGGAACAGCAGTCATTGAAAACAATGGCTTGCGTCAATATTTTAATGTGCATCGCAATAATGGTATTGCCTATGATCGCACGCGTAAACCGGAAGAACAGGAGCGCTACTGGTACTTTAAAGAGGTACCCGGCGTCTTAGGGTATGGCAAGGATGCGGACTACAAAATCCCCATCAAACCACAGGTCACGGTTGCAGGGGATCTGTTTCAACTCGGCCTGGGGCGCTTGATTCTGCTACGCACGGAGGAAGCCGGACAGCCTACTTATCGTCTGAATATCCTGGCGGATACCGGAGGGGCTTTCCATGACAACCTCTATCAACTCGACTGGCTCAGTGGTTATTACCATGGCTGGGAGGACTATCACGCAGCCAATCGCCATATTAGTGATTATGCCGATGCCTGGTTCTTATTAAAGCGCGAGTAATCTAAAGATTAGGGGAAGCCTAGGCTTCCCCTAGCTGACTTTTCGGTGCAGGGGTTTGCGTCCTGCTGGCACCAAGCTCGACGCACCGGATTTTTAGCCGCGCAGATGTAAGCCCTGCTCATCCTGCACCAGCTTGCCCTGCTTAAGCAGCTGACCTATCGCCATCTTGAATGCTTTTTTGCTGACACCAAAGACACGTTTGATCTCTTCCGGGTCACTCTTATCGTGCAGTGGACAAAAGCCTTGATGCTGCTGCAAATACTCAAGCAACTGATCACTCACACTATGAACCCGCCCATAGCCGGGGGGGTGTAGCATCACATCTAACTTACCATCTTCACGCAAAGTCTTGATATAGCCTTTAACACTTTGACCTGCATGCAGATTTTGTACCTGATCTTGACGATGCAACATAGCCGGCCAACGATGATTCACGATCATCTGATAACCTAGCTCTGTCGGACGCCAAGCGAATAGATCCACCTCGCTCCCTGGCGCCAAAGTACAAGGCGTTTTATCAAAATGACGATCCAGCTTAGCCGACGCAGCCAAACGCCCAGAGTTATCGAGATACGCAAACACCGTCACGCGCTGGCCCGCTTCAACCTTCTGCGGCTGCTGCGCAAAGGGTAAAAACAACTCCTTGGGCAACCCCCAGTCCAGAAATGCGCCAATATCGTTGGTTTGAGACACTCTTAAGCGTGCAAACTCACCCAATTGAATGTAGGGCTTTTTCAGCGTCGCCACCGGCATATCGTGACTGTCGAGATAGACAAAGACGTAAAGATCATCGCCCAGCTCACAGTCTGTCGGCACTTCTGAGCTGGGTAAAAGGATGCCACCGAGCTTTCCACCGTCTAAGTACACACCAAATTCAACCTGGCGTATCACGCTCAGCGTATTAAAACGACCTAACTGCACCAAAGCTTCTACTCCTACTGGATAACCTTGCCTAGACTAGCACAACTCCCAAGCATTTTTCGTTTACAGACTTGTATAAAAACGATTACTCTCTGATGAAATCAGCAATATCAGAAGACAGCCCATGCCGATGAGCGCTTCCCAATCCACTCAACCTAAGCCCTGCGCCCTAGAGGTGCATGATCTTCACAAGCGTTATGGCGCACATGAGGTTTTAAAAGGCATCTCGCTTACCGCAGCAGAAGGCAATGTCATCTCTATTCTCGGCTCCAGCGGCTCAGGCAAATCCACCTTTTTACGCTGTTTGAATCTGTTGGAAAAACCCAATCAAGGCGAAATACGCTTGGGCGGTCAGGCACTCAATCTCAGCCTTAACTCCGCCGGTGAGTTAGAGGTCAAAAATCGCCGCGAACTGGAAAACATGCGTGCACGTATGGGGTTTGTCTTTCAAAACTTTAATCTCTGGCCACATATGACCGTTTTGGAAAACATTCAACTCGCTCCGATTCAGGTGTTAAAGCTCTCGCGCCAACAAGCCCGTGAACGCGCCCTAGCTTTACTTGAGCGTGTGGGCCTGGCGGATAAAGCCAAGGCCTACCCCAGCATGCTGTCAGGTGGACAACAACAACGCATTGCCATTGCCCGCACGCTGGCCATGGAACCTGATGTGTTGTTGTTTGATGAACCGACATCCGCCCTCGATCCTGAACTGGTCAATGAGGTCTTGAGTGTAATGCAGGGTTTGGCGGAAGAAGGACGCACCATGCTAATCGTGACCCACGAGATGCGCTTTGCTCGTGATGTGTCCTCCCATATTTTATTTTTACATCAAGGACGTGTTGAAGAGTTCGGATCTCCGGATGAGGTCTTTAATCACCCGACATCGGAACGTTGCCGGGAATTTATCTCCAGTCATCGCTGAGTTTGCTATTAAAGATGACCGGGCCATTCAATGAAATGAGGTGATTCTATGCGTGGGTCTAAAAAATTTCTGAGTGCAGCTCTTATCCTAGCCTCTGCCAGTTTATTGGCGCCGAATGCTATGGCCGATAAAATCCGTATTGCTACAGAGGGTGCCTATGCACCCTTTAACTTTATTGACAGTAGCGGTCAGCCGGGAGGCTTTGATGTCGATATTGCCCTGGCACTCTGCGAAAAAATGCAGGCCGAGTGTGAAATCGTGACTCAGGATTGGGATGGCATCATTCCCGCATTACGCGCGCGTCGTTATGATGCCATCATCGCCTCCATGTCGATTACGGAAGAGCGTGAGCGTGTTGTCGCCTTTACCGATCCCTACTACTCCAATGTTCTAGCACTTGTGGCCGCGCAAGGCAGTGACCTCACCCTAGATCCTGAAGCACTAAAAGGCAAAAACCTCGGTGCACAAAGAGCAACCATCGCCGGTCAGTATCTGGAAGATCAGTTTGGTAAGATCGCCAATATTCGTCTCTACGATACACAGGACAACGCCTATCTTGACCTGGCGGCGGGCCGTCTGGATGGCCTATTAAGTGATAAACTCCCCGCCTACGATTGGATGCAAACTGAGGCCGGTGCCAATTTTGCATTCAAAGGCGAAGATATTGATATTGATGACAAGGTCGCGATCGCCGTCCGCCAGCAGGACCAAGCTTTAAAAGAGCGCTTTAATGCCGCGATTCAAGCGATCCGTGAAGATGGCACCTATGCCGAAATCAACGCCAAATACTTTCCTTTTGATATCTACTGATTAAGTGATGGATCTACAGGGTTTTGGCCACCTGCTCCTGGCAGGCACCTGGATTACCTTGCAACTTGCGCTGACCAGCTTACTGTTTGGCATACTGCTGGGTCTTTTAGGTGCCGCCGCCAAGCTTTCCACGCTGGCCCCTTTACGTTGGGTGGCCAGCCTATATACCACCTTAATCCGTGGCATTCCGGAACTTCTCTTGGTGCTGATCATCTATTTTGGTCTCACCGAGTTGCTCTTGCGCGTGTTTGATGTTTATGTCGAGATCAGTGCCTTTGCGGCCGGTGTCACAGCGCTTTCCATCGCCTTTGGTGCCTATGCAACTGAAGTCTTTCGCAGCGCCTTACAGGAGATGCCTAAAGGCCAAAAAGAGGCGGCTCAAGCCCTCGGTCTAACCCCTTGGCAAAGTTTTTATCATATCCAGCTGCCCCAGCTTTGGCGCATTGCGCTGCCTGGATTGGGCAATCTATTCTTAGTGTTACTGAAGGATACGGCGCTGGTTTCTGTCATCGGCCTCGATGATCTCATGCGCCAAGCCTATGTGGCCGCTGGCTTCACTAAGCTGCCCTTTACCTTTTATCTGGTCGCCGCCGGTATCTATCTGCTCCTGACTATTATCAGTATGCAGGTGTTGCGCTGGATGGAAATACGTGCCAATCGACCCTGGCAACGACATGCAGAGAGTTAACCTATGCTAGGTGAATGGATATTGGCTCTTTCCGAATGGCTCCTCACCCTAACCCAGGGACAAGAGCCTTGGGACGCCTATGCTCGTTACCTACCGCGCCTGATGGACGGTGTTTGGGTGACACTGCAGCTGGTGATTCTATCCGGTATTGCCGGTTTTCTGCTGGCCATCCCGCTTGCGCTGATGCGGATTGCACGCTCGCCCGGACTCTGGATGCTGGCCTACGCTTATATCTTCTTTTTCCGTGGTACCCCCCTGCTGGTACAAATCTTTTTGGTTTACTACGGCCTTTCACAATTTGAGAGCCTTAGGAATCTCGGGTGGTTATGGACGGACGTGCTTTCCCAGCCTTACTGGTGCGCGATTATCGCGTTTACGCTGAACACCTCTGCTTATATTGCTGAACTCTTTCGCGGGGCCATTCAGGCGGTGCCTGTAGGCGAACTGGAAGCAGCTCAAGCTCTGGGCATGAGTCGACGTCAGCAGTATCAGTCTGTGGTGTTGCCGCGTGCGTTTGGCATTATCCTGCCCGCGTATGGCAATGAAGTGATTCTCATGCTGAAAGGCAGTGCGCTGGCTTCGACCATCACGTTGATGGATTTGATGGGTGCCACCCGAGGTGCCATCGCTCGTACCTACTTAAGCCTCGAATTTTTCTTACTGGCCGGGTTACTCTATTTACTCATGACCGCCTTACTGATCGGTGCGTTTCGCTTACTTGAGCGCGTATATAACGCACATCAGCACGCCACACATCTTTCTGTAAAAAAACTCGATGCGCAATTGCGTGATGAACATCTTGAACAACAGGTGAAATAGGGATCTAGATCAAGCCTTATTCGAATAAGTTGGCAGATTAACCAGGGCAGATCTAAGGTTAAGGAAGTTTAACCGCTTAGGATGGCGATTATGGATCCGATCACCCTGACTCTCGATGGCAGTGAAGCTGCTGCCCGTATCGCACACGCCTGCAATGAAATCATCGCGATTTATCCGATCACACCCGCCTCCGTGATGGGGGAGTTGGCCGATGCTTGGTCTGCAGAAGGTCAAACGAATCTTTGGGGGCAGGTTCCCCGCATTATTGAGATGCAAAGTGAAGCCGGTGCGGCAGGTGCCTTGCATGGTGCACTACAACTCGGCGCACTCGCCACCACTTTTACCGCCTCTCAAGGCCTTCTGCTCATGCTACCGAATATGTATAAGATTGCTGGTGAGCTGAGTCCAACCGTCTTTCATATCGCGGCGCGCTCCCTCGCCGCTCAAGCCTTATCGATTTTCTGTGATCACAGCGATGTGATGGCCGCACGTGCTACCGGTTTTGCGATTCTTGCCGCTAACAGCGTACAAGAAGTGCAGGATATGGCACTCATTGCCCAAGCAGTGTCCCTAAAATCGCGTATTCCCGTACTGCACTTTTTTGATGGCTTTCGCACCTCGCACGAAGTCAGCAAGATTGAACTGGTGTCAGCCCAGACGATGCAAACACTGTTGGATGAAGAAGCCATTCAAGCTCATCGTGCACGTGCTTTGAACCCAGAGCATCCGGTCATACGCGGCACCTCGCAGAATCCCGATGTGTATTTTCAAGGTCGGGAAAGTGTTAATCCTTTTTACACTGCGTTTGCACCTCACCTAGAGCAGGTCATGCAGGCGTTTGCCCAAACCACCGGGCGCAGCTATCAAGCCTATGAATATTATGGCAGCCCGGATGCCGATGCCTTAATCGTCTTGATGGGATCCGCCGTGCAAACCGTACAAGAAACGCTGCCGGACTTGCAGCAGCAGGGCCGACGTTGTGGTCTACTTGCTGTGCGTATGTTCCGCCCTCTGGATGCCGCAAGTTTACTGGCCGTGATCCCGAAAACGGTGCGGCGCATCGCCGTTCTGGATCGCTGTAAAGAACCGGGCAGCCTGGGCGAGCCGCTCTTTCTCGACATACAGAGTCTAGTGGCACAGGATCAGCAATCGCGCCAACCTCACTTTGCAACTCTCCCTCGTATTATTGGCGGACGTTATGGACTCTCCTCAAAAGAGTTCACGCCAGGCATGGTAAAAGCCGTCTTTGATGAGCTGGATAAACCCGAACCTCAACATCCTTTTAGTATCGGGATTTATGATGATGTCAGCCATCTCTCTTTAGACTGGGAGACAGATTTTCGAACTCAAGCCAGCCAACAGGCAACCGCTGCGATCTTCTATGGTTTAGGCTCCGATGGCACTGTCAGTGCTAATAAAAACTCGATCAAAATCATCGGCGATCACAGCGCTCTGCATGTTCAGGGTTATTTTGTCTATGATTCGAAAAAATCCGGTGCGGTCACCATCTCTCATCTGCGCTTTAGCCCCCAACCCATTCTCTCGGCCTACTTAATTCAGCCAGGCGAAGCACGTTTTGTTGCCTGCCATCAGAGTCATTTATTAAAACGTTTTGATCCGCTGATCTATGCCGCTCAGGGGGCTGTGTTTTTACTCAACAGCGCCCTGCCGCCCGAGGCGATCTGGGATTCGTTTTCCGAGGCGATGCAGCAACAACTGCTGGAAAAAGAGATTCAGTGTTACGTCATCGATGCTTATGCCCTCGCTGAAGAGCTCGGCATGGGGCGGCGTATCAACACCATCATGCAATCTTGTTTTTTTGCGATCACGCAGCTGTTACCGCTGGATCAAGCCCTGATCGCCATGAAACAAGCCGCCGTTGAAACCTATGGTGGCAAAGGACAGGCATTAATTGAACAAAACGCCGCCGCCATCGACCAAGCCTTATTGCGCTTATCGCCTCTAGCCAAACCCAGCGGCCCGCTGTCCCAAACCACGCCGACTACTCAGCCTTGGGCTTTAAGTCCTCAAGCGCCTGAGTTTGTACAACAGGTGAGTGCAAAACTGCTGGCTGGGTTAGGTGATCGTATTCCGGTCAGCCAAATCCCCTGCGATGGCACCTGGCCCAGTGCGACCGCACAATGGGAAAAACGCGGCTTAGCGCTGGAGATTCCGCAGTGGGATCAAGATCTTTGTATCCAGTGTGGGAAATGTCCGCTCGTGTGCCCACACAGCGCTATTCGCAGCAAAATATTTACCTCAGAGCATCTAGAGCAGGCACCGGACTCTTTTCTTTACGCTGATTTTAACCATAAAGAGATGTCGAAGGATTGGAAAATCAGCTATCAAGTCGCCCCGGAAGATTGCACCGGTTGCGGCCTCTGCGTCGAAATTTGTCCGATCAAGGATAAAACTCAACCCGGACGTCGTGCTTTAAACATGCAACCTTTAGCCCCCCTGTTGGAGATGGAAAAACACAACTGGGAGTATTTTTTAAGCCTACCCGAAGTTGATCGCCGTGAGTTACGACTCGATGTGATTAAAGAAGCGATGCTGACTCAGCCACTGTTTGAATTCTCCGGCGCTTGCTCAGGTTGCGGTGAGACTCCCTATTTACGTCTGGCCAGCCAGCTCTTTGGTGAGCGCATGGTAATTGCTAACGCGACCGGATGCTCCTCCATTTATGGCGGCAACCTCCCCACCACACCCTGGAGCCAAACCCTTGCTGGGCGTGGCCCGGCTTGGAACAACTCTCTGTTTGAGGATAATGCCGAGTTTGGTTTGGGGATGCGTTTAGCGATTAATCAAAGACGTGATCTGGCACGCCAACGGCTGCAGGCTTTACGTAGCGAACTCCCCGAACTGGATCTTGCACCTCTCTTCAACGAACCCTTGGATGAAGCCGAACACTCTACCCAACGCCAAGCCCTGGAGGCATTACAGCAATCACTCCGAGATCGGCCCGATCATCCCGAGGCTCAATCATTACTGCACTGTGCCGAGGATCTACTCGCTCGCAGTGTCTGGATTATCGGTGGTGATGGCTGGGCTTATGACATAGGCTTTGGAGGCTTGGATCATGTATTGGCCTCAGGTGAGAAGGTCAACATTTTGGTGCTGGATACCGAGGTCTATTCCAATACCGGCGGACAAACCTCAAAAGCAACACCACGGGGGGCCGTGGCGAAATTCTCGGCGGGCGGCAAAGCCAGTGCCAAAAAAGATCTGGCCCAGATCGCGATGACTTACGAGGGTGTGTATGTTGCGCAGGTGGCCTATGGCGCTAAAGATTTACACACCCTCAAAACCTTTTTAGAAGCCGAAACCTTCCCGGGCCCTGCTTTGATCATCGCCTACTCACCCTGTATCGCCTGGGGTAATGATTTAGCTTTTAACCATCAGATGCAGGATCGTGCTGTACGCAGCGGACACTGGCCACTCTTCCGCTACGATCCAAGACGTTTAGAAAAAGGCTTAAATCCTTTACAACTGGATAGCAAACCACCGAATTTGGCCTACCGTGAGTTTACCGCCAGTGAAACGCGCTTCAATATGCTCTGGCGCAGCCATGAAGCCGCGGCTGAACATTTTCTTGAGCACTCACAAAAAGAAGCGCGTGCCCACTATCATCATTACCAACAACTCAGTGAGCTGGATGCTCCTGCCGCGAAGGAGGGTAAACCCCATGACTCAGAAGGCTAAATCCACCCCACTGAGCAGCCAATATTTGGGTTTTCAACTTGAGCACCCGCTGGTGCCCTCTGCATCTCCCTTGAGCAAAAATCTGGATCTCTGCTATCAGCTTGAGGATGCCGGTGCCAGCGCCCTAGTACTCTACTCTTTATTTGAAGAAGAGTTGGATTCTGCGCATCAACGTCATATCCAACTTCTGCACGAACGCGATCTTGGGCATAGTGAGGCTTCGCATTTTTTACCTCTTCATCGTCAACCCACGCATGCTCTGGAAGCCTACCTTGAACAGATCCAACGCTTAAAACAACGCCTAAACATCCCGGTGATTGCCAGTTTAAACGGCATTTCACGCGATGGTTGGATTGAAAATGCGCGTTTGATTGAAGAAGCCGGTGCCGATGCACTCGAGCTCAATATCTATGCCTTGGCAGCCGATCCACACCTAACGGCTGAGCAGGTTGAGGCCGGCTATCTGGATCTGATTCGTGCTTTACGCCACACCATTCAATTACCCATTGTCGTGAAACTTTCACCCTTCTTCTCGGCCTTAGCTCACTTTGTCGTACAACTGGAACAGACCGGTATACAAGGAGTCGCGCTGTTTAATCGGTTTTATCAACCCGATATTGACCCCGATAGCTTACGCGTCAGCTCGAGTCTGCACCTCTCTACCTCAGTCGATACCCTCTTACCGATGCGTTGGTTAGGCATTCTCTATGGAAAAACTGGCTTAAGCCTGGCCGGAACGGGCGGTGTGCATAGCTCGGAAGATGCCGTCAAATTCATACTCGCCGGAGCGGATGTGGTGCATCTGTGCAGCCTACTTTTGAAACAAGGCCCACAAGCACTCAAGACTCTACGCCAGGGCTTAGAGCAGTGGTTAGAGATGAGTCCTTACGACACGCTAGAACAGGCGCGCGGTGTTCTCTCGCATCATCACAGTGATGATCCCTCACTCTATGAACGTGCCAGCTATGTCCAACTCCTGAGTCGAGCAGACTACTAAACCGTCTCGGCTTAACGGCCTCATACTGGAGGTGCCACATAGCACCTTCAATCCCAGAGACAACCTAAAAGTCAGGCCAAACAATCGTTTTCAGACCGAGGTGCGTAAACAAAGAACAACACACTTCTGATTAAGGCTTAAACATGTCTAGTATCTGGATTCTCGGTGGTGGCAGCATTGCCCAAGCACTGGCTCAACATGCACAGGCTCAAGGTCAAAGCGTACACCTGCTCTCAACTCGCCCAGCTTCCTATGCAGATCCCCACGCAAATCTCCATACAGATCCCTACCCAAGCCCCTGTTCAGCCCCAGTGCTACATTGGCATCGGATCGAACACTGGCATGAGCCTCAATGGCTAGCGTTACTCGACAACCTACCCCTGCCCGAGCAAATTGTGGTCACCAATGGCTTGTTAAGTAATGATCAAATACAACCGGAGAAGCGTCTAGAGGAGTTGAATCTACAAAGCTGGCGCTTGAGCCTGCAAGCCAATACCGAGATCAGCTTACAGCTTTTGGCCTTTCTCGCAGGCCGCATGAAACGACAGGATGCCCTGCAATGTCTGATTCTTTCTGCCAAAGTCGGCAGTATTCAAGATAATCGCTTGGGGGGTTGGTATGCCTACCGCGCCAGCAAAGCGGCATTAAATATGCTGATCAAAACCGCCTCGATTGAGTGGCAGCGGCGCTTTCCCCTCTGTAGTCTGGGCGCTTACCATCCCGGCACCACCGATAGCGCGCTATCGCGCCCTTTTCAGAGCCGTGTGCCGGATCAGCAACTTAAAACACCTGAGCAAGCCGCCCTCTGTTTGGCCCAACAACTGAACCAGTTAACGCCTGAGAACTCAGGGCGCTTCTGGAATTGGGACGGTCAAGAACTGCCCTGGTAAACGTCCTCTTATTGAGGACGACTCAAACGATCAAAGCGCGCACCGGAAGCAAAATGCGCCTGGTGTGCGTCTTGCCATGAAGGGTAAAGTTGCTCTAAGCGAAACAGCGTCAATTGCGGAAAGTCTGTGCCGGCAAGGTTTGTCTGTGAACGAAAATGGTATTGAGCGATTAAGGTTTGCGCCGCTTCAGAATAAAGGTATTCCAGATACGCCTGAGCGATCACTTCAGTGCCACGGCGCTCTGCATTCCGGCTCACCACGGCGACCGGGGGTTCGGCACGAATCGACAGACTAGGATACACAAGCTCAAACTCACCGGATTCGAGCTGTTCTAAAGCCATTAAGGCTTCGTTTTCCCAAGCTAAGAGCACATCGCCTAAACCACGATCGACAAAACTATTGGTTGCTGCGCGGGCGCCGGTATCCATCACCAGCACTTGCTGATACAGCTGACGTACAAAGGCTTCCGCTTGCAGTTCCGCTTGCTGGCGCGTGTGCAGATCTAAACTCTGCCACTGAGTCAAATCCCCCACTTCCTGCTGCAGCGCAAACCCCCAAGCAGCCAGATAATTCCAACGAGCGCCCCCTGAGGTTTTAGGGTTAGGGGTGATGATTTCCACGCCCTCTTGAATCAGATCTGACCAGTCATGGATCTGTTTAGGGTTGCCTTTGCGCACTAAGAACACAACGGTGGAATGATAAGGCGCAGACGCTTCAGGCAGATTTTGCTGCCAAGTCGCAGGCAAGCGGCGGGATTGCTGAGCGATCATGTCGATATCATACGCCAAAGCCAAACTGACGATATCGGCAGGCAAACCTTGAATCACCGATAAAGCTTGGCGACCTGAGCCACCGTGTGACATGCGCACGCGCACAGATTCACCCTTTTCTGCCCGCCAGTGTTCAGCGAATAGAGTGTTATAAGCTTGGTAAAACTCTCGAGTAGGATCATAGGAGACGTGCAACAGATCGACATCACGCGCCTGGGCGCTCAGGCTCCAAAGGCTAGAGATCAGGGCAAGAATC
The DNA here is from genome assembly GCF_008368715.1 of Nitrincola tapanii. Lineage (GTDB taxonomy): Bacteria > Pseudomonadota > Gammaproteobacteria > Pseudomonadales > Balneatricaceae > Nitrincola > Nitrincola tapanii. The sequence goes on from NZ_SMRS01000003.1 coordinate 290,119, forward strand.
AGTAAGGATCTAAGGGGTAACATAGACTCAACTCCATAAAAGCAATGGAGCGCATCTTAGACAGCTTTTTATATAATTTAAAAGAATTGATTTAATTATTAATATAATTTTCAGATCTATTGATTGAAGCCAGATTAAGACGCTCTCACCAACTTAGCTCAGTCGTCATGAGCAACCAAAGCACCGCCACCAATAGAGAGAGAAGAGTAATCGGGATACCACAACGTGCGTGATCGGCCAGACTTAAATGCACCCCTTGGCTGGCCGCACGTTCTGCGACAATGATATTCGCCAAACTGCCGATCAATAAAAAGTTACCGGCCAGCGTAGAAAGCAGTGCCATCGCATAATAGACCGCACTGGATTGCTCGGGAATCCAATCCAGTAGGAGCATGACCGCAGGCACGTTACCGATGCTGTTACTACTCACCAGCAGAATCCAAGTCAAACTGCTTAGCTGCTCTACCGATCCCGATAGATTCTGCACGCCCTGCAACAACTGCTCAGAAGCCCCCGAAGCCGCCATACTGCCGGTGACGATAAATAAACATGCAAATAAGAGCAAAAGATGCCAATCTACGGCTGAGAGCATCTCACGACTGGATTGCACACGACTGAGCAATAACACCCCCGCAATGGCCAAAGCACTGATCTCCTTCTCCAATTGAGTCGAGAAAAGTACCAGCAACATCACTAACGCCATAGATCCCTTAGCTGCTTGCCAACTCGCCATCTCCGGTGCTTTTAAACTCCGTAAAGTGGGTGTAGAGGGCGCTGCCGCTAACGTATCGCGCCAAGTCCAACCGACGACTGCCCAAACCAGTAAGGTCGCCACCCATGCAACGGGCGCACAGACCCAAACGAAACTCCAGAAATCCAGCCCCTGACTCTGTGCAATTAGAATATTCTGCGGATTACCGATTAAGGTTGCGGCACTGCCGGTGTTACAGGCACAAGCCAAACCGATCAAGAAGGGTCGCGGATCTAAACCCCGATCACGCACACCTTGCGCAATCATGGGCGCCATCGCAAAGGCCGTGATATCGTTTGCCAGAAATGCCGAAAATACAGCCGCCACCCCAATCACCCATCCCAAGAGGAGTTGCGGCGACAAGGGTGTAATCATCAAACGCCAGGTGATGCGTGTATACACTCCAGCGAGGGCAAATTGTGCGGAGATCACCATCAGCCCCATTAATAGAATCAAGGTCGGCAGATCCACCCACTGCCCCATCTCTGCGCTTTCAATCCGTTGAGTCAGCAACAGAGCGACAACCGCCAGGAGCACAATCCCCGTGCGGTCCAGCTTTAGTCCAGGCACGCGCCCTAACGCCATGCCAAGATACATCAGACTGAAAATCGCAATCAGCAAGAGATCCAACTAAGCGCGCCCCGACTCCGGATAACGTTTCATAATCCAGTAGAGCAAAGGCAAACCTAACAAAGCAATCAACGCACAGAGAAGGAAAAACAGCCCCCAGTCACCGTCTAACGCATCCACCATCATGCCGCTCGATGCGGAAAACCAGATACGCGCCAGATTCGCCAAGGATGCCAATAGGGCATATTGCGTGGCTGTGTAAGCCGTATTACAGAGCGAAGAGAGATAAGCCACCAGCGCCACGGTCACCAAGCCGGTGGTAAAGCTGTCTGAAGCCACCGCAAAGATAAATACCGCCGTTGATTGACCGGAAACCGCTAACCAAGAATAGGTGAGGTTGGTCGCTGCCGTCGCAAACCCTGAGAGAAACAGCGCTCGCAGCAAACCGATCCGCGCCACCAACACCCCCCCAACGACGATACCGATCAGGTTTGCCGTCAATCCGTAGACTTTAGCCACCTCAGCGATTTCACCCAAAGAAAAGCCGAGCTCCCGGTAAAATACGCCTGACATACGACCCAGCAGCGCATCCCCCAGCTTAAAGACAAAGATAAAAATCAGAATCAGTAACCAGCCCTGACGGCGCGTAAAATCCCAAAGAGGGGCCACTAGTGTGACATAACACCAAACCACCAGAGGTCTGAGCCGTAAAGATAGCCCCTTGTCTTGCAAATAACGATCGGCCTTGGCGGTTTCTTGCGCATGCACCTGTGAAGCAGGCACCTGAGGCTCGGGGCTTAAGAGCACCGCCGTCATACCAATGAGCACACCGGTCGCGAGCAGTAGATACGCCATATTCCAACCTAGCGCTTGTGCCAGATACAGGCCACCCGCTCCACCCACCAGCGTCCCGCCTAGATGCCAACCCCAAATCCCCACCGCCGAACCACTGCCGTATTTCTCAGGCTCTAGGATCTCGATGCGGTAGGCATCAATCACGATATCTTGGGTCGCCGAAATAAAGGTCACAAACAGTACCGCCAAAGCCATCATCCAAAGCTGTTGTGAGGGCTGGGCGAAGGATAAAACCAAAATGGCCAGGATTAAAAAGCTTTGCATCAGCAAGGCCCAACTGCGTCGCCGCCCTAAACGCGCCGTCAGGTAGGGAAGGCGTAAACGATCAATTAAAGGTGCCCAAAGAAAGTTGATCGCATAGGGTGTGGCCGCCAGAGCAAAAAGACCTATATCAGTACGGCTGACCCCTTCATCGCGCAGCCAGATCGACAGATTGGAGAACACCAAAGGTGCCGGTAAACCACTGGAAAAGCCCAACGCCAAGAGCGTAAGCATTCGACGATCACGATAAGGCGCTAAGGCACGGCCCAGCGCCGATAAAAAAGGAAAAGAATACATTAGGAGGATTTAGATCCTTCTCCGATCACATCACTGACTTGCGCCATAAAGTAGACCGGATCAAATTCAGGGGGCAGTTGATCATGAATCACAAAATACATAAACACCGCGTGCAAAGCACCATAGCGATAAAACACACCACTTAACCAACCCGACCAACCCGAGGGCTGACAGCGCTTTAAGCCCAGTTTGCTTTTCGCCGCACCGAATAAATAACTGTAAGTTGCTCCGGTAATCTTTTGATCTGGTTTAAGTTTTCCACTTCCAACCAGCTGCCTAGACAGATGCACGGCTTCACGTATTGAGCGCGCCAAAGAACCTGCTAAATGGCGACTGATATTACGTGTGCGCCCTGCGGTATCACTTAACAGATGATGCTTTTCCGCCAGCAAACTGTGTGCTTTCGCCAGATGTAAGGAGATCTGCCCATTACGATGGGTACGATAAAACACATGCTGGCTAAGATCATAAAATAAACGCCGCCGCATACAGCGCTGAGCAAGCCGATCAAACAAATCCTTAAACGAAAAAAACGGCATGGTCGCCAGAGGCATAATGACTAGAAAGGTATAGAGCGCAGAAAAGCACGCCAGCAGAGTCCGGCGACGCGGCAGGAAGCCTTCAAAAAAGCCAAAAAAAGCCACTAACAAACCACTTAGAATCATCGCTGTTAAGACGAGGCTATTCAACAGATGACGCCAAAGAATACGCCGTCCCGGCGCACTCAAGATAATAGCTTTTAAAAAGCGCTGAATTTCACGACAACGAAAAAGCAGATCAGATGACATAACCCCAGCCTAAACACACACAATTGCGCTATTTTAACAGAAGTTAGATCAAGACACAGAAAAACCCGGGCGGCTCAGCAACCACTGAGTCGCCCTTGTCCTGATTAGGGGGTTTCATTCGCCAAGAAGAACCAGGTATCCAAGACAGAATCTGGATTCAGGGACACACTATCGATCCCCTGCTCCATCAACCAGCGCGCCAGATCCGGGTGATCCGACGGGCCTTGACCACAGATACCGATATACTTACCCGACTTGCGACACGCCTGAATGGCCATCGACAACAACATTTTCACTGCGTCATTACGCTCATCAAACAGGTGCGCAATGATGGCCGAGTCACGATCCAATCCCAAAGTCAGTTGGGTTAAATCATTGGAGCCGATCGAGAAACCATCAAAATACTCAAGGAACTGATCGGCCAGCAAGGCATTCGATGGAATCTCACACATCATGATCAGACGCAGACCATTATCTCCGCGCTTAAGACCATGATGCGCCAGCAATTCAACCACCTGGCGTGCTTCCCCTGGCGTACGCACGAAGGGCACCATGATCTCAACGTTCGTGAGCTTCATCTCATCACGCACACGTTTTAAAGCACGGCATTCCAGCTCGAAGCAGTCGCGAAAATTATCCGAGATGTAACGCGCGGCACCGCGAAAGCCCAACATGGGATTCTCTTCCGCCGGTTCATAACGATCACCACCGATCAAATGACCATACTCATTCGACTTAAAGTCGGACATACGTACGATCACCTTACGCGGATAAAAAGCGGCGGCGAGCGTTGAAATCCCCTCAACCAGCTTATCGACATAAAAATCGACCGGGCTGGCATAACCCGAGATGCGCCGTGCAATAATCTGTTTTACATCACGCGGTTGCAGCTCATAGTTCAACAAAGCTTTCGGATGAACACCAATCATACGATTGATGATGAACTCCAAACGCGCCAGACCGACCCCAGCATTCGGTAAGGATTGGAAATCAAATGCACGATCAGGATTCCCGACGTTCATCATAATATCAAAAGGCAGCTGTGGCATGGACTCCACGCTGTTGGTCTGATGCTCAAAAGCCAGCTTGCCTTCATAGGCACGTCCCGTATCTCCTTCGGCACAAGATACCGTTACCAGCTGCTGCGCATTTAAACGCTCCGTTGCATCACCACAACCCACAATAGCCGGGATCCCCAGCTCACGGGCAATGATGGCGGCATGACAGGTACGTCCACCCCGGTTAGTCACGATGGCCGCGGCTTTTTTCATCACCGGCTCCCAGTCGGGATCAGTCATATCCGTCACCAGTACATCACCGGCCTGCACTTCATGCATCTGATCTATGCTCTGCACGATGCGAACAGGCCCGGAGCCGATACGGTGGCCGATGGAACGCCCTTCAACCAGCACCTTGCCTTTTTCTTTGAGCAGATAACGCTCTATCACCGCACTGCTGTTTTGGCTGCGCACGGTTTCCGGACGGGCCTGGACGATATACAGCTCACCATCATCCCCATCTTTAGCCCACTCAATATCCATCGGGCGGCCATAATGCTGCTCGATGATCACCGCAATGCGAGCCAAGGCTTCAACATCGGCATCCTGGATACAGAAACGATCTCGATCGGCGCGCGGCACATCAACCGTTTCGACTGCATTGCCCGCACGCCCTTCTCCGCTATACACCATTTTGATCGCTTTCGAGCCGAGCGTACGGCGTAAAATGGCGGGCGCACCCAACTTCAAAGTTGGCTTGTAGACATAAAACTCATCGGGGTTCACCGCACCCTGCACCACCGTTTCACCCAAACCATAGGCGGCGGTGATAAACACGACGTGCGGAAAGCCGGATTCCGTATCCAGAGTAAACATCACCCCCGATGCCCCTGTCTCACTGCGCACCATGCGCTGAATACCGGCCGACAAAGCCACTTCACTGTGCTCAAAACCACGATGAACACGATAAGAGATGGCGCGATCGTTGTATAAAGAAGCAAACACCTCTTTGATCGCGTGTTTGATATTGTCCAAGCCACGAATATTCAGGAAGGTTTCCTGCTGGCCGGCAAAGGAAGCGTCGGGCAGGTCTTCCGCTGTGGCAGAAGAACGCACAGCCACTGCCATATCGGTACTTTCGCCCAGCATCTCGTAATATGCCGTTTCAATCGCCGCATCCAATTCCGGCTGAAACTCGGCATCGATAATCCACTGGCGGATTTCACGGCCGGTTTCCGCCAGGGCACGCGTATCTTCGACGTTCAAGCAATCAAGGCGTGCCTGAATGCGACCCGCCAGATCCCCATGCTGCAAAAAGTCACGATAGGCCTGTGCGGTGGTGGCAAACCCACCGGGAACCTTGACGCCGGCATCACTGAGCTGATGAATCATCTCACCCAGAGAGGCATTTTTGCCCCCGACCTTATCCACATCCCCCATTCCCGCCTGTTCCAGGCGAATAACATAGTCCTGCAAGGTCCATTCTCCTGTGATAACGCTGTATGCTTTGATGTAATTTTTTATAATGTCGTCAGTGTTAAAATCTTCGGCTGATCATACTGCAGTTAAATGGAAAAATCCCGATCTGCAGAGGCTTGTAATTTAATTACATTACATCCTAACGCCCAGATTCGCGCAGATGCGATCCAGCCCGACCCAAGCCCTCAGGAGCTGATTTAATTGAAAAAACGTACCGCTTTTTTTATTTCCGATGGCACCGGCATCACCGCTGAAACCCTCGGCAATAGTTTATTGACGCAGTTTGAAGGCATCCATTTTGAGATGATCACCCTGCCCTACATCGATACGCTCGACAAAGCTCAGAATGTGGTTGAAAAAATCAACAGCGCCACCGCACAGGATGGCGAGCTGGCGATCGTGTTTGACACGATTGTAAATCCTGCCATACGTGAAAAAGTGGCCAGCAGCCAAGCGTTTAAAATTGACGTATTTGAATCTTTCCTTAAACCGCTGGAACATGAGCTGCAGTTACACTCCTCCTATTCTGTGGGGAAATCCCATGCCATTAATGAGAGCAGTCGTTACAAAGAGCGTATCGCTTCGGTGAACTTCGCCCTGGACAATGATGACGGCGGTCGCATTCAACAGTACGGCAAGGCAGATCTTATTTTGGTCGGTGTTTCACGCTGCGGCAAAACGCCGACCTGTTTATATATGGCTCTGCAATTCGGCATACGCGCGGCCAACTATCCAATCACGATCGATGATCTGGAGCGCTCCGGTCTACCGGATGTGTTGATGCAACATCGCAATAAACTGTTTGGCTTGACCATCGACCCCTTTCACCTCGCGGCCATTCGCCATGAACGCCGCCCCAACAGCCGTTATGCCTCGCTCGAACAGTGTGAGTTTGAGGTCCGTGAGGTTGAGCGGCGTTTTGCTCAACTCGGCATCGGCACCATCAACACCACTCACTTTTCAGTGGAAGAGATCGCAACACGAATTATGGCGGATGCGGGGCTCACACGGCGCATCGTCTAGCCCGCCGCACTTAGTTCTCAAGCCCGAGCTTTTTCAAACGATATCTCAGGGTTCGAAACGAGATGCCTAACAAGCGTGCTGCAGCCGTTTTATTCTGCTCAGCACGCTTGAGGCCTTCACGCAAAATCTCACACTCCAAGGCTTCGAGATAAGCCTCCAGACCCAGTGCCTGCACCTGATCAAAATCAAAGGCTTGTGCCATTGAAGCGGGCGTGGCCGTTTTCACTGAACGCTGTAGATAAAGATCGCCAACATCCAAGACACTGCCCTCACAGAGGGTTAACGCACGCTCAAGAATATTCTCCAGCTCACGAACATTTCCGGGATAAGGCCAAGTGGCTAGCGCCTGGCGTGCCGCGGTGGTCAAGGATAAGGGGGGGATTTGCATTTCCGCACAGAGTTTAGTGATGAAATGATCGGTCAAAATGGGAATATCGTCCGTTCTTTCCCGCAGAGGCGGTAGATGCAGTTGAATCACATGAATACGATAAAAAAGATCTTCGCGAAAACGCCCGCGTTGTACCTGCTCTGCCAAATCCTGGTGCGAGGCACTGAGGATACGCACATCGACCGCTTCCTCTTGCTGGGCCCCCACCGGCCTGACCGCTTTTTCTTGAATCGCACGCAACAACTTTACTTGCATCTCAAGCGGCAAATCCGCAACCTCGTCTAAAAATAAGGTTCCGCCCTGCGCAGCTTGAAATAAACCTGCCTTATTCTGCATGGCGCCGGTAAAGCTCCCTTTACGATGACCAAACAGCTCACTTTCCACGAGATCAGCGGGAATCGCCCCACAGTTAACCGCGATAAAGGGTTGATCGGCTCTCGGGCCGAGATGATGGATTAAGCGCGCTACACGCTCTTTGCCGGTACCCGACTCACCACTGAGATAAACCGGCGCTTGGCTACGCGCCAACTTGCCTGCCGTACGACGCAACTGCTCCATGGCTTGTGAAACGCCCAACAACTGCGGCCCCTGCGCAGGCAAAACCGGTTCTTGCAAACGCAGAGCCGAGGTCACTAAGGTGCGCAACACCGGTAGTTCGATGGGCTTATTCAAAAAATCAAAAGCGCCCGCTTTTAAGGCTTCAATCGCCATTTCCATATTGCCATGTGCCGTAATCATCGCCACCGGCACCCCAGGGCAAGACTGCTGAATAAAGCGTATCACCTCCATACCGCTGCCATCCGGTAACCGCATATCGGTTAAACACAAATGAATCGGTTCCGCATTTTTAGAAGACGCCGCTTGCAAACGCGCCAAGGCTTGCTCCAAGGTTTCCGCTTCTAAGCAGTCAATATTCATACGCCTAAGCGTCATCACCAACAATTCGCGGATCGCCGGTTCGTCATCCACAATTAACACACGCGGCTTCACTTCAGCCGCCACCCGACCCGGTGAACTGAATGGATTCATGCTGAGTCCTGTGCACTCTCGCTACAATTAAAAGTCAAACGAAAACAGGCTCCACCCGTTTCCTGCTCACGATAGCTTAACTCTGCTTGATTCGCTTGTGCCAGCTCACGCGAGAGATATAAGCCTAAGCCTGTGCCTTTAGCGACGGTGGTATAAAAGGGTTCAAACAGTTGATCACGTTGTGCTTTAGGGACTCCCGGCCCTGTATCACAAACCTCCAAAAAAGCGCGCGTTGCGGTCAAACGAGCAAGTTTAAGCACGACCTTTGCCTCACCTTCACCTTGTAACGCATGGCGCACGGCATTCACACAGAGGTTAGTGAGAATACGCTGTAAGTGCAGAGCATCAAACCAAGCACGCGTTTGTGCTGACCAGCCCCCCTCACCTTGCACCGCTTCACTCTCAAGCTCTAGATCCAAACTGACTTCAGTGTGCAAGGAGTGAAACTCCTGTACAAATCTAGGTAGCCATAGCGTCAAATCCAGCGCCTGTGGTTCCTGTCGATTACTGCGCCCAAGCTGCAGCACATCTTCTACAATTTGATTAATGCGCTGACTTTGTTCGGCAATGATTTGCGTCAAGCGCTGATCTTCTGCACAGAGCGACGGGCTTTCTTGTAACAGGCTACCGGCGTGATGAATCGCACTGAGTGGATTGCGGATTTCATGAGCAATACTTGCCGTTAAACGCCCCAAAGCGGCCAGTTTCAACTGCTGTGCCTGCTCCTCGACCGCTTCCGCTTGCTCCAATAGCATGAGTACAGCATGGCGTCCCTGCGCTCTATTCACCTCACCAAAAGGCAAAATCTGCATCAATATTCGCCCCTGCGGGAGCAATAACAATTTACGTGCCGGGCGTGCTTCCAAATGATGCTTCCAGAGTTGCAGTTGTAGATTCAACTCTACTGAATATTCACTGAGCGCTTGCCCCAAGGGTTTATCCTGGATCTGTAAGAGATCTCGCGCCATCTGGTTAACCAAGCGCACCTGGCCTGTTTGCCCTACGACGATCACGCCTGTGGCCATCTTCTGTATCACAAAATCGGTTAGGCGTGAGATGTTCTCCAGATCAATCCCGCGCTGCTGCGCCAACAACTCCTGATCCTGAGCACGTTTACTCAGCACTTGCGCCAAGAGTGCTGTGACAAACAAGGTCAGCCCCAAAAGTCCCGCTAAGGGATAACTGATTTGCCCCTGGCTCAGCATCAAATCGCGATAAAGCCCTTCGGCCAACACGGCTAAAGAGGCTAAGGCGGCGAAAAAAAACGCCATACGCCCACTGGCCAGCATGCCAGCGTTTGCCACACTAATCACCAACAGCATGCCGACGCCACTGCTGACACCACCACTGGCAAACATCAACAGACTGATAAACAGAATATCGATGAGGCAATACAGCGTATTTTGCAGGGCAAAACCCAACACCGGACGCCAAAGTGGGTAGAGCATCACACAGCTGAGCACCAGATACACCAGGGTGACGGCCAAAAAGAGTTGAGGGGCTTCCTGACCAAACATCGCTGGCAGATAACCGCTGATGCCCAGAAACAGCAGCAGTAGTGCCAATAAGAGTCGATAAATGGCGACTAGCCTGAGAATGCGCCAAAGGCGTAGTGGGGGTTCAATCAAGCGTTCGAATCCTTGCTGTAGGACAATTGATAACTTGTCTTTTCTGTGTTTTGATTGCTTCGGCGATAATTATAAGCGCAAATAGGGAGTTAAGGTGGCACAAGGCGCACAACCACTGAGCGGTCTGGCGAAACGACTCGTTGCAGACGGCGTATTTTCAAACGATGTTGCTCTCGATGCGCTGAATAAATCCCGCGCTGAAAACCAACCCTTTGTCAGTTACATCATCCGCCAACGCCTCGTCAGTGCGCATCGCGCTGCCTCAGCCGCCGCCGAAGAGTTTGGCCTTCCTCTGCTTGACCTGAATGTTATCCCTAACGACTCTTTCCCAAGGGACATCATCTCCGACGCTCTTGTTGGCAAGCATCATATGCTCCCGCTGATGAAGCGCGAGAATCGTCTGTATGTCGCGGTCGCCGATCCGACTAATCTTCAGGGTGTGGATGAGATTAAATTCCACACGGGTGTCATCACCGAAGTGGTGATCGTCGAGGAAGATAAGCTCGCAGTCGCTTTAGAGAAATATTTAGATCAACAGCAAAACACAGCTCTAGATGATTTAGATGATGCTGACCTCGATAATATCAATATAGAAGACGCGCAGGCCAATAAAGAGGAAGAAAGCGCCGAAGATGCCGCCAGTGATGCCCCCATCGTTCGTTTCATTAACAAGGTGCTCATGGATGCCATCAAGACCGGTGCTTCCGATATTCACTTTGAGCCTTATGAAAAGACTTATCGCGTCCGCTGCCGTATCGATGGTATTTTGCAAGAGGTGCACAAGCCTCCCCTGAACCTCTCTTCACGCCTAGCGGCACGCTTAAAAGTCATGTCGAATATGGATATCTCTGAGCGCCGAGTGCCTCAGGATGGCCGTATCAAAATGAAAATTTCGAAAAATCGCTCCATCGACTTTCGTGTGAACACCCTGCCGACCCTTTGGGGTGAAAAAATTGTACTGCGTATTCTCGACCCCAGCAGCGCCAAAATTGGTGTCGAAGCACTGGGGTTTGAACCCGACCAGAAAGAAGCTTATTTGCGGGTTCTTAACCAACCTCAAGGGATGATCCTGGTCACCGGCCCCACCGGTTCCGGTAAAACTGTGACCCTCTATACCGGCCTGAATATCCTCAACACCTCAGAACGCAACATCTCAACGGCGGAAGATCCGGTTGAGATCAACATGGACGGTATTAACCAAGTACATGTGAACACCAAGGTTGGCCTGACTTTCGCCGAAGCCCTGCGCTCTTTCTTACGCCAGGACCCGGACGTGGTCATGGTCGGTGAGATACGTGACCTGGAAACGGCAGAGATTGCGATCAAAGCCGCGCAAACAGGCCACATGGTCCTTTCTACACTACACACCAACAGCGCACCCGAAACCCTGACACGTTTGCGCAACATGGGGGTTCCGGCCTTTAACGTCGCCACCTCGGTCAGTTTGATTATTGCGCAGCGTCTTGGGCGGCGTTTATGTGAATCCTGCAAAAAACCCACTACACTTCCAGAAGCCACCCTACTTGAAGAAGGGTTTACGCTAGAGCAGATCCCTAAGTTGCATTTGTTTGAAGCCAACCATGAGGGTTGCCCTAAGTGTAATAAGGGTTACAAAGGGCGTGTGGGGATTTATGAGATGCTGGCCATGACGCCAGAAATCGCAGAATGTATTATGGAAAATGGCAACTCGCTGGATATTCTTCGTGTGGCACGCGAGCAAGGGTTTCGAACCCTACGCCAATCCGGTTTACTCAAAGTCGCCAACGGCCTCACCAGCCTCGAAGAAATGAACCGCGTGATTAAAACCTGATACGGGAAGCTACGTCGATGGCAAACGCCGCCACCAAGGAAAAAAAGAAACTTACCTTTAACTGGGAAGGTAAGGATCGCAGCGGGAACAGAAGCAAAGGCAAAATCGATGCTGAAAACATCGCGGCCGCCAAAGCCTTATTACGTAAGCAGGGCATCAATCCCGGCAAGGTCGCAAAACAAAGTTCATTTAGCCTGTTTAACAGCAAAGCGAAACCGATCAAGCCTCTAGATATCGCCTTTTTCACGCGCCAGATGGCGACCATGATGAAATCCGGTGTCCCTCTGATTCAGGGATTGGAAATCGTGGCCAACGGTGCAGAAAAAATTAAGCTTAAAGAGCTGATTTACGAAATTCGCGGCGATGTGAGCAGTGGCACTGACTTCTCTACAGCACTAAGTCGCCACCCTAAATACTTCGACGACCTGACCTGCTCGCTCGTGCGCGCGGGTGAACAATCCGGCGCATTGGAAACCATGCTGGATCGTATCGCCACCTACAAAGAAAAGATTGAATCCCTCAAGGCAAAAATCAAAAAAGCCATGACCTATCCAGCCGCCGTGGTCGTGGTAGGTATCGTGGTATCTGCCATCCTGCTGGTTAAAGTCGTGCCTCAGTTTCAGGACATCTTCCGCAGTTTTGGTGCCGATCTTCCCGCCTTTACTCTGTTTGTGATCGGCTTGTCGGACATTGCGCAGAAATACTGGTTTATTGTGCTGCTTGCGGCGATTGCAGCGGGTTTCGGTTTCACCAAACTGCGCGAGAAATCACAAAAGTTTTCTGATTTTGTGGATCGCAGCGTACTCAAAATTCCAGTGCTGGGTGAAATTCTCTACAAGGCTGCCATTGCACGCTTTACGCGCACCCTCTCCACCACCTTTGCGGCAGGAGTTCCGTTAGTCGCAGCCCTGGACTCTGCCTCAGGTGCGGCGGGTAACGTGGTTTTCCGCACTGCCATCATCCAGATTCGTAACGGCGTCTCTACCGGCCAGTCCTTACAAAATGCCGTCAATATGACCGGCATTTTCCCAGCCATGGTGACACAGATGATTGCCATCGGCGAAGAGGCCGGTTCTCTCGACACCATGCTGGACAAGATCGCCTCCTTCTATGAAGAAGAGGTCGATAACGCCGTCGACAACCTCTCCAGCCTCCTGGAACCCATGATCATGGTCGTACTGGGTACGCTCGTAGGTGGTTTGGTCATTGCCATGTACCTACCGATCTTCCAGCTTGGCAATGTTGTGTAAATGCAATCCTATAGGTTGAGTTTGCTACACAACCTGACCAAGCTGATTAATCTGTTCAGCCTATAGACTTAGGAATCCCTGCTTTGATGATCTGGTTTGAGTTACTCCCCGCGCAGTCCTTGCTGGCTGTCGCGCTCACCTTTGTTTTTAGCCTACTGATTGGCAGCTTTTTAAATGTTGTGATCTATCGCCTACCCATCATGATGGAGCGCGAATGGCAGGCGGCTCTGGAAGACAGTCACGCCGCAGGCGAGACGGCGAAGGCGGAGTCAACTTTTAACCTCGCGACGCCACGCTCCGCCTGCCGCAACTGTGGTCATCAAATTGCCTGGTATGAAAACATCCCACTGTTGAGCTGGCTTTGGCTGAAAGGACGTTGCAGTGCGTGTCAAACACCGATTTCGATGCGTTATCCGTGCGTCGAACTCTTAAGCGCCCTTCTGGTTGCGATTATCGTCTGGCAATTTGGGTTAAATACCCTTTCCATTTCACTGATGTTGTTGACTTGGGCCTTAATTACCCTCTCTTTTATCGATATCGACCACCATCTTCTACCCGATGCGATCACCTTGCCATTACTCTGGTTGGGATTGTTGCTAAATAGCTTTGAGCTGTTTACACGACTGGATGATGCGGTTTGGGGTGCTGCGCTGGGCTACCTCATCCTCTGGGGGGTTTACTGGCTGTTTAAGCTCATTACGGGCAAGGAAGGAATGGGGTATGGAGACTTTAAGCTGCTAGCAGCTCTAGGGGCCTGGGGCGGTGTCGCCACCTTACCTCTTGTCATCCTTTTCTCATCTGTAGCAGGCGTGTTACTGGCCGGACTTTTAATTCTGTTACGCAAACATGATGCCGCCAATCCTCTGCCCTTTGGCCCCTATTTAGCGATTGCGGGCTGGGTTGCCATCCTGTGGGGCGGCCCCATCGTCACCTGGTACCTGGGTTAAATCAGGGAGCTAAATCAGGGGGTTAAATCAGTGCGGTAGAACTGAGCCCCCGCGCAGCACATTAATATTCACCCAACTGCCCACATCAAAACAATGATGGCTCGGTGCGATGACACAATACTGCACGCCGTCCTGCTCCAGCGTGTAAAAGTAATCATGCCCACGAAACTCACGGGAAATCACACGCGCCGCCGCATCACAGGTCGGCGCTGGACTCAAATGCAGATCCTCAGGGCGCAGAGATAAACGCACCTGGCCGACCACACCCGGCTCAATCTGCAGATCCCCCAGTGCCGTTTTGACCAAACCATTATCGGCATCCCCATACAGCAGATTTGTATGGCCCAGAAAACGTGCGACAAAGGCGTTAGAGGGATACTGATAAACATGCTGCGGAGTATCCAACTGCTCCAGACGACCGGCATTCATCACGCCGACCTGATCGGCAAAGGTGAGCGCCTCAGCTTGATCATGGGTCACTAATATCACCGTTGTGCCGGAACGCTTAAACAACGCCCGCATCTCATTACGTGTCGTTTCACGCAACGAAGCATCCAGATTAGAGAAAGGCTCATCGAGAAGAACCAGATCCGGCTCCGCCGCCAGAGTACGTGCCAGCGCAACGCGTTGCTGCTGTCCACCTGAAAGCTCATTCGGATAGCGGTTTTCCAAGCCCTGCAACCCCATCAGCTCCAACCAATAACGCGTCTTGGCCGGACGCTCGCGCTTAGCAAGATGGCGCATGGCAAACGCCACATTCTGCGCAATCGTCATATGCGGGAAGAGTGCATAGTCCTGAAACACAAAACCGATTTTGCGTGCCTGAGGTGACAAGCGCGTCACATCCTGGCCTTGCAAAAGAATCTGACCGGAATCCGGCTGCTCGAACCCAGCAATCATGCGCAAGGTGGTGGTTTTACCACATCCACTCGGACCTAAAAGCGCCAGAATATCGCCCTTATGTAGGGTAAACGAAATGCCGTTGACCGCCGCCCGCTCCCCCTGGCGAAACAGCTTGGTGAGTTGATTCACCTCTATCTGCACTTCAGGTGAGTGGCGAGGATCTTCGATTTCAACGCCACCCTGACCTAACAGACTTTGACTCATCGCGCCCCCTTTTGAGCTTCTCGATTCAGCACCATACCCACGGACAACCCTGAAAATAAGACGATGGCGGCCGCAAAAGGTGCCGCTTCCGCCATCAAGCCTTCCGTTGTACGCGAAAACACCGTGACCGCCAAGGTCGAGTAACCGGTAGGCGCCAATAAAAAGGTAATAGGTAACTCTTTCATACAGAAAAGGAAAACCAGCGCCAAAGCCGCCAAGACCGCGCGTCTTAAGCGCGGGAAAACCACATGCCAGAAGGTTGCAGCCGGCGTATAACCCAGTGCATAGGCCGCCTCTTCCGTACTGGGACGCATCTGTAACAACGCACTGCGGATCGGCCCCATAGCCAAGGCCAGGGTAGCAATCGTCCAAGCAATGATGAGTAAACCTAGAGTCTGGTAGAAGAAGAAGGCGGTCTGCAAGGCAAAAAACACCATCGCCAACCCCAGGGTTAAAGGAGGCAAGGCATAGCCTATATAAGCACTCCGTTCCAGCAGGCGCGTCACGCTAGACGGATAACGCACCGACAGGAAACACAAAGGCAAAGCCAAAACGACCGCGAGCAGCGCGGCTGGCATAGCCGCTAAAGCGGAATGCATGAAGGTCACGGGCACCTGCCAAAACACACTGATATCCGGTGGTGCCAAGAACAACCAATAGCCCAGCATCGCCACCGGCATCCCGATTGAAGCCATAAACACAAAGGCCACATAGAGCCAAGCCAAGGGTTGCCAAGCTCCCAGAGGCTTCGGAGAAACCGCACGCCCGACACCACTTCCGACACTGGCTAAGCGTTTACGCTTGAGCACATAGGCTTCCATCAACAGAAACATCCCGGCGAGAGCCAAGAGCATTATGCTTAACCAAGCCGCATAGATACGATCAAAAGCACCGGAATACTGAGTGAAAATCGCATAGCTGAAGGCTTCATAGCGCATAAGCGCCACCGCCCCAAAATCCCCAAGCACATACAAGCCCACCACCAGATAACCCGCTAAAATCGCAGGCAAAAGGTGGGGCAGTATCACTTTCAACAACACCTCCCAACGCGAATATCCCAAACTCTGCGCACTTTCTTCCAGAGAGGTATCCAGCCCCATTAAAGCCGCACGCAAATTCAGAAAGAGGTAAGGAAAGGTGTACAGAGACAAGGCCCAGACTGCCCCCCAATAACCCGAAATATTAGCGATGCGGATACCAAAAAGCTGTGAAAGCACACCCAGGTTGCCACCAATCCCCAACAAGGCATAGGCCATGACATAACCCGGCACGGCTAAGGGCACCACGGCTAACACCGTCAACCAACCTTTAGCCGCAATCGTGGTTCGAGTGACCAACCAAGCCAAGGGGAAGGCCAAAAAGCTACAAATCATCAGAACCCCTGCCGTTAACAGCAAAGTATTCCATAGCAACTCTAGATTACGCGGACGAAAAACCAGCTCAAGCAACTGATCCGGCTGTGCCTGACCGGCACGCACGAAAAGATAAACAAGCGGAATGAACATGCAGACCGCTACAAAAATAGCGGGCACGAGAAGAAAAATAGGCGGCCGTTTGCGTAATAATAATGGGCCGGTTGAACTGATTTGGGCGTCTGGGTGACTCATTACTGCTCACTGTAGCCGAAATAAAAAACGCCCCAAGATGTCACCATCTCTAAAAAAGCAAAAGCCAATGCCGAAGACACTGGCTTGAGTAACACTTTTAAACTCCAGAGCTAGGGGCAAAAGCTCTAGAGTCAAACTTACAGCATATTCGCATCACGCAGCAGCTTCAGAGTGCCTTCTAGATCAGCCAGGGCATCCAGATCAATCTCAGGTGCCAGCTCTAACAGATCATCCAGCTCCCCCATCACAGGGTTAGCGATGATACCGGGAACCACTGGATACTCGCTCACCGAAGAGACGAAGTACTGCTGTGCCGCAGGTGATAACATGTACTCGACGAATTTCTGAGCTTCTGCTTTGTTTTTGCTGCTTTTCAGGACACCGATACCGGCCACATTCACCAGGTTACCGATATCGCCTTTCGCAAAATACGCCTGTTTGGCTGGGAATTCTGGATTAAAGGCCACAAAGCGAGGCAAATAATAATTATTTACCAGTGCAAAGTCTATCTCACCATCACCAATTGCCTGTACCTGAGTCGTATTGTTGCGGTAGACCTTAGGCTCATTGGCCTTCAAGCCTTTCAGCCACTCCAGCGTTTTCGCATCGCCGTGCTGTACACGCATCGCCGTCACAAAGGATTGGAACCCGCCATTCGTCGGCGCATAACCTATGCGGCCTTTATACTTCGCATCGGTCAGATCAAAAATAGAAGCAGGAATCTCCGCTTCACTGGCACGCTCAGTCGAATAAGCGATCACACGTGAACGACCACTGGCCGCCACCCACTGGCCTGTTTTACTGGTGAAAATGCCCGGCAGATCTTTATAAATACTCTCTGGCAGTGGCGCTAACAAGCCCGCATTGCTCAAAGCTCCCATCGCGCCGGCATCCTGACCCCAGTAAACATCGGCTGGTGAGCGTGCCCCCTCCTCCTGGAGCAAGACCGCTAGCTGCGCTGTATCACCGTAACGCACATTAACTTTAATGCCGCTTTCTTTTTCAAACTGCTGAATGATCGGCTGCACCATGGCCTCACCACGGCCTGAATACAACGTCAAGCTGGACGCCGATGCCAAAGGCGCCAACACCATTGAACCCATAAGAGCCAAACCGGCCAGGATTTTCTTCTGCATGATTTATCCTTACTACGAGGGTTGATTAACACATTACGTCTTAAAAACAATAACCGGAATTATTCTCACTTATATTGCGCCCGTCAAGCGCAAGTGAGATTGATTTTTATTTAAATTAAACTATTGGTACAGCAAGCAGGATCAATTCAATCTATTAGATGCCGAAGATCTGCATCTTAGACGCTTCGTCTTTAGCCATTGGTCTATAGAATGACGGTATAAAGTTCTAGTCACTTTCTGTAGAATACCGCCTGTAGTTTTTTTACTAGAAAAGAATAATTCGTGCCAAAACGAGCATAATAACGCCTTAGTTTCCAACCACAGGCACTCAGCCATGCAACTTGGGGAATAAAATGACAGATAAGAGTCCAAAAATTATCTACACTCTGACCGATGAAGCACCTGCGCTTGCTACCGCATCTCTGCTTCCTATCATCAGAACCTTCACCGCTCCAGCCGGCATCAGTGTAGAAACCAGTGATATTTCCGTTGCAGCCCGTATTCTTGCAACCTTCCCCGAATACCTCAGCGAAGATCAGCGTGTTGTCGATACTCTAGCTGAACTGGGCGAAATGACCCACGATCCGCACGCCAACATCATCAAACTGCCTAACGTCAGCGCCTCCATTCCACAGTTAAAGGCAGCGATTGCTGAACTCCAGTCTCAGGGCTACAAAATACCGTCTTACCCAGATGAGCCTGCAACCGACGCTGAACGTGACATCCAGGGCCGTTATGCCAAGATCCTCGGCTCTGCCGTCAACCCCGTTCTGCGTCAGGGTAACTCCGACCGTCGCGCACCGGCTGCAGTAAAAGCCTATGCGCGTAAATTCCCTCACTCTATGGGGAAATGGAGTGCTGCGTCGCGCTCCCATGCTGCTTATATGAAAGGTGGCGATTTCTACTCTAGCGAGCAATCCATCACTCTGCCGGAAGAAACCGACGTGCGTATCGAGTTTGTCGGTCAAGACGGCAAGGTCGAAGTGAAAAAAGAACTGCACCTGGAGAAAGGTGAAGTTCTGGACTCTATGTTCATGAGCGCTAAAGCGCTGCGCAAATTCTTCGAAGACACGCTGGAAGATTGCCGTGAAACCGGCGTGATGTGGTCACTGCACGTTAAAGCCACCATGATGAAGGTGTCTCACCCTATCGTATTTGGTCACGCAGTAACCGTTTTCTACAAAGATCTGTTCGAAAAACACGGCAAGCTGTTTGAAGAACTGGGCGTCAATCCAAACAACGGTTTGAGCAGCGTCTACGACAAGATCAAAGCTCTGCCAGATTCTCAGCAGGAAGAGATCCTCAAAGACATTCACGCCTGCTATGCCAATCGTCCAGAAATGGCGATGGTGGATTCTGTTAAAGGTATCACCAACCTGCACATTCCAAGTGACGTGATCGTTGATGCTTCTATGCCAGCAATGATTCGTAACTCTGGTCAGATGTGGGGCCCGGATGGCAAGGCTAAAGATACTAAAGCCGTGATGCCAGAAAGTACCTATGCACGCATCTATCAGGAAATGATCAACTTCTGCAAAACCAACGGCGCGTTTGATCCGACTACTATGGGCACCGTACCTAACGTAGGTCTGATGGCGATGAAAGCAGAAGAGTACGGCTCACACGACAAAACCTATGAACTGAAAGCCGACGGCATCATGCGTGTTGTCGATGCCAAAGACGGCAGCGTGCTGATGCAGCACAAGGTTGAGAAAGGCGACATCTGGCGTGCCTGCCAGACTAAAGACGCAGCGATCCGTGACTGGGTTAAACTGGCGGTAACACGTTCACGTCAATCCAACACCCCTGCGATCTTCTGGCTGGACAAAGAGCGTGCGCACGATGCTCAGCTGCGTCTGAAAGTCGAAGCTTACCTGAAAGAGCACGACACCACAGGCTTGGATATCCGTATTAACTCTTACATCCCTGCGATCCGTCGCACGATGGAGCGTTTGATCCGTGGTAAAGACACCATCTCTGTTACCGGTAACGTACTGCGTGATTACCTGACCGACCTCTTCCCAATCATGGAACT
Source organism: Nitrincola tapanii (assembly GCF_008368715.1). Lineage (GTDB taxonomy): Bacteria > Pseudomonadota > Gammaproteobacteria > Pseudomonadales > Balneatricaceae > Nitrincola > Nitrincola tapanii. The sequence goes on from NZ_SMRS01000003.1 coordinate 310,078, forward strand.
GGGCACTTCAGCGAAAATGCTGTCTATCGTGCCGATGTTGGCCGGTGGTGGCATGTACGAAACCGGTGCAGGCGGTTCCGCACCTAAGCACGTACAGCAGCTGGTTGAAGAAAACCACCTGCGTTGGGATTCACTGGGTGAGTTCCTGGCCCTAGCCGTTTCCCTGGAAGAGCTGGGCATCAAAGAAAACAACCCACGCGCTAAAGTCCTGGCCAAGGCCTTGGATAAAGCCACGGAAAAACTGCTGGAGAACAACAAGTCTCCATCACGTCGTACCGGCGAGCTGGACAACCGTGGCAGCCACTTCTACCTAGCCATGTACTGGGCGCAGGAAGTGGCAGCTCAGGACGATGATGCAGAACTGAAAGCCAAGTTTGCACCTCTGGCGCAAACGCTGACTGAAAACGAAGCGAAAATCGTTGAAGAGCTGAATGCGGTTCAAGGCAAGCCTGCGGATATCGGGGGTTACTACCACGCTGACCCAGAAAAAACCAAAGCGGTTATGCGTCCAAGCGCTACATTGAATGCCGCACTGGCGAGCATGAAAGGCTAAGCAACTGCCTTGCTCTTAAACAAAACAAAAAGGGCCCGGTCGTAAGACCCGGCCCTTTTTTTGTGAACTTGATTCAGATTAAGCACCCCTTCTGAAAAGCAGGCGCCCACGACTAACGCAAGGCTGGCAACTCCACTTCGGGGCGTGAAGTCGGTAGATCTCGAATATGTAGATCCATCTGCGGAAACGCGATCTCAATCCCCTTCTCACGAAACGCCTTCAATATTTGTACGTTCAAAGCACTGGTTGTCACTAAGCGATCCTTCATCTGATCCACGTAGACGCGCAACTCAAAGTTCAACGTACTGTCAGCAAAACGCACAAAATACGCAGAAGGACCCGGCTCATCAAGCGTGAGTGGATGTTCACGTGCTATTTGCAACAGAATCTCCATCACCTGCTCGGGATCTGAGCTATAACTCACCCCAATTGGGATGACGATACGGGTGATATTGTCACTCAATGTCCAGTTAATCAGGCGTTCGGTAATAAAGTTCTTATTGGGCACCACCACTTCGCGATTATCCCAATCGATAATCGTGGTGGCACGTGTGCGGATCTTCGAAACCGTTCCGCTGTACTCGCCAATACTGATGGTATCCCCCACGCGCACAGGTCGTTCAAACAGCATAATCACACCCGAGACAAAGTTGGCGACCACCTCCTGAAGACCAAAACCCAAACCCAGGGTGAGGGCTGCCACCATCCACTGCAACTCACTCCAGCGCAAGCCCAAAAGTGAGAAGACCGTGATCACCGCCACCACCGTTAAGGCATAGCGCATCAAAGTGGTGACAGTATAGCTGTGCGCAGCATCCATCATTTTGCTGCGCGCGAGCAGAATCTCCACCAGCCCCGGAAGGTTGCGCGCCGCCAAAGTGAACACACCCCCTAGAAACAGGGCTAACAGAAAATCTTGCAGACTAACACGACTGAGAATCTCGGCATCCCCCACCTGGATCGCACGTGACCAAAGCGTCACACCATCCAACCAGGTCAGCGCCGGTAAAACACTTGCCCAAACCAAAAAGAGCGCGACCAGAAAACTACTAACCACCGTTGTACGCAACAGCGTTCGCGTCTGTAAGTTGATATGCTCAATACTCAAATGCTGATCGGGCAGCTCCACACCACCTTCCGCACCGGTATTCCCACTCTCTTCCGCCGCTTTAGCCCGCTGCTCACGCATCCGACGAATGCGCAGATGGGTTTCACTCAAGATCAACGCCCGTGCCGCCAGGGAGTAGCCCAACCACACCACCACCATCATCACCAGCGTATCCACCACGCGTGGCAAAAGCTCACCAACCGTCAGCAGATAACCGGCAACCACCAGAAGCAGCAGCAAGACAAAGATGCCCGTTGCACCCAAACGTAAAAATTTACGCTGAGTGGTATGAAAGAAACCAGAATCTGCGCTTTGATCCGGAGCTAATAAGCGCCATGCCAACACCGCATTCAGACAGGTCACCAAGCCCAGTGCGAGACGGCCATAGACGTCATACACCCGCTCATCGGGGTGATTAAACACCAACGCCAAGAAGAGAATAAGCAGCAGCTGTACCGGCAAAAACCAGATCAGCTCAATACGAATCCGGCGTGCAAACACCGGATTCCAATCAAAATGGCTCACCCCCACACCGGTTTCACGGGTAAACAGATGTAGAAGATGCCCAAAGAACCACCAGGTCGCTGCGTTGTACATCACATTCGACAGCGAAATCGCCACCTGCGACGTATCGGCCACGCCCTCTAAACGCCAAGCCATGATCCACAGCAATAAAGGAATAGGGGCTACACGCAACAAGCTCCAGCTAATCGCTCGCAGAGTAAGGCCCATATTATCAGTGAAACGATGGGACGCTTGCTCAGCCAGCTCTTCTAGAATCCCAGGAGCACGCCGACCCGCCATGTAGAGCGCGGCAATAAACAGCGCCAAAATCAATAACTGTACCGACGTCTGCAGTGTCACCAAGGCCATGACCTGAGTCACAGCTCCCCACTCAGAGGCCGTGAGCAACAGAACCGTTGCGGCGGGCACCTGTGCCAGCCAACTCAGACTGATCGGACTGTGGCTCGGCCACCAGAGCAAACTTTCATTCAGCGTTTGATCCAAGCGGCGCGCCAGATCACTGACACTGCGTAAGCGCACCTCATTTTGCCGTAACAACTCCGTGAGCTGCTCCTCAGACGCCAGCTGTGCCGTAATGATCTGGCTGGTCAAACGCTGCAGTGGCTGCAGCAGAGGATCCGTCTCCTGTGCAATCGCTTCCTGATGCTGTCGCTGCTGATCACGCACGGCAATCACACGTAAACGTGCCTGCGCCAACTCACGCTCTAAATCGGGTAAGGCAAAGCGCTGATCATTGAGCTCATGCAGACGTTTGCGCTCTTCGAGGAACTGCACCCCCAAGGCTTCCGTCAAGCCGCTGACCTCCAAGCGCTCCTGCACACTTTGCAAACTTTGGCTTAAGCGTGTTTCCAAACGTGCATAGGTATCACGATTAGCTTGCAACACCAGCGATTGCGCATAGGCCGACGCAATGGCATCCATCCGCGCACGCAAACTGGTCACCTGAGCAGCATAAACATTTTCTAAATCAGGCTCACGCTCCAGCAGTGTTTGCAGCTGTGCGCTAAATTGGCGCAGCTCTTCATTGGAGCGATCACTCAGCTCTACTTCTAAACGCTGCAGGCGCATCTGATGAAGCGCTTGCTCCCACTCTAAAAATCGCTGCTGCAAACGTAGAATCGAGATTCTGGCAGGCAAGAGTTGCAGATCTAACTGCGCGACCAGAACACGTGCCTGACGTTGTCGAATCAACGCCTCTTCACGTGCCTGCCAAGCCAACTCCTCTTGCGCAGTTAATTCAGGCCGCTCAGAGACTTGAGCATCCGCTAACTCACGCGTAAACCGCTCTAAGGTTTCCGGTTGATTACGCTGCTGCTCTTCCAAACGATTTTGCGCTTGAGCATTTTGCTCCAATTCCGTTCGCAAACGGCCAAGCGTCAAGCGTGTCTCGCTGACCACCGCTTCTAACTGGCTGAGCGCTAAGGGTTCAGCCTCATCCGCCATGACCTCTTCGGTTTCTAATGCCTGCAAACGCTCTAAGAGTTCAGCAAAGCGCGCATCCGCTTCTTGCGCCTGCTGCCAGCGATCCAAAGCCCCCTGCACACGCTCCTGAGCCGTTTGCTCAGCATCCTGTGCCGCTTGCCAAAAAGCACGCTCACCTTCGGCCAAAGACTCCTGAGCCAGCATGCTTTGCCAAGACGCCAAGGCACTCGCCTCTTGCCAGCTCAACAAGGGCGAGGGATCTACACGCTGTAACTGTTGCTGCACCTGCTCACGCCCATCTTGCAGCGCTTCCACGCCCACGCTCACAGGCGCGCGGCCAGAGCTCGTCACCGCAGCAAAACTGGTGGACACAAAAATTAGGGTAAGACTCAGCAGGCAAAAGATGGCACAGGATCGAAAGGACATGGACTCACTCAAACAATTAAGAGGTCGAATCAGGATTCTCAGCTCAAACAAATTAAGTGTCAAACTGAGGGAATGGGCGTCATAGTAGAAGCTGGCTCGCAGCGAATCCAGAGCTCAAGATGAAATATATTTTAGAAAAAATCTGCCGAGTGGCTTGCAGAAGGCTCAATTTTACAATAAATTACGCACCACTTTTCTGAGAGGCGTCTTTCGGAAAGCAGCATTTCGGAGTGTAGCGCAGTTTGGTAGCGCATCTGGTTTGGGACCAGAGGGTCGGGGGTTCGAATCCCTCCACTCCGACCATATCCTTTTATTCTTTCATTCATCGCTTTATACCCTCATAAATTTTCCATCCCACACGCTTTACCGTTAGAATGGCGCACATAATAAAGCCAGCTCACGAATGGATTGAGTGGCCAACACAGGCTTCACCCCGCCCCTCTTAAATCATTCTTCAAAACAGGAACCCTTGTATGAAATGTGTACACCTTGTGGGCGGTGAAAAAGGCGGCGTAGGCAAATCCGTTATGTCACGCTTGCTGGCTCAATACTGTCTGGATCATCAGTTACCCTTTATCGCTCTAGATGCCGACCCTTCACATGCCACGCTCAGCCGTTCCTATGGTGAGTTTGCACGCTCACTTAACCTTGAATCCTTTGAAAGTGCAGATCAGATTATTGAGGTCGCTGTAGAAGAGGATGTGAATGTCACCATCGATCTACCGGCACAAAGCGAGCGTTTGCTTGAGCGCTGGATTGATGAAAACGGCGTTCTTTCGCTCTGTGAAGAGCTGGGCCTGAAATTGATCGTTTGGTATGTCGTGGATGATGGCCCAGATTCTGCCGATCTCTTAGAGCGCTTCTTGCAACGCTGGGGCGCGGAAGTCACCTGCATTCTGGTGAAAAACTTTGGGCGTGGTGCCGATTTTTCACGAGTGGAACAGGTGCAAGCCGCCTATCCGAATCTGGCTTGCTTGGAACTCCCTGCTTTGCATGCGGCGACTATGCGCAAAATCGACAATAACGGCCTGAGCTTTTGGGCAGCGGTTCACAATAAAGAGATCGACGGCCATTTGGGTATGATGGAGCGTCAGCGTGTGCGTGTTTGGCAGAAAAAAGCCTTTGCCCAGATCTCAGAACTTTTAGCCTAAACCCAAAGGGCTCGGCTAAGACGATCCTTGTCAAACTCGGCGCTCCAATCTTTCCGTTGAGCGCCGTGTTTGTTTCAACCTACCCCTTCTTCTTTATCAAACCTGAGCCTGGCAGGCGATGTGAGAGATAATACACCCCACACCCAAGCACCAAGCCCCAGAAGGCAGCGCCTATATCCATTAAGCTCACGCCGGATGCCGTCACCAAGAAAGTGATGAGCGAAGCATCCAGATACTCTTTCTCGGCCACGAAGATAGACAGACTGTTACTGATCGCCCCCAACAGTGCCAAACCGGCAATAATCGCGATCATCTCAGCGGGGAAGATCTGAAAAAAGAGCACGATGCTGCCTGCAAACACGCCACCGATCAGATAGAACACCCCATTGGCAATGCCGGCGATATAACGTTTATCTGGGTCTGGATGTGCCTCGGCACTGGTACACAAAGAGGCGGTAATGGCTGCGATCACATTGGTGATGCCACCATAGAGCGCCATCGGCAGCGAAACCAACCCAGTCACACTGATAATTTGGCGGCTGTTAGGCGGATAACCCGAAGTCTTCAGAATGGCAAAACCGGGTAAAAATTGGCCACTCAAACTGACGACAACTAAAGGCAGCGCCAAGCTGAGTGTTGAGGCCAGTGTCCAGTGAGGCTCTATCAATTGTGGACGCGCGAATAGCAGCTCAAAACCCTGAAAGTTCACTTGCATGAGCGTTAGGGAAAGAAAGATCCCTACCCCCAGCAATAACACCAGAAAATAACCGCTATGAAGCTTTTTCAGTAAGATATAGGCGAAGAGCATAAGTACCGTGACCAGCGCAACCGCTTCAAAGGTTTGAAATGCACCCAGCCCGAATTCAAACAGAATGCCTGCCATCATCGCGGCGGCAACCCCTTTGGGGATATAGGCCATGATGCGTTCAAACAACCCACTCACCCCAATGATGACCAGCAAGGCGGCGGCTGTGATATAGGCCGCAACCGCTTCATTCAGGCTTAAACCCGGAAACAAAGATACCAAGAGCACCGTGCCTGGTGCCGACCAGGCCGTGACGACGGGTACTTTTAACCAAAGACTTAAGCCGATGCCTGAGATCGCAGCACCGATTGAGATAGCCCAGATCCAAGAAGTCAGCATGTCGGCTGAGATCTGGGCATTATTTGCTGCCTGAATCAAAATCGCGAGCGGCCCGGAATAGGACACCAGAACAGCCATCAACCCAGCCACAATCGCCGTCAGCGAAAGATCCTTAAGCATACGCAGACATCCTTATTTTTATCGAGATAGATCCAGAGTAAACGCGAGAAGAATCAGGAAGATAATACCGCCGTTGCTTTCACTTCGAGGAAATAACCTGGAGCGCCACAAAGCGAAGCGGCACCTATGGCCGTCCAACAAGGCGCTGAGTTAGGATCCGTGAAATACTGATCACGCACCTTCATATACAGGGGCAGATCACGCATATCCGTGTGGTAACTGGTGACATCTACGATATCCGCAAAACGAGCACCCACCTCTGCCAGCACCGCCTGCATATTTTTGAATACCTGATGGAATTGCGCTTCTTTGGCCTCCACCAACTGTAATTGAGCGTCACGTCCAATTTGGCCGGAGATATACAGTGTGTCCTTCACTAACACCCCCGGCGCATAACCGACGGTCTCATAGACAGAACGCATACTGGCGGGAATAATCAATTGACGCTGAGACATCATCTTTCCTTATTTTTATTTGAAAAAAAAAGCAGGACCTAAGCCCTGCTCAAGCAGCACAGAGTTAACCCAGATCCCCACCGCCTACGGGTAAGACCGTACCGGTGATGTAGGAGGCGTCATCCGAAGCCATAAACAAGATCGCATTCGCCTGTTCATCGGGTGTGCTGTAACGGTGCATCAAAGAAGAATCGAGGGTTTGATCAACAATCTGCTGATACCAAACCTTTTCCTGCTCACTCAAAGCATTTTCATTTCGCGGGATACGTCGAGCGCCGACATCCGTGCCACCTGGAGCCACCGCATTAATCCGTATCCCCTGGGTTGCATTCTCCATCGCCAAACACAGGGTCAGGGCATTCACTCCCCCCTTGGCCGCCGAATAAGGCACACGATTAATACCGCGTGTGGCAATGGAAGACACGTTCACGATCGCACCGGATTTTGCGGTCTGCATATAAGGCAGTACGGCACGGCAACACCAGAGCGTGGGAAACAGTGAGCGCCGGATTTCAGCCTCTATTTGATCCTCTTCATAGGCTTCAAATGGTTTCGCCCAGATGGTGCCACCTACGTTGTTAATTAACACATCTATGCGGTTGTAGTGTGCATGCGCTTCCTGCATGACACGCTCACAATCCGCAAAACGCTCAAGATCTGCCAGGGTGGTGGCTACGGCAGGCGCACCTAAGTTTTGGCACTCAGCGGCCACCTCTTCGACTAGCTCTGAACGGTCAACTAAAAACAGTTGCGCCGCCTCCTGAGCCAACTGCAGAGCCACCGCGCGTCCTATCCCCTGAGCAGCGCCCGTCACCACGACGACTTTTTTTGCAAAACGTGCGGATTTCATGCTCCACCTCTCACTGACTGGACGCGAACTTCTCATAATAGAAGTGGCTAGGCTGAATAGATTGCTCTTGTAAATACTGGCTGACAGCTTCGACCATCGGCGGTGGTCCGCAGAGATAAAGATCAAACTCGGGCTCGGTTAGGAAAGGCACTGTCTCCATATGATGCGTGACATAGCCCTTACGCTCGCACTGGCTGTCAGCAGCCGCCACACAGGCGGTATAGGTGAAGTGTTCGAGTTTCTGAGCAAAGTTTTCTAGCTTATCCAACTCCACCAGATCAGTATCCGTGTTGACGCCATAAATCAGGTGGACGGGTTGCGACAGCCCCTGCTGCACTAACTTATCCAGCATGGCTAAGAAAGGCGCCAAACCGGTTCCCCCTGCCAGCATCAACACCGGGCGCTGTACATCACGCAGATAAAAGCTCCCGTAAGGACCGCGCAGAGTAATAGCATCCCCTACAGCGGCTTTTTCGGTCATGTAACCGCTCATCAAACCATTTGGAATGACACGTATCAGGAAAGAGACCGATTCATCCTCAGTTTTCAGCATCGAACTGAAGGAGTAAGCGCGGGTTTGATCGCTACCCGGCACTTGGATATTGACATACTGACCCGGTAAGAAATGCATCGCTCTGACTTGATCACCGGCCACCGAAAAACTCAAAGTGGATTCAGACAGGCGGGTAATTTCACTCACCTTGGCATGGACATCGGCCAACTGGCTGCGAACACACACTTCTGAAGAGGCCGGGACCGTCACGACACAATCCGTTTCGGGAATCATGCGGCAGGTGAGGACATAACGCTGTTCGGCTTCTTTATCCGACAGCGCATCTTCGATATAACCGTCCATCTCGTACTGACCGGATTCGCAATGACACTTGCAAGTGCCACAGGCACCGTCACGGCAATCCAGAGGAATATTCAGACCTGATCGATACGCGGCATCGGCCAGAGTCTCACCCGGTAGTGTCTGAACAAAACGCGTGACACCATCTTCAAAATTCAAGGCTACTTTATGCATTGTGAGCTACCTTGGCTCCCCCTTAGGGGAGCCTTGTTATTATGATTTGGATCAGACGTGGTAGACATCAACCACGTGGTGGATAAAGTCATTCTTCAGAATGATTTTCTTGCGGGTAATTTTGAGTGCGCCCTGCTCGTCGCGCTTAATGTTGACGAAGGTGGTGCCAAAATAGCTATCCACGGTTTTGTAGCGATAGCTGCTATTGAACCAGTTGTAACGCACTTCACAGCTGCTCTCGTCGACTTTCAGCAACTCAATATTACTGAGCATATGATGGGTGCGCGGCTCTGGCAGGCTGCTGGCGGATGAGCGTTCCGTTTTGATACGGAAAACACGATCTTCCAAACCATCACGGCGCGCGTAATACATCAGCGACACTTCACGCTGTGGGTCAGTGATCAACTGACCGTCATCATCCCAGCTTGGCATCCAGTATTCCGCTTCCTTGGCATAATGCTCTAACCAGCGATCCCACTCTTTATCATCCAGTGCACGCGCTTCTGAGTAGAGAAAATCGCGTACGTCTTCGTAAGTAATACTCATGCCTAGCTCCTTATGCCTGCTGCTCTTCTTTTTCTGCCGCTTTTTTCAACTCATTGACCCAGTAGCGATGCTGAATGGTGTAGAGGCCTTCATCTTCAGACTTCTGACCGCTCATCACCGGGTTGAGATCGATCTCTTTAGCGCTTTCATCTGGACCCTGGATCCAGTGTTCAGCACCACGGCACATATCGTTCCAAGGCAAGGCGGAGGCACGGAAACCCTCCTGGCAGGCACGGAACTCTTCTAGATCATCAGGTGTTGCCATGCCTGAGGCATTAAAGAAGTCTTCGTACTGACGAATACGGTGTGCTCGTGCTTCATCACTCTCACCCTTAGGCGCGATGCAGTAGATGGTCACTTCTGTTTTATCGACCGAGATCGGACGGAAGTGGCGAATCTGTGAGCTGAACTGATCCATCAGGAAAACGTTTGGATAGATACAGAGGTTACGCAGATTGGAGATCATCCAATCCGCACGTGCCGCACCAAACTGCGCTTCCAGCTCGGCACGACGCTCCGCCAATGGGCGATCTTCTGGGTTCGGCCAACGCATCCACAGGAGAATATGGCCCTGCTCGAAAGCGTAGAAACCACCCTTCTGTTTGTTCCAGGTTGAAGCGTCCATCGCTTTCACATCATCGGCGGACATACCGGCTTTACGACGCCCCGTTGTCGCGACATAGTTCCAGTGGGTTGCCGATACATGGTAACCATCGGCACCGTTTTCAGCCTGAACCTTCCAGTTACCGTCGTAGGTATAGGTTGAAGAACCGCGCAGGACTTCCAGGCCTTCTGGAGACTGATCCACGATCATATCGATAATTTTTGCCGCTTCACCCAGATGCTCTTGCAGAGGTTTGACATCAGGGTTCAAGCTGGCAAAGAGAAAACCACGGTAGGATTCAAAACGCGCAACCTTCTTCAGATCATGCGAGCCGTTGCAGTTAAAGGATGCGGGGTAACCGGCATCATCAGGATCTTTAACCTTGATCAGCTTACCGTTGTTATTAAAGCTCCAACCGTGGAAGGGGCAGGTCATCACCGATTTATTGCCTTTTTTCGTGCGGCAGAGAACGGCACCACGGTGGCTACAGGCATTAATAAAACAGTTTAATTCACCCTCTTTGTTACGGGTAATAAAGACCGGCTGACGACCGAGATAACCGGTAAAGTAATCGTTGTTATTGGCGACCTGGCTTTCATGTGCCAGATAAATCCAATTGCCTTCAAAGATATGCTTCATTTCCAGTTCAAACAGCTCTGGATCGGTAAACATTTCACGTTTTGCGCGGAAAATGCCCTTTTCCTTATCCTCTTCCATCATGGAGGTGATACGAGTCACTAAATCTTGATGCATGTTAGGTCTCCTTGTTTTTATTCTCAGCTTAAGCATCGCCCCCTCGCCTCACTATCCAATCCTTGCCTGAGAATATCCTGACTCTGAATCCGTGAATTAGGATGAGGGATGAATGCAATCGCCGACACAAGAGACATGATTGTGTTTAATCGGATTAGGCTCTATCCGTTTTGTCGCAAGTCTTATCCGATGATGGCAAGTTGCCGATAAATTCGTTTATGAGTGGGGAAATAAAAATGGGGCTTAACGCCCCAGTTTTTTCGCTGACTGTCCCCCGATCCCAAAATGCTGCTTCGGCATCTCGGTCAGGATCACGCGTACACTCGCTTCCGGAGCGTCGAGCGCCTGGGCGATCGCTTCCGTTACCTTGGCGATCAACTGCTCTTTTTGCGCATCACTGCGCCCCTCCAGTAGATGGATCTGTGCCACCGGCATCGCCTTCTCCTTGATCAAGACCCTCCTGCACCGCGCACAAGGGTCGTATGGATGAGTTTAGAGGCTTATAAGTCTAGACAGCCTCACACGAACTTAGCGGTGATGCTGCCCAGATCCTGGTAACGGATGTTGATCGAGTCGCCCTTCTTCACGCTGACCGCCGCTGTGATGCCGCCGGTCATGATAAAGGTGCCCGCCGGGATCTCTTCGCCACGTGCGCCCATCATGTTCGCCAGCATCGCCACCGACGCCGCCGGATGACCGAGAACCGCCGCACCCGCGCCGGTGGCCACCACTTCACCATTGATCTCCATCACCACGCCCAGGGTCTTCACGTCGACATCTTCCAGACGCGCCATGCGCCCGCCGGTGATAAACCGTGAAGAGCTGGAGTTATCAGCGATCACGCTCTTTAAGTCGAACTTAAAGTCTTTATAGCGCGAGTCGATCACTTCCACCGCCGGGATAATAAAATCCGTGGCGCGCAGCACATCCCCAATATGGATGCCTGGGCCTTTCAGCGGCGCTTTGGTGACAAAAGCGATCTCCGCTTCAATCTTAGGATGGATCAGTTCATCGATCTTGATCTCACCGCCTTCCGGCACACTGAAGTAATCGGCCAGGTAACCGTAGCAGGGATGTTCAACGCCCATCTGTGCCATCTTCGCCCAGGAGGTCAGGCCCATCTTCATGCCGACGATTTTATGGCCACGCGCTTCTTTACGACGACGCACTTCCCATTGCACATCAAAGGCATCTTCGTAGGTCATCTCCGGGTATTGATCGGTGACCTTAGTGATCTCATACGCTTTGAGCTCCGCCTCTTCGCAGTAGGTGGCCAGCTCTTCAATTTGTGCGCGGGTTAAAGTGCCCATTAGTTCGCTCCTGCTTGCTGTGCTTCACGCTGTTTCGCCAGGGTTAAGGCCAGGTCTTCGATCATGTCTTCCTGTCCGCCCACCGTGCCACGACGGCCGAGTTCGACCAGAATGTCGCGCGCGGAGATGCCGTATTTCTTCTCGGCACGCTGCGCAAAC